>JBFXKW010000002.1:0-430375 GCA_050173345.1 Alphaproteobacteria bacterium | reverse complement strand
GCCGCAGCGGCAGGCCGGCGAGGACATCGGCACGGCGAAGACGCAGCCGCAGCGGCAGGCCGGCGAGGACATCGGCACGGCGAAGACGCAGCCGCAGCGGCAGGCCGGCGAGGACATCGGCACGGCGAAGACGCAGCCGCAGCGGCAGGCCGGCGAGGACATCGGCACGGCGAAGACACAGCCGCAGCGGCAGGCCGGCGAGGATATCGGCACAGCCAAGACGCAGCCGCAGCGGCAAGCCGGCGAGGACATCGGCACGGCAAAGACGCAGCCGCAACCGCAGCAGAAACAGGCTGCCGGCGAAGAGCCGCCGCCTGGACCGAGGCAGCGCGTGCCCGATCATCCGACCGATGCGCAAGTCAGGGAAGCACTGGCCAGAGAGAACAAGGCGCTCGGGGATTATCAGGCCGCGCAGCAGCGCTATGAGGAACTCGAAGCCAAGCAGGTGCCGCCTGACCAGGTGCTTCAGCACGAGCGGGACATCCAACAGGCACGGCAGCACGCGGAGCAGAAGCTGCGCGAGGCGAACGACGCGAGCGGCGATGCCTACCGGCACATTTCGAGGAACGCGGCGGGTGACGCCGGCAAGCTGTCGCAGTGGGGCAATGAGCGCGACGCCTATCTGACACCGCCGGCGGCCGGCGTCGGCGGCGAGCGGCTCGTCGCGCCGCCGAAGCCGCCCTCGGGCGCCGATGCCGCGCGGGCGAGCCCGCCGGGCTGTCCGCCCGATTGCGAGGGGCAGGCGACGACCCTGGCCGGGCTCGGCGCGCTCGGCGGCGCCTTGAAGGGTCTCTCCGGAGAGTAGCCCTCAATGGCTGGAGCGCGTTTGTGCCTGATTGAGTCGGGAGGGGAGTCCCGGAACGGGGATGTGATTCGCCGCGCGTGCCGGGAAGGAGGCCAGCACCCATGGTCCGACTGTATTCGCTGGATCTGCGGGAGCACGTGGCAGCGGCGGCGTCAATCTTCAGGAACTGCAACAACTGCCATCGCCACCTAGACGCTGAATCTGAATCGGCGGACAGGGCACCGAGCCGTAGGAACAGAATACGCAGCAATCACCCGGCCTGGGACGCAGCAGAATCTTGCAGCCCTCGCACTCGTAGAAGAACTGGCACGCATCCCATGGCATCTCTTCTACCTTGCGATGGCCGCAGGATGGGCAGGCGATCTCGGAACGACGCTCCGGCCGCATTGTCGGCGTTGTAGTCATGGTTCCATGTTGAACCGACGCATCCGGCGGAACAAGGTTCGACCGGGCCCGGTCATCTCCCGTCATCGCAGTGGGTGTGCCGGGGTGAGCCAGGCCGATTGCAGCAGAAGCACGCCTGCGGCGAGAACGACGAGGCCGCCGATCACGCCGACGACGTCGATCGCCGTCGCGATGCCCGCGGCGCGGCCCGGCAGCGCGGCTGCCAGCCGCAAGGCTCCCTTGCGGAAGTAGACCGAGAGGGTGGCGAGCAGGGACACGGTCAATCCGGTGCCGAGCGACATGGCCAGCACGGCGCCGATGCCGGCCCATGGCAGGTTCAGCGCATGCGCAGCGAGCAGCACGAGCACGGCGCCGCTACATGGCCGGATGCCGACCGAAAGGACAAGCGCGATCAAGGTGCGCACCGACACCGGGGCTTCGACGAGGTGCGGCGGTGGCCCGTGGGCGTGGCCGCAGTCGGCACAGGTTTCGCCATGGCTGTGGTCGTGGCCATGTGGCGGCGAGCGACCTGACAGGCGTGCGCCCAGGCGGCGGCCGCGCGTCACGATCAAGAGCACCCCAACGAGCGCGACGAGGGCGTAGCTGACCGCCTCGAATTTGGTCGCTGCGCCGTCGGCCTGCCGGAGCGTCAGCCCGAGCAGGCTTACGGTCGCCTCGACGATCAGCACGGCCGTGACGCCTTGCGCGAACGCGGCGATCAGCGACAGCGCGATGCCGCGGCGAAGCCGGCTCTCCTGGGTCAGCAGGTAGGTCGAGATGACGAGCTTGCCATGCCCCGGCCCCGCCGCATGGAACACGCCATAGAGGAAGCTCAGGGCGACCAGGCTCCAGGCGGCCGAGGCTCCCCCGGTCGCGACGGCGTGCATCGCACCGGTGAGTTGGCGATGCAGGTCGCGTTGGATGTGCTGGATCTCGAGAACGAGGCGAGACCAGAGGCCGGTATCGCCGTGACGGACAAGAAGGAGGAAGAGAAGGGATGCCGAGACGATGCCGACGATAAGCGCGGCGGGAACCATGACACGCGCGGTCATCAGCACGTCACCTTTACCGTTTCGGCGAAGATCGCCCCGAGCGTGTCATCGGACGCCGCGTTCCGGTCGAGCGCCGCCGCCATCATGATCGCCTCGTCCGTGGGGGTGGGCGGAATGATCCGGCCGGCGCAGCCGTCCACCTCCTTCCCGCGGAAGGCGATGACATCGTCCTTCAGATGGAGGATCTCGATGTAGTAGCTCGGATCGAACACGGCGAAGCTCATCTGCTCCTTTCTAGGATCGATGCTTCGCCCCAGCGGGAGCACGAAGCGAAGCCAGATGCGCCCGTTGCGCAGCGCGGTTTCGAACTCCTCCACCGTGCCGAGCGCCACCTTAGCGTCGTCGGCGCGGACCTCGGTGAAATAGCCATAGGGTTGCAGGCTCTCCAGGTTGAGCCGCGCGAGATCAGTCAGCCGTTTGTCCATGCTGTCCCCGGACGGCGGCAGGCTGTCCATCGCGAACAGGGTGTAGAACTCATCGAAGAGCCACTCTTCCTCGAGCGCGACGATGCTGCCTGTCTCGTCCAGGATGACGGTACTGCGCAGGTCGATCCAGGCATGCGGGTGCGCCGCAGCAGGCGAAGCGCCGACGCCGGCCGCCATGAAGAGAAGAACCAAGGCCATGCCCGGCAGGCGCCGAGCGAGCGCCATCGGCCAGCTCATCGGCTTCCCCATGACGCCTGTTCGTCCGCTTCGCGGAGGAACCATGGTTGTCTTCTTCCCCGACCCCGCTCATGGCTGCGGGGCTCTCCAGTCCGACAGCCGAAGGTGGCCGACGAGCCCGCCCTCGGTTCCGAGCGCGAGGCGCTCTCCATCGGCGGACCATGCCATCGCGCTGACGGCACCCTCACCAGGCTGCTTGATTATAACCGGATGATGGCGGTCGAGCCGAACCAGTATCCCGGTGCCGTCGCGCCGATTTCCGCGTGCGGAGCTCAGGAAACCGGCGCTGTCGCGGGCGGCAGCGACCGGCCCCGCATCGCATCGGCAAGCTTCTCCGCAATCATGACGACGGGCGCGTTCAGGTTCCCCGTCACGTTGCTCGGCATGATCGAGGCATCGATCACGCGCAGCGCCTCCAAGCCGTGCACGCGCCCGGCGCCGTCAGTGACCGATGATTCGTCGGTGCCCATGCGGCATGACGAGCAGGGGTGGTACTCGGTCGAGCCAATCGAGCGGACCCAGGAAAGGATCT
Organism: Alphaproteobacteria bacterium; assembly: GCA_050173345.1. GTDB lineage: Bacteria > Pseudomonadota > Alphaproteobacteria > UBA828 > UBA828 > SHWC01. The sequence goes on along the minus strand of JBFXKW010000002.1, from coordinate 426,940 downwards.
CCTGGTCCGTCTTTGCCTCCGGGCCGGGCGTCATCTCCTTGCCACGCAACTCATCCCAGGCGCGCTGGCGCACCATCTCGCGCGTGCGGCGAACGCCGTCGATCATCTGCCGTCGGTCGCTCTCCGCCTCGAGATAATTGAAGCGGAACGCAGGATGCTTGTTCGGATCGGCGGATCGGAGCTTGACCCAGCCGCGGCTGGCCGGCCGCATGAGGCCCATCGAGAACATGAACCCGTCCGCAAAATTGCTTTCCGAGGAGCCCAGATTCGCACAAAGCGGATAGAATTCGTGCTGCAGGTCCGCATAGTCGACCCCATCCGAACTTCGGAAGAAGCAACCCGTCTCGCAAAAGTTCGAAGTGCCGAGACCGTTGCGCAGCAGCAACCATTGCAGGCCGACGCGCCAACGGCCGAGTCGCGTGCGCAGATGCCGTGCCGCCGAGACCGGTTTGTCGGTACCGTATTGGATGGGAACGATCAGGTGATCTTCCATGTGGCGGCCGACGGCCGGCACATGCGCAACCAGCTTCACGCCATGTTCGGCCAGATGTTGCGCGTCGCCGATGCCGGAGAGCAGCAGAACATGCGGCGAAGCGATCGAGCCCCCACACAGGATCACCTCGCGCTCCGCCTCGGCGCGCTGGGTCACGCCGCGGCGGCCATACTCGATGCCGACGGCGCGCTTGCCGTCGAAGACGATCCGATGCACTTGCGCTTCAGTGAGTAGCGTCAGGTTCGGCCGTGCCAGCGCCGGTTCCAGATAGGCCTTGGCGGAACTCCATCTCACGCCCTTGTGGGTAAATTTCTGCGCGATGTGGAAGCCTTCATGCTGCCTGCCGTTCTGGTCTTCGGTGAAAGGATGCCCGGCCTCCTTGCCGGCGGCAATGAAAGCCTGATCGAGCGGATTGGTCGCCGAGCATGTCTCGATATGCTGAGGGCCCTCGCCGCCGCGATAGTCGCTGGCTCCGCGGTCGAACGTTTCCATCTTTCGAAAATACGGCAGGCAGTGCGCGAACGACCAGTCGCGCAATCCCTGTGTCGCCCAGCCGTCGTAGTCGCGTGGATTGCCGCGATTGGCCACCATGCCGTTGATCGATGACGAGCCGCCGAGCACGCGGCCGCGCTGCTCACTGATTTCACGATCGTCGAGCCCCGGCTCGGGATCAGTCAGATAGCTCCAGATGAGGTCCGGGTTGCGCGCGGCGATCGCGGCCGAGGCCGGCATGTGGATGAACATGCTGCGGTCTTTGCCACCGGCTTCGATCAGCAGCAACTGGATGCCCGGGTCTTCCGTCAGCCGGTTTGCCACTACGCAACCCGCCGAGCCGGCGCCGATCACGATGTAGTCGTAGCTCTTTCGCTCAGCCATGAAGTCTCCGTAGCCCGTAAATCAATACCCCCGAATTTGCTTGATATGCCCCGGATGAACCCTGCTTCGGCGTTTCAGAATAGAGCTCTTCGTTGACTGCGGTGATCACATCAGCCAAGGGCGGTCGCGGCATCGGCGAAAACGGCGAGCGCATGGGAAATGTCGGCGTCGTCGTGCGCGGTCGAAACGTAGAACTTGGTGTCGCCCTTGAGCACGCCGCGCTCGAGCAAGAGCCGGTTGAAGCGCTTGAGCTTCTCCATGTCGGCTGTAATCACGTCGCGATAGTTGCGGATTGGCCGGTCGGTGAAGAACACCTCGAACATGGGCGGCTCGCCGACGATCTGTGCCGTGTGCCCGGCCTTTCTCATCGCGGCGCCGAGCCCGTCCATCAGTCGGCGGCCGGCTTCAAACAGGCGCGGGTAGGTGCCGGGCGCGCGGAGCACGTTGAGCGTCGCGTGGCCGGCCGCTGCCGCGACCGGGTTGCCGGAGAGCGTGCCGATCTGCGGCGTGAATCTGTCGTCGCCGGCGAGCGACCGATCGAACATCGCCATGAGGTCGGCGCGCCCGGCCAAAGCTGCGAGCGGGAAGCCGCCGCCAACCGCCTTGCCGAGCGCGCAGAGATCCGGCACCACGCCGTAATACTCCTGTGCGCCGCCATAGGCGTGGCGGAAGCCGGTCACGATCTCGTCGAAAATCAATGGAATCCCGTGCGCCGCCGTGGCCTTCCGTAGCGCCTCGAGGAAGCCGGGACGCGGCGGAATCAGCCGCTGCTGCGGCTCGACGATGACGCCGGCGAGATCAGCCTTGTTGGATGCGATCATCGCGGCGGCGGCTTCCGCGTCGTTGAAGGGGGCGATCAGCATCTCGCCGGTCAGAACGTCGGGAATGCCGGCGGAGTCCGGCGTCGCCTGGGGGAAGTTGCCCGGCTGTTTGGGCGCCATGCTCATCAGCGCCCAATCGCCCATGCCGTGAAAGCCACCCTCGAACTTCATGATCTTGGAGCGCTGCGTGTAAGCGCGCGCGACCCGCATGCAATAGTGCGTGGCCTCGCTGCCGCTCGAGGTGAAGCGGACCTGCTCGGCACATGGCACGGCATCGACGATCGCGGCGGCGAGCTGGATGCCGTGCTCATTGTTTGCAAAGAACGTGGTGCCGCGCGCGACTTGGGCGTGAACCGCCGCGGTCACGTCGGGGTGCGCATGGCCGATCAGCATGGGGCCCGAGCCCAGCAGGAAATCGACATATCGGTTTCCCGACATGTCCCACACCCGGCCGCCGCGACCTTCGCGGATCACGATGTCATGGGAAAGGTTGCCGAAGCCCCCTCCGGGCATGACGCGGCGCCCGGTACTGGCGACTTCGATTTCGGCTTCGGTACGAGGGATCGTCGCCATGCCAGCCTCAGAGTGGGGTGCACGACCGCCAGATCAGCACAAGCGGGCCATGCTGGCAACCGGAGGCCTTGTCAGTTGAGCGTCGATCGGCGCCGGGTTGCTTCGACACCACGCGGAGGGCAGGGGAATTATCGCCCTGCGGGCACGCGGCCCGCACGGGCCCGATGTGATCTGATTTCGATGTTGCGGCGGCAGGTTTCCCTATAGCGTCTGCCTGCGGGGTACTGGCTGCATCTGGACCCCGCCTTTCGCTTTCGCCAATGAACTTCACTGGTTTCGGACCTCGCCCCGCAACGCGCGAGCTCCGGTCGTTGGCATGTGCCGCAGGCCGGCCGCGCAACCTTGGAGAGCATCATGAAGTTGGGAGCAATCTTCGTGGCGACGCTTTTGACGATCGGAAGCGCCGCGGCATCCGCCGATGATTTCGGCATCAAGGAGAACGGGATCAAGATCGACACCGCCGGCGCCGATAGTCCTGTGAGTATCACGACGGATGCCAGCATGAAGCCGGTCATCGATGTCAAGCCTTCGGGAAACAATCCCGTCGCGACCGTCAACAGCGCCATGAAAACCAGCCACGACACCGCGAAGAATTCGATAGGCAATGTCAGGGCGGTTGCCGTGCCGGTCGTCAACAACACCGGCGATGAGAGTCCCGTCGAGGTGACGACCAACGTCGGTGAAGCGCCGGCCGCCGGCATCAACACCACGCGCTCCAATATCAAGGCAGGGAGCAGCGCCGCCACCACAGGAGACGACAGCCCCGTCGAGATCACGAACAACATCGACGAAGCGCCGGCCGGCTCCATCATCACGACCCGCTCGAATATCAAGAGCTCCGCCAGCGCCATCGCCGGCACAACCGGCGACGACAGCCCCGTGGACATCTCGATCGATTCCAGCATGGGCGATCAGACCGGGGTGCTCGACCTGTCGGGCAGCCATGTCGAAACCCTATCGGCCACCTCGCTCTCGGCAACGATCTCTGGCAATTCGTGGCTGGTGCAATCACCATCGAATGGAGGGAGTGACCCGGTTCCCGGCTGCCCGGAGTGCGTCTCCAACGTCGGCAGCGGCGACGTCTCGGGAACCTTCTCGGCTCAGGGTGGCATCGCCAACGTGCAGCAGAACACCGGCGCCAACGCCATCCTTCAGGGTTCGGTCTCCCTGGCCATGAAGCCGCCGGTCAACTAGCCGCCGGTAGGGGGCGCTCCGCAGGCAGTGGGGCGCCTCAAGCCGTTCTCGCCTCCTCGATCAAGGCGACACGGAGGGCCGCGCGCGCCTGCGGCCGAGTTCGAGGCTCAAGGTCGAATTAGACAGCCCGCCAACGGTCCCGCCGCCACTCTCTTCTCCGCGGCTTGCCCTACGATACGCACATCTATGCCGGCATTGCGCCGACACTGTCATCGAGCGGCGATCGTATGATCGCGATCAATCTGTGTGGATACGGGGCACGACGCGCTTCCTGTCGAACGACACGAGGCCTTTCGGGCGGTGCAAAGCCTCTATTCCGCGGCGTGCGACTTAGAGTCTGCATTCCTTGCCGGCAGCTTCCAATCCGGCCGGATGTAGTGGCAGGTGTAGCCGTTGGGGATCCGTTCGAGATAGTCCTGGTGCTCGGGCTCGGCTTCCCAGAAGGGGCCTGCTGGCGCGACCTCCGTCACGACCTTTCCTGGCCACAGGCCCGCGGCGTCGGCGTCGGCGATCGTATCCTCGGCGACGCGCTTCTGTTCCTCGCTCGTGTAGAAGATCGCCGAGCGATAGCTCATGCCCCGATCGTTGCCTTGGCGGTTCAATGTCGTCGGGTCATGGATCTGAAAGAAGAATTCCAGCAGCCGGCGATAGGTGAGCCGCGCCGGATCGAAGATGATCTCGATCGCCTCCGCGTGGATGCCGTGGTTGCGATAGGTGGCGTTGGGCACGTCGCCGCCGGTATAGCCGACGCGGGTGGAGATCACCCCGTCATAGCGGCGAATCAGATCCTGCATGCCCCAGAAGCAGCCTCCGGCGAGAACCGCGCGTTCCTGCGTCATCGGATATCCTCCACTTGGTTATGCCCGTGCCGTCGCAGGGCTACGAACAGTCGACGCGGCCTGGCGAAGCGATGGTGCCGAGCCGTGCCGACTGCAAGACGGACGTTGCGGCAACCTCGGGTAGCTCTGTCCCGCCATCGATCTTCGGAGGGTTCCCAGGAAAATTATCCTCCGTTCCTCCATTTCCATGGTGGTATGGGATTTGATGTTCGCCACAGCCCAACCTTCTTTGATTTGGCCCAGCGTTCCAAACGATTCAATTTGTCTTGTCTATCCTTGGGTAAATGATCATAAAATCTGCGCATGACCCAAGCATGGCCCAGAGTAACCATCCGTTCATTTACATTGATCAATTCATTTCTATGAAAATCCTGAACATAAATTGTGGCCAATGTTCTTCCATGGATATCCAGCCCATGCTCTTCAATGTGAATCTTTCGTCCGCCAATCAGTTTTATAAGGCCGTATGTAGCAATATCACCCCAATGCTGACCATCTTCGGGGCAATCGATAGAATCAAGTCGAATTGTGATTTCATACCAATCTCTAGATACTATAACTGTATCTCCATCGATGATATGTATAACCTTTGCTTTCGGGAGATATTTTATATCATCTTTTGTAATATGTTTTTCTGGTGCCTTGTTTTTATTTATATTCGGATCGATAGGAGCTCGAACGGGTTTATAACGAGGAGATGATTCATCCTTAATTAAACCCATGAAAATAAATTTGATTATATAATAAATTACGCGCATATATCGAATCCTGGCATTGTTTTGTTAAAATTGTTATAGTGAGTTGGTTTTAAATTTAACACCATCAACGATTGGATTGAAAATCTGTCCCATAATCCGGTGATTATCACCTTGACAAAGCTACGCGCCGCTACTACCTTGAAGTCATAGAGGCTTCGAGGCGAACCATGAACGACTTAGCCAACCCGATCTTCTTCGATGAGACCAAGGCGCGCGAATGGCTCGAAGCCCATTGCTGGCCCGATGGCCCGGTGTGCCCGCACTGCGGCGAGGGGGATGCCACCGCCCTCCAGGGCGAGGCTCATCGCGCCGGCCTATACCAATGCAACGAGTGCCGTAAGCAGTTCACCGTGACGGTCGGCACGCTGTTCGAACGCTCCAAGATCGCGCTCACCAAGTGGGTCATGGCGATCTACCTGCTTTCCGCGTCAAAGAAGGGCATGAGCACAAACCAGCTCAGCCGCATGCTCGGCCTGCCTTACAAGACGGCGTGGTTCATGACGCACCGCATCCGCGAAGCCATGCGCGAAGGCACCTTCGGCCCGCTTGGCGGCGAGAACAAGGTGGTCGAGGCTGACGAAACCTATGTCGGCCCGAAGGCTGGTAATCGCAAGAGCCGCCAAGTCCGCGCCAAAGAGCCCGTCGTGGCGCTGGTCGAGCGTCAGGGCAAGTGCGCTCCATGCACGTCGAGCGCGTCAATGCCAAGACGCTGCGCCCCGCGATCTACAAGCAGGTTTCGCGCAAGTCCTACCTCATGACCGACGAAAGCACCGTCTATCCCAAGCTCGGCCGCGAGTTCGCCGGCCACGGCACCGTCAATCACTCCATCGAGGAGTACGTTCGCGGCGGCTTCTGGCACACGAACACCGTCGAAAACTACTTCTCGATCCTCAAGCGCGGCATCAACGGCAACTATCAGTGGGTCAGCGCCAAGCACCTCAAGCGTTACCTTGGCGAGTTCGATTTCCGCTACAACAGCCGTGACCTAACCGATATGGAGCGCGCTGCGCTCGCTGCGAAGGGCATTCAGGGCAAGCGCCTGACCTATCGGCGGATTGATCGCCGGGAAGCGGTCATCTAAGCGGCTTTCCCGCAAGACGGTTCTGGCCCGCCTCCTAGCCCGCAGACGGGTTTGAACGACTCGATTTCCGGGCGGTAGACTCCTTCGCAGGCCACCACCGGCGCCTTGTCATAGTCGGCCGAAAGGCCGGGCTCAGTCTGGGCGGCGGGGTTGTATGTCGCAACCCGAGCCGCGGGCCTCCAAGCCCGTATCTATGACAAGGAGGAAGACATGGTTGACGCCATGTCGCAGCCGAAGGCTGTGTACGTTCACGCGTACATACGCTGGCGGCTCGGGCGCTTTGAGCACGTCTGCGCTCATTGGCGTTCCTGGCCTAGGCAATATGCCTTCGACTTCTGATCCGGGCTTCCAATCCGGATGCCGGTGGTGGCCTACGAAGTTCTCTTTGCCTTCGGCTTTGGCCGCTTCGGCGGCACGATCTTGGTGACCGCGCGCTCGAAACGATCCCATGCGTCGGGTTCGACTTCGATCGTTTGCGCCTCTTTGAGCTTCCGCCGCTTCGCCTTGGGGGCCGCTATGCCTGATTTCGACAACGTGACATACCCCGACAATCTCAAGATCAACTTGCCCGAAGCATACCTCACCGCCATCGGCAAAGTCTGTGTCCAATGGGCTCAGCTCGAAGTGGCCGTCGATTTCTCGATCAGGAAGTTTGCCGGGTTCGACATCTTCGACAGCCGCTCCGCTGTCGTCACGGCGCATATGCCCTGGCCGCTCCGCATGGACGTTCTCAAGGCCCTGGTCTCCGAGTTGACGCCGAGCTATCCGCGGCTCGAACGGTTCCGCAAGGTCGAGCCCCTGTTGACGAAGGCCCAGAACGGCCGCAACCGGATCGTGCATGGCTTCTGGGCCTACACGGACGGGCGTGCGAGCGTGCTAAGGGCCACCGCCCGCGGAAAGCTCAGGACCAGCAACCACCCGATCTCCGTGTCAGACATCGAGGTCGTGGTGGACGACATCGGCCGCGCCGCCGCCGCACTCTACAAGCTCGTACTGGACAAGTAGGGCCCGCTCGGCCTCATCGTCCCCGAACAACCGCCTCATCACCTCGAAATCGAACAGGCCGTCGAGGCGGTGGGGCATCGGGAAATTGCTTTCTCAAGGTTATAATCGCCCATAATCCGGGGCTGCCCTTGGCGTTGTCTGGCCACGTTTGGCGGTCTCTAGCAGTAGAGAAATGGCGGAGGGGGTGGGATTCGAACCCACGGTACCCAAAGGGTACAACGGTTTTCGAGACCGCCCCGTTCGACCACTCCGGCACCCCTCCGCGGGGATCGGTTTCGGCAGGTTGGGGATGGCCTCTTTACCCCATGGGCCGAACAGGCTGCAAGCCCGGGTGCAACGTTCCGTCATGTGGCGGGCCGCGGAGCATTTCCGTTTCGCCGGCAAAGGTTAATGGCTGGCGCCGATCGAGCCGGCTTGCGATGGCGGCGCATCGCTTGACATGGCCGCGTCGCGAGTCGCATGCTCGTTGCGTCGGCGAGCGCCGCGCCAGCACGAGGCGATCGCTCCAAGGGCGGAGCTGGAGAGCCGGAGCGGCAGGGCGCCGCGACGATCGTACCAACCACAGCTCGGGAGGGATGCCGATGCATGAAACTCCACCGGGCCAGCCGGTAGGGCCCTGCTGAAGAGCGGGGCCACGATCGGGGCTAGCGATCGCAGGTGACGGCCAGACCATCCCCGATCGCCGATAAATCGAGAGAGGCTAGTTTGGCGCGTCCGCGGCTGCCTCGGCCGTGCAGCCGCCGGAACGCCACACCTTATCTACCTTAGAGGTAGACCGGCCATGAGCCGAAACGGAACCCCGCCTGCTGGTTCAGGCGGGGTTCTTTGTTTGCCGGCATGGCCGCTTCGTACCAAGTGTCGGTGAGCGTACTCATCGACACTTGGCCGGCGCGACTGCGCCGCGCCGCTTATGCGGCGAAAGCCAAGCGTGTCGCGCGTCGCCGCGCGCCTAACGGCGCGACTGCGCGCGCCCGGCGACTGAGGGCTCGACAACAATGAACGGCGCGCCCGCGCGCCCGGTGACTGAGGGCACTTATCAAGCCCTGCGTTCGCGTAAGGTGAGCACAGCGCCGAGCACGACGACGCCGAACACGATGTCGCGCACCGCAATCGGCACCGAGGAGCCGGTGACCAGCGTGCCGAGCGCGGTCAAGAGCAGCGCGCCGCCCAGCATGCCCATATAGTGGCCGCGCCCGCCGGTCGCGAGCGTGCCGCCGACCAGCACCACCGCGATCGAGGGCAGGAGGTAGGGAATCCCCATGCTGAGGAACGAGATGCCGCTGAAGCCGGTCATCAGCACGCCGGCGAGCGCCGAGCAGAGGCCGCTCAGCATGTAGACGCCGACCAGCGTCTGGTCCACCCGGGTGCCCGAGAGCCTGGCGACGCGCATCGAGTTGCCGACCGCGAAGACGCGGCGGCCGAAGCTGGTGCGGTGCAGGATGATCACCGAGGCGATCGCGATCGGGATGATCATCCAGGCCGCCGGCGCGAAGCCGAGCCAGCGCTCGTTGAACAGCCATTGCAGGGCGGGCGGCGATTTCCCGGTCGGGATGCCGCCGGTATAGAGCAGGGCGAGGCCCTGCATGATGCCGTTGGTCGCGAGCGTCACCACGATCGCCGGCATGCCGAACAGGACGACGCCGAGGCCGTTCACCAGGCCGACCAGGAGCCCGATGCCGAGCACCATCGGGATCGCCCAGTAGGCGGGTCCGTCCGCGCCGTTGGCGACCGCGGCGAGCACCACGCCGGCGAACGCGATGGTGTGCGGCACCGAGAGGTCGAGCCCGCCGGTCAGCACCACCGCGCCCTGGCCGAGCGCGAGCACGGTGAAGAAGAGGGCGAGCGTCAGCAGCGAGTTGAAATAGTGCGTGCCCCACGAGCCGCCGCCGATCACGGCGAGCACCACGACGTAGACGATGACGAAGAGCACCCAGGCCGGCAGCATGAGCCGGAGCGCTTCCCAGTTCACCGTCGTCCACTGGCGGAGCGGCGAGCCGGTGAGCTCGTCGTCCGGGCGCAGCGTCCAGTCGGGCCGGAGCTTGGCGCGGCGCTCCTTCGAGCCCGGCTGGAAGACCGGCAGGCTGCGCTCGCTCAGGCCCACCAGCTTGAGCTTTGCCACGCGCAAATATTCGGCGACGCGCGAATCGCGCCCGATGGTGGCGCCGATCACGGCGAGGATCAGCACCACGCTCTCGACGATCGGCGAATAGCTCGAATCGACGTTGAGCACGAGCAGCACGTTGACGATCAGGGTGAGCGTAAAGGCGGCGAACGCGGTGCCGAGGCAGCCGCCCTTGCCGCCGCCGATGCGCGTGCCGCCGAGGATGGTGGCGGCGAAGATCAGCAGCAGCATGTCGCGCCCGACCAGCGCGTCGCCCGAGCCGGTCTGCGCCGTCAGGAAGACGCCGCCGGCGCCGTAGAAGGCGCCCGAGAGCGCGTAGCCGAGGAACTTGGTGTGGGCGGCCGCGATGCCGTTCGAGAACGCGCCGTCCTCGCTCGAGCCGACCGCATAGAGCGCGGTGCCGAAGCGGGTGCGCTTGACCAGCACCCAGACGAGGAGCGCGAGCAGGATGACCAGCAGCGGCGCCGGGAAGCCGCCGGGAATCACGTCGCCGAGGAAGAAAGTCGAGAAGCCGGGCGGCACGTAGCCGCCCGGGTCCGGCATGACCAAGAGGTTGAGCCCGAGGATGATGAACATGCTGGCCAGCGTCACCACCACCGGCTGCAGCCGCATATAGGCGATGAAGAAGCCGTTGAAGGCACCGACCACCGTGCCGATGCCGACGCCGGCGAACGCCATGCCGATCTGGCTGGCCGGCGAATCGCCCATGAACGAGGCCAGCGTCACGTTGACCAGCGACAGCGTCGCGCCGGCCGAGAGGTCGAAGCCGCCGAGCAGGAACACCACCGTCTGCCCCATGGCGGCGAGCACCAGCGGCGCCGTGTTGGCGGTCAGGAAGCTGATCTCGAAATAGCTGACCGGCCCGGGCGCCAGCGCGTCGAGGAAGACGAACATGGCGACGAAGCTGAGCACCGCGACGAGCAGGCCGCGCTCCCGGCCGACATGCTTGTGCCAGCCGATCCTCGGGCGGGCGGGCGCCGCGGCGTCGATGCCGGTCATGGCCGCGCCCCCGCCGCGGCGCGTGGCGCCGCCTCGCCGCCGAGGGCATAGGTCATCAGGCGTTCTTCGCTGATCTCGTCGCCCTTGAGCTCCGCGACGAGGCGGCCGCGATACATCACCAGCACCCGGTCGCACAGGTTGACCAGCTCGGGCGTCTCGGTCGAATAGAACAGCACCGCGTGGCCCTGCGCCGCGAGCTCGCGGATCAGCACGTAGATCTCATGCTTGGTGCCGATGTCGACGCCGCGCGTCGGGTCGAACATCAGGAGCACCTTGCTGTCCGCGAGCAGCCATTTGGCGATCGCGATTTTCTGCTGGTTGCCGCCGCTGAACGAGGCGACCGGCTTGTAGAGCGCCCGCGGGTGGACGCGGAGCCGCGCGAACACCTTGTCCACCGCCTTCTTCTCGGCCGTACGGTCGACCCAGCCGAGGCGCGACAGCCGGTTGATCACCGGCAGCGAGGCGTTGTCCTTGCCCGACAGCTTGAGGAACAGGCCCTCGGTCTTGCGGTCCTCCGGCACGAGGCTGATGCCGACGCCGGCGCCGACCGCATCGCTCGGCGTGGCCAGCGTCACCGGCCTTCCGTCGAGCGAAATCCTGCCGGCCTTGAGGCCGGTCGCGCCGAATAGCGCCTCGAACAGCTCGAGCTGGCCCATGCCCTGCAGCGCGGCGATGCCGAGCACCTCGCCCGGCCACAGCTCGAACGAGGCGTCCTTGAGCAGGCTGCCGGCGGTCAGCCCGGCGCCGGCCAGCGCCGGGCTCGCGGCGTCGCGCCGGCGATGGTCCTCGCGCTTCGGATAGATCGCGCCGAGCGAGCGGCCGATGATGAGCCGCACCACGTCCTCGTCGCTCACCTCGCCGATCCGGTAGGAGCCGACATGCTGGCCGTTGCGCAGCACGGTCACGCTTTCGCAGAAGCGCCGCACCTCGGCCATGCGGTGCGAGATGAAGACGACCGTGACGCCGTCCGCCTTGAGCTGCTCGATCAGCCGGCCGAGCCAGTCGACGTCCGAGACGGAGAGCGTCGAGGTCGGCTCGTCGAGCAAGAGCACGCGCGGCCGGCGGCCGATCGCCTTGGCAATCTCGATCTTCTGCCGGGTCGGCAGGTCGAGGTCGCTCACCAGGCTCTCGGGGTTGATGTGGCCGAGCCCGAGGCGGGTGAGGCTGGCCTCGATGATCCGCCTCGCCTGGCGCTTCCGGATCAGCCCGAAGGCGACCGGCTCGTAGGGCAGCAGCAGGTTCTGCGTGACCGTGAGATCGCCGATCAGCGTGAGTTCCTGGAAGGCGGTCTGAATGCCGGAACGGTGCGCCGCCTTGGGCCGGCCGAGCGGCACCGCCTCGCCGAACACGCGCACCGTGCCGTGCTCGGGCCGGACCAGGCCGCTCAGGATCTTGACCAGGGTCGACTTGCCGGCGCCGTTCTCGCCGATCAGCGCGCGCACCTCGGCCTGGCCGATCGACAGGCTCACATCGTCGAGCGCCACCGTCGCGTCGAAGCGCTTGGAGAGCCCCTCGACCTCGATGGCAGGGATGCTGGCGTCCATCGCGGCCCGTGACGGTTGCGCGGAAGCTCAGAGGGCCGCGAGCATGCCGCGGCCCTCTCTCAACCTAGGCGTCTGCTGTTGCGGCGGGCGATCTCAATAATCGGGCTCGCCGACCAGCGCCGCGTTGAAGCCGAGCTCGGGCGTGTAGGGCGACCAGAAGTCGATCGCGTAGTCGGGCGGGATGATGCCCGGCGCGATGGCGTTGCAGCCGGACGAGAACTCTTCCGCCGTGCCGTTCTCGCAGATCTTCACGTTGTCCTTGGTCACGTTGACGATCGCGTCGTTGTAGTAGATCGGGTTGCTCTCGGGCTTGTTGCCGTCGAGCACGTTGACCGCGACCTTCAGCAGATAGGCCACCGCCCACAGGCCCGAGCCGGCGGAAAGGCCGTTGCGGCCGAGCGCGCCCTCGATGCCCGAATCGACCGGCAGCATCTGCAGCCGGCCGCCGTTCGAGGATTCGCCGGCGCACGGGATGATCGGGTGCTCCGGGTAGTAGCCGTCCTCGACCTGCATCAGCGACATGGTGTAGCAGCCGGTGCCGGCCACGATGCCGTCGATGTCTTCCCATTTGTGGGTGGCCAGGAACTCGCGCATCTTCACGCGCGCAACCGACTGATCCCACATGCCGACCAGTTCGCCGATCACCTTGACGTCGGGATACTTGGCGACCGTCTCCTCGAAGCCCTGCTGATGGTCTTCGCTGTAGGAGACGCCGGGCACGCCGGTGACCGTGACGATGTTGCCCTTGCCGCCCATCTGGTCGATCACCCACTGGGTCTTCATCGCGCCGAACTTGACGCCCTCGACCTTGACCACATAGGCGCACGGCTCGGTCACGCCGTTGATGACCACCACGACCACGCCCTTCTCGCAGGCGTTCTTGATCACGCCGTTGAGCGCGGTCGGCGAGATCGGGAAGGCGAGGATGGCGTCCGCGCCGGCCTGGATCATCGCGTTCATCTGCTGGATCTGCTTCTGCGCGCTGGCCCCGGCGGCCTGGGTGCGCAGCTCGACGCGATCCTTGTAGGCGGCGGTCTTCGCCATGGCGGTGACGGCGTTCTTCGCTTCCGTCTGCCAGGCGTTCCCGACATAGCTCATGCTGTAATAGATGAGGTACTTGCCGTCCGCGGTCTTGGCGGCGGCATCGCCGGCGCCGATGCCGAGGCACGCCGCAGCCGTCATGCCGATGCCGACGGCGAGGCCCTTAAGCCCGCCGAACTTCCGTGCGCTCATCGTCTTGCATCCCCCTTGATTCGCGTATCGAGGCGGCCAGCGTACCAGCGCTGCCGGCCGTCGAACGGTGAACGAATATTCACCTTCGGAAACCGCATGAGTCAATGTGCATCGGACCGGCCGAACGGCCTAGCCATGGGCGAGGCGGGGGCGCCAGGCGGCTTCGCTTGCACGCGCGTCGCGAGAGATGTCGGCGCCGCCGTCAGAGCGGCATTGCCTGTGATCGCCTTTCGTTGTTCAAGTAGCGCCGGTCGAAGGCGCCGGCAAAACGCAGGGGGACAGTCATGGCGATCGAGATGGGCGAGGGCAGCGGCGTCGTCTTCGAGCAGGACGTGCCGGTCAGGATGCGCGACGGCGTCACCTTGCGCTGCAACGTGTTCCGCCCGGCGGACGGCAGGCCCGCGCCGGCCCTGATCCAGCGCCAGCCCTACAACAAGAACGCGGCGCAGACCTATGTCTACGCCCACCCCGCCTGGTACGCCCGGCACGGCTACGCCACCGTGATCCAGGACAGCCGCGGCCGCTACGCCTCCGAGGGCACGTACTATCCGCTGCTCGGCGACGCCGAGGACGGCTACGACACCATCGAATGGATCGCCGCGCAGCCCTGGTGCGACGGCAAGGTGGCGAGCTTCGGCTTCTCCATCCCGGGCGTGAACCAGCTTTTGGCCGCGAGCGCCAGGCCGCCGCATCTGATCACCGCCATCCCCGGCTTCTACCCGCAGGGCATGTACGAGGGCTTCACCCATGTCGGCGGCACTTTCGGGCTGGCGGCCGTGATGGATTGGGGCGTGCTGCTCGCCTGGGAGGAGGCGCGCCGCAAGGGCGATGCCGCCATGCTGGAGACCATCCGCGCGTCGGCCTCCTGCGTCGGGCGCTGGAGCCCGACGCAGACCCTGCGCGACATCCCGCTCCTGGTCGATCCGCCGCTGATGCCGTTCCTCGCCGACTATCTCAACCACCCCACTTACGATGCGTACTGGCTGCAGTTCGCCCTGGCGCCGCGCATCGAGGCCGTCGAGATCCCGTGCCTGCATGTTTCCGGCTGGTATGACAGCTTCATCACCCAGACGATCGAGGCCTATGAGCGCTTCGCCGCGCTCAGCAAGGCCGACCATCGGCTGTTCGTCGGGCCCTGGTATCACATCCCGTGGACCCAGCAGGTCGGCTGCATCGACTTCGGCGATGACGCCAAGAACGTGATCGATGAGCTGCAGCTCGCCTGGTTTGATGCGCATTTGAAGGGCAAACGCGAGGCGCTCGACGGCCTCCCGAAGGTCCGCGTCTTCGTGACCGGCGAGAACCGCTGGCGCAACTCGCCGACATGGCCGTTGCCCGGCACGCAGATCCAAAACCTCTACCTGCACGGCAAGGGCCGCGCCAACTCGCTATCCGGCAACGGCGCGCTATCGTTCGAAGCGCCGGGCGACGAGCCGCCCGATTTCTACATCTACAGCCCCGAGGTGCCGGTGCAGAGCGCCGGTGGTCATTCCTGCTGCATGCCGCAGAACACGCCGATGGGCCCGGCGGACCAGGCCGGCGTCGAGCTGCGCAACGACGTGCTGATCTACACCTCGGCGCCGCTCGACGCGCCGCTCCTGGTCGCCGGCAAGGTCACGGCGGTGCTGCATGCCGCGACCACGGCGGTCGATACCGACTGGGTGGTCAAGCTTTGCGACGTCTCGCCCGACGGCCGCTCCATCAACCTGCAGGAAGGCGTGGTCCGCGCGCGCTATCGCGAGGGCACCGGCGCGGAGCGGCCGATCGAGCCGAACCGCGTCTACGAGTATCGGATCTCGGTCGGTGTGGTGTGCCACCAGTTCAAGCCCGGCCACAAGCTGCGCGTGCAGGTGACCAGCAGCAACTTCCCGGCATGGGACCGCAACCCCAACACCGGCGGCCCGCCCGGCAGCGAATCGCCGTTCGGCCTGGTGGTCGCCAACCAGACGGTTTTCCACGATGGCGCGCGCGCCTCGCACCTGGAGCTGCCCGTCGTGCGCGGCTGAGCCGCGGGAGGCCGACGAAGCAGGCGTCGCCATAGAAAGCATGCGCCAGCGCGTCCCGCTTCGGCTAATCTCGGCCGGTCTTGAGCACGGGGCGGAGCGGCGGCGATGAAGGTCGACGAAATCTCTTATGCCGATGTCGTGGTCCTGAAACTGGCAGGGCGCGTCGACCAGGAGAACAGCCCGGCGCTCCAGAGGCGGCTGGGCGAGGTCGTCACACGCCTGGGCCAGTCCCGGATGGCCGGCCTTGTGATCGACATGGCGAACGTGCCCTATATGAGCAGCGCCGGGCTCCGCGTGCTCATGTTCGCCGCCAAGGAGACCAAGGCGGCGAGCATGAAGCTGGCGGTGGCCGGGCTCAGGCCGGTGGTCAGGGAGGTCTTCCAGATCAGCCGTTTCGACAAGGTGATCCCGGTGCACGACAAGCTATCGGCGGCGCTCGAGGCAATCTCGGGCCCGGCCGCCGCCGCCTATTCGTCGCAAGACGCGGCCGGTACAACCGGTTCGACTTGACGGGAAGATATCTAGTCGCCTTCTTGTCTATTCATTCACTATCTCGTTAAACTATATTTTGTCACGCCTAACTCATCGGCAAGATGCTAAGCGCTGATTTGGCGCCAGCTGCGATTTGGTGGCGGCACCGGATGGAGAGGCCGCGGTGCGGATCGAAGAAGAACATTTTGCCGGCATCGTGCTGTTGCGCGTAACGGGGGGAGTCAACGAGGAAACCTCGCCTGAGTTGCAGGGGCGGTTGCTCGGCCTGCTCGCGGCGCGCGAGCCGCGGATCGGCGGCATCGTGATCGACATGGACGGCGTGCCGTTCGTCAGCAGCGCCGGCCTCCGCGTCCTGATGATCGCCGCCAAGGAGAGCGGCAAGAACAACCGCCGGATCGCGCTGGCCCGCATGCGCCCCTGCGTCAACGAGGTCTTCCAGATCGGCCGTTTCGACCGCATTATTCCGGCCTTCGGCGACATTGCCGACGCGCTCGATTCGATGTCGGCCGAGGCCGCCGCCGTGTTCAGGGCGGGTTGATGGCGATAGGGCGCGAGCGGCGCACCGCGCAGCGCGGCATGGGGGCGGATGGGCGATGCGGGTCAGGTTCTGGGGGACGCGCGGCTCTCTCGCCGCGCCGCTCGATGCCGGCGCCGTCCGCGCCAAGGTGCGCGCCGCGCTCGAGCGCGCCGCCGGCGCCGATCTGAGCAGCCCGGCGAAGATCGACGCCTTCATCGAAGGCAAGCTCGACTTCGCCATCGCCGGCACCTATGGCGGCAACACCGCCTGCGTCGAGATCGACGCGGGAAGCGGCGAATATGTGCTGTGCGATCTCGGCACCGGCGTCCGGGTTTTCGCCCATAGCCTGTCCGGCAGGCCGGATCGCGGCAGGCCGCGGGTCTTCAACGTCTTCCTGTCGCACGTGCATTGGGACCACATCATGGGATTCCCGTTCTTCCCGCCCGCCTATGCGCCGGGCAACCTCATCAGGATTCACGGCTGCCATGCTTCGCTCGAAACGGCGCTGCGCACCCAGCACAGCGCGCCGTGGTTCCCGGTCGATTTCTCGGCGCTCGGTGCGCGGATCGAATTCGTGACGTTGGAGCCGGGCCGACGCCACGAGGTCGCGGGGCTCGAGGTGAGCGCCATGAAGCAGCGGCACTCCGGCGATTCCTACGGCTATCGTTTCGAGCGGGACGGCAAGGCGGTCGTCTACTCGACGGATTCCGAGCACCGGCTCGACCGCCCCGAGGAGTCCGCCGCGTTCGTCGCCTTCTTCAAGGACGCCGACCTGGTGATCTTCGATGCGATGTATTCGCTTGCCGACGCGGTGTCGGTGAAGGCGGACTGGGGCCATTCGAGCAACATCGTCGGCGTCGAGCTCTGTCACCGGGCCGGCGTGAAGCACTATTGCATGTTCCATCACGAGCCGATCCACGGCGATGCGAAGCTCCAGGAGCTGCTGGCCGAGACCGTCCGGTACGAGGAGATCAACCAGGAGCGGGCTCGGCCCGGCCGGATGCGCGTCTCCTCCGCCTATGACGGCATGGAGATCGAGCTCTGACCGCGCATGGTCGTTGACCGGCTGCCGTGGCCGGGGCAGGCAGGGTGTCTTGGTTGGGCGTGGCGCGGCTGCTCGGCCGGCTGCGCAGCCTCGGCCGCTGGCAGGGCGCGCCGCTCGCCGTCGTCCTGATCATTGCGCTGGCCGCGGTCCGCGCCCTGAACCCGGCGCCGGTCGATAGCCTCAAGCTCCGCTGGTTCGACCTGCTGCAGGAGCTGAAGCCGCGCGAATACGTGGCCGCGCCGGTCGCCATCGTCGACATCGACGAGGAGAGCCTGGCGCGCCTCGGGCAGTGGCCCTGGCCGCGCGACCTGATGGCGCGCCTCGTCGATGGCATCGCCGCTTCCGGCGCGCCGGTCATCGGCTTCGACGTCCTGTTCGCCGAGCCCGACCGGTATTCGCCCGAGCGGCTCGCCGACAACCTGCCGGCGCTCGACGAGGAAACCCGGGCGCGCCTGCGCGCGCTGCCGCGCAACGATGACCTCCTGGCCGAGAGCTTTCGCCGCACCAAGGTGGTGCTCGGCATCGGCGCGCTGCGGCAGGCCGAGGGCGGCGTGCCGCTGCCGGCGCACTACGCTGTCTCGCCGGTGCGCGAGAAGGGCGGCGATCCGAGGCCGGCCTTGCCGGCATTCGACACCACGCTCCATTCGGTCGACGTGCTGTCCCGCAACGCCGCGAGCCTTGCCAGCCTGACCGTCGTCAAGGAGCGCGACGGCATCGTGCGCCGCGTGCCGCTCGCGGTCACCATCGGCAGCGTCATCGTGCCAGCGCTTTCGATCGAAATGATCCGTCAGGCGCTCGGTGCGCCCTGGCTCAACCTGGTGCGCGACGAGCGCGGCGTCTCGGCCATCGGGGTCGGCCCGGCGATGATCCCGACCGAACCCGATGGCCGGCTCTGGATTCACTACACGCCGCATCGCCCGGAGCGCTTCGTCACGGCCGCCGATATCGTCGAGGGCAGGCTGCCGCCGGGCCGCCTCAAGGGCCACCTGGTGCTGGTCGGTTCGAGCAGCCTCGGCCTCGGGGACTTCCAGGCCACGCCGGTCGAAGCCCGCATGCCCGGCGTCGAGGTCCACGCCCAGGTGGTCGAAGCGATCCTGACCGGCGCCACGCTGTCGCGCCCGGGCTGGCTCGGCTATGTCGAGGTCGCGCTGATCGCGGTGTTCGGCGCGCTGGCGACCGCCCTGGTGCCCGCCATACGCCCCGCGCTCAGCCCGCTCGCCTATGTCGGCCTGGTCGTTCTGCTGATCGCCGGCGCCTGGCTCGCCTATGACCGGTTCGGTGTGCTGTTCGACCCCACCGCAATCGCGGTCGCCTCTGGCATCATCTACACGGTCATGCTGATGACGGCCCGCATCGCGGCCGAGCGGGAGCGCCGCCGGCTCGCCCTTGCGCTAGAAGAGCAGCGCCGCGCCGCGGCGCGGATCGAGGGCGAGCTCTCCGCGGCACGCTCGATCCAGCTCGGCATCCTGCCGCGCCGGTTTCCTGCCTTCCCTGAGCGCCGCGATTTCGACGTCCACGCCATGCTGGAGCCCGCGAGCGCGGTCGGCGGCGACCTCTACGACTTCGCCCTGATCGACGACGACCATCTCTTCTTCGTGATCGGCGACGTCTCGGGCAAGGGCGTGCAGGCCGCGCTCTTCATGGCGATCACCAAGGCGCTCTACAAGAGCAACATCCTGCGCGGGCACTATGGGATCGATCGGGTGATGCAGGACGCCAATGCCGAAATCTCGCGCGAAAACACCGCTGACTTCTTCGTCACGCTGCTCGCCGGCATCATCGATCTGAGGAGCGGCGCGCTCGAGTTCTGCATCGCCGGGCACGACGCGCCGATCCTGCATCGGCCGGGCGCTCCGGTCCGGCACCTCGAAGGCGAGGGCGGCCCGCCGCTCTGCATCGTGGAGGATTACCCCTATCCGGTCGAATCCTACCGGCTCGAGCGCGGCGATACGCTCGTGCTCGTGACCGACGGCGTGACAGAAGCGCATGATGGCGCTCAAAGGCTGTACGGCATGGCGGGCATCGAGGCGCTGCTCGCCCGTCTGCCGCCCGACGCGACGCCGAAGCTGGTGGTCGAGGCGCTCTATGCCGACATCAACGCCTTCGCCGCCGGCACGCCGCAGTCCGACGACATCGCGATCCTGGCGATCCGCTATGAGGGTGTCGGCTGATCAGCGCACCGTGATCTCGACGCGGCGGTTCTGCGGCTCGCCGACCTCATCGGCGGTATCGACCAGCGTGTCGAGCTCGCCCCGCCCGGCCACGACGATGGAGCCTGCCGCGATGCCGCGCGCGGTCAGGAGGTCCTTGATCGCAGTGGCGCGTTCGAGCGAGAGGTCGGCGTTGAAGTCCTGGGCGCCGACCGTATCGGTATGGCCGATGACCTCGACCGAGGGCGCCGGGCGCCGCTCGACGTCGGCGAAGACGCTCTCGAACGCGGCCTGGGATTCGGCGGTGAGCACGTTGGTGCCCTGCTCGAAATAGAGCACGTAGCGCTTGGGCAGGATGGGCTGCGCCGACAGCGCGCCTTGGAAGATCGTCTGGACGTCCTGGTCGGTCACCTCCGCGGGCTTCAACGCGCCGGCGCGGTCGACCTGCGCCGCGGCGAGCGGCGTGTTGAGTACCGTGGTGGTTTCGCCGTCGCTGACCGTGACCTCGCCGACCGTGCCGTCCTCCTCGGGCAGCACGACGAACAGATCGTCGCTGAGGCGCGGTTCCGCGCAAGCCGCGAGGCCGAGCAGCGCGGCGACGGCGAGAGAGCCGAGGATGGCTGGTTTCACGGTTCCTGCTCCTAGCTGCCCTTGCCGGCGCCGCTCGCCTTGACGAGGAAGCGCGTGCCGCGCACGCCGAGCACGGCGGCGGGCGTGCGCACCCGCATCGCCTCGGGCGAGGTGCGGGGGATGTCGCCGGTGGTCACCGCGAGGGTGCCCTTTTGCAGCTCGGTGAGCATGTTGCCCTCGAACGCGGCGGCATCGTACCGATAGTTTTCGAGGACGACGCTCGAGTTCGGCCCGGCCGACATCACCGTGTTGTCGGTGAAGGTGACGCCGATCGAGCCGTCCGGCCCGGTCTCGAGCCGGTCGCCCTCATGGACGGGCTGGCCGAGCGTCGCCGCCTCCCGCGCATCGCCGCGCACGACATGGGCTTCGCCCGCCACGCTCTTGATCCAGCCGATCTCGGCCTCGGCGGCCTCTGCGCAGACGGCGAAACCGAGCGTCGCGATCATGCCGGCAATTGCGATGGTCCTCGTCCACATGTGATAGTCCTCTCCATCCCCTGGCCTAACAGGCTATAGGATCAGGGGGCCGCTGTTAACAGGATAGGCGCCGTCTCGCGCGATGCCCCGTCCCATCGACACCGCCGCCGTGGCGGCGCCGTGTGCGCGGCTCGGCCGCCCGCATTGATGGAACCGGCTGGGAAACCGGCGGCATGACGGACAGGACCCGCCTGCCCAATGAGCGCGCGAGCTTCGCCAAGCTGCTCGCCCTGGCCGAAGGCTTCGCCGCGGCGCAGGGCCTCAGCGAACCCATGGGCTATCGCATCGCCCTGATCCTCGAAGAGCTGTTCGCCAACGTTCACAAATACAGCCTGGGCGACCCGCCGGCGGCTTCGGTCGAGGTCGGGCTCGCGCGCGACGGCGATACGCTCATCGTCGATTTCGTGGACGATGGCGGCGCCTTCAACCCGCTTTCCATACCGGCGCCCCATATCGACCGCGGCCTGGAGGAGCGGCCGATCGGCGGGCTCGGCATCCACATCGTCCGCTCGCTGGCCGGCGAGACCCGCTATGAGCGCCGCGGCGGGCAAAACCGGCTGCTGCTGTTCTGCCCGATTCGGCCATAGAGCAGGATCGTTTGAGATGAATCGCGAAGCGATTTCGTCTCGAACGTGAATCCTGCTCTTCTCAAACGAGGCGGAGCATGACGTGAGCCGAACGAAAAAGGCCCCGGCGGGTCACGCCGGGGCCTTCCACGTTGGACGATTTGCGTTCAGCTCATTTCGGCGTCGGGCCGAGCACGGATTCCACAGCGGCGCCGAACTTCTCGACCGTCTCGTCCGCGTCGCTCCGCGTGAAGGTGAGCGGCGGCGAGAACGCATCGACGTCGAGGAACGGCAAAGCGCGCACCATAACGCCCCGCTCGAGCGCCGCCGCCGCGACCTTGCGGTGCACGCGCGGGTTCATGTCGAGCGGCTTTTTGGTTTCGCGGTCGGCGACGAACTCGATGCCGATCATCAGCCCCTCGCCGCGGATTTCGCCGACATTCGGGTGCTTGCCGATGCGCTCGATCAGCGCCGATTTGAGATAGGGGCCGACCGTGGCCGCGTTCTGGACCAGGCCTTCCTCCTCGAAGATTTCGAGGTTGGCGAGGCCGACCGCGCCGCCGACCGGATGACCCGAATAGGTGAAGCCGTGCGCGAACACGCCGACCTCGGGCGAGGCGTCGGCCAGCACCGACCATACGCGCTCGGAGACCACCACCGCCGAGAGCGGGAAGTAGGCGCTGGTCAGGCCCTTGGCGAGCGAGATCAGGTCGGGCTTCAGGCCGTAGCGGCCGGTGCCGAACCAGGAGCCGGTCCGGCCGAAGCCGCAGATCACCTCGTCGACGATGAACAGCACGTCGTGCTTGTCGAGCACCTTCTGGACATGCTCGAAATAGCCCTTGGGCGGCAAGAGGACGCCGCCGGTGCCCATGATCGGCTCGGCGATGAAGGCGGCGACCGTCTCCGGCCCCTCCCTCCGGATCAGCGCGTCGAGCTCGTCGGCCATCCGCTTGCCGAATGCCTCCTCGCTCTCACCCTGCTTGGCGTTGCCGTAATAGTGCGGGCAGGCCGTATGCAGCACGCCGTCGAGCGGCAGGTCGAACGCCTTGTGATAGAGCGGGATGCCGGTCAGGCTGCCGGCGGCGACGCTGACGCCGTGATAGGCGCCGAGGCGGGAGATGATCTTCTTCTTCTCGGGCTTGCCGCGCAGGTTGTTGTAGTAGCGCGCCAGCTTGAACTGGGTGTCGTTGGCATCCGAGCCGGTGCAGCCGAAGAACACCTTGCTCATCTGCGTGGCGCCGGCCTCCTCGTGCAGGAGGCGCAGCAGCTTTTCGGCGAGCTTGATCTGCGGCGGGTTCGAGGCCGAGCCGAAGGTGTGGAAGTAGCCGAGCTTCTCCATCTCCTCGGCGGCCGCCTTGGCGAGCTTGGCGCGGCCATAGCCGACATTGACGCACCAGAGCCCCGCCGAGCCGTCGATATAGCGCCGGCCGTTATGGTCGCCGACCCGGACGCCGGTTCCCTGCTCGACGATCAGCGGGCCCTTCGCCAGATGGTCCGCAATCGAGGTGACGGGGTGGAACACGCACTCCTTGTCGAGCTCTTCCAGCGAGTAGTTGCGCCCCTGTTCAAGCGTCATGCCGATTTCTCCCATGCCGGCCCGCGGCCGGTGCAGTTTGCGGGCATGCCGATCTTGGCTGCCCGCGCCGATTCGAACCGGCGGCACCCTAAGGCACGGCGCGCGAGCCGGCAACCGCCGGCGGATGACGGCATCGCGTCGCTCGCTTCTAGCCGCGGTCGCGCTCCGGCTCCTCCTCCATGGCGGGGGAGATGATGTCGTAGAGCGTCGCCACGACGCGCGATGGCTTGTATCCTTCGCGCCCTACCACGTCGCTCTCGCCGGCGGCCAGCGCCGCGGCCTCCTCCAGCTCCTCGACCGTCGCCCCGGTGTTCAGGATCGCCGCGATCCGCGCGTCGCTGAACTCGCCGACGATGGCCACCACCTGCTCCCGGGTGAGCGGCTGCCGCGCCTTGGTCATGAACCCTCCTTGCGCCTTGCGTTTGATGCTGCATCGCAATATTCAAGATGCCAACATGGCTGCCGGGCCTCGACCATGACATGGGTCAAGGCTTGTCGGCCTGCCATTGTATCTATCTGCGCCAAGCCGCGCCCGGTGTCCAAGCCCCCCGGACGCCTGCGGCATGGGCCGATTCGAAAAGCGCGAGGGAAGAGGATGGAAACGCCGCTGGAGATCGTCTTTCAAGGGATGGGATCGTCGTTCGCGATCGAGGAGCGGATTCGCAAGGAGGCGGAGAAGCTCGAGCGCTATCACAACCGCATCACCGCCTGCCGCGTCGTCATCGAGGCGCCGCATCGCCGTCACGAGAAGGGCAACCTCTTCAGCGTGCGCGTCGAGATCACCGTGCCCGGGCGTCCGCCGATCGTGGTGAGCCGGAACCCATCCGATCATCAGGCGCATGAGGAGCCCTATGTGGCGGTGCGCGACGCCTTCGATGCGGCGCGCCGCCAATTGCAGGACATCGCCCGTCAGCAGCGCGGCGACGTGAAGACGCACGAAGGACCGCAATAGGCGATGCGGGTTTCGGCGGTTCGCGCACAACCCGGCAATCACCGGATTGACACGTCATGCCGGCCTTTGCCGGCGGCGCGATGCCTTGCCCGGCTGATAACCGCCGCTTACCCTGGCGCCCGCGCCATTCTGCCCTGAGATCGGGCGAGCGGGGGACGCCGGTCATGGAGAAAGACGCCGAGCTGCTGGCCGGCATACCGCTGTTTCAAGGCCTCGACGCAGCGGAGCGGGAGACGCTCGCGCGGACGATGACGCGGGTGTCCTACCCCAAGGGCAAGATCGTCTTTCATGTCGGCGATCCGGGCGATGCCATGTACGTGGTGCGCGCCGGCGGGATCGAGCTTTCCGTCCGCGACCGTCTGGGTGACCGGATCGTGCTCGATCTGTGCGAGCCGGGCGGGCTGTTCGGCGAGCTGTCGATGTTCGACGGCGGCGCCCGCACCGCAACCGCCGAGGCGGTCGAGACCACCGAGCTCCTGCTGCTCGAGCGGGCCGATTTCCTCGAGTTCGTCAGGCGGCAGCCGGGTGCGGCGCTGCAACTGCTCGCCGTGGTCGGCCAGCGGCTGCGCCGGACGGACGAGCTCCTGCGCGGGCGGGTCTCCCGCAACGTCAACGAGGAGGCGGAGCAGAAGCGGAGCACGCTCGACCGGATCGCGGATGCCATCGCGTCGTTCTCCGGCAGCATGCCGTTCGTCTTCATCCACGCCGTGTTCTTCACGGTCTGGATCGTGATCAACCTCGACGTGATCCCGGGTGTCGTGGCGTTCGATCCGTTCCCGTTCGGCCTCTTGACCATGGCGGTGTCGCTGGAGGCGATCTTCCTCGCCGTCTTCGTGCTGCTGAGCCAGAACCTGCAGGCCGCCAAGGAGCGGGTGCGCTCCGACATCGAGTACGAGGTCAACCTCAAGGCCGAATTGGAAATATCCCATCTTCACGACAAGGTCGATCACCTTCACGAGGAGCTGGTCGCCAGGCTGCATAGGATGGAAACCCGGCTCGAAAGCTCGGCCAAGGAAGGCTCCCGGGTGATACGCTCCTAGAGCACGGTCCGATCAGGTTGCTTCAACCTGATCGGTGAATCGTGCTCTAACTTGTTGAGTAGAGCAGGATTCACGCTTGAGATGGATCCCGGAGCGATGCCATCTCAAACGATCCTGCTCTAGCGACTCCGCGCGCGGGCGTGACTTGCGAAGGGATCTTGGGATGGATCGGGCGAGTCCGGTGAGGCGGCTCCTGGTTGTCGATGACGAGGCGGGCTTTCGCGACTTCGTGCAGGATGTCGCCTCCGATCTCGGCTTCGAGGTCCGTTCGGCGTCCAACGGCGGCAGCGCGCGCGAGGTCTATACGGCCTTTCAGCCCGAAATCGTGCTGCTCGACATCGTGATGCCGGAGGTTGACGGCATCGAGTTCATGCGCTGGCTCGCTCAGCAGCGCACCAGGGCGCGTGTCATCCTGGTGACCGGCTACAACCCGCACTATGGCGAGTCCGCGACCAGGCTGGCGGGCGCGCTCGGCCTGCCGGACATCACCTTCCTCACCAAGCCGGTGCGCCTGAATACGCTGGTCGAGGCGCTGAACAAGCCCGGCCTGCCGAGCGAGGCCGCCCGCTCGCCGTAACGCGCCGGTTCCCCGGATTTCGCGAATCGGTGGCAATTCCTCCGGCACGATGGTAAGAGCGCAGGCGCCAGACTGGAACCGACGCGCCAGAACCATCGATTGCCGCCTCCGATGTCGAACCGCTCCAACCGTGCCTTTGCCGATGCCGGCCTGAGCCAGACCGCGCTCGACGCCGAGATGGATGCGTTCCGGCGCACCGACCGGCGCTGGAACGAGCCGAAGAACCTGCGCGCCTCCTATGACCCCGGCGAGGACGTGGTCGCGGTGGCGAACGCCGCCTATGCCGCCCATATCGGCGACAACGCAATCTACGGCGGGACCACCTATCCTTCGCTCCGCCGCTATGAGGAAGGCGTCGTCGCCATGGTGTGCGAGATGCTGAACGCGCCCGAAGGCGCGGTCGGCAGCGTCACCACCGGCGGCACCGAGAGCATCACCATGGCGGTCAAGACCGCGCGCGACTGGGCGCGGGCGACCAAGCCCCATGTGAAGGAGCCTGAGATGGTGGTGCCGCGCACCGCGCATCCGGCCTTCAACAAGGCGGCAGAGCTGCTCGGCCTCAAGGTCGTGCGCATGGAGAAGAGCGTCGGCTACCGCGCCGATCTCGACGGCATGAAGCGCGCCATCGGCCCGAACACCATCATGCTGGTCGGCTCCGCGCCGCCCTATCCCTACGGCCTGGTCGATCCGATCGCGGCGCTCGGCACGCTCGCCGAGGAGCACGACCTCTGGCTCCACGTCGATGGCTGCGTCGGCGGCTTCGTGCTGCCCTTCGTGCGCGAGCTCGGCCATGCCGTGCCGGACTTCGATTTCGGCGTGCCGGCCGTCGCTTCCATGTCGGCCGACCTGCACAAATACGGCTGGTCCGGCCGCGGTGCCTCGGTCCTCGTCATCCGCGACGAGGCGCGCGCGCGTCATCAGGGCTTCAGCTTCGAGGCCTGGCCCGCCGGCATCTACCGCACCGCCAACATCGCCGGCTCGCGCAATGGCGGCGCGGTCGCCTCGGCCTATGCGGTGATGCGCTATCTCGGCCGCGCCGGCTATCGGGAGCGGGTCGCCGCGATGCTCGAGACCAAGCGGCGCATCGCCGAGGGGATCGCCGCGATCGACGGTGCCGCCATGCTCGGCGAGCCCGAGGGCACGCACATCTCGATCATGGGCGACGGGCTCGACATCTTCGCTGTCGGCGACGGGCTCGGCGAGCGCGGCTGGCTGTTCTCCCGCGGCGTCGATCCCAATACCCTGCAGCTCCTCCTCAATCCGCGGCACGGCGCGGTGGTCGATGAGTTCCTCGCCGATTTCCGCGAGGTCGCGCAGCTCGTGCGGGAAGGCAAGA
The DNA here is from genome assembly GCA_050173345.1 of Alphaproteobacteria bacterium. GTDB lineage: Bacteria > Pseudomonadota > Alphaproteobacteria > UBA828 > UBA828 > SHWC01. Next base: position 400,039 of record JBFXKW010000002.1, on the reverse strand, counting down.
TCAAGAGCCGTGACGCCGGAGCGGTCTACATCGTCTGACGCGATCGCCGAATCCCGTCCGCGCGCCTTCCTGTCGCCGGCGGGAAAGCCGCTCGCCGCCTTGCCAAGCTTCGCCCAAGACCCCGACGTGCTGCGCGCGCTCTATCGCGGCATGGTGCTGACCCGCGCGTTCGACGCCAAGGCGGTCGCGCTGCAACGCACCGGGCGGCTCGGCACCTTCGCCTCCTCGCTCGGCCAGGAGGCGGTCTCGGTCGGCATCGGCGCCGCGATGCAGGCCGATGACGTGCTGCTGCCCTCCTTCCGCGAGCAGGGCGCCATGTTCTGGCGCGGCGTCGCCATGTCCGAGGTGCTGCTCTATTGGGGCGGCGACGAGCGCGGCAGCGACTTCCAGGGCCCGCGCCAGGACTTCCCGATCTGCGTGCCGGTCGCGAGCCACGCGCCGCACGCGGTCGGCGTCGCGCTCGCCTTCAAGCTGCGCAAGGAGGCGCGCGCCGCGGTCTGCGTGCTCGGCGACGGCGCGACCTCGAAGGGCGATTTCTACGAGGCGATCAACATCGCGGGTGTCTGGCGGCTGCCCGCGCTCTTCGTGATCAACAACAACCAGTGGGCGATCTCGGTGCCGCGCTCGGCGCAGACCGCGGCCGAGACCCTGGCGCAGAAGGCGGTCGCGGCCGGCATCCCCGGCGAGATGGTGGACGGCAATGACGTGATCGCGGTGCGCGAGGCGGTCGAGCGTGCGCTCGGCTGGGCGCGCAGCGGCAACGGGCCGAGCGTGATCGAGGCGGTGACCTATCGCTTGAGCGATCACACCACGGCGGACGATGCGACCCGCTATCGCGACGACGCCGAGGTCAGCGGCCGGTGGAAGGCCGAGCCGGTCGCGCGCCTGCGCAACTATCTGGTCACCGAGGAATTGTGGACCAAGGCAGACGAGGAGGCGCTGCACGCCGAATGCGCGGCCGAGGTCGAGCGCGAGGTGGAGCGCTACGAGGCGACCGAACCGGCGCCGCCGACCGCCATGTTCGATTATCTGTTCGAGGCGCTGCCGGCGCCGCTGCGGCCGCAGCGCGACGCGGTCGAGGCGGCGGCCCAGGCCGGGCAGGGCGGCGATGGCTGAGCTCACGCTGGTCGAGGCGGTGCGTGCGGCGATGGCCCGCGCCATGGCCGACGATCCGCGCGTGCTGGTGATCGGCGAGGATGTCGGCAAGGATGGCGGCGTGTTCCGCGCGACCGACAGCCTGCTCGCCAAGTTCGGGCCCGAGCGCGTGCTCGACACGCCCCTGGCCGAGCTTTCGATCGCCGGGCTCGCCGTCGGCGCGGCTGCGCAAGGGTTCCAGCCGGTGGTCGAAATCCAGTTCACCGGCTTCATCTACCCGACGCTCGATCAGATCGTGAACCACGCCGCGAGGCTGCGGAACCGCACGCGCGGCCGCCTGTCCTGCCCGCTGGTGATGCGTGCGCCCGCGGGCGGCGGCGTCCACGCGCCGGAGCACCATTCCGAGAGCCCCGAGGCGATGTTCGCGCAGGTGCCCGGTCTGCGCACGGTGATGCCGTCCTCGCCGGCGCGCGCCTACGGGCTGCTGCTCGCCGCGATCCGCGATCCCGACCCCGTGGTCTTCCTCGAGCCGACGCGGCTCTACCGTGCCTTCCGCGAGGCAGTCGAGGACGATGGCGAGGCCCTGCCGCTCGACCGTGCCTTCGTGCTGCGCGAGGGAACCGATCTCACCCTGGTCAGTTGGGGCGCCATGGTGAAGGACACGCTCGAGGCTGCCGAGGCGCTCGGCGCCGAAGGGGTGGCCGCCGAGGTGATCGACGTGGCCACGCTCGCGCCGCTCGATGCCGCGACCATCATCGCCTCGGTCGGGCGCACCGGGCGCTGCGTCATCGTGCAGGAGGCCGCGCTGACCGGCGGCTTCGGCGCCGAGATCGCGGCGCGCCTGGCCGACGATGCGCTGCTCAGCCTGAAGGCGCCTATCGTGCGCGTCGCCGGCTACGACACCGTGATGCCGCTGCCGCGCCTCGAAGAGCACTACATCCCGAACGTCGAGCGCATCCTCGCGGGTGCGCGGCGCGTGCTGGAGTTCGCCGCATGAGCACCTTCGCGCTGCCCGACCTCGGCGAGGGCCTGCAGGAGGCGGAGATCGTGAGCTGGCAGGTCGGCGTCGGCGATCATGTCGTGGCCGATCAGCCGCTGGTCTCGGTCGAGACCGACAAGGCGGTGGTCGAGGTGCCGTCGCCGCGCGCGGGCCGCATCGCCAAGCTGTTCGGCGCGCCGGGCGACCGCGTGGTGGTCGGCGCGCCGCTGGTCGAGTTCGAGGAGACGGCGGCGGCCGATACCGGCACCGTGGTCGGCCGGTTGCAAGCCGAAGCTGCGCCCGCGAAGCCCGCGACCAAGGCGAAGCCGTCGGGCGCCCAGAAGCCGGCGCAGCCCAAGCCCGCTTCAGCCAAAGCGAAGCCGAGCGCGCCGCCGCCCGAGGCCGGTGCAGCGATCAAGGCGACGCCCGCGGTGCGCGCACTGGCGCGCCAGCTCGGCGTCGACCTGTCGCGCGTCAAGCCGACCGGCGCGCAGGGCCAGATCACCAGCGTCGATGTCGAGCAGGCCGCCGAGGCGCCGCAGCTCGGCGAAGGTTACGAACCGCTGCGCGGCGTCCGGCGTGCCATGGCCGACAACATGGCGCGCAGCCATGCCGAGGTGGTGCCCGCGACCATCACCGGCTTCGCCGATGTCGACCCCTGGGCGAACGCCAAGGCCGACGTCACGCTCCGCCTGATCCGTGCCATCGTCGCGGGATGCCGGGCCGAGCCCGCACTCAACGCCTGGTATGACGGCCGTGCGATGGCGCGCAAGCTGCACGAGCGCATCGACCTCGGCATCGCGATCGACACCGGCGACGGCCTGTTCGCGCCGGTGCTGCACGATGTCGGCAATCGCGAGCCGGCCGACATCAGGCGCGGCATCGAGCGGCTCAAGGCGGATTTGCGCGCCCGCAGCGTGCCGCTCTCGGAGCTGCGCGGGCAGACCATCACGCTCTCCAATTTCGGCACCATCGCCGGCATCCATGCGGCTCTCGTGGTCGTGCCGCCGCAGGTCGCGATCGTCGGCGCCGGGGTGATCGGGCGCCAGGTCGTCGTGGTCGGCGGCCGCTACGAGGCGCGCAGTCTATTGCCGCTCTCGCTCACCTTCGACCATCGCTGCATCACGGGCGGCGAGGCGGCGCGCTTCCTCGCCGCCCTGACCGCGGACCTCGAGAAGGAGGCCTGACGTGTCGGCCGACCTGTTCCGCTTCGCGGACGAGCTCGGGCCGATCAAGATCGTTCACGTCCACGATCCCGGCAGCGGGATGAAGGGCATCGTGGTCGTCGACAATGTGGCGTGCGGCCCGGCGATCGGCGGCATCCGCATGGCGCCCGACGTCAGCGTCGAGGAGTGCTTTCGCCTGGCGCGCGCCATGACCTTGAAGAACGCGGCGGCCGGCCTGCCGCATGGTGGCGGCAAGTCGGTCATGTTCGGCGACCCGCACATGCCGGAAGGCGAAAAGGAGCCGCTGATCCGCGCCTTCGCCCAAGCCATTCGCGGCCTGACCGACTACATCCCGGGCCCTGACATGGGCACCGACGAGCGCTGCATGGGCTGGGTCAAGGACGAGATCGGCCGCGCCGTCGGCCTGCCGCGCACGGTCGGCGGCATCCCGCTCGACGAGATCGGCGCGACCGGGCTCGGCTGCGCCGTTGCGGCCGAGGCGGCCGAGCCCTATTCCGGCGTCGCGGTCAAAGGCGCGCGGGTCGCCATCCAGGGCTTCGGCGCGGTCGGCACGCACGCCGCCCGCTTCCTGGCCGAGAGGGGCGCCGTGATCGTCGCGGTCTCCGATTCCTCGACTACGCTCGCCGCGCCCGGCGGGCTCGACGTGGAGAAGGCGATCGCGCTGAAGCGCAGCGGCGGCAGGCTCGCCGATTATGCGGGCGGCGTGGTGCGGCCGGCCGATGCCGTGCTTGATGTCGAGTGCGAGATCTGGATCCCGGCGGCGCGGCCCGACGTGCTGCGTGCCGACACGATCGGCCGGCTGAAGACCAAGCTGATCGTGCAGGGCGCCAACATCCCGGCGACGCCGGAGGCCGAGGCCGCGCTCGCCGCGCGCGGCGTGCTCAGCCTGCCGGACTTCATCGCCAATGCCGGCGGCGTGATCTGCGCCGCGGTCGAGTATCATGGCGGCAGCCAGGCCGCCGCGTTCGAGGCGATTCGCGAGAAGATCGCGCGCAATGTGCGCGAGACGCTGGAGGGCGCGCGGGCCGGCGGGATGCTGCCGCGCCAGGCCGCCGAGGCGCTGGCGCGCCGGCGGATCGCGGACGCGGCCAGCACGCGGCGGCGCTTCTAGGCCGGTCCGAATGCGGCTCTGCCGTGCGGCATCGTGGCCATTGCGCGCCGGCCCGCTGCGTGTTGTGATCTCAGCCTTCCGCCCTGCCGCGCCATGAAGAGGGACTGGAGACCATGTCGTTGAACCGTTTCGAGCATGTGCTCGTGCTGTCCGACCGTCCGAAGGTCACGCGCGACTTCTACGTCAAGGTGCTCGGGCTCAAGGATGGGTATCGGCCGCCGTTTCCCTTCCCCGGCTACTGGCTCTATATCGGCTCGACGCCGTGCATCCATCTCGCGGGCAAGGTCGCGAACGCCGATCAGGCCTACTATCTTGAGCAGAGAGGGGCATCGGCGCTCAACGGCGGCACCGGGCCGATCGACCATATCGCCTTCGCCGCCGACGACCTGGAGGGCATCAAGCGCAGGCTGAAGCGCCACAAGCTCGAAATCCGCGAGCGGGTGGTGCCCGAGCAGAACATGGTGCAGCTCTTCGTCAAGGACCCGAACGACATCACGATCGAACTGAACTTCCCCGCGGTCGAGGACAGGAGGGCCCCGCCCGCCGGCGCACCGGCCGCACGCCGCCGCTCGCCCGCGCGCCGCACCGCGGCCGGCAAGACGGCGACCCGCCGTCGCGCCAAGCCAGCGAAGTAGCGGCTACTCGATGTCGAGCGGCACGTCGCCTTCGGGCGGCGGGTAATCCGCATCGAGCGTCGCGAGGTCTGCCTCGCTCAGCACCAGCCGCGCCGCCGCGAGGTTGTCGCGCAGGTGCTTGGTGGAAGCCGCTTTCGGGATCGTCACCAGGTGCGGCAGGCGCATGGTCCAGGCAATCGCGACCGCCTCGGGCGTGACCCCGTGGCGCGCCGCCACGGCCTTGAGCCCCTTGCTCGGCTTGAGCCTGCCGCGGTCGAGCGGCGAATAGGCCATCACGATCACGCCCTGCTCGGCGCACCAGGGCAGCAGCCGTGTCTCGATGCCGCGCCGCAGCAGGTTGTACATCACCTGGTTGGAGGCGATGGCCGCGCCCTTCTTGGCGCCGAGCGCGCGCACCATCTCGCCGGCGTCGAAATTGCTGACGCCGTAATGGCGGATCTTGCCGTCGCGCTTGAGCCGGTCGAACGCATCGAGGGTCTCCTCGATCGGCGCCGAGCCCGGCCAGTGCAGCAGATAGAGGTCGATGCGGTCGGTCGCGAGGCGCTTGAGGCTCGCCTCGGCCGCCTTGAGCGTGCCGGCGCGCGAGGCGTTGTGGGGCATCACCTTCGAGACGATGAAGATCTCGTCGCGCCGCCCCTTGACCGCCTCGGCGACGATCTCCTCGGCCTTGCCGCTGCCGTACATCTCGGCGGTGTCGATCAGCCGCACGCCCTCGTCGAGGCCGAGCTTGAGCGCGTCGATCTCCTTGGCGCGGTCGCGCGCGCTCTCGCCCATGCGCCAGGTGCCGATGCCGAAGGCCGGCATGCTCAGGCCATCGCGGCCGCTGATCAGCCGCGACAGCCCGCTTCTATCTTCCGTGGATGCGGCCATCGATCTGCCTCCTCGTTTCCGGGAAAAATAGCAGATCGATGGTCTCCGCGTCTCCTGCGGCAGCGCTCAGGCCAAGGCGCGCCGCCCGAGCCGGGCGGGCGCGTGCGCCTGCTTGGCCGCGATGCTCTCGACGAGGCCGAGATGCTCGTCGGCAATCGCCATGAGCGCCTTCTTGTCGCCCCGTTCCATGGCGTTCAGCATGCGCTCGTGGTGGCCTGCGGATGTCGACACCTCAACCGCCTGCGGGAAATGGTCGCGCAGCAGCAGCGTGATCTGTTCGAGGATCTGGTGCTGGTAGAACGAGAGCAACTCGCTCCGCGCGGCGCGCCCGAGATTGTAGTGGAACAGGTTCTCGAAGTGCAGGCGCTGCATGGTGTGCAGGTTGCTCTGCGCCTTGAGCTGGTTGACCGCGTAGCGCAGCGCCTCGAAATCCTCCGGCGTGGCGCGCTCGGCGGCCAGCATGACGATCTGCATCTCGATCGGGCGGCGCGCCTCGACCAGCTCCTTGAGCGTCGCCTCGCGCCAGCCCGATGGGCGGCGCATGGTCAGCGTCTCCGGGATCGTGTCGCTGACCACGGTAAGGCCGCCGCTCGCGCCGCGCTGCGCGACGAGGACGCCGGCGCGGCTCAGCACCTTGATCGCTTCTCCGATGGTCGGCTTGCTGACCTTCATCGCGAGGGCGAGCTCTTCCACCAATGGCAGCCGATCGCCCGGCTTGAACGCCCCTGTCCTGATCGCGAAGGTGATCTGATCGACGACTTCTTCAAACGCCCGCGGCCCCGAAATCGGGTAGAAGCTCCAAACGCTGCGATTCACCTCTGTTCCTTTCTGCGGCACGTCTCGGGGGGCGGGCCGAGGAACGCGACGTCTTCCACGATCGATGCGGTTGATGACGCAAGGGAGGAATTGCCGCCGACCATCGTGTCGGCCCGTGGTTCTGACCCGGGCAGGTCGCGACAGGCGCGCGAATCTACCGATTTTGCTCCCCTTGGCAAGCCGGCGCGGACGTTGTTCACAATTTGTCGCAGGCGCGCTCCGCCCGGCTTTCGAAGGCTCGGCTTGGCGCGCTGGCGACCTGGACGGAGGCGAGTCGCCGCGCGGCGCTGATTTCATAAAAGAATCAAAAGCTTTTCTATTCGACCGGGATCGACGCGCTGGCCGGCGAAGGCGGGGGAATCGAACGGTGCGTGAACGACGGCGGGGGCCACCGGCCGCGAATGGACCCGGCGAGGCATGGCATCATGCCGCCTCGTCCGCCGAAGCGGGCCCCGCGCGAATCGGCAAGGCGGCCCCGATTCGTGACGATGCCGCGATGTCCAACACACGGGAGAAGATCAGATGAAAATCGCGCCGATCCACCCCATGGAGCCGAAGCCGGAGCACAACATGCCGTTCGCGCCGGCCTTCGCGGTCGAGGGCGGCCGCATCGTCTTCATGGCGGGCTGCGGGCCGATCCCGCTCTATCACAAGCACCCGCACGTGCCCGAGGAGGAGCGCGAATGGATGAGCGGCGGATTCAGCCGCCAGATCGAGCGCACCTTCGCGAACATCAAGCTGGTGCTCGATTCGCTCGGTGCGGACTGGCGCAACGTCGTGAAGATGACGGTCTATCTCACCGACATGTCGTATCAGAACGAGCTCAACCGGGTGACCCACGAGATCTTCGGCAAGCAGAACCCGCCGCCGCGCACCCTGATCGGCGTCTCCTGCCTCTCGCACGAGGACATGCTGATCGAGGTCGACGTGACCGCGGCGGTATGAGCCGGAGGCTCAGGCGTGCCGCCTCGCGAAACCGGGCGGCACGCCTTGCGGGCTCGGCTGCTCGTGCGTGATGCAATGGATGCCGCCGCCGCCGAGCACGATCTCGCGCGCCGGGACCTGCACGATCGTCCGGTCGGGATGCAGCGTCGCATAGACGCTGCGCGCGCGCGCGTCCATGGCGTCGTCGAACGCCGGGACCACGACCACGCCGTTGCCGACATAGGCGTTGATGTAGGAGGCGCAGAGCGCATCGCCCGCGCGCCGCGGCTTGCTGCCCTCGACCCGGTCGATGCCCGCCGCTTCGTCCGCTGTCATCACGGTCGGCGGTGGCTGATGGATGCGATGGATGTCGAAGCTGCGGCCGCGCGCGTCCCGCGCATGGCGCAGCGTTTCCATCGCCTCGCGCGCCACCGGATAGAACGGATCGGCCGGATCGTCGGTCCAGGCCAAGGCGAGCACGCCCGGCCGTACGAAGGCGACCAGATTGTCGATATGCCCGCCGGTCTCATCGGTGGGCAGGCCGTGCTCGATCCAGACGGTCGCCTCTATGTCGAGATAGTCGCGCAGGATCGCCTCCGCCTCGTCGTGGCCGAGCCCCGGATTGCGGTTGTGGTTGAGGACGCAGTCGACGGTCGTGATCAGCGTGCCCTCTCCGTCGCAGGCGATCGCGCCGCCCTCGAGCACGAGCGGCGCGTCATAGCGGTCGAGCCGCTCGATCTCGAGGAGCTTCGGGGCGATTTCGGCATCGCGCTGCCACGGGAAATAGAGCCCGGCCTCGAGCCCGCCCCAGGCGTTGAAGCCGAAGCGCACGCCGCGCACGCCGCCTCGCCCATCGATCACGAAGGCGGGCGCGACGTCGCGCATCCAGGCATCGTCGCTCGACAGCTCGACCACCCGCACGGCCGGCGGCAATAATGCCCGCGCGTTGCGGTATTGCGCGGCCGAGGCGCCGACGGTGACGCGCTCGAACGCCGCGATGGCGCCGGCGAGCGCGGCGAACGCCGCCTGCGCCGGCTTGCCGCCGTTCCGCCAATTGTCGGGCCGCTCGGGCCACAGCATCCAGCAGCCGTCATGCGGCTCGAACTCGCCCGGCAGGCGGTAGCCGTCGGCGCGCGGCGTGCCTCTCAGGATGGCGCCCACCTCAAGCACTCCTCAACGATTGGCCGGCACCGTGATAGGCTCTCCCGATTCGGCGATCAAGGCGGCATGGCATGAGCGAGATCACGGTGGCGGCGACCCAGATGGCCTGTGGCCCGGACCGCGCCGGCAATATCGCGCGGGCCGAGGCGCTGGTGCGCGAGGCCGCCGCCAAGGGCGCGCAGATCGTCCTGCTCCAGGAGCTCTTCGAGACGCCCTATTTCTGCAAGGACCTCGATCCCGGGCACCTCTCGCTCGCCTTGCCGCTCGACGATAATCCGGCGCTGCGGCGCATGCAGGCGGTCGCGGCCGAGCTCGGCGTCGTGCTGCCGGTCAGTCTGTTCGAGCGCGCCAACAACGCGCTCTTCAACGCGCTCGTGATCATCGATGCGGACGGCAGGCGGCTCGGCACCTATCGCAAGTCCCACATCCCGGACGGCCCCGGCTACACCGAGAAGTTCTACTTCAGCCCCGGCGATACCGGCTTCAAGGTGTGGCAGACGCGCTATGGCCGGCTCGGCGCCGCCGTGTGCTGGGACCAGTGGTTCCCCGAGGCCGCGCGCATCATGGCGCTGAAGGGCGCGGACATCATCTGCTACCCGACCGCGATCGGCTCCGAGCCGCTCGATCCCGCGCTCGATACGCGCGACCATTGGCAGCGCGTCATGCAGGGCCATGCCGCGGCCAACCTCGTGCCGGTGGTCGCCTCGAACCGGATCGGCCGCGAAGAGGGCGCCTCCTGCGCGCTCGCGTTCTACGGTTCCTCCTTCATCGCGGACCAATTTGGTGCCAAGGTAGCCGAAGCGGGGCGGGACGAGGCAGCGGTGATCACGGCACGATTCGACATCGAGGCGATACGGCGCTACCGGGTCGGCTGGGGCGTCTTCCGCGACCGCCGCCCCGACCTCTATGGCGCGATCATCGGGCTGGACGGCGCGGATGCCTAGGCGTGAGCCCGCCATCATGACGCGCTGAGCCGTTCGCTCCCATGATCTTCGCGGTCGATCTCTCATCGATTGAGTTCTGGGCGAGCCTGCTCACGCTCACCGCGCTCGAGCTCGTGCTCGGCATTGACAATTTGATCTTCATCGCGCTGGTGGTCTCGCGCATGCCGCGCGCGCAGCAGCGGCGCGCCCGCCAGCTCGGCCTCGGCCTCGCGCTCGGCATGCGCGTCGGCTTCCTGATGGGGATCACCTGGCTCGCCAGCCTGAAGGCCCCGCTGTTCGACATCGGGGGCCACACCGTCTCGGCGCGCGACCTGGTGCTGCTGCTCGGCGGGCTGTTCCTGCTCGTCAAGGGCACGCTCGAAATCCACCATTCGATCGAACGAGACGAGGAGGGCGCCGACGAGACGCTCGACAAGGGCCAGATGGCGCGGCGCTTCGCCATGGGCGTCGCCCAGATCGTCATGCTGGATTTCGTGTTCTCGTTCGATTCGGTGATCACCGCGGTCGGCATGTCGAACCAGATCATCGTCATGATCCTGGCGGTGGTGATCGCGATGCTGTTCATGTTGTTCGCGTCGGGGCCGATGGCGCGTTTCGTCGGCCGTCATCCCACCGTGAAGATGCTGGCGCTCTCCTTCATCCTCCTGGTCGGCGTCGCGCTGGTCGCGGACGGGCTGCACTTCCACATCCCGCGCGAGTATCTCTACTTCGCCATCGCCTTCTCGGCCGGCGTCGAGGGGCTCAACATCCTGGCGCGGCGCCGGCGCGAGAGACGCGAGGCCGCGACCGCCGTGCAGGCGGAGGTCGAAGGCGAGGCAGGCGGCGCCGGAGAGGGCCCGCACCGCCACCGGAGCGACTGAGACCGTCCCGTCTCATTCGCGCCGTGCCGCGCGAGGCATCAAGCCGGCGGCGGCGCGCGCGATGGCCTCGATATGCGCCGGCGTCGAGCCGCAGCAGGCGCCCACGGCATCGACTGTGCCGCTTGCGACGAGCGCACGAAGCGCATCGGCGGTCTCGGCGGGCGGCTCGTGATAGTGCCCCGCGGCATCGGGATAGCCGGCGTTCGGGTAGACCCAGATTCGGCTCCCGCTCAGGCGGGCGAGCGCGGCCAGGTGGGGCGCCAAGTCCTTGCCCGACAGCGCGCAGTTGAGGCCGATCGCGAACAGGCCGAGATCGGCCAGGCCCTCAACGAAGGCCGCGATCGTCTCGCCAGATTCGAAGCGGCCCGTCGCGCCGACCGTGCCCGAGACCACGATCGGCAAGTCCGTGCCATGCGCCTCCGCAGCCTGGCGTGCCGCCGCGACGGCAAGGCGCGCGTTGTGCAGGCTGGTCACGGTCTCGATCAGCAGCAGGTCGGTGCCGCCTTCGATCAAGGCTGCCGCGGCGCCGAGGCAGGCGAGACGAAGCGCGTCGTCGTCAGCCTCGGCGATGCCGGGCGGGCTGTCGCCGCCCTGCCGCGCGGGGTTGCGCCGGGTCACGCCGAGCGCGCCGGCGACGAAGCGCGGGCGCCCCGGCGCCGCGGCCATCGCAGCGTCGGCGGCGGCGCGGGCGAGGCGGGCACCGGCGCGTGCCATCTCGGGCGCGAGCGCGGCAAGCCCGACATCGGCCTGGATGATCGCGTTGGCGTTGAAGCTGTTGGTCGTGACGATGTCCGCGCCGGCGGCGAGATAGGCGTCATGGAGGCCGCGCACGAGCTGCGGCCGGGTCAGGTTCAGCACCTCGTAGTCGCCCTTGAGGGCGGTCGGATGCTGCCCTAGCCGATCGTCGCGAAAGGCCGCCTCGGGCAGGTCGAGCCCGCGAAACCTCGTGCCATAGGCGCCGTCGAGGATGAGCACCCGGTCGGCGCCGGCGCGCGCGAGCCGCGCCGCGGCGTCGCCGGTCACGGCACGCCGGGGCCGAGCCTGCCGCGAATCTCCGCGAGCGTCTCCAGGACGCCGATCAAGAGCTCGTCGCGCCGCTTCGCGATCTCGGCGATGGATTGGCCGCCGGCCGCCTCGTTCGCGCCCTTGATGATCGCCGCGCGCACCTCGGGCGTCAGGTCCGGCGCGCCGAGATCGTCCCACCAGCTCTGGATCGCCGGCCCCAGGATCTCCAGCATGCGCGCCATGCCGCCGTCGCCGCCGCCGAGATGCCAGACCATGGTCTGGCCCATCAGCGCCCAGCGCAGGCCCGGGCCATAGGCGATCGCGGTGTCGACGTCGGCGGCGCTCGCGACGCCGGTGGTGATCAGGTGCACCGCCTCGCGCCAGAGCGCCGATTGCAGCCGGTTGGCGACATGGCCGGTGACCTCCTTGTTGAGCCGGATCGCCGGCTTGCCGATCGACTTGTAGAAGCCGATGGTCCAGTCGACGACCGCAGGGTCGGTATCCGGCCCGCCCACCACCTCGACCAGCGGGATCAGGTGCGGCGGGTTGAACGGGTGGCCGATGATCATGCGGGCCGCGCTCTTCCAGCCCTTCTGCAGTTCGCTGATCAGGAGGCCCGACGAGCTCGACGCGAGAACGGCGTCCCGGCCGAGCGCATCGTCGAGCGTCGCGTAGAGCGCGCGCTTGATCTCGGTGTCCTCCGGCGCGCTCTCCTGGATGAAGGGCGCATCGGCCACCGCCTCGGCCGCGTCGTCGGCGAAGCGCACCCTGGCCCGGTCTGCGCCGGGCACGGTGCCGAGCCGCTCCATCACCGGCCAGGCGCGCTCGACGAAGCCGCTCACGCGCGCCGCGAAGCCGGGCGCCGGATCCCACACCGTGACCGAGAAGCCGCGCGCGAGGAAATAGGTCGCCCAGCTCGAGCCGACCGTGCCGGCGCCGACCACGGCGACATGCTTGATGGAATCGAAGGCGGGGAAGGGCATGGGCGGCCTCTGCTTGCGGGGGTTGGATCGGCGCAGGCTTCCACGCGGCAGGCCATGCGGTAAAGAGCCGTCTTGATCGGCCCTGCCGGCTATGCATGGTTGCCGGCCGCGACCAGGCGGGAGACTATCCGGCTCGTCCGCTCTATGATCGCCAGGCATGGCGGCCGGATAGGGCTGGAACGAACGCAAGACGGGGAGGGAGGGAGACTACCATGGCGGGTGCGAACGAGATTTGCCGCATGGACGCGGTGACCCTGGCGAAGCACATCAGGACGAAGCAGCTCTCGCCGGTCGAGGTGATCGATGCGGTGCTCGACCGCATGGACAAGCTCGAGCCCAAGCTGCACGCCTTCAATGTGCCGACGCCCGAGCTCGCGCGCGCCGCCGCGAAGCAGGTCGAGAAGGCGATCATGGCGCGCAAGGAGGTCGGGCCGGCGGCCGGCGTGCCGGTCGGCGTCAAGGACCTGATCTGCACCAAGGGCATCAAGACCACCTCGGGCTCCTACGCCTACAAGGACTTCGTGCCGGACGTTGACGACGTCGTGGTCGAGCGCCTGAAGAACGCCGGGGCCATCATCATCGGCAAGACCAACGTGCCCGAGTTCGGCTATTCGGGCGTCGGCCACAACCCGCTGTTCGAGACCACGCGCAACCCGTGGAACCTGGAGAAGACGCCGGGCGGCTCTAGCGCCGGTTCGGGCGCGGCGGTCGCCGCCGGCATGGGGCCGTGGGCGCTCGGCTCCGATGGCGGCGGCTCGGTGCGCATTCCGGCCTCGTTCAGCGGGCTCTACGGCCTCAAGGGTTCGATGGGCCGCGTGCCGCTCTGGCCTGGCACCCGCGACGAGACCGCGCCCGGCGTCTCGAGCTGGGAGGCGCTCGAGCATATCGGCCCGATGACGCGCACCGTGGCCGACGCGGCGTTCATGATGTCGATCATCGCCGGGCCCGACATCCGCGACCACCGCACCCTGCCGCCGCTCGAAAAGAGCTGGCTGAGCACCATCAAGGGCGACATCAAGGGGCTCAGGGTCGCCTACAGCCCGGACTGGGGCTACGCCGCGGTCGACCCCGAGGTGCGCAAGGTGGTGGGTGCCGCGGTCAAGGTCTTCGAGAAGGAGCTCGGCTGCAAGGTCGAGACCGCGCATCCCGGCTTCGAGAACCCCTATGGCGCGTTCTGGGGCCTGGTCGCCTGCGAGACCGATCTCAAGGGCATGCGCAAGATGGTCGCCGAGCACGGCGCCAGGATGACGCCGCACCTGGTCGAGTTCATCACCCGGCCGTGGACCGCCGAGGACTTCACCAACGCGATCGTCACGCGCAAGGGCGTCGTCAACAAGATGATGGCGTTGATGCAGAAGTACGACCTGCTGCTGACGCCGACGCTCGCCTGCCCGCCCTTCCAGCTCCACATCCAGGGGCCGGAGAAGATCGGCGGCAAGATGGTCGATCGCTTCGAGTGGCTGAACTTCACCTACATCATGAACATGACCGGCCAGCCCGCCGCCTCGATCCCGGCCGGCTTCACCAAGGACGGCCTGCCGATCGGGCTCCAGATCGTCGGCCGCCCGCTCGACGACGCCACCGTGCTGCGCGCCTCGGCTTGTTTCGAAAAGGCGCGGCCCTGGAAGGACAAATGGCCGCCGCTGCTCGCGGAGATGGGGCTGTAGGGAGATGAACCCCATAGCTCAGCTCCTTCGATCGTCATGCCCGGGCTTGACCCGGGCATCCAGGCTTCTTCCGATGCCTTCTCGACGCGAGGAGCCTGGATTGCCGGGTCAAGCTCGGCAATGACGGCTTTTGTGTACGGCAAGCCGTGCGCCCGTCGCGTGGTTGCGGCTCGAAGTGTTAGAGGTTGCCGATGATCAAGACCGCTGAACGCCATATCGAATCGCTGCGCGATGGCCGCGAGGTCTACTTACGCGGCAAGCAGGTCGAGGACGTGACGACCCACCGGGCGTTCCGCAACTCGGTCGCCTCGGCCGCCCATCTCTATGACTTCCAGGCCGCGCCCGAGAACGCCGAGCTGATGACCTTTGCGCCGAATGACCGCAATGTGCGGGTCAGCCGCGCCTGGCAGCTGCCGACCTCCTATCCGGAATTGCGCGAGCGCCGCCGCGCGCTCGAGGCCTGGGCCGAGACCCATTTCGGCTTCATGGGCCGCTCGCCCGACCATGTCGCGAGCTGCATCACCGGCATGATGATGGGGCTCGACGTCTTCGAGGCCTATGACAAGAGCCGCGCCGGCGCGCTGGCGGACTATTATCGCTATGCCCGCGACAACGACCTGTTCCTGACCTACGTCATCGTCAACCCGCAGGCCGACAAGACCAAGGGCACCGCCGATCAGGCCGATCCCTTCCTGGTCGTGCGCGAGGTCGACCGCGACCATGAGGGCATCACCGTCAAGGGCGCCAAGATGCTCGGCACCTCCGCCATCATGGCGAACGAGGTGCTGGTCGCGAGCATCCAGCCCTTGAGGGAGGGCGAGGAGCCCTATGCGCTCTCCTTCTGCGTGCCGATGAACGCGAAGGGGCTCAAGGTGATGTCGCGCAAGTCCTACGAGGACGCGGCCGAATCGGTCTACGACAACCCGCTCTCCAGCCGCTATGACGAGAACGACGCGGTGCTCTATTTCGACGAGGTCAAGGTGCCGTGGGAGCGTATCTTCGTCGCCGGCGATGTCGCCATGAGCAACCGCCAGTTCCATGCCACGCCGAGCCACATCTACCAGAACTACCAGTGCCAGGTTCGGCTCATGGTCAAACTGAGATTCCTGATCGGGCTCGCCCACTACATCGCGGAGACCAACGGCATACAGAATTTTCCGCAGGTCAAGGAGACGCTCGGCGAGCTTGCCGCCGAGACCGCGATGGTCGAGGCCTTCGTCGATTCGATCGAGGTCTCCGGGCGCCAGCTCGGCCGCTACTACGTGCCCGACACGCACAAGGTCTACGCCGCACAGGTGGTCACCCAGCGGCTCTACCCCAAGGTGATCAACACGCTGCGCGACCTTGCCGGCGGCGGCATGATCATGCTGCCCTCCAGCATCGACGACTTCGCCAATCCGAGCCTGCGCGGCTATATCGAGAAGACGCAGAAATCCCCGGCGGTCGATCCCGAGGGCCGGGTCAAGCTGTTCAAGCTCGCCTGGGATGCGGTCGGCTCCGAGTTCGCCTCGCGCCACACGCAGTATGAGATGTTCTATGCGGGCGCGAGCTTCGTCACCAAGAACAACTCCTACCGCACCTATGACTGGTCGAAGTCGAAGGGCCTGGTGGATCGGTTGTCGGGCTCCTATGCGCTCGACGACGAGCTGAAGGCTCGCTGAGGGGCATCATGGCTGTCACCAAGGAGCATCGCGAGTTCCACGTCCTCGACATGGCGGCCGGCTGGTCCGTGCCGCCGGGCTACCCCGAGGGCATCGAGCAGAAGATCCTTTCCGGCGCGCTCGACGAGGCGGCGAAGCGCGGCAGCCGCACGCGCCTGCTCCGCTTCAAGCCCGGCGTCTACACCACCGCGCCCTTCGTCCACACCTATTGGGAGGAGGTCTACCTGCTCTCGGGCGACCTGATCGTCGGCAACGACGTCGCAGGCAAAGGCGGCGAGAAGTTCACGCCTGAGACCTATGCCTGCCGCCCGCCCGGCACGCCGCACGGCCCTTTCAAGTCCGACGGCGGCTGTGTGCTGCTCGAGGTCCACTATTTCGATCCCGCCTGAGGGCGGGCGACCACCAGCCTGAACAGGAGCCAGGCCATGACCCAGTATCCCGTCATCCCGTCGCGCATGGCGCTCGTCAACATCGACATGCAGAACGCCTTCGTCGAGGGCACGCCGCTCTCGGCGCCGGACGGCAAGCGCATCATCGCGCCGATCAACCGGCTCGCCGAAGCCTGCCGCCGCGCCGGCATCATGGTGATCCACACGATCCACGTGACCCGCGCCGACGGCTCGAACCTCGGCACCATGGGCGAGCTGTGCGAGCCGGTGCGCGCCGGCTACATCCGCGAGGGCTCGGAGACCGCGAAGCTGCATCCCGGCATCGAGGTCAAGGAAGGCGACATCCTGCTCTACAAGCCGCGCTACGGCGCCTTCACCGGCACGGACCTCGACCAGCTGCTGCGCGCCAACGGCCGCGACACCATCATCGTCACCGGCATCTGCACCAATGTCTGCTGCGAGACCACGGCGCGCGAGGCCGGCATGCGCGACTACCACGTCTTCTTCATGAACGACGCCACCGAGACCTTCCCGATCGGCGACGTCAGCGTGGCCGACATCAAGCGCGTGGTGCATGCCACCCTCTCGGTCCTGTTCGCCAACGTCATCCCGCTCGACGAGATGATCGCGCGCATCGAGAAGGCGAGCAAAGGCCGCGCCGCCGCGGAATGATAGCGGCGATCGCGCGCCGGCGCGGTCGCGCGGTCCGAGATCATGCGGCCAGGTAGGTCGGGTTGCCACGCGATGAGCCATTGTCCGGCATGGAGCAGGGGCTGATCGCCGCCCTATCGCGCGTCGCGGCCGTGGGCACCCATGGCTACCCGCCGCATGTCGTGCGCCGGCTGCGCATCGTCAACATCGCGGCGCTCGCCGCCGCGTTGACCTCGATCGGCTATGCGGTTTTCTACGCGGCCTATGATTTCGACACGCTGAAGATCGCCGTTTTCGTCAACCTCGGCGGCGCTGCGCTCTCGGCGCTCGTACCGCTCGCGCACCGGGCGAACGCCTATCTGGGCGCCATCGCCTTCGGGCTGGTGTTCTTCGCCATGATGATGTTCCTCAGCCATCTGCTCGGCGCCGAGACCGGCATCCCGCTCTACCTGCTGCTCACGCCGGCCGCGGCGCTGCTGTTCTTCGGGGCTGAGAACATCCGCCTCGTCGTCGCCCTCGCCGTCGTCGCGACCGGCCTCTATCTGGCCGCCGTCCTCACCTCTCCCGCTGCGAACGCCGTGATCATGCTCGACCCGGCCCTGCGCGGCGGCATCGAGATCTTCTCGGCCGTCACGTTCAGCGCGATCCTCCTGACCATCGTCTTCTATGCGTTCCAGCAGCTCAGCCGCGCCGAGGCGGCGGCCGAGCGCGAGCATCGGCGTTCCGAGCGCCTGCTGCGCAACATCCTGCCGGCCGCGGTGGCGGAGCGCTTGAAGGAGAAGCCCGAGGAGGTGATCGCCGACAGCATCCCGGAGGCGACCGTGCTGTTCGCCGATATCGTCGGCTTCTCCCGGCAGGCCTCGATGCTGCGGCCGCAGCAGCTCGTCGGCCTGCTCGACCGCGTCTTCACCGAGTTCGACACGCTGACGGATCGCTACCGGCTCGAAAAGATCAAGACGATCGGCGATGCCTACATGGTCGCCGGCGGCGTGCCGACCGGCCGCCCCGATCACGCCGCCGCGGTCGCCGGCATGGCGCTCGACCTGCTGGCCGCCGTGCGTCGCTTCAACGCCGAGGGCGGCATGTCGATCGAGGTGCGCGTCGGCATCCATTCGGGCTCGCTGGTCGCCGGCGTGATCGGCCGGCGCAAGTTCTCCTACGACGTCTGGGGCGATACGGTGAACACCGCCTCGCGACTGGAAGCCCAGGGCGTTCCCGGCCGCATCCACGTCTCGGCCGCGACCCGCGCGCTGCTTCAGGACCGCTTCCTGTTCGAGCCGCACGGCGCGGTCGAGATCAAGGGCAAGGGCCCGCTCTCGACCTATTTCCTGATAGGCCGCAACGCCAAGCCCTGATGAGCTTGCCTCATCAGGGCTTGGCCGGCGCGACGGCGCCGCGCCGCTTATGCGGCGAAAGCCAAGCGTGCGGATGCACGCGCCCGGCGCCTGAGGGCATCCCGATGATTGTCTTCGACCATCGGGATAAACATGAAGCGAACAATCAACCCGCGATCGGCAGCGGGATCACCCGGTAGCCGTGGCGCAGCGTCCGGCCGAGCACCGGGTCTTCCAGCTCGAGCGAGAACGCCGTTGCCGGCTTGACGCCGCCGATCGCCGGCAGGGTGCCGCAGAACATCAGCGTGCCGTCCGGCAGGCGTTCGCCCCCGCGCGCGAAGCCCTTGACCAGCTCGGCGATCGGCAGCATGGCGACGAGCTTGCCTTCTTGATAGAGCCGCTGCGGTCCAGGCCCCTCGGCATGGCTGCGCAGGATCAGCGAGTCCCAATGGTCTGCGACCTCGGCGAACGGCCAGACGCCGCGCCCGATGGGCTTGTCGCACATCTGCTTCGAGACCGTGATGCCGTAGGTCTCGACCTTGCGGTCGGTATGGTCCGAGCCGAGGCCGACATAGGTCTCGCCGCCCGACTGGATGATCACCGGCTCGACCTCGCCGCTCGACTCCTCGCCGGAGGCTTCCAGCGCGTCGCGCTGCGTCAGGCGCGCGCAGCCGACGCGGTAGTAGACCGGCGTCGAGGCCGGGCGCTTCACGCCGATCGCCTCGAGCTCCGCCATGTGGTGCTCCATCGCCGCCTTGTCGCGCCCGGTCCAGCCCGCGATCACCGTGGTCTCGATCGTGGCGACGAGGGGCCTCGGGCCGTCCTTGGCCTCCACGGTGAAAGGCAGCGTCACGCCATGGCTCATTTCGGCTCTCCGATCCTTTTCGTTGTTGGGCTCAATTCTTGCCCCAGGCGATCTCGGACACGCAATCGTAGAGCGGGCCGAGCTGGCCGATGCGGGTCTGCACCCGCTCGGCCTGGCGCGCGGTGCGCGGCCCCGGCTTGCTCGCCGAGAGCGCGCGCGGGTTGGGCAGGATGGCGGCGAGCCGGGCGGCCTCGCGCGTGCTCAGCTTGGCGGCAGGTTTGTTGAAATTGGCCTGCGCCGCCGCCTCGACGCCGTAGACGCCGGCACCCCATTCGGCGACGTTCAGGTAGAGCTCGAGGATGCGGCGCTTGTCGAGCGAGAGCTCGAGCCAGGCGGTGAGATAGGCCTCGAGCGCCTTCCTCACATAGCTGCGCCCCGGCCACAGGAAGAGGTTCTTGGCCGTCTGCTGGCTGATGGTGGAGCCGCCGCGCGTAGGCCCGTCGCCGTCCGCCTCGTCGATGATCTTGCCCAGCGCCTTCCAGTCGAAGCCGTAGTGCGTGCAGAACAGATTGTCCTCGGCGGCGATCACCGCGCGCGGCGCGTTCTGCCCGATCGCGTGCAGCGGCGTCCAATCCTTGGCGATCCCCTCGCCCTCGACGACGCGGATCAGCATCAGCGGCGTCACCGGCGGCGGCACGTAGCGGTAGAGCGCGATCAGGACGAGCGGCAGCAGCACCAGCAGCCCGTAGGCGGCGAGCCACGCGGTACGGATCGCCCGCCACCACGAGGCGCGTCGTTGTGCTTCGGCCGGCTGGGACTCGGCGCGTGGCATCGGGGGATGAATGGCACGGCGCCGCTGCCCTGTCCACATCACGCCCACGCTTGGCGGTCGCCATGGTCGGTGCTATGCCGGCATGAGGTGCAGGCATTCGAGAGAGGAGGCGGCAGATGGCTGGACGGGTGGCAGGCAAGGTGGCGCTGATCACCGGGGGCGCGGCGGGCATCGGCGCGGCGAGCGCGCGGGCGCTCGGCGCCGAAGGTGCGAAGCTGGTGCTGACCGACGTGAACGAGGCGGGCGCGCAGGCGCTCGCCGCCAGGCTCGGCAAGGATGGCATCGAGGCGATCGGGCTCGGCCACGACGTGACCGACGAGGCCGCCTGGGAGACGGTCATCAAGGCATCGCTCGCGCGCTTCGGCCGGCTCGACGTCGTGGTCAACAACGCCGGCATCGCCTTCGTCGGGCCGACCGAGGAGACCACGCTGGCGGACTGGCGGCGCATGCTCGCGGTCAATCTCGACGGCGTCTTCCTCGGCACCAAGCACGCCATCCGCGCCATGAAGGGGCATGGCGGCTCGATCATCAACGTTTCGTCGATCCTCGGCATCGACGGCCTTGCCACGGCCGCCGCCTATTGCGCCTCCAAGGGCGGGGTGCGGCTGTTCACCAAGGCGGTCGCCATCGAGTGCGGCGAGGCGGGCAACGGCATCCGCGTCAACTCGGTCCACCCCGGCTATATCCACACCGCCATGTTCGACACCGACATCGCGGCGTTCGGCAGCCTGGAGGCGAAGAAGAAGGCGGTCGGCGCGCTGCACCCGATCGGCCGCATCGGCCAGCCCGAGGAGATCGCCGCCGGCATCGTCTTCCTCGCCTCAGACGAATCCTCGTTCGTCACCGGCGCCGAGCTCGTCATCGACGGCGGCTACACGGCGCGGTGACGAAGGAACCCCGCCGCTGTCTAGCTTAGGGTTGCACCGATAGCTGCCTGCTTCCCAATCATCATTGCCGGGCTTGACCCGGCAATCCATGTCAGCAGCCGACTCGCTGGGCGATGGATGGCCCGGTCAAGCCGGGCCATGACGATGGAGGAGCGGCGGCAACACGGCACGGTGACGATGAGGTCACGGCCGTCCGACTAAAGTCGCACCGGTACTCACCGCACCCAGATCGTCATTGCCGGGCTTGACCCGGCAATCCATGTCAGCAGCCGACTCGCTGGGCGATGGATGGCCCGGTCAAGCCGGGCTATGACGATGGAGGAGCGGCGATGGCTTTCCCGCCATGCGCCGCTGCCGTTCCATCTCAGTTCACCCGGTTGGTCACCGCGCCGTCGATGATCAGGTTGGTGCCGGTGATGAAGCTGGCGCGCGGGCTCGCCAGGAACACCGCGCCGTTGGCGACCTCCTCGGCGGTCGCCATGCGGCCGGTCTTGTTCTTGGCGAGCGCGGCCGCGAACAGGTCCGGCATGTTCTTCTCGATCATCGGCCAGACGCCGCCCTCGAAATAGGTGTTGCCGGGCGACACCGAATTGGCGCGGATGCCCTTGGGCGCGAGCTGGCAGGCGAGGCCCTTGGCGTAGTGGATGAGGGCGCCCTTGGTCGCGCCATAGGGGCCGGCCGCGAAATCGACCTCGATGCCGGAGATGCTGGAGATCACCACGATCGAGCCGGCCTTGGATTTTTCGAGGTAGGGCAGCGCGGCGTCGACCATGTAGACCGTGTGCATCAAATCGACCTCGAACTCCTTGCGCCAGCCCTCGGGCGTGTTCTCGATCGCGAGCGCGCTGACATTGGGCACCACGATGTCGAGCCCGCCGAGCGTCTTCGCCGAATCCTCGATCCATTTCTTGACCGCGTCGCCCTTGGCGACGTCGAGCGCAGCGCCACACGCCTTGACGCCCTTGGCTTCGAGCGCCTTGACGGTGGCGTCCACGTCCTTCTGGGTGCGCGCGCAGACCGAGACGTCGGCGCCTTCCTCGGCGAGCATGACGGCGATGGCGCGGCCGATGCCCTTGGTGCCGCCCGAGATCACCGCGCGACAACCTTTGAGCCCGAGATCCATGGCGATTTCCTCCCTTCGTGATCGTTGAGCCGCCCGATCCTCGACCGGCCGGCCGCGAAACTCAACGGCCTCGTGATGCGCGACCGGCAGCGCTATGCTCGGGCGATGACCGCGCCCCGGCTCAGGACCGAGATCTGGTTCCAAGCCCAGCTCAGGCTGTGCGACCTCAGGGGCATCCCGGTCATGGTGCTGCGCCGCGGCGACCGGGACGCCGGCGCGGTCGTGCTCAAGCTGCTCGCGCGCGACGGCGTGCCCACCCTCTACGCCCAGACCAGCCGGATGGACGGCGCGCGGGCCTGGCGCCGGGTGGCGCTGCCCGAACCCGGCGGCGAGGCCGAGGCCGACGCCTATCTCGCGCGCGAGGTGAAGCGCGACCCCGACCTCTGGATCATCGAGATCGAGGACCGCGACGGCGCCTATGAACTGGACGCGCCGCTCGCCTGAGCGGGCTTCGCCGGCTTGGGATCGCGCCGCTCGACCGGGCCGCCCGCCTTGACCCAGGCCTCGAAGCCGCCCGCGATGTGCGCGACTGGCCGGAGGCCCATGCGCTGCACGGTGTGGGTCGCGAGCGCCGAGCGCAGCCCGCCCGCGCAGAAGAAGACGAACTTCTTGCCCGAGCCGAACAGCTCCTTGTAGTAGGGGCTCTCCGGGTCGACCCAGAATTCGAGCATGCCGCGCGGCGCGTGGTGCGCGCCGGGCACCGTGCCGTCGCGCCATAGCTCGCGCACGTCGCGGATATCGACGAACTGCACGTCGGGCGCGCCGACAAGCTTGATCGCCTCCTCGGCCGGGATCGTCTCGATCTCCGCCTCGGCCTGCGCGACCAGGGCCTTGTATCCTGTGGTGATCATCTGTTCCTCCCGGCTCGCGCGATTTCGCGTGCCATGCCATGCTGCGGCCCCTATCTTCACCGGCTCAACCGCAGGCATCAATGGGGGATGACCGTGATCGTCGAAGAACGCATCTACACGCTGCATCCGGGCAAGCAGGGCGAATACCTCTCGCTCTACGAGAAGGAGGGGCTCGCCATCCAGACGCGCATCCTCGGCCACCTCGTCGGCTACTACACGACCGAGGCCGGACCGCTAAACCAGGTCATCCACATGTGGGGCTACGAGACCTTCGAGGACCGGCTGCGCCGCCGCAAGGAGCTGTTCGCCAACCAGGACTGGCTCAACTATGTGGGCAAGGTCCGCGCGTTCATCGTGACCCAGGAGAGCAAGATCCTGATCCCTGCGCCGTTCTTCAAGCCGCCTAAGAGCTGAATCGTGCCGGCCGCGGCGGCGGCGCTCGTCGAGACGCTGTCGACGCTGATCGGAATCTCATCGACCTACCCGCCGGGCGACTGCCGCGAGATCGCGGGCTATCTGGCGGGCCGCCTGCACCGCGCGGGCTACCACGTCGAGAGCCACTCGCGGCGTCCCGGCGTCGAGAACGTCGTGGCGCGCCTCGGCCGAGGCCGGCCGCGGCTCGTCTTCTCCACGCATGTCGATACGGTCGGCGTCAGCTCGCCTGAAGCCTGGAGCGGCGATCCGTTCGCCGCGCGCGTCGAGAACAGCAGGGTGATCGGGCTCGGCGCCGCCAACGCCAAGGGGTCGCTCGCGGCTCAGCTCTGGCTCGCCGAAGCCGTCGCCGAGGCGGGCGGGCCGCGCGCCGGCGAGCTCGTCTTCGCCTTCGTCGGTGATGAGGAGCGGCTCGGACCGGACGGGCTCGCCTATTTGCGCGAGATCGGCGCGGTGACGCCGGACATCCTGGTGCTCGGTGGGCCGACCGCGAACCAGCTCGTGATCGCCGAGCGCGGCGTGCTGTGGGCGCGGCTCGCCGCGCGCGGCCGCACCGCGCATGCCGGCGATCCGTCTGCCGGCGACAGCGCGATCCTGCGTATGGTCCGGCTCATAGACGCGATCGAACGCGAGCTGATGCCGAGGCTCGCCGCGCGGTGCGA
This sequence comes from Alphaproteobacteria bacterium, assembly GCA_050173345.1. GTDB lineage: Bacteria > Pseudomonadota > Alphaproteobacteria > UBA828 > UBA828 > SHWC01. The sequence goes on along the minus strand of JBFXKW010000002.1, from coordinate 376,175 downwards.
CGGCGCGATGCAGGCGACGCTCAACATCGGCCGCATCGAGGGCGGCCACAACACGAACGCGGTGTCCGACCATTGCGTCATCGAGATCGACCGGCGGCTCCTGCCCGCCGAGACGGTCGAGGCGGCGTTCGAGGAGCTGCGCGCGGTCGTCGCGGCCGCCGGCGAGCCGGAGGGCAGCGTCGCGCTCGATCTGCTGAGCGGCACGGTCGGCTTCAAGGGCGGCGAGGATGGCGCGGGCGTCGCGGCGTTTCGCGATGCCATCGAGGCCGTGAGTGGCCGGCCCGCCCGGTTCCTGAACGCGCTCGGCGTCAGCGACGGGCGCTATTTCGCGCGCGACGGCATCGAGATCATGAACTTCGGCCCCGGCGACGGCGCTGCCGGCCACGCCGCCGACGAATGGCTCGATATCGACGAGCTGGCCGCCGCAGCGGCCATCCTCATGCGCGCGACCGAGACGCTGATCGGGATCGGGCGGCGTTAGAATAAAGAACCGTCATTGCCGGGCTTGACCCGACAATCCATCAGGCGACGGACTCGTTGCGATCACGGATGCCCCGGTCAAGCCGGGGCATGACGAGGAAGGAAGGCGGCCGGCCGCCCTCAATCGGGACCGGGCGGCGTTAAGTCCAACGTCGTTCCCCGGCTTGACCGGGGAACCCAGAAAACTTGGCAGCAATGACACCGCTTCCCCTGGATGCTCCGCCTTCGCGGAGCATGACGAGAAAGAGACCTGTTTAATCCGCCGCGACGCGGCCTTCGCTGACCGCGCGGCCCCAGTCGGCGTAGTGCGCCTCGGCTTCGAGCGAGGTGTCGGCGACGAGCTTGGCGAGCACGGGTTCGAAATCGGTGCGCTTCAAGGGGCGCACGCGGATCGTATAGCCCTGGATCGCGACGAGGCCCTGGTCCACCAGCGAGGGGATCTCCGGGTTCATCTCGGCGACCATGCGCGCGGTGACCTCCTTGCACAGCCGCGCGATCTCGCGGCCGGTGAGCCGGGCGGTCGCCTTGGCGAGGCGCTTGTAGGAGATCGAGCGCTCGTCGAGCGGGATGCCGCGCCCGCCGAGATGGATGCGGAAGATCGCGTCGCGCGCCGCCTCGTCGGGCAGGCTGATCAGGATGCGCCGCTCGAAGCGCGAGAGCACCGCGGCGTCGAGGTCCCACGGCCGGTTGGTGGCGCCGATGGTCATCACCAGGTTGCGCCGTCCCTTGCTGGCGAAGCCGTCGATCTCGGCGAGGATCGCCGCCAGCATCTGCTGGTGATAGAGCTGGCCCTCGTGGCCGCGGTGCTTGCACAGCGCGTCGAACTCGTCGATGAACACGATCGAGGGCCGCCCGTCGCGCGTCAGCTTGCGCGCCACGCGATAGAGCATGCTGATCAGCTTGCCCGACTCGCCGACCCATTTCGAGACGATCTGGCTCGACTTCACGTTGAAGAAGGTCGCGTTCAGCTTGTTGGCGATGGCGCAGGCGAGCAGCGTCTTGCCGGTGCCGGGCGGGCCGTAGAACATGATGTTCTGCCAGCCTTCGATCTCGATCCCCTCGGGCAGCTTCGCCATCGCAAGCCCATAGTGGAACTTGAGCTCTTCCTTCAAAGGGTCGAGCCCGCCGATCGAGGACCAGTCGATCGAGCGCGGCCGGTCGTCGATCAGGAGCAGGATCTGCTGCTCCTGCGCATCGGTCTCCTCGTCGACGAGCACCTTGTCGTCTTCGTCGCGCTCCTCGACCGGCTTGACCCGGCCCATGTCCATGCGGCCGGTCAGGTGAAGCGCGCGCGAGCGCTGCTTGTATTCGTTGGCGCGGATCGACAGCGCGCGCCGCTCCTCCGGATCGTCCAGCAATTCGAGGAGCTGCTCGGCGAACTGCGCCGCCTTCTCGTAGGAACGCGAGGCCTCGGCGTTCTTGCCGACCGAGAGGCGCGTGTTCGCCTCGGTCAGCATGCGGTCGATCGATTTGCGGAGCGCGTCGGTTCCAGGCGTGTACATCGGCTGCGGGGCTTCGGTCGGTTGGCGGTTCAGGCGGGCTCGATGTCGATCAGCCGGTCGCCGACCTGCACCTCGTCGTCGAGCGCGACGTGGATGCGGGCGACCCGGCCGGCGGCGGGCGCGGGGATTTCGGTCGCGATCTTGTAGTATTCGAGGACAACGAGGATCTGCCCGGCCTCGACCGCCTCGCCCTCCCCGACCGCGATCGAAACCACCTGGAGGTCGCGGGCGTTGCGCGAATTGCAGAACGCCTCGACGCCGATGGTCGCGCCGTGGCCTTGAGTCTTTCTCCTGGGCTTGGCCATGGACGGGCGAGGCGGGGCGGCGGGTTCCGTACGCCGCCCCGGAGCAAACTAGGCCAGCGCCTTCAGCTTGACCCGCTTCGGCGGGGCCGGCGTCTTGGCGGTCTTCGCCTTTTCGGGCCGGTCATGGTCGCGGGTGAGCTGCTCGACATGGTCGCGCGCGCCCTCCGGGTCGTTGACCCAGGCGTCGTAGAACTTGAAGGGGTTCTTCGCGTGGCCGCCCGGCTCCGAGGTGAAGCCGCGGTGCAGCAGGTTGTAGAGGTGGTTCTCGGCGGTCCAGTTGCGGCGCGCGTCGCGCAGCGTGGTGAGCGAGAGCGTGGCGTAGGTCGCCTCGTCCGGCCCGGTGCCGCATTCGGCGAGCACGCTGCCGTCGAAATCGACGATGTTGGAATGGCCGAAATAGGAGTAGACGAGATCGCGGCCCGCCATGTTGGCGACTGCGACATAGGCCAGGTTCTCCCAGGCGCGCACCTGCGCGACCATGCGCTGCTGCTCCTTGGCCGGGTACATATAGCCCTGGATGCGCACGATCAGCTCGGCGCCCTTCATCACGGTGTCGCGCACGATCTCCGGCATGTTGCAGTCATAGCAGATGGTGCCGCCGACCATGAGGCCCTTAGGCCCCTCGGCGACCGCGGTCTCGTGGCCGGCGGTCCACGGCTCCTGCGGGCACCACGGGAAGATCTTGCGATAGGTGAGGACGACCTTGCCCTTGTCGTCGATCATGATCAGCGTGTTGTAGGGGTTCATGCCGTCCGGGTGCTCCTCGCCGGTCAGCGAGAAGATGCCGTACACCTTGTTCTTCTTGCAGGCCTCCGCGAAGATTTGCGTCTCGGTGCCGCCGACCGTGGTGGTCAGGTCCGACCATTTGTGCGGGTGGAAGCCCTGCGTCGAGTATTCGGGAAAGACGATCAGGTCGAGGCCGGGATAGCCGCGCTTCATGCCCTCGACGAACTGGGCGATGCGCTTGCAGTTCTTCTCGACCTCCTTCTTGGTCTCGACGACGGGGACCTGATAGTTGACGACGGCGACGCCGACGGCGTCCTCGCTGGAGGAAATCGAACCCTGCGGCATGTGTCTGCTCCTTCCCTGCAGTGGCGCGGCGGATGAACCGGTTGTCTAGAGCAGGATCGTTTGAGACGGATCACGAAGCGATCCGTCTCAAACGTGAATCCTGCTCTTCTCAACAAAGTAGAGCACGATTCACCGATCAGGTTGAAGCAACCTGATCGGACCGTGCTCTAGGCAGCATACGACAGCTTCGCCGCGCCCGGTACCCCTGCGGCAAGCGGGTAGGGCGGCCGCGCCGGCCGGTCAGCGTGCCTCGGACTGCCCCGGAATCCAGTCGGTGCCGGCGAGCGGCACGCCCGCCATGGCGGCGGCCTCGACGGTCAGCGCCACCATGTCCTCGGGCTCCAGGTTGAGCACGTGGGACTTGCCGTTGGCGCGCGCGACCGTCTGCAGTTCGAGGGTCAGCGCGGTCAGGTAGTTGCGCACCAGGCGGGCGCCGCGCTCGGGGTCGAGCCTCGCCTCGAGTTCGGGGCGCTGCGTCGTGATGCCGACCGGGCAGCGCCCGGTCTGGCAGTGATGGCAGAAGCCGGGGCGCGTGCCGAGCGCCTCGTAGTCTTCCTCGTAAACCGGCTTGTTGCAGCCGAGCGCGACGAGCGCGGCGACGCCGATCGAGACCGCGTCGGCGCCCATGGCGAGCGCCTTGGCGACGTCGGCGCCCGAGCGGATGCCGCCCGAGACCACGAGCTGCACCTTGCGGTGCATGTCCATCTTCTTGAGCGCGCCGACCGCGAGCTTGAGCGCGGGCAGGGTCGGGATGCCGACATGCTCGATGAAGACGTCCTGCGTCGCCGCGGTGCCGCCCTGCATGCCGTCGAGCACGATCACGTCGGCGCCCGCCTTGACGCACATCGGTACGTCATAGTGCGGCCGCGAGGCGCCGATCTTGACGTAGATCGGCTTCTGCCAGTCGGTGATCTCGCGCAGCTCGCGGATCTTGATCTCGAGGTCGTCCATGCCAGTCCAGTCCGGATGGCGCGAGGCGCTGCGCTGGTCGATGCCGACCGGCAGCGTGCGCATGCCGGCGACCCGCTCGGTGATCTTCTGGCCGAGCAGCATGCCGCCGCCGCCCGGCTTCGCGCCCTGGCCGATCACCACCTCGATGGCATCGGCCTTCCTGAGGTCGTCCGGGTTCATGCCGTAGCGCGAGGGCAGCACCTGGTAGACCAGGGTCTTGGACGATTCGCGCTCCTCGGGCGTCATGCCGCCGTCGCCGGTGGTGGTCGAGGTGCCCATCATGGTGGCGGCGCGCCCCAAGGCCTCCTTGGCGTGCGCGCCGAGCGCGCCGAAGCTCATGCCGGCGATGGTGATCGGGATTTTGAGCTCGATCGGCTTCCTGGCGAAGCGGTCGCCGAGCGTGACGTTGGTGGCGCAGCGCTCGCGATAGCCTTCGAGCGGATAGCGCGTCGCCGAGGCGCCGAGAAACACCAGGTCGTCGAAGCTCGGCAGCTTGCGCTTCGCGCCGAAGCCGCGGATGTAGTAGAGCCCTTCGTCCGCCATGCGCTGGATTTCGGCGATGGTGTCGTGCCCGAAGGTGTGCGACTCGCGCAGCTTGCGCGCATCGAAGGGGGCCGGTTCGGCGGCAGGCGCGGCGGGGCGCGCGGCGGTCTTAGTAGGCATCGGCGTGGTCGATGTTGAAGTTGTAGAGCTTGCGGGCGGAGCCGTAGAGGCGGAATTCGGCCGGGTCGTGCGCGAGGCCGGCGGCATCGAGCAGCGTGCCGAGGTTTTCCCGCTGTGCCGGCGTCATCTCCTTCTCGACGCAGTCGGCGCCGAGCGAGCCGACCTTGCCGCGCACATAGAGTTCGGCCTCGTAGATCGAATCGCCGAGGCTGTGGTCGGCGTCGCCGCACACCACGAGCCGGCCGGCCTGCGCCATGAACGCGCTCATATGGCCGACCGAGCCCTTGACCACGATGTCGACGCCCTTCATCGAGATGCCGCAGCGCGACGAGGCGTCGCCCTCGATCACGATGAGGCCGCCGTGGCCCGAGGCGCCGGCGCATTCCGAGACGTTGCCGGCGACGCGGATCGAGCCCGACATGATGTTCTCGCCGAGCCCCTTGCCGGCCTGGCCGTGCACCAGGATGCGCGCGGCCTTGTTCATGCCGCCGCAGTAATAGCCGACATGCCCCTCGATCTCGACGTCGATGGGCACATCGAGGCCGACCGCGATCGCATGCTTGCCGCGCGGATTAAGGATGCGCCAGTACCGCTGGTTGGTCTCAGGGTCGAGGCCGTGCAGCGCCTGGTTGAGCGCGCGCAGCTCGGTCTTGTCGAGGTCGACCGTCATCATGCGCGTCCTTCGCGGTGCCAGGCATAGACGGTCTCGGGCCTGGGCTCCCAGACGGTCGCGGCGTCGATGCCGGGCAGCTTGGCGAGCGAGCGGAACTCGGAGGCCATCGCCACCCAGTCGTCGGTCTCGGCGATCACGGCCGGCTTGCAGGCGAACGGGTCGCGCATTACCGCGAAGCCATCCCCGGTGCCGACGCAGAAGGTATAGAAGCCGTCGAGGTCCTTGAGCCCGGCTTCGAGCGCCTGCTTGAGCGTGGCGCCCTCGGCGATCCGGTAGGCCAGGTATTTCGCCGCCACCTCGCTGTCATTATCGCTCTCGAAGTGGAGGCCGCGGCGCTTCAGCCAATCGCGCAGACCGTGATAGTTCGAGATCGTGCCGTTGTGGACAAGGCAGAGGTCGAGCCCGGCCCAGAACGGGTGCGAGTGTGCGGTGGTGACGCCGCTTTCGGTCGCCATCCGGGTGTGGCCGATGCCGTGGCTGCCGTCCATGGCGTCGAGGGCGAAGGAGTCCGCCACCTCGGCCGGCGTGCCGACGTCCTTGTAGAGCTCGATGCGGTGCCCGACCGAGACGAGGCGCACCTCCGGCCGCTCGTCGCGCAGCCATTCAATGGTGCGCTCGGGGTCGGCGCTCAGGGTGAACACCGCGTGGTTGCCGTTCAGCCGGTAGCGCACCTCGGCCTGCAGCTCGCAGCGCATGGCAAACTCCAGGCCGGACCAATCGAACCCGGGATCGGCGTTGAACAGAGTGAATTTTGTTTCACCAGGTGCGGCGCCGTTCCGGTAGATGGCGATGCCGGCGCTGTCCGGGCCGCGCTCCGTCATCTCCAGCAGCATGGGCTCCAGGCGATGGCCCAGCGTGCCTTCAAGCTCTTGATTTTTCAGGAAGAGACCGACGATGCCGCACATCGCTCACCTCGCTTCCGGGAGCGGGGGATGTGGCGGCGCCGGCGGCGCCTACCGACTCCCGGTGAACGGGAGGATAGGCGCAGCCGATCGATTTTTCAACTATAGGAAATCAATTTTCCTTGTATGAAATATGACTGCCGGCTCGCGGTGCGGCTATTCCTCCGTCTCGTTCTCGCCGTGCGCGATGCAGCAGATGAAGCGGATCGGCGTCTCGATCAGGCGCTCGGGCCCGTGCGGCGCCTCGCCGTCGAAGAACAGCGAATCGCCCGGCCCGAGCTCGTAGGTCACGCCGCTGTGGTGATAGTCGATGCGGCCTTCGAGGATGTAGATGAACTCGGTCCCCGGATGCTGGAAGGAGGGGAACACCTCGGAACGGTCGGTCAGCGTGATGAGGTAGGGCTCCATCGTCACGTTCTTGCCGACCGAGTGGCCGAGCAGCCGGTATTCGTGGCCGGCCAGGCTGCCGCGGCGATGGATGATGAGGCCTTCGCCGGCCTTCACCATGGTCGCGTCGCGGCGCTGCTCATGGCGGCGGAACAGCGCGGTGATCGAGACGTTGAGCGCCGCCGCCAGCGCCTGGATGGTGCCGAGCGAGGGCGAGGTCAGGCCGTTCTCGATCTTCGAGAGCATGCCGGAGGAGAGCCCGGCCTGGTTGGCCAGCGCGATCACGGTCATGCCGTATTTCTTGCGCAGCCGCCGGATTTCGCGCCCGAGCGACATTTCGAGCGTGTGGTGGCGGGCGCCGGCGAGCGATACGGCGCTCGGCGTCTCCTGCGGGCGGCCCGCGATCTCGCTTTCCGCATGCCGTAGGTCCGCCGGCGCCGGCTTCTTCTGGACGACGTCGTCGTCGAGCATGGCATGCTCCTCGGGTCGGGCGTGGCCGCCAAGCAGCCACGGTTGCTGCCAAGAACAGCGGCAGACCGCTGGCTAGAAGTATAGACGGGGGCAAAGGGTTTCCAAACAATCGGCGCGGCAATCGGCGAAAAATTGCGTAGCGCGACCGCTTCTTGTGCAGTGCGGAAACGCCGCCGCGACCCGTCGATTCAGCCTGCGGCGTCCAGCCCGAACGCCTCGGCAAGCAGCTCGTAGGAACGCAGCCGAGCCGAGAAGTCATGGGTGATGGTGACGACGACGATCTCGGCCACGCCGTAGCGCGCCGCGAGCGCGCTCAGCCGTTCGCGGCACTGCTCGGGCGCGCCGACCACCTGGCGGCGCCGGTTGGCCTGGATGATCGCGCGGTCGCGCTCGTCATAGGCATGCGCCTCTGCCGTCTCGACCGAGGGGAACGGCCCGAGATAACCGCGTTCGAGTCTGAGCCGCCAGAGGTCGCGGCTGAGCGCGAGCCGTTCGGCCTCTTCTTCGGTGTCGGCGCAGATCGCGAAGACGCCGATGCTGCCGCGCGGCTCCGGCGCCCGCTCCGAAGACTGATAGGCCAGCCGGTAGGCTTCCATGATCTCCGGCCCCATGCGGTCCGAGATGAAATGGGCGAACGAGAACGCGCAGCCGAAATGGGCGGCAAGCGCCGCGCTCTGGTCGGTCGAGCCGAGCAGCCAGATCTCGGGCGCGCTCGGCCCGAGCGGCTGCGCCCTGACATCGGCGAACGGATGGTTCGGGGCGAGGCGGTCGGTCACGAAGCCGATCAGGTCGGCGATCTGCTGCGGGTAGTATTCGCCGCCCGGCGCGCCGCCCGTTGGCGCGAGCGCGAGCGCGGTGCGCTGGTCGGAGCCCGGCGCGCGGCCGAGGCCGAGGTCGATGCGGCCGGGGTAGAGCGTCTCCAGCACGCGGAAGGTCTCGGCCACCTTGTAGGGGCTGTAGTGGCTCAGCATCACGCCGCCGGCGCCGACCCGGATGCGCCCGGTCAGGCCGGCGATGCGCCCGATCATGATCTCCGGCGCGCTGCCCGCGAGCCCGTCGGCATTGTGGTGCTCGGCCACCCAATAGCGGCGATAGCCGAGCCGGTCGGCGAGCTTGGCGAGTTCAAGACTTTCCGCGATCGCCTGCGCCGCCGTGCCGCCCTCGCGGATCGGCGACTGGTCGAGCACGCTGAGCGCGAGACTCATCGGCGCTTCGGCGCGGCGCTCAAGCGTTGCAGCCTGGCCTGCGCCGCTGCCGCCGGCTTGTAGCGCCGGTCGCGCGCGAGCGCCGTGCCATAGGCTTCGATGGCGGGTTCGTACCGGCCACACGCCTCGTGGCATAGCCCGATGTTATAATGCGTCATCGCGTCGTCGCCTTCGAGTCCGAGCGCCCGCTCGAAATAGCCGCGCGCCTCGTCATAGCGCCGCATGGCGTAGTAGACGCGGCCGATGGTGAAGGCGACCGGCTCGTCCTCCGACATCGGGTAGTAGCGCTCCCACACCGCGTCGAGCGCGCGCGCCAGGTCGGCGCGCACCTCGCGGTTGGTCTTGCCGGCCTTGCGGGTCAGCACCGGCGAGAAGCGCAGGAAGACGTCCTGGTCGTAGTTGGCGAGCCGGAGCAGCGCCGTCACCGACGGCACCGACGGGTCCGACCAGCGCCGCTTCAGCTCGTCGAAGGTGGTCTGGAAGTGCCTGGGCCCGAGGCACGACATGGCGTCGTCGAAGGCGAGGCGCGTCTCGAGCGCGGCCTCCGCCGGCGCGCCGAACACGAAGCCCGACACCGTGAAGCCGGTATCGGCCTGCGGCGAATGCATGGCGAAGCCGCCGCCCTGCCTCGCATGGCGCTCGATGGCGTTGAAGTTGACCATGGTCGAGAAGCTGCCATGTGCGTGCGGGGTGAGGTGGGCGCCCGTGCCGTCCTTCATCTCGGCGTCGGTGCGGTAGCCCTTGTCGCCGCACAGCGCGAGGAGCGGCCCACCTGCCGCGCGGCGGAACCAGTCGATGCAGCGCAGCGCCTCGATCGGGAACAGCATGTCGCAATCGTCGAGGCTGCCGGCATAGCTGGCGAGTACGCCGTCTATCGCGGCGTCGCCGTAATAGGGCAGGCGGGCGCGGACATGCTCTTCCACCATGTCGAGCGCATCGAGCGCGTCGGGGTCGTCGCGGCGCGGCATGGCGCGGCCGCGCTTCTTGGCGAGGCCGATGCGGGTTTCGTAGAGCACGCCCTTGTCGATCCTGAAGGCGTCCTGGCGCACCGTGTCGAACAGATAGTTGGCGATCAGCACGATCGGGCGAGGCGCGGCAGCCTCGCCCGGCCTGATCGAGGCGCCGCCGAGGCGGAGCCGGAAGCCGTCGGGCTTCTCGACGTCGAACCGCGCGAAGTCGAGCACGCCCGAATCGGCAAGCGCGCCGAGCCGCGGCGTCCGGGCGTAGGTCGCGAGGTTGTTCTCGGTGAAGTCGGTCATCACGAGGCGGAAGGCAGGCTTCGGCAGGCCGAGCGCGTCCGTCATGCGCTTGAGCTCGCTCGCGACGTGATAGCCGAGCCGGCCCGAGCCCGAGCCGAGCTCGACGATGAGCAGCGGCTCGTCCAAGCCGCCCTTGCCGAGCCGGCCGGCGCGCGCGTCGCGCAGGAAGCCGAGCAGCACCTCGGCATAGCGCCGGGAGAGATAGGCGTTGCTCGAAATCTCGAACGGGATGTGCGCGTCCTTCCAGGCGTTGACGCCCTGGCGGTCATAGAAGTTGCGCTGGAGCGACCACACGGTCGAGCGGGAGAGCCGCCGCGGGCGCTCGAAGAAGGTGCGAGGGCGGGAGGTCAAGGATGCAGCTCTTTACGAGGTTATGATTCGCGGCTCTTATCGCATTGGACGGCCTCCGGGTAAAAGAGCGTCGTGACGCAGGCAGGGGAGGGAAGCGGCATGAAGGTGGAGATCAACGGCGTCGGCCTGAACTACCGGGTCGAGGGGCCGGAGGGCGCGCCCTGGCTGGTGTTCAGCAACTCGCTCGCGACCGACCTCGGCATGTGGGACGCCGAGGCCGCGCACTATGCCGGCCGCTACCGGATTCTCCGCTATGACACGCGCGGCCACGGCGGGAGCGCGGCGAGCCCGGCGCCCTACGACCTCGACCTCCTGGTCGCCGACGCCGAGAAGCTGATCGAGCATGTCGGCGCGACGCGGCCGGTCTTCGTCGGCCTGTCGCTCGGCGGCATGACCGCGCTCGGCCTCGCGCTCAGGCGGCCCGCGCTGCTCCGCGCGATAGCGGTGTGCGCCGCGCGGGCCGACGCGCCGGACGGCTTCGGCGCGCTCTGGGACGAGCGCATCGGCATCGCGCGCAGCAAGGGCATGGGTGCGCTGGTCGAGGCCACCATCTCGCGCTGGTTCACCGCCGACCTTTTGGCCGCCAAGCCGGCCTTCCTGCCCGGCGTGGTCAGGATGATCGAGACCACGCCGGTCGAGGGCTATGCCGGCTGCGCCGCCTCGCTCAAGGGCCTCGATTATTTCCGCCAGCTCGAGCGGATCAGGCTGCCGGCGCTCTTCGTCGCCGGCGCGAACGATGCGGCGGCGCCTTCCGCGCACATGAAGGCGATGAGCGAGAAGGTCGCCGGCTCCCGTTTCGTCGAGCTGAGCCCGGCTGGCCATCTGCTCAATTTGCAGCAGCCCGAAGCCTTCCGCGCTGCGCTCGACGGGTTCCTGAGCTCACTGGGCGACTAGTCCCGCAGGCAGCCATGACGCACTTCATCAACGACAAGGAAAAGCTCGTCACCGAGGCGATCGACGGGCTTTTACGCACCTCCGGCGGCCGCCTCGCGCGGCTGGATGGCTATCCGCACATCAAGGTGGTCGTCCGCGCGGACTGGGATCGCTCCAAGGTCGCCCTCGTCTCCGGCGGCGGATCGGGGCACGAACCGAGCCATGCCGGGTTCGTGGGTCGCGGCATGCTGACGGCGGCGGTATGCGGCGAGGTGTTCGCCTCGCCCTCGGTCGATGCCGTCATGGCTGGCATCTTGGCGGTTACCGGCGCGCCGGGCTGTCTCCTGATCGTCAAGAACTACACGGGCGACCGTCTGAACTTCGGCCTGGCTGCCGAACGTGCGAGGGCGCTCGGCCTCGACGTGGCCATGGTGATCGTCGACGACGATGTGGCGCTGCCTGACCTGCCCCAGGCGCGCGGTGTCGCGGGCACGCTGTTCGTCCACAAGATCGCCGGCGCGCTTGCGGAGCAGGGTGCGGACCTGGGCACGGTGACCCAAGCCGCCCAACGTGTGATTGACGGCGTCGTGTCCATCGGCATGTCGCTGGACACCTGCACCGTTCCCGGATCGCCGAAGGAGGATCGGATTCCCCCGGCAAAGGCCGAGCTCGGTCTCGGTATTCATGGCGAGCCGGGCGCCGAGCAGGTCGACTATGCAGGCGCCCGCGCGGCGATCGGCATGGTCGCCGATCGTCTGGCGCCCCATATCGGCGCGGGTCCGCATGCGGCGCTTCTGAACAACCTGGGCGGCGCCACGCCGCTCGAGATGCTGGTCCTGGCCGAGGAACTGTTGCGTTCGCGCCTTGGCGGCCAGGTTCGCTGGATGATCGGCCCCGCGCCGATGATGACCTCGCTCGACATGCAAGGCTTTTCGGTTTCGCTGCTGCCCGTCGATGCGGAAGCAGAGGCGGCGCTGAGCGCCGCCGTCGCGCCTTGGGCTTGGCCGGGCTGCCTGCCGGTCCGTGGCGTACCGGTTTTGCCGGTGCCCGAGGGCCTTGCACCCACCCGCCCGCCGCCATCGCGCCACGACGAGACGCGCGCCTTGCTGGAGCGCTGTTGTCGAATCCTGATTGCGGCGGAGCCGAAGCTGAACGCGCTCGATCTGAAGTCAGGCGATGGCGACACGGGCAGCACGCTCGCCACCGCGGCGAAATCCCTCCTCAATGCGTTGGACCGGCTGCCCCTGGCCGACGCCACCCAGCTCTATCGCGCGATCGGCGAAGAGCTGAGCCAGACGATGGGCGGCACATCCGGCGTCCTACTTGCGATCTTCTTCGCCGCTGCCGGCGACGCATCGGCGAACGGCAAGAACACCGCCGGATCCCTGATGGCGGGGCTGGAACGGATTCGGGAGGTGGGAGGCGCCCGCCCGGGAGACCGCACGATGATCGACGCGCTGGCTCCCGCCTTGGAGGCCCTGCCGAACGGGCTTGCCGCCGCCGCCAGGGCGGCGCGCGCCGGCGCCGATGCGACGGCGCGCATCACGCGGGCGCGGGCGGGCCGGGCCGCCTATGTCTCAGGGGCGAATCTCGAGGGACACAACGACCCCGGCGCCGAGGCCGTAGCCCATCTGCTGGAACAGTTGTCGTGATCGGCTATCGGCGGCGCCGATGCCGGCGCTGACGAGGAGGCCGGGCCTTCCCTTTCGTCATGCCCCGCGCAGGCGGGGCATCCAGGGGGGTGGCATAGTGGCCATCAGGGATTCCTGGATTGCCCGGTCAAGCCGGGCAATGACGGGAACTGATCGGCTAAATCCAGCTTCGAGGGGTACCCCCACCCCCGACGAGGGGCATTGCTCTGCATCGTTTCGAGCAGACCCGTCCGGCGTGCACGGACGGGCGAGGGTGGGGGCGTCTCGGTGTTCCGAATCTCCCTGGTTCAGTGCAGGCCGCCGAGCGGCGCGCTCAGCTCGAGCGCCATCTCGGGCCGCTCGACGGGCCTTGGCCCGCAGATCGGCAGGTGATGGCCGTGCTCGGCGAGCAGCGTCGCGAAGCGCGCCGCGGTCTGGATCAGGCTGCCGGCGCCTTCGTCGCCGACCAGCCGCTTGGCATGGTTCGCCGCGTTGAGCCACTGGCGGCGCTGGCACGCGGCCAGAAGTTCGATGAGGGTGCGTTCGTCCTCGCCGATGCAGGGGCAGTGCGGCTGGTGATAGCTGATCGGGCGGATCGCGTTGAGGCAGATCGCGCGGATCATGCCTTCGAGCGCGGTGACGGCGCGCGTGCCGTCGGTCGAGCCGCACAGGTCGTTCAGGTGGCGCCAGGCGATCGACCAATGGGTGCCGCGCCCGTGGGTATGGCCGCTGATCCAATGCCTGAACGCCCAAACCACGACCTGTTCCGCCTCCGTGACCGTCTCGGCCCATGGCGAGCTGCTGCGGGTCGAGAGTGAGAGTCTGTCCATGGCGCGCCGTGCCCCGTCATCCATTCGACAGGGCGGAGCATAGTGCAATTGCAAATCATTCGCAAATGAAATCTTCGGTCCACCCCAACGGCCATACGCCGATAGGAGGGAGGCGGTGGGTTCAAGCCTCGCGCCGCACCACGCGGCCGGGCCTTGCGCCGGTCGACTGGCCGGCGCGCCAGACTGGCTCGCCGTTGACGATCACCGCGTCGATGCCGATGGCGGGCTCGGTCGGACGGTCGAAATCGCTGCCGGCCGCGATCGTCTCGGCGTCGAACACCACGAGGTCGGCGAAGGCGCCGGCGTGCAGCTCGCCGCGGTCCTTGAGGCTGAAGCTCCGCGCTGTCAGCCCGGTCATGCGGCGCACCGCGTCTTCGAGCGTGAGCAGGCCGACATCGCGCGCATAATGGCCGAGCACGCGCGGAAAGGTGCCCCACAGCCTCGGATGCGGCCGCTCGTCATGCGGCAGGCCGTCCGAGCCGATCATGCTGTGCGGGTAGGCGATGATGCGGCGCACGTCCGCCTCGTCCATCATGAAGTAGATCGCGCCGGCCGGTTGCAGCCGGGCCGCCGCTTCGAGCAGGCCGACGCCCCATGCCTTCGCGATCTCCGAAAGCTCGCGGCCGATCAGCTCCGGGTGCGCCTTCGACCAGGTGATGATCACCCGCGAGGCATCGGGGATCAGCTTGTCGAGCAGCACCGTCGAGCCTGCCGTATAGGGATAGACGTCGAGGCCGATCTCCTGCTTGGCGCGCGCCGCCTCGATGCGCGCGAGCGTCGTCTTGGAGCGGCCGAAATTCTGCACGCCGGCGCATTTGTGGTGCGAGATGACGACCGGGATGTCCGCCTCGCGGCCGATCCTGAAGGTCTCCTCGAGCGAGGTCTCGACGCCGTCATGCTCGTCGCGCATGTGGGTTGTGTGCAGCCCGCCGCGCGCGGCGGCGACCTTGGCGAGCGCGATGACCTCCTCGGTCGGCGCGGCGCTGTTGGTCGGGTAGAACAGGCCGGTCGAGAAGCCGATGGCGCCTGCCCTCATGCCCTCGTCGAGCCGCTCCGCCATCAGGTCGATCTCGCGCGGCGTGGCGGCGCGGCTCACATCGCCCATCGCGCCGACGCGCAAGGTGGAGTGGCCGATCAGGATGGCGGCGTTGGTGGCGGCCGGCGTCTCGCCGAGCCGCGCGACATAGGCGCCGACCGTCTCGAAGCCATAGTCGTCGCGGCCGCCGAGCAGGTCCATCGGCGGCGGCGGTGCGCCCTTGAGCGCGATCGGCGACAGGCTCACCCCGCAATTGCCGACCACCACGGTGGTGACGCCCTGGCTCGCCTTCGGCGCCATGTCGGGCCGGCGCAGCAGCAGGTTGTCGTCATGGGTGTGGGCGTCGATGAAGCCGGGCGCGACGATGCGCCCGCGCGCGTCGATGGTGCGCGCGGCCCGGTAGCCGCCGATGTCGCCGAGCGCGACGATGCGGTCGGCGGAAACCGCGATGTCGGCCTGCCGGCGCGGCGCGCCCGTGCCGTCGATCACCGTGCCGCCCGTGATGGCGAGGTCGCAGGTCTTCACGCTGTTCCTCCGTCGCGCCGATTGAAAAGAGCGGCTTGGGGCGTCGCCCTGCCTATGGTTTGATGGCGCCGCCGCCGAGTGTCGGGGAGAGCGGCGGCATCGGCAAGGGGCACGCATGCTGAAATTGCAGGGGATCGTCGGCCACGTCGATGACACGGCGATCGCGGCGAAGCTGCACGAGCTGCGCCATCATGGCGGCGTCGAGTATCTCGTGCTGGCGCCGGCGGACACCAAGCGCAAGCGTCTGCGCCTGACCACCGACGCCGGCACCGACTGCGCCGTCGCGCTGGCGCGCGACGAGGAGCTCGGCGACGGTGCGGTGCTCTTCCTCGACGATGACCGCGCCATCGTGGTGCGCCTCGACGAGCTGCGCTGGCTCACGGTCGAACCTACCGGCCCCGCCGCCGCGCTGGAGCTCGGCTATTTCGTCGGCAACCTGCACTGGCGGGTCAAGTTCGACGGCGCGCGGCTCAAGATCGCGCTCGAAGGCGAGGAGGGCTTCTACCGCGACCGCCTGGTGCCGATGATCGAGAAGCGCCTGGCGCGCATCGTCGATGCCGGCTGAGACGCGTGCGCTCCTCGCCGCGCTCCAGCACGGGGACAGCTTCTTCCCGAGCGGCGCGGTCGCCTTCTCGCTCGGCCTAGAGACGCTGCGCGACGATGGCCGCGTGGCCGATGCGGCGGGCGTCGAGCGCATGCTCGCCGAGCAGATCGCCCTGCGCTGGGCGAGCTGCGACCGCGCCTTCATCGCGGCCTCCCACGCGGCGGACGACATCGAAAGCGCGGCCGCGCTCGACCGCCGCCTCGACGCGATGACCCTGTCGCGCGAGCTGCGCGAGGGCTCGCGGCGCAACGGCGCGGCGCTCCTGCGCGTCCATGCCGAGCTCGGCACGCCGCGCGCGGCCGGCTATCGCGCGCTGGTCCGCGCCGAGGCCGCGCCCGGGCACCTCGCGATCGTGCAGGGGCTGGTCTTCGCCGGCGTCGGGCTCGGTCGCGACGCGGCGCTCGCGGTCGCCGCGCACGGCTTCACGGTCGGCCTGCTCGCGGCGGCGTTGCGGCTCGGCCTGATCGGTCATGTCGCGGCGCAGGCCGCGCTCGGCCGGCTGCATGCCGTGATCGACGCGGCGCTCGCCGCACCGCTGCCGGCGCCCGAGGATGCTCACGGCTTCACCCCGCTCGCCGAGGTCGCGGCGATGCGGCACGAGGTCTCGACGGGACGGCTGTTCGCGAACTGAAAGGGAGGCGAGAACAACCATGCTGCTGACGCCGACGGAACTGGAGCGGCTGCTCATCTTCAGCGCGGCCGAGCTCGCGCGCAAGCGCCGCGCCCGCGGCAGGAAGCTCAACCATCCCGAGGCGGTCGCGCTGATCAGCGACGAGATCCTGGAGGGCGCGCGCGACGGCCGCTCGGTCGCCGAGCTGATCGCGGCCGGCGCCGGCATCCTCACGACCGACGACGTGATGCCGGGCGTTGCCGAGATGATGCCGATGATCCAGGTCGAGGGCACCTTCCCGGACGGCACCAAGCTCGTCACCGTGCACAACCCGATTAGGCCCGGCAAGCGCAAGGCCAAGGCGGACGATATGCCGGTGCCGGGCGAGATCATCACGGAGGAGGGCGAGATCGAGCTTAACGCCGGGCGCAAGCGGGTCACGCTCAAGGTCGCCAACACCGGCGACCGGCCGGTCCAGGTCGGCAGCCACTACCATTTCTTCGAGGTCAACAAGCGGCTCGACTTCGACCGCGCCGCCGCGTTCGGCATGCGGCTCGATGTGCCGGCCGGCACCGCGGTGCGCTTCGAGCCCGGCGACGTCAAGGAGGTCACGCTGGTCGCCTTCGGCGGCAGCGGCGAGATCCACGGCCTGCACCGCCTGACTGACGGCACCACCAAGGGCAAGCCGGCCCGGGACGCCGCGCTCAAGCGCGCGCGCAAGGCCGGCTTCAAGGGGGCGTGACATGGTGAAGATCACCCGCCAGCACTATGCCGCGCTCTACGGCCCGACCAAGGGCGACGCGGTCCGCCTTGGCGACACGCAGCTCCTCGCCGAGATCGAGCACGACCATGCCGTGCCGGGCGACGAGTGCCTGCACGGCGGCGGCAAGACGCTGCGCGACGGCTCCGGCCTCGTCGCCGGGCTGACCAGCCGCCAGGGCGCGCTCGACATGCTGATCTCGAACGTCGTGGTGATCGATGCGGTGGCCGGCATCGTCAAGGGCGACATCGGCATCAAGGACGGCCGCATCTTCGCGATCGGCAAGGCCGGCAACCCTGCGATCATGGATGGCGTGCACCCCAAGCTGAAGCTCGGCGTCTCGACCACGGTGCGCGACGCCGAGGGGCTGATCGCGACCGCGGGCGGGCTCGACTGCCACGTCCATTTCGATTCGGCGCAGCTCTGCGAGCACGCGCTCGGCTCGGGCATCACCACCATGCTCGGCGGCTCGCTCGGCCCGATCACGGTCGGCATCGATTCGGGCGGGCCGTTCAACGTCGGCAAGATGCTGCAGGCCGCCGAGCACTGGCCGATCAACTTCGGCTTCCTCGGCCGCGGCAATTCATCGAAGCCGGCCTCCATCGTCGAGCAAGCCGAGACCGGCTGCTGCGGCATGAAGATCCACGAGGATTGGGGCTCGATGCCGGCGGCGATCGACACCTGCCTCAAGGTCGCCGACGAGATGGACTTCCAGGTCCAGCTCCACACCGACACGCTGAACGAATCGGGCTTCATCGAGGACACGCTGGCGGCCGTGAAGGGCCGCACCATCCACATGTATCACGCCGAGGGGGCGGGCGGCGGCCACGCGCCCGACATCATCCGCGTCGCCGGCGAGGCCAACTGCCTGCCGTCCTCGACCAACCCGACCAATCCCTACACGGTCAACACGTTCGACGAGCACCTCGACATGATCATGGTGTGCCATCACCTGAATCCCGCGGTGCCTGAGGACGTCGCCTTCGCCGAGAGCCGCATCCGCGCCGAGACCATCGCGGCCGAGGACGTGCTGCATGACATCGGCGCGATCTCGATGCTGGGTTCCGACAGCCAGGGCATGGGCCGCATCAACGAGGTGATCTGCCGCACCTGGCAGCTCGCCTCCAAGATGAAGGCGCAGCGCGGCCGCCTGCCCGGTGAGACCACGAAGCGCGGCGACAACGAGCGGATCAAGCGCTACGTCGCGAAATACACCATCAACCCGGCGCGCGCGTTCGGCATCGACGCTTATGTCGGCTCGCTCGAGCCCGGCAAGCTCGCCGACATCGTGCTGTGGCGGCCCGCCTTCTTCGGCATCAAGCCGGAGCTGATCGTCAAGGGCGGCTTCATCGTGTGGTCGGCGATGGGCGATTCGGCGGCCTCGCTGATGACCTGCGAGCCGCTCCTGATGCGCCCGCAATGGGGCGCGTTCGGCGAGGCCAAGCAGAACCTCAGCGTGTCGTTCGTGGCCGAGGCCGCGATCGAGAAGGGCCTCGCCCGCAAGCTCGGCCTCAAGAAGCCGCTTGCCGCGGTCAAGGGCACCCGCAAGCTGAAGAAGAAGCATATGCTGCACAACGCGGCCTGCCCGAAGATCGAGGTCAACCCCGAGACCTTCGAGGTCCGCGTCGATGGCGAGCTCGCCACCTGCGCACCGGCCGAGACGCTGCCTTTGACCCAGAGGTACATGCTGCGATGAGCACCACCACGATGACCAAGGCCGGCGCGCAGAAGGAGAGCCGCGTCGGCCCGGCGAGGATCGGCATCGGCGGTCCGGTCGGCTCGGGCAAGACCGCGCTGATCGAGGCGCTGGTGCCACGCCTGATCGAACGCGGCTACGAGGTCGCGGTGGTGACCAACGATCTCGTGACCCGCGAGGACGCCGAGCGGCTGCAGCGCAGCGGGCTGATCGCCGCCGAGCGGGTGATCGGCGTCGAGACCGGCGCCTGCCCGCACACCGTGATCCGCGAGGACCCGACGCTCAATCTCGAGGCGGTCGATCTGCTGGAGCGGCGCTTCCCGAAGCTCGACCTGGTGATCGTGGAGTCTGGCGGCGACAACCTCGCCTCGACCTTCTCGCTCGACCTTGTGGACTACTGGATGTTCGTGATCGACATCGCGGGCGGCGACGATATCCCGCGCAAGCGCGGCCCCGGCATCCTGCAATGCGACCTGCTGATCGTGAACAAGGTCGATCTCGCGCCGCATGTCCGCGTCGATCTGGCATCGGTCAGGCGCGACGTGGCGACGGTGCGCGGCCAGAAGCCCGCGCTCTTCACCAACTGCCTGACCGGCGAAGGTATCGACGCCGTGATCGCCGAACTGCGCCGCAGCGTGCTGTTGGATGCGTAGAGCGCGCTTAAAGAACTAGTCGTCATGGCCCGGCTTGACCGGGCCATCCATGCAGGCATCCGGCTCGCTGGTCGATGGATGGCCCGGTCAAGCCGGGCCATGGCGAAAAATGGAGAGGCCGAGGCCGCGTGTCGAACAAGAACTTCGCCGATCTCAGGGCCACGGCCAAGGCGTCGCCGCGTCAGGGCGAGGCGCGGCTGCGCTTCGAGCGGCGCGAGGGGGAGCGCACGCATCTCGCCAGCAATTACGCGGCCTATCCGTTCCACGTCACGCGGCCGCTCTATTTCGATGCGGGCTGGCCCGAGCTGCCGACGGTGCTGCTGCAATCCGCCTCGGGCGGGCTGTTCCAGGGCGACCGGCTTACATTGGAAGTGAGCGTCGGCGAGGGCGCGGCGGCGCACGTCACCACGCAGTCCGCGACCAAGGTGCATTCGATGGAGCGCGACCGCGCGGTGCAGGCGACGCGCCTCGTCGTCGAGGCGGGCGGGCATGCCGAGCTGCTGGCAGATGCCAGCATCCTGTTCCCCGACAGCCATGTCGAGACCACGACGACGCTCGGCCTCGGCGCAGGCGCGAGCGCGATCATCGCCGAGTCCTTCCTCTGGCACGACCCGAAGGGCGGCGATGCGCCAAGCTTCGCGCTGATGGCGGCGACGGTCGAGGCGAGCGGCGCAGACGGCCGTCTGCTCATGCTCGATCGCTATCGCATCGGGCGGCCGAAGGACGACGCGGCGAACCTCGCCTTCTGGCGCGCGAACAAGGCGCAAGGCGCACTCTACGCGTTCGGCAAGGCGGTCGGCGACGAGCCCCTGGCCGAGGGCCTGCGCGCGGCGCTCGCCGGTCTGGAGGGCGCCTATGCCGGCGTCTCCGCCCTGCCCAACGCGGCGGGTGCCTATGTCCGCGTGCTGGCGGCCGACGGCAGCGTGGTGCGCGCGGTGCAGGAGCGCGCCTGGCGCGCCGCTCGGCGCCTCCTCACCGGCAGGGGCGCCCGCGTCTCCTGGCGGAAGTAGCCGCTATTTCGCCGGCCGTGCCTCGGCCTCGTCCTTCGACAGGCTCAGGACGAGGCCGTAACCAAAACAGAGTCCTCATGCTGAGCTTGTCGAAGCATGAGCCTGTCGAAGCATGAGGGCAACAGCTCCGCCGTCACGCCGCCATCTGGGGGCCGATGGCGTTGAGGTCGCGCATGTCGGTCTTGAGGTGGATCAGCGCCGGGCCGTCCTGGTGCTTGAGCGCTGCTTCGAGCGCGGGCAGGAAGCCTGCGGTCTCCTCCACCGTCCACGCCGCCGCGCCATAGGCGCGCGCCAGCGCGGCGAAGTCCGGGCTGTTCATCACCGTGCCGTAGAGGCCGTCGAGCCCACCGCGGCGGTACTGGTGCGTCGCGATCGAGCCGTACATGCCATTGTCGCAGCAGATCACCTTGATCGGCAGGCGCTGCTGCACGGCGGTGACGATCTCCTGGCCGGTCATCAGGAAGCCGCCATCGCCCATCACGGCGACCACGGTCTTATCCGGCCGCGCGAGCTGCGCGCCGAGCGCGCCTGGCATGCCATAGCCCATCGCGCCGAGGCAGGCGGCGAGCTGGCCATGCGGCGCGGCGTAGGGATAGTGCCGGTGGAACCAGCTCGCGAACGCGCCCGAATCGTTGACGACGCTGGCGTCCGTCGGCAGCCGCTTGCCGAGCTGCGCCACCACCTGCGCCATGTCCACCCTGCCGAGCGCCTTCGCCTTCGGGTCGAGGCCGGGCGTCGCGAAGCGCCGATAGGCCTCGTGATATTTCCGCCGCCAGGCGAGCCGCTCGGCCGGCGGCGACCAGCCGGCGAGTCGCTGGGTCAGGGCTTCGAGCGTCGGCTTCGCATCGGCCTCGATCGGCAGGGTCGGCGAAGTCTCGCGGAACGCCTCGCGCTCCGGGTAGATGTGGATCACCGCCTGGTCGTCGCGCAGCAGCTCATAGTCCTGGATCGTGCAGCCATCGGGCCGCGCGCCTGCGAAGACGACGAGGTCGACCTCGGCCCAATACTCCTTCTGGAACGGCGCGAGCACGAGGCCGAAATTGCCGAGATTGGCCGGATGGTCATAGGGGATCACGTCCTGCCGGCGGAAGCCGCTGCCGATGCCGGCGCCGCTCGCCTCGGCGAAGGCGGCGAGCGCGCCATGCGCCCGCTCGAAGCCGATCTGCTCGGCCGCGATCACCATGGGATGCCTGGCGTTCCTGATCAGGTGCGCCGCCGTATCGAGCGAGGGCGCGGTCGGCAGCCTTGGTACGCGCGGCACGAACGCCGGGATCGGAAGGTCGCCGGCCTCGCCCTCGGTGACGTCCTCGGGCAGCACGACCGCGACCGGGCCGGGCCTCCGGTCGAGCGCGACGCGCAGCGCCTCGGCGGTCGCCGCTGCGCAGTCCTCGGGCCGCATCACCTCGATCACCGTCTTGGTGAGCGGGCCGAACGCCTTCGGATAGTCGATCTCCTGGAACGCCTCGCGGCCCATCTCGCGCGTCGGCACATGGCCGATGAAGAGCACCAGCGGCGCCGAATCCTGCTTCGCGGTGTGCAGCCCGATCGAGGCGTTGGTCGCGCCGGGGCCGCGCGTGACGAAGGCGACGCCGGGCTTGCCGGTCACCTTGGCGTTGGCGTCGGCCGCGAAGGCCGCGCCGGATTCGTGGCGGCACAGCACGAGGCGGATGCGGTTGCGGTTGACGCGCAGCGCTTCGAGCACCGTCAGGTAGCTCTCGCCGGGAACGCAGAAGGTGGTTTCGATGCCGTGGGAAATCAGGGTCGAGACGAGGGCTTCGCCGCCGTTCATTGCCATGCCTTGATCGTGACGGAGGGGAGGGGCCGCACCGGGGCCGCGCGGCGGCGCATTTAGACACCTTCCGTCGCGCCCTGCCAAGGGCGTTCGCGCCCGGCCAGGGCCAAAACCCTCCCGCCAAGCTCATGAAACGGTTAAATTCCGGCCGATGGCGTCACGCGCCCGCAATATCGAGCAAGGGAGGCACCCGATGGCGAAGAAGAAGGCAATGCTGGTCGGCGGTTTCGGCATGATCGGCCGGCACATCATCCAGGCGCTTGAGAAGGAGGGCGACTGGGAGATCGTCGGCCTGGCGCGCCGGCCGCCGTCCTTCAAGACCAGAGCCAAGGCCATCTCGGTCGACCTGCTGAACCGCGATGATGCGGAAGCGAAGCTCGGCGGCCTCAGCGACGTGACGCACATCTTCTTCGCCGGCCTCTCGGGCGGCGTCGCCGCCGAGAACACCGAGGACAACCTGGCGCTGGTCGCCAACTCGATCGGCGTGGTCGCGCCGATCGCGAAGAACCTGAAGCGCGTCGTGCTCACCCAGGGCGGCAAGTATTACGGCGTCCATCTCGGCCCGCACAAGACGCCCTCGAAGGAGACCGACCCGCGCCACTTGCCGCCCAACTTCTACTACGACCAGCAGGACTTCATCGCCAAGCTGCAGAAGGGCAAGAGCTGGGACTATGCCTGCGTCCGCCCCGAGGCGGTGATCGGCTACGCCACCGGCATCCCGCTCAACTGCGCCTCGCTGATCGCGCACTATGCGATCGTCTGCCGCGAGATGGGCGTGCCGTTCCACTTCCCGGGCACCCAGGCCTCGTTCAACGCCTATAACCGCTTCACCGATGCGCGCATCCTCGGCCGCTTCCAGGCCTTCGTCGCGACCAACCCGCGCTGCGGCGGCCAGGCGTTCAACATCACGAACGATTCCGGCTTCCGCTGGTCGACCGTATGGCCGTTCTTCGCCGACTACTTCAAGGTGCCGGTCGGCATGGTCATGCCGTTCGACCTCAACGTGATGATGAAGGAAGCCGAATCGCTCTGGCCGAAGATCATCAAGAAGCACGCCCTCAAGCAGGACCAGTTCGGCGCCTGCGACTGGGGCTTCGCCAACTGGTTCTTCAACCGCTGGTGGGACACCATCCTCGAAGACGTCAAGCGCATCCAGTACGGCTTCTACGAGGTGATCGACACCGAGCAGAGCTTCAAGGACGCCTTCGACACCATGCGCAAGGAGAAGGTGATCCCATAGAGCACGATCCGATCAGGTTGCCCCGGCCTGATCGGTGAATCGTGCTCTAACTTATTAGGGTAGAGCAGGATTCACGTTTGAGAGGGATCGCAAAGCGATCCCTCTCAAACGACCCTGCTCTAGCAGGCCGAAATGCCGCATGAAGGTTTCGCGGCGGCGGTTGCGGCGCGGCCCTGCTGCCGGGCATGATCGCCGCCATGTCGAAATCGTCCTCGCGATGGCGCCTTCCGTTCGGGCTGGCACTGGCGCTGGCCGGCGTATTGTCGGTTGCCGCCTGCGCCACGCCCGAAGGCAAGCCGGCGCGGGCGGTTCCGCTGGTCATGGAGGCGCGCGCCAACCTGCTCCTCGCGGTGCAGCGCTGCTCGGACGAGCACGGCTACGACCCGGCCGCGGTTAAGGTCGGCGAGAATGAGCTGGCCCCGGGCGAGGCCGGCTGGCGCGCTTGCGCCTATGGCGCGCTGCGCGTGCACGCGCTCTCCAACCCCGAGCTGAAGGATCGCTATGAGCGGCTGATCGCGGAGGACGAACGCATGACCGCGGCGATCGCCGCCGGTACCATGACCCGGAGCCAGCGCCAGTCGCACGTCGATTCGCTGGTCCGGGAAATCCGCGCCGCCGAGAACAGCCAGGCCCGGCGCGGCGCGACCGACCTGCGCAACCTGCAGGTCGAACGCCTGCGCGGGACCATCGATGGGCTGCAGGAGTTCGTGCGCTAGTTTATTTCCTGATTCGGCCTTGCGGGCGCCGCAGCCTTGGGCGAGTCTCCCCTGACGCGGCGCAACCAGCCTTTCGGAAGGAGGCGAGACGATGATCAGCTCCCGCGCGGTTGGCGCAGCCCTCGTGTGCGGTGCCGCCTTGCTTGCCGCCTGCGAGCAGGCCAGGCCCGTCACCAAGGAGGTGTCGCCGATCGTCCAGTCGCGCGAGCGGCTCTCCGCGGCGCTCGACGAATGCACCCGCCAGCACGGCTATGACCCCGCGCTCTCGGATTCGCTCGGCGAGACCGAGCTCGGCGCGGGCGAGCTGGAATGGCGCGAATGCGCCTACCAGGCGCTGCGCGAGCATGCCCGCTCGGTGCCCGACATGGCGGACCGCTATGAGATGGCGATCTCGGCCGATCGGGAGATGACCAAGCAGGTCCAGGAGGGCCGGCTCACCCGCAGCGAGCGGCGCTGGCGTACCGAAGAGATGATGGATCAGATCGTCACCGCGGAGGACGTGCGGATCGAGACCGAAGAGGGGCAGAAGGCGCGTGAGGAGCAGCTCCGCGGCCTGACCGACATGTTCCAGCAATCGCTGCGGTAATGCGGCCTGTCGGCCGCCGCGCTATCCCTTGAAATAGGGCTCGGGCAGCCCGCTGACCCCGGCGTCGAGGGCGCACAGCGCGCCCGCGAAGGGCTGCTTGGCGAGCTCGGCGTCGGAGAGCCGCCAGCGCGCCGAGGTCATGTACATGACGTCGAGCTTGTCGCCGCCGAAGGCCGGGCAGGTCGGCTGCTGGAACGGCAGGTCGATCCTGCGGTCGATGCGGCCCTTGGGATCGTAGCGCACCACGCACCAGCCGCCCCAGCGCGCGCTCCACAGATAGCCCTCGGCGTCGACCGTCGCGCCGTCCGGCACGCCCGGCGCCTCGCCGGGGCCGGAGAAGACGCGCTGGTTGCTGATCCGGCCGCTCTCGATGTCGATGTCGTAGGCCCAGATCGTCTCCTGCCCGGAGTCCGCGAAGTAGAGCGTCCTGTCGTCGGGGCTGAACGCTGTGCCGTTCGAGCAGATGACGCTGCCCTGCATGGCATGGCAGCCGAGGTCGGGGTCGAGCCTGAAGAACGTGCCGAGCGGGTCGGTCAGCTTGTCGTCGCAAGAGCCCGCCCAGAAGCGCCCTTTGCGGTCGGGCTTGCCGTCGTTCATGCGGATTTGCGGGTTGCCGGGCGCGACGTCCTTGATCTTCTCGAGCTTGCCGGTGGCCGGATCGAAGAAGCGGAAGCCGCCATAGAGCGCGACGACCAGCCCGCCCGTCTCGCGCACGGCGAGCGAGCCGACCTCCTCGGGCAGGGACCATTCCTCGGTCCTGCCGGTCTTCGGCGTGTGGCGGAGCACCTTCTTGCCCTTGATGTCGACCCAGTAGAGCGCGCCGGCGCCATGGTCCCAGAGCGGCCCCTCGCCGAGGATGTTCCGGCAATCGACGATGCGGCTGACCTCGGTCATGGCGCTCCCTCGGGTGTCGTTTCGCTTGTGCCGTTGATGCCGGCCAGCCGATGATGGAAAAGATCGGCGCCGCGTGCAACGGATGGCGCGCCCGAGAGAGGGGAGACAGCATGAGCGACGGACCGGCGAGGGGCATGAAGGGGCGGCTCACCGCCTATGGCGACCCGGGATTCTCCTTCTATCTGCGCAAGGCGTTCGCCAAGTCGATGGGCTATACCGACGACGAGCTGGGCCGGCCCATCATCGGCATCGCCAACACCTTCAGCGACCTCGTTTCGTGCCAGGGCACCGCGCCGCAGCTCGTCGAGGCGGTCAAGCGTGGCGTCATCGCGGCCGGCGGCCTGCCGCTCGAATTCCCGACCATCTCGCTCGGCGAACCGTTCCTGACGCCCTCCAGCATGCTGCTGCGCAATCTGCTCGCGATGGACACCGAGGAGGCGGTGCGCCGCCAGCCGATGGACGCGGTGGTGCTGATCGGCGGCTGCGACAAGATCGTGCCGGCGCAGCTCATGGCGGTGGCGAGCGCCGACATCCCGGCCATCTCGGTCGTCACCGGGCCGATGATGACCGGCTCCTATCGCGGCGAGCGGCTCGGCGCCTGCACCGATTGCCGGCGCTTCTGGATGGAGCATCGCGGCGGCCGCGTCGGCGAGGAGGAGATCGACGTGATCTCGGGCCGGCTGTGCCCGACCGCCGGCACCTGCATGGTGATGGGCACGGCGAGCACGATGGCCTGCGTCACCGAGGCGCTCGGCATGATGCTGCCGGGCGGCGCCGCGATCCCCGCGGTCAACGCCGACCGCTTCCGCCACGCGCAGGAGAGCGGGCTTCGCGCCGTCCGGCTCGCGGCCGAGGATCTCCGGCCGTCCCGCATCATGACGCCCAAGGCGTTCACCAATGCGCTGCGCGTGCTGCTCGCGATCGGCGGCTCGACCAACGGCATCATCCATCTGACCGCGATCGCGCGGCGGCGCGGCATCGCGATCGACTTCGAGGCGTTCGACCGCATGAGCCGCGAGACCCCGGTGCTGGTCGACCTCAAGCCCAACGGCCAGCACTATATGGAAGACCTCAACCGCGCTGGCGGGCTGCTGCCCGTCCTGCGCGAGCTGAAGCCGCTCCTGCATCTCGACTGCGTGACAGTGAGCGGCCGCACGCTCGGCGAGGAGATCGAGGCGGGCCCTGCGCCCTTCCCGCAGGATATCGTCAGGCCACGCGCGCAGCCGATCTACGCCGAGGGCGGGCTCGCGGTCTTGCGCGGCTCGCTCGCGCCGGACGGTGCGATCATCAAGCAGTCGGCCGCGACGCCGCGCCTCCTCAGGCACGAGGGCCGGGCCGTGGTGTTCAGCTCGCTCGAGGACATCATCGCGCGGCTCGACGACGACAGGCTCAACATCACGCCGGACGACGTGCTGGTGCTGCAAAATGCGGGACCGAAGGGCGCGCCCGGCATGCCCGAGGCGGGATACCTCCCCATCCCGAAGCGGCTCGCGCGCGACGGCGTCAAGGACATGGTGCGCCTCTCGGACGCGCGCATGAGCGGCACCGCGTTCGGCACGGTGGTGCTGCACGTCTCGCCCGAGGCGGCCGATGGCGGCCCGCTCGCGCTGGTGCGCACCGACGACCGCATCCGACTCGACGTCGAGGCGAGGCGCATCGACCTCCTGGTCGACGAGGCCGAGCTCGGCCGTCGCCGCGCCGCCTGGCAGCCGCCGCCGCCGCACGAGGGCGCCGAGCGCGGCTACCTCAAGCTCTACCTCGACCATGTCGAGCAGGCGCACCAGGGCTGCGACTTCGACTTCCTCACCGCGACCGAAATGCGCGAGACCGCGCCGGTGCTGTAGCGACTTGGCCGGTTCCCAGGCCAGGGATATCACACAAAGCGATCACATTTGATATATGGGAAATTTCCTGTTAATTTTCACCGGTCGGATACGTCGCTATGGGGAACAGTCATGCACAGAGAGCTCATCGAACTCCTTGGCCAAGAACACAGAAAGAAGATTCGGAATTTGGGAGACGATCCCCAGGTCGGCCGCGAGCATGTGGACCCGCTGGCCAAGTTTGGCAACGACCCTGATGCGAGCCGGGAGCATGCTTCTCCTTTCCTTGTGGTCAGACGCATGATCCGGCGGCACGAGGGTTACTCCCGACACATGTACCTCGACAGCGTCGGCGTGGTCACCGTGGGTATCCGGTTTTCGCTAAGGAAGCCGACTGAGGTGAAGCATGCCGATTACACGCACCGTTGGCGTTATCAGAAAACGGGTCGACTCGCTGACGACCGCATCGCGACAGAGGGTTGGCACAATCTGTTCCGTTACGCGGCAGGAGGCCGTTCGGCGTCGAGCTACAAAAACTATACGGAGGTCGAACTGTCTGACTCAACGACCAACATCGCGCTCGATCGAAGGTTGCGCGAGGGCCACCGCAAGCTTCGGCATGCATTCGGAAGAGCCGATATTGTCTTCGATGATCTGCCCCAGTCGGTCCAGGTTGCGCTGTTCGACATGGGTTACAATCTCGGCTGGGCATACATCAACGGCGTGTGGAAGAAACTGAAGCGTGCCCTGCAGGAGCGCGATTGGGTGGAGGCGGCGAGAGAGTCGCATCGCCGGCAGGTGTCGGTGCAGCGAAACGCGGAAACCGCGCAACTCATTCGTCGGGCGCTCGAAAAGGGTAATGACTTGAACTACGGACCGCTGGAATACGATGACGGCGAAGCCGACTAACGCATCTACAAGAAAACGACAAAGCTGAAAGTGCGAAGCAGGGTGCCGGTTGGCGCACGTCGAGGGCCTGCCCTACCATCGACGCGGAAGCGGGCCGCCGGGCCTCGAATAGCTGCAGCGGAAGAGTTCCGGCACGTCCCCAGGCGGAGGCACCCAACGGCGATATAGATGCTCTGCCTTTAGCGGCCCCTTCGTCTCGTTCCAATCAAGGCCGACCTGATCAGACAACTCTATAACCCGGACGGCATTCGATTCGATCGAAAAGTGTCGAGCGAGAATCTGCAAGGGCTCACTCGAAGGCGTACTTGGGTCGCTTCCCTCTTGGTTGCCGAGGTAGCTCTCGACTAACAATTTATTGTGCGCTGCATCGTAGAGGATTCGGTAGATTATCGCTTCATCTTCGCAACGTCGAATCGGGACATCATCGAGAATCCTTCGCCCGGCTACATGCAGCCAAATCGAGAAGCTGATGTCGTCGACGCGCATAGGATGCTGCGTAATCAGCTCCGGCAGAAACTCCAATTTGACGATACCGCGGCTAAGCGGGCATTCGATACTCGCCCAATGCACGCCGTAGTCTTCATTGTTTAGCTTGCCTTCCGCTACTCGCTCAGCGCCCTCGAGATTGATGAACTGCTCCGGTGAATAAACCGGCTGATCCTTGCCGAAGCGCGAGGTATCTATCGATTCGCCTTTGTCTATGAGGTCGATGTCTGTATCGAATGACGTCAACTCGACAACATCTCGACCTGGATCGCAACTGACACGATAGGTGTAGGTAAAGCGGCCGCCATTCGCTTCGACGCTCTCTGACGGCGCGAACAGCGCCGAAATGCCGAGGAGGAGAACCAGGACGGGCAAGAGACGCTGCATCGCGACACCATCGAGTTGCGAGGCGCAGCCGGTTCGGCGCTCACAACCATCAAGCCCAGCATCGATAGCAGTTGCAAGATGTAGGACGAGGGCAATCCAAACAAAAGGGGCGCCCGGATGGGGGGATCCATCGAACCGCTGGAGTGAGTGTCGGCCGCGAAAGCGGCAAGGCTGGAAAGCAATCCGCCGCAGTCACCCAGGGGAACGCCGGTCAACGGAAGCGTTCGGTCTCGCCGCCGGAGGCGGACGATGGGGAGTAAGACCGTCAACCCCGAGATACTGACAGGCGTAGCCATCCCGGTCCGGATCAGGATCCGTTGTGAGGAGAGAGTTATAGACGTCTTCGGCGGTGAGAGGACCGTCCCGCACGATCCATGCAAGCGTAGGCGGCTCAGCAGACTCCTGTACAACTATGTCGCTTCGCCCAATGGTAAATCCGACTACGGTTTCCTTGGATAGTTTCACGTCATAAGGCGGGGTGCGTTGCTGACCGGGCAGGCTGCCGAAACGCCCCTTGATAGAGAAGCCATTTCCCTTGGCGGAATAGAACAACCTCGAAATCTCCGCATCGTCTTCACAGCGGTAGAACGGCACGTCATCAAGGATCACGCGGCCGGCAATCCGGAGCGTCACGGCGATGCTCTGGGTTCCGTTATCTGTCGGCCTCCACCAATCGCCGCCCAGGAGAGAGAATTCGACCAGCGGCTCCGGTAGGACGATGAGCTCGACGAGACCAGTGCTTAGAGCACAGGTGAAATACGCCGGTTCGCGTTCGAACCCACGCTCCACACTGTCGCTGTAGTACCAGCGGGGCGAAAAGATTCCATGCAGCGATTGAACGTGCTTCCTGCGATGCATCGGCATGCCTTGAACCTGTCCTCCCAACGTGCCAAGGCCTCGCAATTCCATGACATCGAGCTCGGGAAGGCATTGGAACTGATACAGCATGTCACCCCAGACCTGCTGGCCTGCCCTCACACTTTTCATTGAGGGGAGCAGCACAAGGACCGCGAGCGCAAAGACCAAGGCTGGGAACCAAAAGGTCTTCACGGCAGCTTCTTCTTCCGGCAGTTGATACGTCGGCCCTCGGCTGAGTGCTCTAAGCGTCGGCCTTCGCGCGCTTCCGGCCGTGCCGGTGGCCGGCCTGCGCGCGGCGGGACTCGGGCTCGCTCGCACCGACCGGCACGACGACGAGCTGGCCGTGCCTGACGCCGCGCTCGGCCATCACATGGTCGGCGAAGTGCTTCACCTCGCCGACCGCGCCGCGCAGCAGCGCGACCTCGAGGCACTGGTCGCCGTCGAGGTGGACGTGCGTGGTCGCGAGCGACATGCCGTGATGCTGGTGCTGCGTGTCGGTGAGCCGGCGCGCGAGGTCGCGCCGGTCATGATCGAACAGGTAGACCAGCGCCGCGACGCAGGGGCGCCCGGTGTCGGCCTCCAGGCGGAACTGGTCCATGCCGGCGCGCGCCAGGTCGCGGATCGCCTCCGAGCGGTTCTGATAGCCGCGCAGCGTCATGAACGAGAGGATCTCGGCCATCAGCTCGTCGTCCACGGTGATCGTCACGCGCTCCATGCCGCCCCCCGCTCCGCTGCACGCATGGAGCCAGTCTAGAGCAGGGTCGTTTGAGATGGAATCGCTTCGCGATCCATCTCAAACGACCCTGCTCTACTCCAACAAGTTAGAGCACGATTCACCGATCAGGTTGAGTCAACCTGATCGGATCGTGCTCTAGGCAGGGCGGCGATAGCTGTCGATGTCCTGCACGGCCGCCTCGTGGTGGCGATGGTCGGCGTCGACGCCGTGGATGTGCGCGTGCTCGTGCGCGTGCGGGTGCCGGTGGATGAGCGTCGGGCCGAGCCGCCCGTCGCGCAGCAGGAGCGCCCGGGTCGCCAGCTTGGCCAGGAAATGGCCGTCGTGCGAGACGATCAGCATGGCGGTCGGCAGCGCGGCGAGGATCTCGGTCAGCCGCGCGAAATGGGCCTCGTCGAGGCCGTTGGTCGGCTCATCGAGCAGCAGCGCCTCGGGCTCCATGGCGAGCACCGCGGCGAGCGAGACGAGCCGCTTCTCGCCGCCCGAGAGGCGATGCGTGGCGCGCCCCGCCAGGTGGTCGAGGCCGAGTTCGGCCAGCACGGCGTTCGCCTTGGCCGCGGCCTCGCGCGGCGCGAGGCCGAGATTGAGCGGCCCGAAAGCCACGTCGTCGAGCACGGTCGGGCAGAACAGCTGGTCGTCGGCGTCCTGGAACAGGTAGCCCGCCTTGGCGCGCACCTCGCGAAATTCCTTCGGTTGGCGCCGGACCGTGCCGAACGCGCTCAGCGTGCCGGCCTCGGGCGTCTCCAGCCCGACCAGGGTGCGCAGCAGCGTGGTCTTGCCGGCACCGTTCGGCCCGACCAGCGCGACCTTTTCGCCCGCGTGCAGCGCGAAGGAGACGGCGTCGAGCACGACGCGTCCGGCGCGCGCGACCGTGACGCCGTCCACGGCGATGAGCGGCGGCGCGACCCCGGTCATGTCAGGCGATCCGCCGCGACCAGGCCGCCGAGGGCGGCGCAGAGGACGATCGCGAAGATGAGGTCGGCGCGGCGGAACGCCTCGCTCGCGACCATCGGGAAGCGGCCGGCGAAGCCGCGGCAGCGCATCGCCTCCTCGACGCGCTCGGCGCGGTCGAGCGAGCGCACCAGCATCAGTCCGACGAGATTGCCGAAGCTCCGCCAGGTGTGCAGGTCGAGGCGGGGCGCGAAGGCCCGCGCGCGCATCGCCTCGAGCAGGCGGCGGCTCTCGGCCCGGAACACGCCGACATAGCGCACGACGAAGAGGAAGAGGTGGACGAGCTTGAGCGGCGCGCCGAGCTTCGATGCCGCCCAGCCGATGCGCACCGGCTCGATCGAGCCGAGCAGGGCGAAGCTCGCGAGCGCAATGGCGTTGACCTTGAGGATGATGGCGACGGCGCGCCACAGGCCCTCTTCGGAAACCTGGATCGGGCCAAGTGAGACGAGGGTTGTGCCGGGCGTGGTGAACGGCAGGAGGACGAGCAGCACCAGCATGAAGCCCTCGACGTGCAGCAACCGGTGACGCAGCGCCGCGAGCGGCAATCGCGCGGCGATGACGAGGGCGGCAGCCGGCAGCAGCGCCGCCAGCATCGCGGGCAGGCCGTCGAGCGCGATCACGGCGGCGGCGAAGCCGAACGCCGCGAGCAGCCGGGTGCGCGGGTCGAGCCCGGCGATCGGGCTGCCCGCAACGTCGTCGAGCGCGCCGTGGAAGGGTGTCGTGCCGCCCATCTCAACCGCCTTCCGGCGGCGCGCTCCGCCGCGCGCGGCGCCGCGTCGTCGCCCACAGCGCGACGCCGATCAGCCCGACGATCATGCCGATGCCGCCGATCACGTCGTTGAAGCGGATTTTGCCATCTGCTTCCTCATAGGCTTCGAGCAGCGGGCGCATCTGGCGGGAGACCGCGCGGTCGACCGAACGGTCGATCATCTCGACGAGCGCCGCCTGGTCGATGCCGGCCGCATCGCGCGCGGCCGGGCTTGCATCGTGCGTCGCGGCCTCGGCAGGCTCGGCGGCCAGCGCGCCGCCGGTGCCGGCGAAGCGGGTCGCCGCGAGCCTTGCCTCGGCGACGTGGCCGTCGCGCGCATCGACCACGACGGCGAGGTCGAGCGGCTGCGGCGGCCGCCAGGCGAAGCCGCCCTCATCGTCGGTCGCGCCCCGGTAGAGCTCCGTGCCCGCCGCGTTGCGGATGATCAGCGTGGCGCCCTTGGGCCGTCCGCCGCCGACGAAGAAGGCATAGCCGGTGACCACGCCGTCCTCGACGGTCGCGAACACCTTGAGGCGATGCGCGTGCGCCGGCTGGACCGCGACGAGAAAGGCGACGAGCGCGACAGCGATGAAGCGCATCGCGGTCAGTCCGAGCCGAAGGCGACGCGGCCGGCGCCCGACAGCAGCTCGGGCCGGACGCGCTTGAGGAAGCTGACGGCGAAGCCCGTGATCAGCGCCTCGATCGCCATGAGCGGGCCGTAGGTGACGAGGACGATCTTGGCCGAGGGCACGAATTCCGACGACGACAGGGCGAGCGAGAGCGCGACCGCGCCGCCCGTGAGCGCGACCGAGAGCGCGGCGCAGGCGGCGGCGAGCAGGCCGGCGCGCGGCGCATCGGCCCGCCTCACCAGCGGCGCGAAGGCGAGGCCGAGCAGCACGCCGGGCACCGCGATGTTCGCGGTGTTGATGCCGAGCGTGGTGAGGCCGCCGAAGCCGAACAGCAAAGCCTGCAGCAAGAGCGCGATCAGCACCGCGGGCACGGTGAGCACGCCGATCACCAGCCCCATCAGGCCGGCCAGCAGCAGGTGGACGCTCGATGGGCCAAGCGGCACCGCGATCAGCGATAGCGCGAAGAAGCCGGCCGCGAAGATGCCGGCGCGCGGGATGCTCCGTTCGTTCAGCCGGGGCAGCGCGACCGCGAGCCCGGCCGCGGCGATGACGGCGCCGCCCGCCAGCACCGGAACCGAGAGCACGCCATCAGGTATGTGCGCCATGAGAGCGCCGCCGCGCGTTCCGCTATTCCGCCGCGGCCGGCGCCATGTCGGTCGTCTTGACCCAGATCAGGGCGCCGAGCTCGACCGGCACGTTCTCCCCCTCCGGGCTCTGCATCGGCTCGGCCGCCTCGATCAATGCGGCGAAGCCCCACCAGCCCGCGCGCGGCATCGCGTAGCTGAACACGCCGTTGCCGTCCGCCTTGATGACCTGGGTGACGAAGGCGTCGTTCGGCGCCGCGGTCGAGCCGTCATTGACGTACTCGACCTCGATCTCGGCA
Organism: Alphaproteobacteria bacterium; assembly: GCA_050173345.1. Taxonomy (GTDB): domain Bacteria; phylum Pseudomonadota; class Alphaproteobacteria; order UBA828; family UBA828; genus SHWC01. The sequence goes on along the minus strand of JBFXKW010000002.1, from coordinate 342,092 downwards.
TAGGGCACCGCCTCGCCGTCCTGGCGCACCACGCCGCGGAAGACGTTGCCGGTCCACAGCCCGGTCGGGCGGACCAGCGGCTCGATCTCGACGGGCAAGCCGACCATGACGTCCCAGCCCTCGCCCGACGCATAGGCATCGACCACCACCTTGCTGTAGTGGACGATGTACTTGCCCTCGGCCGGCTCCCAATACGGCTGCGGCTCGACGAAGAAGACCGCGGCGCCCGGCTCGGCCAGCTCATGCGCGACCCGCCATGCCGTCTTGCCGTCGACCTTCTGCTCGGTCAGGGCGCCGCTCAGGTCGCTCGTCGTCTCGCCGACCTTGACGCCGACGCGGGCAGGCTTCGCCATCTCCATGGTCGGCCCGCGGTCCATCGGGTGGGTGAACACCAGGTCGAGCGTGACGGTGCCGCCATCCGGCAGCACGTCGGCGCTCGGCAGGATCTCCTGGAAGTGGGCAAGAGCCGGGCTCGCCGCGAAGGCCGAAGCGGCGATGGCGGTGAGAAGCTTCGGGGACAAGGCGATCCTCCCTGACATGTGGCGTGCCGGCTTTTCTTGTCGGTATGATGAATAGCACAGATCTGCTTACCGGTGGCCGCCTTTTTCGGCGCCGGCCCGCGGAGGGGGATCACCCGGTCTGGTAGGGAGAGGCGGGCCTCAGCTTTCCCACTCGATGTTGCCGCACACGCCGAGATGCTGGCCCGAGATGTGCCGCCCCGCCTGCGAGGCGAGGAACACCGCGGTATCGCCGATCTCGCTCGGGTCGATCCAGGTGCGCATCGAGATGTAGCCGAGGAAGTGCGCCTCGGCCTCGTCGAAGCTCATGCCGCGCTCCTCGCCATAGCGCTTCACCAGGTTGCGCCCGCGCGGGTTGTCGATCGCGCCGGGCAGGATCGAGTTGACCCGGATGTTGAACGGCCCGAGCTCGCGCGCCAGCGTGTAGGTGAGGCCGAGCACGCCGACCTTGGAGGCGACGTAGGGCGCGCGCATCGGCAGGCCGACGCGCGCCGAGCCGGTCGAGATGTTGACGATGCAGCCCGCGCCTTGCGCCTTCATGCCGGGCACCACCTGCTTGATGCAGTAGAACATGCCGTTCAGGTTGACCTGGACGGTGCGGTCCCAGTCCTCGTAGGAGACGTCTTCGACGGCCGCCCTGGGTCCGCCGATGCCGGCGTTGTTGACCAGCACGTCGCAGCCGCCGAGCCGCGCCAGCGCCTCCTTGGCCATGCGCTCGACGTCCGCCGGCCTGCCGACATCGGCGACACTGCCGCTGAGGCCGGGATTGGCCTCGAGCGCGGCCTCCAGCATGGCCGGCTCGATGTCGCAGATATGCACCTTGGCTCCGCTCGCGAGGAAGCGCTCGGCGGTGGCGCGCCCGATGCCCGAGCCGCCGGCGGTGACGATGACGCGCTGTGGATTGTGCTGGCTCATGGCTGCCCCTCAGTTCTTCGCTTCGCGCTCGGCCATGTCGGCAAGGTGGCGCGCCAAGCTGGCAAGCTGGCGGTCGCGCCAGGCCTGGCGCGCCGGCACTTGGTCGATCGGCGTCGCCGCCTCGATCTCGGCGGCAAGCTTCTCGACGATTTCGGGGCCTGCCGGGTGCGGCGTCAGGAACAGCTCCTTGATGATGCCCTGGATGGTCGGGCCGAACTTGGTGTAGTACTCGCGGATGCCGCCGCTCGCGTTCAGATGGTTGGTCTCGAACGGGCCCATGAACGCCCAGCGCCGGCCGAGCCCGTGCTTGATGATCTTGTCGCAGTCGATTGCCGAGACATAGCCCTGGTCCACGAGGTGCAGCGCTTCGTTGATGAGCGCGAACTGCAGCCGGTTCAGCACATAGCCGAGGATTTCGCGGTTGAGCCTGACCGGCACCTGGCCGATCGCCTCCATCAGCGCGGCGGTGCGCTCATAGGTGCTTTCCGCGGTCGAGGGCGACATGATGATCTCGACCAGCGGTATGACGTTCGGCGGGTTGACCGGGTGCGCGCCGATGCAGCGTGCGCTGCCCGGCAGGCCCTCCATGAACTGCGAGACCGGGATGGAGGAGACCGAGCTTGCGATCACCGCATCCTTCGGCGTGAGCCGGTCGAGCGTCTCGAACATGGTCCGCTTGACGGCGAGGTCTTCGTAGACATTCTCCTGCACATGCGCCACATCTGCGAGCGCGTCCTTCAGCACGAGCGCGGGCTTGATGCGCGCGAGCACCGCCTTGGGGTCGTCGATCAGGCCGAGCCGCGCCTGGTCGTCGAGCCCGCTGCGGGTCGCGCCCATGGCGGTGTCGAGCGCGGCAGGCTTCTCGTCGTAGAGCGCGACCTCATGACCGCCGCGCGCGAAGATCATGGCCCAGGCGCGGCCGATATTGCCTGCGCCGATGCAGGCGATCCTTGTCGTCATCCGTTTCTCCTTGGGCATTGCGCGGTTCAGCGTTGGGACGATAGCCAATCCACGGCGCGTTTGATCAGCTTTTCGCCGGCCTCGATCACCGCGCGCTGCCAGGCCGGGTCGCTCGGGGCGAAGGTTTCCTTGACCTCGGCCGCGAGTGCGTGCCGCTCGGGCAGGGTCGCGGGCGCGGCGAGGCGGAGCCAGCGGTCGAGCAGGATGGCTTCGATCATCGGCTCGAGCGGCTTGGTGCCGAACTCGATGGCGCAGGCGATAGCGATCCTGGCGCCGGCCTCGGCACGCGCCGCGTCGAGCAGGAGGCCGGTATAGCGCGGCCGGTCCTCGCCCTCGAACAGCTTTTCCACCGCGTCGATCTCGGCGCCGAAAATCTGCCGCGCCTGCCGGTAAGCGTCACTGTCCGGCGGGTCGAGGCAGAGCACCGAGGCCGCGCCATAACCACCGAGCCCGGTGTGCCAGTCGATCAGCACGAGCGTCTCGGCGCCGCCGAGGTGGCGCGCCGCGATCGCGTGCAGCGTGCGGTTCGACCATTCGGGCGCATGGCCGCCGAAATTGAGCCCGTCCGGGTGGCTGTATTGCCCGCGCATGATCGCGTCGATCCAGGCGCGGCGCCCCTGGTCGGCGACGTGGGCCGCGCCGCTCGCATGGAACGCCGCGCGCGCCTCGTCGTTCCACACGCGCGGGCAGAGCACGTCATGCAGCGCGGCATAGCCGGGGTTCTCGGGGCGCGGCGCGGCATGGTCGACGAAGTTGCGGTTGAGGTCGACATTGCCCTCGGTGCAGCGGCCCAGTCGCGCGAAGCCCCACGGGTTGATCGCGTGCACCATGACGATGGCGAGACCGCTTGACGTCACATATCGGCGCAGGCAGTCGATCAGCACGGCGGAGCCGGCGAAGCCCTCCACACCATGCGTGCCGGAGATCATGACCAGCCGGCGCGGCGCATCCGGCGGGCCGAGCACCGCGACGTCGGTGCCGAGCGCGGGATCATCATGCGGATAGCTGCGGAGCGCCGCGCCCGCTGCCTGCGCGGCATCGAGGAATTTCGCGCGCGCTTCGGCATAGCTGCCCGCGAACGCCGTCAAGCGGTCGGTCATATCGCACCTGCCAGGCGAGGTTTGAGGAAGCCGGGCAGCGGCACCTCGCGGCCCGCCATCAGCCCCGCCGGGCGGAAGATCAGGATCACGATCATGATGATGGCGACGCCGAGCTCGCGCAGGCCGGGCGGTGCCTGGATCGTCGCCCCGCCGATCGTGAAGCCGACCTCGATCAGCCGGAGCAGCTCGAAGGCGAGCGAGATGGCGGCGGTACCCGCCACCGCACCGGCCAGGCTGCCGGCGCCACCGACCACCAGCATGGCGATGGTGAGGAAGGTGATGCCGATATAGAACTGGTGGACGTTGAGCGAGCCGAGGAAGTGCGCCTGCAGCACGCCGCCGAGCGCCACCATCGCCGCGCTGAGCACGAAGGCGACCAGCCGGCTGAACGGCACGTTGACGCCGATCGCCTTGGCCGCCACCTCGTCCTCGCGCGAGGCGCGCAGCGCCAGGCCGAGCCTCGAATTCTGGAATAGGAAGGCGATGGTCATCACGCCGGCCGCGCAGCCATAGGCGACCCAGATGTCGACGTAGATCGGCAGGCCGATCAGCGAGCTGGTGCCGTTGGTCAGGTCGTCCCATTGCGAGTAGACCACGAAGACGATGGCGAGCACCGAGAAGGTGCCGATCGCCGCGGCGAGGCCCGACAGCCTGACCAGCGGGATGCCGACGATCAGCGCGAGCAGGCCGGAGAAGCCCATGGCGCAGAGCGCCGAGAGCCAGGGCGGGAACTCGGCCTGGCCGAGAAAGGGCGGCAGGCCCTTGAGGAAGATCTTCTTGGTCTTGACCGGGATGTCGAGCCAGGCCGAGGCGTAGGCGCCGGTCATCATGAAGGCGGCGTGGCCGAACGACAGCACGCCCGAATTGCCGACGAAGAGATAGAGGCCGACCACCATGACCAGCCTGATGAAGGCCTCGGTCATCACCCGCGCGATGACGGTCGGGGCGAGGCTGCCGATCGCCGCGACGACGGCCAGCATGGCGAGCAGCGAAAGCAGCGGCCACAGCGTGCGCGCGAGGGGCATCAGACGCGCTCCCTGGCCTCGCGGCCGCGGAACAGCCCCTGCGGCCGGGCGAGCAGCACGACGATGACCGCGGCGAAGACGAAGGCCTCGCGGAACGGGCGCATCTCGATCGGCAGCGCGGTCTGCAGCACCACGGTGACCGCGCCGACCATGAAGCCGCCTACCACCGCGCCGACCAGCGAGCCCATGCCGCCGATCACGGTCGAGACGAAGCCGACCAGGGCGAGCTGCAAGCCCATCACCGGCGACAGCTCGCCGCGCTGGGCGACATAGAGCACCGAGACGACGGCGGCCAGCACGCCGCTCATGGCAAAGGCGACCGCGACGATCAGGTTGGCGCGCACGCCGAGCAGCCGCGCCATGCGGAAGTTGAGCGCCGCCGCGCGCATCTGGATGCCGAAATGGGTGCGCTTGAGGAAGAGGGCGAGCGAGGCGAGCAGCGCGAGCGTGATGCCGATGGTCACGACGTTGAGCTTCGGGATGCGCACCTCGCCGACGACGAAGGGCAGCGCCAGCTCGGCCAGGAAGTCGAAGCCCTTGGGCCGCGCACCCTGGAGCAGGACGAACAGGTATTGCAGGAAGAAGCTGACCGCGAAGCTGGTGACCAGCAGGGTCGTCGGGTTGGCGTGGCGCACCGGGCGGAAAGCGATGCGCTCGGTCAGCAGCGCGAGCAGGATCACGGCGGCGAGCGTGGCGAGGATGGCGAGCGGCGCATAGGGCGCGGCCGACAGCATCAGCATGTAGGCGCCGATCATGATGAACTCGCCATGTGCGAAGTTCACGAGGCGCATGATGCCGAAGATCAGGCCGATGCCGAGCGCGGACAGCGCATAGAGCGAACCGAGGCTCGCCGCATCGACCACGACCTGGAGCGCGGTGCTCATGGCGGCCCCGACGCGCCGCCCTCATAGCCGAAATAGGCGCGGTCGAGATCCTCGGCGCGCGCCAGCTCGTCGGGCCGCCCGGAGAACGCGATCGTGCCGTTGCGCAGCACATAGAGCCGGCTCGCCGCCTTCATGATGCGCTTCGGGTTCTGCTCGACGGCGAGGATGGTGACGCCCTCGGCGTTGAGCCGCGTCAGGATGTCGTAGACCTGCCGGGTGATCAGCGGCGCAAGACCGAGCGAGGGCTCGTCGAGCAGGAGCAGCCGCGGCCGGCCCAGCATGGCGCGCGCGATGGCGAGCTGCTGCTGCTCGCCGCCCGACAGCTTGCCGGCCTGGCCGCGGCGGCGCTCGGCGAGGATCGGGAAGGCCGTCATCATGCGCTCGAGGTCGGCCTCGGCGGCGCGGCGGTCGCGGCGGATGGTGGTGCCGAGCCTGAGGTTTTCCTCGACCGTCAGCTCGCCGAAGATCTCGCGTCCCTCGGGCACCAGCGCGATGCCGCGCCGCACGATCTGCTCCGGCGCGGCACCGATCAGCGCGTCGCCTTCATAGGCGATATGGCCGATCTGCGGCCGCACCATGCCGACGACGCTGAGCAGCAGCGTGGACTTGCCCGCACCGTTCGGCCCGACGATGCCGACGAACTCGCCCTGGCCGACCGCGATCGAAACGCCGCGCAGCGCCCGGATCGGGCCATAGCGCACTTCGAGATCGTCAACGCGGAGCATGGCTTGGCGCGGCGGGGTAGTGGGGGCGGCCGCTCGCCGTGGAGATCGTCATTCCTCGTCCTCGCCGAGATAGGCGCGGCGCACCGCCGGGTCGCGCTGTACCTCGGCGGGCATGCCGATCGCGATGGTGCGGCCGCCATCGATGACGTGGATGCGCTCGCACAGCGACATGATCAGCCCCATATTGTGCTCGACCACCAGCACGCCGCAGCCGAACTCGGTGCGGATGCGCGCGATGGTCTCGACCAGCTCGCCGATTTCGTCTTCGTTGGAGCCTGCCGCCGGCTCGTCGAGCAGCAGGTAGCGCGGCTCGGCGGCGAGCGCGCGGGCGATGCCGATGCGCCGCTCGTCGCCATAGGGCAGCGTGCCGGCGATCAGGCCGGCCTTCGGCCCGAGCCCCATCCAGTCGAGGATCTCCTGCGCGCGATGCGATGCGGCGATGCGGCTCGCGCGCCGCAGCACCAGGCCCGCGGCGACGTTCTCCAGCACGCTCAGGCCGCGGAACAAGCGCACGGCCTGGAAGGTGCGGGCGACGCCCGCGCGCGACACCTGGTGCGGCTCGAGGCCCGTAATGCGGCGGCCCTCCAGCCTGATGTCGCCCTCGGCGGGCGGCTGGAAGCCGCTCAGCACGTTGATCAGCGTCGACTTGCCGGCGCCGTTCGGGCCGATCAGGCCCAAGAGTTCGCCGCGCGCCAGGCTGAGCGAGATCTCTTCAAGCGCACGAAGGCCCCCGAAGCGGACGCTGACGCCGTCGGCTTCGAGGGCCTCGGTCGATGGGGCTGCGGCCACCTCAGAACGTGACTTCGGGCACCTTCTCGACGCGCGTGCGCTCGAGCGCCTTGTGCTTGCCGCCCTGCACCTCGATGACGAGCATCGGCCGGTCGAAGGTGATGTGCCACTCCTCGCTGAAATTGGTCGGGCCGACGATCAGCGGCTCGTCCTTGAACTTCTCGAGCTCGTCGGCGACCTTCGCCGAATCGAACGTGCCGGCGCGCTCGACCGCCCTCGACCACGCCTCGATCAGGGCATAGCCGGACAGCGCATAGGCCGTGACCGGCGGGCCGCCATACTTGGCCGCGAACTTGTCCATGACCGCCTGCACGGCCTTGTCCGGGTCGTCGCCGTAGATCGAGCCGACCGAGAACACGTAGGTGTTGGAGAGGTCGGGCACCGCCTCGATCCAGTAATTGCCGTCGAGCGAGTTCGGCAGCAGGATCGGCAGGTCGATGCCGGCCGCACGGATCTGGCGGATCACCGGCGGGCCGCCCGGGCCGCCGGTCATGATGATGAACTCGGCGTCCTTGGCCTCCTTGATGCGCGAGATCTGGCCGGGCACCTGGGTATCGGTCTGGCCGTTGAAGGTGTCCTCGCCCACCACCTCGCCGAGCCCGTCGAGCCAGCGCTTCTTGAAGTAGTCGGCGACCGACTTGGTGTATTCGACCTGGGTGTCCTTCAGGATGAAGGCCTTGGTCCAGCCCTTCGCCTTCGACGCCCATTCGGCCATGGTCGCACCCTCGCCGGGCGTGCCGATGCCCATGGTGAAGGCGAGGTCGCCGATGCCCTGCACGCCGAACTTGGGGTCGGCCGCGCACAATGCAAAGGACAGCTTGCCCTGGGCCTGCGCCGTGATCGCGGCGGGCGAGCCGAAATCGAAGTCGCAGGTGACCAGCACCAGCTCGGCGCCCTGCTCGAGCACCTGCACCGCGGCGTTCGCGCCTTGCGCGGGGTCCGACTTGGTGTCGGCGGTCACCACCTTGATCTGCTTGCCGAGGATGCCGCCCTTCGCGTTGATGTCGTCGATCGCGATCAGGGCGCCCTTGTAGGGCGCGTCGTCATAGGGCGCGATGAAGCCCGAGAAGGCGAGCGCGGCGCCGACGACCACCTCGTCGTCGGCGGCTTTGACGGCACCCGCACCAAGGCCGATCGCGAGCGACACGCCCGCGAGCGAGGCTGTGAATCTCCGCATGGACCAAGCTCCCTGGTTATGATTTTGTCCGGCGACCATTGTCGCTCGCCCGGCTGTCACGCGAACGGCATGCAGCGCGGGCGCATTCAAGCACCTGTCACCGCAGGGGGCAACTGGGCGCCGCGGCGCAGAACGGCTAGGACGCCGCTTGGCGCCGCAGCGCCGCGGTGCCGGCCTCATCGACGCTGCCGTCGGGCCTGAGCGCGACGCGATAGACCGTCCGCGCCCGCTCGGGCGTCACCCAGCCCGAGCGTACGTCCTTGGCGACCGCTTCCGGCTCGCGCTCGCGCGGCGGGCCGTAGCCGCCGCCGGCCGCCGAGATCGAGACGATGCGCTCGCCCGGCTCGAGCACGACCATGGCGCAGGCCGGCAGCGGCGCTTGGCCGCCCTCCGCCGTGCGCCGGTACTGGTTGGCGGGAGCGCCGTCGAGCCCGCCGCGCGTGCCCTTCGCGGCGTTGATCGCGCCGTCGCTGACATAGCCGATCTCGAGCCGGCCATCGAGCGGGCCGAACTCGGCGAGCGCCGCCGGCGCGCCGCGCGTGCGGCCGGCGCCTTCCGTGTCGGGCAGCAGCATGCGGGCGTGGACATAGATCGGATGATGGATTTCGTCGATCTCGATCGAATCCTGGAACACCAGCCCGGCATTGCCGACATGGCCGATGGTGAGCCAGGCGTCGGTCGTGGGCGCGGCTGCGCCGCCGGTGATGCCGAGGAAGACCTGGTTGACGAAGCGCTTGCCGGTGCGCGGGTCGGTGCCCGAGATCACGCCGGCCGCGGGCGGAATCACCGCGCCGCATTCGGCCATGCCGGCGCCGTCCTCGAGTTCCGCGATGGCGGCCTGCGTCGCGTTGGCGACGCGGTCGGCGACGTTGGTGGTGGCGACCGAGCAGCTCGTCGGGTGCCTCGGGATGCCGACCACGCAGCCCTCGCGCAAACGTACCCTGACGCGGCGGAAGGCGCCGGCGTTCTTCGGCACGCGATGGTCGATCGAGTTGAAGACGCCGACCATCGCCGCGGTGCGCGCGCAGGCCTCGCTCAAATTGAGCCCGCAGGGCAGCGAGTCGGGGTTGTCGCGCAGATCGACCTCGATCAGCGCCGCCTCGCTTCTGACCTCGACCGAGACCTTGACCGGGATGCCGCCTTCCGGCGTGCCCGGGAAGGGATCGTGCGTGCTGGTGCGCGTCACCTTGCCGGAGGGGATCGCGCGCAGCGCCTCGATCATGCGGCTCTCGCTGTAGTCGAACCATTGCCGCGCATAGGCGTCGAGCACGTCCCAGCCGGTTTCGGCGGCGAGCGCCATGATCTCGCGCTCGCCGATGCGCGCCGCCCCCAGCGCGGCCAGGAAATCGCCGCGCCATTGCTCGGGCACGCGGATGCGCATCTCGCACATGCGGACGATGTCGGCAGCGGTCTCGTAGCCGCGCTGGATGCGCACCGCCGGGAAGATCAGTGCGCCCTCCTCGTAAACGTCGCGCGCGCTGCCGTGATAGGTGGTCGGGATCGAGTTGCCGCAATCCGCCTGGTGCGCCTTGGCGAGCACGGTGAAGCGATGCCGCCCCTCATCGTCGATCACGGGGACGAGCGTGGTGTGGTCCGCCGGATGCGAGCAGCCATGATAGGGCGAGTTGTGCAAGTACGCATCGCCGCGCCTGAGGTCGAGGTGAAATCCGGCCATCGCGCGCGCCATCATGTCCGGCCCGGCGAGCACGTGGATCGGCAGGCTCTCGGCGCTCGCGAGCAGCTCGTGATCGCCGGTCACGATGCAGCAGGAGAAGTCGCGCGCGGTGTTGAGCACGCCGGAGCGCCCGGTGCGCATCAGCGTGTTCGCCATCTTGCGGCAGATGCCCTCGAAGCGGCTCGACAGGATCGCCAGCCTCACGCCGTCGGGCTTGCCCTTGCCGCCGTCACCCATCGGCGATCCGTTTCTACGCTCGTCACCGCTCACCGTCTTCGTCATTGCCGGGCTTGACCCGGCAATCCAGCCCTTCTCGAAGAAGTCTGGATGCCCGGGTCAAGCCCGGGCATGACGATTTGATGAGTCAACGCTGCGTTCCCGCCCTCGCGCGCAGCCGCTTGGTCTCACCCCAGTCGATCTCGAAATCGGGCGTGATCGCGACGCCATAGACCTCGCGCGCCCGTTCGGGGCTGACCCAGCCGGAGCGGACATCCGTCAGCACGCGCTCGGGCTCGCGCGCGGTCGGCGGGCCGTAGCCGCCGCCGCCCGCCGAGATCGCGACGATCCGCTCGCCCTCCGTGAGCGGGAACACGCCGCAGGAGGGCAGGGGGTGTTGCCCGCCCTCGCGGTCGAGCTTGTATTGGTTGGAGGCGCCGCCGGTCAGCCCGCCGCGCGTGCCCTTGGCGGCATTAACGTTGCCGTCATTGACGTAGGCGGCCTCCATGGTGCCGTCGAGCGGGCCGTACTCGACATAGGAGCTGAGCGCGCCGCGGAAGGTGCCGGGGCCTTCCGAATCCGGCTGCAGCAGGCGCGCGGTGATCACCATCGGGAAGCGCAGCTCGTCGATCTCGATCGAATCGATGCGGATCATGCCCGCGTTGCCGACATGGCAGATCGTCATCCAGGCATCGCAATGCGGCGAGCCGGCGCCGCCGGTCGCGCCCAGGAGGAGCTGGTTGACATAGCGCCGGCCCGAGCGCCGGTCGACCCCGGAGATCACGCCGAGCGAGGGCGGGAAGATCGCGCCGCATTCGGCGAGCCCGATGCCGTCCCTGATCTCGGCGATCGCCGCCTGCACCGGGTTCGAGATGCGGTCGGCGACGTTGGTGGTGGCAACCGAGCAGCTCGTCGGATGCTTCGGGATGCCGACCACGCAACCCTCGCGCAGATGCACCTTGATGCGCCGATGGCTGCCGGCGTTCTTCGGCACGCGATGGTCGATCGAGTTGTAGACGCCGATCATCGCGGCCGAGCGGGCACACGCCTCGCTCATGTTGAGGCCGCAGGGCTGGCTGTCGATGTTGTCGCGCAGATCGACCTCGATGATGCCGTCCTCCGGCCTGATCTCGACGGTGGCGTTGACCGGGATGCCGTCAGGCGGCGTGCCGGGAATCGGGTCGTGCGTGCTCGTGCGCGTGGCGCGGCCCTTGGGCAGCGCCTTGATCGCCTCGACCATGCGGCTCTCGCTGTAGTCGAACCATTGGGTCGCGAACGCGCTCAAGGTGTCCCAGCCGACCTCCTCGGCGAGCGCCATGATCTCGCGCTCGCCGATGCGCGCCGAGCCGATCATGGCGAGGAAGTCGCCCCACCATTGCTCGGGCACGCGGATGCGCATCTGGCACATGCGCACGATGTCTTCGTTCATCTTGAAGTCGCGCTGCACGCGCACGGCGGGGAAGATCAGCGCGCCCTCCTCATAGACGTCGCGCGCCGTGCCGACATAGGTGGTCGGCACCGAATTGCCGCAATCGGCCTGGTGCGCCTTGGCGAGCACGGTGAAGCGGTGGCGGCCCTCGTCGTCCACCACCGGCACCAGGAGGGTGTGATCGGCCGGGTGCGAGCAGCCGTGATAGGGCGAGTTGTGCAGGTAGGCGTCGCCGCGCCGGAGGTCGGGGTGGAACGCCGCCATCGTGCGCGCCATCTGGTCCGGCCCGACCAGCACGTGGATGGGCAGGCTCTCGGCCACCGCGAGCAGCTCGCAATCGGCGGTCAGGATGCTGCACGAGAAGTCGTGCGCGATGTTGATGACGCCCGAGCGCGCGGTGCGCAGCAGCGTGTTCGCCATCTTGCGGCAGATGCCCTCGAAACGATTCGAGAGGATGGCGAGCCGCACGCCATCGATGCCGCCCTCGCTCGCCGCCGCCTTCCTTGCCGCCGTCGCCATGACATCCTCCTTCATCACGTCGGCCTCATCCTTCGACAAGCTCAGGATGAGGCTTCAACCATCTTCCTTCCTCATGCTGAGCCCTCGTCCTGAGCCTGTCGAAGGACGAAGCATGAGGATCGCAGCGCCGCTACCCTGCGCTCTGCCCCGGCTCGACCGAGAGGCTGCCGGAGGCGCGGCGGATCGCCTTGGCGCCGGGCGGCAGCACAACGGTAGTGAAGGCCGATTCGACGAGCGCAGGCCCTTCGACCGTCTCGTTGCCGGTCATCGCCTCGAAGCGCCTCACCACGGCGTCGACGAAGCCGGTCTCGGCGAAATAGGCGCGCCGGCGCTCGGCGGTCTTGCCACGGCCCGCCCCTAGCGCAAGAGTCGCGTCGTCGCTCGCGCGCAAGCGGCAGCTGACGCGCGCACCCCACGACACCGCCTCGATACCGGAGCCGGGATCGCTGATCGCGAAGACGTCCTCATGCGCCTTGTGGAAGTCTTCGAGCAGGCGCGCGAGCGCGCCGTCGTTCTCGACGCGCAGGCCCCGGAGCGGCACGTCAATCTCCCACACCTGGTTCGGATAGCGCGCCTCGACCGAGAACTCGATGCGGCTCTGCTTCGAGCCCTGGCCGGGCCCGTCGATGAACTCGCGACAGCGCGCCTCGAGCTCGGCGAGCGTCCGGTTCACGCCGGCGAAGTCGAAGCGTTCGCTCGAGGCGAAGAAGTGCGCCGTGTAGTAGGCGGTGAGTTCCGACATCAGCGCGCCCGCCGCGCTCAGCGCCGCGCCGACCTGCGGCACGACGAGGCGCGGGCAGCCGAGCCGCCGCGCGATCCACACCGAGTTGAGCCCGGCCGCGCCGCCGCCGCCGATCAGCACCGCCTCGGCCGGGTCGATGCCCTGGTTGACGGTGATGCTCATGATCGCCTGCACCATGTTCTCGGTGGCGACCTGGAGGATGGCGTCGGCCGCCGCCTCGATGCCGAGGCCGAGCGGCTTTGCGATCTTCTGCTCGATGGCGCGCCGCGCGCCCTCGACGTCGAGCTTCATCTCGCCGCCCAGGAAGAAGTCGGGGTCGAGATGGCCGAGCGCGAGCGAGGCATCGGTCACGGTCGGCTCGGTGCCGCCCTTGCCATAGGCAACCGGCCCGGGCACGGCGCCCGCGCTCTTCGGCCCGACATGCAGCATGCCGCCGCGATCGACCGAGGCGATCGAGCCGCCGCCCGCGCCGATGCTCTTGACGTCGACCGAGGGGAAGCCGGTGAGCGGGCTCCGGAACGGCTCGCCGAGCCAGGTCTCGCGGGTCCAGGGGATGCGCGCGCGGCGCACCAGGCTCACGTCATAGGTGGTGCCGCCGGTATCGGCGACGATCGCGGTCTCGGCCTCTTCGTCGATGCGCGCGAAGAAGCGCCCGGCGACCGGCGCCATGGATGGGCCGGAGTTGAGCAGGTGGATCGGCGCCTCGGCGCCGTGCGTCGCGTCGATCACGCCGGCCTGCGAGGTGACGACGAGCACCCGCCCGCCGAAGCCGGCCTCCTTCAGGCGGCCGTCGAGATTGCGCATATAGGCGCCCATCAGCGGCTTGAGCGAGGCGTCGATGGTGGCGGCCGAGGCACGCCGGTATTCGCGGATGGTCGGGTTGAGCACATGCGCGAGCGTATAGGGCACGCCCGGCATGTGGCTCTCCAGCAGCGCGGCGACGCGTTGCTCGTGCGCCGGGTTGACGATCGACCAGAGCAGGCAGACGGCGACCGCCTCGACGCCCTCGGCCTTCATCTTGCCGATCGCTTCGAGCACGGCGTCCTCGTCGAGCGGCGTCATGACGCGGCCGTCATAGAGCACCCGCTCGGGGATCTCGTAGGTCAGCCAGCGCGGCACATAGGGGTCGGGGTAGGGCACGGTGAAGTTGAACGGCTCGATGCGCCCGCCCTCGCGGAACACCAGCATGTCGCCATGCCCCTTGGTGACCATGAAGCCTGTCTTCGCCGTGTTACCGGTGACCACGGCGTTGATCGCGTGCGTCGTGCCGTGGATGAAGAGGTCGCCCCTGGCGAGCAGCGCGCGCCGCTCGATGCCCATGTCGTCCGCTGCGCGCTGCACGCTGTCGAGCACGCCGCGGATCGGGTCGTCCGGCGTGGTCTCGGCCTTGTACATGCGGAGCCGGCCGTCATCGTCCTCGACGATCAAGTCGGTAAAGGTGCCGCCGGTGTCCACCGCAAAGCGCATGCCGAGGAGTCTCCCGTTCGTTTGTTCTTGTCGCGCGCGCCGCGGCGCCGCCGGCCTGATTCAGGCGATTTCCGCCGCCCGGTCAAGCATCTCTATAGGGCCTAGGCGTGCGCTCATTCGGCGGCCTTGCTCGCGCTTTCCGCCCAGCGCGCCATCAGCGTGTTGGACGGCTTCTTCTCGTCGAGCACCTTCTCGGCGGTCTCGCGGCCGGTGACCGGCAGGCCCTTCGGGTCGAGCAGGCCGATCTGCACCAGCACGGCGGCCTGATCCCAGTAGATGTGCTCGTGATAGAGCTTGCCGCCGCGGAAGTTGACGATCGCGACCAGCGGCACCTCGACATAGCGCCCGGTCGGCTTGATGCCCGGCAGCATCCAGTCGATCTCCTGGTCATGGGTGAAGCAGAAGATCATCTCGTCCACCACGCGGTCGGCGCCGATGGTGCGCGAGACCGGGATCATGTGGGTGTCCTTCGGCATCTGCGGGATGAAATGATGCCGGTAGAAGCGGCGCAGCTCCTCGAAGCCGGTGCCGCCGGTCATCACCGGGATGTGGTTGACATAGGGCGAGGCGACCATCGTGGTCATGGTGGCGTCGGGGTCGCGCGTCGCGAACTCGAGGTCGATGTGGCGCTCCCACAGCGACTCCAGGTCGTAGTCCGGCCCCATCGCCTGGCGCAGCAGCGCAACGGTGCGCGAATGCGCCATCAGCGCCGAGGGCCGGTGATAGCTCGCCCGGTCGTGATTGTAGAAGCCGTGCCCGGCATTGGCGTAGACAAAGGCCTTGAGGTTGGGCCGGCCGGCGATGGCGGCGCGCACCTTCTCGACGGCCGGCGGCGGGATCAGCGCGTCCTTGTCGCCGAAATGCAGATGCGTCGGGCATTTGATGGCGCTCGCCTCGTCGAGATGCGCATCGATGCCGCCGCCGTAGAACGCGACCGCCGCGTCAGGCGAGAGGCGCGCCGCCGCGAGATAGGCGAGCCGGCCGCCGAGGCAGAAGCCGACCACGCCGGCCTTGCCCGTGCCCTCTGGCATCGCGCGCAGATGGTCGAGGCAGGCGCCGATGTCCTTCACCGCCGCGTCGACGTCGAAGCGCTCCAGATAGGCGCGGCCCTTGGCGACATCCGCCTCGCCATAGCCGAGCTCGACGCCGGGATCGAGCCGCCAGAACAGGTCGGGCACCAGCACGACATAGCCTTCCTCGGCGAACAGGTCGGCATGCTCGCGCATCGTCGCGTTGACGCCGAAGATTTCCTGCACGAGCACGAGGCCGGGCCCCCGCCCGCTCTCCGGCACGGCGAGATAGGCACCGAACGCGCCGCCCCCCGGCGCGGCGATCTCGATCGTCCTGCCCATGATCTGCCTCCCTTTGGCACGCGTTGGGCCGATGGTGGCCGAGGCGCGCGCGCCGAGGCAAGCGGGTAGTAGGTCAGCTCGCCCTCATCCTTCGACAGGCTCATGCTTCGACAAGCTCAGCATGAGGGAGGGCCTTGGTTTCCGGCCTCATCCTGAGCTTGTCGAAGGATGGGGCCGTCGCACCGACCCGCTACCGGCAAGCGCCGGTTTCGGCTAGAGCGCGGTGCGCAAGTCCCACAGCTCGGGGAAGAGCCGCACCGAGAGCGCCTGGCGCAGATATTCGACGCCGGCCGTGCCGCCGGTGCCGCGCTTGAAGCCGATGATGCGCTCGACCGTGGTGACGTGGCGGAAGCGCCATTGGCGGAACCAGTCCTCGAGGTCGACCAGCTCCTCGGCAAGCTCGTAGAGCTCCCAATGGGTCTGGGTGTCGGCATAGACGGCGAGCCAGGCGGCCTGGACCGATTGGTTCGGCCGGCGCGGCTGGCTCAGGTCGCGCCCGAGCTCGGCCGGGTCGATGGCGAAGCCGCGGCGCGCGAGCAGCCGGATCGCCTCGTCATAGAGGCTCGGCGCGTTCAGCGCCGCCTCGAGCCGGGCGGTCAGGTCGGCGCGGTGGCGGTGCGGCACGAGCATCGCGCGGCTCTTGTTGCCGAGCAGGAACTCGACCAGCCGGTACTGATAGGACTGGAAGCCGGAGGACTGGCCGAGCGCGTCGCGGAAGCTGCCATAGTCGGCCGGCGTCAGGGTCGAGAGCACGTCCCACGACTGGTTGAGCTGGGCCTGGATGCGCGAGACGCGCGCCAGCATCTTGAACACCGGCTTGAGCGCGTCGGCCGCGAGCGAGGCACGGGCGGCGCCAAGCTCGTGGATCATCAGCTTGAGCCAGAGCTCGGTCGCCTGGTGGATGACGACGAACAGGAGCTCGTCATGGTTGTCGGTGAGCGGGTGCTGGCAGGCGAGCAGCTCGTCGAGCCGCAGATAGTCGCCATAGCTCATCGCGGCGTCGAACTCGGTCGCCGCCCCCGCCGGCAGGCCCGGCTCGCGGGTCTCTCGGTCGCCGCTCATTCCACCCCCCGACATGGCATCGGCCGGTCGCATTGTAGACGCGGGGCGGGCAGAATGGGGGCGGAGAAGCGCTGGATGACGGTTCCGGCTGACCGGGAGGCGATGGCGGCGCGCGACGCCGCCGACCCGCTTGCCTTTGCGCGGGCGCGCTTTGCGCTGCCCGAGGGCGTGATCTATCTCGACGGCAACTCGCTCGGCGCGCTGCCCCGCAGCGCCGCGGCGCGCGCGGCGGACGTGGTCGGCCGCGAATGGGGCGAGGGGCTGATCCGGAGCTGGAACGATGCCGACTGGATCGGCCTGCCGCGCCGCGTCGCGGCCAAGCTCGCGCGGCTGATCGGCGCCGAGGCGGACGAGGTGCTGGTCGCCGATTCGACCTCGATCAACCTCTTCAAGCTGCTCGCCGCGGCGCTCCGGCTGCGGCCGGGCCGCCCGGTCATCCTCTCCGAGCGCGGCAATTTCCCGACCGATCTGTATGTCGCGGACGGCCTCGCCCGCTGGCTTGGCGCGCCTCATGAGCTTCGCGCGGTGCCTCGCGCGGAGATCGCGGCGACGCTCGACGAGCGGGTCGCCGTCCTGATGCTGACCGAGGTCGACTACCGGAGCGGCGAGCGCCACGACATGGCGGCGCTCACCCGGGCGGCGCATGAGGCCGGCGCGCTCGCGCTCTGGGACCTCAGCCACAGCGCCGGCGCCATGCCGGTCGATCTCGGTGCCGCGGGCGCCGACCTCGCCATCGGCTGCGGCTACAAATATCTCAATGGCGGCCCCGGCGCGCCGGCCTTTCTCTACGTGGCGCGCCGCTGGCACGAGGCGATCGAGCCGGCGATCGCCGGATGGATGGGCCACGCGCGGCCCTTCGCCTTCGAGCCGGCCTATGCACCGGCGGATGGGATCGGCCGGCTGCTCACCGGCACACCCTCCGTCATCGCGTTCTCGGTGCTCGATGCCGCGCTCGATGCGTTCGACGGCGTCGACATGGCGGCGCTGCGCGCGAAATCCGTGGCGCTCACCGACGCTTTCATCGCACTCATCGAGCGGCGCTGCGCCGGTCACGGCCTGGCGCTCGCCTCGCCGCGCGAGGCGGCCAAGCGCGGCAGCCAAGTGTCGTTCCGGCACGAGAGCGGCTATCCGATCATGCAGGCTTTGATCGCACGCGGCGTGATCGGCGATTTCCGCGCGCCCGACATCATGCGCTTCGGCTTCGCGCCGCTCTATCTGCGCCATGTCGATGTCTGGGACGCGGTTGATACACTTGCCGCCGTGCTCGATTCGGGGGCATGGCGCGACCCCCGCTTCGGGCGGGTTGCGAGCGTCACCTGATGCCGCTAAAAGGCCGCATCGCTTGAAGAAGGCCGGGACATGACGGAACGAGCGGAGCTTCTGGTGGCGCGGCCGGCCGCGGGCGTGGTGCAGCTCACGCTCAACCGCCCGGAGAAGCGCAACGCGCTGGCGACGCCGCTGCTCGGCGCCGTGGCAGCCGCGCTTGCCGAGGCGGCTGGCGACGGGGCGGTTGCTTGTGCGGTCCTGACCGGCGGCCCGCAGGTCTTCGCCGCGGGTGCCGACATCAACGAGCTCGCGGTCAAGACGCCGGTGATGGCCGAGACCGAGGTGCGCGGCCAGCACTGGGCCACCATCCGCGTCTTCCCGAAGCCGCTGATCGCCGCGATCGAAGGCTTCTGCCTCGGCGGCGGGCTCGAGCTTGCGCTCTGCGCCGATATCGTCGTCGCCGGCGAGGGCGCGCGCTTCGGCACGCCCGAGATCAATCTCGGCATCATGCCGGGCGGCGGGGGCACGCAGTGGCTGCCGCGCATCGTCGGCAAGTCGCTCGCCATGAAAATGGTGCTCTCGGGCCAGCCGATCGGCGCCGAGGAAGCGCTCGCCGCCGGCCTGATCGCCGAGCTCGCGCCGGCGGGCGAAGCCACCGCCCGCGCGCTCGCCCTGGCCGAGACCATCGCCGCGAAGCCCGCCTTCGCGCTCCGCATCGCCAAGGATGCGGTGCTCAAGGCCTACAGCACCGCGTTCAACGACGGCCTCGCCTATGAGCGCCGCTCCTTCGCCGTGCTGCTGGCGAGCGAGGACAAGGCCGAGGGCACCACCGCCTTCATCGAAAAGCGCAAACCGCAATTCAAGGGCCGCTGATCATGGCGCTCGATCGAAAGACGACGGTCGCCGTCATCGGGGCCGGCACGATGGGGGCGGGCATCGCGGAGGTCGCGGCGCGCGCCGGCCATCGCGTCAGGCTCCACGATGCGGTGCAGGGCGCCGCCGAGCGCGGCCGCGGCGGCATCGCCGACCGGCTGCGCCGCTCGATCCGGAAGGGCAACACGACCGAGGAGGAGTCGGCCGGCATCATCTCGCGGATCGAGCCGGTTGCGGCGCTCGACGCGGTCGGCGAGGCGGGCCTCGTCATCGAGGCGATCGTCGAGGATCTCGACGCCAAGCGCGCGCTGCTGCGCGAGATCGAGCCGCTGGTCGCAGCCGATGCGGTGCTCGCGACCAACACCTCGTCGCTTTCGGTCACCGCGATCGGTTCGGCTCTCGGCAAGCCGGGGCGCTTCCTTGGCCTGCACTTCTTCAACCCGGCGCCGCTCATGGCGCTGGTCGAGGTGGTGAGCGGGCTCGCCACCGACGAGCGCGTCGCGACGGAGGCCGTGGCACTGATGGCCGGCTGGGGCAAGCAGCCGGTGCGTTGCCGCTCGACGCCCGGCTTCATCGTCAACCGCATCGCGCGCCCCTATTACGGCGAGGCGGTGCGGCTCCTCGAGGAAGGCGCCGCGGAGCCGGCGACGATCGACGCGCTGATGACCGGCGCGGGCGGCTTCCGCATGGGGCCGTTCGCGCTGATGGACCTGGTCGGGCTCGACGTCAACCTCGCGGCCAATGAGGGCGTCTGGCGTGGCCTCGGGCTCGACCCGCGCTACGCGCCGGCCGTGATCCAGCGCGAGATGGCGGCGAGCGGCCGGCTCGGCCGGAAGACCGGGCGGGGCTACTACGACTACGCGCCGGGTGCGACGCCGCCGGCACCCAGGGTCGCGCCCGCCGCGCCGCGCCCGGCGTCGATCGCGGTGCGGGGCGAGCCGGGCCTCGCCGCACCCTTGCTGACGCGCGCCAAGGCGGCGGGCTTCGCGATCGGGGAGAGCGCCGGGCCGCCCGCCATCATGGTCGACGGGCATGCGATTGCGTTGACCGACGGCCGCCCCGCCGCGATCCGCCACGCCGATGATCCGGGCCGGCCGGCCGTGCTGTTCGACCATGCGCGCGACTTCGCGAAGACCGGGCGCCTTGCGCTCGCGCGTGCGCCGCAGGCGGACGCGGCGGCGCTCCAGGCCGCCATCGGCTTCCTCCAGGCGCTCGGCATCGAGGTGTCGGTGGTTGGCGATTCGCCGGGGCTGGTCGTGCTGCGCACGCTCGCCATGACCGCGAACGAGGGGTTCGCGGCGCTCGAGGCCGGCGTGTGCACGCCGGCCGATCTCGACCTCGCCATGGAGAGGGGCACCAACTGGCCCGAGGGGCCGCTCGCCTGGGCCGCACGGACCGGCCTCGCGACGGTCCTCCAGGCGATGGACAATCTGGGTGCGGCGTTCCGCTCCGACCGCTACCGGGCGGCGCCGCTCCTGCGCCGGGCGGCGCAGGATGGCGTCGGCCTCGAAGCCGCGCTCGAACGCTTCGACTGAAGCGGGTAACCGTTATTCTAATCGTCATTGCCCGGCTTGACCGGGCAATCCATCCTTCGGCGGCACGGGCCGTCCTTGCGGACCGATGGGTCCCCCGGTCAAGCCGGGGGACGACGACGGTGCAGGTGTCGGCCGTTAGCGCGCGGCCGACATCGCGTAGTACTCAGCCGACCTCGTGGATGCCTTCCTTGGGCAGCGGCAGGCGCGGGTTCTCGACGCCGTCCATGCGCATCTTGGCCCATTCCTGGCACCAGTCCGAGCAATAGAGCTTCGGGCCTTCCTTGGTCTCGGCCTTCTGCCCCTCGTCGTAGATGAGCACCCCGCAATTGTCGCACTTCACGTAGCGCTCGATGTAGTAGCCGTTGTCGGAAAACCGCATGGTCGCACTCGTCCCCTGGTGTATGGCCCTGATGTGTGGCGTCGCGATTAGCGCGCGGCACGCCGTCTTGTCAATCTTGTCAATCTCCCGCGGGGCGGGCTACTCGGCGGCCTCCCTGCCGGGCTCGGTCGCCCAACGTTCGTCGTAGCCATAGTCCTCCTTGGCCTTCTGGGCCGACACGAAGCCCTCGACCACGTCGTCGACCACGAGCCGGCGGTCGCGCTTCTTGGGGTCGCCATAGCCGCCGCCGCCGGGCGCCTTGACCGAGACGCGCTCGCCCGGGCGGATCGGCACGTTCGAGTATTTGCTCGGGCTGACCTTGCCGAACGCCTCCGCGATGGTCTGCCAGCGATTGCCGTTGGCGGGTAGGTAGAGGGTCGCGCCGGGCAGCCCTTCCTTGCCGCCCTTGAGGCCCCAGGCGCGGCGCTTGTGCTTGTTGGTCATCTGGCTGATCGTCACGTCGCCGGTGGCGAGCATGGTCTTCGAGATCGAGAGGCCGCCGCGATGCTCGCCGGCGCCGCCCGAATCCTGCCGGAGCGCGTATTCCTCGACGATCCAGGGGAAGCGCGTCTCGAACACCTCGGTCGGCGTGTTGGCGCAGTTGCCGTTGATCGAATCGGTGGCGTTGTTGCCGTCGGCGAACGAGCGGCCGCCGTAACCGACATAGGTGAAGTCGAAGGCGCCGAACGGCTCGTCGTTGAGCTCGTCCCAGCCGCCGAACACGAAGCAGCCATGCGTGGTGCCTTCGGACGCCATCACCCGGTTGGGCGCGGCGTCCGCCATCGCGCCGAGGATGCAGGCGACGATGAGCGGATGGGTCTCGGTGTTGCCGCCGACCTCGGAGCCCGGATAGTTGACGTTCATCACGGTGCCGGCCGGCGCCACGATGCGGATCGGCCGGAAGCAGCCGGAGTTCTTCGGGATCGACGGGTCGGTCAGGTTGAGCATGGCGTTGTAGGAGGCCGACCAGGCGACGCCGAGCGTCGCGTTGATCGGGCCCTTTGCCTGCGGCGAGGAGCCGGTGTAGTCGATCACCACCTCGTCGCCCTGCACGTGGACGGTGACGTTGATCTTGTATTCCTTGGCCTCGATGCCGTCGTCCTCGATGTAATCGGCGAAGTGGTAGTGCCCGTCCGGGAAGGACGAGATCTCGGCGCGCATGCGCGCCTCCGAATAGGCGAGCAGGTCCTTGACCGTCTGACGGAAGGTCTGCTTGCCGTACTTGCCGATCAGCTCCTTCATGCGCCGCTCGCCGAGGTCGACCGCGCTGATCAGCGCGCGCAGGTCGCCATAATTGCCGCGCGGCGTGCGCACGTTGGCGAGCAAGAGCTTCCAGACCTCGGGCACGTCCTTGCCCTCTTTGACGATCTTGACCGGCGGCACGCGCATGCCCTCGTGGAAGATCTCGGTGGCCTCGCCCGGGAAGCCACCCGGCACCATGCCGCCGATCTCGACGAAATGGCCGATGCAGACCGCGAAGCCCATCAGCTCGCCGTCCACGAAGAACGGCTTGAACATGGTGTGCTCGGGGGTGTGCAGGCCGCCGCGATAGGGATCGTTGTGGACGATCACGTCGCCTTCCTTGATCGAGCCGGCGCCCAGCTCGCGCACCATGGAGCGGACCAGGAGCGGCACGCCGCCGATCTGCGCCGGGCAGAACTCGGCGACCGAGATCATCTCGCCCTCTGGGCTCGCCAGCGCGCAGGTGAAGTCCTCCGCCTCGGAGAAGATCGTCGAATACGCCGTCTTCTGCACGTTGACGCCCATCTCCCGGCAGATGGCAACCATCGCCGAGTCGATGATGTTCATCGCGACCATATCCATCAGACGAACTCCTTCTTCACCCTCTGCCGCACGTCCTGATGCACCTT
This sequence comes from Alphaproteobacteria bacterium, assembly GCA_050173345.1. Taxonomy (GTDB): domain Bacteria; phylum Pseudomonadota; class Alphaproteobacteria; order UBA828; family UBA828; genus SHWC01. The sequence goes on along the minus strand of JBFXKW010000002.1, from coordinate 319,613 downwards.
CACCTCTACCTCGTCATGCCCCGGCTTGACCGGGGCATCCATGGACCAGCGGGCCCGTTGCCCGATGGATTGCCCGGTCAAGCCGGGCAATGACGATAATAAAGGGAATGGGCTCGCCGCACGCAATACACCCGATCTGTCCTCGTTCTAATCCTACTCGGCCGCAATGCTGCCGATCAGGATGTTGCCGTAGTCGTCGATCTTGACCGGATCGCCCGGCCGGATGACCGAGACCGAGGCCGGCTCCTCGATCACCGCCGGGCCGGTGAAGCGCTGGCCCGCCTTCAGCCTGGTCCGGTCATAGACCGGCGTGTCGAGCGCGCCTTCCTCGAAGATCACCTTGCGCCGCGTCACCGGCTCGGGCGTGCCTTGCCCGGCTTCGAGCTTCGGCAGCGCCGGCTTGTCGGTGAGCGATACCGCGGTCACCTTGATCGAGATCAGCTCGATGGTCTCGCCCGGAATGTCGAAGTTGAAGCGCGCCTTGTGCGCCTTGTGGAAGCTCTGCCAGATCGAGGCGATGGTCTTTTCGTTGAACTCGTCGAAGTCGATCGGCACGTCGAGCTCGTGGTTCTGGCCGAAATAGCGCATTTCGAGCGAACGGTGCAGCTCGATGCGCTCGCTGTAGCCCTGCTCCTTGAGCGCCGCGACGCTCTCGTTCAGGAGGTCCTTCAGCACGCGGTTGGCGTGCGCGGCATCGAACGCCTTCGAGGTCATCTGCGCGGTGCGCTCCAGGTCGATGCGCGCGTCCGTCATGATGAAGCCGAAGGCCGAGAACTGGCCGGGATGGTTCGGCACGATGCCGCTCGGGATGCCGGCGTGGTACATCAGGTCGGTGACGTGCACCGGCCCGGCGCCGCCGAAGGCGAGCAGGGTGAAGTCGCGCGGGTCGAGGCCGCGCTCGGTCAGCACCCAGCGCAGCGCGCCGATCATGTTGTTGTTGGCGATCTGCACGATGGCGAGCGCGGTCTCTTCCGGCGTCTTGCCGATCGCCTGGGCGACCGCGGCGACCGCGCGCTTGGCCGCCTCGGCGTCGAGCTTCATCTCGCCGCCGAGGAAGTTCTCGGGGTTGATGCGGCCGAGCACGACGTTGGCGTCGGTCACCGTGGCCTCGGTGCCGCCCTGGCCGTAGCAGGCCGGGCCCGGATCGGCGCCCGCGCTCTCCGGCCCGACGCGCAGCATGCCGCCCTTGTCGATCCAGGCGAGCGAGCCGCCGCCCGCGCCCATGGTGCGGATGTCGATCATCGGGATCTGGATCGGCACGCCGAACTCGATCTCGAAGCTCGTGGTGAAGCTCTCGCGGCCCTGCACCACGGTCGCGACGTCGGTCGAGGTGCCGCCCATGTCGAGCGTGACCAGATGGTCGACGCCGATCAGCCGGGCAATCTGCTTGGCGCCGACCACGCCGCCGGTCGGCCCCGAGAGCGTCATCTGGATCGGCATCTCGGCCGCGCCGTCGATCGTCATCTCGCCGCCGTTCGACTTGATCACCGCGACCCGCTTGGTGCCGATGTTGCGCGCATCGAAGCGCGCCTTGAGCTCGCGCAGATGGCGCGAGACCAGCGGCTTCACATAGGCGTCCGCGATGGTGGTCGAGGAGCGCTCATGCTCCTTCCACTTCGGCAGCACGTCGTAGGAGATCGAGAGCGGCTTGCCTGGGCAGAGCTCGGCGAAGATCTCCTTCACGCGGCGCTCGTGCACCGGCGTGACGTAGGAGAACAAGAGGCAGATGGCGACCGCCTCGACGCTCGGGTCGTCGGCGATCTGCTTCGCGATCTTGCGCACGCCGTCCTCGTCGAGCGGGGTATACACCTCGCCGCGCGCCGTGATGCGGCCGCGCAGCTCGTAGCAGTGGCGCCGCTTGACCAGCGGCTTCGACTTGACCCAGGTGATGTCGTAATGGGCCTTGCGCTTGCCGCGCTGGATGAAGGGCACGTCCTTGAAGCCCTCGGTCGTCACATAGGCGACGGTCGCGCCCTTGCGCTCGAGGATCGCGTTGGTCGCGATGGTCGTGCCGAAGCGCAGATGCTCGATCTCGGTGACGTTCTCGCCCTTCTCGATGCCCTTCAGGATGCCCTCGCCGGGGTCGCGCGGCGTGGACAGCGTCTTCCAGACCTTGAGTTGCTTCTCGGCAGGGTCATAGGCCACGAAGTCCGTGAACGTTCCCCCGACATCGATCCCGACCGTGTGGCTCACCGAAATATCCCCCTCGTCTCGACCTGCGGCCAATGGTGTTGACGATACTGTTTCAAGCACGCAGCATGGAGTCAACGAATTTCACGCATATGATGAAACTTTCATCACCTTGAAGAAAAACAACCTGCTACGGTGCCGGACATGGCTGTGACAGACGATGAGATGCCCCAGGGCGGATCGGTCACCGACGACGAGTTGCTCGGGCGGACGATCCGCCAGGCGCGCAAGCTGCGCGGCCTGTCGATCCAGACCGTAGCGGAAAAGACGGGAATCTCCATCGGCCTCGTCAGCCAGATCGAGCGGGGGCTGTCGTCGCCTTCGGTTCGCGTGCTGCGCCGGCTGGCCGAGGCCATGCACGTGCCGTTCAACTCGTTCTTCACGGAGCCCGGCCTCGGCGTCGAGCCGCGCTCGACCGTCGTCGTGCCGCGTGGCCAGCGCCGCCGGCTCGACCTGCCCGGCACCGGGATCGTGAAGGAGATCCTGAGCCCCGACGTCGCGGGCGTGCTCGAAGGCTATGTCGTGCGCATCGCGCCGCAGGGCAGCTCGGGCGACGGCTACTACTACCACAAGGGCGAGGAGCTCGGCGTGGTGCTGGAGGGCGAGATCGAGCTCTGGATCGATGACAATTGCTACCACCTGGAGGCCGGCGATTCGTTCCAGTTCGAGAGCACGCGCCCGCACCGCTTTTCGAATCCCGGCGACACGGAAGCGCTCGTCGTCTGGGTCACCACGCCGCCGACTTCCTGAAACGCGCTCAAGCAGGGCAAAGCCCGATAGCGCGGACCAGATCTGAAACGCGCTCAAGCAGGGCGAAGCCCGATAGCGCGGATCAAGTCGTCTCGGTGACGACGCCGCCGACCTCCTGAGGCGAGGCTTCTTCCCGCTCAGTGCCCGTCGTTGTCCAGCCCGGCCTTCTGGCCCTTGAAGGGCGAGAGGCCGGCGGGGGCGAAGCTTGCGAGGTAGTTGACCAGCGCGCCCGGTTCGCGGCCGGCATCCTCGGCGCGGTCCTTGGCGGCGACCGCGCGCTGCACCAAGCGGCCGCCGAAATAGCGGATCGGCTCGGGCGGGAACTCGCGGTTGAGCGGCCGCACCAGGCCGCAGCTCGACCACTCGTCCTTCTTCTCCAGCGCGAGCGAGGCGAGGATCTTGCCGCCGATCGCGCACGGCCCGACGCCGCTGCCGGAATAGCCGATGCCGTAGAGGATGTCGGGGTTGCCGTCGAGCGTGTTGAAATGCGGCAGGCCGCTCTTCGAACGGTCGATCGGGCCGGTCCAGCTCGATTCGACCGCGACGTCCTTGAGCTGCGGATAGGTCCAGCGGAACCAGTGCTCGACGCCGTCCGCGATGCGCGAGGCGCCGTCGAACTTCTCGCCGATATTGCCGCCGAACGGCAGCAGGCCGTTCATGCCGCCCTTGCCGAAGGCGATGCGGCCGTCCTTGGTCGTGCGGTAGTAGTGCACGAGGGTGCGGCCGTCCGAGATGCACATGCCGTTGTCCCAGCCGATCTCCTTGAGCTTCTCGGGCGCGGGCGCGGTGCCGACGATGTCGCTGGTGACCACGACGATGCCCTTGCGCAGCTCGGCGAAGCCGATGCCCCAGGCGTTCATCGCGAGCACCACCTTCTTCGCGCTGACCGAGCCCCGCGCCGTCACCACCTTGGGCGGCCGGGAGCGGTCGAGGCGGCGCATCGGCGTCTCCTCGTAGATCCTGACGCCGCGCTGGAGCGCGACGCGGCGGAGCCCGCGGGCGAGCAGCGCCGGCTGCACCGTCGCCGCGGTCGGCTCGAAGACGCCGGTAAGGTGGCGCGGCGAGCCGGCGCGGCGGGCCGCCTCGCCGGGCCCCAGCAGGTCGAAGGGGTGGAGCTGCCATTTCTCGGCGGCATCCATCGTGCCTTCCCAGGCGCCGATCTGCGCCTGGCTGGTCGCCGCCCACATCCAGCCGTCATGGCGGTAATGGCTGTCGATGCCGTTGGCCGCGCAGAAGCGGCCGATCTCGGCGACGTTGTCGGCCGACGCCTTGGCCAGCCGCACGGCCTCCTCCTCGCCGCAGATCTTCTTGAGCGAGAGGAACTTCGCCCACCAGGAGAGCACGAAGCCGCCATTGCGCCCGCTCGCGCCGGCGCCGCAGAAATCCTTCTCGACGATGGCGACGTCGAGCGCGGGCTCGGCTTCCTTGAGGCGGATAGCGGTCCACAATCCCGTGAAGCCGCCGCCGACGATGCAGACATCGGCCTTGACGTCGCCGACCAGCGGCGGCGCCTGCTCGTCGTCCTCGCGCAGCGCCTCGCCGAGCCAGTGGCTGCGTCGGCGCATGTCCTTCAGGCTCATGGCGTCTCCTCTTCGGTGCGCGGGCCGGAAACGGCTATTCGACCAGCTCTTCGATCTGCACGGTCGGCGTGATGTTGGTGTAGTTCGGGATGTCGCCCATGATCTCGCCGCCGTGCTCCGCCAGCGTTGCCTGGAACCGGTCGAGCGACTTGAAGCGGATCTGGCCGATGCAGACGAACGGTGCGGCCGCCGCGCCGCCGCCCGAGATCCCCTTGGAGATTTCGCTGCCGACCGCGTTGTCGCCGAGATGCCTGCACACCATCGGCATGTGCTTGTCGCGATAGTAGGTGAAATCGAAGGTGCCGCCCTGCTTCGCCGGATAGGCCACGGTGATGCGGTACATCTCGTCCTCCCCTGTTGCCTGCGTTGCGCGCTGCTGCCGCGTCCCGCGTTATAGCGCGTCCGCGATGGCCTTGCCCATGGTCGCGGTGTCCGCGTTGCCGCCGAGATCGCGCGTGCGGCAGGTGCCGCTTCCCAGCACGGCCTCGATCGCGGCCTCGACCTCGCGCGCCGCCTGCTGATGGCCCAGATGATCGAGCATCATCGCGCCGGTCCAAATCTGCGCGACCGGGTTGGCGATCTTCTGGCCCGCAATGTCGGGCGCCGAGCCGTGCACCGGCTCGAACATCGAGGGGAATTCCTTCTCCGGGTTGAGGTTGGCGGCGGGCGCGAGCCCCATGCCGCCGACCACCGCCGCGCCGAGATCGGACAGGATGTCGCCGAACAGGTTGCTGCCGACCACCACGTCGAACCAGTCCGGATGCTGCACGAAGTGCGCGCTCAGGATGTCGATGTGGAACTGGTCGGTCTTGACGTCCGGGTAGTTCGCTTTGATCGCGGCGAAGCGCTCGTCCCAATAGGGCATGGTGTGGATGATGCCGTTCGACTTGGTCGCCGAGGTGACGTGCTTGCGCCGCTTCCTGGCCAGCTCGAAGGCGTGGGTGATCACGCGGTCGACGCCCTTGCGCGTGAACACGCTCTCCTGGATGGCGACTTCCTCCTCGGTGCCGCGGTAGATGCGCCCGCCCATCTCGGAATATTCGCCCTCGTTGTTCTCGCGCACGATGACGAAGTCGATATCGCCCGCCTTGCGCCCGGCGAGCGGCGAGGCGACGCCCTTCATCAGGCGGATCGGCCGTTCGTTGACGTATTGGCGGAAGGCGCGGCGCAGCGGGATCAGGAGGCCCCAGAGCGAGACATGGTCGGGCACACCGGGAAAGCCGACCGCGCCGAGGAAGATCGCATCGAACTTGGAGAGCTGCGCGACGCCGTCCTCTGGCATCATGCGGCCGGTCTTGGCATAGGTCTCGCAGCTCCAGTCGAGATGCTGCCAGTCGAAGCCGATGCCGTGACGCCCGCCGACCTTCTCGAGCACCCTGATCGCCTCGGGGACGACCTCCTTGCCGATGCCGTCGCCGGGGATGACGGCGATCCGATGTTGCGCCATGACCTCTCCTCTTCCCTATTCCTTATCGCTGCACGTTCCGCCGTGTCCCGCTATAGTCCGCCTCCTCGACGGGCGGGTGAGTTGTAGGCCCGCCGCTTCTGGCAAGTCAAAGGGTGAGGCATGGCGCGCGTCGCTTCTGAAGCCGACGCCGAATACCGGGTCGAGGAGCAGGCCGGGCATCTGCTCCGCCGCGCCCATCAGCGCGCGACCGCGATCTTCCTTGAGAAGATCGGTGCCGCTGACGTGACGCCGACCCAGTTCGCGGCGCTCGTCAAGCTGCGCGACGAGGGCTCGCTGTCGCAGAACCATCTCGGCCGGCTGACCGCGATGGACCGCGCCACCATCCTCGGCGTGACGCGCCGGCTGTCCGAGCGCGGCCTGATCGAGCGTGTCGGCGATCCGAACGACCGGCGGCGCACCATGCTGAGCCTGTCGCCCGAGGGGCGCGCGCTGATCGACCGGCTGGTGCCCAACGGCTTCAAGGTTTCGGACACCATCCTCGCGCCGCTCGACCCGGGCGAGCGCAAGACCTTTCTCGCCCTGCTGCGCCGCCTGACCTGAGCGAACGGCCTTGACTCCGGGGCCGGCTCGCCTCAAACTCGTTTGTATACAAACAATGGTCCGGCGATGATGGGGGACTATCGACGGCCTCACGCGCTTTCGGAGGCGCTCGCGACGCTGGGCGAGGGCCGCTGGCTGGTGCTGGCCGGCGGCACCGACATATACCCTGCGCGCGTCTGCCGGCCGCTCGACGAGCCGGTGCTCGATATCGGCGCGATCGAGGGTCTGCGCGGCATCGAGGCGCATGCCGACCATTGGCGCATCAACGCGCTGACCACCTGGAGCGAGCTCCTCGCGGCGCCGCTGCCGCTGCTGTTTGACGGGTTGAAGCTCGCGGCGCGCGAGGTCGGCGGCAGGCAAATCCAGAACGCCGGCACGGTGGCCGGCAATGTCTGCAACGCGGCGCCGGCGGCCGACGGCATGCCGTGCCTGCTCGCGCTCGACGCGATGGTCGAGCTGAGCTCGCAAGGAGGCGCGCGGCGCCTGCGCCTCGAGGATTTCGTGACCGGCCCGCGCGAAACCGCGCGGCGGCCCGACGAGCTGGTCACCGCGCTGATCGTGCCGAAGCCGGCGCAGCCGGCCGGCGCGAGCCATTTCCTCAAGCTTGGCGCGCGGCGCTATCTGGTCATCTCGATCGTCATGGTCGCGCTTGTGCTCGTGCTCGACGAGGCAGGTCGCATCGCCGAGGCGCGAATCGCGGTCGGCGCCTGCTCGCCGGTCGCGAAGCGGCTGCCCGCGCTCGAGGCCGCGCTCGAAGGCCGCATCCTGCTGAGCGCGCTCGCGGACATCGTGCGCGACGAGCATGTCGCCCCGCTTGCCCCGATCGACGATATCCGTGCCAGCGCCGCCTACCGCCTCGAAGCCGCGGCGAGCCTGCTGCGCCGCGGCCTCGCCGAGCTCGGGGGACGGGCATGAACCGCATGCTTGCCCCGGCCGTCGAGCAGAGCGGCGTCAGCTGCGAGGTCAACGGCCGCCGGGCGTTGCTCGCCGCGCCGCGTTTCTCCCGGCTGAGCGACGCGCTGCGCCACGAGCTCGGCCTGACCGGCACCAAGGTCGGCTGCAGCGCGGGCGATTGCGGCGCGTGCACGGTGCTGCTCGACGGGGCGCAGGTCTGCGCCTGTCTGGTTTCGGTCGGCCAGGCCGAAGGCCGCCGGATCACCACGGTCGAAGGGCTTGCCGCGGATCGGCGCTATGACGGCCTGCGCGCCGCCTTTCATCGGCGCGGCGCGGCGCAATGCGGCATCTGCACGCCCGCCATGCTGATCGCGGCGGCCGACCTGCTGGGCCGCGAGCCCAAGCCGACGGAAGGGGCCGTCAGGGACGCGATGGGCGGCGTGCTGTGCCGCTGCACCGGCTATCAGGCGATCGTCGCCGCGGTGCTCGACGCCGCGCGGCGTCCCGGCGTCCCGCTGGTCGCGGTGCCCGGCATCGGCGCCGCCGTGGGCGCGCGGCTGTCGCGGCTCGATGGCGGCCCGAAGCTCGACGGCGGGGAACGCTACGGCGCCGATGCGATTCCGGCGGATGCGCTCTGGCTCCGCGTCTTCCGTTCGCCGCACGCCCATGCGCGCTTCACGATCGGCGATTTGAGGCCGCTGTTTCGCGCCCATCCCGGCCTGGTCCGTGCGCTGCGCGCGGCCGACGTGCCGTACAACGGCTTCGGCATCTATCCGGCGGTCAAGGACCAGCCGGTACTCGCCGGTGGCGTCGCACGCTTCCGGGGCGAGGCGGTGCTGGCGCTGCTCGGTACACGGGAAGCGATCGAAGCGCTGTCCGAGGAGGAGGTGCCGCTCGACTACGAGCCCCTGCCTGCGCTGCTCACGCTCGACGAGGCGCTCGCGCCCGGCGCGCCCGAGGTGCAGGCCGGCAAGCCCGGCAACGTGCTGATCGAGGGCGGCGTGCGGCGCGGCGATGCTATCGGTGCGATAGAGGCGGCAGCGTTCCGCAGCGAAGGCCGCTTCGAGACCGCCTATGTCGAGCACGCCTATATCGAGCCCGAGGCCGGCTGGGCGCGCCGCGTCGGCGATCGCATCGAGCTCTTCGTCTCGACCCAGACGCCTTACATGGACCGCGACGAGACCGCCTCGGTCATGCGGCTCGCGCCCGAGCAGGTGCGCATTGTGCCGAGCGCCTGCGGCGGCGGCTTCGGCGGCAAGCTCGACCTCTCGGTGCAGCCTTTGATCGCGCTCGGCGCGTGGCTGACCGGCCGGCCGGTCGCCTGCGTCTATTCGCGGCCCGAGAGCATGGCCTCGACCACCAAGCGGCACGCCGCGCGCATCGAGGCGTGCTTCGCCTGCACGCCCGACGGCAGCCTGACGGGCGCCGCGTTCAACGCCGATTTCAACACCGGCCCCTACGCCTCCTGGGGCCCGACGGTCGCAGGCCGCGTGCCGGTCCACGCCACGGGCCCGTATCGCGTGCCGAACGTCGCGGCGCGCGGCCGCGCGATCCTCACCAACGGGCCGAATTGCGGCGCGTTCCGCGGCTTCGGCGTGCCCCAAGCCGCCATCGCGCACGAGACGCTGATGGACGACCTTGCGCTCGCCTCGGGCCGCGACCGGCTCGAGTTCCGCCGCCTCAACGCGCTGCGCATCGGCGATACCACCGCGACGGGGCAGCGGCTCGAAGCGAGCGTCGGCCTGGTCGCGTGCCTCGATGCGCTGCAGCCACATTGGCGCGCCGCGCTCGACAAGGCGCGGCAGCGCAATGCCGCCGCCGGCCCGGTTCGGCGCGGCGTCGGCATCGGCTGCATGTGGTACGGCATCGGCAATACCGGCATGGCCAATCCCTCGATCATGCGGCTCGAGCTGCACCGCGACGGCACGCTGCTGTTCCGCAACGGCGCGGTCGACATCGGCCAGGGCTCGACCACGGTGCTCGCCCAGATCGCGGCGGACGCGCTCGGCCTGCCGCACGAGGCGTTCCGCTTCGTGATCGGCGATACCGACCTGACCGCCGATGCCGGCAAGACCTCGGCGTCGCGCCAGACCTTCGTCTCCGGCCGCGCCACCCAGCTCGCCGGCGAGGCGATGCGCGCCGAGATGCTGCGCCTTGCCAACGCGTCGGCGCAGGCGCGGCTGACGCTCGACGGCGCGACCCTCCATATCGCCGACGGCGCGAGCGCGCACCGCGTCGATCTCGCCGCGCTGCCGGATCGCGGCGGCGTGGTGCTCTCGACCGAGGGCCGCTTCGACCCGCCGGCCACGCCGCTCGACGAGGCGGGTCAGGGCAGGCCCTATGCGACTTATGCCTTCGCCGCGCAGCTTGCCGTAGTGGATGTCGACGTCGATCTCGGCACGACCAGGGTGAGGCGCATCGTCGCCGCGCACGATGTCGGCCGCGCGATCAACCCGACGCTGGTCGAAGGCCAGATCGCGGGCGGCATCGCGCAGGGACTCGGCCTCGCCCTGATGGAAGAGTATCTGCCGGGGCGCACCGACAACCTGCACGACTATCTGATCCCGACCTTCGGCGACATGCCCGAGATGGAGATCATCCTGATCGAAGATCCCGAGCCGCTCGGGCCGTTCGGCGCGAAGGGCGTTGGCGAGCCCGGCCTGGTGCCGACCGCGCCCGCGATCCTCTCGGCGATCCGTCACGCGACTGGCGTGCGCGTCACCCGGACGCCGGTGCTGCCGCATCGCCTGCGCGCCGCGTTGAAGGCGCAAGGAGCCGCGTCGTGAGCCGCGAAGCCGGCATCGTCGATCCGCCCGTGGCCGTCGAGGCCGAGGCGCCCGGCGTCGTACGCTGCGACGCCTGCCCGGTGCTCTGCCGCATCCGCGAGGGCCAGGTCGGCGCCTGCGACCGCTACGCCAATCATGGCGGCGCGCTGGTCAGGCTCGATCCGCTCCGCGTCCTCGCGCGGAGCGACGCGCTCGTTGCCTTCACCGGCACCGCCGAGAAGTGGCAGGGCGAGATGGTGCGTCCGGCCGATCACTTCGTGACCGGCATCGGCGCGACCACGACCTACCCGGACTACAAGCCGGCGCCGTTCATCGTGTCGGCCGAGGTTGACGGCGTCGACATGGTGACCGTCGTGTCCGAAGGCATCTTCAGCTATTGCGGCGTCAAGGTGAAGGTCGATACCGACCGCTATCTCGGCCCCGAGCAGGCCGCCATCCGCTGCGAGGGCGAGCAGGTCGGCCACGTCACGACCGCGGAATACGGCTCGCAGATGCTCTCGCTCGGCGGCGTGCGCCACCTCACCGGCGGCTCCAAGCGCGAGGGCACGGTGACCTGCAAGGCGCTGCTCGACCTCTGCGAGCGCAAGCCCGTCGATCTTGCGATCGAGGGCGGCGCGCGCGTCGTCGTGCAGGCGGGCGCGCCGCCGATCGTGGACGGCAAGCGCGAGGAGCGCATGCGGGTCGGCTGCGGCTCGGCGGCGACCGGCATCTTCGCCAAGCAGTGGCTCGGCCATGCCGACGAGGTGATCGTGGTGGACGATCACATCACCGGCGTGTTCTCGGAGCACCAGGCCGGGCGCTTCCTCGACGTCAAGCCGAGCGGCATCCGCGTGCGCGGGCGGCGCTCGACGCCGGGCCGCTATTTCAAGGTCGCCGAGCCCGGCATGGGCTGGGGCGGCACCGACATCACCGACCCGCTCGACGTGATCGAGCGCATCGACCGGAAGCTCGCATGGCCGGGCCTCAGGCTCCTCATGGTCTCGACCACGGGCGAGGACGCCGCCTGGTTCGTGCTCGATGGGGACTTGAAGCCACAGCCCGCCGAGATGCCGGGAGCGGTCAGGCTCACCGTCGAGCGCATCGCCGAGAACTGCGAGCCGGCGCTCTGCTCTGTCCTCTTCATGGCAGGCGCCGGCGGCAGCCTGCGCGCCGGCGTCACCGAGAACCCGATGCGGCTCACCCAGTCGGTCAGGGCGGCGTTGACGCGCACCACCTGCGGCGGTGCGCCGGTCTATGTCTGGCCCGGCGGCGGCATCACCTTCATGGTCGATGTCACCACCATGCCGCTGCATGCCTTCGGCTATGTCCCGACGCCGGCGATCGTCGCGCCGATCGAGTTCACGCTGAGCCGCGAGAACTATCTCGCGCTCGGCGGCCATGCCGAGCACATCGTGCCGCTGGCGCGGGTGCTCGCCGGGGCACGCACCGCGCGCGAGCCGTGGAACGCCGAGGGCCCGTGGCCGCTGCGGGGGATCGGATCATGACCGGCGGCGCGCAGGCCATGCTGCTGCCCGACGGACGCCGGCTGCATCTGCAGCACGGGCCGATCGACATCATCGCCGAGGCGGTCGGGCCGGTCGGCGAGGTGCACGCCGCTTATGCGCAGGCCGCCGCCCGCTTCGAGACCGTGCTCGCTCCCCTGGTCGAGGAGCTTCACGTCCTGCGTGCCGCCATCGGCGAGCCGCGGCCGCTGCCGCGCGGGCCGGTGGCGCGGCGCATGGTCGCCGCCGTCTGGCCGCATCGCGGCGTCTTCATCACGCCGATGGCGGCGGTCGCCGGCGCGGTTGCCGACGAGGTGCTCGCCGCCATGGTCGAGGGCCGCGCGCTCGCGCGCGCCTATGTCAACAATGGCGGCGACATCGCCTTTCATCTGGCACCGGGCGAGAGCCTGCAGGCCGGCGTGGTCAACGACCAGCGGACGCCCGCGATCGACGCCCGCGTCGCGCTGAGCGCCGACCTGCCGGTGCGCGGACTCGCCACCTCAGGCTGGCAGGGCCGTTCCTTCTCGCTCGGCATCGCGGATGCCGTCACCGTGCTCGCGCGCGACGCGGCCGCGGCGGACGCGGCGGCGACGCTGGTCGCCAACGCGGTCAACGTCGAGCATCCCGCGATCACGCGCTGGCCCGCCAACCGGCTGCGCCATGACAGCGACCTCGGTGCGCGGCTCGTCACCGTCGATGTCGACCGGCTGCCGGCCGATCTGATCGCCCGCGCGCTCGAGCTCGGCGCCGCGGCCGCGCGGCGCATGCAGTCGCGCGGCCTCATCCATGGCGCCTATCTCGCGCTCCAGGGCGAGGTGCGCGTGGTCATGCCCGGCCCGTCGCAGTCGTTCCTGCGGAGCAGTGCGTGAACGGTGGCGCGATCGTCGGTGTCGACATCGGCGGCACCTTCACCGACCTCGTCGTGCTCGAACCCTCGGGCGGCCTCAGGCTCGCCAAGGTGCCGACCACGCCGGAGAACCGCGCCGCCGGCGTGCTCGCGGCTCTCGAAGCGGGCGAGGTCGCGCTCGACGGGGCGGCGAGCCTCTGCCACGGCACCACGGCGACCACGAACGCCATCATCGAGCGCAAGATCGCGCGCATCGGCCTGATCACCACCAGGGGCTTCCGCGACGTGCTCGAGCTCGGCCGCCGCACGCGGCCCAAGCCCTATGGCCTGATCGGCAGCTTCGAGCCGCTGATCCCGCGCGAGCTCCGCTTTGAAGTGGCCGAGCGCATGGCGGCCGATGGCAGCATCGTCATGCCGCTCGACGAAGAGGAGACGCGCGACGCGCTGGCCCGGCTCCGCGCGCTCGGTTGCGAAGGCGTGGTGATCCACTTCCTGCACAGCTACCGCAACCCGGCGCACGAGCTTCGCGCGGCCGAGATCGCGCGCGAGGCTTGGCCCGAGGCCTATGTCACCGCCGGGCACGAGGTCACCTCCGAGTTCCGCGAGTACGAGCGCGGCGTCGCGGCGGCGGTCAACGCCGCCGTGCAGCCGATCCTCGACCGCTATGTCGGGCGGCTCGAAGCCGGCCTCGCGGCGCGCGGCTTCGCGCGCGACCTGCTGATCATGCAGGGCAATGGCGGCAGCATCGCGGCGCGCCAGGTCGTGCGCCGCGCGATCAACACGGTGATGTCCGGCCCGGCCTCGGGCGTGATGGCGGCGGCCGCGATCGCCCGCGCCGCCGGCCTCCCGCGCATCATCACCTACGACATGGGCGGCACCTCGACCGATGTCGGCCTGGTCGAGGCCGGCGTGCCCTCGGTCTCGACCGAGCTCGAGCTCGAATACGCGATGCCGGTGCACGTGCCGATGGTGGACGTTCACTCGATCGGCGCGGGCGGCGGCTCGATCGCCTGGATCGACCAGGCCGGGCTGCTCCGCGTCGGCCCGGAGAGCGCTGGCGCCGCGCCCGGCCCGATCGCCTATGGCAAGGGCGGCAGCCTGCCCACCATCACGGACGCCAACCTCGTGCTCGGCCGGCTCGATCCTGCGCGCCTGCTCGGGGTCGAGGCGCCGCCGCCGCGCGAGGCCATCGCCCAGCAATTGGAGGCGGCGCTCGGCCGCCGCCTCGGGCTCGACGGCATGGCGACGGCGGCCGCCATCGTCCGCATCGCCAATGACAACATGGCCGGCGCGATCCGCATGATCTCGCTCGCCCGCGGCCATGACCCGCGCGACTTCGTGCTGTTCGCCTTCGGCGGCGCCGGGCCGCTGCACGCAGCGGCGCTCGCGCGCGAGCTCGGCATCCCGAGGCTGCTGGTGCCGGCGCGGCCCGGGCTCAACAACGCGCTCGGCTGCGCCATCGCGGATTTGCGGCACGATTTCGTCGCGACGCTCAACGCGCCGCTGTCGCATCTCGATGACGGCGAGGTCCGCGACACCTTCGCGCGGCAGGTCGCTGCCGGCCGCGAGGCCCTCGCGCGCGACGGCATCGCGCTCGAGGCCGTCGAGTTCCGCCACGCAGCCGACATGCAGTTCGAAGGCCAGACCCACATCCTGACCGTGCCGGTCGCCTCCGCCGGGGCCGGCGTCGCCGCTCTCAAGCGTGCGTTCGACATCGCCTATCGCGAACGCTTCGAGGTCGAGCTGAGCGGCATCGGCGTCACCCTGGTCGCGCTCAAGACCGCGGCGATCGGCCGCCGCGCCGCGCCGCCGCTCGCCCAGCTCGCGGGGGACGAGGCGGCGGTGAGCCTCGACGCGGCGCGGATCGGCAGCCGGCCCGTCTGGTTCGACGGCGGCGTGCGCGAGACGCCGGTCTATGAGCGCACGCTTCTGCCGTGGGACGCCGCGTTCGAAGGGCCGGCGCTGATCGTGCAGTTCGACGGCACGGTGCTGATCGAGCCTGGCAACCGGGTGCGGCGCGACCCGCTCGGCAACCTGCTGGTGGAGATCGGCCCGTGAGCACCCCAGACCGGACGACGCCCGACCCGGTCACGCTCGCCGTCATCGACAGCGGCTTGCAGCAGGTCTGCAACGAGATGGACCTCGCCTTCGTGCGCGCGGCGTTCAGCCCGGTCATCTCGGAGGCGCTCGACCGCTCGGACGGCATCTACGCCGCCGAGGACGGCGCGCTGATCGCACAAGGCGCACTCGGCCTGCCGATCTTCGTCGGCACCATGCAGGATTCGACCGCCGCCGTCATCGCGCAGGCCCGCGAGCTGCGCGAGGGCGACATCTACATCGTCAACGACCCCTATCTCGGCGGCACGCACCTGATGGATGTGCGTTTCGTCATGCCCTACTTCTACCGCGGGCGCCTGTTCGCCTGGCTCGCCAACACCGGGCACTGGCCCGATATCGGCGGCATGGTGCCGGGCGGCTTCTCGGCGAACGCCACCGAGGTCGAGCAGGAGGGGCTGCGCCTGCCGCCGGTCAAGCTGTTCAAGGCCGGTGCGCTCGATCAGGAAATCCTCTCGATCATCCTCTCCAACATCAGGATCGCGGGCCAACGCATCGGCGACATCAAGGCGCAGGCCGCCGCGCTTCATGTCGGGGCGCGGCGGCTCACCGCGCTGATCGACCGCTATGGCGAGGCGACCGTCAAGGCCGCGATCGCGGAATTGAGGCGGCGCGCGGCGCAGCAGATGCGCGCCTGCCTCGCGACCATACCGGACGGTACTTATCGGGGCCGCGCGATCGTCGATTCCGACGGCGTGGTGGACCAGCCGCTCGCCATCGAGATGGCGGTGACCAAGGCGGACGGCGATCTTCATTTCGACATGACGGGATCGAGCCCGCCCTGCAAGGGGCCGATGAACAGCGTGATCGCGACCACGCGCTCGTCGATCTATCTCGCGGTCAAGCACATCTTCCCCGAGGTGCCGATCAACGCCGGCACCTACGAGCCGCTGCACATCGAGGATCCCGTCGGCACCTTCCTTTATGCCGAATACCCGCGGCCGGTCTCGGGCTGCGCGGCCGAGGTCAGCCAGCGCATCGCGGAAGCCGTGTTCGACGCGCTGGCCAAGGCGATCCCCGAGCGGCTGTTCGCCGCGCCGGCCGGCTCGTCGGGCAATCTCGCGCTCGGCGGGCAGGACGAAGCGCGCGGGCGGCCCTATGTCATGTACGTGATCTCGGGCGGCGGCTATGGCGGCTCGGCCTCGTCCGACGGCCTCAGCAATGGCTGCTCGACCATCGGCATCTCAAAGACGACGCCGATCGAGATCTTCGAGCAGCGCTACCCGGTGCTGTTCGAGGAATACGCGCTGCGCGAGGGCTCAGGCGGCGCGGGCCGGCAGCGCGGCGGCTTCGGCGTGCGCTATCGCCTGAAGCTGAGGAGCGGCGCCGCGCTCGCCTCGATGGTGATGGATCACGGCCGCATCGGGCCCAACGGCGCGGCCGGCGGCGCGCCGGGCGCGGTCACCACCGTCACCGTCGAACGGGACGGCGAGCCCTACCGGCCGCCCCACCTCTCGAAGGACCAGGGCATCGCACTGGCGGCCGGCAACGCCATCACGGTCGAGACGCCGGGCGGCGGCGGCTTCGGCGATCCCTTCGAGCGCGAGCCGGCGCTCGTCGCACGCGACGTCGCGCGCGGCTACTACACCGTCCGGCAGGCGGCCGAGCTGTTCGGCGTGGTGCTGCGGGGCGAGCCGCCGGCGCTCGATGCGGCCGCGACGGCGGCCCTGCGCCGGAACGGCCGCAACGCCGCATAGCGGAATTCCCGCGCCGCGCTTTTGCGCGCGGGCCGCCGAGGCGGTATTAAGGCGGCCATGCGGCGCAGCGATCGAAGCGAGAGGCGGGCAGGGAGGGGGGCCGTGTTGCCCGTGCCGCGGCGGCGCGCGCCATGAGGCTCATCCGTTTCATCCCTCTGCTCGCGACGGCGATCGTGCTCGCCGGCCTGTTCGCCTCGCCCCTGCTCGACCGGCTCGACGGCTTCTCGATCGATTCGCTGTTCCTGCTCAGGCAGACGACGTTCGGCGCGCTGCGCCCGCCCGCCGAATCGCCGACCGTCATCGTGGCGATCGACGACGCGGCGGACAGCGAGGAGACCCGCGGGCTGCCGGTCATCCTGCTCACGCCCCAGCTCGGCCGGGTGATCGACGCGGTCAACGCCGCCGGCGCCAAGCTGATCGGCTTCGATTTCATCCTGCCGGCCTCGGTCGAGAGTCTCCTGCCGGGCAATGACCGGCCGTTCCTGCTGAGCCTGAAGCGGGCCGCCGACGAAGGCCGCCTGGTGCTCGCCAAGCAGCAGGGCGGGCCCAGGCCGATGCGGCCGACCGAGCCGCAGAGCGCGGCCGTCGGCCATTCGCGCAACATCCGCGCCGTCGATCTCGAGGCCGACCCCGACGGCATCGTGCGCCGCGTCCCGCTCTTCTTCGACGCGCGCGCGGAGAGCGGGCCCGAGCAGATCGAGACCAGCTTCGCGCTCGAGCTTGCCGCGCGCGCCGGCGAGTTCACGCCGGTCCTGGACCAGGCCGGGCTGACCTTCGGTCCGAGCCGCGTGCCGGGCTCCGCGGCGGGCTCGATCCTGCTCAACTTCAATGGCGGCCCAGGCACGCTGCCGACCTATTCCCTGGCCGATCTCGCCGCCTGCGCGACGCTCGGCAACATGACCTATTTCAGGCGCGCCTTCGCGGGCAAGATCGTGGTCTTCGGCGGCGTCCTCGACATCGAGGACCGCGTGCTCACCTCGAAGCGCTTCATCACGGGCAGCGAGACGGCGCGGGGGCTGGAGCCCTGCGTGCCGAAGGAGGCGGCCGCCCCCAGCCCGGTTTCCCCCATCGTCCGCCACACGCTGCCGAGCGCCTATGTGCAAGCGACCGCGATCAACAACCTCCTGCTGCGCGATCCGCTCAGCGTGCCGGCGCGCCCGATCATCGGCCTCATCCTGTTCGGGCTCTGCCTCGTCGCCGGTTTCGTGAGCCAGGTGCGCCATCACGGGCGCAGCGCCATGTGGCTCGGCGTCGGCGCGGTGGTCTGGCTCGTCGTCTGCGTCGGCGTGTTCAGGGGCGGCATCGCGCTGCCGCTGGTCGACGTGCCGATCGTCGGCCTGATCGGCTTCGCGGTGCCGGCCGTGATCCGCCTGGCCATCACGGACCGCGAGCGCAACCGGATCCGCCGCGCCTTCTCGGATGCGCTCGCACCCGAGACGATGAAGCGCCTCTTGGCCGGCGGCCGCATGCCGACGCTGAGCGGCGAGGCGCGCACCGTCACCATCCTCAACCTCGGGGTCGAGGGCCTCGCCCAGCACGCCGAGGGCCTGCCGCCAGAGACCACGATCGGCAACATGCGCGCCTATCTCGACGCCATGACCAGGACGATCCAGGCGCATGGCGGCTTCGTCGACAATTATGACGGCGAGACCGTACGGGCGGTGTTCGGCGCGCCGCTCGAGGATACCGATCACGCTTTGCACGCCGTACGCGCCGCGCGGGACTGCGAACGCCGCCTCGCCACGCTCGGCGCGGAGCTCGACCTGCCGCCCGGCCATGCCTTGCGGGCGCGCATCGGGATCAGTACCGGCCCGGCACTGGTCGGGGATGTCGGCGCCAAGGGCCGTTTCAACTATACCGTCGCGGGCGACACGGTGACGCTCGCGGAGCAGACCAGGTTGGCGAATGCCTGGTATGGCACCGGCATCCTCGCCGCCTATGACACGGTCGCCTCTTGTGGCGACCGCATCGCCTTCCGCGAGATCGACCGCGTCGCCTTCCCGGGCCGCGGCCAGCCGTCCTCCCTGTTCGAGCCCTTGGCCGAGGAGGCGCCGCTGCCCGAGGCGCTGGCCGGCTTCGCCACCGCCTATAGCCTCGCCCTTGCAGACTATCGCGCCGGCCGCTTCGCCCAGGCCGCCGAGCGCTTCGCCGCGCTCGCCGCGGATGACGGGGCGAGCCAGGTGATGGCCGAGCGCTGCCGGCGCTTCGTCGCATCGCCGCCGCCCGAGCCCTGGCTGGGGGTGAGTAGCTAAGGCCCACGGATTGCCGGGGCGGGGCAGGCCCGCTATGGTCCGCCGCCATGCAAGCCCGAGCTTCGATCGACCGGCGGCTCGCGGTCGCGCCGATGATGGATTGGACGGATCGCCACGCGCGCTTCCTGCTCCGCCTCGTCTCGCGCCGCACGCTGCTCTACACCGAGATGGTGACCGCCGCCGCCGTGCTGCACGGCGACCGGGAGCGCCTGCTCGGCTACGATCCGGCCGAGCACCCGCTCGCGCTCCAGCTCGCGGGCGCCGAGCCCGGGCCGCTCGCCGAAGCCGCCGCGATCGGCGCGGCGTTCGGCTATGACGAGATCAACCTCAATGTCGGCTGCCCGAGCGAGCGGGTGCAGAACGCGCGCTTCGGCGCCTGCCTGATGGCGGAGCCCGCGACCGTCGCCCGCTGCGTCGGCGCGATGCGCGACGCCGTCGATGTTCCGGTCACCGTCAAGTGCCGCATCGGCATCGACGGCCGCGATGGCTACGAGGATTTGCGGCGCTTCGTCGACGAGGTTGCCGCTGCCGGCTGCGACACCTTCATCGTCCATGCGCGCAGCGCGATCCTGAACGGGCTCTCCGCCAAGGAGAACCGCGAAATCCCGCCGCTCCGCCATGAGCTGGTCCATCGCCTGAAGCAGGAGCGGCCCGCGCTTTCGATCGTGCTCAATGGCGGCATCGCGCGGCTCGATGCCGTGCGCGAGGCGCTGTCGCGGCTCGACGGCGTGATGATCGGCCGCGCCGCCTATCAGGATCCTGCGATGCTTCTGGAGGCCGACAGGGAGATCTTCGGCGAGGCCGCGGCGCCCGCCACGCGCCACGCGGTTGCGGTCGCGATGCTGCCCTATGTCGAGGCGATGCGCGCGCGCGGCGTGCCGTTCTATGCGATCGCGCGGCACATGCTCGGCCTCTTCAACGGCGAGCCCGGCGCCCGCGCCTTCCGCCGCTTCATCTCGGAGAACGGCACGCGCCCCGATGCCGGGCCGGAGCTGCTCGCGCAGGCGCTTGCGCTCGTGCCCGAGCGAGGCGCGCAGAGCGCCGCAATCTAGTTCGGCAGCGAGGCGGTCAGGTCGGCCGCGGCGCGGCGCAGCGGCGGCAGCAGCGCCTTCACCATGTCCCCGAGGCTGGCGCGCGCGGCGTGCGAGCTGACGTTCATCGCCGCGATCACCCGGCCCGCCCGGTCACGCACCGGCACCGCGATCGAGCGGAGCCCGGCCTCCAATTCCTGATCGACCAGGCTGTAGCCCTGCTGCGCGACCCGCGCGAGCAGGACGCGAAGCTGGGCCTCGTCCGTCACCGTGTGCGGCGTATAGGGCTTCCGCTCCGTTGCCGCGAGATAGGCGTCGAGCTTCTCCTGCGCCAGCGCCGCGAGCAGCACCTGCCCCATCGAGGTGGCGTGCGCCGGCAGGCGCGTGCCGATGCTGATGGTGACCGACATGATCCGCTTGGTCGGCGCGCGCGCGACATAGACGATCTCGGCGCCGTCGAGCACGCTGAGCGAGCAGGATTCGTGCAGCCGCTCGGAAACCCGCTCGAGGATCGGCTGGGCGACCTCCACCACGGTGTGCGAGGCGAGGTAGGCATAGCCGAGGCCGAGCACGCGCGGCGTCAGGCTGAAGCGCTTGCCGTCGAAGGCGACATAGCCGAGCTCGGTCAGGGTCAAGAGGAAGCGCCTCGATGCGGCGCGCGACAGGCCGGTGCGGCGCGCCACCTCCGAGAGCGTCATGCGCTCCGCGTCACGCCCGAACGATTGAATGACCTCCAATCCCCTCTCCAGCGAGAGGACGTAGTCGCGTCCAAGCGCCAGCGATGACATGTCGTCTCGTCTCCCATCGTGCGATATACGAACATTTGTGCGTATAACGTACATTGACCATATCGCCGTCGGGGCCGTCGAAGCAACGCAGAACTGGCATGGCGGCCGGCGCGCGTCCGGCTATAGTGCGCGCCGAGAGGCGCAGCCGCGCGGCAACGGCGCGCTCCGCCCGCCACTGGACCAGGAACGAATGGATGGCCGAGCTGACGACACTACGCGAAGCGGTCGCCGGGCTGATCAGTGACGGCGACTACGTGGCGTGCGAAGGCTTCACCCATCTCATCCCGCATGCGGCCGGGCACGAGATCATCCGCCAGGGCAAGCGCGACCTCGCGCTCGTGCGCATGACGCCGGACCTGATCCACGACCAGATGATCGGCATGGGCTGCGCGCGCGAGCTGACCTTCTCGTGGGGCGGCAATCCGGGCGTCGGCTCGCTGCACCGTTTCCGCGACGCGGTGGAGAAGGGCTGGCCGGCGCCGCTCAAGATCGACGAGCGGAGCCATGCCGACCTCGCCAATGCCTATGCGGCGGGCGCGAGCGGGCTGCCCTTCGCCGTCATGCGCGGCTATATCGGCAGCGACCTGCCGAAACACAACCCGCAGATCAAGACCATCGTGTGCCCGTTCACCGGCGAGACGCTGGCCGCGGTGCCCTCGGTGCGCCCCGACGTCGCGGTGATCCACGCGCAGAAGGCGGACCGCAAGGGCAACGTCCTGATCCACGGCATCGTCGGCGTGCAGAAGGAGGCCGTGCTCGCCTCCAGGCGCGCCATCGTCACGGTCGAGGAGATCGTCGATTCGCTCGATGCACCGCGCAACGCGGTGATCCTGCCGGGCTGGACGGTCAGCGCCGTCTGCCATGTGCCGCACGGCGCCAAGCCGTCCTACGCCGAGGGCTATTATGATCGCGACAACCGCTTCTATAGCGAGTGGGACGCGATCTCGCGCGAGCGCGACGGCTTCCTCGACTGGATGAACCGCCACGTCATGTCGACCGCGGACTTCGCCGAGTACGAACGCAGCATCGCGGCGGTGCCGCGCAAGCAGGTGTCCCATGGCTGAAGCGACCTACAGCGCCGACGAGATGATGACGGTCGCGGCGGCGCGCCTCTTGAAGAACGGCATGGTCTGCTTCGTCGGCATCGGCCTGCCGAGCGCCGCTTCCAACCTCGCGCGGCTCTCCCATGCGCCCGACATCGTGCTGATCTACGAGTCCGGCACGATCGGCACCAAGCCCGACGTGCTGCCGCTCTCGATCGGCGACGGCGAGCTTGCCGCGACCGCCGAAACCGTGGTCTCGGTGCCGGAGATGTTCCGCTACTGGCTGCAGGGCGGGCGCATCGATATCGGCTTCCTCGGCGCGGCGCAGATCGACCGCTTCGCCAACATCAACACCACGGTGATCGGCCCCTACGACAAGCCCAAGGTGCGCCTGCCCGGCGCCGGCGGCGCGCCCGAGATCGCAGCCTCGGCCGGCGAGGTCTTCATCGTGCTGCGCCAGGGCGTGCGCGCCTTCGTCGACAAGCTCGATTTCATCACCTCGGCCGGTCATCTCGACGGCGGCGATGCGCGCAAGCGCGCCGGCTTTCCCGGCAAGGGGCCGAGCGTCGTGATCACCGACCTCGGCGTGCTCAAGCCGCACGCCGAGACGCGCGAGCTCGAACTGGTCTCGCTGCATCCCGGCAACACGGTCGAGCAGGCGGTCGCCGCGACCGGATGGAAGCTCAGGGTCTCCGGCAAGCTCGACACCACGCCGCCGCCGACCAGGCAGGAGCTCGAAATCCTGCGCGCGCTGCATGCCCGCACCGCCCGCGCCCACGGCTCGGCCGCCGCGGCCGCCTGAGCGGCGACGCCCGCCCGAAAGAGGAAACCATGACCGACGCCTTCATCTGCGATGCCGTGCGCACGCCGATCGGCCGCTATGGCGGCACGCTCGCCTCGGTGCGCGCCGACGACCTCGCCGCGGTCCCGATCAGCGCGCTGATCAAGCGCAATGCCGGCGTCGACTGGGGCGCGGTCGACGACGTGATCTATGGCTGCGCCAACCAGGCCGGCGAGGACAACCGCAACGTGGCGCGCATGGCGCTGCTGCTCGCTGGCCTGAGCCCGAGCGTGCCGGGCGCAACCGTGAACCGTCTGTGCGGCTCGGGCCTCGATGCGGTCGGCACCGCGGCCCGCGTGATCCGCACCGGCGAGGCCGGGCTGATGATCGCGGGCGGGGTCGAGAGCATGTCGCGCGCGCCCTTCGTCATGGGCAAGGCCGACAGCGCGTTCTCGCGCAGCGCCAAGCTCGAAGACACCACGCTCGGCTGGCGCTTCATTAACGCGCTGATGAAGAGCCGCTACGGCGTCGATACGATGCCCGAGACCGCGGAGAATGTCGCGGCCGAGTTCCAGGTCAGCCGCGCCGACCAGGATGCCTTCGCGCTGCGCAGCCAGCAGCGTGCCGGCAAGGCGATGGCGAGCGGCGTCTTTGCCGCCGAGATCGTGCCGGTCGAAATCCCGCAACGCAAAGGGCCGGCGAAGCTCGTCGAGACGGACGAGCATCCGCGCCCCGACACCACGCTCGAAGCGCTCGCCAAGCTGCCAACCCCGTTCCGCGACGGCGGCACGGTGACGGCGGGCAACGCGTCGGGCGTCAATGACGGCGCGGCGGCGTTGATCCTCGCCTCCGAGAAGGCGGCCAAGGCGCATGGTCTCGAACCGCGGGTGCGCGTGGTCGCCATGGCGACGGCCGGCGTCGAGCCGCGTATCATGGGGGTCGGGCCGGTGCCTGCGGTGCGCAAGGTGCTCGACCGCGCCGGGCTGAAGATCGCTGACATTGACGCGATCGAGCTCAACGAGGCGTTCGCGGCGCAGGCGCTCGCCGTGACCCGCCAGCTCGGCCTGCCCGACGATGCCGAGCATGTCAACCCGAACGGCGGCGCCATCGCGCTCGGCCATCCGCTCGGCATGAGCGGCGCGCGCCTCGCGCTTACCGCGGTCAACGAGCTCGAGCGGCGGGGCGGCCGCTACGCGGTCTGCACCATGTGCATCGGCGTCGGGCAGGGCATCGCCATGGTGCTCGAACGCGTTTGATGGCGGCATGAAAAAAGGCGGCCCCATCATGGGGCCGCCTATTCAGCGTAGAGAAGGGAAGCGGCTCAGCCGGCGGCGGCGACCGCGCGCTTGGTCATCACGCCGATCAGGTGGGCGCGATACTCGGCGCTGGCGTGGATGTCGCTGTTGAGGCCGTCCGACTGCACCGCCGGCAGGGCGGTGTCAGCCGAGAAGTTGCCCGACAACGCTTTCTCCAGGGCGGCCGCGCGGAACGCCGAAGGCCCCGCGCCGGTGATGCCGACGCGCACGCCGCCCTTCGTCTTCGCGGCCATCACGCCGACGATGCAGAAGCGTGAGGCCGGTTGGGCGAACTTGGCGTAGCCCGCCTTCTCCGGCACCGGGAACTTGACCGCGGTGATGATCTCGCCGTCCTCGAGCGCGGTCTCGAACAGGTCCTTGAAGAAGCCGTCGCCCGCGATCTCGCGCTTGTTGGTGACGATGGTGGCGCCGAGCCCGAGCACGGCGGCCGGATAGTCCGAGGCGGGGTCGGCATTGGCGAGCGAGCCGCCGATCGTGCCGCGGTTGCGCACCTGGGGATCGCCGATGCCGTCGGCCAGCACACAGAGCGCCGGGATCGCCTTCTTGATCTCGGCCGAATGGGCGACCTCGGCATGCGTCGTGCCGCCGCCGATGACGACCTCGCTCGCCGACACCTTGATGCCCTTGAGCTCCTTGATGCCGCCGAGGTCGATCAGGTCGGACGGCGCGTTGAGCCGCTGCTTCATGGTCGGCAGCAGCGAATGGCCGCCGGCGAGATAGCGCGGCTCCGACTTGCCGCTGAACGCCTTGACCGCGTCCGCGACGGAAGTGGGCCGATGATAGGTGAAATCGCGCATCTTTCTCTCCTGTACCTCAGTCCGCCGCCTTCTTCTTCGCGCCCTGGATCGCCCGCCACACGTTCTCGGAGGTCGCCGGCATTTCCAGGTGCTCGATGCCGAGCCCGCTCAGCGCGTCGACCACCGCGTTCATCACCGCGGCCGGCGCGCCGATCGCGCCCGCCTCGCCGCAGCCCTTGACGCCGAGCACGTTGTGCGTGCACGGCACCTCGGTGGTCGAGACGTTGAACGAGGGCACGTTGTCGGCCCGCGGCATCGCATAGTCCATGTAGCTGCCCGAGATGAGCTGCCCCGACTGGTTGTCGTAGACGCAGTTCTCGAGCAGCGCCTGGCCGATGCCCTGGCCGAGCCCGCCATGGACCTGGCCCTCGACCACCATCGGGTTGATCACCTTGCCGAAATCGTCGACCGCGTAGAAGCTCGCGATCGACACCACGCCGGTCTCCTGGTCGATCTCGACCTCGCAGACATAGCAGCCGTTCGGGTAGGTGAAGTTCTTCGGGTCGTAGAACGCCTGCTCGTCGAGGCCGGGCTCCAGCTTGTCGTGCGGGAAGTTGTGCGGCACGTAGGCGGTGAGCGCGACCTCGCCGATGGTCATGGTCTTGTTGCTGGCCTTGTCGCGGAACACGCCGGCCTCGAACTCTACCTTGTCGTCGCTCGTCTGCAGCACGTGGGCCGCGATCTTCTTGCCCTTGGTGATGATCTTGTCGCAGGCATTGACGATGGCGACGCCGCCCACCGCGATCGAGCGCGAGCCATAGGTGCCCATGCCGAACTGGATGCGGTCGGTATCGCCGTGCACGATCTCGATGTTCTCGAACGGCACGCCGAGCTTCTCGGAGACCACCTGGGCGAAGGTGGTCTCGTGGCTCTGGCCGTGCGAGTGCGTGCCGGTGAAGACCGTCACCGTGCCGGTCGGGTGCAGGCGCACCTCGGCCGATTCGTAGAGGCCGGCGCGGGCGCCGAGCGCGCCCGCCACCGCCGAGGGCGCGATGCCGCACGCCTCGATGTAGGTGGAGAGGCCGATGCCGCGCAGCTTGCCGTTCTTCGCCGAGGCCTCCTTGCGCTTGGCGAAGCCCGCATAGTCCGCGGCTTTCAGGCCGACATCGAGATTGTGCGGGAAGTTGCCGGAATCGTATTCGAGCGCGACCGGCGTCATGTAGGGCATCGCCGAGGCCTGGATCATGTTGCGCCGGCGGATCTCGGCCTTGTCGAGCTTCATCTCGCGCGCGGCGTTCTCGACGATGCGCTCGACCAGGTAGCACGCCTCGGGCCGCCCGGCGCCGCGATAGGCGTCGACCGGCACCGTGTTGGTGAACACCGCCTTGACGTTGGCGTAGATCGCGGGCGTCGCGTACTGGCCGGCGAGCAGCGTGGCGTAGAGATAGGTCGGCACGCTGGACGCAAAGGTCGAGAGATAGGCGCCCATGGCCGCAATGGTGTGGACGCGGAAGCCGAGGAACTTGCCGTTCGCATCCATGGCAAGCTCGGCCTCGGTCGCGTGGTCGCGGCCGTGCGCGTCGGTGATGAAGGATTCGGAGCGCTCGGCCGTCCACTTGATCGCCCGGTTGACCTTCTTCGACGCCCAGGTGACCACCGCCTCCTCGGCATAGTGGAAGATCTTGGAGCCGAAGCCGCCGCCGACGTCGGGCGCCACCACGCGCAGCTTCGATTCCGGGATGTGCAGCACGAAGGCGCCCATCAGGAGCCGGATGACGTGCGGGTTCTGCGTCGTCGTGTAGAGCGTAAAGCGGTCGGTCGCGCGGTCGTATTCGCCGATCGCCGCGCGCGGCTCGATCGCGTTCGGCACCAGGCGGTTGTTGATCAGCTTGAGCTTGGTGACGTGGGCGGCGTTCTTGAACGCCTCGTCGGTCTTCGCCTTGTCGCCCCACTCCCAGTCGAAGCAGAGATTGCCGGGCACGTCGTCATGCACCGGCGGCGCACCCTTGGCGAGCGCCTCGGCGGCATTGGCGACCGCCTTGAGCGGCGCGTAGTCGACCTCGACCGCCTCGGCGGCGTCGCGCGCTTGCTCGCGCGTCTCGGCCACGACGAGCGCGACCTGATCGCCGACATAGCGCACTCGGTCGACCGCGAGCGGCGGGTGGGGCGGCTCCTTCATCGGCTCGCCGTCCTTGCTCTTGACCAGCCAGCCGCAGGGCAGGCCGCCGACCGCGTCCTGCGCCATGTCGGCGCCGGTCAGCACCGCGATCACGCCGGGCATGGCGAGCGCCTTCTTGGCGTCCACCTTGTTGATCTTGGCGGCGGCATGCGGCGAGCGCACGAAATAGCCATAGCTCTGGCCCGGGCGGTTGATGTCGTCCGTATAGGTGCCCTGGCCGGTGATGAAGCGGTTGTCTTCGACGCGCCGTACCGCGGCGCCGATTCCGGTGGGGGATGCCATGGCGCTACCTCCCCATCGCCTTGGCGCCGGCTTCGATCGCCTTGACGATGTTATGGTAGCCGGTACACCGACAGAAATTGCCTTCGAGGTATTCGCGGATTTCCCGCTCGCTCGGGCTGCCGTTCTCCTTGGCGAGGGCGACGCCGGTCATGATCATGCCGGGCGTGCAGAAGCCGCATTGCAGCGCGTGATGCTCCTTGAACGCGGCCTGCATCGGGTGAAGCTGGCCGTCCTTGGCGAGCCCCTCGATCGTCGTCACGCTGGCCCCGTTGGCCTGCGCCGCGAGCACGGTGCACGACTTCACGCACTTGCCGTCCACATGCACGTTGCAGGCGCCGCACTGGCTGGTGTCGCAGCCCACATGGGTGCCCGTGAGCCCGAGATGGTCGCGCAGGAAATGGACGAGCAACGTGCGCGCCGGGACCTCTTTGGTCACGGGTTTGCCGTTGACCGTCAAGCTGACGGATATGGTCGCCATGATACCTCCCTCGTTCAGGCTGGGCGCGCCGCCGACACGGCTACGATCACCGGCGATGGACCGCCGGTACACGCTTCTAGTTGAGCGGGAGGATAGCGTTAACGCAACAGGCGCAAAACCCGAAAACGCAAGCCGCTAGAGCGTGCACGGGGTGCCGTCTCAGTGCCGAAAGAAAAAGGCCCGGCGGTCTGTAGCCGCCGGGCCGAGTATGTCACCTTGGGGGGAGAACCGAAGGGAGACGGTTACATAACGCCACCCAAATGAGGCGGTTTCATGGCGCCTTGCCCCATTTCGGATTTTTTTCGGCTCAGCCCGCCTTGATGGCGATTTTCTTCTCTGATTCCTTGGCCTTAGGCGATTTCGGCAGGGTCACTTTCAGGACGCCCTGCTTGAAGTTCGCCTCGATCTTTCCCTCGTCGATGCCCTCGGGCAGCGAGATGGCCCGCTCGAAGCTGCCGAAGCTGCGCTCAATCCTATGATAATTCTTCTTTTTCTCCTCCTTCTCGGACTTGCGCTCGCCCTTGATCCGAAGCACCCCGTCGGAGACGGAAACGTCGACGTCCTTCTCCTCGACGCCGGGCAGGTCCGCGGTCACCTCATAGGCCGCGTCGGTCTCCGCGATGTCCACTTTCGGTACCAGGCGCTCGGCGCCGCCGTTCGGCCCGGCGAGCGACGGCAGGCCGGCCCCGCCGAAGAAGTCGCTGAACATCCGATCGACCTCGCGATGCAGCGAATCGAGCGTGTGCTCCGGCCATTGCCGGGAGCTCAGATGTGAGCGGCCAAACCAAGGGGTCAGGTCACGGAGCGGCATGATGGCTTCTCCCTCAATGCAATGATGTGTTCCGGTGGGCTCGCGGCGGCCGCCTCTCGGGCCGGCCTCCTCGCGTGCTACGCATGGAATATGGGGAGCGGCTTCGGGAATTGCGTTGACCTAGCGCAAATATCACGGAGACCCCGGACGCCGCCTCGCGGATATCCGCGCTCAAGCAGGCCGACACCGCTCCGCGAAGCTTCGCGGCGCGGAGAGGCCGGTAGCGCACATCCTAGGCACGTATCTGGGTGGCGATCTCGTGGACGCTGCGCTCAAGCAGGCCGAAGGCCGATAGCGCGCATCCTAAGCGCGTGCCTGGGCGGCGATCTCGTGGACATACGTGCCGCGGTCGGCCGCGAAGCCGGCCTCGCGCAGCAGCGGCGTGATCCAGCGATTGGATTCGCCGAGCTGGAACTGCACCGAACGGCAGCCCTGCGCCTGCGCGATCGACTGGCAGGCGCGGATCAGCTCGCGCGCCACGGCTTCGCAGTCGATCGTGGCCGGCACCGCGAAGCAGCCGACGACCAGCCGGTCG
The DNA here is from genome assembly GCA_050173345.1 of Alphaproteobacteria bacterium. Classification (GTDB taxonomy): domain Bacteria; phylum Pseudomonadota; class Alphaproteobacteria; order UBA828; family UBA828; genus SHWC01. The sequence goes on along the minus strand of JBFXKW010000002.1, from coordinate 291,032 downwards.
CGCGCCAAGAGGTCCGGCACCGTCCGGTAGGCGCACAGGCCGCGCAGGTAGATCGAGCCCATCTGGCGCGCGACGATGATGCCGTTCTCCGCCCGCTGCCCGCGGCCCCGCGCCAGCAGGCGGCGCGCATAGCGCTGCCATTGGCCGAGGCTCAGCGAGCCCGCGATTTCGCGCACCAGCGGAAAAGCTTGGCTGATTTGCGCCTCGCTCAGGCGCCGTATTTCGTAGGCCTCGGGAGACACGGCATTCAGCGCTGGCGACCGGTTCATCGCAATGCATGACCATGCCCGACACCGCTTCGGCGCGACCTTGACTTGTATCAAACTGATATAACACCAGCTTTCACGAGGGCGCGCGGCCGGCCGCGGGGCGCTTGGAACTCGCCGCGGCGGCCTTTATGATGCGCCGCGGCAACGAGAGGCCGTCGATGCAATGCGCAGGGTGGAGATGACCAAGCCGGGCGAGCCCCTGCCCAAGGCCGTTCCAAACCGATCGGGACCGACCGGCTGCGCCGCCGCCGCCAGCTGCGCCGCGTGCGACGTGCGGAGCCTGACCTTCTGCGCCGGGCTCGCGCCGCAGGAGATCGGCCGCATCTCGGCGATCGTGACGCGGCAGCGGATCCCGGCGCACCAGATGCTGTTCTACGAGGGCGACCCGGCCGAGCACGCCTACAACGTGACCCGGGGTGCGGTGAAGCTCTACAAGCTCTTGCCCGACGGCAGGCGCCAGATCACCGGCTTCCTGCTCGCCGGCGATTTTCTCGGCCTGGCCGGCAGGGACGGCTATTCCTACAGTGCCGAGACCATCACGGATGTCGAGCTGTGCCGCTTCTCGCGCCGCAAGCTCGACGAGCTGTTCAACCAGTTCCCGCAGCTCGAGCGGCGCATGCTCAAGCTCGCCACCGACGAGCTGATCGCCGCGCAGGACCAGATGCTGCTGCTCGGCCGGCGCACCGCGGCGGAGAAGGTCGCCTCGTTCCTGCTCAGGCTGTGCGAGCGCGAGCGGGTGCGCGGCCAGCCCGGCAATCCGGTGCTGCTGCCCATGACGCGCGGCGACATCGCGGACTATCTGGGCCTCACCATCGAGACGGTGAGCCGCACCCTCTCGCAGTTCAAGCGCGACAACCTGGTGCGGCAGCTTTCCCTCAACGAGCTCGAGCTGGTCGATGAAGAGCGGCTCCAGGCGTTCGTCGAAGGCTAGGGTGGCGCGGCTTCCTTCCGGTGCCGCGGCCGGATGACGGCGCTGCGCGTCTGCTTCGTCGGCGATTCCATCGTCAACGGCTATGGCGATGACGAGATGCTGAGCTGGACCGGGCGCATCTGCGCCGCCGCTGCCGCCGCGGGCCATGACGTGACGCGCTACGATCTCGGCATCCGCGGCGACACCTCGACGCTGATCCGCGGGCGCTGGCGCGACAGCGTGACGGTGCGCCTGCCCGAGGCCTTCAAGGGTGCGATCGTATTCGGCTACGGCATCAATGATTGCGTGCGCCTGGACGGCACGCGCCGGGTCGACCCGGCGGCCAGCGTCGCCAATACTCGGGCGATGCTCGCCGAGGCCAAGTCCCTGCGCCCGACGCTCTTCGTCGGGCCGACGCCGATCGACCGGCAGCTTCCGGTGCCGCAGTTCTATCCCGGCATTCGCGTCGAACTCGACGATGACGACATCGCCGCGCTCAACGGCAGGCTGCTCGCCGCGGCGAAAGAGGTCGGCGTGCCTGCCCTCGACCTCTATGGTCCGCTGTCCGGAAGCACCGCGTGGGCGGCCGAGATCGGGCGCGGCGACGGGGTGCATCCGCCGGCCGGCGGCTATCGGCTGATGGCCGAGGCGATCGGCGCGTGGCCGGCCTGGCGGCGCCTGTTCGAGGACATTGACTGAAACTTAAAGGGTGGCGTGCTTGCTGTAGGCCGCCAGCCTCGGCTATACCGGCTCCGACGATCGGCCCCGGCCCGCCACATAACCAAGCGAGCTCGTCATGGCAGAAGCCCCCGCTAGCAGCGCCGCCACGCGGCCGAACATGCCGCTCTTCTATTCGCGGATCGAGGCGCTCCATCCCGAGCGCCACGCCAATCTCGCGATCAAGGCCGACGGCAACTATGCGTTCGCGAGACGGGCGAACTCGGTGCCGATCAACGCCATCGAGTTCGGCATGGCGTCGCGCAACTATCCGATCGTGTTCAGCACCGATGCGCGCGGCGTGCCGGTCGCCGTGCTCGGTCTGCAGGCCGGCGAGAACCTGTTCGTCGATGCCAATGGCCAGTGGGAGCCCGGCCAGTACATCCCCGCCTATGTCAGGCGCTATCCCTTCATCGCGCTGGCGCCCAAGGAGTCGAGGGACTATGCGCTCTGCGTCGATGCCGGCGCGCCGCTGCTCGAGGAGGGCGGCGAGCGAAAGCTGTTCGTCGACAGGCAGCCGACCGAGCTGACCAAGAAGGCGCTCGAGTTCTGCCACACCTTCCAGACCCAGATCGACGCCACCCGCCTGTTCGTGGAGGCGCTGGAGAACCACGACCTGCTCGTGGCGCGCGCCGCCAAGGTGAACCTCCAGTCGGGCCAGAACCGCTCGCTGACCGGCTTCCGGCTGATCGACGAGCGCAAGTTCAACGCGCTGCCCGACGACGTGTTCCTCGATTGGCGCAAGCGCGGCTGGATCGGCCTGATCTATGCTCATCTCGCCTCGCAATCCTGCTGGAGCCACCTGGTCGAGCGCGTCGCGAAGCACGGTGCCGCGGCCGCCTGAGCCGGCGGGACGCAGGCGAGGGGCCCGGCGCTTCGAGGCAGGCGGCGTGCCGGACGGTCGGCTCTCGCCATGAACATCGCGACCCTCCTGGCGAATACCGCGCGCAGCCACGGCACGAGGCCGGCGCTCTGCTTCGGCGCCGCCGTGCATGCCGATTTCACGACCTTCCGGCGCCGCGCTGCGGCGCTCGCGGGCGCGCTGCGCGATGTCTATAAGCTCGCCCCCGGCGAGCGCGTCGCGCTCGCGATGGCGAACCGGCCGGCGCTCTACGAGGCGCTGTGGGGCGCCTGGCATGGCGGCTATTGCGCCGTGCCGATCAACGCCAAGCTGCACCCGCAGGAATTCGCCTACATCCTGGACAACGCGGAGGCCCGGCTCTGCTTCGTCGGGCCCGAGCTCGAAGACGCCTTCCACCAGGTCGCGCGCGAGCTGCCGGGCATCGAGTACGTGGTCGTCGGGGGCGCGCGCTGGAACGCGCTGATCGCCGGCGAGGGTATCCCGCTGGTACCGCGTGCGCCCGAAGAGCCGGCCTGGCTGTTCTATACGAGCGGCACCACCGGGCGGCCCAAGGGCGCGGTGCTGACCCACCGCAACCTCATGGCGGTGACGCTCGGCTTCTTCGCCGACATGGACTGGATCGACCCGGGCGATGCGATCCTCCACGCCGCGCCGATGTCGCACGGCTCGGGCTTCTATGGCCTGCCGCACGTCGCCAAGGCCGCGGCCAACGTGGTGCCCGAGAGCCAGGGCTTCGATCCGCCGGAGATCGTCGAGCTGCTCGGGCGCTATCGCGGCGTCTCCATGTTCGCCGCGCCGACCATGATCGTGCGCTTGATCAACAGCCCCGCGGTGCAGGGGGCAGACTTCTCGGGCCTCAAGTCGATCCACTATGGCGGCGGGCCGGCCTATGTGGCGGACATCGAGCGGGCGCTCGAGGTGTTCGGCCCGCGGCTCATCCAGATCTACGCCCAGGGCGAATGCCCGATGACGATCAGCTATCTCTCCAAGGCGCAGCACCTGGAGCGCGGCCATCCGCGCTACCGCGAGCGCCTGGGCTCGACCGGCATCGCGCGCACCGGCATCGAGCTCCGCATCGTCGACGAGGACGACAACCCGCTGCCGGTCGGCGAGGCGGGCGAGATCTGCGTGCGCGGCGAGGTCGTGATGGCCGGCTACTGGCGCAACCCGGCAGCCACCACTGCTACGCTCAAGGGCGGCTGGCTGCACACCGGCGACGTCGGCTTCCTCGACAAGGAGGGCTTCCTCACCCTCAAGGACCGCACCAAGGACATGATCATTTCGGGCGGCACCAACATCTACCCGCGCGAGATCGAGGAGGTGCTGCTGCGCCATCCGGGCGTGCTCGAGGCCGCGGTGGTCGGCCGGCCGCACGCCGAATGGGGCGAGGAGGTGGTCGCCTTCGTCGTGGCGCGACCGGGCGCAGCGGTCGGCGAGGCCGAGCTCGATGCGCTCTGCCTCGACAACATCGCGCGCTTCAAGCGCCCGCGGCACTACCACCTGGTCGAGGCGCTGCCCAAGAACAACTACGGCAAGGTGCTCAAGCGCGAGCTGCGGGAGAGGCTCAGCGGATAGGCCCGGCCGGCGCGCTTCCCGATGACAACCCGCCGCCGGATTTCATATGCTATGGGCCAGTCGGCTTGGAGGGGGATCGCGAGGTCGGCAGACCCGACGATTGAGGGGTGAGTCATGGGTGGTGCGATCAGGACGCGCATGCGCAACAAGCAATGGGCCGAGAAGTATCCCGAGCTGGGTACCGGCCCGGTGCCGGCGGAGCCGTGCATCCTGCCCGAGTATTTCGAGCTGGAGCGCGAACGGGTGTTCCGGCGCACCTGGATCAATGTCTGCCGGGTCGACGACGTACCTGAGCCGGGCGATTTCTTCGTCCGCGATCTCGTGGTGTGCAAGGCATCGCTCCTGATCATCCGCGGCAAGGACAACGTCATCCGCGGCTTCCACAATGTCTGCTCGCATCGCGGCAACATCGTTTCGCCGCACGAGAGGGGCAATTGTGCAACCGGGCTGTTCTGCCCGTTCCACAACTGGCGCTATGACGACAAGGGTGCGCTGGTCGGGGTGCCCGACGAAGAGAACTTCTTCAACCTCGACAAGGCCCGCAACGGCCTGACGCCCGTGAACCTCGACGTCTGGGGCGGCTTCGTCTTCGTACATCTGGACCCGCAGCCGGCGCAAAGCCTGCGCGACTATCTGGGCGGTGTCGCGGCCCAGCTCGACGGCTGCCCGTTCGACGAGATGAGGTGCCTGCAGACCTACAAGGTCGAGGAGCGCACCAACTGGAAGATCGCGCTCGACGCCCAGAACGAGGTCTATCACCTGCCGTTCCAGCATCAGCGCCTGATCGGCCACACCTTCATGCTCAACGAGCAGAAGCACACCCGTATTCTCGAGGTGAAGCTGTTCGAGCGCCACACCGTCTGGTCGTGCGAGTTCGTGCCCAACTACAAGCTCTCGCCGCTCGAACAGCTGCTCGGCCGCATCGACAAGGGGGAAGAGGGCGTCCGCATCCCGCAGCTCATCGGCGAGTTCGACTTCTACGTCGTGTTCCCCAACATGGTCATCATTCCCTTCCGCGGCCCGATGGAGGACGGCTTCGCAACCTATAATTTCTGGCCGCTGGCGTACGATCGAACCATTTGGGAGATTCGCTACTACTTCCCGCCGGCCAAGAGCGCGGGTCGGCGTATCAGCCAGGAATTCTTCAAATGCCTGATCCGTGACGTTCAGCAGGAGGATTCGGTCGCCCATGAGGCGCTCTTCACCGGCCTGGCGTCGCGGGCGAAGACGCATCTGCAATTCCAGGACGAGGAGATCACGATCCGCTATTTCCACAAGGTCCTGGAGGATCATGTCGGCTACTACCGCAACCGAAGCGCCGCGGCGGAATAGGGGGCCGACATGACGGATCGATCCCTGCCGGCGCCGTTTCGCGACCTCGAACCCTTCATCGGCTGGTCCCTCGAGCGCGAGCGCCAGCGCACGGAAAAGCGCGAGTCCAGCTCGATGGAGGAGGTGCGCGCCTTCTATGACGCCGTGTTCCCGCGGATGGACGCGATCGTCGCGCACCTCGACGCCTATCCGTTCGATGCACTGCCCGAGCCGGAGCGCCGCCTGTTCCTCCTGACGCTCTCGGTGGTCGAGGTGTCGAATCTGGTCGAGCGGTACAAGCGGCGGGAGGTGATCAGGGCGGTCTCGCCGCTCGACTACAACTCGGTGCATTGAGCGGGTGGTGCCGGGCGTTCCGGCCCGAAAACCCTTCTAAATGAATGGGAAAGGGCGGCGGTAAGTTCGCGCCGGCCCCTTGACATCATCCGCCGGCGGCCCAACCTTCCGCTCGCATGCCGCCTCGGCATGCGGGTCCGGGCCCCTCTGGCAGGTCGAGCCACCCTCTCGCCTGTGATGTCGGACCTTCCATCTGCTCTGGCGCCCTCTCGGGCGTGAGCGCAAGGGGGAGGGTCCGATGGAAATCACCATCTGGTTCTGGCTCGGCTTTCTCGGCTTCGTCTTCCTGCTGCTCGCCTTCGACCTCGGCGTCCTGCACCGCAAGCCGAAGGCGGTCTCGGTGCGGGAAGCGCTCTATCTCAGCCTCTTCTATGTCGCGATCGCCGCCGTCTTCAATGTCGGCGTCTTCGCGTTCCTCGGCAAGCAGGCCGGCTACGAGTTCATGACCGGCTACCTGATCGAGAAGTCGCTCAGCCTCGACAACATCTTCGTCTTCGTCCTGATCTTCACGCACTTCGCGGTGCCGCCGCAGTATCAGCACCGGGTGCTGTTCTGGGGCATCCTCGGCGCGCTCGTCATGCGCGGCCTCTTGATCTTTGCGGGCGCCGCGCTGATCTCGTCGGTGCACTGGGTCGTCTTGATCTTCGGCGCGTTCCTGATCTTCACCGGCATCAAGATGCTGGTCAGCGTGGGTGCCGAACCGGATCTCGAGAACAACCGGATCATCAGGTTCGCGCGGCGCCGCCTGCGCGTGACGCCCGACTATCACGGGTCGCGCTTCTTCACGCGCGAGAACGGGCTGCTCCTGGTCACGCCGCTCTTCCTCGTCCTCGTCGTCGTCGAGTTCACCGATCTCGTCTTCGCGCTCGATTCGATCCCGGCGATCTTCGCGATCACGCCGGAGCCCTTCATCGTCTTCACCGCCAACGTCTTCGCGATCCTGGGCCTGCGCGCGCTCTATTTCGCGCTGGCCGGCATCATCCACCGCTTCCACTACCTCAAATACGGGCTGTCGCTGGTGCTCTGCGTGGTCGGCATCAAGATGATCGTGAACGGCGCCTTCGGCGACAAGGTGATCCCGACCGAGATCGCGCTCGCCATTACTGCGGGGCTGATCGGCGGCTCGATCGCGCTCTCGCTGATCAAAACCAAGATGCGTCTGGGCGAGCCGATCCCTGAGCCGCGCTTCACCGGCTGGGTGCCCGGCAGCACCAAGCGCCGCGCGAAGCCCTCGGGCGGCAAGGATGCCGGGCCTTGAGCTGACGGCCGTCAGATGCCGAGATACTCGTCCACGATCGCGGGGTCGGAGAGCTTGTCGGAGGACACTTCCGCGACGATGCGGCCCTTCTGGATGATCAGCACGCGCTCGGCGAGCTCGGCGATGAAGTGCAGGTCCTGCTCGACCAACAGCACGGTCAGGTTGAGCGCGCGCGACAGCTCGGCGAGCTTCTCCGCGATCTGATCGACGATCGAGGGCTGGATGCCCTCGGTCGGCTCGTCGAGCAGGATCAGCTTGGGGCGGCCGACCAGGCAGCGCGCCAGCGCGAGGATCTGCTGCTCGCCGCCGGAGAGCGCGCGGCCCTGCCGGTCCAAGAGCTTCTTCAGCACCGGGAAGTATTCGAGCATCTCGGGGATCGCGCTCTCGCCCTTCCTGATCTGCTCGCCGAGCCTCAGGTTTTCGAGCACGGTGAGCTGGGGGAAGATGTCGCGGCCCTGCGGCACGTAGCCGATGCCGAGGCGGGCGCGGCGGAACATCGAGGTGCGCGTGATCGCCTTGCCGTCGAACGCGATCGAGCCGGCGCTCGCGCGGAGCTGGCCGATCAGGGTGCGCAGCAGCGTGGTCTTGCCCATGCCGTTGTGGCCGAGCACGCCGACCACCTCGCCCTGGCGCAGCGAGAACGACACGCCGTCCAGGATCTGGATGCGGCCATAGCCCGAGCGCAGGCCCGCGACCTCAAGCACTGCCCGACTTCCCGAGATAGACGTCCTTGACCGTCTGGTTCTTCTGGATGTTCTCCATGGTGTCCTCGGCGAGGATCGAGCCCTGGTGGAACACCGTCACGAAGCGCGCGATCTGGCGGATGAACTGCATGTCGTGCTCGACCACGACGATGGTCGCCGTCTTGTTGGCCTCGCGGATCAGCGCCGCGGTCCGGTTGGTCTCCTCGACGCTCATGCCGGCGGTCGGCTCGTCGAGCAGGATCACCTTGGGCTCGCGCGCGGTCACCATGCCGAACTCGACCCATTGGCGCTGGCCGTGGGCGAGCTCGCCGACCAGCCGGTCTGCGAGCTCGGTCAGGCCGATGCGCGCCATCACCTCGTCGACCTTGGCGTGCGCGCCCTCGTGATGCTCCTTGGCGCTCGCCGCGAGCCACAGATTCTCGCGCACGGTGAGGCCGTCATAGACGTCGGGCACCTGGTTCTTGATGCCGATGCCGTGGCGCGCGATCTCGTGCGTCTGCAGCTTGGTGATGTCCTTGCCCTCGAACAGCACGTGCCCGCTGCTCGGCGGCAGCTGCGCGGTCAGCATCTTGAAGAAGGTGCTTTTCCCTGCGCCGTTCGGGCCGATCAGGCAGCGCAGCTCGCCGCGATAGAGCTTGAAGGAGACGTCGGCGATAGCGCGCACGCCGCCGAAGCGCTTCTCCAAATTGCGTGTCTCGAGGATGACCTCGTCGCTCATGGCCGTGCCCGGTCCTTGCGCGCGCCGAACAGGGCGTCCTTCACCATCGCGGCGAGCAGCCCGAGTGTCGGCAGCAGGCCCTGCTGGAACAGCATGACCATGACCATCAGCACGATGCCGAGCACCAGCGTGACCTGGCCGACGCCCTGGGTGCCGAGCCAGTCGGTCAGGTACTGCACGGCGACGGTGCCGCCGATCGGGCCGATCAGCGTCGATTTGCCGCCGACGATGACCCAGATCACCACCTGCGCCGCCTGGCCCAGGTTGAACATGTTGGGGCCGACGAAATTGCCCCACACCCCCCACATCGCGCCGCCGAGCCCGGCGACGCCGGCCGCGATGATGAAGGCGAACCATTTGTAGCGCCGCGTGTCGTAGCCGAGCAGCTCGCTGCGCCGCTCGTTCTCGCGCAGGCTGACCAGGATGCGCCCAAATCGCGTGACGAGCAGAAGGCGCAGGCCGATATAGGTGAGCACGAGCAGCACGGCGGCGAGGTAGTAGACGTCCTCGATCTCGAGCGTGACCGTCCGGTTCCACGGCACCTGCAGCGACGGCGTGGTCGGGATGCCGTTCTGCCCGTTCAGCCGCACCTTGCCGATGACGTACTGGTCGCCCGAGGTGGCGCGGATGCCCTTCTCCAGGATCAGCGTGACCACCAGCGTGATGACGCTGAAATAGATGTCGCTGATGCGGCCGTAGATCATGAAATAGCCGAGGATGGCGGCGAAGATCATGGGCAGCACGATGGCGACCGCCATCGCGCCCGTGGTCTCGCCGAGGTTGAGCGCCATCACGGCGTAGGTGTAGCCGCCGAGGCCGAAGAACGCGGTCTGGCCGAAGCTCAGCATGCCGCCATAGCCCCACAGGAAGCTCATGCTGAGCGCGAGCAGCGCGAGCACCAGGTAGTTGGTGATCGAGTAGAGCTCGGCGATGTCCATGTGGAGCGGGATGGTGAGCAGGAAGACGGTGAACAGCGCGGCGAAGCCCCACCACCAGAGCGGCGGCCGCTGCGACGGCGAGCCGAGCCCGAGGATGTGCGAGGCCATGGTTCAGATGCCCCGCCGGAACCGCCCGGTGATGCCGAGCGGCAAGAGCCGGAGCAGGATGATGGCGACGAACAGCACGGTCATCTCGCCGACCACCGAGGAGGAGATGTAGGCCACGATGCCGTCGATGGTGCCGAACAGGCCGGATGCCGTGATGGTGCCGAGCAGCGGCATGTGCCCGCCCGAGATCACCGTGATGAAGGCCTTGCCGATGAAGAAGATGCCCATCGGCGGCGCGGCGCCGACGATCGGCACCAGCACGGCGCCGGCAAGGCCGGTGATCGCCGAGCCGAAGCCGAAGGTCAGCGTGTAGACGAGGCCGGTGTTGAGGCCGAGGCCGGCCGCCATGGTCGGGTTCTGCATGGTGCCGCGCACCACCAGGCCGAAGCGGGTGTAGCGCCAGAGCGCATAGGTCCCGGCGAGCAGCGCGACGGCGAAGCCGATCACCACGAGGCTATAGAGCGAGATGCTGTAGGCGCCGACGCCGACCTGGCCCATGGTGAGCGCGACGCTCTCGCTCTGCGGCCCGAAGATGGTGGTGACGCCGCCGACCAGGAACAGGCTGAGGCCCCAGGTGGCGAGCAGCGTGTCGAGGATGCGGCCGTAGAGATAGCGGATCATCACCCGCTCGACGATGATGCCGAACAGGCCGACCGCGAGCGCGGCGAGGAAGAACGCGATCCAGATGTTGACGCCGGCCTTGGTGATCAGCGTGCAGAAATAGGCGCCGAGCATCAGGAACTCGCCCTGCGCCAGGTTGATCACGCGCATCATGCCGAAGATGACGGCGAGCCCGAGCGAGATCAGGATGAAGATCGCGAACGAGAACCCGATCTGGAAGGCATAGATCGCGACGTCATCCACGGCGTAGATCGCTCCGCCCTATGAGCCAGCCAACTTCCGCTCGTCGTCCCCCTCCCCCGACTTGATCGGGGGATCGACCGGGGGAGGGCCATGACGAGGAAATATTACTTCACCCGGGCGACCAGGTGGGGAGCCTGATCGCCCGGGCATGGCGCTGGAGGGGCGAGGCCCCCTCGGTTGCGGCTAAAGCTGAATCTCGTACTGCGTCGTGTCGTTCGGGTTCTTGTTGAGGTCGCAGACGAGCTGGGTGTCCGTCGGCGGCCGCTGCGAGAATGAGCGGATCAGGTCGAAGCTCTGGTTCTTGTTGCCGACCACCAGATGGATGTCCATCGTGGTGTGGTTGGTCTGGCCGTCCACGCTGTAGAGCCCGCCCGCGCCCTCGACCTTCACGCCGCCCTTGGCGAGCGCCTCGATCACCGCGTCGGGCTCGGCGCTGCCGGCCTGGCGCACCGCCTCGGCCCAGACCAGGAGGCCGCGCTGGCCGTACTCGCCATACTCGCCGACATAGGTCGGGTCGCCCGAATATTCCTTGAACTTGGTGATGAAGTCCTTCGCGGTCGGCAGGCTGTCGATGAACGAGGTGGCGACGATGATGCCGTCGCCCTCCTCGGGGCTAAGCTGGAGCTGCTCGAGGCCGACGCCGTAGGTCGAGGACGCCAGCATCATGTTGGCCTTGCCGATGGTCGCCTCGAACTGGCGGTAGAACGCGATGTGCGCGCCGCCGACCAGGGCCGACCACACCACGTCCGGCTTCGCCGCCTGGATGCGCGAGATCGCCGGCGCGAAGTTGGTTACGTCGAGCGGGAAGAACTCGACCGCCAGATCCTCGCCGCCATTGTCGCGGATGAACTTCTGCATCCACTTCGAGGTGATGTGGCCGTAATTGTAGTCGGCCGCCAGGATGTAGCCGCGCTTGGCGCCGCGTTCCTTGACCACGTACTCCATCAGCGGCTCGAGCTGCTGCCCCGGCACCATGCCGGTCGAGACGTGCCGGCGGTCGCACACGCCGCCTTCATAGAGCGAGTTGTAGAAGAGCAGGCCCTTGAACTTGTCGATGATGGGCCGCATCACCTCGCGCGACGAAGACGTGATGCCGCCATGCACCACCTGCACCTTGTCCTTCACCATCGCGTCGGTGGCGTATTTCGAGTTGAACTGGTTGTCGGACTGCGAATCGTAGAAATAGAGCTGCAGCGGCCGGCCGAGCAGCCCGCCGGACGCGTTGATCTGCTCCAGCGTCATGGCCAGCGCCTGCGCCTGCTTCAGGCTGTAGATGTTCAGGCCGCCGGTCTTGTCGAGGATGTTGCCGACCCGGATCGGCTCCTCGGCCGCGATGCCGGCCCTCTTGAGCACCATGGGGGCGCTGGCCAGCACGAGTGCGCCGGACGCCGCCTTGAAGAAATCGCGTCGACTGAGTTTCATCGACCGCCTCCCTATCTCCCGTTGTTGTCGAGGGAACCCCTGACCTTCGGGGCGGATCAAATCATCAAACAGGGTTCACATCAACGCCGCGGCGCACGGCGCGGCGTTGAAAGTAAGGCCAGAGCGGTTCGGGTGCGACGGCTCAGCCGCGGATCACGACCGGGGCGGCGGGGCCGCGCCGGCCCTTGGCGCCGTGCTCGATGAGGCGGGGGCAGCCGGCCTCCGCCGAGGCTGCCTCTGCCGCGGCGCGGGCGACCGGGATTTCGAGTGCGTCCTTGCCGTCGAGGGTGAAGCCGTCATCGGGGTTGGCGGACGCGCTGATCGCCATGATCCGGCGGACGAGCGAAGGGTCGGGGCCGCGGCTGCCGGCCGCGCGCGTAGTTTCCTCGCAGCGCAGCGAGGCCGCCGCGAGGGACGCGGCCTCGGCCTGGTCGGCCGCGGCGGTTTGAAGCGGCTCGGCCGCCGCCTCGTCGCTCGGCACCTTGCCGCGCTGCGCCGTCGTGCCGCGCACCGCCTCGACCCGCTCCTTCCGCCGCGCCTCGCGCTTCTCCTTCTGGAGTTCGAGCACGCGCGCCTGGTGCGCCTCGAACTCGGCCTTGCGCTTCTGATAGGTCTCGGCGACCGCGGCGCGGCGCTGCCGGATCTTGTCCTGCACGAGGGTGCCGCGCAGGCCGTGCCAGGTCTTGGCGACCTTCTGGCGGTAGGGGATGCCGAATTTCGGCGTGGAGGAATGGTAGGCCGCGACGGCGGCGTTCCAGCTGCCGCGCTCTTCCTTGAGGCTGGTCAGGAAGTGCGCGGCATAGGCGATGTTCGTCACCGGGTCGAAAGCTTCCTCCAGGCTCTCGAACGCGTCGCCATGGTAGGCAAGATTTACCTGCATGCAGCCGACGTCGATGCTGCGCACGCCGCTGGCGCGCAGCGCCTCGACCTTCTCGATGGCCGCGGCCTTCGACTTGAAGGTGGCGCCAGTGCCCTCGGCGTTGATGGTCCAGGGCCACGGCTCGGCGCGGCCGAGCTTGCGGTCGTAGCGCCCGGATTCGACCACGCCGACCGCGCGCAGCAGGTGATCCGGGATGCCGAGCGCCTTCTCCGCGGCGCGCGTCAGCAGGCCGCAGACCGCGGCGTCGTCGGCCGTAGCCGCGAGGCGGGGCTCGATGGCGCCAGGGCTGGCGAGCGCCGGGCTCGCGATGAGGCAGGCGAGCAGCAGCGCGATGGTGCGCAGGAAGGCCAGGGGCATGCCGAAACGGGTCCGTGTGCGGGAACGTCCCGCTCAGCGGTCGCAAACCGCATGCCAGCTTGTGCCAGGGTTGGGTTAACGGGCCGTGAAGCCGTGAAGCTTAATACGCGGTCGGGTCGAGCGCGGCCATGGTGTGCAGGAAGCGCATCATCTTCCGGCCCAGCTCGTCGAAGCCCGGCAGCTTCGCGAGCGTCGCCTCGTCCACGTAGAGCGCCCGGTTGATCTCGATCTGCAGCGCGTGGACATGGCGCTTCGGCTGGCCGTAGCGCTTGAGCGTGTGGGCGCCGGCATAGGGGTCGTTGCGCGCGACGTTGAAGCCGAGCCTGGCGAGCGCCGCCTCCGCCGCGTCGGCGAGCCGGGGCGCGCAGCTCGCGCCGTGGCGGTCGCCGAGCACAATGTCGTGGCGGGTCTGCCCGGCGTCGGTGTCGCTCGGGCCGCCGATCGAGGGCATCGAGTGGCAGTCGATCAGGATGGCGCCGCCGAAGCGGGCGACGGTCGCCTCGACCAGCCGCTGGAGCGCGTGGTGATAGGGCTCGTAGAGCGTGGCGATGCGCGCCTCGGCCTCGGCGTAGTAGAGCCGCTCCCGATAGATCTCGGTGCCGCTCGAGACGACGCGGGCGACGGTGCCGAAGCCGGCGCGCACCCGGTCGGTGCGCGACCTGACATGGCCGGGCAGCGCGTCCCTGAACATGCCGGGGTCGAGCTCGTAGGGCTCGCGGTTCGGGTCCAGATAGGCGCGCGGGAAGAGGGCGGCGAGCAGCGGCACGCCGATCTCGGCCGGTGCGCCCGCGAAGATCTGGTCGACATAGCAGTCTTCCGAGCGGCGCAGCGCCAGGGGATCGAGTCGCGACGCCGCGAGGAAGGCCGGATGATAGAACGAGCCGCTGTGCGGCGAGGCGAGCACGAGCGGCGCGCGTTGCTGCGTCGGCGCCAGGATGCGAATCGGCTCGGCCTCGTAGGGGCGGAGGGTCGCGGCCCGGGCGGCGCTTGCGCTGTCGAACGTGCTGTTCATCGCCAATCGATTTAGACCAAACGGGCCCGCATGTCACGGTGCGGTCACGATCTTTCGGCGGCGCGCTCGAATCTTTAAGCTGATATTAAGAGCTCGACGCCAAGGTCTGCCCTCGACCGGTCGGGAGCGGTCGCGCCAATGGCCCAAATTCTGCTCGCAGAAGACGACGAGTCAATGCGCGCCTTCCTGGCGCGCGCGCTGGAGCGCGTCGGCCACGAGGTGACCGCGGTCGCCGACGGCTTCGAGGCGCTGCCCCACGTCGCCAACAACCGGTTCGATCTCCTGGTCACCGACATCGTGATGCCCGGCATGGACGGGCTCGAACTGGCGCGCCGCGCCTCGATCGAGACGCCGGGCATCCAGGTCATCTTCATCACAGGCTTCGCCGCGGTCGCGCTCAACAGCAACGCGCCGCGCCACCCCAACGCCCGGGTGCTCTCCAAGCCCTTCCACCTGCGCTCGCTGGTGGACGAGATCGAGCGGGTGCTGCAGCCCGCCTGAGCGCCGGCGTAGCGCCGCCCGGCAGCCTTGCCAAGCCGCGCCGGGCGGTGCTATCGAAAGCGGCGTGGGCGGTTAGCTCAGCGGGAGAGCACTACGTTGACATCGTAGGGGTCACTGGTTCAATCCCAGTACCGCCCACCATTCCCACGCTACTCCACCCTCCTTTGCCCGTCCCCTAGCTCGCCCGCCGTGCGCCGCCGGCGCGGGCGGTTTGCGTCGCCATCCGCTTCGGGTGCAGAATCCGGTTGGCCGCGTGACGGGGAGGGGAAGCGTCATGAAAGCTCGGGCATTTCTGGCCGTCATGGTGCTGGCCCTCGCGGCCTGCACTGCGCCGACCGAGGATGGCACGGACACGGGCACCGGCGGCGGAACCGGAACAGGCACGGGTACCGGCACCGGCACGGAGACAGGCGGCGGCAGCGCTGACCAGCGCGTCGGCAATATCGGCCAGGCGGGCATCGCGTGCGATGCCTATGCGGGCGCGCTCGGGCTGCTGGCGGCGCGCCACGACCAGGGTACGCTCGACGCCGCGCCGATGGCCGACGCCATCGTCGTCGTTGTGGCGGTCGCGCCGCGCTGCGAGGACCCCGTGCCGCCGACCGTGGCCGGCGAGCGCCTGGTGAGGCTCCAGATCGCCGCCAACGCGGCGCTCGGGCTGACCGAGGGCCGCGAGATGACGGTGCTCGAACTGTCGGCGACGGACAGCCCGTTCCTCTTGGCCGAGAACGACGAGCGCCTGGCGGCGGACATCGAGCCGCTGCCGATGCCGGCCGAGGCGCCCGCCGCCACCCGCCAGGCGCTCTTCAACGCCGCGACCATCGGCTCGCCGCACTGGGCGGCCTATCAGAGCGTCCCGCCGGCTGTCACCTTAGAGCAGGCGGCGCAGCACTGGGCCGACGTCAACCAGCGCGCCAGGACCGCCCGCCTCGCCTGGGAAAGCAGCCTCGAATAGCATCTCGGCCCTCGCGGCGGCCCCCTCTCGGCCTATTCCCTGAAATTCACGTATTGCAACGGCTGCTCGATCTGCTGCTCGCGCAGCAGCTTGATCGCGTCCTGCAGATCGTCGCGCTTCTTGCCCGAGACGCGCAGTTCGTCGCCCTGGATCGCGACCTGCACCTTGAGCTTGCTCGCCTTGATCGTCTTGACGATCTCCTGGGCGAGCTCGCGCCCGACGCCCTGGCGGATCGCGACGGTCTGGCGCACCGTGTTGCCGGACGCCTTCTCGGGCGGCTTGAAGTCGAACGCGCCGGCATCCACCTTGCGCCGCGCCAGGTGCCCGCGC
The DNA here is from genome assembly GCA_050173345.1 of Alphaproteobacteria bacterium. GTDB lineage: Bacteria > Pseudomonadota > Alphaproteobacteria > UBA828 > UBA828 > SHWC01. The sequence continues at coordinate 274,990 of JBFXKW010000002.1, read as the reverse complement.
AGCAGCTCTTGCACCTGCTTCAACTTCAGCTCGTCGTCGGCACGGATGGTCAGCGTGGTCTCGGCGCGCTCGATCGAGCATTTGCTGCCCTTGAAGTCGTAGCGCGTGCCGATCTCGCGCATCGCGCCGGCGACCGCGTTGTCGACCTCCGCAAGATCGGTACGCGAGACGATGTCGAACGAGGGCATGGCCATACCTCTGCATACAGGAGGTTTGGGAATATACACCACGACAACGCTGCGGCTTTGACAGCGCGCGGCCTCGCCCTTCACTATCCACGCCCTGCAAGGCCGGGCAAGGGAGGCAAGCGATGAAGCTGATGCGCGTGGGCGAGCCGGGAGCGGAGAAGCCAGCCGTCCGACTGGATGACGGCAAGGTCATCGACGTGTCGAGCGCCGTCAAGGCGTTCGACGGTGCGTTCCTGGCCGGCGGCGGGATCGATAGCCTGCGCCAGCGCGTCGCCAAGGATGCCGGTGCGTTCCCGGCGGTCGACACGGCGAAACAGCGCATCGGCGCGCCCATCGCGCGGCCTGGCAACATCATCGCGATCGGCCTCAACTACGCCGACCATGCCAGGGAGGCCGGCATGGAGATCCCGAAGGAGCCGATCGTCTTCACCAAGGCGCCGAGCTCCTATTGCGGCCCCAACGACACCGTGCTGATCCCGCGGACCAGCCAGAAGACCGATTGGGAGGTCGAGCTCGGCATCGTGATCGGCAAGCCGGCGAGCTACCTCGCCGACGAGGCGGCCGCCGCGCGGGCGATCGCCGGCTACACGATCGTCAACGACGTTTCCGAGCGCGCCTTCCAGCTCGAGCGCGGTCCGACCTGGATCAAGGGCAAGTCGGCGCGCACCTTCTGCCCGACCGGGCCGTGGCTGGTCAGCGCCGACGAGGTGCCCGACCCGCAGAACCTCGACATGACCCTCAAGGTCAATGGCGAGGTCGCGCAGCGCGGCAATACCAAGACCATGATCTTCGGCTGCCATCACCTGGTCTGGTATCTGAGCCAGTTCATGGACCTCGAGCCGGGCGACCTGATCGCCACCGGCACGCCGCCCGGCGTAGGCATGGGCATGAAGCCGCCGCGCTTTCTCAAGCCCGGCGACGTCATGGAGCTCGAGATTGCCGGCCTCGGCACGCAGCGCCAGAAGCTGGCCCAGGCCTGAGCCGGCGCCGGGCGCGGAAGCGCCCCCGGCGTCTTCAAGCTCCGTTAACCAGGCCCCGGAAAGAATGGTACGGGGCGGCCGCTGTTCTCGGCCGCAGCCTCGTCGTCCTCTTTATGCGGGTCGGTCCGATGGCGCTCTCATTGGCCAAAGTGTCGCCGCTGGCGCGCCGCATGCGCGCCTGGTGGGAGGGTTACGAGCTGGGCGAGGCGGCCGAAGCCGGGCCCCAGCCTGCCGCTGCGCCCCCCGCCGGCCGCAAGGAAACCGTGCTGCCCATCCCGGAGGGCCGCAAGTCCACGCTGTTTCAGCAGGCCGAGATCCAGTTGCGCGAGCGGGTCTGGGGCGTCGGTTTCGACGGGCCGGGCGATGCCGATTGGGTGTTCCGTTTCGTTGCGCCGCTCGCGCTCGACAACAAGATGACCGTGGCCCATCTGGGCGCCGGGCTCGGCGGCATCACGCGTGCGATCGCGGGCGCCACCGGCGCCTGGACCACCGGCTATGAGGCGAGGGCGGACCATGCCGAGGCGGGCATGGAGCTTTCGACCATGGCCGGCCAGGTCAAGCGCGCCCCCGTGGTGGGCTACGACCCCCCGGCGCTGCCCAAGGACGCGAGCAAGTGCCACGCCGTCATCGCGGTGGATGCGTTCCGCGCCATCGCGGACAAGCCCGCGCTCTACGCCTCGGTGTTCGGCGTACTGCGCACGGACGGGCACTTCCTGTTCACCGACTACCTGCTCAAGGGCGGCGCACGCGATGCGCCCGCCGTCGCGGACTGGCTGGCGCTGGAGCCGGCGCCGGTGCATCTGTCGACCCCGGAGGAGACCCGCGAGGCGCTTGCCAAGGTCCGGTTCGACGTGCGCATCGTCGAGGAGATGAGCGGCGAGGTCAGCCGCCTCATCATCGCGAGCTGGGCGCGCTTCGCCGAGACCCTGACCCGTGACAACTTCGATCGCCGCCTCGGCACCGCGCTGGCCGACGAGCTCGCGCTCTGGCTGGCGCGCCTGCGCGTGCTGGAGAGCGGCGCGGTCGGCGCCTATCGCGTCCACGCCATCAAGCACCGCGCTCAGGGCTAGTATGCGGTAGCGTGCCGTCTCGGTCAGTCGTGCTCGGGCTCGGCCGCCGGCTTGTGCCGCTTCGAGGGGCCCGAGTGCCCGGCGATCCGGTCCATGAACGCGAGCAGCACGCCCGAGAGCACGAACGTGCCGTGCACGATGACGAGCCACATCAGGTCGTTCTTGTCCATCTGCGAGACGTTCATGAACGATTTCAGCAGGTGGATCGCCGAGATCGCGACGATCGAGGCGACCAGGCGGAGCTTGAGCCCGCTGAAGTCCACCGTGCCCATCCATTCGGGCCGGTCCTTGTGGCGCGCCACGTCGAGCTTCGAGACGAAGTTCTCGTAGCCCGCGAAGATGACGATGAGCAGCAGGTTGCCGGCGAGCGAGAGGTCGATCAGCGTCAGGATGCCGAGGATGATCTCGGTGTCCTTGAGGTGGATGACCTCGGGCACCAGCTCGATCAGCTCGAGCACGAACTTGACCATCAGCACGCCGAGCGCGACCACGAGGCCCAGATAGAAGGGCGCCATCAGCCAGCGGCTGGCGAAGATCAGCTGCTCCAGCGCCCGCTCGGCCAGGGGATGCGCCTGGGTGGCGGGGGTTTTGCGGTCGGGGTCGGTCATGGCGGCGCGATTATGCCGATCGGCCGTTCGGTTGCCAGTGCTACGTTAGCCATACCGGGCGGATTGACAGGGCGGGGCCGCCTCCCTATGGTGCGCCGCCTCGAAGGACCAGAAGACCGATCGGAACGGCCATGAAGGTTGTCAACTCCCTGCGCACCGCCAAGACGCGGCACAAGGCCTGCCAGGTCATCCGCCGCAAGGGCCGGGTCTACGTCATCAACAAGAAAGACCCGCGCTTCAAGGCCCGCCAGGGCTGAAGCCCCGGCTTCGGCCGGCATCCCGCTTGGCTTTCATCCTTCGACAAGCTCAGGATGAGGTTTGACATTAAAACCCTCATGCTGAGCCCGTCGAAGCATGAGGGGCTGGTTGACGCCGGCCTGTCGCGCGCCCACGATTGCAGTCGAGCCTCGGCAATCCGCCCCGTCCGCGCGGACGCGGCGAGGAGGGTGCATGCCATGAAGATGCCGGACCCCGACGAGCGGATCATCGCCGCGCGCCAGCCGCTGGTCGCCTCGCTCCGGGCGATCCTGGGCGACGACGGCGTCGTCGATGACCCCAACACGCTCCGCACCTTCGAATGCGACGGACTCAGCGCCTACCGCCAGCTACCGCTCGCGGTCGCGCTGCCGGCTTCGACCGCCGAGGTCTCGGCCGTCCTGAAGCTGTGCGCCGAGCGCGGCGTCAAGATCGTGCCGCGCGGCGCGGGCACCGGGCTCTCGGGCGGCGCGCTGCCGCTCGCCGACGGGGTGACGGTCGGCGTCGGCCGGCTCAACCGCATCCTCGAGATCGACTATGCCAATCGCTGCGTGGTGACCCAGCCGGGCGTTGCCAACCTCGCGCTCAGCCACGCCGTCTCGGCGGCCGGCTTCTACTACGCGCCCGATCCCTCCAGCCAGATCGCCTGCTCGATCGGCGGCAACGTGGCCGAAAACTCGGGCGGGGTGCATTGCCTCAAATACGGCCTCACCACCAACAACCTGCTCGGCGTCGAGATGGTGCTGATCGGCGGCGCGGTGGCGCGCTTCGGCGGCAAGGCGTTCGACGCGCCGGGCTATGACCTGCTCGGCCTCATCACCGGCTCGGAGGGGCTGCTCGGCATCATCACCGAGGTCACCGTGCGCATCGTGCCGAAGCCCGAGACCGCGCGCGCGCTCCTGATCGGCTTCCCGTCGAGCGAGGCGGGCGGAAGCTGCGTCGCGCGCATCATCGGCGGCGGCATCATCCCGGCCGGGCTCGAGATGATGGATAGGCCGGCGATCCACGCCGCCGAGGCGTTCTGCCATGCCGGCTACCCGCTCGACGTCGAGGCGCTCTTGATCTGCGAGCTCGACGGCCCGCCGGCCGAGGTCGACCACTTGGTCGGCGTGGTGAAGCAGATGGCGGAGGGTTGCGGCGCGGTCTCGATCCGCGTCTCGACCAGCGAGGAGGAACGGCTGCGCTTCTGGCTCGGCCGCAAATCGGCGTTCCCGGCGACCGCGCGCATCGCGCCCGACTATTACGTCATGGACGGCACCATCCCGCGCGGCCGCCTGGCCGAGGTGCTGACGCGCATCGGCGATCTGTCGAGGCAATACGACCTGCCGGTCGCCAACGTGTTCCACGCGGGCGACGGCAATTTGCACCCGCTCATCATGTACGACGCCAACAAGCCGGGCGAGCTGGAGCGCACCGAGCGGCTCGGCGCCGAAATCCTGAAGCTGTGCGTCGAGGTCGGCGGCGTCCTGACCGGCGAGCACGGCGTCGGCGTCGAGAAGCGCGACTTGATGCCGGCCATGTTCGACGAGGTCGACCTCAACCAGCAGCAGCGGGTCAAGTGCGCCTTCGATGCCGAGGGCCTGCTCAACCCCGGCAAGGTGTTCCCGAAGCTGCATCGCTGCGCCGAGCTCGGCCGCATGCACATCCATCACGGTCAGGTGCCGTTCCCCGACCTGCCGCGCTTCTGAGGCGAAGGCGCGTGGCAGACGAGGCGCTGGACAACGTGCTCCGGCCGGCGGACGAGGCCGAGCTGGCGGCGGTCATTGCCGATGCGGCGGCGGCCGGACGCCCGCTCGAATTGCTGGGCGGCGGCACCAAGCGCGGCCTGGGCCGGCCGGTCGAGGCGGCGGCGCTGCTCGACCTGAGCCGGCTCTCGGGCATCGTCGACTATGAGCCCGCGGAGCTGGTGCTCACGGCGCGGCCCGGCACCCCGCTCGCCGAGATCGAGCGCGTGGTGGCCGAGGCTCGCCAGATGCTCGCCTTCGAGCCGCCGCATCTCGCACCCGTGTTCGGCGGCGTGGCGGACGGCGGCACGCTCGGCGGCACGCTCGCCTGCAACCTGTCCGGCCCGCGCCGGATCAAGGCCGGCGCGGCGCGCGACCATTTCCTCGGCTTCCGCGCGGTGAACGGGCGCGGCGAGGCGTTCAAGGCGGGCGGCAAGGTGGTCAAGAACGTCACCGGCTACGACCTCTGCAAGCTGGTCGCCGGCTCCTACGGCACGCTCTGTGCGCTGACCGAGGTGACGATCAAGGTGCTGCCGGCGCCCGAGGCGACTGCGACGCTCTGCCTGTTCGGCCTCGCGCCGGAAGACTCCATCGCGGCGCTCGGCGAGGCGCTGGCGAGTCCGCACGAGGTCTCGGGCGCGGCCTACGCGCCGGCGGATGTAGCAGCGCCGCTCGCCATCGGCGGTGATGGGTCGTGTGCCGCGATCCGCCTCGAAGGGGTCGCGCCCTCGGTCAAGGCGCGCGCCGCCGCGCTCGCCGATCTGTGGGGCAAACGCGGCGAGGTCGCGGCGCTCGAGGGCGACGCGGCCAGGGCGGTCTGGCGCGCGCTCGGCGAGGTGCGGCCGTTCCACGCCGATGGTGCATCGACGGTGCTCTGGCGCCTCTCGGTGCCGCCGGCCGCCGGTGCGAAAGCGCATGCCGCCCTGCGCGCGGCGCTGCCCTCCTGCCGCCTCTATCATGATTGGGGCGGCGGCCTGATCTGGCTCGAAGCGCCGGCCGCGCCGGACGCCGCGGCGGCCTTGGTGCGCGGCGCGCTCGCCGGCTTCGGCGGCCACGCCACGCTGATCCGCGCGCCGGCCGAGACGCGCGCCGCGGTCGACGTGTTCGAGCCGCCCGATGCGGTGCTGGGCGACGTGACCCGCCGGCTCAAGCAGGGCTTCGACCCGCGCGGCGTGCTCAATCGCGGCCGCATGTACGACGGGGTATAGCGCGATGCAGACCCGTTTCGACCCGGCGCGGCTCGCCGCCGACCCCGATTTGCAGGTCGCCGAGAAGATACTCCGTTCGTGCGTGCATTGCGGCTTCTGCCTCTCCGCCTGCCCGACCTACACGCTGCTCGGCGACGAGCGCGACAGCCCGCGCGGGCGCATCTACCTGATCAAGGACATGCTGGAGGACGACCGGCCGGCCGATGCCGCGACCGCGTTCCATCTCGACCGTTGCCTGTCCTGCCTCGCCTGCATGAGCGTGTGCCCGTCCGGCGTCGACTACATGCACCTGATCGACGGCGCGCGGACGCGGGTCGAGCAGACGCATCGCCGGCCGCTCCTGGATCGTTCGGTCAGGGCGCTGCTCGGCTGGCTTCTGCCGCGGCCCGGCCTGTTCCGCCTCGCGCTGCTCGCGGCGCAGCCGGCATCGCTGCTCGGCCGCCTCCTGCCCGGGCGGCTTGGCGCGATGGCGCGGCTCGCGGCGTCGCCGGCCGCCCCGAGCCCGCTCGACAGGCCGCAGGTGATCGCGGCAAGCGGGCAACGGCGCAAGCGGGTCGCGCTGCTCACCGGCTGCGTGCAGCGCGTGGTCGCGCCCGAGATCAACGAGGCGACGGTGCGCCTGCTCACGCGCCACGGCTGCGACGTCGTGATCGTGAAGGATTTCGGCTGCTGCGGCGCGCTGCCTCACCATCTCGGCCAGGAGCAGACGGCGCTCGGCCATGCGCGGCGCAATGTGCGGGCGCTCGCGGCCGAGCTGCGCGCGAACGGGCTCGACGCCGTGGTCGCCAACGCCTCGGGCTGCGGTACCACGCTCAAGGACTATGGCTTCCTGCTGCGCCACGATGCGACGCTCGCCGCCGATGCCGCCGCCATCGCCGGGCTCAGCCGCGACGTGAGCGAGCTGCTCCAGGAGCTCGACCTCCAGCCCAAGATCGACGTGGCCGGGCTTCGTGTCGCCTATCACGCCGCCTGCTCGCTCCAGCACGGCCAGAAGATCGTCGATGCGCCGAAACGCCTGCTGCGCGGCGCCGGCTTCGCGGTCGAGGAGGTGGCCGAGGCGCATCTCTGCTGCGGCTCGGCCGGCACCTACAACCTCCTGCAGCCCGCCCTCTCGCTCCGGCTGCGCGACCGCAAGGTCGCCAACATCGAGCGCACCGGCGCGGCCGCGGTCGCGACCGGCAATGTCGGCTGCATCGTGCAGATCGCATCCGGCACGCAGACGCCGATCTGCCATACCGTCGAGCTGCTCGACTGGGCGACCGGCGGGCCGCTGCCGCCGGCCCTTGCCCGCACCGACAGGCCGCTATTGCACCGCAACATTGCCTCGTAATAGGCTGCGAGCTGTCTCGGCATGCGGCTTGTTGGGGGCCAACGCCGATGAGGACAGCAAGAATGGGAGGGTGAGATGGGGCTCAGCCGTAGGCGTTTCCTGAAATATGCGGGTGCCGGTGGTATCGCGGTCGCGGGCTTTCCCGCCATCATCCGCCGCGCGCATGCCGAGGACACGGTCAAGGTCGCCGCGATGCACGACCGCACTGGTGCTCACGGCATCTATGGCAAGGAGATGGACGACGCCGCCAAGTTCGTCGCCGAGGAGATCAACGCCGGCGGCGGCGTGATGGGCAAGCAGATCGACCTGGTCGCGTTCGACACCGGCTCGAACATGCAGAACTACGCGCAATACGCCCAGCGCGTCGCGACGCAGGACAAGGTGTCGGTGGTGTTCGGCGGCATCTCGAGCGCGTCGCGCGAGACCGTGCGACCGATCTTCGACCGCTACAAGATGCTCTATTTCTACAACACGTTCTACGAAGGCGGCGTGTGCGACAAGACGGTGTTCGTCAACGGCGAGACGCCCGCCCAGATGATCGGCCCCGCGCTCGAATATTCGACCGCGAAGTACAACGCGAAGAAGCTCTACACGATCTGGGCCGACTACAACTACGGCCAGATCTGCTCGAAGTGGCTCAACCAGTTCGCCAAGGAGAAGGGTTACGAGGTCGTCGCCTCGGAGTTCTTCCCGCTCGACGTGGCGGATTTCTCCTCGGCCATCACCAAGATCCAGCAGGCGAAGCCCGACATGGTGGTCTCCGGCCTGGTCGGCGCCGCGCACATCGGCTTCTACCGCCAGTGGCCGGCAGCCGGCATGCTCGGCCAGATTCCGCTGCACTCGACCGTGTTCGGGCCGTGGGAAAAGAGCTTCCTCAAGCCCGAGGAGGTCGAGGGCATCGTCACCTCGTTCCACTACTTCCAGACCATCGACACGCCGGCGAACAAGGCGTTCCTCGACAAGTGGCATGCCAAGTTCGGCGCCGACTATGCCGAGCTCGGCACGCTCGCGGTGTGCACCTACAACGCCTTCTACCTGTGGAAGGCGGCGGTCGAGAAGGCGGGCTCCCTCGAGCGCGAGGCGGTGATCGCGGCGCTCGAATCTCCGGTCTCGTTCGACGGCCCCGGCGGCAAGGTGACCGTACAGCCGACCAGCCATCATTCCTTCATGACCATCAACATCACCGAGGTCCATGGCGGCCAGTTCGACATCGTCAAGACGGTGCCCGACGTCGAGCCCTCCGACACCTCCTCGGTGTGCGACCTGATCGCGAATCCGAACCAGGCGACGCAGTACATCCCCGAAGGCTGAGCCCGGCGCAGCCGAGACGAACCTGGGGCTGCGCTCGATGAGTTCGCATCTCAGGGTCGTGCCCCAACGCGTTCCCTCTCCCGCGCGCGGGAGAGGGAGCCGTGCCGCAACGGCGTGCGAACGATCAGCGCGATCGTAGGAAGGGCTCGGACGGATCGATCATGGACCTCGCGGCGATCACGATCATCCAGATCGTCAACATGATCGCGATGCTCGCCCTGATGAGCATCGGGCTTGCCATCATCTTCGGCATGATGCGCGTCATCAACCTCGCGCATGGCGAGTTCCTGATGCTCGGCACCTATGCCGTGCTGGTGCCCACCAAGCTCGGGGTGCCGCTCTGGATTTCGATCTTCGTCATCGCGCCGGTCTTCGTCGGCCTGATCGGCGTGATCGTCGAGCGGCTGATCATCCGCTTCCTCTATGGCCGCATGATGGACACGCTGCTCGCCACCTGGGGCCTCAGCCTGTTCATCATCGGCATCATGACGTCGATCTTCGGCAACACGATGGAAGGCGTCTCGACGCCGTTCGGCAATTTCCGGATCGGCGAGATCGCCGAGAGCCAGTACAAGTTCTTCATCATCGGCATCACGGCCGCGCTGATGGTGGTGGTCTATCTCGTCCTGAAGCGCACGCGCCTCGGCCTGATCGCGCGCGGCACCATGCAGAACGCCAACATGGCGAACGCGCTCGGCATCAGCCCGCCGGCCGTCTACACCGCGACCTTCGGCATCGGCGCGGCCTTGACCGGCTTCGCCGGCGCGGTGCTCGCTCCGGTGATCGGCGCGGCGCCGACGCTCGGCGTCGCCTATGTCGCGAAGGCCTTCATCACCGTGATTGGCGGCGGCCAGGCGATGCTGAGCGGCACGGCGAGCGCGGCCGCCGTGTTCGGCGTGATCAACCAGGTGGTCACCTTCTTCTCGTCGTCGGTGCTCGGCGAGGTGGCGCTCCTGATCGGCGCGGTGCTCCTGCTGCGCGCGCTGCCGCAGGGCATCACCGGGCGGTTCTTCCGGAGGTCGCTATGATCGCCGGCCGCCTGTTCGACGCGAAGAAGGGCGGGCTCGGCATCGTCCTCATCGTTGCCGTGCTCGCGCTCACGCTGATCCCCGCCTTCGCGCCGAGCTTCGTCGCGCTCCAGCTCACGCTCTATTTCTCGTTCGCGATCCTCGCGCTCAGCCTGGCCTGGGTGTGGGGCTATGGCGGCATCTTCTCGTTCGGCCAGTCGGCCTTCTTCGGGCTCGGCGGCTACACCTACGCGGTCGCCTCGATCAATTTCGGCGGCTCGACCTGGGCGATCATCCTCGCGCTCGCGCTGCCCGTCGCGTTCTCCATGGTGCTCGGCTATTTCATGTTCTACGGCCGCCTGAGCGGCGTCTACCTCGCGGTCATCACGCTGGTGGTGACGCTCGCCATCCACAAGTTCCTCGGCCACACCGCGGGCTTCGAATACCGGATCGGCGCGGCCCATCTCGGCGGCTACAACGGCATGCCTGCGCTGCCCCCCATCAACGTGCCGGGCGACGTCTCCAAATTCCTGTGGCCGGAGGACATGTACTACGCCACCGGCATCATGCTGCTGCTGGTCTATCTCGGCCTGCGCTGGCTGCTCACCACGCCGTTCGGCCGCGCGGTCGTCGCGGTGCGCGAGAACGAGCTCAGGGCCGAGCTGATCGGCTACGACACCCGGCTCCACAAGCTCTTCACCTTCGCGATCGGCGCCTTCATCGCGGCGCTCGGCGGCGTCCTGTTCGCCAACTGGAACAGCTTCATCGACCCGCACGTCTTCGATCTCGGCTTCAGCGCGCAGATCATCATCTGGGTCGTGGTCGGCGGGCTCGGCACGCTGGTCGGGCCGATCATCGGCGCCATGGCGCTCGGCTTTGCCGCGGTCGAGCTCGGCACCCAGCAGACCGTCGATACCAACCTGGTGCTCGGCGCGGTCCTCCTGGTCTTCGTGCTCGGCGTGCCGGCCGGCGTGGTGCCGTCCCTGAAGCGGCTCGCCCGGCGTATCGTCCGGGCGCCTCCCGCGGAGGGTGCGCTCCCGGGCGGGCGCGGCCCCGACCGCTTCGGCGAGAGCCATCATTAGGCTCGCGCCTGGCGTTTCCGCCGCCGCGCGTTCGCCCTATATTCGAGCCATGCGTGCTGCGCTCTGCGTGCTGGCCCTTTCCTTGGCGGTCGTGACGGCCGCGCCCGCCGCTGCGGACCAGAACGATCCACGCCTCGAAGCGCTGTTCATGGCGCTGCAAAGCGCGAGCGACCCGGGCGAGATCGGCGCCGCCGAGCAGGCGATCTGGGGCATCTGGATGGAATCGGGCGACGGCGATATCGACCGGCTGCTCCATCAGGGCTCGGTCCATATGAGCCTGCGCTCCTATGGCGCCGCGCTCGGCTATTTCAACGAGGTGATCGAGCGCCGGCCCGATTTCGCGGAAGGCTGGAACAAGCGGGCGACCGTCTATTACCTGATGGGTGAATACGCCAAGTCGATCGCGGATTGCGAGAAGGTGCTGGCGCTCGAGCCGCGTCATTTCGGCGCGCTGTCGGGCCTCGGCCTGATCTACGCGCAGCTTGAGGACGACGCGAGGGCGCTCCAGGCCTTCGAGCAGGCGCTCCGCGTCAACCCGCACCTGCGCAACGCGGCCGCCATCATCCGGCGTCTCAAGGCCCGCCTCGGCGTGCAGGACATCTGAGCGCCGGTCCGCTCAGCCCTCGACCCATGCGATCCTGAGCACGTTGGTCGCGCCCGGCGTGCCGAACGGGACGCCCGCGGTGACCACCAGGCGGTCGCCCGGCTTGGCGATGCCCTGCTCGACGGCGACCCGCGACGCCTTCTCGACCATCTCGGTGAAGCTGCGCGCGTCTTCCGTCTCGACGCAGTGGACGCCCCAGGTCAGCGCGAGCCGCCGCGCGGTCGCCCTCGTCGGCGTCAGCGCCAGCACCGGGACGGGAGGCCGCTCGCGTGCGGCGCGCAGCGCCGTCGAGCCCGAGGTGGTATAGGTCACGATGCAGGCGGCCTTGATGGTCTGCGCCACCTGCGCCGCCGCCGCGGTGATCGCGTCGGCCGCCGTGGCTTCCGGGTCGGCGTGCGTGCTCTGGAGCTGGCGGCGGTAGCCGTCGTCGCGTTCCACCCGCTCGATGATGCGGTTCATCATGGCGACCGCCTCGCGCGGGTAGGCGCCCGCCGCCGTCTCGGCCGAGAGCATCACGGCATCGACGCCGTCGAACACGGCGGTCGCGACGTCCGAGGCTTCGGCGCGGGTCGGCGCGGGCGCGCGCACCATGGATTCGAGCATCTGGGTCGCGACCACCACGGGTTTGCCGGCGCGCCGGCAGTCGCGCACGATGCGCTTCTGCTCGATCGGCACGTCCTCGGGGTCGAGCTCGACGCCGAGGTCGCCGCGCGCCACCATGAGCGCGTCCGACAGCTCGATGATCTCGTCGAGCCGGTCGAGCGCGGCGGGCTTCTCGAGCTTGGTCATCACGTTGGCGCGGCCCTGGATCAGCTTCCGGGCCTCGGCCACGTCCTCCGGGCGCTGCACGAAGGAAAGCGCGATCCAGTCGACGCCGAGGTCGAGCGCGAAGTGCAGGTCGCGCCGGTCCTTCTCGGTCAGCGACGAGAGCGGCAGCGAGATGCGCGGCAGGTTGACGCCCTTGCGGTTGGAGATCTCGCCGCCCACCAGCACGGTGGTCTCGGCATGGTCGGGCCCGTTGGAGTCGACGCGAAGCCGTATCCGGCCGTCGTCGAGCAGCACCTCGGTGCCGGGCCTGAGCGCCGCGAAGATTTCCGGGTGCGGCAGCGGCGCGCGCGCCGCATCGCCCGGCATCCGGTCGAGATCGAGCCTGAAACGCGCGCCGGGGTTCAGGCTCGCCTTGCCCGCCTCGAAGGTGCCGAGGCGGAGCTTCGGCCCCTGCAAATCGGCGAGGATCGCGATCGGCCGCGCCACCGCCTGCTCGACCGCGCGGATCGCATCGACCCGCGCGCGGTGCTCGTCAGGTTCGCCATGGCTGAAGTTGAGCCGGTAGACGTCGACCCCCGCCTCGAACAACGCCCGGATCATCCGCTCGTCAGAGCTTGCCGGCCCGAGCGTGGCAACGATCTTGGCTCTGCGCTGACGCATCATGGCGGTGCCTGCACCCTGGTAAGGTGGCACGGAGCCTACCCAGCATCGATCAGGATGGCACGGAAATCGTTAACGTTGGTCCGTGTCGGCCCGGTGACGATCAGGTCGCCGAGCGCGGCGAAAAAGCCATAGGCGTCGTTGTCGGCGAGCATGGCGGCGGCATCGAGGCCGCGCGCGCGGGCGCGCGCCAGGCTATCCGGCGTCACCAGGGCGCCGGCATTGTCCTCGGTGCCGTCGATGCCGTCGGTGTCGCAGGTAATGGCGTGGATGCCGGCCTTGCCGTTCAGCGCAAGCGCGAGGCCGAGCGAGAACTCCGCATTGCGGCCGCCGCGCCCGTTGCCCTTGACGGTGACGGTGGTCTCGCCGCCCGAGATCAGCGCGGTGCCCGGTCGCGCCGCGAGCGCCCGCCGGGCATGGTCGGCCGCGACCTCGCGCGCCTCGCCCTCGATCGCATCGCCGAGCACGAGCGGGGCATAGCCGGCCGCGCGCGCCACCGCGGCCGCCGCTTCGAGCGCCGCGGCCGGGGTCGCGGCGAGCCTTGCCTCGGCGCGGGCGAGGCGGGGGTCGCCCGGCTTCGGCGTCTCGTCGCGCGCGGCGTCGAGATGAGCCGCCACGCCCGGCGGCGGCGCGATGCCGTATTTGGCGAGCACGGCCTTGGCGTCGGCGAAGCTCGAAGGGTCGGGCACGGTCGGGCCGGACGCGATCACCGAGAGGTCGTCGCCCGGCACGTCCGAGATGACGATCGCGATGACGCGCGCCGGATAGGCCGCCGCGGCAAGCCGGCCGCCCTTGATCGCCGAGAGGTGCTTGCGCACGGTGTTGATCTCGTGGATGGTCGCGCCCGAGCGCAGCAGCGCGCCGGTCACCGCGCGCTTGTCGTCGAGCGCGACGCCGTCCGCCGGCAGCGCGAGCAGCGCCGAGCCGCCGCCCGAGATCAGGCAGAGCACGAGATCGTTCTCGCCGAGGCCGCGCACCGCGTCGAGGATGCGCCGGGCGGCGGCGCGGCCCGCATCGTCCGGCACCGGGTGCGACGCCTCGACCACCTCGATGCGCCGGGTCGGCACGCCGTGGCCGTAGCGGGTCACGACCAGGCCGCCGAGCGAATCGAGCGGGCCTTGCCAATGGTTCTCGACGGCGCGCGCCATGGCGGCCGCGCCCTTGCCGGCGCCGACCACCACGGTGCGCCCCTTGGGCGGCGCGGGCAGATGCGGCGGCACGCAGCGTTCCGGCGCCGCGGCGGCGACCGCCGCCTCGAACAGGCGGCGCAGCAGGGCGCGCTTCGCTTCGCTCATCTCGGTGCCTCCGGTGCCGCGTCGCCGTCCCGGCGCGGCCGATTCTCGTCCCGCAGCCTGCCATAGGTCTCGCGCACGAAGAACGCGGCAATCAGCCCGGCCGCGCAGACCGCGGGCGGCAGCAGGAAGGCGGCGCCAAAGGCTTCCGCGTCGTAGAGGCGAACGCCTTCATGCTGCGCGCCGGTCCAGTGCGCGTCCAGGATCAGGCCGACCGTGGTCTGCGACAGCGCGCCGCCGGCCATGACGAGCGTGTTCATCATCGCGCTCGCGACGCCGGGCGCGCGCGGCGGCCCGTGCTCCGCGGCGAGCGAGAAGCAGATCGAGACCACGCCGCTCGCGAAGCCGAGCGCGAAGAGGAGCACATAGTGGGACGGTCGCGGCATCCCGGGCATGGCGAAGACGACCACCAGCCAGAGCAGCAGGCAGACCGCGGTGCAGGCGATCGTCACCGGCCGCCGCCGCCGCAGCCGCCCGGAGACATAGCCGATGACCGGCGAGCCGATGGCCCAGCCGATCAGGATCGTCGAGGTGTAGGTGGCGGCCTCGGGGCGCGACAGCCCGTGCACCTGCATGTAATAGGCGACGCCCCAAAGCACGAACGCGACGATCGACGCCGAGACGCCGAGATTGTTCACCCCGGCGAGCCAGACCTGCGGCGAGCGGGCCGATTCGCCGAGCATCGCGAACAGCTCCCTGGCCCGTGGCGGCGCGGCCTCGCCGGGCGGCCGCAGTCGCCCCGAGAGCAGGAGCGCGGCGCCGACCGGCAGCGCGAACACGGCAAAACCGAACGCAACCGCGCGCCAGCCCACCTGGTTCACCAGGGCGGCGATCGGCGCCTGGCCGATGACGGCGCCGAGCATGCCGGCGAGCACCGAAAGGCCGATCAGCGTGGCGTAGCGGTGCCGGGGGAACCATTGGCCGGCGGATTTGAGGCAGCCGACATAGCTGGTCGCGAACGCGGCGCCCATCAGGAAGCGGGCGACCAGCGCGACGGTTCCGTTTGGTGCCAGCGCGAAGATCAGGCAGCCGGCGCCGCCGACGAACGCGCTTGCGCCGAGGATGCGCGCCGGGCCGAAGCGGTCGAGCAGGAAGCCGCCCGGGATCTGCATCGCCGCATAGGCGTACCAGAAGATCGAGGCGATCAGGCCGAACGCGGTCGCATCGACCGCGAGGTCGCGCATCAGGGGGTCGATCATCGCCGCCGGCGAATGGCGGACGACCTGGCCGAAGCCATAGAGCGCCGCGGCGCCGCCCCACATCAGCCAGGGCAGCGCGGCCGTGCCCGGCCCGAGGGAGCCGTTCGCGGCGCGCGCGGTCATGCCGTGCGCGGCGCCCGGTTGAGCCGCTGCGCGGTGCCGATGCCGGCGAGCACCAGGGCGCAGCCGATGCCTTGGAGCGGCGTCAGCCGCTCGTCGAGCAGCGCCCAGGCGAAGATGGCGGCGAGCACCGGGTTCATCAGCAGCGAGACCGAGATCACGGTCGCCGGCAGATGGCGCATCGCGACGGTGACCAGGCTCTGGCCGCCGGCCTGCGAGATGAGCGCGACGCCGACCAGCACGCCCCAGCCGGCCAGCGTCTCGGGGAAGATCTGCTCGCCGAGCGCGAGCGCGGCGATGATGAAGCAAAGGGTGGCGATGACACCGCTCACCCCCATGACGATGCCGGTGGCGAGGCCGCGGTCGCGCGCGATCTTCACCACCAGGAGATAGCTCCCATAGAAGAGCGCGGTGAGCACGCCCATGCCGTCGCCGGCGAGAGCGCCCGGCGCCGAGGCTGCGCTCGCCCCCATCAGCATGGCGACGCCGCCGAGCGCGAGCGCCATGCCGAACGCGAAGCCCAGGCTCACCCGCTCGCGCAGGATCAGCCAGGCGCCGAGCGAGACGACCAGCACGCCGAGATTGCCGAGGAAGGTGGCGTTCGCCACGTTGGTCATGCGGATCGAGGCGTGCCAGCAGATCAGGTCCGCCGCGAACAGGAGGCCGCAGGCGAAGAGCAGCCACCAGTCGCCCCTCTCCAGCTTCCTCGGCACGACCGGCCCGCGCGATTCGAGCATGATCCAGGCAGCCAGCGCCGGCAGTGCGAAGCCCATGCGGTAGATCGCGGTCGCGGTCGGCCCGACCTCCGAGAGCTTGACGAAGATCGGCGAGAACGAGATGCCGATGATGCCGAGCGCGAGCGTCAGCGCGCCGAGCCTCGCGGCGCGGCTCATCGGCACGGCACGACCTGATCGCTCATGGGAGGGGCGAGGGGAGGCATCACCGTCGATCCGCCCCCCGCGCACGCGAAAACCCTGGCGCCGCCGGGGGTTGGCAAAGCACGGCCGCCGCTCCAACATTACGTCAGCAGGCGATGCCTTCGCCAACCCGATCTTGCAAGGGAGCCATGCCATGGACGACAAGACCCGCACCGAGCTCGAGGCCGCCACCTTCCGGCGCCTCGTCGCGCACCTGCGCGAGCACACCGAGGTGCAGAACATCGACCTGATGAACCTGGCCGGCTTCTGCCGCAACTGCCTGTCGAAATGGTATCGCGCCGAGGCCGAGGAGCGCGGCGTTCAAATCAGCGACCCCGAGGCGCGCGAGATCGTCTACGGCATGCCCTACGACGAGTGGAAGCAGAGATACCAGAACGAGGCAAGCCCCGAGCAGAAGCAGAAATTCGCCGAGAGCCCCGCCGGCAAGGGCCACGCGCATTAGCGGATCAGGCGGCCTGCCTCTCTGTCTTCGTCATTGCCGGGCTTGACCCGGCAATCCAGGAGGCCTTGCAACCGCAGTGCCTCCGCCCCTGGATGCCCCGGTCAAGCCGGGGCATGACGATTTGGATGGAAGCGCCGGCCGCTGCAACCCTCGCTGGGCAGCGGCGGCTCGACATGCGGCCGTCATGCGCTACCTCTAGCATTGCAGGCGCACGCTTGGAGGGAAGCGCGGCGCACCTGCGTCGACACAGGGAGGGACGGCAGCGATGACGGATAAGAGGATCGACGATCGGGTCTACCGCCTCTATGACGATTATTGCCACGGCCGCATCGACCGGCGCACGTTCTTCAGCCGCGCCGCGCTGCTGACCGTCGCCGGCGGCTCGGCGCTCGCCATGGCGAAGAGCCTGCTGCCGCGCTATGCCGAGGCCGCGACCATCTCCTTCACCGACGAGCGCATCAAGCCGCGTTATGTCGAATACGACTCGCCCGGCGGCAGCTCGGGCCAGATGCGCGGCTATCTGGTGCAGCCGAACCGCGAAGGGCCGTTTCCGGCCGTGCTCGTCGTCCACGAGAACCGCGGCCTCAACCCCTATATCGAGGATGTCGCGCGGCGCGCCGCGGTCGAGGGCTTCCTCGCGCTGGCACCTGACGGACTCGCGCCGCTCGGCGGCTATCCGGGCAATGACGACGACGGCCGCACCATGCAGGCGAGCCTGGAGCCCGCGAAGCTCCTGGAGGACATGGCCAATAGCGCGCGCTATCTGAAGGTGCACGAGCTGTCGAACGGCAAGCTCGGCGTCACCGGCTTCTGCTGGGGCGGCTTCGCGACCGGCCATCTGGCGGTCGTGCTCGGCGCGGAGCTCGATGCAGCCGTGCCGTTCTACGGCCGCGCGCCGGACCCGGCCGAGGTCTCCAAGATCAAGGCGCCGCTGCTCGTCCACTATGCCGAGGAGGACGAAGGCGTGAACGCGACGCGGCCCGGCTTCGAGGCCGCGCTGAAGGCGAGCGGCGCGACGTACGAGATGCACGTCTATCCCGGCACCAAGCACGGCTTCCACAACAACTCGACGCCGCGCTACGACGAAGCCGCCGCCAACCTCGCCTGGGAACGCACCATCGCCTTCTTCAAGCAGCACCTCGGGTCGGAAGGCATACCCGGCAACTGACGGGGCGTTCCGACCACGCTAGCTTCACCCGCTCACTCGGCGGCCGAGGCGTGCCGGGCGGGGCTTTCGTAGAGGGCGAGCAGCCTCGCCTCCTCCTGCTTGGCCTGCGCGACGTTCGCCGCCTTGATGTGGCCGAAGCCGCGCATCTCCAAGGGCAGCCTGGCGATCTCGACGGCGAGCACGTGGTTGTCGGCGTCGAGCGCGGCGATGAGCCGTTCGACGGTCGCCTCGTATTCGCCGATCAGCCGGCGCTCCATGCGCCGCTCGGCGCTGTAGCCGAAGATGTCGAGAGGCGTGCCGCGCAGGAATCTGAGCTTCGCCATCAGGCCGAAGGCAGGGAACATCCACGGGCCGTAGACCTTCTTCTTCAGGTGCCCGGTGACCGGGTCGCGCGATGCGATCAGCGGCGGTGCGAGGCTGAGCAGCAGCTTGAAGCGGCCGCGGAACAGCCCGGCGACCTGGCGCGCGAAGCGGCCGTCGGTATAGAGCCGCGCCACCTCGTACTCGTCCTTGTAGGCGAGCAGCTTGTGATAGCCGCGCGCGACCGCATCGGCGAGGCCGGTGAAGCCCGGCGCGCTCGCAGCCTCGGCGTCGCGCACGCGGCGCACCAGCGCCCGGTAGCGCGCCGCATAGGCCTCGTTCTGATAGGCAACGAGGTCGCGCGCCCGCGCCTCCATCACCTCATCGAGCGTACGGGCGAATTCCGGCGCCCGGCCGCCGGCCACGCTCGTCAGCGCCTGGCTCACATAGTCCGGGTCGTGGACGAGCAGCCGGCCCCAGGCGAAGGCGCGCTTGTTGGTCTCGACCGCGACGCCGTTGAGCTCGATCGCGCGCTCGATCGCCGCGGCGTCGAGCGGGATCAGCCCCTTCTGATAGGCGAGGCCGAGCAGCATCGGGTTGGTCATGATGGCATCGCCCGTGAGCGCGGTCGCCATGCGCGTGAGGTCGAGGAAGGCCGCGCGTTCGCGCCCGACCGCGCCCTCGATCACGCCGTGCAGCTCGCTGCCGGGCAGAGCGAGATCGGGGTTGCGGGTGAAGGCGCCGGTCACCGATTCGTGGCTGTTAACGATCGCGTGCGAGCGGCCCTTGCCGAGCCGGGCGATCACGTCGGGCGTCGCCGAGACCACGAGGTCGGCGCCGAGCAGGAGCTGCGCGCTGCCGGCCGCGATGCGCGGCGCGTGCAGCGCCTCTTGCGTCGCGGCGAGGCGGATATGACAGGTCACCGCGCCGAACTTCTGGGCGAGGCCGATCTTGTCGATCACGGTCGCGCCCTTGTCTTCGAGCCGCGCCGCGGTGCCGAGCAGCGCGCCGATCGTCACCGTGCCCATGCCGCCGACGCCGGCGAGCACGATGCCGTAGGGCTCGGCGAGCGAAGGCCGGCTCGGCTCGGGCAGCGCGGCGACGCGCGCCGCGAAGCCGTCGTCGCGCGCGGCGCGGCCGCGCTTCAACTCGCCGCCCTTGACCAGCACGAAGCTCGGGCAGAAGCCCTTGAGGCAGGAATAGTCCTTGTTGCAGGCCGACTGGTCGATCTGCCGCTTGCGGCCGAACTCGGTCTCGAGCGGCACGACGGCGAGGCAGTTCGACTGGTAGGAGCAGTCGCCGCAGCCCTCGCAGACATCGGGGTTGATGACGACGCGCCAGGGCGGATCGTCGAGCTTGCCGCGCTTCCGCTTGCGCCGCTTCTCGGTGGCGCACATCTGGTCGTAGACCAGCGCCGAGACGCCCTCGACCTCGCGCAAGGTGCGCTGCACCGCGTCCAGCTCGTCGCGATGATGCACGGTGACGCCCTCGGCGAAGCCGGGGTCGAGCGGGTATTTCTCGGGCTCGTCGGTGACCACCGCGATCTGCCTGACGCCCTCGGCGCGTAGCTGCCGGGTGATCATGGCGACATCGAGCGGGCCGTCCATCGGCTGGCCGCCGGTCATCGCGACCGCGTCGTTGAACAGCACCTTGTAGGTCATGTTGACCTTGGCGGCGACCGCGGCGCGGATCGCGAGCAGGCCCGAATGGTAGTAGGTGCCGTCGCCGAGATTCTGGAAGATGTGCTTCGTCTCGGTGAACGGCGCCTGGCCGAGCCAGGTCGCGCCCTCGGCGCCCATCTGGGTGTAGGTGTCGGTGCCGCGCTCCATCCACTGCGCCATGAAGTGGCAGCCGATGCCGGCGAGCGCGCGGCTGCCTTCCGGCACCCTGGTCGAGGTGTTGTGCGGGCAGCCCGAGCAGAAATAGGGGATGCGCTCGATGCGCTTGCCGCCGGCGAGCCGGCCGCGCTCGGCCTCCTCCGCCTCGATCCGGGCGAGCCTGGCGCGGATCGGCTCGACCTCGGGCGCGCCCGGCAGGCGTGCCAGGATGGCGCGCGCGATCATCACCGGGTTGAGCTCGTGGACCGGCGGGAACAGCGTGCGGCCCGCTTCGTCCGCCTTGCCGACGATGCGCGGCCGCCGCCCGGTCGGCAGGTTGTAGAGGATGTCCTTGAGCTGGGCCTCGATCAGGCTGCGCTTCTCCTCGACGACGACGATCTCCTCGAGGCCGCTCGCGAAGTCCTGCGCACCCTTGGGCTCGAGCGGCCAGCTCATGCCGACCTTGTAGAGCGAGATGCCGAGGGCGGCGGCGCGCGCCTCGTCGAGGCCGAGCAGGTCGAGCGCCTGGCGCACGTCGAGATAGGACTTGCCGGTGGTGACGATGCCGAGGCGCCGGCCCGGCCCGTCGATCACGATGCGGTCGAGCCCGTTGGCGCGTACGAAGGCGAGCGCGGCGGGCAGCTTGTATTCGTAGAGCCGGCGCTCCTGGTCGAGCGGCGGGTCGGGCCAGCGGATGTTGAGCCCGCCCGCCGGCAGCGCGAAATCCGCCGGCTCGCGGATCGCGACCCGGTCGGGGTCGAGCGTGACGATGGCCGAGCTGTCCACCGTCTCGGCGACGCAGATGAAGCCGGCCCACAGCCCCGAATAGCGCGACAGCGCGATGCCGTAGAGGCCGAAATCGATGAACTCCTGGACGCCCGCCGGGTTGAGCACCGGGATGCCGGCCGAGACGAAGTCGAACTCGCTCTGGTGCGGCAGGGTCGAGGAGGCGCAGACATGGTCGTCGCCGGCCAGCGCCAGCACGCCGCCATGACGCGCCGTGCCGGCGGCATTCGCATGCTTGAGCGCGTCCATCGAGCGGTCGACGCCGGGGCCCTTGCCGTACCAGATCGAGAACACGCCGTCATGCTTCGCGCCGGGGAACAGGTGGACCTGCTGGGTGCCCCAGGCGGCGGTGGCGGCGAGGTCCTCGTTCACGCCTGGCTGGAAGTGGATGTGGTGCGCCTTCAGGTGAGCGTCGATCTGCATCAGCGCGCGGTCGAGATTGCCGAGCGGCGAGCCGCGATAGCCGGAGATGTAGCAGGCCGTGTTCAGCCCGGCGGCGCGGTCGCGCTCATGCTGCAGCATGGGCAGGCGCACCAGCGCCTGCGTGCCGGTCATGAACACCCGGCCGCGATCCAGCGTGTACTTGTCGTCGAGCGAAACGGCGGCGAGCGGCATGCGGCGAGCGGTCCTTCCAGGCCTATCCGTCAAGGTCTGTGGTTCCCGGCATATTAACCTTGGCAGCGCGCTCGGTCATTGCGAAGATCGCGCGGCAGAGGGCCGGTTTCGGTGGAATATTGCGTGAGGTCGTCGTACCCGGAGAAATCATGCCCAAGATCGCGCTCGATGCCATCGATCGTCGCATCCTCGATCAGCTCCAGCGCAATGCCCGCCTTTCCAACGTCGAGCTGGCAGAGCGTGTCGGGCTTTCGCCCTCGCCTTGCCTTAGGCGGGTGCGGCGCCTGGAGGAGGTGGGGGCGATCCGCCGCTATGTCGCGCTGCTCGATCCTAACCTGGTCGGGCTCGGCATCGTCGCGTTCATCGGCGTCAGGCTCGAACGCACCGTCGAGCAGGCGCTCGACATCTTCGAGCGCGCCGTCAGGGACCGCCCCGAGGTGCTCGAATGCTTCCCGATCACCGGCGACATCGACTTCCTGCTCAAGGTGATGACCCGAGATCTGCCCGCCTACGAGCAGCTCATGCGCGAGCACATCCTGCGCATCCCCGGCGTCTCCAGCACGCGCACCAGCTTCGTGCTCTCCGCCGTCAAGAACGAGACCGCGCTGCCGCTGGAGTCGGTCGAGGCTCAGTAGAGCGCCTCGAGCCGGTCGCGATCGAGGAGAGGCCGTGGGTGACACTTTCGGTCACCCCGGATCGCGCCGGGCTTGAGTCCCGGCCGGGCATTCCCATAGAAACAGATGTCGGGAGCACATTTCACCGGCTGGGAGGGACGGCGATGCGGTTTGCCACCCTGGCGGGTTTCGGGCTTGCGATCACGGCGGGCAGCCTGGTCGGCGTTGCGGGCGGCACCGCGGCAGGCAGCCTCGCCGTCGCCGGTGCGGTCGCGGCCGTGTATTTCTTCACGGCCTTTCTTCTCCAGAAGCTCGGCGTCTTGGGCACCATGCTGGCGTTGAGTGTGGTGGGCATCCTGATCTTGCTGGCGCTTTCTTCCTCGACCGAAGCAGGTGGCGAGGGGGACTGCTAGCCGCCCGTACGCTTCCAGGAGTGATCAGCCCCGATACAGCCCCTCCAGCCGGTCGCGATAGACCTTGAGCACCTCGTGGCGGCGCACCTTGAGGGTCGGCGTCATCTGGCCGTTTTCTATCGAGAACGGTTCGTCGGCGAGCGCGAAGCGCTTGATCCGCTCGATCGAGGAGAGGTCGCGGTTGGCGCGCTCGACCGCGGCGGCCATCGCCTCGCGGAACGCGGGCTCGCCGGCGAGCGCGTCGAGGTTCGCCCGCTTGCCGTGCGCGGCGGCCCAGGTCTGCATGAAGGTCTCGTCCGGCACCAGCAGCGCGACGACGTAGGAATGATGGTCGCCGAAGGCCATGGCCTGGCCGACCTCCTGCTGGAGCATGAGGATGCCCTCGACCCGTTGTGGCGACACGTTGTCGCCGCCCGACAGCACGATGATGTCGCGCTTGCGGTCGGTGATGCGCAGATGGCCGTCCGCGTCGATCCGCCCGATGTCGCCGGTGTGCAGCCAGCCGTCGCGCAGCGCGATGCGTGAGGCCGCCGGGTCGCCCCAATAGCCGCTCATCACGAGCGGTCCCTTCACCAGGATCTCGCCGTCCTCGGCGATCCTGACCTCGACGTCCTTGAACGGCGGCCCGACCGCGCCGAGCTTGGCGCCGAACGGCGGGTTGCAGCTCACCACCGGCCCTGCCTCGGTCTGGCCGTAGCCGGGCAGCAGCCTCAAGCCCAGCGCGGTGAAGAACAGCCCGACCTCCGGGTTGAGCGGCGCGCCGCCCGAGATCATCGCCTTGAGCCGGCCGCCGAAGCGCTCGGCCGCCTTGCGCCGCACCAGCAGGCTCATCAGCCAGTTGCCGAGCCGCTCGAGCAGCGACATGCGCTCGGGCTCGGCATAGGCCTTGGCGCCGAGCCGCAAGGTCAGCTCGAACAGCCTGGCGCCCAGCCCGCCCTTGTTTCGCGCGGCGCGCAGGATGCGCTCGCGCATGACCTCGAACAGCCGCGGCACCGCGACCAGGATGGTCGGCCGCGCCTCCTGCAAATTGGCGGCAAGGCTCTCGACGCCCTCGGCATAGTAGATCTGCGCCGCGATCGCGATCGGGAAATAGAGGCCGCAGGTGTGCTCGTAGGAATGCGAGAGCGGCAGGAAGGAAAGGAACACCTCGTCGCCGAGCCCGAGCTGGCTCAGCAAATGATGCGCGCCCATGCAGTTGTGCATGATCGACTCGTGGCGCTGCATGACGCCCTTGGGGCTGCCGCCGGTGCCCGAGGTGTAGATCAGGCAGGCGATGTCCTGCCGCGAGAGGGCGGCGAGCCGGGTATCGATCGCGGCATCGTCCAGGCCGCGGCCGTCCTCGACCAGCCGGTCCCAGCGGTGGATCGGCACCTCGATCAGCCCGCCGGGCTCGACCGGCTCCATCATGACGACGAAGCGCACGCTAGGGCACTCGGCCAGCGCCGGGACCAGGCGGCGGGCGAGCGCCGCGTTCGACACCACGACCGCGCTCGCGGTGCAATCGGTCAGGATGTGCCGGTGGTCGCGGCTGGTGTTGGTGGTGTAGGTCGGCACCGTGATCGCGCCGGCGGTCATGATGGCGAGGTCGGCGATCGCCCATTCGGGCCGGTTCTCGCTGACCAGGGCGATGCGCTCGCCCGGCTCGATGCCGAGCGCGGCGAGCGAGCGCGCCAGCGCCCTGACCGTCTCGGCGACCTGGCCGAAGCTCTGCGCCGCATAGGCGCCGCCCTGCTTCGCCCACAGGAAGGGCCGGTCGGAGTGCCGGGCAGCCTGGTCGAAGAACATGCCCGGCAGGCTCGGCCAGGTTTCGAAGCTCATGGGCATGGGGGAGTCCGGATCGCGGTTTCGGCTTGATCATAGAGGGTTTAGACTCCATCTCCCAAGCGGAAGCGGCAGGAGGCGCGGCACGTCCGCGCGAGATTTTGAGCATGAACGAAGCGGTTGAAGCGGCCGCGGCCTCGCTCGGCGAGCTGCCGGTCTGGAATCTGAACGACCTCTACAAGGGCACCGGCGACCCGCGCATTGAGGCCGACCTAGAAACCGCGCGGCGCGAGGCGCGCGCCCTCAACGAGCGCTATGCCGGCAAGCTCGACGGGCTGGACGGCGACGGCCTCGCCAACCTGCTCGAAGCCTATGAGCGGCTGTCCGAGCTGCTTGGGCGCGTTTCGAGCTTCGCCTTCCTCAACTACTGCACCGAGATGCAGGACAGCGCGCGCGCCACCTTCAACCAGACCATCCAGGAGCGCACCTCGGACATCTGGACCGATCTCCTCTTCGTCACGCTCGAGCTCAACAAGCTCGAGGACGCCGCGCTGCAGAAGAAGCTCAAGGCCAAGCGGCTGCAACGTTTCGTGCCCTGGATTCGCGACAGCCGCGCCTTCCGCCCGCACCAGCTTTCGGATGAGCTGGAGAAGCTCCTGCACGAGCGCCAAGTGGTCGGCTCGGCGGCCTGGGCACGCCTGTTCGACGAGACGCTGGCGGCCTTACGCTTCACGGTGCGCGGCAAATCGCTCAACGCCTCCGAGGCGCTCAACCTGCTCTCCAACAAGGACCGCGCGGTCAGGCGCGAGGCCGGCGCCGCGCTGAGCCAGGGACTCGGCGAGAACATCCGGCTCTTCGCGCTGGTGCTCAACACGATCATCAAGGAGAAGGAGATCGACGATCGCTGGCGCGGCTATCAGCGGCCGATCTCGTCGCGCAACCTCGCCAACCAGGTCGAGGACGGGGTGGTGGAGGCGCTGATCGGCGCGGTGCGCGCCGCCTATCCGTCGCTCTCGCACCGCTATTACGGCCTGAAGGCGCGCTGGCTCGGCCTCGACAAGCTCGAATACTATGACCGCTCCGCGCCGCTGCCCGAGGACGACGACCGGGTGGTCGCCTGGGGCGAGGCGGTCGACCTGGTGCTGACCTCCTACGCCGCGTTCTCGCCCGAGTTCGCCGAGATCGGCAAGCGCTTCTTCGACGGCGGCTGGATCCACGCGCCGGTGCTGCCGGGCAAGGCGAGCGGCGCCTTCGCGCACGGCACCGTGCCGAGCGCGCATCCCTATCTGCTGCTGAACTATCAGGGCAAGACGCGCGACGTGATGACGCTCGCGCACGAGCTCGGCCACGGCGTGCACAACGTGCTCTCGGCGCCGAACGGGCCGCTCCTGATGTACACGCCGCTGACCTTGGCCGAGACCGCCTCGGTGTTCGGCGAGCAGCTCACCTTCCGCAAGCTCCTGAACGCCACGACCGACCCGAAGCGCCGCCGGGTGATGATCGCCAACAAGGTCGAGGACATGCTCAACACGGTGGTCCGCCAGGTCGCCTTCTGCGAGTTCGAGCGGCGCCTGCACGACGAGCGCCGCAAGGGCGAGCTGACGCCGGAGGCGATCAGTGAGGCTTGGCTCGTGGTGCAGGGCGAGAGCCTCGGCCCCGCCTTCCGCTTCGATGCGGAATACCGGCACTACTGGTCATACATCTCGCACTTCATCCACACGCCGTTCTACGTCTACGCCTATGCGTTCGGCGATTGCTTGGTGAACGCGCTTTACGCGGTCTACCAGGACGCCGCCGAGGGCTTCCAGGAGAAGTATCTCGACATGCTGCGCGCCGGCTCGACGCTCCGGCACAAGGAACTGCTCGCCCCCTTCGGCCTCGATGCCGGCGATCCCGCCTTCTGGTCCAAGGGGCTCGGCGTGATCGGCGGCCTGATCGACCAGCTCGAGGCCGAATTCTGAGCCTCGCCGCCCGCCCATGACCGAGGAAACCGAGCGCGACCGCCTGACCGGCCGCGTGCGCCGCTACGCCAAGGTCGGCGCCTCGCTCGGGGGCGTCGGCGCGCGCATGGCCGGGCAGCGCTATCTCGGCCTGCCCAAGGACCGCGCCCGGAACGCGACCGAGCTGCGGCGCGCGCTCGGCGGCCTCAAGGGGCCGCTGATGAAGGTGGCGCAGCTCATGGCGACCGTGCCCGAGGCGTTGCCCGAGGAGTATGTGCGCGAGCTTTCGACCCTGCAATCGCAAGCGCCGCCGATGGGCTATCCGTTCGTCAGGCGGCGCATGGCGAGCGAGCTCGGGCCGGACTGGCAGAAGCGCTTCCGCTCGTTCGAGCCCGACGCCGCGGCGGCTGCCTCGCTCGGCCAGGTCCACCGCGCGGTCGCGCCGGACGGCACCTTGCTCGCCTGCAAGCTGCAATATCCCGACATGGCATCCGCCGTGGAGGCCGACCTCGCGCAGCTCAAGATCATCTTCGGCCTCTACCGGCGTATCGACCCGGCGATCGACACCCGCCACATCCTCGCCGAGATCGCGGCGCGGCTGCGCGAGGAGCTCGACTATGCGCGCGAGGCCGCCCATATCCGTCTCTACGCCGACATGCTGAAGGGCGTTGCCGGCGTCCGCGTGCCCACCGTATGGCCCGCGCTCTCGACCCGGCGCCTGATCACCATGACCTGGCTCGACGGCCGGCCTCTGCTCTCCTTCCGTGACGCCGATCAGTCATCGCGCGACCGGCTGGCCGAGCGCCTGTTCCACGCCTGGTACGTGCCGCTCTATCGTTACGGCGTGCTGCACGGCGACCCGCATCTGGGCAACTACTCGGCGACGGAGGACGGCACGCTCAACCTGCTCGACTTCGGCTGCATCCGCGTCTTTTCGCCGCGCTTCGTGGGCGGCGTCATCGCTCTCTATCGCGCGATCAAGGCCGACGATCATGACGGCATCGTCGCGGCCTACGAGACCTGGGGCTTCGAGGGCCTCGACCGCGCCATGGTCGACGCGCTCAATCTGTGGGCGCGCTACCTCTACGCGCCGCTGCTCGACGACCGGGTGCGGCCGATCGACGAGGGCGCCGGCGCGCGCTACGGCGCCGAGGTCGCCGCCAAGGTGCAGCAGGAGGTGCGCCGGCTCGGCGGCGTCGCGCCGCCCCGCGAGTTCGTGCTGATCGACCGTTCGGCGATCGGGCTCGGCTCGGTCTTCATGCATCTCAAGGCGAGGCTGAACTGGCATCGCCTGTTCGAATCCCTGATCGAGGATTTCGATGAAGCGCGGCTTGCGAAGCGTCAGGCCAAGGCGCTCGAAGCCGCCGGGGTGCCCGAAGCTCTCTAGAGCAGGGTCGTTTGAGATGGATCGCGGAGCGACCCATCTCAAACGTGAATCCTGCTCTACTTTAACGAATTAGAGCACGATTCACCGATCAGGTTGAGGCAACCTGATCGGATCGTGCTCTAGCCGATTTCCGGCCTTCCCCGGCTTCACAAATCGGGATCGAGGGGGCATTGTTCCCCGCGCCCGCAACGGGCCCCCGAGTCGCGCGTGCCTAGAGGTCCAGGGATGAAAATCGGCATTCCGAAAGAAATACGAGCCGGCGAGACCCGGCTCGCCGCGTCGCCTGATTCGGTCAAGCGGTTCGCCGGGCTCGGCATCGAGACGCTGATCGAAACGGGTGCCGGCGCCAAGGCCTCGATCACCGATGCGGCGCTCCAGGCGGCCGGCGCTCGGATCGTCGCCGGCACCGCCGCGCTCTATGACGAGGCCGACCTGGTGCTCAAGGTCCAGCGGCCGATGACCGAGGCCGAAGGCGGGCCGGACGAGCTCGGCCTGATGCGCCAGGGCACCGTGCTGGTCGGCCTGCTGCAGCCGCTCTACCAGCGCGCCCAGGTCGAGGATTATGCGAAGCGCGGTATCACCAGCTTCGCGATGGAGCTGATCCCGCGCATCAGCCGCGCGCAGAGCATGGATGCGTTGTCGTCGCAGAGCAACGTCGCGGGCTACAAGGCGGTGATCGACGCCGCCGCGTCGTTCGGCCGCATGCTGCCGATGATGATGACGGCGGCCGGCACCATCCCGGCGGCGCGCGTCGTCGTGTTCGGCGCCGGCGTCGCCGGCCTGCAGGCGATCGCGACGGCACGCCGGCTCGGCGCGCTGGTCTCGGCCTTCGACGTGCGGCCCGCGGTCAAGGAGCAGGTCGAGAGCCTGGGTGCGAGCTTCATCGAGGTCGCGAGCGCGGAGACCGCGGGCGCGGAGACCGCGGGCGGCTATGCGCGCGAGATGAGCGAGGACTATCAGCGGCGCCAGCGCGAGGTCATCCACGACACCTTGAGGAAGCAGGACATCGCGATCACCACCGCGCTGATCCCGGGCAAGCCCGCGCCCAAGCTGATCACCGCCGAGACGGTCGAGGGCATGAAGCCCGGCTCGGTGATCGTCGACCTCGCGGCGGATGCCGGCGGCAATTGCGCGCTGACCGTGCCCGGCGAGGTCGTGGTCAGGCACGGTGTCACCATCATCGGCCATACCAACTATCCGACCCGCGTGCCGACCGATTGCAGCACGCTCTATGCCCGCAACCTCTTCAACTTCATCGCGCCGATGATCGATAAGGAGACCAAGAGCCTGAAGATCGACCTCGGCGACGAGGTGGTCAAAGGCGCGCTGCTGACCCGCGACGGGCAGATCGTGAATGCCGCGCTGCAAGGCAAGGAGAGCTGAGCATGGAACAACTCGTCCATGTCCATCCGCTGATCATCTCGATCACCATATTCGTGCTCGCGGTGTTCGTCGGCTACTACGTGGTGTGGAGCGTCACGCCGGCGCTGCACACGCCGCTCATGTCGGTGACCAACGCGATCTCGAGCGTGATCATCGTAGGCGCGCTGCTCGCGGCGACGCCCCTTGAGGGCGGCATCGCCAAGGTCTTCGGCGGCATCGCGGTCGGCTTGGCCGCGGTCAACATCTTCGGCGGCTTCACGGTGACCCAGCGCATGCTCCAGATGTTCAAGAAGAAGAAATAGGGGAACGTCGCGATGTCAGCCAACCTCGCCGCGATCCTCTATCTGATCGCGGGCGTCCTCTTCATCATGGCGCTGCGCGGCCTCTCTTCGCCGCGCTCGGCACGGCAGGGCAACCTGTTTGGCATCGCCGGCATGATGATCGCGATCGGCACCACGCTCGCGCAATCGACGGTCGAGGACTATCTCTGGATCGCGATCGGCATCGGCGTCGGCGGCCTGATCGGCACCGTGATCGCGCTCCGCATCAAGATGACGGCGATGCCGCAGCTCGTCGCCGGCTTCCACAGCCTGGTCGGGCTTGCCGCCGTGCTGGTCGCCGGCGCCGCGCTCTACAGCCCGGGCGTCTTCGGCATCGCCGACGCGGATGGCATCCGCCTGATCAGCCGCATCGAGATGTCGATCGGCGTCGTGATCGGCGCGCTCACCTTCTCGGGCTCGATCATCGCCTTCGCCAAGCTGCAGGAGCTGATGACCGGCACGCCGCTGGTCTTCAGGGGCCAGCACCTGCTCAACCTCTGCCTGCTGCTCGGCATCGTCGCGCTGGTCATCGTGTTCTGCTTCACCCAGTCGCCCACGGTGTTCTGGATCATGACGGTGCTCGCGCTGGTCTTCGGCGTCATGCTGATCGTGCCGATCGGCGGCGCCGACATGCCGGTCGTGATCTCGATGCTCAATTCCTATTCGGGCTGGGCCGCGGCTGGCATCGGCTTCACGCTCGAGAACACGGTGCTGATCATCGTCGGCGCGCTGGTCGGCTCCTCCGGCGCGATCCTCTCCTACATCATGTGCCGGGCGATGAACCGCTCGTTCATCAGCGTGATCATGGGCGGCTTCGGCGCCACCGCGCAGACCGATACCGGCGCCGCCAAGGACAAGACGGTGAAGTCGGGCAGCGCGGACGATGCCGCCTTCATCATGTCGAACGCGGGCTCGGTGATCATCGTGCCGGGCTATGGCCTCGCGGTTGCCCAGGCGCAGCACGCGGTGCGCGAGATGGCCGATCTTCTGAAGAAGCAGGGCGTCGAGGTGCGCTACGCGATCCACCCGGTGGCGGGGCGCATGCCCGGCCACATGAACGTGCTGCTCGCCGAGGCCAACGTCTCCTATGACGAGGTGTTCGAGCTCGACGACATCAACAGCGAGTTCTCGAGCACCGACGTCGCCTTCGTGATCGGCGCCAACGACGTGACCAACCCCTTGGCCAAGACCGATCCGCAGAGCCCGATCGCCGGCATGCCGATCCTCGACGTGGAGCGCGCCAAGACCGTGCTGTTCGTCAAGCGCTCGCTCGCGCCGGGCTATGCCGGCATCGACAACCCGGTGTTCTACAAGGAGAACACCATGATGCTGTTCGGCGACGCCAAGAAGATGGTCGAGGAAATCGTCAAGGCGCTGCAGGCGTAGGGGTGTCCCCTAGTCGTCATGGCCCGGCTTGACCGGGCCATCCAGGGGCAGCGGCACAGCGGTTCCGACGGATTTCTGGATTGCCGGGTCAAGCCCGGCAATGACGAACGTTACGGATTCACTCCGTCCCGAACAGGCGGTCGCCGGCGTCGCCGAGGCCGGGGACGATGTAGGCCTTTTCGTTGAGCCGCTCGTCGAGCGAGGCGGCCCAGACCTGCACGCTCGGATGCGTCTCGTTGAAGACGCGCATGCCCTCGGGCGCGGTGACCAGCGCCATGAAGCGGATGTTGTGGTCACCGATGTTGTGGGCGTTGAGCACGTCGACCGCATGCGCCGCCGAGTAGCCGGTCGCGAGCATGGGGTCGACCAGGATGAACAGCCGGTCCTTGGCCTCGGGCAGCCGCACATAGTATTCGACCGGGCGGTTGGTCGCGTGGTCGCGATAGAGGCCGATATGGCCGATCGGCGCGGTCGGCAGCAGCTCGACGAGTCCTTCCGCCATGCCGAGCCCGGCGCGCAGGATGGGCACCACGGCCGGCATGAGCTGGGCGAGCACCGGCGCGTCCATCGCGGTGATCGGGGTCTCGATCCGGCTCGTCTTGAGGTCGAGCCGGCGGGTGATCTCGTAGCCGATCAGGAGCGCGATCTCGCGGATGAGCTGGCGCCACTGGCTGGTCGGCGTCTGCCGGTCGCGCAGCAGGCTGAGCTTGTGCCTGACCAGCGGATGATGGACCAGATTGAGGTTGGGAAACGCCTTGGCCCGCGCGAGCTCGGCGGCAAGGTTCTCGGCGATCGACATCAGCCGCCCTGGACAGGGCGCGCCGGCTGGTAGAGGGCCGGCGCCATGAGCGGCATCAGCATCCGGAACGGCGCCAGCAGGCACACCGCCATGCCGAGCTTGACGCCGAAATCGCCATAGGCCCAGGTCAGCCAGGGCAGGCCGGTGAAGGCGAAGGCCGCCGAGAAGAAGATGACGGTATCGAGCGCCGAGGCGAGCACGGACGCGAACAGCGGCGCGCGCCACCAGGACTGCCGCCTGAGCCAGTTGAACACCGTGATGTCGAGCAGCTGGCCGCACAGGAAGGCGAAGCCCGAGGCGAGCGCGACGCGCACGGCCGACCAGGTCTCGAGGCCCCAGAGGTGCGAGACCAGGATCGAGAGCCCGATGCCGACGGGAAAGCCGGCATAGGCGACCAGCCGCGCCCGCGCCGGCCCCTGGGCGCGGTTGGTCAGGTCGCTGACCAGGAAGGTGAGCGGGTAGGTGAAGGCGCCCCAGGTCAGCCAGTCGTTGATCGGGTACTGCACCGCGACGTTCGAGACCGCGATGACCACGATCATCGCGAGGATCGGCAGCAGGAGCGACCGCGCGGGATGAAGGGCAAGGGCCGGCATGGCGCGGACTATGGCGAAGCGGCCGAACGATGGCAAGGCGAGGCGGGTGGGGCTTTTCTCTTCCCGTCATGGCCCGGCTTGACCGGGCCATCCATGGTTCCACCTGCTCTGCGGCTCTATGGGTCCCCCGGTCGCGCCGCCGGCTTGCGCCGGCAGCTTGCCGGAGGACGACGAATGAGAAGAAAGGTCGCCGGCGTGCTCAGCCGGCCTTCGCCTCGGCCTCGTCGCGGACCTTGGCGATCTTGCGCTTGTAGCGCTGCGCGCGTGCCGAGAGCTTGTCGTCCTTGGCCGCGAGCAGATAGCCGTCGATGCCGCCATGGCGCTCGACGGTTCGGATCGCGCGGGTGGTGACGCGCAGGCGCAGCGAGCTGCCCAGCGCATCGCTCAGGAACGAGATCGGCTGCAGATTGGGCAGATAGCGCCGGCGGGTCTTGTTGTGGGCGTGGCTCACATTGTTCCCGGCCAGCACGCCCGTGCCGGTCAGCTCGCAGCGGCGCGACATGATGCTCTCCTCGCGGCCTTCGACCGGCCGGCACGACTAGCCCCGGCCGGCCTCTGGCCGAAGCCCGGGGGCGCACCGTGTAGCCCGTTATGCCGCGCGCGTCAAGCCTTCGGCCCGGCCTTGCCGGGCTTCTTGGCAGGCACCGGCGGGCGGTGGAGGAAGGCGTTAACGATCTCGCGGGCGGCGGCCGGCGGCAGGGCGCGGCCCGCCTCGGCCGCGCTTTCGAGGCTGGCGGCGAGCGCCGCGATGCGCGGCTCGTCCTCGAGCGCCGCGATCAGGCCGTCCTGCACCTCGCTCCACAGCCAGGCACGCGCTTGGTCGGCCCGCTTCTCGGCGAGCGCGCTTGGCTTCGAGAGCGCCGTGTGATGCTCGAGCACCGCCTGCCAGATCGCCTCCAGGCCGCGGCCCTCGAGCGCCGAGCAGGCCATCACGCGCGGCGTCCAGTGCGGCGAGTTCGGCCGCATCAGGGAGAGCGCCGAGCGGTAGTCCGCCTCGGTGTGGCGCGCGGTCTCCTCCAGCGCGCCGTCCGCCTTGGTGACGACGACGAGGTCGGCGACCTCCAAGATGCCGCGCTTGACCCCCTGTAATTCGTCGCCGCCGCCCGGCGCGATCAGCAGCAGGAACAGGTCGACCATGCCGGCGACCGCCATCTCGGACTGGCCGACGCCGACGGTCTCGATCATGACGAGGTCGTAGCCGGCCGCTTCGCAGAGCAGCATGGCCTCCCGCGTGCGCCGCGCCACGCCGCCGAGCTGGCCGCGCGCCGGCGAAGGCCGGATATAGACGGCGTCGCGGCTGGCGAGCCGCTCCATCCGGGTCTTGTCGCCGAGGATCGAGCCGCCGGAGCGCGCGCTCGACGGGTCGACCGCGAGCACCGCGAGCCGCCGGCCGATGTCGATGGCGTGAAGGCCGAACGCCTCGATGAAGGTCGACTTGCCGACCCCCGGCGCGCCCGAGATGCCGATGCGGATCGCCTCGCCGCTATGGGGCAGCAGTTCGGCGAGCAGCGCCTCGGCCTCGGCGCGGTGGTCGGCGCGCGAGGATTCGATCAGCGTGATGGCGCGCGCGAGCGCCCGCCGGTCGCCGCCCCGGATCGCGGCGGCGGCAGGCGACAGGGCGGGCGGGGCTGCGCTCGACGGCTCGGTCATGGCCGCGAGACTATCAAACCGGCCTGCGACCGTCTCGCGGCAGAGGCGACGATGGACCCGATCCGCCGGCGGGCTCAGGATAGGCGCGGGCATGAGGGAGGCCGTCGTGCAGGCCGAAGAAGTCGTGGCTCGCCTGAGGGTGCTCGGCCGCCCGGCGGCGCTGCCCCATATGGCGCGCTACGGCATCGACACGTCGAACGCATTCGGGGTGGCGGTGCCGGCGCTGCGCCGGCTCGCGCGCGAGATCGGGCGGGACCACGCGCTTGCGGGCGAACTATGGGCGAGCGGCATCCACGATGCGCGGCTGCTCGCCGGTATGATCGCCGATCCGGCGCGCCTGAACGCCGCGGACGCCGAGGCCTGGGCGTTGGACTTCCGGTCCTGGGATTTGTGCGATCAATGCTGCCTCAACCTGTTTCGCCATCTGCCGTTCGCGCACGAGCTGGCGGCGCGCTGGCAGGCTCATGAGCGGGAGTTCGTGCGCCGCGCCGCGTTCAGCCTGATCGCCGTGCTGGCGGTCCACGACAAGGCGGCGGGCGATGATCGCTTCGCGGCCTACTTGCCGCTGATCGAGGTGGCCTCTGGCGATCCGAGCCCGATGGTACGGAAGTCGGTCAACTGGGCGTTGCGCCAGATCGGCAAGCGCAACGCCGCGCTCAACGCCGCCGCGATCCGTGCCGCGGAGCGGATCGCGAAGCGCGGTGGCACGGCGCGCTGGGTCGCGAGCGATGCCTTGCGCGAGCTCAGGAGCCCGTCGGTTCAGGCGCGGCTTCGCTCGGCGGCGGCGCGCTCTCGGGCATCAGCCCGACGCCCACGCCGCTCAGGATCAGCGCCCCGATGATGATGAAGACCGCGACGGCGAGGCCGCGGATCAGCCCGAGCGGGAGATAGGTGCTGGCAAAATTGCCGAGATAGACGACCGGGATGTTGACGATCAGCATGCCGATCGTCGTGCCGATGATGACGAGCAGCAGGCTGTAGGAGTGGCTCGCCAGTGCAAGCGTCGCGATCTGGGTCTTGT
Source organism: Alphaproteobacteria bacterium (assembly GCA_050173345.1). Classification (GTDB taxonomy): domain Bacteria; phylum Pseudomonadota; class Alphaproteobacteria; order UBA828; family UBA828; genus SHWC01. Next base: position 240,251 of record JBFXKW010000002.1, on the reverse strand, counting down.
CGCCCATCTCGGCGATGAAGAAGCTGATGATGGTGGCGATCAGCGGGCCGAGGTCCTCGCCGAAGGTGCGCGCCGTCGGCTTGTCGGGGATCAGCATCCAGAGCCCGAGCGCGATGAAGACGCCGCCCACGATATAGCGCAGCACGTCCGGCGGCACGGCGTCCTGCACCCAGGCGCCGAGCGCGCCGGCGAGCGCGTGGTTGGCGAGCGTCGCGATCAGGATGCCGAGAATGATCTGCAGCGGCGCCCGGTAGCGCGCGGCGAGCGCGAGGGCGAGCAGCATCGTCTTGTCGCCCAGCTCGGCGAGGGCGATGGTTCCGATCGAGACGAAGAAGGCTTCCATGGGGGCTTCGCTGCTTCTGGTTCTGTCTTGGGCGGGGCTTCGGCCGGGGCGCGAGCGGTTCTAGCCGATCGGTGAATCGCGCGCCGATTAGAGCGTGATTCACCGATCGAAGCGATTCGATTTGAGCGGGAGACGTTCTAAGGCGGAGCGTGCTCCACGGCCTCCTCGGCCTCGAGCACCTCCTGGAGGTGGGCCTGGAGCTCGGCGGTCTCCTGCTGGCGCCGCCACATCTCCGCATAGCGGCCGTCGCGGGCGAGCAGCTCGGCGTGCCGGCCGCTCTCCACGATCTCGCCATTGTCGAGCACGATGATGCGGTCGGCGTCCACCACGGTCGAAAGCCGGTGCGCGATCACGATCGTGGTGCGGTCGGCCGAAACCTCGGCGAGGCTTCTCTGAATCTCCTTCTCGGTCTTGGAATCGAGCGCCGAGGTCGCCTCGTCGAACAGCAGGATGCGTGGGTTCTTGAGGATGGTGCGGGCGATCGCGACGCGCTGCTTCTCGCCGCCCGAGAGCTTGAGGCCGCGCTCGCCCACCATGGTGTCGTAGCCGTCGGGCAGGCCGCTGATGAAATCGTGGATATGGGCGTGGCGGGCCGCCGCCTCGACCGATTCGCGCGTCGCGTCCGGCCGGCCATAGGCGATGTTGTAGTAGATGGTGTCGTTGAACAGCACGGTGTCCTGCGGGACGATGCCGATCGCCGCGCGCAGCGAGGCCTGCTGCACGTCGCGTATGTCCTGGCCGTCGATCGTCACCCGGCCGCTCTCGATATCGTAGAAGCGGAACAGGATGCGCGAGATGGTGGATTTGCCGGCGCCGCTCGCGCCGACCACCGCGAGCGTCGAGCCCGGCGAGACGGTGAACGAGACGTCGTCCAGGATGCGCCGGCGCGGCTCGTAGCTGAAGCAGACATGGTCGAAGCGGATCTCGCCCGGCCCGTCCTTCAGCGGCGGCGCGTCCGGCTTGTCCTTCACCTCGACGTTCACCTCGATCAGGTTGAACATCGCTTCCATGTCGGTCAGCGACTGCTTCATCTCGCGATAGACGAAGCCGAGGAAGTTGAGCGGGATGTAGAGCTGGATCAGGTAGGTGTTGACCAGCACGAAATCGCCCACCGTCATCGTGCCCTTGGTCACCTCGATGCCGGCCATCAGCATGAGCACGGTGACGCCGGCCGCGATGATCATGCCCTGGCCGATGTTGAGCAGCGAGAGCGAGGCCTTGGAGCTGACCGCGGCAAGCTCGTAGGCCTGCCGCGATTCGTCGAAGCGGCGCGCCTCGTGGAGCTCGTTGCCGAAATACTTGACCGTCTCGTAGTTGAGCAGCGAGTCGATCGCCTTGGTGTTGGCCTCCGAATCCTTCTCGTTCATGCGCCGGCGATATTTGATGCGCCACTCGGTGACGCCCAGCGTGAAGGCGATGTAGATCGCGATGGTGCCGAAGGTCACCGCGGCATAGGCGACGCCGTAGAGCCCCCACAGGATGCCGCACACCATGGCGATCTCGACCAGCGTCGGCAGCACGTTGAAGGTCATGAAGGTAAGTACGAACTCGATGCCCTTGGTGCCGCGCTCGATGGCGCGGCTCAGGCCGCCGGTGCGTCGCTCCAGGTGGAAGCGCAGCGAAAGCTGGTGCAGGTGCTCGAACACCCTGAGCGAGACGGTGCGGATGGCGCGCTCGCCCACCTTGGCGAACACGGCGTCGCGCAGTTCGGCGAACGCGATCGAGGCGACGCGCAGCACGCCGTAGCCGATGAGCAGCCCGATCGGGATGACGAGCGCGGCCTGCGCCTCGCCTGAGAGTGCGTCGACCAGTCCCTTGTAGAGGATCGGCACGTAGACATTGGCGATCTTGGCGAGCACGAGCAGCCCGAGCGCGATGACCACGCGGGCGCGCAGCTCCGTGTTCCCCTTCGGCCACAGATAGGGGAGCAGGGTGCCGATCGTCTTCAGGTGGGAGCCCTGGGCTTTCGGCGTCTCGCGGGCTTCGCGTTCGAGGGAGACCATGCGTGCTCTGGGCCCGATACGGCCTCGTGGCGGGGTCGTCAGATCATGGGGTCGGCCCTGCCAAAGAGCAAGGGAGGCAGGGAGAACGGGGGGCTAGCCGGCGGGGCGGATGTAGAACAGCATCATGCAGACATGGCTGGCGGCGCCGGCCAGCACGAAGCCGTGCCAGATCAGGTTGTGATAGCGGAAGCGCGTGCGGGCGTGGAAAAAGACGCCGAGCGTGAAGAAGAGCCCGCCCGTGCCCATCAGCACGAGGCCGGGCCACGGCACGTTCTCGATCAGTTGCCCAAGCGCGACGAGGCCGGCCCAGCCGAGCGCGAGATAGAGCGCGATCGAGAGCCCTTCATAGCGGCCGGGGTAGATCAGCGTGAGCGCGATACCGGCGAGCGCCACGCCCCATTCGACGCCGAACAGGCTCCAGCCCCAGGCGCCGCCGAGGCCGACCAGGGCGACCGGCGTGTAGGTCGCCGCGATCAGCACATAGATCGAGGCGTGGTCGACCAGCCGGAACGCCGCCTTGATGCGGGGCCCGCGCAGGTCGTGATAGAGCGCGGAGGCGAGGTAGGAAACCACCAGCGCGCCGCCATAGATGGCGAAGCTCGTCACCATGCGCGCGCCGCCGTAGTCGGCGGCAATCAGGACCAGGAAGACGAGCCCGAGGATGCTGCCGGCAAGCCCGATGACATGACTGACCCGGTCCGCGATGCGCTCGCCGGCGGTATAGGCATAGCCGAGCGCGTGCGACAGGCGGCGTGCCTGCGCTTCCGCCGCCGGCGGCAACCCGCGCGATGCACTCTCGGGCAGTGATTCCATGGCGCCGTACATATGGGCTTGAACAGGGTCGTTACGAAGGGGTGGCATCCCATCTCACCCACTTCTTCCGCCCCTCTGTCATGCCCCGCGAAGGCGGGGCATCCAGGGCCAGCGGCGCGACCCGCATCGCGCATCTCCTGGGTCCCCCCGGTCTCGCCTTCGGCTCGCCGGAGGACGACGGATCTATACTTCACGCCGCGCGCTTATGGCGCCGGATCAGGCCCATGATCTCGCTCGCTGCCGCCGGGATGTTGGTGCCGGGGCCGTAGATGGCGGCGACGCCGGCCTGCTTGAGGAACTCGTAGTCCTGCGGCGGCACCACGCCGCCGACCACCACGAAGATGTCGTCGGCGCCCTTGGCGCGCAGCGCCGCGATCAGCTCGGGCACCAGGGTCTTGTGGCCGGCGGCGAGCGTCGAGACGCCGATCACGTGCACGTCGTTCTCGATGGCGTCGCGCGCGGCCTCCTCCGGGGTCTGGAACAGCGGCCCGATGTCGACGTCGAAGCCGATGTCGGCGAAGGCGGTGGCGATCACCTTCATGCCGCGGTCATGGCCGTCCTGGCCGAGCTTGGCGACCAGCATGCGCGGCCGGCGGCCCTCGGCCTTGGCGAAGGCCTCGACCTCGGCCTGGATGCGGCGGAACGCCTCGTCCTCGGCGAAGGCGCGGCCATAGACGCCCGAGACGGTGCGGATGGTGGCGCGGTGGCGGCTGAACACGGCCTCCAGCGCATCCGACACCTCGCCGACCGTGGCGCGGGCGCGCATCGCGTCGATCGAGAGTGCGAGCAGGTTCGCGTTGCCCGCCGCGCCTTCCCTCAGCGCATCGAGCGCGGCCTCGACCGCGCCCTGGTCCCGCTTGGCGCGGACCGCCTTGAGCCGCGCGACCTGGCGCTCGCGCACCGCCGTGTTGTCGATGTCGAGCAGCTCGGGCTTGGTGTCCTCCTTGGGCGGGTGCAGGTTGACGCCGACGATCTTCTCCTCGGCCTTGTCGATGCGCGCCTGCTTGCGCGCGGCGGCCTCCTCGATGCGCAGCTTCGGCATGCCGGCGGCGACCGCCTTGGTCATGCCGCCGAGCCCTTCCACCTCGTCGATCAGCGCCTTGGCGGCACCCGCCAGCGAATGGGTCAGCGCCTCGACATAATAGGAGCCGCCGAGCGGGTCGACGACCTGCGGCACGCCGGTCTCGTGCTGGAGGATGAGCTGGGTGTTGCGCGCGATGCGCGCGGAGAAATCGGTCGGCAGCGCGATCGCCTCGTCGAGCGCGTTGGTGTGCAGCGACTGGGTGCCGCCGAGCACGGCGGCGAGCGCCTCGTAAGCCGTGCGGATCACGTTGTTGTAGGGATCCTGCTCGGTGAGCGAGACGCCCGAGGTCTGGCAATGCGTGCGCAGCATGAGCGAGCGCTGGTCCTTGGGCTCGAAGCGGCTCATCAGCTCAGCCCAGAGCAGGCGCGCGGCGCGCAGCTTGGCGATCTCCATGAAGAAGTTCATGCCGATGCAGAAGAAGAAGGAGAGCCGCGGCGCGAAGGCGTCGATGCCGAGCCCGCGCGAATGGGCCGCGCGCACGTATTCGAGCCCATCGGCGAGCGTGAAGGCGAGCTCCTGCACCGCGGTCGCGCCGGCCTCCTGCATGTGATAGCCGGAGATCGAGATCGAGTTGAACCTGGGCATGCGCTTCGCGGTGTGCTCGATCACGTCGGCGACGATGCGCATCGAGGGCTCGGGCGGATAGATGTAGGTGTTGCGGACCATGAACTCCTTGAGGATGTCGTTCTGGATGGTCCCGGCGAGCTTCGCCTCGGCCACGCCCTGCTCCTCGGCCGCGACGATGTAGGCCGCCATCACCGGCAGCACCGCGCCGTTCATGGTCATCGACACGCTGACCTTGTCGAGCGGGATGCCGTCGAACAGCAGCTTCATGTCCTCCACGCTGTCGATCGCGACGCCGGCCTTGCCGACATCGCCTTTGACGCGCGGATGGTCGCTGTCATAGCCGCGATGGGTGGCGAGGTCGAAGGCGACCGAGAGCCCGGTCTGCCCGGCCGCGAGGTTGCGCCGGTAGAAGGCGTTCGATTCCTCGGCGCTCGCGAAGCCGGCATATTGGCGCAGCGTCCACGGCCGGTTGGCGTACATGGTGGCGTAGATGCCGCGGGTGAACGGCGCAAAGCCGGGCAGGGCGTCGACGCCCTCGAGCGCTTCGAGGTCGGCGGCGGTGTAGAGCGGCTTGATGGCGAGCCCTTCCGGCGTCTGCCAGGTGAGCGCGTCGAGGCCCTTGCCCTTCAGCTCGCTCTCGGCAAGCGCCTGCCAGTCCGCCAGGGTCTTGCGGGGGAAGTCCGTCATTCCTAGCCTTTGCCGCCACGGCGCGGCGCACGATCGTTTCGCAGGTGCGAAAGAGTATGTCCGATCGCTCCGACCCCCGTCAAACCCGGCTAGTGCGTCACGCCGCCCTCATGCTTCGACAAGCTCAGCATGAGGGCTTTGATTTGAGGCCTCATCCTGAGCTTGTCGAAGCATGAGGCCGCTAGGCTCGGCGGCCGCCCACACCTACCGCGTCTAGAACAGGAAATAGCGCTGCGCCATGGGCAGCACCTTGGCCGGCTCGCAGGCGAGCAGCTCGCCGTCGGCACGCACCTTGTAGGTCTCGGGATCGACCTCGATGCGCGGCGTCGCCGCGTTGTGGACCATCGCCGCCTTGCCGATGCCGCGCGTGTTGGAGACCGCAAGCAGGCGTCGCGAGAGGCCGAGCCTGCCGGCGAGGTCACCCTCGAGCGAGGCCGCGCTGACGAAGCTCACCGCGCTCTCGACGAGCGAGCGGCCGAAGGCGGCGAACATCGGCCGGTAATGCACCGGCTCGGGCGTCGGGATTGAGGCGTTGGGGTCGCCCATCGGCGCCGCGACGATGCTGCCGCACTTGATCACCATCGACGGCTTGACGCCGAAGAAGGCCGGCCGCCAAAGCACCAGGTCGGCGAGCTTGCCGACCTCGACGGAGCCGACATGCGCCGCGATGCCCTGCGCGATCGCCGGGTTGATGGTGTATTTCGCGACATAGCGTTTGGCCCGCGCATTGTCGTTGTCGCCGCTCTCCTCGGGCAGCCGGCCGCGCTGGCGCCGCATCTTGTCCGCGGTCTGCCAAGTGCGGATGATCACCTCGCCGATGCGGCCCATCGCCTGGCTGTCGGAGGAGATCATGCTGAACGCGCCGAGGTCGTGCAGGATGTCCTCGGCGGCGATGGTGTCGCGCCGGATGCGGCTCTCGGCGAACGCCACGTCCTCCGGGATCGCGCGGTCGAGATGGTGGCACACCATGAGCATGTCGAGATGCTCGTCGAGCGTGTTCACCGTGTAGGGCCGCGTCGGGTTGGTCGAGGAGGGCAGCACGTTCGCCTCGCCGCACAGCCTGATGATGTCGGGCGCGTGGCCGCCGCCCGCGCCCTCGGTGTGGAAGGCGTGGATGGTGCGGCCCTTGAACGCCGCGATGGTGTTCTCGACGAAGCCGGATTCGTTCAGCGTGTCGGTATGGATCAGCACCTGGACGTCATGGTCGTCGGCGACCGAGAGGCAGGTGTCGATGGCCTTGGGCGTGGTGCCCCAATCCTCGTGCAGCTTGAGCCCGCAGGCGCCGGCCGCGATCTGCTCGACCAGCCCTTCGGGGCGCGAGGCGTTGCCCTTGCCGAAGAAGCCGAGGTTGATCGGCAGGCCCTCGGCCGCCTGCAGCATGCGCCCGATATGCCAGGCGCCGGGCGTGCAGGTGGTGGCGTTGGTGCCGGCCGCCGGGCCGGTGCCGCCGCCGAGCAGGGTGGTGACGCCGCTGTAGAGCGCATCCTCGATCTGCTGCGGGCAGATGAAGTGGATGTGCGCGTCGATGCCGCCGGCCGTGACGATCTGCCCCTCGCCCGCGATCGTCTCGGTGCCGGGGCCGATCACGATGTCGACGCCGGGCTGGATGTCCGGGTTGCCGGCCTTGCCGATCGCGGCGATGCGGCCGTCCCTGATGCCGATGTCGGCCTTGACGATGCCCCAATGGTCGAGGATCAGCGCGTTGGTGATCACGCTGTCGACCGCGCCCTCGGCGCGCGTCGCCTGCGACTGGCCCATGCCGTCGCGGATCACCTTGCCGCCGCCGAACTTGACCTCCTCGCCATAGACGGTGCGGTCGGCCTCGACCTCGATGATGAGCGCGGTGTCGGCGAGCCTGAGCCTGTCGCCGGTGGTCGGGCCGAACATGCCGGTATAGGCGGCTCTCTCCATACGGTGCGCCATCTCAGAGCCCTCCCTCGATGCGGCCCTGGAAGCCGTGCACCCGGCGCGCGCCGGCATAGGCGACGAGGCGCACGCTGCGAGACTGCCCGGGCTCGAAGCGCACCGCGGTGCCGGCCGGGATGTCGAGCCGGAAGCCGCGCGCGTGCTCGCGCTCGAAGCGGAGCGCCTGGTTGGTCTCGAAGAAGTGGTAGTGCGAGCCGACCTGGATCGGCCGGTCGCCCGTGTTGGTGACTTCCAGCGTCACGGTCTCGCGCCCGGCGTTGAGCTCGAGCTCGCCGGCGGCCGGCATGATCTCCCCCGGAATCATGGCTTGATCCCTTCAGCGGATCGGCTGGTGGACGGTGACCAGCTTGGTCCCGTCGGGAAAGGTCGCCTCGACCTGGACCTCGCCGATCATCTCGGCGATGCCCTCCATCACCTGGTCGCGCCGCAGCACGCCCGCGCCGGCGCGCATCAGCTCGGCGACCGGGCGGCCGTCGCGCGCGCCCTCGACCACGAAATCGGTGATCAGCGCCACCGCCTCGGGGTGGTTGAGCTTGACGCCCCGCTCCAGCCGGCGGCGCGCCACCTGGGCCGCCATGGCGATCAAGAGCTTGTCCTTTTCCCGCGGTGTCAGTTGCATGTTCCTGCTTCCCCCGATGCTGGTCCCGATGCGTTGTAGCCCGGCGCGGCCAACCGCCGCAGCACCCATTCGGCGGCCAGGCTTGGCGTCCTCTGTTGTTCGGCATATTTCACATGCAAGGACGCCGCGTTGCGATCGAAAAGCGCCGCGCTATAGTGTGATTTCAGCCCTGCCCCCTCACGCCACGGACCATCATGAACAAGATCGCGAAAGACTTCATCGAGCTCATCGGCAACACCCCGCTGGTCCGGCTCAAGGCAGCCTCCGAAGCCACGGGTTGCGAGATTCTCGGCAAGTGCGAGTTCCTCAACCCGGGCGGCTCGGTGAAGGACCGCGCCGCGCTCTTCATCGTGCGCGACGCGGAGAAGCGCGGCCTCCTCAAGCCCGGCGGCGTGATCGTGGAAGGCACCGCGGGCAACACCGGCATCGGCCTCGCCCTGGTCGCAAACGCGCTCGGCTACCGCACCGTGATCGTGATCCCGGACACCCAGAGCCAGGAGAAGAAGGATATGCTCCGGCTGTGCGGCGCGAGGCTGATCGAGGTGCCGGCGGTGCCCTACAAGGATCCCAACAATTACGTGAAATATTCGGGCCGGCTCGCCGAGGAGCTGGCGGCCAAGGAGCCGAATGGCGCGGTCTGGGCCAACCAGTTCGACAATGTGGCGAACCGCCAGGGCCATATCGAGACCACCGGCCCCGAGATCTGGCAGCAGACCGGCGGCAAGCTCGACGGCTTCATCTGCGCGGTCGGCACCGGCGGCACGCTCGCCGGCGTCGCGACCTATCTCAAGTCGCGGAACCCGAAGGTCGCGATCGGCATTGCCGACCCGATGGGCGCGGCGCTTTACAGCTACTACACCGCGGGCGAGCTCAAGGCCGAGGGCACTTCGATCACCGAGGGCATCGGGCAGGGGCGCATCACCAAGAACCTCGAAGACCTCAAGGTGGATGTCGCCTACCAGATCCCCGACGCCGAGGCGGTGCCGATCATCTTCGACCTGATCAAGCACGAGGGCCTCGTGATGGGCGGCTCGACCGGCATCAACGTCGCCGGCGCCATCCGCCTCGCCAAGCAGCTCGGGCCGGGCCACACCATCGTCACCGTGCTGGCCGACTATGGCACGCGCTACACGTCGAAGCTGTTCAACCCGGCGTTCCTGCGCGAGCGGAACCTGCCGGTGCCCGATTGGATGGAGGCAGGGGCAGATGCCGACTGAGCTCGTCTTCCGCGCCGACCCTTACGCCCGCTCCTGCGCGGCGCGCGTGGTCTCTGCCGAGCCCGGCGCGGTGCGGCTCGACCGCACGGTGTTCTACCCGGCCGGCGGCGGCCAGCCGGGCGATCGCGGCACCCTCCGCCTGATCAGCGGCACGACCATCCCGATCGCCGACACGATCAAGGGCAACGGCGAGGACGAGGTGATCCACGTGCCGGCCGAGGGCGCGCCGCTGCCGCCGGTCGGCGTCGATCTGCTCGCCGAGATCGACTGGGCGCGCCGGCATCGCCACATGCGCATCCACACCTGCCTGCATCTGTTGACCGCGGTGGTCGGCGCGCCGGTGACCGGCGGCCAGATCGCCGAGGACAAGGGCCGGCTCGATTTCGACATGCAGGACGCCGCGCTCGACAAGGTGGCGATCGAGGCGAAGCTCAACGAGCTGATCGCGAGCGGCGCGCGCGCCTCGGCACGCTGGATCAGCGAGGCGGAGCTCGACGCCCAGCCGGCGCTGGTCAAGACCATGCTGGTTCAGCCGCCGCGCGGGCAGGGGCGGGTGCGCCTCATGGAGATCGACGGCATCGACGTGCAGCCCTGCGGCGGCACCCATGTCGCGAGCGTGGGCGAGATCGGCCCGGTCAAGGTGCTCAAGATCGAGAGCAAGGGCAAACGCAACCGCCGCGTCACCATCGCCTTCGCGGAATAGATCTAAACGTCGGTGCTGCGGCGCGGGGCGATCTCGTCGGCGAGCCGTTCCATCGTCTTCAGGTCGAGCGCGCCGATCAGCGCATAGCCATAGTCGCTGGCGCGCCAGTGCAGGAGGTTGGTGCCGCCGCCCGCGCGCGCCGCGATGAGCTCGTCCGGCCCGCGCGACGCCACCACCGCGAGCGCGACCGGCGCGCCGTCCTCCGTGGCGTAGATGATCTGCGCCGAAGGCTCGCCATTGGCGATCAGCACCTTGCCGCCCTTGAGCGTCAGTCCGTGGGCGGAGAGGTCGGGCACCATGATCGGGTGGTCGAGCCGCCGCGAGAACCAGGCGCCGACCTGCTCGACGTCACCGGAATCAGCCTCCTCGTCGGGCGCGGCGGCGCTGGTCGGCTCGACCGCGGCGTAAGCGTCATAGGAGCGGCGGACCTGATCGAGCCAGGGATCGCTGTAGGCCAGCTCCTCGGGCTCGTCGCGGCTGAACAGGCCGGCCGAGGAAACCCCGATCAGCACGGCCGCGGCGACGCCCGCCGCCCCGGCCAAGGGCAAGGCAAAGCGCCGCCACCGCCCCTGCAAGGCGGGCAGTCGGGGCAGGCGGGGAAAGCGAGGCAGGTGGGGCAAGCGGCCGAGCCGGTGGACGCTGGCGCCCGGCCGGGCGGAACGCGCGACGTCGATCAGGCGGTCGGGCGGAGGCTCCCGCTCGATCGGGGCAAAGGCGGCGCGCGTGGCGAGCGACACCTCGCGCAGCGCCGCGATGCGCGCGCGCAGGCCTGCGTCAGAGCCGAGCGCCGCATCAATGGCGCGGGCCTCCTCGGGCGACGCCTCGCCGTCGACATAGGCGCCGAGTGTCCTGTCGTCGAAACGAGTCATGGGTGGCCGGCGCCATCCGCCACGCGCCGCGGGGTTTCGCCGAGGCGCGTCAGGAGCGCCGCGCGCGCCCGAGCGAGCCGGCTCATCACGGTGCCGACCGGCACGCCGAGCACCGAGGCCGCCTCGCGATAGCCGAGGCCCTCGACGCACACCAGCAACAGCACCGCTCGCTGCTCCACGGGTAAATCGGCCATCAAACGCTCGACCTCTTCCAGCCTCAGCCGCGCCTCGACATGCGCCACGACGTCGCCGCCGGCCTCTTCCTCCGCCTCGTCGAGGTTGGCGCTCACGCGGTGCCGGCGGCGGCGCAGCTCGTCGAGCCACGCGGTATGGACGATCCGGTAGAGCCAGCTATCGAGCCTGGTGCCGTTCGTCCAGCCGTCCGCGTTGCATAGCGCCTTCACGCACGCCGCCTGGACCAGGTCGTCGGCATCCGAGGCGTTGCCGGTCAGTCCGCGTGCGAAGCGCCTGAGCCGCGGCAACAGGGCTTCCATGCCGCTGCGCAGGGCGCGGTCGCCATCCTCGCGTCGTGTAGTCCAGCCTTTCATCGGGATAACGTCCGGTGCCGGAAAATTATTCCGTGACATGGGGCGGAGACCCCTACGCTAAACGATCGGGTGGCGCGCCTGGTTGCGAGGCCTCCGGGCCGGGATTCTAGAGGTTTGGCGGCGGCCCGCAATGGGCCGGGGGCCGGATTTTTCGTGGCCGGCGGCATGGAATAAAGCGAAGCGCGGGACGTTATCCCTGTGGCTGCCGATGCCGGCAGCCGTTTTCGCGCGTACGCGAACAACAAGCGACATGATCGGAGGAACCCACGATGCGCAAGCTCTCCCTCTCCCTCGCCCTGGCCCTGCTGGTGGCCGGTGGCCTGCTCAGCACGACCGCTGCCGTCTATGCTGACGACGAAGCCGCGAAGAAATGCGAGTCGATCACCGACGCGGCCGAGAAGGAGAAGTGCATGAAGGACGCGATGGGCGGCTGATCCCGCTCTAGCCGCTTCCGTTTTCTTCGCCCGGCCTGTACCGACGGTTTCCGCGCTCATCGCGCGGCGGTTGCGGGACGGGTCGAGTCCGCTGGCGAGGGTTCCGGGCAGCGCAGGCTGTCCGGGGCCCTCGCCTTTTTCCTGAAGGCGCCTGGCCGCTGGCCATCCGCCGCGGCACCCCGTCACCGCATTGCCCCGGCTCGATGGACTCGTCCCCGCGGCCTGCCTAAACTCGCCGCAAGCGGCGGCCGTCGGCATCCGCGATCCGCGCGAGAACACGGCCCTGGCCCGATGGCTGACCCGAAATACCTCAAGTTCGACACGCTGTCGCTGCATGCCGGCCAGCGGCCCGACCCCGCAACCGGCGCGCGGGCGGTGCCGATCTATCAGAGCACCTCGTTCGTGTTCGAGAGCACCGAGCACGCCGCCTCGCTGTTCAACCTCGAGCGTGCCGGCCATATCTATTCGCGCATCTCGAACCCGACGGTCGCCGTGCTCGAAGAGCGCATCGCCGCGCTCGAAGGCGGCGTCGGCGCGGTCTGCACCGCGAGCGGCCAGGCCGCGCTGCACCTCGCGATCGCCACCCTGATGGGGCAGGGCGGCCATATCGTGGCCTCGGCCTCGCTCTATGGCGGCAGCCACAACATCCTGACCCACACTTTGCCGCGCTTCGGCATCACCACGAGCTTCGTGCATCCGCGCGACACGGAAGGCTTCGCGCGCGCCATCCGGCCCGAGACCCGCCTCTTCTTCGGCGAGAGCCTGGGCAATCCCGGCCTCGAGATCATGGACCTGCCGGCGATCGCCGGGATCGCGCACGCGCGCGGCATCCCGGTCCTGATCGACAACACCTTCCCGACGCCCTGCCTGTTCCGCCCGTTCGAGCACGGCGCGGATCTCGTGATGCACTCGGTGACCAAGTTCCTCGGCGGCCACGGCATCGCGATCGGCGGCGCGCTGGTCGATTCCGGCCGCTTCGACTGGGAGGCCTCCGGCCGCTTCCCGACGCTCACCGAGCCCTATGCCGGCTATCACGGGCTCGACTTCGCCGACGAGTTCGGCCCGCAGGCCTTCATCATGCGCGCCCGCGCCGAGGGCATGCGCGATTTCGGCGCCTGCATGGCGCCGCAGACCGCGTTCTACCTCTTGCAGGGCGTCGAGACGCTGCCGCTCCGCATCGCCCGGCACATGGAGAACACGCGGCGTATCATCGGCTTCCTCTCCGGCCACGAGGCGGTCGCCTGGGTGAGCTATCCCGAGCTGCAGAGCCACCCCGATCACGAGCGGGCGAAGCGCCTGATGCCGCAGGGCTGCGGCGCGGTCTTCTGCTTCGGCGTCAAGGGCGGGCGCGAGGCCGGGCGCAGGCTGATCGAGGCGGCCTCGCTGTTCTCCCACCTCGCCAATGTCGGCGACGCCAAGAGCCTGATCATCCATCCCGCGAGCACGACGCATCAGCAGATGGACGCGGCGGCGCTCGCGGCCGCCGGCGTCGGCGAGGACATGGTGCGGCTCTCGGTCGGCCTCGAGGACGCCGACGACCTGATCGACGATCTCGACCGCGCGCTCAAGGCGTCGCAGCGCAAATGAGCCTGAGCCTTACCGTCGACGGCAAGCGGGTGCATGCGACGACCGGCGGCCGGCCGTTCGATCCCGCCCGCCCGGTCACCATCTTCATTCACGGCGCGGGCTTCGACCATACGGCATGGAAGCTGCAGGCGCGCTACTTCGCCTGGCATGGCGGCAGCGTGCTCGCGCCCGATCTGCCCGGCCACGGCCAGTCCGAGGGGCCGGCGCTCGACAGCGTGCCCGCCCTGGCCGACTGGGTGGTGCGCGTCATGGACGCGGCTGGCGTAGCGCAGGCCGCGCTGGTCGGCCACAGCATGGGCTCGCTGGTCGCGCTGGAAGCGGCCGGGCGGCATCCCGAGCGGGTCCGCGCGCTGGCGCTGCTCGGCTGCGCCGTGCCGCTCAAGGTGGCTGACGTGCTGCTCGATTCGTCGGCGGCGAATGACCATCTCGCCTTCGACCTGATCAATTCATGGGGCTACGGCCGGCGTGCCCAGTTCGGCGGCCACAAGGTGCCCGGCCTCTGGATGATGCGCGGCGGGCTCAGGACGCTCGAGCGCGCGGCGCCCGGTGTGCTGAACGCGGACCTCCGTGCCTGCAACGACTATGCGGACGGCGAGGCGGCGGCGGCCAAGGTGCGCTGCCCGACGCTCTTCGTGATCGGCGAGCGCGACATGATGACGCCGCCGAGGCTCGGCCTCGCCCTGGCGAAGCGGATTGCGGGCGCCCATGTCGTGACGCTCCCGGGCATCGGCCACATCATGATGGAAGAAGCGCCCGACGCCACGCTCGACGCGCTCCGCCGGATTCTTTAGCGCGATGACAGCTCGGTCTTCGGCGCCGAGTCCACGCGGTTGAAGTAGGCGGCGCCGGCCTCGTCGGCGGGCGAGGCGAGCGGGGCGCCCGGATGCGCGATCCAGGCGAGCACGTCGTCGAGCACCGGCTTCGCACCGAGGTCGCGCAGCAGCATGTGGTAGCCGCCCTCATAGACCGCGACGGGAACCGTGCGCGGCAGCCGCGCTACGAAGGTGCCGACCGGCTCGGGCGGCACCACCTCGTCGCGCGTGCCGTAGACCACGAGGGTCGGCGTGCGGTTTAGCTTGGGGGCGTTCTCCTGCGCCTTGTCCATCAGGTCGACGAGGCCCCAGATGGCATCGACGCGCGTCCGCTTGATGATCAGCGGGTCGTTCTGCATCGCCTGCAGCACGGCGAGGTTGTCGGTGGCGACGATGTCGAGCCCCTCGGCGCTGAGCGCGGCCCACGGGAAGAGGTGAGCGCCGAGCCAGAGCGTGGTGCGATAGACGACGTTCATGGTGTCCCGGCCGCGCACCGCGGGCGCGACCAGGATCACGCCGTCGGCCGGCGGCAGCGCCGGGTTGGCGGCGGCGATCAGCACCGCGCCGCCCATGCTCTCGCCGAGCAGGAAGAAGGGCACGCCCGGATGCCGCGCGCGGATCAGCCGCGCGATCGTGCCGGCGTCTGCCGCCAGCGTCTCGGCGCCGGCCCACAACCCCTTGCTCGCGGTGTCGCCGAAGCCGCGCTGGTCATAGGCGTAGGTCGTGATGCCGCGCTCGGCCCAGTAGAGGGCAGGCAGCTCGAAGGCGTTGCTGTAGTCGTTGAAGCCGTGGAGCGCGAGGATGACGGCGTGCGGCGCACCGCCCTGCGCTGCCCAGCGGCGGAGCGGCAGCCGGGCGCCGTCCGCCAGCACCGCCGCGTCGGCCTCCAGGCGCGCCTCCTGGGTGGGCGGCCCCATGGGCTCGACCACCGGCGCGCAGGCGACGGCAAGCAGCAAGGCGACGAGCAGCAGCGCGAGGAGGGGCCCGAACGGCCCCCGCCCGATACCCGAATGCAGCGTGCTCAGCCGTGGCCCGTCAGGCGGCCGATTCTTCACCGGCGACGTCACCCCCGGTTTCCCGAATCACGCGCTGCCGCGACAGGCGCGTGCGCACGGCGGAGAGCAGCTCCTCGACGGTATAGGGCTTGGTGATGTAGTCGTCGGCGCCGAGCTCCATGCCCTTGCGCATGTCGGCCCGGCTCGCCGCCGCGGTCAGGAAGATGATGGGGATCGACGCCGTCACCGGATCGGCGCGCAGCTCGCGGAGCGCGCCATAGCCGTTCACGTCCGGCATCATGATGTCGCAGATGATGAGGTCGGGATGCTCGCTGCGGGCGAGCTGCACGCCGGCGCGGCCGTCGGCGGCGCCCAAGGTGTCGAACCCCTCGAAGCCGAGCACGGTGATCAGCTTCTCGCGGATGGCGGCTTCATCCTCGACGACCAGGATTTTCGTCATGGTTCTATTCGCCAATGGTTGGTTGCGCTGGGTGCGATGATAGGTCATCCCCTTCGGCTGTTCTACTCTTGCCGTCATGGATTATCCCAAAATTTGGCGTGCTATTAAGCGTGTTCCATAGTTACGCGTCGATCGGGCCAAGCGCGGCTTCGAGCGTGCCGCGCGACAGCGCGCCTTCGCGGCGCAGGCGGAAGCCGCCATCGAGCCATTCGAGCACGCTCGACGGCGCTGCGTCGATCGTGCCGCCGTCGAGCACCAGCGCGACCTCCTCGCCGAACGTCGCGAGCGCTTCCGCGGCGCTGGCGACCGGCTTCTCGCCGCTGCGATTGGCGCTCGGCGCGGCGAGCGGCCTGTCGGCCGCCCGGATCAGCGCGAGCGTCTCCCGCCGCGCCGGGACGCGCAGCCCGACCGTGTCGCCCAAGGGATTGAGGTTGCTCGCCAGCTTGCAGTGTGCCGCGCGCCGGACCACCAGCGTCAGCGGGCCGGGCCAGAACCGTTCGGCCGCGCGCAACGCCGTGCCCTCGATGCGCCCGCACGCCTTGGCTTCGTCGAGGTCGCGCACCAGGACCAGGAGCGGGCTGGTCTCCAAGCGGCCCTTGATCGCGAAGACGCGGGCGACCGCGGCAGGGTCGGTGGCGTCGGCGCCGAGGCCGTAGAGCGTATCGGTCGGCATCACGATCACTTGCCCTGCGCGCAGGCAGGCGGCGGCGCGGGCGATGCCCGCCTCGTCCTCAGCCACGCGCGGCGCCATCTCAGTCGCGCCCGCGCGCGATGAACGAGGGGTTCTCGAACCCCGGCTTGCCGTAGCCGAGCTCGGCGCCGTCGAGCGTGCGCACGCTGCCGCCCGCGGCCTTGAGCACCGCGTGGCCGGCCGCGGTATCCCATTCCATGGTGCGCCCGAAGCGGGGGTAGAGGTCGGCGTCGCCGCGCGCCAGCACGCCGAACTTGAGCGCGCTCCCGGCCGTGATCACCCGGGCCTTGCCCTGCTCGGCGATGAAGGCGTCGGTCTGCGGGTCGCGGTGGAAGCGGCTCGCCAGGATCACCGCGGTATCGCCCTCCTGCCGGCGCGCCCGCAACGGGCCGCGGCGGGTCCCGCCGCTGATCCAGTAGGCGCTGCCCGCTACCGCGAGGAAGGTCTCGCCGAGCGCCGGCGCGTGCACGATGCCGGCGGCCGGCCGGCCGGCCTCGATCAGGCCGATATTGACGGTGAACTCGCCGGTGCGCTCCAGGAACTCGCGGGTGCCGTCGAGCGGATCGACCAGGAAGAAGCGGCCGGCGCCCTCGACGCCGCCCTCGAACGCCTCGACGCCTTCCTCCGAGACCAGGGGGATGTCGGGGAACAGGGCGCCGAGCCGCGCGGCGATCACCCGGTCGGCGGCGAGGTCGGCATCGGTCACCGGGGTCCGGTCCGCCTTGAGGCGCACGCCCGCGGACGTGCCATAGTGCTCGAGGATCGCGACGCCGGCCGCCTCGGCGGTCCCGAGCAGGGCCTCGGCAAGCTCGTCCGGTTCGAGGCAGCTCACCGGGGGTCAATTCCTTGCGAGAACGCCATCATCATCTTTCCTTATCCCGGCGCGGGCGAGACAATCCAGGCCGGCAAGATCGGGAGGAAGCAGCATGCTCAAGGAAACCGTCATCGCGATGACCGTGGTCACTTTCGCCGCCGCCGCCGCACCCGGCATGGCCGGGGATTCCGGTTCGGGGCCGCTCGTGGTTGCGTCCGACAACCCGTGCAACCCGTGTCATCCCTGCAATCCCTGCAAGCCGTGCAACCCTTGCAACCCGTGCAAAGCCGAATAGCGCGCGGCATTCTCAGCCAGAGGCGGCCTCGCGGCGGGCCGTGAGTGCGGCGTGCACCGCGCGGCTTTGCTGCTCGATCGAGATGTCGAGCTGAGAGGCGATCTCGAGCCGGCGGTCTTCGAGCACGTCCGCCTTCGGGTTGCGCCGCTGCCAGGCGGCCACGGTGTCGTCGCGCGCGCGGATCAGCGTCATCACCTGCGGCCAGAACAGCCGCAGCATGGCGGTGACCCACCGATTGGCCGGCCATGACGGCTGGGCGTGGTCGATCTCGAAGCGGTCGATCAGCGCGCACACGTCGTCGGCGCGGTACCAGGTCTCGCCGGTGACCCAGCGATTGACCGAGAACAGCCTGAGCGGCCGGCCGTTCGCCCCCATGGAGATGCCGATGATATGGCTGAGCGCCTCCTCGCCGTCCGGCCAGCAGGCGGTGCGCTTGCGCCGCGCCGGCTTGATGTGCGCCGGCATGCCCTTGGCCCTGACGAAGGTATGGAAGTGGCCGTGCTCGGTGTCCCGGGCGCCGCCGGGGTGGGCGTGGTAGAAGTATTGCGAGTGGCTGAGGTTGTCGTAGACGTCCCCCTTCGGATAGTGGTTCCACTCGAAGAAGGTGCCCTGGTGGCGCAGGATTTCCCCCACCACATTGTCGCCCGTGCGGTCGAGCACGCGCGCCACCTCCGCGAGGTCGGCCGCCGCCGCCGCCATCCTTTCCAGACGCTCCCTCGGCAGGGTCGCGAGGTCCAGGTATTGGAGCGTCTCGACCCGCTCGGCGCGGGTGCGTCTGGGTGGCGCTCGTTTCGTCTGTCCAGGCATCGTCGCCATGCTGCTTCCCTGACCCGGAAGGACTAATCTAGCCGAGCCGGGCACGAATAGTACCCGGCGCGAGCGCCCATGCCTGCGGCGTTCCTCGGTGCCGCCTCGGCGTGTGGCGGGGGGACGGGCCGGGATTCCGGGCGGCGGCGCTCGGCGCAACGACAATTTGACGCAGTGTAAAGAGGTTCATGGAATCTCAAATCGTGGAGGCCTAACGTCGCCGCGCCCGGCCTGCCAGCCGGCGCTGCGATTCCATCGGTTATCATCGGAGGGGCATGATGAAAGCTCGCTTGGTCCTGGCCGCGCTCGGCCTGTTCGTCGCTGCGGGGCTGGTCTCCGGCACCGCGTTCGCGGACGACGACCTCGTCGAGAAGGGCGAGAAGATCTTCAAGAAGTGCAAAGCCTGCCACACGATCGAGAAAGACGGAAAGAGCAAGGCGACCGGGCCGAACCTCTGGGGCGTCTTCGGCCGCACCTCCGGCACGCTCGAGGACTTCAAGTATTCCGACGCCATGAAGGGCGCCGCGATCGTCTGGGACGAGACGAAGGTAGATGCCTATCTCGCCGATCCCAAGGGCTATGTGCCGAAGAACAAGATGGCGTTCGCGGGGCTCAAGAAGCCCGAGGATCGGCAGGCGGTGATCGCCTACATCAAGCATGAGATAGAGGAAGATTAGCCCGCCGCGTCGGGATTCCTCGGACGGCATCGCGATCCGGCAGGCGCCGTTGGCCTTCCCCGACTCCAAAAATGCAGAAGATCGTCCGGCTGTGATTGTCTATCTTCGGTAGCAGGCGATCCCAGACCAACTGCATGCGGAGATACGGTCGCGATGCGTCTCGAGGAGCACATCCGAAAGATCCCGGATTTCCCGAAGCCGGGCATACTCTTCTACGACATCGCGACGCTGCTCCGTCACCCGCAGGCCTGGGCGACCGCGGTCGATCGCATGGCCGAGTCCGTTGCGCCGCTGAAGCCGGACCTGCTCGCCGGCATCGAGGCGCGCGGCTTCCTGGTGGCGGCGCCGCTGGCGCTCAGGCTCGGCTGCGGCTTCATGATGGTGCGCAAGAAGGGCAAGCTGCCCGGCCAGACGGTGCGCCACGACTACGCGCTCGAATACGGCACGGACACGATCGAGATCCACTCGGACGCGGTCAGCCCGGGCCAGTCCATCGTGGTGCTCGACGACCTGCTGGCGACCGGCGGCACGGCGGCGGCCACGGTCGCGCTGATCCGCAAGGTCGGCGGCGAGGTGGCCGGCGCCAGCTTCATCGTCGAGCTGGACGGGCTCGGCGGCCGCAGCCGGCTCGACGTCCCGGTTTCGACCCTGCTGACCTTCCCGGCCTGATCCCGTTTCAACCCGCGATCAGCGGCATCGACCAGGCGACCAGGCGCTTCAGCACCTTGCCGAGCGCCTCGTCGAACGCGCCCACCACCTCGATCATGCTGGTGCCGCTGGCCGGGGTCATCGCGTCGAACGACTCCGAGGCGACGATGCTGCGCTCGGGGATCTTGATCAGCTTGGCGATCAGCCGGACGTTGACCGTGGGCGGCGAGCTCTCGTCATCGTACTGCGCCTGGAACTCGCGAAGCTCGGTCTTGAGCACATAGTCGGCCCGAAGGTCCGTCCCGTCGCGCGCGACCGAGACGATGCGCCCGGTGTTCTCGAAGGACTCGACCAGCAGCGTCTGCACGAGGAGCGGCGCCCGCTCGGTCCAGCGGGCATTGGCGTAGTAGTCGAGCGAGAGCAGGCCGTGGCTGAGCGCGATGCGATGGCTGTTCAGCCCCTCCGCCGCGATGGGCACCTCGACCAGGAGCTGGTTGGAGACCTGGGGCAGCGTCTCGTCGAAGGTGTTCTTCGGCGTCAGCGTGTAGAGGTCGGGCGGCGGCGCGTCCGCGCCCGGGATCAGGCTGCCGCAGCCGGCGAGCCACGCGGCCGTCAACCCCGCGAGCGCGGCCCGCCGCAGGCCGGCGTTTGGTGCACGTATCATTTCGCCTCGTACCCTTGGTTTGCGCCGCCGAACAGATAGAGCGACGGGTCGCTTTCCAGCCGCTCCGAGATGCGCGACAGGCTGCTCACCAGCCCGCGCATCTCGGCGACCATGCGCGTGAAGTCATAGAGGCCGCTCGACGAGAAGTCGTGCAGCGGCTTGCGGTTCTCGGCCAGGATTTCGCGCAGCTCGGTGCTCATCTTGTTGAGCGACTCCGAAGCGGCGTTGAGCGAGGCGATCATGTCCGTCGCGCCGCTGCCGAGATTCGCGATCTGACTGTCCGCGCTGCGCAGCGCCGATTCCGCTGTTGCCAGCAGCGAGACCGTGCCCTTCTCGATGCGGCCGAAGCCGATGCGCGCGTCGGCCGCGATCGCCTTGACGTCCTCGGCGGCGACCCGGAGTTCGGCCGCCATGGCCGCCGTATCGTCGATCAGCGCGGCGATCTTGGTCGAGCTGCCGGAGAGCGCAGACGAGAGCTCCCGGACATTGTCGAGCGTCTCGGTGATCGCCGTGCGGTTCTCTTCGCTGAACAGCTTGGTGACCTCGTCGGCCAGCACGATCACACGCTGGATCAGCTCCGGCGTCTCGTCGAAGAGCGCCTCGAGCCCGGATCGCTTGGTCTGGATGACCGGGAACTTCCGGCCAGCTTCGAGCTGGAGCGGCGGCGCGCCCTGGCTGCCGCCCTCGATCTGGACATAGCCGACGCCGGTGATGCCGGCGACCTGGACCGTGGCCACGGAATCCGTCTTGATCGGTGTCGTCGAGACGATGTCCATGGTGACGCGGATCAGCTCGACATTGTCCGGGTCGATGCGGATGTCGGTGACGCGGCCGATCGGGATGCCGCGATAGCGCACCTCGCTGCCGCGGGTGAGGCCGGAGACGGAACCGGCGAAGTAGGCGCGGTAGGTGGCGTAGGCCACCGACGTGTCGCTCTTGACCGACCAGACGATGAAGGCGATCAGCCCGACCGCCGCGGCGAGCAGGAAGGCGCCGACCAGGACGTAGCTGGTGCGCGTCTCCATGGCTCAGGCCGCCGCGTGGGATGCCGCGCGTCCGCGCGGGCCGTGGAAATACTCGCGGATCCACGGGTCGTCATGCTGGAGCAGGTCGCTCGCGGTGCCGATCGCGATGACGCGCTTGCGGCCGAGCACGGCGATGCGGTCGCAGATGGTGAACAGGCTGTCGAGGTCGTGCGTCACCATGAACACCGTCAGATGCAGGTTCCACTGGAGGCTCAGGATGAGCTGATCGAACGCGGCGGCGCTGATCGGGTCGAGCCCGGCCGTCGGCTCGTCGAGGAAGAGGATTTCCGGGTCGAGCGCGAGCGCGCGGGCGAGCCCGGCGCGCTTCTTCATGCCGCCCGAGATCTCCGAGGGGTATTTGGTCGCGGCGTCCGGCTGCAGGCCGACCAGGCCGATCTTGATGCCGGCGATCTGGTCCATGATGTGCGGCGACAGGCTGGTGTGCTCCTTGAGCGGCACCTGGACGTTCTGCGCGACCGTGAGCGAGCTGAACAGCGCGCCGTTCTGGAACAGCACGCCCCAGCGCCTCTCGATCTGCCGGCGCGCCTCGTCCGGGAGCTTGCCGAGGTCCTGGCCCATCACCTCGATGCTGCCGCTGACATGCGGCACCAGGCCGACGATGGTGCGGAGCAGCACCGACTTGCCGGAGCCCGACGGGCCGACGAAACCCAGGATTTCGCCCTGCCTGACGTCGAGGTCGAGGTCTTCAAGCACGCTATTCGCGCCGAAGCGGACGGTGAGCCCGCGCACGCGGATCGCGATATCGAAGTCGTGCCGGTCGTCCATCTCAGATCCCAATATACGCAAAGAACACCGAAAAGATCGCGTCCACCACGATAACCGCGAAAATGCCGTGCACCACCGCCCGGGTGGTGTAGAGCCCGACGCTCTCGGCGCTGCCCGAGACCTTCATGCCCATATAGCAGCCGGTCAGCGCGATGATCCCGGCGAAGACCGGCGCCTTGATCAGCCCGACGCCGAGCGACCAGGGCGAGAAGGCGTCGCCGAGCCGCTCGACGAAGGCGCCCGGCGAGATGCCGAGCTCGATGTTCGCCATCACCGCGCCGCCGATCAGCCCCATGATGTCGGCGATGAAGCCGAGCAGCGGCAGGGTGATCATCAGCGCGATCACGCGCGGCAGCACCAGCACCTGCATCGGGTCGAGGCCGATCGTGCGCATGGCATCGACCTCCTCGTTGATCCGCATCGCGCCGATCTGGGCGGTATAGGCGCTGCCCGAGCGGCCGGCCACGATGATCGCGGTCAGGAGGATGCCGAGCTCGCGCAGCACCGATACCGCGACCAGGTCGACGACGAAGATCTGGGCGCCGAACTGGGTGAGCTGGAGCGAGCCCTGATAGGCGATCACCACGCCGATCAGGAAGGCGATCAGCGCGACGATGGGGACCGCGTTCAGCCCCGACTGCTCCATGTGATAGACGACGGCGCGCACGCGCAGCCGGTGCGGATGGCGCAGCAGCCACAGGAACGAGACCACGATCCGGCCGAGGAACGAGAGCCCTTCCTGGAGCTCCTTGACGACGTCGGCGACGCCCCGGCCGATGCGCTCGAGGATGACCACCAGCGGGTTGCGCCGCCGCGGCTCGATCTCGACCTTGGGCTCGAGATGCGCGACGCGCGTGATGAGCGCTTCCTGCGCCTCGCTCAGCTTGAGGACTTCGACCGCGACCCCGCCCGCCTTGAGCTGGTCGGTGAGCCGGTGCAGCAGGAAGGCGCCCGCGGTGTCGAGGCTCTCCACCGCGCCGAGGTCGAGCCGCGCTTGCTTGCCCTTGAACGCGCCGAGCCTGTCGAAGGTCCGCTCGAAGCGCTGGGCGGTCGCGATGTTCCAGCGGCCGCCGGCCTCGACGGTCAGCATGCCGGCTTCCTCGTGGACGTTGAGCCACCCATCCCGCTGATCGACGTCGGGTGAAGTCACCGCGTCAGCGCTCGTGCCGTTCGCGCCCGGCCGTCATCGTCACGCGGACTATGGCGCGACCGTCGTGCAGCCATCGCCGCGTTTGGTGATCTCGGTGCAGGCGGCCTTGGCGGCGTCGGCCGAGGCGAAGGGCCCGGCCTCCAGGCGATAGAAGATGCCCTTCTCGCCGAGATCGGCCCTTGCGATGTCGTGCGAGAGCGCGCCGAGCACGCCTGCGTGCTTCTTGCTCAGGATGCGCCAGCCGGCCTCGGCGCCGGCGGAGTCGCGATAGGAGGCCAGGCGAATCCGGTACTGGCCGCCGAGCGAGGCGGTCTGCGTCTGCGGCGCCTTGCTCGGCTCCGCCTTCGCCGGCTGCTCGGGCGGCTTCTCCTTCGGTGCCTCGGTGGGCTTCTGGACGGGCGCTACGGCTGTCTTCGGCGCGGCCGTCTCGGCGGGCTTGTCGGGCGGCGTGTCCGGTTTCTTGGCCTCGGCCGGCGCCGGTGCCGGCTCGGGCTTTTTAGCCTCGGCCGGTGCGGGTTGCGGTTCGGCCTTCTCGCTCGTGGCCGGCGCGGCGGCGGCCTCGGCCTTCTCGGGCGCCGATGCCTCGGTGCCTGCCGGCTCGGCCGCCGCGCTGGCGCCGTCGGCGCCGTCGGTCGCGGTCTCCGGCTCGATGCCCTGCTGGCGCAGCAGCGCGAGGCGCTGCTCGGCGTTGCCGATGCCTTGCTCGGTGGCGCGCGCGTACCAGGTCGCGGCCTGCTTCAGGTCCTTCTCGACGCCGACGCCGCGCTCATAGGCGGCGCCGAGATAGTATTGCGCCGGGCCGAAATTCTGCTCCGCGGCACGCCGATACCAGCTCACCGCGGTCTTGGCGTCCTGCTCGACGCCCGCGCCGGTCTCGTAGGAATAGCCGAGATTGACCTGGGCGTGCGGCATGCCCTGGTTGGCGGCGGCGCGGAACAGCTTGGCGGCCTCCGCGAGATCCTTGGGAACGCCGTTGCCGGCGAGATAGAGATTGCCCAGGTTGAACTGTGCGTCGGCGAGGCCGAGGTCGGCGGCTTTCCGGTACCACTTCGCGGCCTCGGCGATGTCCTTCTCGACGCCGCGGCCGTTCTCGTAGGCGAGGCCCAGGCCGAACTGCGCCGAGGCGTTGCCCGCTTCGGCGAGCGGCCGCCATTCGGTGAGCGCGGTCTTGTAGTCACCCTGGAGGTAGGCCTGCGCGCCGGTCTCGAAGCTTGCCGCGGCCGGCCCGGCCATCAGCATGAGGATCGCGACGAGTGCCGTCCCGAGCCCGGACCACGCGAGCGCAGCTCGGCAGACTTTCCGGTTGCCGCTCTTCATTGCCGTCCCAGCCCTTTGTTTCGTCTGCCTATTGTGCCGGTGCTCGGGATGATAGGAAAGACATTCCTTGGCACGGCTTCAAGACGGCACGGTACGGTGGGGCGGCGGCGATCAAGCTGCCTCGTCGGCGGCGCGCCGGCGTCGGCGGAGCGGCGGCAGTTCGATCTCGGGCAGCTCGGCGGCGTGGCGGATCGCCCGCACGCCGAGCGGCGCGGCACGGCCGCGCAGCTCGATCTCGCGATGGGGAAAGGCCGAGAGGTCGAGCCCGGCGCGCATCACCAGCGCCTCCGAGACGATGAGCTGGCAGTCGAACTCCTTGGTCGCCGATTCGAGCCGCGACGCGGTGTTCACCGAATCGCCGATCGCGGTCAGCGAGGTGGTCCGGCCGAAGCCGATCTCGCCGAGGATGACCGGCCCGAGATGGACGCCGATGCCGATGCGGATCGGCTCGGGCAGGTCATGCGCGAGCGAGCGGTTGAGCTCGTCGAGCGCGACGCCCATGGCGCGCGCGGCGGCAAGCGCCCGCCGCGATGCCTCCTCGGGCCCGCTGTCGGTGCCGAACAGCGCCATCACGCCATCGCCGATGAACTTGTCGATATGGCCGCCGCTGGTCTCGATGGCCTCGCCCATGCTGCGGAAATAGCGGTTGAGCACGAACACCACGTCATAGGGCAGCCGGGTCTCGCTGAAGCGGGTGAACGAGCGGATGTCGGCGAACAGCACGCAGATTTCGCGTTCCCTGCCCTGCGCGTAGGAGGGCTGGCGCCACGCCGCCTTGGGCCCGACGCCTGGCGCCAGCAGCGGCGTGATCTCGAGATCGTGGTCCGGGCGGATCTGGCAGGCGAGCCGCACGTTCTCCGGCGCGCCGACGCGCTGGAGCACGCGCGCCTCCTCGGGCGAGGGCGGCGGCAGATGCTCGATGCCCCGGCCACAGCGCACCCGGCAGGTCGAGCAGCGGCCGCGCCCGCCGCACACCGAGGCGTGCGGGATGCCGGCCTGCCGGCTCGCCTCCAGCACGGTGACGCCGGGCGCGATGTCGACCCGCCTGCCGTCCGGGTAGCTGAGCATGACGTGGCGGCGCCGGTGCTCGATGAGGAAGCGGACGCCGCGCGCCGCCAGCACGGCCGCGATCAGCCCGGCCATGATATAGCGGCCGATCACGGTCCAGTGCTTGGCGAGGGCGACCGCCTCCTCGCCAGGCAGGTTGATCGCCATCGACATCTCGGAGAACCACATGGGCTGCGCGTAGAGCAGGCTGACCTCGCGCCCGGTCGCGACGAAGCCGAGGATCGCGCAGACCGGCAGCAGCACCGCGAGCAGGAAGAGCAGGGGCGCCCAGCGCGGGAACCACGGCTTGAGCTTGAGCCAGTAGTGCATGCCGATGCAGCCATGCGTCCAGGCGACGACCAGGAAGACGTTCTGCACGACGCCGATCACCGGCGCGAACACCCAGAGCACCAGCACGACATAGACGTAGTTGTCGGTGACGCCGTAGAGCTCGTGCAGCAGGCGCGTGCCGAGCGCGTGCTCGACGAGCAGGAACGGGATGGCGAACCCGAGCAGGAGCTGCGCCGCCTCGAGCGGCTTCAGCCTGAGCGAGCGCCTCTGGTAGAGGGCATAGAGCGCCAGCGCGAGATGGGTGAGCAGCGCGCCGTAGAGTAGCACGGTGCCGGGCCAGTTCCGCCAGAAGGCGAGGAAGACGTCGCGGCCGGCATCGAGCGCGCCGAGCGAGCCGAGCCCGAGCGCGTGGTTCAACAGGTGCGTGCCGACGTAGAAGAACAGCACCAGTCCCGATGCCAGCCGGATCCGTCTCAGCACCGCAGCCCCTCGGTCGTAGAGGGGCGATGATGGCAGCAAATCGAGGAAAAATCCGCTGGCGTTTCCGTGCGTTGCCGAGAGCCGCCGGGGTCGGGTGACGGTTGCGGGGGCGCGTGCCGATGGCCTAATCTCGTGCATCCGCGCCA
The DNA here is from genome assembly GCA_050173345.1 of Alphaproteobacteria bacterium. GTDB lineage: Bacteria > Pseudomonadota > Alphaproteobacteria > UBA828 > UBA828 > SHWC01. Next base: position 213,746 of record JBFXKW010000002.1, on the reverse strand, counting down.
CCCAGGGAGGTATACATGGCGAAGAAGGAGATCTTTTGCGGCGTCGGCATCGATGTCGATGCCGTGGCCGGCCAGATCGGCTCCTATGCCGGCGGCGAGAGCCCGAGCGACATCTCGCGCGGCATCTTCGCGGCCGAGGTCGGCACGCCGAGGCTCCTCAAGCTGTTCGACAAGATGGGCATGCGGACGAGCTGGTTCATCCCCGGCCATTCCATCGAGTCGTTCCCGAAGGAGATGAAGATGGTGGCCGACGCCGGCCACGAGATCGGCCTGCACGGCTACACCCACGAGAACCCGATCGCCATGACGCCGGAGCAGGAGGAGGCGATCCTCGACAAGACCTATGCGCTGGTCTCGAAGCTCTATGGCCGCCCGCCGGTCGGCTATGTCGCGCCGTGGTGGGAGATGAGCCAGGCGACGCCCCAGCTCCTGATGGACCGCGGCATCAAGTACGACCACAGCCAGATGCACACCGACTTCACGCCCTATTGGACGCGGGTCGGCGAGAAGTGGAAGCTGATCGACTACTCGAAGCACCCGAAGCACTGGATGGAGCCGATGGAGTTCGGCCACACCGTGCCGATCGTGCAGATCCCGGGCAGCTGGTACCTCGACGACCTGCCGCCGCTCATGTTCATGAAGAAGGTGCCGAACAGCGGCGGCTGGACCAACCCGCGCGACATCGAGGATTGGTGGCGTGACCAGTTCGACTGGGTCTATCGCGAGATGGACTATGCGGTGTTCACCTTCACCATCCATCCCGACATCTCAGGGAGGCCCCAGGTGCTGCTCATGCTCGAGCGCATCTTCTCCTACGTGTCGAGCCATCCCGGCGTGAAGTGGTCCACCTTCGAGGAGATCGCCGCCGACTTCGCCAAGCGCAGCCCCTACAAGGGCCCGGTCAAGGCCGGGAAGGCGGTCAAGAAGAAGAAATAGCGTGGCGCGCAAAGTGGAGCCTCACCATATGGAATAGCAGGCTCTGTGCCGTCCCCTCATGTTCCTGCCTTCGCGAAGCCCGCTTCGGCGGGCGAAGCGAGGTCGACAAGCTTAGCATGAGGGAAGATTTAGGCCGCTTCCTCATCCTGAGCTTGTCGAAGGATGAGGAAGCGGCATCCGGGATGGAGGAAATGCGCAGCCGATGTGCGGCCTCTGCGGCACGCTGATGGACGGTCCGCACTGGACCGAGACCGATACCGACGCGGCGCGCAACGCCGAGGTCTCGGTCGGCCGCGAACGCTTCCTGGAGCGCGCCTATCGGGTGCGCCTGCTCAACCGGGTGCTCGAACGCTATGCCTGCAAGGCCGAGGACTGGACCGGCGGGCAATACGTCGTGCGCGGCTTCAGCGGCGCCTCCGACGTGGTGGTCAACCTGCCGCAGCTCTGGCGCGCGGTCGAATCATGCGGCGGCCGCGCGGTCGACCCGCTCGACCCCGAGCTGATCGAGCGGCTGGAGAGCACGCCGCCGGTCGAGCATTGATTCGAGCACGCCGCGCAGATGGTCGCCTATAGCCGCCTGATCCCCGTCTTCGTCGTCACCGGCTTCCTCGGCAGCGGCAAGACGACCCTGCTCAACCACATGCTGCGGCATCCCTCGCTCAAGGATGCCGCGGTGCTGATCAACGAATTCGGCGCGGTCGGGCTCGACCATTTCCTCGTCAAGAAGATGGACGAGAACACCGTGCTGCTGTCGAGCGGCTGTCTGTGCTGCACCATCCGCGACGACCTCAAGAGCGCGATCCTCGAGCTCAACTCGAAGCGCGAACGGGGCGAGGTGCCGCGCTACAAGCGCATGGTGGTCGAGACCACGGGCCTCGCCGATCCGACGCCGATCCTCTTCACCCTGATGTCGGATACCGTGCTGCGCTATCACTACCGGCTCGGCGGCGTGATCACCACGGTCGATGCGGTCAACGGCATGGAGCAGCTCGACCGCCATGTCGAGTCCGTGCGCCAGGCCACGGTCGCCGACCGCATCGTCATCACCAAGAGCGACCTCGTGGCGCCGAGCCAGGTTGAGGCGCTCAAGGCGCGCCTGATGCGCATCAACCCGAGCGCCGACTACATGATCGGGCGCTTCGGCAGGATCGACGTGCGCCGCGTGCTGCGCGCCGACGTCTACGACCCGTCCAGGAAGGCCGCCGAGGTGAAGCACTGGCTCGACCTCGAAGCGCTCAAGGCCGCCGCCGCGCCGCACGGGCACGACGAGCACCCCCATGACGTGAACCGGCATGACGAGCATATCCGCTCCTTCGTCGTCACCATCGACGAGCCGCTCGACTGGACCGCGTTCGGCATCTGGCTCACCATGCTGCTGCACCGGCACGGCCAGCGCGTGCTGCGCGTCAAGGGCATCCTCAACGTCAAGGGCGCGGCGGCCCCGGTCGTCATCAACGGCGTGCAGCACGTCGTCCACCCGCCGATGCACCTCGCCGCCTGGCCCGACGACGAGCGCCGCTCGCGCATCGTCTTCATCGTCGACGACTTAGATCCCGCCCTGATCGAACGCTCGCTTGCCGCCTTCAACCGCATCGGCGCCGCCGCGGCTTGACGCACGCTATCTCGTCATGCCCCGCGCAGGCGGGGCATCCAGGAGCGGCGGCACGACGTTTGCATTCCTTCTTCGTCATGCCCGGGCTTGACCCGGGCATCCAGGCTTCTTCAAGAGAGCTGGATTGCCGGGTCAAGCCCGGCAATGACGAATGGAGGCGGCGGCGTGTCGGCAGCGGCCTGCCTACAACCACCCCTTCCGCTTGAAGTAGAGCAGCGGCAGGACGGCGGAGAGCAGCATGACGCCGAGCGCGAAGGCGTAGCCGAGCGGCCAGTCGAGCTCGGGCATGAACTTGAAGTTCATGCCGTAGATGCTGGCGATCAGGGTCGGCGGCAGGAACGCGACGGCCGCGACCGAGAAGGTCTTGATGATCGCGTTCTGCTCGATGTTGATCATGCCGAGCGTGGCCTCGAGCAGGAAGATCACGTTGCCGGATTCGAAGGTGGCCTGGTCGCTGAGCGAGGCGGTATCGCGCGCCAGCGTCTTGAGGCGGAGCCGCAGGCCCTTGCGCGGGCTGGTCTTGAGCGCCGCGGTCAGGAAGGTGACGAGGCGGGCGAGGCTGACCAAGCTTTCCCTGACCTTCGAGATCAGGTCGCCGGCGCGCCCGATGCGGCGCAGCACCTCGTTGAGGTCGCGCGCCTTCTTGCGCCTGGCACCCGGCGGCGTGCCCTGGGCGGCGAAGACCTCGCGCGACACGGCGTCGAGCTCGGCCGCGGCATACTCCAGCACGTCGGCGATCCGCTCGGTGATCGCCTCCAAGAGGCCGCACAGCGCGCGCTCGGGCGTCGTGCAAGCGAGCGGCCGGCGCTGGATGCGCGAGATGAAGGTGCGCACCGAGGCGGGCTCGGCGTGGCGCAGCGTGATCAGGCAGGTCGGCGTCAGGATGAAGGTGATCGGCGTGGTGTCGGGCTCCGGCGTGTCCGCGCGCAGGGGTGCGAGCGCGGTCATGAAGAGCGCGTTCTCCTCCTGGTAGAGGCGCGCCGAAACCTCGATCTCCTGCATCTCCTCGCGGGTCGGCAGCGCGATGCCGAGCCCGTTCTCGACGCTGGCACGCTCCTCGGGCGAAGGCTGCATGAGGTCGAGCCACACCACGTCCGGCGGCAAGGCGTCGCCCGGCCCCAGCTCATCGACGATCAAGCGGCCTTCCTGGACGCGGTAGCCCTTCAGCATGCGCCGCCTCCGTCTCGCAGGCGGCGTCTGTTTACTCCGCTGCCGGGCCGCCCGCAACGGATGGTTCTCGCCCCTTGAGGGAAGAGACAGCCTATGCCGGCGGCCGCTTGCGGATCATGGCGCTGAGCTGGTCGATCAGGTCGGCCGCCCGCTCAGGCCCGAAGCGGTTGGCGAGATAGCCCATGGTCGCGATGCAGATCGCGAGGTGGAACTGCACCGGGTCCATGCCGTCCGCCTCGCCGCGCTTGGAGAGCTCTTCGAGCGCCTGCTCGGCGAATTGCTGGATGCGCAGCATGGTTTCGGGGTCGTGGGGCGGCGGCGCTGCGCTCACGCGGCCTCCCCGGCGCGCCGGCGCCTGTTGTCGGCCATGCGGCGGGCGAGCTTGAGCGCGGCGATCAGGCTGGTCGGCCGGGCGGCGCCTTGGCCCGCGATGTCGAGCGCGGTGCCGTGGTCCGGCGAGGTGCGCACGAAGGGCAGGCCGAGCGTGACGTTGACCCCGCCGTCGAAGTCGATGGTCTTGATCGGAATCAGCGCCTGGTCGTGATACATGCAGAGCGCGGCGTCATAGGCGGCGCGCGCGGCCGGGTGGAACAGCGTGTCCGCCGGCCGCGGGCCGCTCACGGCGATGCCCTCGCGCCGGAGCGTCTCGATCGCGGGCGCGATGATCTCGATCTCCTCGCGGCCGAGGCTGCCCGCCTCGCCCGCATGCGGGTTGAGCCCGGCGACCGCGAGCCGGGGCTTTGCGATGCCGAAGTCGCGTGCCAGCGCCGCCGCGGTCACCCGCCCACAATGCTCGATGGCCGCCCGCGTGAGCGTTGCCGCGGCCTTGGCCAGCGGCAGGTGGACCGTGACCGGCACCACCCTGAGCGCGTCGCAGGCGAGCATCATGACCGGCTCGACGCCGCTGCCGCCAAGCATGCCGAGGAATTCGGTGTGGCCCGGGAACTTGAAGCCGGCCTCGTAGAGGCTCTGCTTCTGGATCGGGCTGGTCACCACGGCGTCCGCCTCGCCGGCCTGCACGAGCGCGACCGCGCGCTCGATCGAGCCGGTCACGGCGGGCGCGTTGGCGGGATCGGCACGGCCGGGCCTGGCGTCGACCGGAATGCCGAGCGGCAGCACCGGCAAGGCGCGGTCGAACTGCGCGCGCGCCTCGACGGCGGACGCCACGCGGCCGATCGGGCAGGGCAGGCCGAGCGCCTTCGCCAGCGCCTCGAGCCGCGCCGGCTCGTCGAGCACGACGAAGCGCGGCAACGCCTGCTCGCCTCGCGCCAGCCACGCCTTGAGCGCAAGCTCGCCGCCGATTCCGCCCGGCTCGCCCATGGTGAGCGCGAGGGGGGCGGCGGTCATGGGCGGCACACCGTTGGCCCAGCCTTTCTTAGTTCGTCATGGCCCTCCCCCGGCTTGACCGGGGGATCGACCGGGCCATCCATCGTTCCGCCGCACGAGCTATGAAGCGGCGTGGCCTTGCCAAGGCTGGCCGCTTCCGAGCGCGCATTACCATGGGTCCCCCGGTCAAGCCGGGGGACGACGGACTGGCGTGAAGGACCCGTCGAGGACAAATCGCCCTAGCGCATCACGAATGGGTTGGGCACGTCGGCGGCAGTCGAGATCCAGACGCTCTTGACCTGGAGGTATTCCTTGATCGCGTCCTGGCCGTTCTCGCGGCCGAGCCCGCTCCGCTTGTAGCCGCCGAATGGCGACATGAAGCTGACCGCGCGGTAGGTGTTGACCCAGACCGTGCCGGCCTGGAGCTTCTCCGTCATCTTGATCGCGCGGCGCATGTTCTGGGTCCAGACGCCGGCGGCGAGCCCGAACACCACGTCGTTGCCGACCTCGATCGCCTCGTCGTCGTCCTTGAACTTGATGACCGAGAGCACCGGGCCGAACACCTCTTCCTGCGCGATGCGCATGTCGTTGGTCACGCCGGTGAAGATGGTCGGCTCGACGAACCAGCCCTCGCCGCATTCCGGGCGCTGCGCGGCGTGGCCGCCGAGCACGCAGGTGGCGCCGCCGTCCTTGCCGATGTCCATGTAGCGCAGCACCTTCTCGTATTGCGGCCGGGTGGTCACCGGGCCGACCTGGGTCTCCATGTTGGAGGGGTCGCCCATGCGCGCGGTCTTGGCGAGCGCGAGCAGCTTGTCGATGAAGGGCTCGTAGATCTTCTCGTGCAGAAGGAGGCGCGAGCCCGCGACGCAGGTCTGCCCGGTCGCGGCGAAGATGCCCGAGACCGCGCCCTTGACCGCATCGTCGATCACCGCGTCGTCGAACACGATGTTGGGCGACTTGCCGCCGAGCTCGAGCGTGACCCGCTTCAGGTCCTTCGCCGCGGTCTGGTAGACGTGGGTGCCGGTCGCGCTGCCGCCGGTGAAGGCGACCTTGGCGACATCCGGGTGGGTCACCAGCGCCTCGCCGATCTCGGCGCCGAGCCCGGTCGCGACGTTCAGCACGCCGGGCGGGAAGCCCGCCTCCTGCACCAGCTTGGCGAATTCGAGCGTCGAGGCCGAAGTGAACTCGGAGGGCTTGAGGACCGCGGTGTTGCCGGCGGCGAGGCAGGGCGCGAGCTTGTAGGCGGCGAGCAGCAGCGGCGAGTTCCAGGCGGTGATCAGCACGCACGGGCCGAGCGGCTCGTAGCGCGTGTAGTTGAACATCTCGGCCTTGTCGGTCGGCAGCACCGAGCCCTGGATCTTGTCGGCGAGCCCGCCGAAATAATAATACCACTGCGGGATATAGCGGAGCTGCCCGAGCATCTCGGCGATCAGCTTGCCGTTGTCGCGCACCTCGAGCTGGGCGAGCCGCTCGGCGTTCGCCGCGATCAGGTCGCCGAGCTTGCGCAGGAGCGCGCCGCGCTGCGTCGCCTTCATCGCCGGCCAGTCGCCGGAGCGGAACGCCTGCTTGGCCGCGGCGACGGCGCGCTTGGCGTCCTCCGCATTGCCGCGCGGGATCAGCGCCCAGGGCTTGCCGGTGTACGGGTTGAAGGATTCGAGGTACTCGCCGGAGGCGGGCTCGACCCACTCTCCGCCGATGAACATCCTGTGCTTCACGAGATCGGACATGGCTGTCTCCTGACTGACAATCGCGCGCCGTTCGTGCAGCGGCGCGTCACGCGTCGCGGGCGGGCACCAGCACGCCCGGATTGAGGATTCCCTTCGGGTCGAGCGCCCGCTTGGCGGCTTCGAGCGCGGCACCGAACAGCGCGGGCCGCTGCTTGAGATACCACGGCATGTGGTCGCGCCCAACCGCGTGGTGATGGGTGATGGTGCCGCCGGCCGCGATCAGCGCGTCCGAGGCGGCGGTCTTGATTTCCTGCCACTCGGCGAGCTCGCGGCCCGGCGTCGGCGAGGCGTGCAGGGTGAAATAGGGCGCCGCGCCGTCCGGGTAGATATGGGTGAAGCGGCAGGTGACGTGGCCGGGCCGGCCGGTCACGGCCTTGATGGCGCGCTCGGTCGCGCCCTTCACGCTGGCGTGGAAGTCGGCCAGGCGCTCCCAGGTGATCGAGGTCTCGAAGGTGTCGTGCATGATGCCGTGCGCGATCACGCCCTCGCGCTTGAACGGCGCCGTGATGAACGCCTCGCGCCAGGCATCGGCCGTGGTGTCGCGGCCGCCCGAGGCGCCGGTGCCGGCCGGCTTGCCGCCATGGTCCTCCACGCACTCGACGGCGCGCGCCATCCAGGCCTCGACCGGATGGTCGCCTGACTCGAAGGCGATCACCACCATGTGCTGCTTGCCCTCGCCGACGCCCGCGAGCGCGCACTCCTCGGCATCGACCAGCCGGCCGTTCGAGGGATAGAGCCCCGCCTGGGCGACCGCGCGCAGGCCCTTGGCCGCATCGTAGAAGTCGTCGAAGAAGAAGGCTTGGCTCGCGCGGTGGCGTGGCTTCGCCTGCAGCCTGACCCAGGCCTCGACGATGACGCCGAGCGCGCCCTCCGAGCCGATCATCAGCCGGTCGGGGCTCGGCCCGGCGCCCGAGCCGGGCAGGCGCCGGCTCTCGATCACGCCGGCCGGCGTCACCGTGCGCACGCTCTCGACCAGGTCGTCGATGTGCGTGTAGAGGCTCGCGAAATGGCCGCCCGAGCGGGTCGCGATCCAGCCGCCGAGCGTCGAGAACTCGAAGCTCTGCGGGAAGTGGCGCAGCGTAAGCCCTGACGACTTGAGCTGGGCTTCGAGCGCCGGGCCGAACACGCCGGCCTCGATGCGCGCGGCCCGCGAGGCGGCGTCGATCTCGCGCACCCGGTCGAGCCTGCGCAGGTCGAGCGAGAGCGTCGCCTTGAAGCCGTTGCCGACCTTGGGCTCGATGCCGCCGACCACGCTCGACCCAGCGCCGAACGGGATGACCGCGACGTTCGCGCCGCCCGCCCAGTCGATCAGCGCGGCGACGTCGGCCTCGCTCTCGGGGAAGGCAACGAGGTCGGGCGCGTTCGAGAAGTCGCGCGCGAAGGCGCGGATATAGTCGGGATAGGACTTGCCATAGCTATGCGCCGCTCGGTCATAGGCACCGTCGCTGACCAGGCGTACCAATGACGGCGGGGCTACAACACGGGGCGGCTTGAGCGTGATTTCGTCGAGTTGCGGCGGCGCGCGATAGGTGTGCACGGTCGTGCCGGTGCGTCCGGCGACGAAGCGCGCCGCCTTCGCCGCGTCGGCCTCGCTCAGCGTCTGGTCCTCGTAGCCCCAGCCCCAGAATTTCAGTCGCCGCTCGGCCATGCCCGCCCCTTCGGAAAGAGTGTTGACCTATAGCGGGGCGCCCGGTCCACGGCAAGGCGGAGGGCGCGCGGCCCGGCGCTGCGCCTGCGTCATGCCGGAGGCGGCGCCGGCGCCCATTGCATGAGCGCGATCTCGGCGCCGGTCGGGTCCGCGATGACGCTGAAGCGGCCGACCGCGGGGATGTCGGTCGGCGGCACCAGCACCTTGCCGCCGAGCGAGACGGTCTTTCCGGCAAGGCCGTCGACATCGGTCACCGTGATATAGCCCATCCAATGCGGCGGCACGTTCTTGAACTGCTCGCCGGTCGCGGCGAACAGGCCGGCGACCGGCTGGCCGTCCAGGTTCGCGACGACGTAGATGCCGCCATCGGGCATCCGGTGCTCGGTGTAGCTCCAGCCGAGCAGGTCGCCATAGAAGGCGCGCGCCGCGCCCACGTCGGGGGTGAGCAGCTCGTTCCAGCCGAATTTGCCCTGGTTGACGACATCGACCATGGTGGCGCTCCCTTCTGCTGTTGCCCGGCCGGGCCGGCAAGGCGCGCAGTGTGGCCCGGCGCGGCCGGCATGGAAAGAACGGTCGGGGAACGTCACGGAATTTTTTTAGTCGGCGATGCCGACGCGGAGGCGGATCATGGCGGGCGGGCGGCGGCGCATCCTCATCATGGGCGCGGCAGGGCGCGACTTCCACAACTTCAACGTCGCCTATCGCGCCGACGCCGCGGTCGAGGTGGTCGCCTTCACGGCCGCGCAGATCCCTGACATCGCGGGCAGGCGCTACCCGGCCGCGCTCGCCGGCGCCCGCTATCCCGACGGCATCCCGATCGAGGAGGAGAGCCGCCTCGAAAGCCTCATCGCGCGCGAGCGGGTGGACGAGGTGGTGTTCGCCTATAGCGACGTGACGCACGAGACGGTGATGCATCTCGGCTCGCGCGCGCTCGCCGCCGGCGCCGACTTCACGCTGCTCGGGCCGAAGCGCACGATGCTGGAGAGCGCGCGCCCGGTCATCGCGGTCTCGGCGGTGCGCACCGGCTGCGGCAAGTCGCAGACCGTGCGCCACCTCGCGACGCGGCTCGGTGAGGCCGGGCTGCGCGTCGCGGCGCTGCGCCACCCGATGCCCTATGGCGATCTCGCCGCGCAGGCCGTGCAACGCTTCGCGAGCCGGGCCGACCTCGACGCGGCGGAGACGACGCTCGAGGAGCGCGAGGAATACGAGCCCTATGTCGAGCGCGGCGCGGTGGTGTTCGCGGGCGTCGACTATGCGCGCATTCTGGAAGCGGCCGAGCGCGAGGCCGATCTCATCCTGTGGGACGGCGGCAACAACGACTTCCCGTTCGTGCGGCCCGATCTGCACATCGTGCTGGTCGATGCGCTGCGGCCCGGTCACGAGACCGCCTATCACCCGGGCGAGGCGTGCCTCCGCATGGCCGACATCGTGGTGATCGCCAAGACCAACGCCGCGAAGGCAGGCGCGGTCGAAGCGCTGGAGCGGAGCGTCGGCCGCGTTGCGCCGGACGCCGCGATCGTCCGCGCGGCTTCCGCCGTGCGCCTCGACGACGAAAGCGCGGTGCGCGGCCGGCGCGTGCTGGTGGTGGAGGACGGCCCCACCATCACGCATGGCGGCATGGCGACGGGCGCCGGCCACGCCGCGGCGCTCGCGGCGGGCGTCGGTGCGATCGTCGATCCGAGGAAGGCCGCGGTCGGCGCCATCGCCGAGACGTTCCGCAAGTTCCCGCATATTGGCCCGGTGCTGCCGGCGATGGGCTATGGCGCAGGCCAGCGCGAGGCGCTGGCCGAGACCATCAAGCGCAGCGGCGCGGAGCTGGTGATCGCCGGCACGCCGATCGACCTCGCCGGTGATCTCGGCCTCGCGATCCCCGTGGTGCGCGCGCGCTATGACTACGCTGACGCCGGCGCGCCGACGCTCTGGTCGCTGGTGGCGCGCTTTCTCGACGAACGCGGCGTTCGAGGCAGCTGAGCCATGCTCGTCGTCGTCGCGATCGGCGGTCATGCCTTGCGCGACCCGCGCGCAGAGGCCGCGGCGGACGACGACGCGGCGCTCCGCTCGCTCGCGGGCGCGCTGAGCGAGGCCGGCGCGAAGCATCACCTGGTGATCACGCATGGCAGCGGGCCGCAGGTCGGCGCCAGCGCGCTCGAAGGCGCCGAGGCGGGATCGGCGAAACCGCTCGACCGGCTTTGCGCTGAGTTGCAGGGCGAGGTCGGCTATCGCCTGAGCTGCGCGCTCGGCGGCCGCTTGGCCGGGCGGCCGGTCGCGAGCGTCGTCACGCAAGTCGTCGTCGATCCCGCGGACCCGAGCTTCGCCCGGCCGAGCAAGCCGATCGGCCCGGTGCTCGATACGGCCGCGGCGGAGAGGCTCGCCCGGCGCCATGGCTGGACGATGGGCGATGACCGCGGCGGGAGACGCCGGCTGATCGCCTCGCCGAAGCCGGTCGAGGTCGTCGAGCTTGCGGCGGTCCGCCTGCTGGTCGAGGCGGGCATGGTGGCGGTCTGCGCGGGCGGCGGCGGCATTCCGGTGGTCCGCCGCGCCGACGGCACGCTCGCGGGCGTCGATGCCGTGATCGACAAGGACCACACCGCGAGCCTCCTGGCGCGCGGGATCGGCGCCGAGGCCCTGGTCTTCCTGACCGATGTCGAAGCCGTGCGCAGCGACTGGCCGCCGCCCAAGGGCGAGTGGCTGGGCCGGATGCGGCCCGCCGCGCTGCGCCGCCTCTCCTTCGCCGAGGGTTCGATGGCGCCCAAGGTGGCGGGGGCTTGCGATTTCATCGAGGCCGGCGGCCGCCTCGCCGCGATCGGCGCCGTCGCGCAACTGCCCGCGCTGATCGACGGGCTCGCCGGTACGGTGGTTACAAACTGAGCGGCAAGGGAGAACTAGTCGTTCACGCCGAGCTCGGTGAACCGATAGCCGTCGCCGTCGTCGCGGAAGACGAAGATCATGCCGCCGCAGAACACTTCATAGACGTCGTCGTCGCGCTGCGGGGTCTCGCTCGCGAAGCATTCCTTCTCGTTGCTGGTGAACAGCCAGTCGAAGCGTTCGACGAAGCCGGCGCCGTCATACGCCTCGCCTTCCAGGGTGATCGGCAGCCGCGTCATGGCACGGACCGCCTCCCGGTCGTCGAAGGTGACGGCCTCGCGGAAGCGCTCCCAGAACGCCAGGAACGCCGGATCGCTCGGTGCGGCGCCCTGCATCTCCGGCTCCGGCGCATCGGCGTCCTGCGCCGGGGCGGCGGTCGGGGTCATGGCCGCTGCCAACACCAGCAAGGCGAAGCTCAACGTTGAACGACCCGACATTTCGCCCCGGAATCCCATGACCGCGCCGCCGCGCCGCGCCGTATCGACCCTTCGGTGCGCTGCGGCACGCCCCGCATCCGCCGCCATTGGCGTTCCCGCGGGCCGGCCAAGCTGGCCGAAACGGAGGAAGGCCGGCAATCGCGGCGGACCTTGCACGCGGCCGCGAGCATGCTCGGCCAAAATGGCGAAATCGTGAATTTTACTCTTGCGCCGCGGCAGCCGGACCGAATCGCGCCCTAGCCCAGATCGGCGTTGAACTCGGCCGAGCGCTGCACGGCGTCGTTCCGGTTGAGCGCGCCGAACTGCTTGATGATCGCGCTGACATGCACCTTGACCGTGCCTTCGGCGATGCCGAGCTGTGCCGCGATCTCCTTGTTCGAGGCGCCCTGGGCAAGGTAGCTCAGCACCGTCCGCAGCCGCGGCGTCAGCTCCTGCGCGGCCGGCATCCTGCGCTGCGGCAGCACGAACCTCGAGCGCGCGGCGAGGTTGGTGGTCTGCTGCGGCCTTTGCGCCTCGGGCGGCAGCGGCGCGAACACGGCGCCGGCATTGACGAGGTCGATCGCATTGACGACCTCCGCCGCGGATAGGCTGTCGGGAATATAGGCCGCGGCACCGATTTCGAGCCCGCGGACGATGTCCTCCCGCGAGGGCTGATGCCCGGTCACGATGAAGCGGACGCTCGCCCTCTTGACGAGGAGCCGCTCGAGCTTCTCGCACGCCCGATCGTCGATGAGGGCGACGTTCGATACGACCAGCTCCAGCTCACGGGATTCGGCGAGGCGTTTCAGCACGTCCTCGATGCTGTCCACCTCGACGATGGTCGGCGACGGCAGACAGCGCTTGAGGCCCTGGACAAGGGTATCCCGAAACGGGTCCGCGACCCCGGCCAGCACGATCATTCTTTCACCCATGAATCGGACACGGCTTCCTCCAGCGTGATCCGGGGGCGTCGAACGGAACGGCCGCTCGCGCGCCGCATGCAGAGCTAGTGGATACTAATGCCACATCCTCTGCAACGGCGCATGTTCGAGCCGTAACTAGCGGTAATGCAATACTCATCTAACAAAATTTTCCTTCATAGTAAATGCAAACATCCCGCCACGGCGGTGCAGGACGCGGCCCGCGCCGGTGCTCGAAGGACGGCGAGGGAGAGCACGACCCGATCTGGTTCCGTCAACCGGATCGGCGGTTCGTGCCCTAATTTATTGAACCAGGGCAGGATTCACGTTCGAGATGGCTCGCACCGCGAGCCATCTCGAACCATCCTGCTCCGGGCGTCAGGCGTCGGAGGCCGTGATCGTCGCCTTGAGCGCCGCGTCGTGTATCGCGGCCGCGAGGTCGGGCAGGGCGGCCTTGCGCGCCTCGCCTTCGAGGAAATAGAGGCAGGCCGCAAGGTCCATGGCGACCTTGCGCTCCGAACGCGGCGTGTACTGCGCGACGATGACCGTCGGGTCGGTGAGCTGGTCGTATTTCACGGCGGGGGTCCTTCGGGGCTCTGGGGATGATTCAGGCGGCGCGGCGGAGCGCCGGGACGCTCGGCATCGGCTCGAGCACCGCGTGCGGGGTGCGGGTGCGCCGGCGGATCGCGGCGAGCTGCTCCTGCGACACGGCGGCCGATTCGGCGACTGCCGTCCCGCCTTCGGGAAGCTCGATCACCGGGCCGAGCTGCCGCAGCTTCCAGCCGGACATCTTGAGGATGCGCTCGATCGCGGGGTCGGAGACCGAAACCAGCGTGTGGGCGCCGACGAACATCGCGTACTCGAACATGGCGCAGAAGAGCGCGCCGGTCGGGTTGAGCGCGTCCGGCAGCAGCGCCAGGCGTTCGCGGTCGTGATCGACCGCGACGCGGCTGACCTCCCACACATCGTCGGCGCTGGGCACCGGGCCGGTCTGGACCAGATGGGGGTAGATGTCGCCGAGCAGGTTGGGCTGGCTGGTCGGCGTCATGCGGCAGGACGCCACCACCTCCTCGTCGGCGTTTCTGAGCACGAGGTAGTGGGCCCAGTCATGGTCGAACTGGTCGATCTCCCGGCCGTTCGAAGCCCTGAGCGGCCAGCCCAGCCGCTTGATGAAGACCTCGTAACGCAGCCGGAACATGGAATCGAACGTGTCTTGCCATTGAAGGCGATCCGTAGCCTGCAGCGCTGTGATCATTGGCGTGTCTCCCGATGGCTTGCATCGAAAGTTCAGCGCAGCCGGCCTTTACCGATCCCCTGTAATCTCTTGCAGGGCGGCGGATATGTCTGCTGGGGGAAGCAGGCGGGCGGGGAAGGCGCGCAGCGCCCGCGCGCCCTAGCCATGCGTCAGAGGTTGATCAGGCCCGCCATGACGGCCCGCACCACCGCGTGCTGCCGGCTGTGGACGCCGAGCTTCTGCTTCGCGTTCTCGATATGGAAGACGACGGTGCGTTCGCCGATATTCAGCAGCTTCGCGATTTCCCAGGCGGTCTTGCCTTGCGCCGCCCAGCGCAGGCAATCGCGCTCGCGCTCGGTCAGCCTGGGCTCGTCGCGCGCCGGCGCGTCGGTGCCCTTGACGCGGGCGAGCAGCCGGGCGCCGACCACCTCGTGGTAATGCAGGCAGAGCCGCTGGGCGACATAGCGGTTCGCCCGGATGATGCGGTCGGCGAGCTTGCCGCGCAGCGAGGTGGTGAGGGTGATGGCCGAGAACTGGCCGTTCTGCCCGTGGATCGGCACCGTCAGCCCCTCGAAGATGCCGAACTCGCCGGCCTCGCCGAAGAACCTGCGCTGCCGCTCGCTCAGCGGCATGCCGGCCAGCACCTCGTGCCATTCGAAGGGCATCTGGCGCGAAAGGCCGTTCGAGATCACCGGGTCGATCTGCACGTAGCCGGCCTCGCGATAGCGCTTGACCCATTCGTCCGGGTAGGTCGTGACGCCGTAGACCACGCGGCCCGGCATGCCGGAAAGGCTGACGATGTGGAGCGCGAACGCATCGAAGCCGAGGTCCGTGACGGACTCGTGAAAGGCCTGAGTCAGGCCGTCGAGCGTCGAGATGCCGCTCAGCCGCTCGGCAAAGTCGTTGACGTACTGCAGGGCCAGACGCGCGCTCATTCACCGTCTCGTGCAGTCATCGACAGTGACACCCTGGCTCTCAATAGCACGAAACGTAAGCAGCGTATACCTGGGAGCAGGATAGGGGCCGTATGCATTTGAGGGAAAAGGCATCGGCGTTCCGCGGCCGTACCCTGGGGCTGCCCCTCGCCGGGCCGCTCGATGGGGCACGAATTTTTCGCTGAGCGGCGGCGATGATGCGGGGCCGCGCAGGCCGGGCGGGGTGGGTCGCGCCGTCGAGAGGGGAGTGGTCGGAGTGAGAGGATTTGAACCTCCGGCCCCCGCCTCCCGAAAGCGGTGCTCTACCAGGCTGAGCTACACTCCGACACGGCTCTTAGCGCGCGGGGCGCGCCGGGAGCCGGCCTTATAGCGCCTTCGCCGCGGGCGGGCAAGGCGGGCCCGAACCGCGCCTGCCCCGCCGTCGGGCGTCGAATTATCCTGGGCCGCGACGCCTTGCCGATGATTTGTCGATGACGGGAGGCCGAACCGGGTTTATCCCTAGCGACAAAGGATTAACCTTACTGAACTTTAACCTGATGTCGGCTATGCATAGTCGGGCCTGCCTGGTCCAGGCCTTGTCGGTGCGCACGGCACACAGCTTGGGGGGAACCATGATGTTCAAGCTTGCCGCGTTCGTTGCAGCGGGTGCGGGCGCGCTGCTCGCCTCGACCGCGCTCTCCGCGCAGGAATACCGTTCGAACATGACGCAGATCGGCGTCACGCCGACGCTCCACGCCAAGGAGGGCACGGGCGCCGGCGTCAAGATCGGCATCCTCGACGGCCTCGCCGACCGCAATCACTACGACCTCGCCGGCCGCACCCTCAATTTCACCTATAACGGCGGCACGTACACCGCGTTCGCGCTGCACGGCACGCACGTCTCGGGCATCGCCGCGGCGAGCGCCGGCAATGGCGGCGTGGTCGGCGTGGCGCCGGGCGCCACGATCTACAATTACGGCGTGTTCGACGACACGAGCTGGCGTGCCACCGATCTCGGCAGGGCCGCGCTCGATCATGCCAAGGCCAACGGCGTCTCGGTCGTCAATATGAGCTACGGGCCGGCAGCGGGCGGCGGCGACCTGTTCCTGAACGGCGAGCTCAACCTGTTCGACGACTACAAGAGCGCGATGGTGATCGTGCGCGCGGCCGGCAATGACGGCAAGAACGCCAAGTACGAGTCCTATGCCGGCGACGCGAGCAGCAATCTCGGCCACATCCTGATCGTCGGCAGCGTCGATTCCAACAACAAGATCTCGTCCTTCTCCAACCGCGCCGGCACCGCCTGCATCGGGCCGAAGACGTCCTGCGCCGCCGACGACAAGGTGAGCAACTTCTTCATCGTCGCGCCCGGCCGCAGCATCGTTTCCGATGGTCCGGGCAACACGCTGTGGAGCATGTCGGGCACCTCGATGGCGACGCCGCACGTCACCGGCGCGGTCGCGCTGCTCCAGGGCAAGTGGCCGCACCTCAAGAACGACCCGGTGGGCACCGCCGGCATCATCAAGCAGACCGCGACGGACCTCGGCGCCAAGGGCGTCGATGCCGTGTTCGGCTGGGGCCTCCTCAACGTGCCGAAGGCCATGCAGCCGGTCGGCACCACCGTGGTCGCGACCGGAAGCACGGTCAGCCAGGGCGGCACGCCTACCACGCGGAGCCGGAAAGCGTCGCGCACCCGCTCGCTGCCCAGGCAGCGCTCGGTGACCGATGCGCTCGGCGGGCTCGTCGTGTTCGACGACTATGGCCGCGACTTCGAGGCCGATATGAGCGGGACGGAGGCGTTCGTCGAGCAGCCGGTCTCGATCGAGGACCGGCTCGGCGCGCTCAGCCTCGCGCTTGACATCGCGCCCGCCGCCAGCTCGTCCGGCGCCATCGCGCTCGGCTTCCAGGCAAGCGTCGATACGCCGAGCCATGAGGGCTTCGAGGTCGCCTCCTTGAGCGGCGAGGGCATCGACCTCAAGATCGGCCGGGGCGCCTCGCAGCTCTATTTCCAGGCCAACGAGGTCAACGTCACGGGCGGCGCACCGCAGAGCGTCGGGCGCCACATGATGCTCGGCCTCAACGAGGTGGGCGAGGCGTTCAGCGACGGCGCCTTTGCCGACGGCAGCCTCGCGCTCAGCGAGACGGTCTCGCTCGGCGCGTTCTTCGCGTCGAGCGAATCCTTCGTCAGCGAGGATGTGCCCGGCGGCCTCGCCGCCGCGCTGGTCCAGCAGGCGGGCCAGCCCGAGGCCGAGATGATGGGCTTCCAGGCGAGCTACCGCGTCGATTCCGGCACGACGCTCGGCTTCGCCTATGGCCGCCTCATCGAGCAGGACCGCCTGCTCGGCGTCGAGAGCGCCGGCGCGTTCTCGCTGAGCGACACCACGACGACGCAGACCTTCGGCGCCAGCCTGTCGCTCGCGCTCACCGACCAGTGGTCGGCCGTGCTGTTCTACGACTATGCGATGATCGACGCGACCGCGGCGAGCAACTCGCTCTACCAGGGCATCGACAGCTGGAGCGGCCAGAAGTTCGGCGCGACCTTCGCCTATGACGGCCCGTTCACCGGCGACGACCGGCTGAGCGTCACCCTGATGCAGCCGCTCCACGTCAACGCGGGCGAGGGCTCGGTGAAGGTGCCGGTCGGCCGCGACATCGCGGGCAACGTGCTCTACGAGCAGCGCCGCTTCTCGGTCGACAGCGACGCGGTGCCGCTCGAGCTCGCGATGAGCTACGTCGACCGCGGCGAGAGCTTCTCGAAGGGCGTCACCCTCTCGTTCGACGACCAGGACGTGCGCGACGCCGGCGAGATCAACGTCAACCTCGTCGCAGCGCTCAAGTGGCAGTTCTGATCGGGGCGGAGTCCGCTGACGCGAGACGCCTCCGGTGCTGAGGCAAGCGCTGCCTCAGATCGGGTGCGTCTCGAGCCACTTCGCGTAGGCCGCGAGGCCCTTCTCGAACGGCCAGTCGGGTTTCCAGCCGAGCCCCTTGGCGGCCGCCGCGATCTCGAAGCGGGCGTGCACCTGGTCCTGCGGGTCGGGGCCGGGCGTCAGCGCGATCTCGGCCTTCGGGTAGAGCGCCTTCACGAAGCCGACGATCTCCTCGAAGCTGAGGCGCACGCCGGCCGTGATGTTGAACGCCCGGCCGGCGACGCCCGGCGCCTCCAGCGCCCTGGTCAGCGCGGCCGCCACGTCGTCGATATAGACGTACTGGCGGTGGAAGCCGCCGCCATAGGGCAGCGTGGTCGGCCGCCCGGCTTGCGCGCCCTTGAGCATCTCGCGGATCACGCAATCGGTGCGCCGGCGTGGCCCGTAGACCCAGCAGAAGCGCAGCACCGCGGCATCGAGGCCGGCGCTCGCTGCATAGGCGCGGGTCAGGATGTCGCCGCCCGCCTTGGTCGCGCCGTAGATGTCGGTTGGCGAGAGCGGCGCGGCCTCGTCGAGCCCGCCCGCGGTCTTCATCGAATCGCCATAGGCCGAGGTCGAGGAGCAGTAGACCACGCGGCGCGCCTTGTGGATGCGCGCCGCCTCCAGCACGTTCGCGGTGCCGACCAGGTTTGATTCGACCACCATGCGCGGGTTGTCGCGCCCGAGCATCGGCCCGGACACCGCGCCGCAATGGGCGACGCTGTCGATGCCTTCCTCGAAGATGGCGTGCAGCCGGTGCACGTCGGAGAGGTCGGCGCGAACGAAGCGGAACCCGCCGTCCTCGTCCGGCGCCACGCTATCGGTGCCGATCACCGCGCGGCCCGCCTCGGTCAGGCGCTTCGCCAGGGTGAAGCCGATCAGGCCGGCGGCGCCGGTCACCAGGATCGCGGGCTTGGACATCGTCTACCTCGTCTCGTCGGTGCGGAAGCGGTCGGGAAGCACGAAGGCGCCGCCCTGGTCGAGCGGCAGCGGCTCGGCCCAGAGCGCGGCGCCGGTCGGCAGCGGACCATAGAGGTGCGGGAAGAGGGCGCCGCCGCGCGACGGCTCGTAGCGCAGCGCGGCATCGTCGAGCGCCGCGGCGTCGAGCGCGACCAGCACGAGGTCGCGCTGCCCGCCGAAATGCTTGAGCGCGGTCGCCTCGACCTGCGCGCCGGTGGAAAGGTGGATGAAGCCGTCGCGCCTATCGTCGGCGGAGCCCTCATAGGCGCCGCGCGCAAGCGCCACCTCCCACGCGGTGCGCGGGCAGATCTTGTAGACGAGTGGCGGGGCCACCGGGAATCGTCGACGGGGCGGCTTGCGTCTCCGCCCCGGCGATCGGCCTATTCGGCCGCCTGCTTGGTCGGCGCCCGATCGTCCCAGTAGGCCGCGGTGCGCCGCTTCAACATGCGGCGGTATTCGGCCGTGGTCTTGGGCAGCACCTCGCCGGTGCCCCAATCGACGATCACGCCGTAGCGGCGCACCAGGTCGAACTCGCTGAGCTCGCCCTTGCGGTAGCGCGCGGCGACGCTCTCGGGGTCTTCCTCGATCCAGCGCTTGCGCTCGGCGCGGATGCGCGCGCGCTCCTGCTTGGTGGCCTGCTCGTCGACCTCGTATCGCGCGAGGTCGGCATCGACGACCCGGAGCACTACGCCATAGTCGGTCCTCGCGCGCTCGACCGAGACGTAATCGTCCGCCACGTCCTCGGCGACCAGCTTGGGGTCGCGCTCCAGGGGATCGCCGAGCCCGCCGCCGCCGCCCGCGACGCGCGCATACTCATCGCCCTCGCCGATCGGCACGTCCGAGAACACGGCGCCGAGCCAGACCGGCTGGTTCTCGCCCTTGCGGTGCAGCCAGAGCCCGTGCGGGTTCGACGGCGAGCCGCCCTTGATGCCGAAGGCGATCGAGCGCTCGCGGTCGCAGATGTAGGAGAGCACCGTGCCCTCGGCGTCGTTCAGCCGCGAGGTCTTGTTGATGCCGACGCCGCCGCGCCACTTGCCGGGGCCGCCCGAATCGGTGACCAGTGTGTTGTCGACGACGAGGATCGGCGAGAGCCGCTCCTGGCCCTCGATCGGCTGCACCATCAGGCCGACGCCGAACGGCGAGCAGGTCGAGTTGCAGCCGTCCTTGCCCTGGCGGCCGCCCCAGCCGCCCGGCAGCCAGTCGTAGTACATGAAATAGGGCTTGTCCTTGAAGCGCAGGTCAGTGCCGCCGGTCAGCAGGTATTCGAGCTGGTAGGCCGCCGCGATCGCGCGCTCGGGCATGATGTTCGACCACAGCTCGAACATCATCGCCATGATCTTCTCGAACACCATGAGGAAGCCGGTGACCGCGACCGGCCAGCGCGCGTCCACCACCGAGTTCTCCGGCGCGATGATCCTGATCGGCCGGTAGAAGCCGGAGTTGAGCGGCAGGTCGGGGAAGAAGGTCTTCATGCCGGCGACCACGCCCGAGAAGGTGGTGCCGAACGCCGAGTTGTAGAGCGTGCCGATGGTCGGGTGGCTGCCCGAGAAGTCGTAGATCACCTCGTCATTGTCGATGGTGAGCTTGACCTTGATCGGGATCAGCCCCTCGCTCTTCGCGGGGTCCTGGTCGAGATAGTCGGTGGTCTCCCAGCTGCCGTTGGGCAGCGCGCGCAGGCGTTGCCGGGTCGCGCGCTCGACATAGTTCTGCACCTCGTTGAAGCCGGCGACCACGGTGTCCTTGCCGTACTTCTTGACGAGGCGGAGGATCTCGCGCTCGGCCACGCGGGTCGCCTCGGCCTGGGCGCGCATGTCGCCGAGCACCGTCTCGGGGTCGCGCGTGCTCGCCGCGATCAGCCGCGCCACGTCCTCGCGCAGCGCGCCCTTGTCGTAGAGCCGGGTCGGCGTGATGCGCAGCCCCTCGCGGAACATGTCCTTGGCCTGCACGTCGAACGAGCCCGGCACCGAGCCGCCAATATCGGCCCAGTGGCCGTTCGACTGCGCGTAGCCGATCAGGTCCTTGCCGACGAAGATCGGCCGGATCAGGCGCACGTCGTTGAAGTGCGTGCCGCCGGCATAGGGGTCGTTGACGATGAAGACGTCGCCCGGGTGCATGTCGCCCTTGAAGGCGTTGATCACCGCCTTGCAGCTATAGTGCAGCGTGCCGACATGGACCGAGATGTCCTGGTTGCCCTGGGCGATCGAATCGCCGTTGATGTCGTTGAGCGCCGAGGAGAAGTCCCGGTTGTAGATGACGAACGAATAGCAGGTGCGGATGATCTGCTCGGCCATCTGGTCGACCGCCGAGATGTAGGAGTTCTTCAGCACCTCGAAGGTGACCGGGTCGAGCGATTTCTGCTTCGCCCGCGTCGCGGCCGCCTTGGCGGCCGGCTTCCGGCTCGTGCTGGTGCGGCTCCCTCCGCGGGCTGTGGCGCGCTTCGTGCTCATCGCTTGGCCTCCGAAACCTTGATGATGATGTTCAACCACGGATCGACTTTGGCGACAAGGCCGGGGGGAACCAAAGTGGTGGAATCGAGTTGCTCGATGACCGCGGGGCCCTCGATGGTTGCGCCGGCGAAGAGGTCGTGCCGGGCATAGATCGGCGTCGAGACCGGCTTCGCCCGCTCGTCGAACAGCACCGGCCGCTTGCCGACCGGCTTCGGCGTGCCGCGTTTCGGCTTGTGCTTGGCGAGGCCCGCCTTGGGCGACAGCCCGATCGCCGTCAGGTTGAGGCGGAACAGGTCGACCGGCGTGTCGTCGCGCCGGAAGTTGTATTCGCGGTCGTGGTTGAGGTGG
The DNA here is from genome assembly GCA_050173345.1 of Alphaproteobacteria bacterium. GTDB lineage: Bacteria > Pseudomonadota > Alphaproteobacteria > UBA828 > UBA828 > SHWC01. The sequence goes on along the minus strand of JBFXKW010000002.1, from coordinate 192,320 downwards.
AACGCCTCGACCGCCTGCTTGATCGACTTGAAGGGCGCCGGCACCTGGACGTTCAGCGTGCGCCACTGGCCGCGGTACATCATGTCGATCGAGCGGGTCAGCACCATGTTCTTCTGCTTGACCCCTTCATGCTCCAGCCGGTCGCGCGCCTCGTCTTCCATCTTGCGGAACTCGGCCTCGACCGTCTTGGCATCCACGTCGTCGGCCGAGGCGATATAGGTGAAGCCGATGTCGTGGCGGATGTCGACCAAGAGGCAGCCCATCGCCGAGGTGATGCCCGGGCTCGGCGGCACGATCAGGGTCGGGATCGAGAGCTCGCGGGCGAGCGCGACGCCGTGCAGCGGCCCGGCGCCGCCGAACGCGACGAGCGCGAAGTCGCGCGGGTCGTAGCCGCGGCTGATCGAGATCAGCCGCACGGCATCCGCCATGTTGGCGTTGGCGACCGAGATGATCGCCTTGGCGGCCTCGGCCGTCTCCATCTTGAGCGGCTTCGCGACGGCGTCGCGGATCGCGGCCTCGGCAAGCGCGGCGTCGAGCCTGACGCCGCCGCCGACCAGGCCGCCGCCGAGCCGGCCGAGATAGAGGTTGGCGTCGGTGTTGGTGGGCACCGTGCCGCCGCGGCCGTAGCAGGCCGGGCCGGGGTCGGCGCCGGCCGATTGCGGGCCGTTGCGCAAGGAGCCCGCCTCGTCGATATAGGCGAGGGAGCCGCCGCCGGCGCCGATGGTCAAGACCTCGATGCTCGGGAAGCGGATCGGATAGCCGTACTGGATGAACCAGTCCTTGGTGACGCGGTTGACGCCTTCATAAGCCATCGACACGTCGGTCGAGGTGCCGCCCATGTCGAAGCCGATCGAGTTCTCATAGCCGCACAGCGTCGCGACATAGCGGCTCGCGATCGCGCCCGCCGCGATGCCGGAGCCGGCGAGCCGGCCGGCGAACTGGCGCGCCGTGCGCCCGGTCACCACGCCGCCGCCGCTGTGCAGCAGGAGCAGGTCGCTCTTGTAGCCGAGCCCCTTGAGCTCGTCGGCGAGCCTATCCGCATAGCGGCCCGCGATCGGGTTCAGGATCGCGTTGACCACGGTGGTCGAGAAGCGCTCATGCTCGAAGATCTCGGGCAGCACCTCGGACGAGGTCGAAATTTCGACATCGTCGGGCAGCTCCTCCTGGAGGATCTCCTTCATGCGCTTTTCGTGCGCGCCGTTGATGTAGGAATTGATGAAGCAGATCGCGATCGCCTGCACGCCGCGCTTCTTGAGCACGCGGGCGACCCTGCGCGCCTCGTCCTCGTCGAGCGGCTCGACCACGTTGCCCCTGAAGTCGACGCGCTCGCTCACGGTGAGCCGGTCGCGCCGGCGGATATAGGGCGGCGCCACGTCGCGATAGGTGTCCCACAGGTCTTCCTTGGTGCCGCGCCGCACCTCGATCACGTCGCGGAAGCCCTTGGTCAGGATCATGGCGGCCGGCGGCAGGCGGCGCGTGATCAGCGCGTTGGTCGCGACCGTGGTGCCGTGCGAGAACAGGCTCACCTCGTGCAGGTCGACCCCGGCCTGGGAGAGGCCCGCAAGGCAACCCTTGATCGGGTCCTCGGGCGTCGAGGCGATCTTGTTGATGCGGATTTCGCCGGATTTCTCGTCAAGTATGCAGATATCCGTGAATGTGCCGCCGATATCGACGGCGACGCGCAGGCTGGTCATCGGGTGGCTGCTCCGATTTGAAAACTTTGTATGTGTGCCGTGGGGGCCCCGGTCGGCCGCGACGATTACCGGCCCGGCGGGCCCCGTCAAGCCCCGCGTCGCGGCAGGCGCGGGTGGAACGTGCCGTTAATTGACCGGAAATAGCGAAGGGTTTTCCCTTCGCGGGCGCGATCTAGCTCTCGCGCTCCATGCAGAAGTCGACGACGCCGAGGAGGGCCTGCTTCTCGGGGCTGTCGGGGAAGAGGCCGAGGGCGTCCTTGGCCATCGCGCCATAGTGGCGGGCGCGCTCGTGGGAATCGGCGAGCGCGCCATGCTTGGCCATCAGCGCCAGCGCGTGCTCGAAATCGCCGTCGCACTGCTCGCCGTCCTCCATGACGCGGCGCCAGAAGGCGCGCTCCTCGTCATTGCCGCGCCGGAAGGCGAGCACCACGGGGAGCGTGATCTTGCCCTCGCGGAAGTCGTCGCCCGAGTTCTTGCCGAGCGTCGCGGCGCCGCCCGAATAGTCCAGGGTGTCGTCGATCAGCTGGTAGAGGATGCCGAGGTTGAGGCCGAACGCCTTGAGCGCCTCCTCCTCGCCGCTCGGCCGCGCGCCGACCACCGCGCCGAGCTGGCAGGCGGAGCGGAAGAGCGCCGCGGTCTTCGCAGTGATCACCGCGAGATAGGCGGTCTCGCTGGTCGACGTATCGTTCGAGGTCATCAGCTGCATCACCTCGCCCTCGGCGAGCACCGCCGAGGTCGAAGCCAGGATGTCGAGCACCTTGAGCGAGCCGTCCTCGACCGAGAGCTGGAAGGCGCGCGCGAACAGGAAGTCGCCGACCAGGACGCTCGGCTTGTTGCCCCAGACCGCGTTGGCGGTCGCGTTGCCGCGCCGGAGCGCGCTGTCGTCCACCACATCGTCGTGCAGCAGCGTCGCGGTGTGGATGAACTCGATGCAGGCGGCGAGGTTGATGTGGCGGCGGCCGGCATAGCCGCACATCTTGGCCGCGGCGAGGGTCAGCATCGGGCGCAGCCGCTTGCCGCCCGAGGCGATGATGTGGCCGGCGAGCTCCGAGATCAGCACCACCGGGCTCGTCATGCGTTCGAGGATAACGGCGTTAACCTCGCGCAGCTCCTCGCCGACCAGCCCGTGCAGCGTGTCGATCGGCGTCTCGCGCGCCGCGCCCTTCTTGACCTTGCCTTGTTCCAGCCGGATGACCGATCCCACGCGCCAGCTCCCTTGCGCTTGACGCCGGAGGCCCCACCGCGGAGCATGGGGCGTTCGGCGCGCCGCCACTCTATATCGGGCCTGCGCGCCGTGAAACCGTGCCGACGCCGCGGCTGGTAAACGATGGTTGAACTCCTGCGCCTGAATGACCCGGTGCGGCTTTCATGGCTGGTCGCCGTGCTCGCGGACGGCGGGGTCGAGGCCGTGGTGCTCGATGCCCATACCAGTGTGCTGGAGGGCAGCTCGCCCGCCATCATGCGGCGCCTCATGGTCGCCGACCGCGACGAGGCGGCCGCCCGGCGCATCCTCTCCGAGACGGACGCGCTCGATGGCTGAGGCCGCGGGCGCGAGCGCCGGCGCGCTGCTCGGCGGCCGGGTGCGGCTGCGCCAGCCCGCCGTCGGCTACCGCGTCGCGATCGACCCGGTGCTGCTCTCGGCCGCGGTGCCCGCCACGGACGGCCAGATCGCGCTCGACGTCGGCGCGGGCGTCGGCGCGGCGGCGCTTTGTCTCGCCTCGCGCGTGGCGGGCGCCCGCGTGGTCGGGCTCGAGATGCAGCGCGAGCTCGCCCGGCTCGCCGCCGAGAACGTCGAGGCGAACGGCCTGGAAGAACGGGTCGACATGCTGATCGGCGACCTCAAGCGTCCGCCGCCGCGGCTCGGGCCGCGCAGCTTCGATCACGTCTTCGCCAACCCGCCCTACCAGGAGGCCGAGCGCGCCCACCCTTCGCCCAACCCGGCCAAGGCGGCCGCGACCGTCGAGGGCGAGGCCAAGCTCGCGGACTGGCTCGCCTTCTGCCTCACCATGGTCAAGTCCGGCGGCACGGTCACGGTGATCCACCGGCCCGACCGGCTGCCCGAGATTCTGCGCGGCCTGACGGATCGAACCGGCGGGATCGCGGTTTTCCCGATATGGCCGCGCGATCCGGGGCTCGGCGACGGCCTCGTTGCCAAGCGCGTGATCGTGCAGGCGCGCGTCGGCTCGAACGCGCCGCTGCGCCTGCTCGGCGGCCTGGTCGTGCACGAGCCCGGCGGCGCCTATACTGAGGCGGCGCAGGCGGTGCTGCGCGGCGCGGCGCCGCTCGCCCTCGACGGATAGGAACGCTCATGGCCTTGGAACGCTTGTTCTCCCGGCTCACTTTCCGCTCGCCGCCGCCGGTGGTCGCGGTGGTCCGGCTCTCCGGCATCATCGGCCCGGCCGCGCCGCTCAGGCCCGGCATGAACCTCGCCGGCCTCGCCGAGACGCTGGAGCGCGCCTTCGCCATGAACGGGCTCAAGGCGGTGGCGCTCGCCATCAACTCGCCGGGCGGCTCGGCGGCGCAGTCCTCGCTCATCATGTCGCGCATCCGCGCGCTCGCCGAGGAGCGCCAGGTGCCGGTGCTCGCCTTCATCGAGGATGTCGGCGCCTCGGGCGGCTATTGGCTGGCGCTCGCCGCCGACGAGATCTGGGTCAACCCGAACTCGATCGTCGGCAGCGTCGGCGTGATCTATGCCGGCTTCGGCTTCAACGAGGCGCTCCGCAAGCTCGGCATCGAGCGGCGCCTGCACACGGCGGGCGAGCGCAAGTCGCTGATGGACCCGTTCCTGCCCGAGCGGGCCGAGGATGTCGGCCGGCTGAGCGCCGTGCAGCGCGAAATCCACGACAATTTCAAGGAAGTCGTGCGCGCCCGGCGCGGCCGCCGGCTGCGCGCCGGGGAGGACGACCTCTTCAGCGGCGAGTTCTGGGTCGGCAAGCGCGCGGTCGAGCTCGGCCTCGCCGACGGCATCGGCGATCTGCGCGGCATCGTGCGCGACCGCTTCGGCAAGCGGGTCCGGCTCCGCGCGATCGGCCGGCGCGAGAGCTGGCTGCGCCGCCGGCTCGGCCTGCCGCCCGCGCGGGGCGGCGAGGCGGCGCTCGGCCACGGCCTCGCCGACGGCCTGATCGGCGCGCTCGAAGCCCGCGCCTGGTGGGGCCGCTACGGCCTCTAGGGGCCTCTGAGGGCGGCTTGGCCCGCCACTCTCAGCGCATTATCCTTGACCGCCCTTGGGCCACGCCCGATGATGTCTGTTCGGGCGCTGCGTTCGCCGAACCCTGGAGAACACAACACAGGAGGGGCCGTGCAGCGGGGCGCCGGCTGCCAGGGAGCATCCCATGTTCAATCTGCCCAAGCTTCTCATCCTCGTCCTTGTGATCGCGGTCGTCTGGTTCGGCTTCAAGGCGGTCACGCGGCTCAAGAACAAGGCGGAGGCGAAGGAAGGGGACGGTCAGGCGCAGGAGTAAACCGGCTCTGCCCTCGCGCTCGTGAGGGGCCTGCGTGATCACCAAACTGATCGTCCTGATCGCGGTCATCGCGGTCGTCTTCTTCGCCTTCAAATACATCGCCAGGGTCAAGAAGCTGCAGCGCAGCGCCGCGCGGCAGGCCGCCGCGCCGCGGCCCGAGCCGCAGGGCCGCTTCGGCTGGGCCCGGCGCGTCTTCAGGGCCGAGGATCTGGTGGAATGCCCGCGCTGCGGCACCTTCGTCCGCTCGCTCGACGGGCATGTCTGCGGCAAGGCCTGATCCCGGACAACCGGATGTGCGCCCTGCGCCAACAAGCGCGTTGACCGCCCGAGCCCCGCGCGCATAGGGTTGCGCCGCCTTTTTCAACCGCTGAATACGGTCTCGCGATGGCTGCTCCGCGCCCGCGCGGCAACTCGTTCCAGTCCCTGATCCTCACGCTTCAGGGCTTCTGGGCCGAGCAGGGCTGCGTCATCCTGCAACCATATGACATGGAGGTCGGCGCGGGCACCTTTCACCCCGCGACGACGCTGCGCAGCCTTGGCCCCAAGCCCTGGCGCGCCGCCTATGTGCAGCCCTCGCGCCGGCCCAAGGACGGCCGCTATGGCGAGAACCCGAACCGGCTGCAGCACTATTACCAGTACCAGGTGATTCTCAAGCCGTCGCCGCCCGACGTGCTCGACCTCTATCTGCAAAGCCTGGAGCGGCTCGGCGTGCGCGCCAAGGAGCACGACATCCGCTTCGTCGAGGACGACTGGGAGAGCCCGACGCTCGGCGCCTGGGGCCTCGGCTGGGAGGTCTGGTGCGACGGCATGGAGGTCACCCAGTTCACCTATTTCCAGCAGGTCGGCGGCATCGACTGCGACCCGGTCTCGGCCGAGATCACCTATGGCCTGGAGCGCCTCGCCATGTACGTGCAGGGCGTCGATAGGGTCTACGACCTCGACTGGAACGGCGTGGACGGCGAGGGCGCGGTCACCTACGGCGACGTCTACCTGCAGAACGAGCGCGAGTTCTCCGCCTTCAATTTCGAGCATGCCGACACGGCCCGGCTGTTCCGCCATTTCGACGACGCCGAGCGGGAATGCATGGCCCTGCTCGCCGCCAAGCTCGCGCTGCCCGCCTATGACCAGTGCATGAAGGCGAGCCACACCTTCAACCTGCTCGATGCGCGCGGCGTGATCAGCGTCGCCGAGCGGGCCGCCTATATCGGCCGCGTGCGCGCGCTCGCCAAGGGCTGCTGCGAGGCCTGGCTCGCCAGCCAGGGCGCGGGGGCCTGAGCCGTGGCCAAGCTCCTCCTCGAAATCTTCTCGGAAGAGATCCCGGCGCGCATGCAGCCGCGCGCGGCCGAGGAGCTGAAGCGGCTCGTGCTCGAGCGGCTCGACGCCGCGCGGCTGACGCACGACGCAGCCAACGCCTACGTCACGCCGCGCCGGCTGACCCTGATCGTCGCCGGCCTGCCCAAGGCGCAGCCCGACATCACGGTCGAGAAGAAGGGGCCGCGCGTCGGCGCGCCGCAAGCCGCCATCGACGGCTTCCTGCGCTCGGTCGGGCTTGCCAGCCTCGATCAGTGCGAGCAGCGCGACACCGGCAAGGGCGTCTTCTACTACGCGGTGAGCCACGAGAAGGGCCGGCCGACCGAGGAGGCGCTGGGCGGGCTGCTCGCCGATGCGCTCGATGCGCTGCTCTGGCCGAAGTCGATGCGCTGGGGCCGCCACAGGCTGCGCTGGGTCAGGCCGATCCATTCGATCCTCTGCCAGTTCAACGGCGAGACCATCCCGTTCCAGTTCGCGCACCTGACCGCCGGCGATTCGACCTGCGGCCACCGCCATCTCGCGCCGGAACGCTTCGCCGTCGCCGGCGTTTCGGACTACAGGGCGAAGCTCAAGGCCGCCCATGTCGTGCTCGACGCCGAGGCGCGCACCGCCTCGATCCGCCATCAGCTCGACAGCCTCGCCGCCGCCGAGGGCCTGCGCGTCGCGCCCGACGAGGCGCTGGTCGCCGAGAACGGGGGCCTCGTGGAATGGCCGGTCGTGCTGTTCGGCCGGATCGACGAGGCGTTCCTCGACGTGCCGCGCGAGGTGCTGACCACCGCGATGCGCACGCACCAGAAGTATTTCTCGCTCGAACGGGCCGACGGCGCGTTTGCGCCGCGCTTCGCCCTCGTCTCCAACATGGTGACGGCGGATGACGGCGCCGCGATCGTCGCCGGCAATGAGCGCGTGCTGCGCGCCCGCCTCTCCGACGCCAAGTTCTTCTGGGACCAGGACCGCGCCCACACGCTCGAAAGCCGCGTGCCGCGCCTCGCCGACATCGTGTTCCACGCCAAGCTCGGCACGGTGGCGGAGAAGGTGCGCCGCATCGGCGACCTCGCGGGCGAGCTCTCCGCCTATGTTCCGGGTGCCGATGCCGGGCACGCCAGGCGCGCGGCCCTCCTCTGCAAGGCCGACCTGACCACGAACATGGTCGGCGAGTTCCCCGAGCTGCAGGGCATTATGGGCCGCTACTATGCGAGCCATGACGGCGAGGCGGAGCCGGTCGCCGCCGCGATCGCCGAGCACTATTCGCCGCTCGGGCCGAACGACCGCTGCCCGTCGAGGCCCGAGAGCGTCGTGGTCTCGCTCGCCGACAAGCTCGACACGCTGGTCGGCTTCTTCACGATCGGCGAGACGCCGACCGGCTCGAAGGATCCTTACGCGCTGCGCCGCGCCGCGCTCGGCGTGATCCGCCTGGTGCTCGAAAACAAGCTGCGGCTGCCGCTGCTCCATGCCTTCGAGCGCGCGAGCCTGTTCCTCGCCATGAACGAGGCGGGCGTCGCCGGCGCCGACCGCAACATGCGCGTCGCGCTGCTCGGCTTCTTCGCGGACCGGCTCAAGGTGCACCTGCGCGAGCGGGGCATCGGCCACGACCTGATCAACGCGATCTTCGCCGAGCGCGGCGAGGCGCTGGAGGACGACCTGTTCCGCCTGACCGAGAAGGCGCACCGCCTCGCCGCCTTCCTCAAGTCCGACGACGGCGCCAACCTCTTGGTCGCCTACCGGCGCGCCAACAACATCGTGCGCGCCGAGCAGAAGAAGGGCTGGGTGGCGAACGGCAGCGCGGTCGACCGCGCGCTGTTCCGCGAGCCCGAGGAGCATGCGCTGTTCGAGGCGCTCGGCAAGGTCCGCGGCATCGACCTCGGGGTGGTCGAGGCCGGCGCCTTCGAGGGCTACCTGCAGGACCTCGCCGGGCTGCGCCGGCCGGTCGATGCCTTTTTCGACAAGGTCACGGTCAACGCCGAGGACGCCGCGCTGCGCGACAATCGGCTCAAGTTCATGCAGGCGATCGGCGCCAAGATGGACGCCGTCGCCGACTTCTCGAAGATCGAGGGATGACGAGTCACGCCACGCACTCTCTTTATTTCGTCATGCCCCGGCTTGACCGGGGCATCCAGTCTTGGTCGTGCGCTGGATGCCCCGCCTTCGCGGGGCATGACGGAGCAGGGCGGTCCCGCATGAAGCCTGTAGCCTGACGACGCCATGCCCAAACGGGTCTACAGCTTCGGCGACGGCGCGGCGGAGGGTTCCGCCGCGATGCGCAACCTCCTGGGCGGCAAGGGCGCGGGCCTCGCCGAGATGGCGAGCCTCGGCCTGCCGGTGCCGCCCGGCTTCACGATCACCACCGAGGTCTGCACCGGTTATTACGGCTCAGGCAAGAAGCTGCCGGACGGGCTCGACGCCGAGGTCGATGCCGCGCTCGCCCGCATCGAGCGGGTTGCCGGCGCGCGCTTCGGCAGCGCCGACAACGTGCTGCTCGTCTCGGTGCGTTCGGGCGCGCGCGCCTCGATGCCCGGCATGATGGACACCGTGCTCAATCTCGGCCTCAACGACGAGACGGTCGAGGGCCTGGCGCGGCGCAGCGGCGATGCCCGCTTCGCCTATGACAGCTATCGCCGCTTCATCCAGATGTATGGCGACGTCGTGCTCGGCATCGAGCACGAGGCGTTCGAGGACCTGCTCGACCGCCACAAGGAGGAGCGCGGCTACGTCCTCGACACCGACATGGCGGCCGAGGATTGGCGTCTGCTGATCGAGGCCTACAAGCGCATGGTGCGCGAGCGGCTCGACGCGCCGTTCCCGCAGGACGTGCGCGGCCAGCTCTGGGGCGCGATCCGCGCGGTCTTCGATTCCTGGATGAACGCCCGCGCCATCACCTACCGCAAGCTGCACAACATCCCGGATAGCTGGGGCACCGCGGTCAACGTGCAGGCCATGGTGTTCGGCAATATGGGGCAGGACTGCGCGACCGGCGTCGCCTTCACGCGCGATCCCTCGACCGGCGAGAAGGCGATCTACGGCGAATACCTGGTCAACGCGCAAGGCGAGGACGTGGTCGCCGGCATCCGCACGCCGCAGCCGCTGACCGAGGCGGCGCGCCGCGCCAACCGCGCCGGCGGGGCGTCGCTCGAAACCGCCATGCCCCCGGTGTTTCGCGAGCTCGAGGCGGTGTTCGCCCGCCTCGAAGGCCACTATCGCGACATGCAGGACATCGAGTTCACGGTGCAGAAGGGCAAGCTCTGGCTGCTCCAGACGCGCACCGGCAAGCGCACCGCCCGCGCCGCGCTCAAGATCGCGACCGACATGGTGGCCGAGGGGCTGATCAAGGAGGCCGACGCTGTGCGCCGGATCGACCCGCAGGCGCTCGAGCAGCTTCTGCATCCGGCGCTCGATCCGAGCGCGCCGCGCGAGCTGATCGCACGCGGCCTGCCGGCCTCGCCGGGCGCCGCGGTCGGCAAGGTGGCGCTCTCGGCCGACGAGGCGACCGACCTCGCGGCGAAGGGCGAAGCGGTCATCCTGGTGCGCGCCGAGACCAGCCCCGAGGATATTCATGGCATGCACGCGGCAAAGGGGATTCTCACCAGCCGCGGCGGCATGACGAGCCACGCGGCCGTGGTCGCGCGCGGCATGGGCCGGCCCTGCATCACGGGCGCGAGCGAGCTGCGCATCGACGAGGCGAAGCGCTGCGTCTCGGTCGCCGGCCTCGTCATCAACGCAGGCGACATCATCACCATCGACGGCACGCGCGGTGAGGTCATCAAGGGCGCGGTGCCGACCGTCGAGCCCGTGCTCGGCGGCGACTTCCAGACCCTGATGGGTTGGGCCGACAGGATCCGCTCGCTCAAGGTGCGCGCAAACGCCGAGACGCCGGCGGATGCCCAGGTCGCGCGCGGCTTCGGCGCCGAGGGCATCGGGCTCTGCCGCACCGAGCATATGTTCTTCGACAGCGACCGTATCGTCGCCATGCGCGAGATGATCCTCGCCGACAAGCGCAAGGGCCGCGAGGCGGCGCTCGCCAAGCTGCTGCCCATGCAGCGCGCCGATTTCATCGCGCTCTTCCGCATCATGGCGGGCACGCCGGTCACCATCCGCCTGCTCGACCCGCCGCTGCACGAGTTCCTGCCGCACACCGACGAGGAGATCGCCGAGGTGGCGAAGGAGGCCGGCGTCCGCTTCGAGACGCTGCGCGGGCGCGTCGCCCAGCTTCACGAGAGCAACCCGATGCTCGGCCATCGCGGCTGCCGGCTCGGCATCTCGTACCCCGAGATCTACGAGATGCAGGCGCGCGCGATCTTCGAGGCGGCGGTCGAGGTCGGCGCCGAGCGCGGCGAGACCGTGGTGCCCGAGATCATGATCCCGCTGGTCGCGACGCGCCGCGAGCTCGACATCATGAAGGAGCTGGTCGATCGCGCCGCCGCCGAGGTGGCGCGCGCGACCCGCGCCCGGCTCGACTACGAGGTCGGCACCATGATCGAGCTGCCGCGCGCCGCCTTGCGCGCGGGCGAGATCGCGGGCGCCGCCGCCTTCTTCAGCTTCGGCACCAACGACCTGACGCAGACCACGCTCGGCCTCTCGCGCGACGATGCAGCGAGCTTCCTCGACAGCTATGAGCGCGCCGGGATCTTCCCGCACGACCCGTTCGCCTCGCTCGATACCGAGGGCGTCGGCGAGCTGGTGCGCATCGCCTGCGAGCGCGGCCGCGCGGCGCGCCCCTCGCTCAAGCTCGGCATCTGCGGCGAGCATGGCGGCGACCCGGATTCGATCCGCTTCTTCCATGCGACCGGGCTCGACTATGTCTCGTGCTCGCCCTACCGCGTCCCCGTCGCCCGCCTCGCCGCCGCCCAGGCCGCCCTCGCCGCCCGCGAGGAGCGGGATTGAGTCTTTACTCTATTTCGTCATGCCCCGCGCAGGCGGGGCATCCAGGGCCTCAAGCGCGCTGTATGACCATCCCTGGGTCCCCCGCCGTCGCGAGGGACGACGTGAATGGCGGTAGGACGGCGTTACCGGCGCCTACGGTGCGATCAGGCCCTGCTCGTGGGCGGCGGCCTCGTAGGGGAAGACGATCGCGCGGTCGGGCTTGACCAGCGCCTCGTCCTTGCCGGCATAGGAGGCGCGCGACAGCAGGTCGCGCAGCATGTTGACGCGCGAGGCGCGCTTGTCGTCGGCGCGCACCACGGTCCACGGCCCGGCCGGGTGGTGGGTGCGGGCGAGCATGGCATCGCGCGCCTTCGAATAGTCCTTCCACAGCTTGAGCGCCGAGGCGTCGATCGGGCTGACCTTCCAGTGCGACAGCGGGTCGGCCTGGCGCTCCTTGAGCCGCTGCTTCTGCTCGTCGCGGCAGATGTCGAGATAGTACTTGAAGAGCATGATGCCGGAATCGGCCAGCATCGCCTCGAAGGCCGTCACCGTGGCCATGAACGCCTGGTATTCGTCGTCGTTGCAGAAGCCCATGACGCGCTCGACGCCGGCGCGGTTGTACCAGCTCCGGTTGAACAGCACGAACTCGCCGGCCGCCGGCAGGTGCGCCACATAGCGCTGGAAGTACCAGAGCGTGCGGTCGCGGTCGGACGGCTTGGGCAGCGCGACGATGCGGGTTTCGCGCGGCGCCATGTGCGCGGTGACGCGCTTGATCAGGCCGTCCTTGCCGGCGGCGTCGCGGCCCTCGACGATGACGAGCACGCGCCGGTCCTTGCCGATCACCTCGCGCTGGAACTTGACCAGCTCGATCTGCAGCGCGCGGAGCTCCTGCTTGTAGAGTTCCGGGTCCATCCTTCCGCCGCCGCGCGCGCTTCGGGTCATGCCGCTGCCTCCTCGGCCGGCAATACGTGGATCTTCGCGCCATCGGCCTCGAGCGGCCGGCCGGAAGCTTCGAGCCGGTCGAGCCGGAGCAGCGCGAGGCCCTCCTCGCCGAGGCCGCTTCTCATCTCGCCGGCCTCCTTGCCGTCGAGCGTGAGCGGCGTGCCGGCGGGCGGCAGCGCGCCTTCCACCCGAACCCGCATCAGCCGGCGCTTCACCAGGCCGCGATACTTGGTGCGCGCGGTCAGCTCCTGGCCGACATAGCAGCCCTTCGAGAAGTCGACCCCGTTGAGCGCCTCGAAATTGCTTTCGAGCAGCGTCGCCTTCTCGACCGCGATGTCGCGGCTGCCGTCCGGTATGCCGAGCGTGAGGCGGAGCCGCTCATAGGCCTCGATCGGCGCCCGCACGAAGCCGGCGGCGTCGAGCGGCGCGAAGCCGGTTGCCGCGGGCAGGATCGCCCGCGCGCCGAGCCCGGCATGGCGCGGGTCGCGGAACGCGATGCCGCCGCCGAAAGAGATGGCGGCACCGGGCTCCGGCGGCACGCCGGCCGCCTCGGCCGATACGGGCCCAAGCAGTGCCGCCACCACATGGTCGTCGCTGGCGTCGGCGAGGCTCACCTTGGCGCGCAGCTTGTAGCCGGCGAGCCGGCGCCCGAGATCGCCGAGCCGCGCCCGTTCGCAGTCGAGCACGATGTCTCCGCCGATCACCGCGATCAGGAAGTCGTGCAGGAACTTGCCCTGCGCGGTAAGCAGCGCGGCATAGATCGCCCGGTGGGCCTGCGCCTTCTCGATGTCGTTCGAGATCAGGCCCTGCAGGAAGGGCCGCGCCTCGGGGCCTGCGACCGTGATCAGGCCGCGCTCCGGCAGGGGAACGTAGCACGCGGTCTCAGCCATGGCGGCCCGCCTCAAACTGCTCCATCGCGTTCATGCCTTAGAGCACGGTCCGATCAGGTCGGTCCGACCTGATCGGTGAATCGTGCTCTAGCTTGTTAAAGTAGAGCAGGATTCACGCTTGAGATGGAATCGCCGAGCGATTTCATCTCAAACGATCCTGCTCTAGCATGCTATGACTAGGCCGCAGCCGGGCGCCTGGCAAGCCGTGCCGGACGGCCCGGGCTTGGCAGGTACGCCACGGCCGGACTATAAGCGCGTCATGCTCGTAACGCTCGTCGACGATTCCATCCCCTTCAACGGGTCGACGCCCGCCAACCAGCCACTCGGCGGGGCGGAAAAGGCGTTCGCCTCGCTGCCGCCCGCGCTGGCGCGGCGCGGCCATGTCGTGCGCGCCTTCAACCGCACGCCCTATGCGATGGGCATCGACAATGTGAGCTGGGTCAATTGGGACGGCCGCCGGCCGCCGATCACCGAGGCGCTGATCGCCTACCGCAAGCCCTCGCTGCTCGAATTCACCCGGGCGATCGGCCAGCGCGTGCTCTGGGTCGCGGGCCATGCGGCCTATCTCAACACCACGGCGTCGGCCGAAATCTTGACCCGCACCGGCGCGCGGCTGGTGTTCTCGGCCGAGGCGCAGCGCAAGACCTACAAGGGCGACGGCAAGATCCGCGCGCTCACCATCCAGCCCGCCGTGCGCGACGACTATCGCAATGCCGGGCCGATGGAGGCCAAGGGCAAGGCGCCGGTCGCGATCGTGACCTCGCACCCGAAGCACGGCGTCGATTGGCTGATCGGTCTCTGGGTCGCCAAGATCAAGCCGCGCGTGCCCGATGCCGAGCTGCACATCTATTCGGCCTCGCTGCACAAGGCAGAGACCGCCAACAAGCCGGTGCCCGACGAGCTGAAGCCCGTTCACGAGCTGATCAAGGGCGCCGCTTCCTCGGGCGTCTCGATCAAGGGGCCCGGCGGCGACGTACAGATGGCGCGTTACTATCGCGGCGCGCGCGTGCACCTCTATCCGGGCTTCGAGCACGACCTGATGTGCATGACGCTGCTGGAATCGCAGGCGGTCGGCGTGCCGGCGGTGTGCCGCCCGCTCGGCGCCGTCGAGGAGCGCATCGAGCCCGACAATTCCGGCTTCCTCGGCAAGACCGACGACGAGTTCGCCGAGCACGCCGTCAGGCTGCTGAGCGACGATGCGGCGTTCGATCATGCCAGCACCGAGGCGCGCGCCAACGGGCGGACCCGCTCCTGGGAGAATGTCGCGAGCGAGTTCGAAGCCATCTTTCGATGAAGCTGCTCTTCATCACCTCGACGCGCATCGGCGACGCGGTTCTCTCGACCGGCCTCCTCTCCCACCTCATCGACACGAACCCCGGCGCCCGGGTCACCATCGCCTGCGGTCCGGCGGCCGCGCCGCTGTTCGAGGCGGTGCCCGGCCTCGAGCGCATCATCGTCCTGCGCAAGCGCGGGCTCGGCACGCACTGGTGGTCGCTCTGGCGCGCCTCGGTCACGCGGCTGTGGGACCGGGTGGTCGACCTGCGCGGCTCGGCGCTCGGCTACCTGGTGCCGAGCCGGAGCCGTATTGTGTTCCGCGGCGATGGCCGCCCGCTCCACCGGGTGGCGCAGATCGCGAAGGCCGCCGGGCTCGATCCTCCGCCCACGCCGCGGCTCTGGACCGCGCCCCGCCACGAGGCCGAGGCCGCCCGGCTTGCGCCCGAGGGCGTCGCCATCCTCGCGCTCGGCCCGACCGCCAATTGGCGCGGCAAGGAATGGCCGATCGAGCGTTTCGTCATGCTGGTCGAGCGGCTGACCGGCGAGCACGGGCCATTGGCCGGCGCGCGCATCGCGGTGCTCGGCGCGGCAGTGGAGCGCGCCTCTGCGCTGCCGCTCTTGAACGCCGTTGAGCCTGCGCGCCTGATCGACCTGATGGGCCGCTGCGACCTCTTGACCGGCTTCGCCGTGTTGAAGCGCTGCGCGTTCTTCGTCGGCAATGATTCGGGCCTGATGCATCTGGCCGCTGCGGCCGGCGTGCCGACGCTCGGCCTGTTCGGCCCGAGCCGCGAGGTTCACTACGCGCCTTACGGCCGGCTCACCGCGGCCGTACGCACGCCCGAGAGCGTCGAGGCGCTGATCGGGCATCCCGGCTATGACCACCGCACCACCGGCACGCTGATGGCGAGCCTCGGCGTGGATGCGGTGGAGAAGGCGGCCCGCGCGCTCTGGGCCAGGGCCCATCCGGAAGCCGCATGAGCGCGCCGCGCCTGAGCGCGCTCGTCGTCGCCCGCAACGAGGAGGCCCAGCTCGCGGATTGTCTCGCGACGCTCCGCTTCGCCGACGAGATCGTCGTCGTGCTCGACCGCTCGACCGACCGCTCGCGCGAGATCGCCGAGGGCGCCGGCGCGCGCATCGTCGAGGGCGCCTGGCCGATCGAGGGCGAGCGGCGGCAGGCCGGCGTCGATGCCTGCGGTGGCGACTGGATCGTCGAGGTCGATGCCGACGAGCGGGTGCCCGAAGCCTTGGCGCGCGAGATCAGGCAGGCGATCGAGACCGCCGCGCCCGGCCACTTCCTCATCCCGTTCGACAACTATGTCGGCGACCGGCTGGTGCGCCATGGCTGGGGCGCCTCCTTCGGCGTGCTCGCGGCGGCGCGGCTCTACACCAAGGGCGCCAAGCGCTGGGGCAGGGAGCGCGTGCATCCGGCGGTCACGCTCGACGGGCCGAGGCGCCGCCTCGAGACGCCGATGGTGCACTATGTCGACCGCGACGTCGGCGACATGATCGACCGGCTGCGGCGCTACAGCCTGGCACGCGCCGCCGACCTCAACGCGAGCGGCGAGCCCTTGCCGTCGCTGACCTCCACCTTGCGCCGCTCGGTCTCGCGCTTCCTGAAGTGCTATGTATCGCGCAAGGGTTTCCGCGAGGGCAGCATGGGCTTCATGCTCGCGCTGATGGCCGCGTTGTTTCCCCTGCTGTCTCACCTCATCGCGCGGATCGAGCGCGAGAAGCCGCGCAGGCAGCCGGGTGCCCCCTGACGCCGCGCCCCAGCGCCTGCGCCTGCTGCAGGCGATCGCCGGCGGCGAGCATGGCGGCGCGGAGCGCTTCTTCGTCCGGCTCGTCGGCGCGCTGGCGCGTGCCGGCGTCGAGCAGCGGGTGCTGCTGCGGCGCGGACGCTCCTGGGCGGACGAGATCGAGGGCCTCGGCGTGCCGGTCTGCGGGCTCGGCTTCGGCGGCGCGCTCGACGTCACGACGCGGCACCGCTTCGCGCGCCAGGTCGAGGGCTTCGCGCCGCGCATCGTCTTGACCTGGATGAGCCGGGCGACACGCTTCTGCCCGCGCTCGGACGGCGGAAGGCGCTTCGTCCACGCCGCCCGGCTCGGCGGCTATTACGACCTCAAATACTATCGCCATTGCGACCATCTGATCGGCAACACGCTCGACCTGGTGCGCTATTTCCGGGCCAATGACTGGCCGGCCGAGCGCAGCCATTACCTGCCGAACTTCGTCGATGCGACACCGGCAGCGCCGGCATCGCGTGCTGCGCTCGATACGCCGGAGGACGCCCGCGTCGTGCTGGCGCTCGGGCGGCTGCATCGCAACAAGGCGTATGACGTGCTGCTGCGCGCGCTGGCGAGGCTGCCCGACGTGGTGCTGTGGCTCGCCGGCGAGGGGCCCGAGCGCTCGCGGCTCGAAGCGATGGCGGAGGAACTCGGCGTCGCGCGGCGGGTGCGCTGGCTCGGCTGGCGCGCCGATGTCGGCGCGCTCATGGCGGCGTGCGATGTCTTCGCCTGCCCATCCCGCATCGAGCCGCTCGGCAATGTCGTGATCGAGGCATGGGCGCATGGCGCGCCGGTGGCGGCGGCGGCGAGCGTCGGCCCCGCCGCGTTGATCGCGTCCGGCGAGACCGGGCTGCTCGTGCCGGTCGAGGACCATGAGGCGCTCGCCAATTCAGTACGAGTCATGCTGGACAATCCTGCGCTCGCCGCCCGCCTGAGCGAGGCCGGGCGCAAGGCATACGAGGCGAGCTTCACGGAGGCGGCCGTGGTCTCGGCCTATTTGCGCTTCTTCGAGCGGGTCGCGGCGCCGTGTGCGGCATCGCCGGGCTGATGAGCGCGGACGGGTCGCCGCCCGACGCGGCGACCCTCGATCTCCTGGCGGATGCCTTGGCGCATCGCGGCCCGGACGGGCGGGGTCGCCATGTCGAGGGCGCGCTCGGCCTGGTGCATGACCGGCTCTCGATCATCGACCTCGCGACCGGCGCGCAGCCGCTCTTCGACGAGGCCGGCAACGCGCTCATCGCCAATGCCGAGATCTACAACCATGTCGAGCTGCGCCGCGAGATCGGCGAGGCCGCGTTCCGCACCGGCTCGGATTGCGAGGTGCCGCTCAGGCTGTACGCCGCTTGCGGCCTTGATTTCGTCGACCGGCTGCGCGGCATGTACGCGATCGCGCTGCATGACCGGGCGCGCGGCCGGCTCGTGCTGGCGCGCGACCCGTTCGGCATCAAGCCGCTCTATTATGCCGAGACTCCCGCCGGCTTCGCCTTCGCCTCCGAGCCGCAGGCGCTGATCGCAGCACGCCTGGTTCCGCCGGTGCTGCACGGGCATGCCAGGGACGAGCTGATCGCCTTCCAGTTCACCACGGGAAACGACACCGTGTTCCGCGGCATCAGGCGCGTGCTGCCGGGCGAGCTCATCGTCGTCGAGCGCGGCCGCATCGCCGAGCGGCGCCGCAGGCCTGCTTTGCCGGACGGAGGCCCCGAGGCGATCGGCGAAGACGAAGCATTGATCCGCCTCGACGCCGCGCTCGACGACAGCGTCAATGTGCATCAGCGCGCCGACGTGCCCTACGGCATGTTCCTCTCCGGCGGCATCGACAGCTCGGCGCTGCTCGCCGTCATGGCGCGGCTCAACCCGCGGCCGGTGCTCGCCTTCACCGCCGGTTTCCCTGGCACGGCCGCGCGCGACGAACGGGTGCTCGCGCGCACCGTCGCCAAGACATTCAACGCCGAGCACATCGACGTGCCGTTCGATGCGGCGGATTTCTGGCGGCTGCTCCCTTACGTTGCCGCCGCGCTCGACGATCCGATCACGGACTATGCGGCGCTGCCGAGCTTCAAGCTCGCCGAGGTCGCGAAGGCCCACGTCAAGGTCGTGCTGTCGGGCGAAGGGGGCGACGAGATGTTCGCCGGCTATGGCCGCTATCGCGGCCTGCTCCGGCCGTTCTGGCTTGGCGGGCCGAAGCCGATGCGCGCGCGCCACCGCTTCGCCGGGCTCGGCGTGCTCAGGGAGGAGCCGAAGGATTGGCGCGCCGGCCTCGACGCCGCCGAGCGCGACGCGGCGCGCCCCGGCTGGGATGCGCTGCAGCGCGCCCAGGCCGCGGACTGCGCCGACTGGCTCGCCCACGACCTCCTGACCAAGCTCGACCGCTGCCTGATGGCGCACGGCGTCGAGGGCCGCACGCCCTTCCTCGATCCCGCGATCGCCGCGGCCGCGTTCCGGCTGCCGAAGCGCCTCAAGCTGAGGGGGCGGCTCGGCAAATGGCTGCTGCGCCGCTGGCTCGCCGAGCGTGCGCCCATGGCCGAGGCGTTCTCGCGCAAGCGCGGCTTCACGGTGCCGGTCGGCGAATGGATCGCGGCCGAGGCGGGCCGGCTCGGCCCGCTGCTCGCGCGCCAGCCGGCGGTCGAGGCGCTCTGCCTGCCTGGTTCGGTCGAGCGGCTGTGCGCCAGCGCCGCCACCGGCAAGGCCGCGTCGGCGGCTTGGTGCCTCGTCTTCTACGCGCTCTGGCACCGCCGCCACATCGAGGGCCGCCGGCCTTGCGGCGACGCCTTCGAGACCCTGGCCGAGCGGGGCTAGAGTTCGAGGACCAGGCCTTCGGCCGCGACCCGCGAGCCGGGCAGCAGGGTTTCGAGCTCGGCCTGGACCCGATCGAGATAGGCGTCGTCATGCGCCGGGTTGTGCTGGAACGGCACCAGGCGGCGCGCCGATGCCGCCTTGCACAGCCTGACGCCTTCCTGCCAGGTCGAGTGGCCGGCGCCGTTCGCCGCGTATTCGTCGTCCGCGTAGTAGGAGTCGTAGATCACCAGGTCAGCGCGTCCGATCAGCGCGAGGATCGCCTGGTTCGGTTGGCCGGGGCGATGCTGCGTGCCGCTGACATAGCAGAGCGAGCGGCCTTCGTACTCGACGCGATAGCCGGTCGCGCCATTCGGGTGGTCGAGCGCCGCCGAGCGCACCAGGATGCCAGGCTTCGGCTCGAAGCTGTCGCCCGCCGCGAAGTCGTGGAAGCCCTTGAGCGCGCCGATATAGCTCAGCGGAATCGGGAAGAGCGGCGAGGTCATCATGCCGGTCAAGGCGCGCTGCACGCTGCCGAGCGCGCCGGCATGCCCCGCCCAGGCGCGGAAGGTGTTCTTCGGGTTGTAGCCGGGCATGAAGAAGGGCAGCCCGCACATGTGATTGAAGCAGGCCTGGGAGAACATGATGTCGGCGTCGATCCCGCTCTTGGCGCGCAGCGAGGTGCCGAGCGGCCTGATGCCGGTGCCGGCGTCGAAGATGATCAGGTAGGGGCCGCAGCGCAGCTCGACGCAGGGCGTGTTGCCGCCATAGCGGCGCGTCGCCGCGTTCGGCGTCGGGAAGCCGCCGCGCACGCCCCAGAAGCGGACATGGAAGCGCGCGGCGCTCATGCCGGAGGCCCCGTCGTCGTCCTACGCCGCCGCGGCGCTCGCCTTGCGTCCCATGCCGTCGAATAGGTCGAAGATACTGTCCCGCCAGGCGACGAGCGGGTCGCCCGCGGCGAGCACGTCCTGCGGCGAGACGAGGCGCGCCCATTGCAGCAGGCCGGCGAGAATATAGTCGGCATAGCCCGGCGCCTCGCCGCTCAGATAGGGCTGCACGCTGATCACCCCGCGCGCGGGATCGAGCGCCTTGCGGAAGATCGAAAGCTGCGCTTCCGGATCGGGGCAGATCGCCTCCAGTGGCTTGCTGTAGCGCTTCTCGCGCGACTCCCGGAAATAGGGCTGATCCTCGGGGCGGACGCGCTGGAAGATGTCGAGGATGATCGCCGGCGCGAGCGAAGGCAGCACCGTGCGGTCGCACCAGAAGTTGATGAAGAGGGCCTCCGACTGGCCGACCGCGCCGCCGAACAGGCTCGGCGCATCCGGGTAGCGCTCTTCGAGGTAGCACGCGATCTTCCACGAATCGGAGACGGTAGTATCGCCGTCCACCAGGACCGGCACCAGCGGCTGCCCGCTGAACGCGATCCTCTCCTTCTCGGTGAAGCCGATGGCGATCCGATCCGCGTTAAGCCCCTTGTGCGCGAGCGCGAACCGCGCGCGCCAGCAATACGGGCTGAATCGGTTGTCGTTGCGGCCGGTGAGCTCGTACAGCGTGCGTGCCATTGATGATGCTTCCTCTCTTTCCAAGGCGGGCGCCCGGGCCACTATAAACCCGGCCGCGGCGCTCCGGCCACTGGCTCAGGGTTGCAGGCTGGCGGGCGGAGCGGCGGAGGGAGGATCAGGTGCGGTAGTCGTCCGCGAAGCGGCGCACTTCTGCGAACAGCGCCTCGTCGCTGATCATGCGCGGCACCTTGTTCTGGCCGCCGAGCCGGCCGCGCGATTTCATCCAGTCGGCGAAGAAGCCGGGCGGCACGACCCGGAGCTTGGGCGCCGCGAGCGCGAAGCCCTCGGCGCGGTGGGCGCGGTAGTCGTCGTTCAGCGCGGCGAGCCGCTCGTCGACCAGGCGGATGAACGTCGCCTGGCGCTCCGCGTCGATGCCGGCCGCGAACTCGACGATGAAGAGATGGCCGCTCAGCTCGCCTCGCTGCTCGGCATGGCGCGCGCCGAGCGTGAAGTCGTTGACGTTGGCCCCGACCTGCCGCGCGGCGCCCGATATGGCGTCCTCGACCTCTTCCTCGATCAGGTGCTCGCCATAGGCCGACAGCATGTAGCTGGTGCGCCCGGTGATGAGGAGGCGTGGCGGCTTGAGCGAGACGAAGCGCACCGTGTCGCCGAGCACATAGCTCCATAAACCCGCGTTGCAGGAGACGATGATCGCGTAGTTGACGCCGGTCTCGACATTGCCGATCCAAAAGCGGCGCGGCGACGGTGCGTCGAGCTCTTCGACCGGCACGAACTCGTAGAACAGGCCGTTGTCGAGGATGAGGCGCAAGCCGTCCGCCGGCGTCTCGTCGGCGATCGCGATGAAGCCCTCGCTCGCCGGATAGACCTCGCGCAGCTCGGCATGGCTGCCTGCGAGGAACGCCTCGAAGCGGGCGCGATAAGGCGCGAAGTTGACCGCGCCGTGCACGATCAGCTCGAGGTTCGGATAGAGCGCGCGCGCGGTCGGCTCGACGCCGAGCGCGTCCGCGTGACGGTCGAAGATGACCTGCAGCCAGCTCGGCGTGCCGGTGATGCAGCGGATGCTCGTCCGGTCCATGCGTTCGATGCAGGCGGAGACCTTGGCGTCCCAATCGTTGATCAGGGCGATGTCGGCCGGCGGGAAGGTCAGCCAGCGCGCCCAGGGCGGCGTGCGCAGCGCCGCGATGCCCGAGAGATCGCCGCTATAGATGCCCGGCGCCTGGCGCTTGAGGTCGGACGAGCCGCCGACCAGGAAGCTGCGTCCCGCCAGGATGCGGCTGCGCGGCCGATGCGCGATATGATGCACCAGCACGTCGGCGGCGGCCTTGATGTTGGCACGCAGCATCGCCTTCGACACCGGGATCATCTTGGAGGCGCCGGTCGTCGTGCCGGAGGAGTTGGCGAAATAGGGGATCACGCCCGGCCAGGTTACGTCCTCCAGATGCGGGAATTTCGGCTGCCACCATTCGTGCCAGAATGCCTCGTAGTTGCGGAGCGGCACCCGCGCCTGGAACGCCTCGATCGAGGCGATGGCCGAGAAGCCATGCGCCTTGCCGAACGCGGTGCCGGCGGCGCGGCGCACCAGCGCCAGCAGGGTTCGCTGCTGGACCGAGGCGGCGTCCTCGGCCGCCAGCTTGGCGCGCCGCCAGCTCGCGTAGGCGCGCAGCAGCGGCGTCGCGTCGATCACCGGCCGAGCCGCTGATGGTGCTTGAAGGTGGCGCGTACCGTGTCAAGCCTGAGCGGCACCTGGATCAGCTCGCCCTTCATGAACAGATCGACCTGATCGGCGAACGTGCTGCTGTTGAACCAGCCGTCCTGGCCGCCGAGCAGCACGAACCAGTTGGCGTCGGGGTCGGACATGTCGGAGATGTGGCGCGACTGGGTGCCGTAGCGCGTGTCGTGGCGCTCGGCGGCGAGCGAATGGGCGGTCTTGAAGATGGTGTCGTTGCTGCCGGGCGTCGGCAGGTCGCTGAAACGATAACGGCCGCCGATCAGCGGCACGGCGCCGAGCAGGTGCTGCACCGGCAGGCGATGCATCTCGCCCCATGTGCCGTAGGTCTCGACCGCCTTCACGGCGTCGGGCAGGGCCGCGCCGAGCGCCGCGACGAACGGCGCCTCTGCCATCTGCGCGACGTCCTCGGCGGCGAAGTCGTAGAGGTTGCCGCCGGTGTCGAGGATGGTGCGGGTCGATTCGTCGTACATCGTGGCGACGAAGCCCGCCATCAGCGCCTCGAAGGCAAGCGCGCCCTGCGACGAGGCGTCATAGATGCCGTCCCATCCGGCGATGAGGTCGAGGACCTGGCGCTCCCTCCCGTTCGGTGCCGGCGGTGTCGCGACGGCCTGGAGCCGGGCCAGCAACGCGTCGCGCAGGATCACGGCGGAGCGGCGGTGGGTATCCATCTGCAGGCGGCGCAGATCGTCGACCTGCCAGTCCGATTTAGCGCGCAGGCGCTCCTGCAGGCGCAGCACCCGGTCGTCGTTCGAAAAGAAATAGCCGATCAGGAGGCCGGCATCGGCCGGCCGGTTGTTGGCCGAGGCGACGAAGCCCTCGGCAGGATTATAGATCCAGGGCAGGTTCTCGGTCGTGACGACGTGTTCCCAGAGCGCCGCCTCGCCGATCGGGCGGATCATGTCGTCGGGCGGCACGCTCGGCCGCAAGGGGAGCTGCGCCGCGGTGAGCTGGCCGACATTGCCGCGCGCATCGGCGTAGACGAAGTTCTGCGGCGACAGCGCGAAGCCGGCGAGCGCGCGGCGGAACTCCTGCCAGTCGCGCGCGCGGTTGAGCGCCAGCATCGCGCTCAGCTCGTCGCTCGGGCGATGGCCGATCCAGCGCAGCGCGATGCGCTGGCCGTCCTTGTGCGGCAGCACCGGCGCATCGGAGACCACCGGGCCGTAGCGGGTCTCCCTGAGCTCGACCTCGCGGTCGAACCACCAGCGCACCCCGATCGTCTCGGTGCGGGTCGCGATCTGGTCCTCGGGCAGCGCCGAGATGTCGAACAGGTCGCTGCTCGCCGAGCGCAGGTTGGTGCCGCCCCAGGCGATGTCCTGGTTGCGCCCGACCGCGACGAAGGGCAGGCCCGGCACCATCATGCCGACCATGTGGTAGCTCGGCGACTTGATGCCGGCGATCAGCCACAGATTGGGCAGCGAGATGCCGAGATGCGGGTCGCTTGCGATCAATGCGCCGCCGGTCGCGCTGCGCGACTTGGCGATGGCGACGCTGTTGCTGCCGGTCTTGCTGGTGCTGGTCAGCAGCGCCTCCAGCTGCTCGAGGCTCGGCGGCGCCTCGACGTTGAAGCTCGGCGCCGAGGAGCCGCCGGCGCCGACCGCGCGGCGCCATAGCGTCGCCCATTCCGGCGAGTCGCGCAGGCCGAGCAGGCGGAACCAGATCAGCCAGGTCACGTCGATCGAGCCGAGCCTGCCGATGGTCAGAAGCTCCTCGGGCCGCCACGGCTCGCGCTCGAGGCCGAGCAGCGCGTATTCGTGCGGCAGCGTCTCGACGCTCGCCTGATAGTGGTTGATGCCCGCGACGAAGGCGTCGAGCCAGGCGCGCGACTCCGGCGGCATGGCCGCGACCACCGCCGATGACGCCTTGCCGAGATCGAGGATGCGCAGCGAATGGTCGATGCTGATCGCGAGCGGCCCGCCCATCTCGGCGACGCGCCCCTGCGAGATGCGACGCAGCAGCTCCATCTGGCCGAGCCGGAGATGGGCGTGCACCAGGCCGAGGGCGAACGCCGCGTCATGGTCGGTGCTCGCCTCGATGAACGGGATCAGGTGCTCGTCCCAGTAGATGTCGACCGGCCCGTCGAGCGGCAGGCCCTTGGTCGGCAGGGTGGCGAGCCGGTCGGACGGCCCGCTCGCGCGCGGCAGCGAGGTGAACAGGGCGCAGCCGGTCAGCAGCGTCACGGCGATGGCGGAGATCAAGAGCCTGACCACGCGCGCACCCGGAATGGTGGACGACCTGCGCTTATAGTTAGGTCGCGAGGAATGGTGCGTCAGCATGGCGCGGTGGTTCCCGTGGCGAAGCGGCCGATGCCGAGCGCGCCGAGCGAGACGGGCGCCTCGCCGGTCGCGGCCAGTGCGGCGACGATCGAGCCGACCCCGGGCGACAGCGCGAAGCCGTGGCCCGAGAAGCCGTAGGCGTGGATCAGGCCGGGCGTGGTGCGGCTCGGGCCGAGCACCGGCAGATGGTCCTGCGTGAGGCCCTCGAAGCCGCTCCAGACCCGGATCAGATGCGCCTGCGCGAGGCGCGGGATCAGCCGGATCGCCGCCTCGCAGGCGCCGACCGTATGCCGGGGCATCACGGTCGCGCGCGGCTCATCGAGCGTCGCCTCGCCGTAACCGCCGCCGAAGATGACGTTGCCGCGCGGGATCTGGCGGATATAGATGTCGGCGCCGACCACGCCGAGCGCGGGCACGAGGAAATAGGGGCGGGGCTCGGTGACGACCATCTGCGGCGTCA
The DNA here is from genome assembly GCA_050173345.1 of Alphaproteobacteria bacterium. GTDB lineage: Bacteria > Pseudomonadota > Alphaproteobacteria > UBA828 > UBA828 > SHWC01. The sequence continues at coordinate 167,349 of JBFXKW010000002.1, read as the reverse complement.
TCGCCTGCATCAGGGCGTGCTCGCCGAAGCGCCCGGCGATATGGTTGCCCCAGGCGCCCGCCGCGTTGACCAGCGTCGCGGAACGTACCTCCAGGCGATGGTCGGGATGGTCGCCGCAGTGGATGGCGAAGCGCTCGCCCTCCTTGCTCACCGTCTCGACGCGCGCGTTCTCTCGGATCACGGCGCCAGCCTTGGCGGCGGCGCGCGCGAAGGCGGGGCCGACCAGGCGGGGGTTGGCCTGCCCGTCGGCCTCGCACCAAGCCGCCCCCATCACCGCCTCGCCGAAATAGGGGTAGCGCGCCATCAGCGCGTTGCGGCTCAGCATCTCGACCTTGACGCCATAGGCCGCCTGCGCCTCGGCATGGCTCGCCATCGCCGCCATGTCGGCCTCGCTGCGCGCCAGCTTGAGATGCCCGCTCACCGTGTATTCGCAGTCGGTGCCGACGAGCGATGGCATGCGTTGCCAGATCTCGAAGGCGTGCGCGGCGATCTCCAATTCCTCGAGTGCGCGGCCGTTGCGCCTGACGCCGCCGAAATTGACGCCGGAGGCAGCCGCGCCGGTCTGCCCCTGTTCGAGCAGCACGCAGGGCACGCCGCGCAGCCTGAGGTGCAGCGCGGTCGAGCAGCCGACGATGCCGCCGCCGATGATGGCGACCTCGGTATCGAGCCGTTCCATCAGCTATGCCCGATGGCGCCGATCGGTACCGGCTTGACCGGCGCCTGGCCGCGCAGACGGCCAACCGCCTCGATCGGCACCTTGAGCTCGCTCGCCAGCAGCTCGGCGATGTTGGGTGCGCACAGCCGGGCCTGGCAGCGGCCCATGCCGGCGCGGGTCAGCGCCTTGCAGCGGTTGATCTCACCCGCGTCGAGGTTTCGTGCGGCGTGGCGAATCTCGCCGGCGCGGATCGCCTCGCAGCGGCAGACGATCACCGCGTCGTCGAGCGCCGGCACGATGTGCGCCGGCACCGGGAACAGCGCATCGAGCGCGCCGCGGAACCGGTTGAGGCGCTTGAGCCTGCGGCGCAGCGACGCGATGCGCGACCCGCTGACCGCGATGCCGTGATCCTTGAGCAGCGCGAGCGCAGCGAGCTCGCCGCGCAGCTCCGCCGCGTCCGCGCCCATGATCGAGACGCCGTCGCCGGCGAGGTAGAGGCCGGGCTTCGAGGCGCGGCCGTCCTCGTCCACCTCCGGCAGCCAGAGCCGCGCGGCGCCGTCATAGCGGAAGCTCGCGCCGGCGAGGTCGGCAAGCTGGGTCTCTGGCCGGATGCCGAAGCCGTAGCCGGCCGCGTCGCAGGCGAAGCTCTGGAGCGCGCCCTTGCCGTCCCTGATCCGCACCGCCTCGACCTGCCTTGTCCCGTCGAAGCCGAGCGGCGTCACGCCGTTCAGGATCGGCACGCCATGCCGGCGCAGCCAGTTCGCGTAGTAGACGCCCTTGAGGATGGTGCCGCCCCCGGCCGCGAGCCCGCCGGCGAGGCCGAGGCCGGCGGAGAGCCGCGCGGTGTCGAGCACGGCGACGACCTCGGCGCCGGCATGCTTGTATTGATAGGCGACGAGGTAGAGCAGCGGCCCGGTGCCGCAGAAGACGACCCGCCGGCCGATCGCGCAGGCCTGGTATTTGAGCGCGACCTGCGCGCCGCCCATGCCGTAGACGCCGGGCAGCGTCCAGCCCGGCAGCGGCATGGCGCGGTCCATCGCGCCGGTCGCGAGCAGCAGCGCATCGTAAGCGAGCTCGGCCGGACCATCCGGCCCGGCCGTGTAGGCGACGCCCTGCCACAGGCTCCAGACCAGCGTCTCCGGCCGGTGGTCGATCAGGCCGGCGAGCGCCGCGAAATCATCGTGCAGGCGTGTCGCCTTCCTGGCCTCGAAGCCGTAGAGCGCGCGCGCCGGGCGGGTGAAGCCGTCCGGCTGCTGGCGATAGATCTGCCCGCCATTGCGCGGCGCCTCGTCCACCACGACCGGGCGGACGCCGTGCCGCGCCAGCGTCTGAGCCGCGCGGCTGCCGGCCGGCCCGGCGCCGACCACGAGAACGCGCAGGCCTTCGCCCTGGCTCACGCCGTTGGGCCCTCGATCGAGAGTCGCATGCCTTGCGCCGCAAAGGTGGTGCAAGCGCGGATGCGCGCGCCGGCTTCGAGGAACACCCAGCAATCCTGGCAGGCGCCCATGAGACAGAAACCGGCACGCGGGCCGTCGCCGAATTCGGAATGGCGGACGATGCGCCCCGAGGTGAGCAGCGCGGTGAGCACGGTGTCGCCGGCGAGCGCGTGGATCGGCCGTCCGTCGAGATAGAGCGTGATCGCCGGGCGGTCCTGCTCGGCGAGGCGGACGAACTGGCCTTCAGGCATGTGTCGATGATCTCCGCACGGCTGCGCCGTTCTAGACTCGCGCCGCGCTTGAGGCAACCGGCGGCTGGTGTGTTATGGCCCGGTCGTGCGCATGTCCCGATCGTAGGTACGGCCTTTCCAGGCCGTGCGCCGGCCGCGCCAATAGTCGATTGCCGAGCTCCAGGTCATCGCGAGATAGAGCGTGCCAATCAAGGGCAGCGCCAGGGCCCAGAGCGGCGAGCGGCCGTAATAGGCAAGCGTCGGCAGGTAGCTCGCCATCATGGCGGCGAGCGCGAGCGCGCCGATCAGCTTGGCGTCGAGCGCAGGAAAGGCGATCAGGGCGATGAGCGGCATCCAGAAGGCGAGCGCGAGCATCAGGCTCGCGAGCAGCAGCAGCACCGGCGAGTAGTGGAGCTGCGTATAGGCGCTGCGCGCCACCATGCGCCAGATCGCGCCGAGCGTCTGATAGCCGCGGATGCTCTTCGCCGCGTGGCTCAGGCCGATCCAGGTGCGCCGGCCGCGACGCTTGACCGCGCGGGCGAGGGCGCAGTCGTCGATGATCGCGCCGCGCAGCGCGGCGAAACCGCCGATCTCCTCCAGCACACTGCGCTCGATCAGGACGCAGCCGCCGGCCGCCGCGGCGACCAGGCGGCTTCGGCCGTTCGACAGCGCGAACGGGTAGACCAGCTTGAAGAAATAGATGAAGGCCGGCATCAGCAGCCGCTCGGCGATGCCCTTCATGCTGAGCTCGGCCATCAGCGAGACCAGCGCCGCGCCGGTCGCCTCCTTCTTGCGCAGGAGCGCCGCGATGGTGCCGGGCTCGAGCGCGATGTCGGCGTCGAGCAGGAGGACCAGCTCCCGCTCGGCGCGGCGGCGGCCCTGCTCCAACGCCCACATCTTGCCGGCCCAGCCCGGCTCCAGCGCGGCGCCCGGAACGATCACGAGGCCGAGGCCGCTTCCGGCGACGGCGCGCGCCGCCTCGGCCGTGCCGTCGTCCGACTGGTCGTCGATCAGGATGACTTCGAGGCCGCGTCCCTGGCGCGCGAGGGCGGCGAGGGTGCGGCCGATGGTCGCTGCCTCGTTGCGCGCCGGGATCAGCACGCTCACCGCGGAGAGGTCGGCGTCCGGCGTCTCGCCCGCCATCTCCAGCCGCTCGCGCGTGCCCCAGGGCCGGAACGGCAGGGCGAGCAGCCCGAGCCACAGCACCGCCGCCGCGACGGCGGCATAGGTGTAGCCGGGATCGTGCAGGGGCATTGCTGCGATGAGCGCCCGCTGCTCAGAACCGGTCCACCTCGAAGCCGGTGAGGTCGATCTCGGGGCGTTTGCCCGAGACGAGATCGGCGATGACGCGGCCGGAGCCGCAGGCGAGCGTCCAGCCCAGGCTGCCATGCCCGGTGTCGAGGTAGAGGTTGTCGAGCTTGGTGCGGCCGAGCAGCGGCGCGCAGTCGGGCGTCATCGGGCGTAAGCCCGTCCAGCGTTCGGCGCGCGCGGCGTCGCCGCCGTTCGGGAACATCTCCATGATGGCGCTCAGCACCGTGTCGGCGCGGCTCCGCGTGATGGTGCGGTCATAGCCGACCAGCTCGGCGGTGCCGGCGGCGCGGAAGCGGCCGTCATAGGTCGAGGTCACGATGCGGCGCTCCTCGTCGTGAATGCCGAGGCTCGGCGTGCCGTTGTAGCCCGCGGTCGGCAGCGTGACCGAATAGCCCTTGACCGGATAGATCGGCACGTCGACGCCCACCTTGCGCAGCAGCAGCGCGCCCTCGGCGCCCAAGCTCAGCACCACGGCGTCGGCGCTGAAGCGGCCCTTGTCGGTCTCGACCGCCGTGATCCGGCTGCCCTCGCGCACCAGCACGCGCACCGTGACGCCGTAGCGGAAGTCGGCGCCGTGCTTCGCGGCCGCGGCGGCGATGGCCTGGGTGAACTTGTGCGCATCGCCGGTCTCGGTGGCGGCACTGTAGACCGCGCCGGCATAGAGCTGGCGCGACTGTTCGAGCGCGGGCTCGAGCGCGACCGCGCGGGCGACGTCCATCACCTCGCCGCGCGCGCGGGGGTCGTCGATCAGCGCCTCGGCATGCGCCGCCTCGTCGAGCGCGCGCTGGGTCCGGAACAGGTGCAGCACGCCCTTGGCGCGCTGGTCATAGGCGATGCCCTCGGCCTCGCGCACCGCCTTCAGCGCCTCGTAGGAATAGGTCGAGAGCCGCAGCATGTGGCGCGCCGTGCGGTTGTGCCGCGCCGTCGTGCAGTTGCGCAGGAAACGGATGCCCCAGAACCACTGCCGGAGGTCGGGCCGGAGCCGCATCAGGTAGGGCGCGTCCTCGCGGCCGAACCACTTGATCAGCATGCGCGGCACGCTCGGGCTCGCCCACGGATGGGAGGTGAAGGCGGCGACGTGGCCGCCATTGGCGAAGCTGGTTTCCATGCCGGCGGCACCCTGCCGGTCGATCACCGTGACCTCGTGACCGGCGCGGTTGAGATAGTAGGCCGCCGTCGCGCCGACCACGCCGGCGCCCAAGACCAGGACCTTCACGAGCGGGCTCCTTCGGCTGTTTCAGCGCCCTGCTTCTCGCACGAAAGAGGAAGCGCCCGCAACCGGCAGGGGCGCCCTCGGCGGGGCGATTGCGGCTTGAAGCGGGCGCCGATCCGGGGCACCGTCTCGCCCGCCGGAATCATAGGGAGACGATAAATGAAGCTCTATTCCTCGCGCGGCTCGCCGTTCGCCCGCAAGGCGGTCGTGGTCGCCCGAGAGCACGAGATCGCGCTCGACATCGAGCTGATCAACGTGTTCGAGGCGACGTTCCTGGACGAGCTGAACCCGCTCCGGATGATCCCGACCTTGGTGCTGGACGACGGCAGCGTGCTCTACGACAGCCAGGTGATCTGTCTCTATCTCGACGACATCGCGGGCAAGCCGACGCTCTACCCGGACAAGGACCGCTGGTCGTGGCAGACCCGCGCCTCGCTGGCGCACGGCCTGACCGAGGCCTCGGTCGCGCTCCGGCTGCAACAGGTGCTGCCCGAGGCCGAGCGCTCCAAGACCCAGATCGACCGCTTCTCGGCCCGCCTCGACCGCGCCATCGACGCGCTCGAGGCCGCTGCCGACCGGCTCGCCGCCGGGGCGCTGCGCATCGACCAGATCGGCGCGGCCTGCGCGCTCGGCCATGTCGATTTCCGCCACACCGAGGCATGGCGCACCCGCTGCCCGAAGCTCGCCGCCTGGTACGACGCCTTCCGCCAGCGCCCGAGCCTCGCGGAGACGGTGCCGGTGGGTTAGGAGCAGCCCGCCGGCCCGCTTGAGCGACTTCGGGCGCGCGGATAGGCTCGGCCGTCGCCAACGGGCCGGGGGAGCCGACGCGCCATGCTGATGAACGGAGCCGAGTATCTCGAATCCTTGCGCGACGGGCGCACCATCCGGATCGGCAGCGAGACCGTCCGCGACGTCACCGCGCACCCGGCCTTCCGCAACGCGGCGCGCTCCTTCGCGCGGCTGTGGGAGGCGCGCGCCGAGCCGCGTTATCGCGACGTGCTGACCGTCGAGGAGGACGGCGAGCGCTATCCCGCCTATTACCTGCTGCCCAGGAGCCGCGCCGACCTGGAGCGGCGCACCCGCTCGGCCGGCGCGATCGCCGACCTCTCCTATGGCATGCTCGGCCGTTCGCCCGATTTCATCGGCGGCTATGTCTCGGGCGTCGCCATGCAGCCCGAGATGTTCGACACCCAGGCCTACCAGTTCTCGGAGAACGTCCGGCGCTATTATCGCCATTGCCGCGACAACGACATCTACCTGGCGCATGCCGTGGCGCCGCCGCAGGGCACGCGCGACCCCAAGATGTACGGACGTAGTGATGGTTTCGTGCCGACGCTCGCCGTCACCGGCGAGACCGATGACGGCCTCGTGCTCAACGGCGTCAAGATGCTGGCGACCGCGGCCGCCTTCGCCCACGAGGTGTGGATCGGCAATTTGTTGCAGCTCGCGCCCGGCCGCGAGCGCGAATCGGTGACCTGCTGCGTACCGGTCAACACGCCGGGGCTCGAGCTGTGGTCGCGCAAGCCCTATGAGCGCTATGCGGTCAGCGAGTACGACAACCCGCTCGCCTACCGCTTCGACGAATCGGATTGCGTGGTCATCTGCCGCGACGTGAAGGTGCCGTGGGAGCGCGTCTTCACCCACAACGACATCGGCTGGTCGCGCCGCATCTATTTCGAGACGCCGGCGCATACGCTCGCCAACCACCAGGCCGCGGTGCGCTACCGTTCCAAATTGAAGCTGCTGCTCGGCCTCGCGCGCCGCGTCACCGAATCGATGGGCACCCACACCGTGCCCGCGGTGCAGGACACGCTCAACCACCTCGCCGCCATGCACGCCATGATGTCGGCGATGATCGACGGCCAGCTCCAGAACCACGAGACGCTGGAGAGCGGCTATGCCTGCTATGACCGGCGCTACATGTACGCCTCGATCTATTTCGCGACCCAGAACTACGACAAGATCCTGGCGCGCATCCGCGAGCTGACCGGCGGCAGCGTGCTCCAGATGCCGGCCGACGTCTCGGTGATGAGCGACGCCGAGACGCGCGACGTGTTCGAGGCCTGCTGGTCGACCGAGGCGTGGGACGCCGCCGACAAGATGAAGCTGTTCAAGCTCGCCTGGGACATCCTCGGCACCGACTTCGCCGGCCGCCACTCCCAATACGAGCGCTTCTACATGGGCCCGGCCTTCGTGGTGCGCGACCATGTCCGCCGCGAGACCGATTGGGACGACGTGCTCGGCTATGTCGACGGCCTGCTCGCGAGCTACGACGCGCCGGAGAAGCCGAAAGGCGGGCAGGGATCAGGTGAGCTTTGATTGGGCCGCCGGCGCGCGTCTTCCGTGCCGCTGACGGCGAGCCGGCGAGGCCGTGGTGGACGTCGTGCCGTCCGGCGCCGCTATGGTCTTGCGGTACTGCGCGGGTGGTAGCCCGAACGCGCGCTTGAAGGCACGGTTGAACGCGGCTTCCGACTCGTAGCCGACATCCAGGGCCACCTGCAGGACCGTGTGCCGGGTGGCCTGGATCGTTCGCGCCGCGAGTTGCAGGCGCCAGCGCGCCAGATAGCTCATCGGCGACTCGCCGAGAAAGCGCATGAACCGCTCGTTGAGCACGGAGCGCGACGCCCCCACCTCGGCCGCCAGCTCCTCCAGCGTCCAGCGATGGCTGAATCGCCTGTGCAGGACGGCGAGGGCGCTGCCGACGACCGGGTCCCTGGCGCCCGCCAGCCATCCCGTCTGCTCCGGCGGCATCAGCGCCATGTAGCGGCGGAGCGTCTCGATGAAGAGCACCTCCGCCATCTTGGAGAGCAGGACCGATTGCCCGGCGCGCCCGGAGCCCGCCTCGTTAAGCAGATGGCGGACCGAGCCCTCCAGCCACGCGCCGGCCGCGTCCGACCGCAGGTTGATCTTGATCATCAGTGGCAGGCCGGCGAGGAACAGCCGATCCGCGTGACGTTCGCAACCGAAATAGCCGCAGATGAACTGCGTCGCTTCGCCGCCGCCTCCCACGCGCATCGTGGTCAGATCGCCGGCCAGGGACCGACCGAGCGACGCCGCGCTGTCGACCAGCATTGACGGCGAGCCGTTGGAAACCGTGTGCGCGTCGTCGTGCGGAACGATCAACACGTCGCCGGCCGCGACCGGCACCTCGGCTTCCGCGAACCGAACGATGGCCTTGCCCTCGGTGACAAGATGATAGCCCACCAGACGCTCGGTTCCCGGCGCCAGCACATGCGCCGCCTGCGCCAGCGGCGGCACGCGGAACCCCCACGGGGCCGTGCACTCCGCGCGATAGAAGATGGCAGCGGTCATGTGCACGGCGTTCAGTGCTTCGGATAGGGCATCCATGCCTCGTTCCGATCGGTTGCTTCGGGCGTCTTCTCCTGCTGCAAAGAAACGCGGCATCCCGGCAAAGCTTGGAATATGCGCCGGTATAGAGTCGGGATCATCACCTCCCCCTTTCGGAGTGCAACGATGAGCCTGAAAGCCACGAATGCAAGCAGGAAGGACGCCGCTCTTGGCGCGGAAACGCGGGCGGCATGGGACGAGATCGCGCCGGGCTACGACAAGACCAACACGCCGATGCAGATGTGGTTGGGCAATGAAGGGCTCCGCCGTGCCGGACTTCGTTCGGGCATGCGGTTCCTGGATGTGGCGGCAGGCAGCGGCGCCCTCGGCATCCCGGCCGCCCGCCTCGGCGCACAGGTGCTGGCGGTCGACCAGTCTCCCGTCATGCTCGAACTGCTGCGGGAGCGCGCGCGCAAGGAAGGGCTCGACATCGAAACGCGCGTCATGGACGGCCACGCGCTCGACCTCGAGGATGACAGCTTCGACATGGCCGGGTCGCAGTTCGGCGTCATGCTGTTTCCCGACATGCCGAAGGGCATCGGCGAAATGGCCCGGGTCGTCATGCCCGGCGGCCGGGTGCTGATGAGCGTGTATGGCGATCCCGGCAAGATCGAGTTCCTCGGTTTCCTCGTCCACGCCGTTCAGGCGGTGCGTCCCGGTTTCGCTGGCCGTCCGATGGACCCGCCGCCGCTTCCCTTCCAGTTGCAGAGCCCGGAAAGATTGCGCAAGGAGCTCGCCGCGGCCGGGCTGAAGGACATCAAGGTCGAAACCATCACCGAAACCACGGCGTTCGTGACCGGGGCGGCGCTGTGGGAATGGCTGGTATCCAGCAACCCCATCGTGGAATCGGTGCTCGGCAGCCTCGACCTGACGAGCGGCGAGAGGAGGACGATTCAGCAGAGGCTGGATCAGATGGTGCAGGAACGTGCAGGCAGGGCGGCCGCCGCAGAATTGACGAATCCGATCAACATCGGTGTCGGGACGGTATGAAGAGGCCGAACGATGTGCCTGCCGCATGGCCGGCGCCGGCATGACCGATGACCATGTCCGTGCCGCGGAAGCCCTGCCGCGGCGCGCCGGCCGGTCAAGCCGCCTCCTCGCGCAACCCATAGACCTCGCGCGGCGCGTTGAAGCCGCGCAAGGGGTGGGCGCCGAGCGGCGTGAAGGCGGTGGGGCAGTGGGCGGCGAAGTCGGCCGAGGCGATCACGGTGCGGCCGAGGTCGCGGGCGAGGCGCTCCAGCCGCGCGGCGAGGTTGACCGCCGGGCCGATGCAGGTGAAGTCGAGCCGGTCGCCGCCGCCGATATTGCCGTAGAGCACCGTGCCGAGATGCAGCGAGACCGCGAAGTTCAGCGCGCGCAGCGCCGGCGCCTCGGCTGTCTCGCGTAGAGTCGCGACTGACTGCACCGCTTCGCGCACCGCGGCGAGCGCGGCCGTACACACCACGGCCGCAGGCCGGCCGCCCGCGAGCGGGAAGATGGCGAGCAGCCCGTCGCCCATGAACTTCAGCACCTCGCCGTCATGCGCGCGGATCGCCGGCACCTGGCAGTCGAAATAGCGGTTGAGCAGGTCGATCAGCTCGGCTGGCGGCAGGCGGTCGGCGAGCGTGGTGAAGCCGCGCAGGTCGGAGAGCCAGATCGCCGCATCGATGGTCTCGGTGTGGCCGCGCCTTATGCGCCCAGCAAGGATGCGCTCGCCCGCCTGATGGCCGACATAGGTGCTCAGGAGGACGCTTGCGATCCGGCGCAGCGACCACACCTCGGCGACGCGCGCGAGCGGCCTGACCACGGCATCGAGCGCCGCGATCTCCCGGTCGCTGAAGCCGGAAGGCGCCCTGGTCGCGAACGTCGCCGTATGAATCTCGCCGTTCATGAAACGGAGCGGCGCGGCGTAATAGTCGACCAGCCCCTCGGCACGCAGCTCGTCGAGCATCGGGAAGTCGTCGGTGGCGCCGGGCCGGTCGAGCCGGCGGCGGATCGGCTCGCCGGTGCGGGCGATGTGGGCGGCCGGGCTGCGCTGGAACATCTCTGTATCCAGCACCTCGAAGCCCGCCGTATTGACCTTGACCGGCTCGCCCGGCTGCCAGCGGAGCGAGCGTCCCATGATCTCCGGGTGCAGGGTCTGCGCCAGGACGCTGACACGCGCGAGCGGGATGCCGCAGGCTAGCAGCCCCTCGCAGAGCTGCTCCACCACCTGCTCCGGGCTCGGGGCGGAGCGCGCGCCGTCGATCAGCCAATCGACGATGGACCGGATGTCGCGCAGCCGGCCAGTGTCACTCGCCCGCGCGTCGCTCATGGCGGCCAGTCTGTCGCGGCGCTGGCCTGCATTCAACATCCGGCGCCGAAAGAAGCTACGGCTTCGGGATCACGTTCTCCGATCCCTCGGCGCCCATGTAGACGGCGAGGATCCTGACCGGCGTGCTGCCGGCGTTCGCGCCGGCGTGCTCGACGTCCATGGCTTCCATGAACGAATCGCCCTGGCGGAAGCTCTTGGTCCCCGCCGCGCCATAGTCGACCGTCACTTCGCCCTCGAGGATGTAGATGAACAGCGGCACGCCGTGCTTGTGCAGCACGGTCTTCTCGCCGGGCGCCAGGGTGACGATCGCCGCGGTGACGACCGCCTTGCCCGTGGTCGGGTAGGCGATCGCCTCGCCGGCCACGGTCTCGCTGGTGGAGAGCAGCGGCACCGCGGGGTAGCTGTCCTCCGCCAGGGCGGCGGAAGAGGCGAGGCCGAGGATCGCCGCCGCGACGGCGATGCCGAGTGTTCTCATCGTCCTGCTCCCTGCCTGTCCTGCCTCAAGGCGTCGCGAAGTGGAAGCTGTGGCTCCAGCTGCCGTCTTCCTTGTGGACGCTCTCGCACCAGCCGGTCTGCCCGGCGAAGCGGCCGGCCGCGCCCTTGATCGGCCGCACCAGCGAGGTGCCCGGCTTCAGCGTCGGCCCCTGCTTCGGGTAGATGCCCGAGCCGCCGATGATGATGACGTCGCCACTGTCGAAGCTGAACACCAGCTCCGTCACGCGGATCTCGTCGCCCTCGGCCGGCGTGTCGATCGCGGTCGTGGTGAGCAGCGCGTCGAGGCGGCCGGTCGGCTTGCCGTCGGCATCGCTGACCGGCAGGCTGATCACGCGCAGATCGCCGGGCTGGTGCCCGTCGGAGCCCGCGGTGGTCAGCGTCGTGGTGGTCGGCGGATGGAAGACGGTGAACGGAGCCTGGTCCGCGGCGAGCGCTTGCGCCGATGCCGCAGCGAGCAGGAAGAGCCCGAGCATGGCGCCGCACAGCCGGGCGATCGGATTCGGGAGCATGAACATGTCTGCCGCGATTGGGTTGAGGATGCGCGAAGGGGGGCAGGCGAATGGCAGGCGGCCCCGAACGGGCCGGCGGTGATGCTAGTTCCGGCGGCCTGCCTTGCCAAGTTGGATGTTGCCTGCCCATTGTCATGCTCCTGAACGGTGACGGTCGATGTGTCGGGCAATTGGCGGCTCACCTTCGGTTTCGAGGGGGAGGACGCCGTGAACGTCCATCTGGAGGACTATCACTGATGCGGAAGAGCCTGAGAGACCTCAAGCGCCGGCCGACGCATCCCGGCGCGGTGTTGCGTGAAGACGTGTTGGCGGCGCTCGGCATGACGCAGGTCGAATTGGCACGCCGGCTCGGCGTGTCGCGCCTGACCATGAGCGACCTGCTGCACGAGAAGCGCGCGCTCTCCCCCGAGATGGCGGCCCGGCTTGGCCGCCTGCTCGGCACCACGCCCGAATCGTGGCTCGCCATGCAGACCGCCCTCGACCTCTGGGAGATCGGCCAGCACCCGGAGCGCCTGGCCGATGTCGAGCCGATCCGGGCGTCGTCGGCCGCCGCCGAATGACGATGGGCAGCGCCGCGTCAGGCGGCGCGAACGGTCGTTCGATCCGGCTGCCTCAGCTCAGGAGTTCCGGCGGGACCCGGCCGCCGTTCGCGGCCAGCTTCTGAATCACCTGCTTGTGGAGCCAGATGTTCATCGTGGCGGAGTCATCGGTGGAGCCGGTATAGCCAAGCTCGGCGGCGAGCTCCTTGCGGGCCTTGAAGGAGCTGTCCACGTCGATCGCCTTGAGCAGGTCGACGATCGAGCGGCGCCAATCGAGCTTCTGGCCCTTGGCGGCGACCGCCTTGTCGAGCACGGCGGCGACGTCGACGGCCGTCGCGGTTCGAACGGCAGCGGCAGGCGCCGTCGGCGCGGCGGCAGGCGGCGCAACGCCCGCCGGCGGAACGGTTTTGGCAACCACCTCCTCGGCCTTCGCCTCACTGCCGAAGATCGCGCCCATGATGGTCTCGAACCAGCCCATTGATCGGCCCTCCCGATGCAAGAGACACTCGTACTATTCCTCTATGACTATGCCGTCGGACTTCCTCCATGGCAATCGGGCGCGTGGTGCATCGAGCAGCATGGCGCCTTCTGAAAGCAGCATACCCAGCGCGTGCCTGGCCGGTCGGGCCTCGCCCGGCGTTGTGCTGTCGAGGACGAGGAATCTATTGTCCGCAGGCCTCGCCGGGCCGACACGCAACGAAAGGTTGGAACTCATGACTGGCTTGACGCCGCGGCGTCCTCGCGCCGCGGAAGCATGGATGATGGTCGGGCCGGCGGCGGCGCTGGCCCTGACGTTGACCCTGGCGGCGCCCGCCGTCGCCGGGAGCACACCCCGTCTCGCGGATCTCATCGACCCGCAGGTGCCGTCCGCGGTCGCCATCGGCGCATCCGTTTCGGCCGCCAGGGACGCCTTGATCGAGGGTGGCTACAAGTTCCAGAGGGGTTCGGCCTGCTTCTACCGCAATGCGAGCGGCATCACGGTTCACTTGAGCCTGCGTTGCGGCGCACGCGGCGAGATCACGGAGACCGTCGAGTTTCTGGGCTACAGCAAGGCCGGTACGCAGTTCGATGCCACCCAGATCGTCGGTCGGCTGAATCAGCAGCTTGGCGCCCAGGGCGACTGCAACAACCCGATGACGGCTTGTGAATGGCAGCGGCCGCCGGAGTTCCCGAACGTCGCCCGCGTCACGTTCCAGATCGAAAGCTCGAAACTCCGCATGGGGATCTGGACGCAGTAGACGGCAAGGCGCTGGATCCCAGAACGCTCGAGACAGGATGACTCCGGCCGTGCGCGGCCGCTGAGGGCTCCGGACGTCATCGGATCAGGGCCGCTGGCGTCCCCGGCGGGATTCGAACCCACGACCCCAGGATTAGGAATCCTGTGCTCTATCCTGCTGAGCTACGGGGACACGCGTGGCCGTGCGCTTCTTCTATCAGGAATCAGGCGGCCGCGAAATGCGCCCGGCCATGGCGCTGCGCGTGATCGACATGGCATCGGCCAGAGCATGCTTCGTCATGCCCCGCGCAGGCGGGGCATCCAGGGCGGCGGCATGGCGGTTGCTGAGGATTCCTGGATCGCCCGGTCAAGCCGGGGGAGGGCGATGACGATTGAAGTGGGAGCGTCCATTGCTGCAACTAAGCTGACAGCAGTGGGTCAAGCCCGGCAATGACGGCTGGCAGGGGTTGGCATGCGCCCCGCGCCGGCTCAGGGCTCCACGCCGACGCCGATCGGGATGGCGTAGGTGAGCACGACCGATTCGGTGCCGGGGTTCTGGTCGTAGATGCTGGCGTTCGAGATGTGGTGGAGGGCGACGCCGAGCCGGCTCTGGTCGTCGAAGCGGTAGGCGAGCTCGGCGCCGGTGCGGAACTCGAACGCGCCGCCGAGGTCCTTGCTGTCGCCCTCGTAGTAGAGGCCGAAGGCGGCGTTCGGGGTCAGCACGATGCGCTTGCCGAGGAAGATGTCGACGCCGAGGCCGGCATAGCCGTAGACGCCGCCTTCCGCATTCGCCATGGCGCCGACGAAGGGCGCGAATAACCAAAGTCTAAGGTCCGAGCGATACTCGGCGCGGAACTCCGCGGTGGTGTAATCGTCGGCGATGTCGAACACGCCGGCGCTGAGCGCGAGGAAGGCGGGCTCCTCGGCCGCGAGCGGCGTGGCGGCAGTACCGATGGTGGCGCCGAGCGCCAGCGCCGCCACCGAGCCGGTGAGCGCGTTCGCGCGTTTCCTCAAGCCACGATTCAGGCACCGCATCACGGCATCGTCCCCCGTATGTTGCCATGTTCTCGACATAAGGCGCCGGCAGTGTAGCGACATGTCACTGAGTCGCAACTCGTTTCCGGGGTCGCGTGGGTCGGCCGGGGGATCATGGGCATTTCAGGCCGGGCTATAGCGAGCTAGGCTTGGGCCATGCGAGGCCATGCTTGGCTGCTTCTCGCCCTGCTGCTCGTCGTCGCGGCGCCGGCCTCGGCGCTGGAGCCCGCGCTCGATTCGCTCGAGCGCGGCGAACGCGGCCGCGTCGTGACGGTGATTGACGGCGATACGGTGAGGCTCGACAACGGCATCGAGGTCCGCCTGGTCGGCCTGCAGGCGCCCAAGCTGCCGCTCGGCCGCGCCGGCTTCAAGACCTGGCCGCTCGCCGACGAGGCCAAGGCTGCGCTGGAGGAGATCGCGCTCCGGCGCACGGTCGAGCTGCGCTATGGCGGCCGGGAGCGCGACCGTCACGGCCGGGCGCTCGCGCACCTCGTGGTCGACGGCAAGGGCTGGGCGCAGGGCCTGATGCTCGAACGCGGCATGGCGCGCGTCTACAGCTTCCCCGACAACCGCGCGCTCGCCGCCGAGATGCTCGCGCTCGAGACCGCGGCGCGCGCCGCCCGACGGGGCATCTGGTCCCATCCGTTCTACGCCGTGCTGACGCCCGAGGCGGCCGCGGGCCATATCGACGATTTCGCGCTGGTCGAGGGGCGGGTGCTCAGCGTCGGCGGCACGTCGAGCCGCACCTATCTCAACTTCGGCGCCGATTTCAGGACCGATTTCACGGTCTCGGTCGCGCGGCGCGACCGCCGCGCCTTCGAGGACGCCGGCCTCGACCTCGACGGCCTCGAAGGCCATATCATCCGGGTGCGCGGCTGGCTTGATTCCCTCAATGGCCCGATGATCGAGGCCACCCATCCAGAGCAGATCGAGTTGGTCCCATGAGCATGATCCGCCGCTTCCTCCGCCGCCGCTCCGTGCTTTCCGGTACGCTGTTCGCCGTCATGGTCGGCGTCGGCGCGGCCGGTGTCGTCGGTTGCGCGTCCAACTCGGCCACCGGCGGCGACGTCTTCGCGCCCTTCATGTCGGAGGCCGAGGAGAAGAAGGTCGGCAAGGAAGAGCACCCGAAGGTGCTCGCCGAGTTCGGCGGCGCCTACAACAATCCCGAGCTGCAGCGCTATGTCAGCAGCATCGGCAATTTCCTGAAGTCGACCACGCCGCAGGCCAACGAGCCCTACACCTTCACCGTGCTCGATTCCGACGTGGTCAACGCCTTCGCCCTGCCGGGCGGCTATGTCTACGTCACGCGCGGCCTGATGGCGCTGGCCAATGACGAGGCCGAGTTCGCCGGCGTGGTGGGCCACGAGATCGGCCATGTCGTTGCGCGGCACACGGCGCAGCGCTACAGCCAGGGGGTGATCGCCGGGCTCGGCGCCGCCATCCTCGGCGCCATCACCAAGAGCGACATCGTCGGCAACGTCGCGCAGATGGGTGCGGCGGCCTATGTGCAGGGCTTCTCGCGCGACCAGGAGCTCGAGGCCGATCAGCTCGGCGTGCAGTATCTCACCCGTGCCGGCTTCCATCCCATGGCGATGGCGAGCTTCCTCCAATCGATGGAGATGGAGAGCGCGCTCGCCCTGAAGAAGGCGGGCAAGGAAGGCACCGACCCGGCGGCCAGCCTGTTCTCGAGCCATCCGCGCACGGCGGACCGCATCGTCGCCGCGGCGCAATCCGCCGCGGCCAACGCGAGCGGCCCGATCGCGCGCGACCAGAACATCTATTTCCAGAAGATCAACGGGATGATCTACGGCGATTCGCCGGAGCAGGGCTATGTGCGCGGCCGCAACTTCTCGCATCCGAAGCTCAAGTTCAGCTTCGATGCGCCGCCCGGCTTCGCCCTGCAGAACTCGCAGGCCGCGGTGCTCGGCCGGGCCAAGGGCGGCAGTGCGATGCTGCAGTTCGACGGCGGCAAGATGAGCAGCGCGCAGCGTTCGCTTGCCGCCTATGTCACGAACGATTGGGCGCCCAACATCGGCCTCGGCACTGTCGAGACCTTCACCGTCAACGGCATGGAGGCGGCGACCGGGCGCGCCAACGTCCGCCTCGACAGCGGGCCGGCTGAGCTTCGCCTCGTCGCGATCCGCTATAGCGGCGCCCAGGTCTACCGCTTCCTCTTCATCGGCGCCCCCAACATCCCGCAGAATATCGACGAGCAATTCCGCGAGACGGTCTACAGCTTCCGCAAGCTCAGCGACCGCGAGGCGGCCGCGCTCAAGCCCCGCATCCTGAGCGTCGTCACCGTCAAGAGCGGCGATACGGCGCAATCGCTCGCCAAGCGCATGGCGGTCGACGACTATCCGCTCGAAACCTTCCAGACGCTCAACGGGCTGAAGTCCGGCCAGGCGCTTCAGCCGGGCCGCAAGGTCAAGCTCGTGGTCTGGGGCAAGTAGTAGCCGATCAGGTCGCGGCGGCTTCGCCCTGGCGCTCCATCGTCCGGCGGATCGAGGCCTTCAGCTTCTCCATCGCCTTGTGCTCGATCTGCCGCACACGCTCCTTGCTGATGCCGAGCTCCTTGCCGAGCTCTTCGAGCGTCACGGCTTCTTCGCGCAGGCGCCGCTCGCGGATGATCTGCTGCTCGCGCGCGCTCAGGCTGCCGAGCGCCTCCGCCAGCCAGGCGGAGCGTACCTGCGCGTCGTGGTTCTCGACGACCTGGTCCTCGGGCAGCGGGCGCGTGTCGGCGATGAAGTCCTGCCACTCGTCCTCGCCGGTCTCGCCGACCGGCGTGTTGAGCGACTGGTCGCTCGCCGAGAGCCGGGCCTCCATGGACTCGACGTCGCCGAGCGTGACCCTGAGCGCGCGGGCGATCTTCCTGCGGTCGTCGTCGTCGAGCATGCCCTTGGCCTGACGGTCGATGCGGGCGCGCAGCCGGCGGAAGTTGAAGAACAGCGACTTCTGCGCCGCCGTCGTGCCGGTCCTGACGATCGACCAATTGCGCAGGATGTAATCCTGCATCGCCGACCTTATCCACCATGCGGCATAGGTCGAGAAGCGCACCTCGCGCTCGGGCTCGTAGCGCGCCGCCGCCTGGAGCAGGCCGATGATGCCCTCCTGGATCAGGTCGGCCATCGGCAAGCCGTAATTGCGGAAGCGCGCCGCGGTCGAGATCGCGAGACGCCCATAGGCGTTGATCAGCTCGTGCAGCGCCTCTTCGTCCTGCTCATGGCGCCAGCGCATCGCGAGCTCTCGCTCGCGCTCGCGCGTGAGCAACGGCGCCTTCGCGGCTTCCTTGATGAAGCGCCGTTCCGCCCGGTCCAGTGCTGCCGTGTCTGCTCTTGCCATCGTATCCACCCCGGCATGCGGCCTTGGGGATAAAACCACATGCAACAAATTAGAATTGTTACAAAGTATATGGGACTTGTACGGTCTGATTCAACGCAAACCGACACCGGTTCGTTCACAGCTGCGTTAACGCCGGGCGGCCTGACGCGCCGGGTGGGCAAACCATTGAATTATCGTGTTAATCTCTTGCCGTCTGCGGCCGGCGGGCGGCTAGGGGGCATCCACCCTGTCCTGGAGGGCACCCGCCGGGTCGAAACAGGCGGCGATCAGAGGGCCGCCATTGCCTGCGCCGCCGTCGACCGTCGCGGTAAATTCGTCCAAGACGAGGCCGGGATGGCTGCGCTCGAAGCCGCGCACCACGCGGCGGAAGCCGGCATAGGACTGGCTCAGGCTGAACGAGGGGCCGCCCCACCAGAGCGCGTCGCCCTGGGCATCGAGCGGACGGTCCGGGTTCAGGCCGGCATGCACGAACAACAGCCCGCCATCGTCGGTATGCGCCGCGCGGCGCAGCGCGCTCAGGATCTCCAGATGGCCGGGATGGGTGGTCTGGACCGCCGCGCGCAGCTCGTTCAGCCAGCGGGCCAAGTGGCGCGCGCCCGAGCGGGCGCTCGACAGCGCCGTGGTCGGGTTCTGTCCATAGGCTTCGAGCGTCGCCGCGAGCCCGCGCGGCAGCGCCCATTCCAGCACCTGCGCCGGATCGATCGCGAGGTGGAGCTGCATCAGCTTCACCCACATCTCCTCCTGGCTGCCGCGCAGGAAGACGACGTCGCAGGCGAAGCCGCCGGGCAGCGCCATGATCGCACGCCGGAACAGGAGCAGTTCGTCGATCGTCTCGACGATCTCGGTGCCGGCGCCGAAATAGTTGCCCAGATAGACCATGCGGTCGCCCGGCTGCAGGCGTTCGCTCAGCCTTTCATGGAGTTCCTTGAGCTGACCGGCCGCACCGTGGATCGACCCGACGGCCCAAACCCGGGAGACGCGGCGTAATGGCGCGAAGCGTTCTCCCTGCCAGCAAGCCATCAGCCGCTGCGCTGATCAGGCCGCGCGGAGAACCTTCTCCAGCCGCTCGGCCGCCTGGTCGGTGTCGATCTTCTCGACCGCGGCGAATTCGCGGGCGAGCCGCTCGAGCGCAGCTTCATACATCTGCCGCTCGCTGTACGACTGGTCGGGCTGACCGACATTGCGATGAAGGTCGCGCACCACCTCGGCGATCGATACGGGATCGCCCGAATTGAGCTTGGCCTCGTATTCCTGGGCACGTCGGCTCCACATCACGCGCCGGGCACGCGCTCGGCCTTTGAGCGCGGTGACCGCGGCGTCCATCTTGGCAGGCGAGCTCAGCCGCCGCATGCCGGCGGTCGAGATCTTGGCGACTGGCACGCGCAGCGTCATGCGCTCCTTCTCGAAGGAGATCACGAACATCTGCAGCTTCTGCTCGCCGATCGTGTGGCTCTCGATCCCAGTGATCTTACCCACGCCATGCGAGGGATACACCACATGATCGCCGACCTGGAAGTTGTGCGCCGGCACGCCGTTCGCCGTCGGCACCGGCGCCTTCGGCGCGGCGGGCTTCGGGCTTGCGGCCGCACCGCCGGCGGCCGGCTGGGCGCCGCGCCCCACCACCTTCAGCTTGGGCTGCTGGGCAGCGGGGGCGCGCGCCGGCTTCTCGGCGGGCTTTTGTGCCTTGCTGGGAGCGGAAGCCTTCGAGGCCGTGGCGGCCGCGGCGCTTCCTTTCACGTTCTTGACGGTCTTAATCTTGGTAGCCTTTTGCATTTTCTGAGGTTTCGGGGTCGATTTCGGTTTCGTCCCGGCGCCGCGAGCCGGCGTCTTGACAGGGACGGCCTTGCGCGTTGCAGCCCGGTTCATCTTTGCCGGCGATCTGGCCGTGGCGGCGCCGGCACGCTTGGTCAGGCCGGTCCGCGCGGTCGTGCGGGTCTTTCCAGCGCTCTTGGCGGTCGAGCGGGCCGCGCTTTTGCCACTCGCCGGCACTGCACGCTTGCCGGCCGCGTGGGCCGCACCCTTGCCGCTTGCCGGACGGGCATTCGCCTTGCCCGTCGTCCTCGCGGCCGACGTGCCGGAGCGCTTCGCAGATTTTGCGTTTGCGTTCTTCTTGGTGGTCGCCATCTCTCAATCTCCACGGCCCGCAGCACGCCAAACGTCTGCCTCTGCCCGAACCGCGACGCGTACGCAGCGAGAACAGGCTCCCAGCAGGTGTCCGATGAGTGATCGTCCAGCCTGGCAGACGTGGCTCGCTAGAAACAGCCACAGCCGCGGCGCGGCCGACGGGCCCCTTAGGTAGTTAATAAATATAACATTCCAGGCAAAAAATAAATCCCCAACAGGATGCCGGCATGAGACTCGCGGGAGGCAAGCCTCCCGCTTTCGCCTTTCGAACTTAGCTGCCTTGGCCGGGTTTGTCCGAGAAGTACTTCTCGTACTTGCCTGATTCCTCGCGATAAGCGTCGGCATCGGCGGGCGTTTCGCCCTTCCGGGTAATATTTGGCCAAGCTTCTGCGTATTTTCGATTAATTTCCAGCCATTGGGTGACATTACCGGCCGTGTCGGGAACGATCGCCTCAACCGGGCATTCCGGCTCGCAAACGCCGCAGTCGATGCACTCGTCGGGGTGGATGACGAGCATGTTCTCGCCCTCGTAGAAGCAATCGACCGGGCAGACTTCCACGCAGTCCTGGAACTTGCACCGGATGCAGGCTTCGGTCACCACGTAGCTCATACGATCCTCTTCTTGATAGCCGTTCCTTTAGGCCATGGCGGGGTTGTCCGCGGGCCCTGCCATGGCGCTCGTCCATTCCGGGACTGGATTGGCGCAAACGGCGCGCGGAATGCGCCGCAGTCGAGCGGGGCCCAAACATATAGACGACCTTCAAGGGCTTCTCCAGCCCCGCCATGAGCAGAATCGCATCCGGCCGCCGCGGCAGATGGCCGCGCGGGGCGATGGGACGCTCCGTCAACCCGCCTCGTGCCGGGCCAACTCGGCTTCGGCAAGGCCGGGAGCGGGCACCTCCTCATAGAGCTGGCCGGCCGCCGTGGCGTTGCCGCGGCGCTCCGCGAGCGCGAGGACGCGGACGACTCGAATCCGCCTGCCCTGCGCGAAGGTGAGGACGTCGCCGGCGGCCACCTGCTGGTGCGCCTTGTGGGTGCGCACCGCGTTGACGCGCACCTTGCCCGCCGCGCAGGCCGCCTGCGCCAGCGCGCGGGTGCGGAAGAAGCGGGCGTGCCAGAGCCATTTGTCGAGCCGCATGCGCTCCTCCGCGCTCATCGGGCGGCGCCGGGTGGGCGCAGCGCCGCGAGCTTGGCGAACGGCGAGTGCGGATCGACCGCGGGCTGGCGCGCTCGCCCGCGCGCACGGTGCGGTGCGGCCTTGGTGCGGCGTGGCGCTTCGGCGAACAGGGCGGCGGCGGGATCGGCCGCCGAGGCGACGAAGCCGAGCGCTTCGAGCACCGCCACCATCTCGCGCCGCGGGCAGCCGGAGAGCGCGCTGATCTCGGCGTCGAGCGCGAACGGCCCGGCCTTGGCGCGGCGCTTGAGCAGCGCGACCAGCCGCTCCGCGATGTCGACACGAAAGGCGCGCGGCCCGACCGGCACGAAGCCGAGCGCCGCGTAGTAGGCCTCGGGCAGCGCCGGGTCGCAGGCGACCGAGACCTCGGCGCGGCCGGGCAGGAAGGGCGGCGTCTCGTTGCCGTGCGCGATCGAGAGCAGCAGCGCGCGCAGCAGGCCGCGCTGCTTGACCAGCATCGGCTGGACGTAGACCGCGAGGCGGCCGAGCCGCACGCCGTGGGCCTTGAGCGTCGCGCGGTCGGCGGCGTTGAGCGCGCTGCAGAGCGATGCGACCGCGCGGCGCGGCAGGAGGCCGAGCGATTCGGCGAGCTGGAAGGCGAGGCCGCGCACCGCCGGGCTCGCCTCGATGCCGTCGAGCTTGGCGAGCGGCGCCTGGAAGCGTTCGAGATGGGCGCCGAGCCAGGAGGCGAGGCGGCGGCGCAGCCGCTCCTTCTGGGCGCTGTCCATGAGGTCGACGCCGATCAGGCGGAGCCTGGGCTTGAGCACGCTGTCGCCGGCGATCAGCTTCGCCACCGGCGCGCCGCGCCAGGTCAGCGTGCCGAGCTTGGCCGGCTCCTTCTCGTCGAGCGCGAGCGAGACCGCGGCCGGCTCGTCGCGTTCGAGCTGGTCGAGCCGGCGCGCGATCTCGAGCCCAAGCGCGCGCGAGGTGCCGGGCAGGATCACGGTCTCGGCGCCGCGGCCCTCCTGCCGCTCGGGCGCGAAGCGGAAGCCTTCGAGCCGGCCGACCGAATGGCCGCCGATGACGACCTCGCCGTTGCTCTGCACCGTGGCGCGCGCGCCGTCCTGGGTGCGGCTCTCGCGGTGGAGCGCGGCGGCGCGGCGATCGACGAAGCGTTGCGTCAGGCGCTCGTGCAGCGCATCCGAAAGTCGGTCCTCGATCGCCCGGGTGCGCTCCTGCCAGCCGCGCGAATCGTCGGTCCAGCCCGGCCGGTAGGCGATGTAGGTCCAGGTGCGGATGTGGCTGATCCGGCTGGTCAGCGTGTCGATGTCGCCGTCCGTCCGGTCGAGCCGCGCGATGTGCGTGCCGACCCAATCATTGGGCAGCTGGCCCTGGTGCGCGAGCCGCGTGAAGATGTCCTTGACGAGGCGGACATGGGCGTCCGCCAGCGTCTTGCGGAAGTCGGGGATCTGGCAGGCATCCCACAGCAGCGCGACCATCGGCCGCGAGCGGGCGAGCGCGGCGACCTCGGGGTCGCGCGACAGGGCAAGCAACGTCATGTGGTCGTCGGCGTCGTGCTTGCGGCGGAGGCCCGGCGCCTCCGGCAGCCTGTCGAGGCTGCGCAGCAGCGCATCGAGCGAGCGGAAATCGAGCTCGGCGTTGCGCCAATAGAGCGTCTTGATGGTCGGGAAGCGGTGCGCCTCGACCGCCTCGACCAGCTCGGGGTCGAGCCCTTCGAGCACGCCGGTGACGCCGAAGCCGCCATTGCGCAAGTAACGCCCGGCGCGGCCGGCAATCTGCGCGATCTCGGCGGCGGTCAGCGGCCGCGGCGTGTGTCCGTCGAACTTCCGCGCGGCCGAGAACCAGACACAATCGAGGTCCATGTTGAGGCCCATGCCGATGGCATCGGTCGCCACCAGATAATCGACCTCGCCGGCCTGGTAGAGCGCGACCTGGGCGTTGCGCGTGCGCGGACTCAAGGCGCCGAGCACGACGGCGCAGCCGCCGCGGGTGCCGCGCATCGCCTCGGCCATGGCATAGACCTCCTCGGCCGAGAAGGCGATCACCGCGCTCCTGGGCGGCAGGCGCGACAGCCGCTTCGGCCCGAGATAGCGCAGCTCCGAGAAGCGCGGCCGCACGATGTATTCGGCGTCGGGCACGAGCTGGCGGATGCGCGGGCGGATCGCCTCGGCGCCGAGGAACATGGTCTCGCGCGTGCCGCGCGCGTGCAGCAGCCGGTCGGTGAAGACGTGGCCGCGCTCGCGGTCGGCGGCGAGCTGGATTTCGTCGATGGCGAGGAACTCGGTCTGGAGGTCGAGCGGCATGGCCTCGACCGTGCAGAGGAAGTAGCGCGCGTTGGGCGGCACGCGCTTCTCCTCGCCGGTGATCAGCGCGGCGGCGCCCTCGCCCTTGAGCCGCACCACCCGGTCGTAGATCTCGCGTGCGAGCAGCCGGAGCGGGAAGCCCATCATGCCGGTGCGCGCGCTCAGCATGCGCTCCACCGCGAGATGGGTCTTGCCGGTGTTGGTCGGTCCGAGGACGGCCGTGAGGCGGGAAGAATCGGGAATCCGCCGCTCCATGGCCAAGCATCTGATCAGACCGAGGCGAAAAGGCAAGCCAAAGCTTGGCGGCACGCTTGGGCACAGCGTCGCGCGCTTGAACCCCGCCGCGGCGCCGCTTATATCGGCCGCCAGACCGTTGATCCGCCGGCCGGAAAACCCCCGCCGAGAGGGCTGCCATGACCGACACCGCCCAGCGCGAAACATTCGGCTTCCAGGCCGAGGTCAGCAAGCTGCTCGACCTGATGATCCACTCGCTCTACCGCGAGAAGGACATCTTCCTGCGCGAGCTGATCTCGAACGCCTCCGACGCCTGCGACAAGCTGCGCTACGCCGCGCTGACCGATCCTGCGCTCAGCGCCGACGATCCCGAGCTCAAGGTCATGATCGAGATCAACAACGGCAAGCGCACGCTGAGCGTGACCGACAACGGCATCGGCATGAACCGCGCCGAGCTGATCGAGAACCTCGGCACCATCGCGCGCTCCGGCACCGAGGCGTTCGTCAAGGCGCTCGCCGAGGGCAAGACGTCGGACGTCAACCTGATCGGCCAGTTCGGCGTCGGCTTCTATTCGGTCTTCATGGTCGCCGAGCGCGTCGAGGTGATCACGCGGCGTGCCGGCGAGACCGAGGGCTGGCGCTGGGAATCGGCCGGCAGCGGCAATTTTACGGTGACGCCGGAGGCGGAGGTCCGGCGCGGCACCAGCATCGTCCTGCATTTGCGCGAGGACGCCTCCGAGTTCCTCGAGCCCGAGCGCATCCGCCACGTCGTGGCGACCTATTCCGACCATATCGCGCTGCCGATCAAGCTGATGGGCGAGAGCCGGACGAGCGAGACGCTCAACACCGCCTCCGCGCTCTGGACCCGGCCCAAATCCGAGATCACCGAGGAGAAGGCGCGCGAGTTCTACCACCACGTCGCCCATATGGCGGGCGATCCCTGGCTGACCGTCCACCTGCGAGCCGAGGGGCGGATGGAATACGCCGCGCTGCTGTTCGTGCCCGACCGGCGGCCGTTCGACCTGTTCGAGCCCGACCGGCGCCACCGCGTGAAGCTCTACGTCAAGCGCGTCTTCATCACCGACGATTGCGAGGGCCTGCTGCCGCGTTACCTGCGCTTCCTGCGCGGCGTCGTCGATTCCAACGACCTGCCGCTCAACATCAGCCGCGAGACGCTGCAGAACAACCCGCTGCTCGCCAGGATCAAGGCCGGCCTGGTCAAGCGCGTGCTCGGCGACATCGAGAAGAAGGCGAGCGACGCGCCGGCCGACTATGCGGCGTTCTGGCAGAACTTCGGCCCGGTGCTCAAGGAAGGCATCTACGAGGACCAGGAGAGCCGCGAGGCGCTCGTCAGGCTCGCGCGCTTCCGCACCCTGAACGGCAGGGCCGACGAGTGGGCATCGCTCGACGACTATGTGGCGCGCATGCCTGAAGGCCAGAGCGCGATCTATTACATCACGGGAGATTCGGTCGAGGCGCTGCGCAAGAGCCCGCAGGTCGAGGGCTTCCGCTCGCGCGGTCTCGACGTTCTGCTATTGGCCGATGCGGTCGATCATTTCTGGCTGCCCGCGGTCGGCGAGCACAAGGAAAAGCCGTTCCGCTCGGTGAACCAGGGCGGCGCCGACCTTGCCGCGATCCCGCCGAAGGATGCGCCGGAGACGCCCCCGACTCCTGAGAGCGAAGGCGACCTCGACAAGCTGATCGCGATCGTCAAGCTGAGCCTCGGCGAGGAGGTCAAGGACGTGCGCCGGTCCGACCGGCTGACCGACAGCGCGGTCTGCCTGGTCGCCGATGCGGGCGACATGGACATGCATCTGGAGCGCCTGCTGCGCAGCTATCAGCGCGAGGTGCCGGCGCAGAAGCGGATCCTCGAGCTCAACCCCGGCCATCGCCTGATCCGCGCGCTCGCCGCGCTGGTCGGCAGGGCCGGCGCATCGGACACGCTGGAGGACGCCGCGCACCTCCTGCTGGACCAGGCGCGCATCGTCGAGGGCGAGCCGCCGCGCGACCCCGCCGCCTTCTCCAAGCGCCTGGCCGACATCCTCGCCCGCGCCTTCGAGCCATCGCCGGGTTGATGCAGATGGTTGCCGGACGCGCCTTGAGTCCGCGAGTCAACCCCACCCCAATCCTCTCCCTGAGGTCGAGGCAATCGTCAATGGACGGATCGAATGGGCCGGCACCACGGAACCCTCTCCGCCGGCGGGGCGGAGAGAGCCTGCCCCCGACTTGATCGGGGGGTGGCGCGCGCCAGCGCGCCGGGTGAGGTGGGGTGCGGCGGCACAATGTGAGACGTTGACGTAGGAAGCGGACGGAGTCCCGCATAGCCTGGCAGCCTGCATCGGCTCCCCCCACCTCACCCTGGCCCTCTCCGCCCCCGAGGGCGGAGAGGGGATTCATGCCGAAGCCGACAGGCACTTGTAGGCGATCGGCCCGTTTCGAGGGGAAGGGAGCAAGGCGGCGACGTCACACCTTCTGTTCCCTCTCCTTGAAGAGGGCTAGGGGAGTACGACGAACAAAGCTGGTCGGATCAGGAGCGGTTGGCGCGGAGCCAGGTCATGCCGGCGCCGATGATGGTGCCGGAGCGGACCGACTGGAGCAGCACGGCACAGCCGTCCGTCTCGCTCACCGTCACCGGTGCTGTCTGCGGGTCGATGGTGAGCGCGGTCGCCTTGCCCTCATAGGTGCCGACCTTCGAGAAATCGCGGACGACGTGGTAGTTCGTGATCGAGCGCCCGGTGTTCTCGCCGGCGGTGACCTCGGTCTGGCGCTGCCGGTCGAACGCGACCAGGATGATCGAGGCGGGCTCCTCGATCCGGCTCGCCGGAATGCTCAGATGGAGCTTGCCGTTCGCCTCGGCGTGCATCGCAACCCTGACGTGCGGGCCGGGCGCATTGCGCGCCGCCTCGATCGCCGCGTCGACGGCGCGCTGGTCAGAGCCGACCACGTGGGTCTCGCCGTCGATCACCATCTGCGGCGTGTAGACATAGCCGGTGCCGAGCGCGTGCATGTACGCCTTCTGGCGCGCCGTGTTCTTCTCGCGGGCATAGGGGTCGGTCCAGCCCATGTAGTTCCAGTAGTCGACGTGCATCGAGAAGGGCAGCACATCCTTGCGCTCGGCGAGCTTGCCGAGAAAGGCGTCCGCCGTGGGGCAGGAGGAGCAGCCCTGCGAGGTGAACAGCTCGACCACCACGGGCGCCGCGCCGTCGTCCGCCGCCTGCGCCCCGATGCCGGCGGGGATGCCGAGGCAGAGGACGAGCGCTGGAAGGATCGCGGCGATGGTGCGGGCGCGGGCGAGCATGCGGAATACATAGCACGCCGCCCGGACACGGAGAGTAAGCAGGTTTCAACTTTCGGTGACGCGGGCGCTGCATGCCTGCCCGGCGCGGGCCGGAGCACGAGCCGATCAGGTCGCGCCAACCTGATCGGTGAATCGCGCTCCAACTTGTTGAATGGAGCAGGATTCACGTTCGGGATGGAAGCGCAGGGCGATTCCATCCCAGACCACCCTGCTCTAGACTGTACCGTCATGCGGCGGCTTTACCATATCTGGCTCTCGCCGGCCTGTCGGACCGTCCGGGTGGCGCTCGCCGAGAAGGACCTCGAATTCGAGCTCGTCGTCGAACCCTATTGGGAGCGACGCGACGAGTTCCTCGCATTGAACCCGGCCGGCGAGCCGCCGGTGCTGGTCGAGGCCGATGGCGTGGCCGTGGTCGGCGCCGAGGCGATCGCCGAATACCTGGAGGACGTCTATACGGATCGGCCGCTGATCGGCACCGCGCCGCTCGCCCGCGCCGAGGTGCGCCGCCTGGTCGCGTGGTTCGACGTCAAGTTCTCGCGCGAGGTAACCCAGTATCTGCACGGCGAGAAGTTCACCAAGCGCTTCCTGCACAAGCAGCCGCCTGACTCGGAGACGGTACGTGCCGGCCTCGCCAACATCAGGGGCCATCTCGACTATATCGGCTACCTGACCGACCGAAGGCGCTGGCTCGCGGGCGACGAGTTCTCGCTCGCCGACATCGCCGCCGCCGCGCATCTCTCGGTGATCGACTATCTGGGCGACGTGCCGTGGGAGCGCTACGAGGCGGCGCGCGACTGGTATGCGCGCATCAAGTCGCGCCCCTCGTTCCGGCCGCTGCTCGCCGACTACATCGCCGGCGTGCCGCCGCCGAGGCACTACGCCGACCTCGACTTCTGAGCCGGGCGATGGCGCTGCCGCGTGCGCGAGAGCCGGACCCCGCCGAGATCAAGCGGGCGGTCGCCGCGCTTGCCCATGAGCACGGCTTCGATGCGGTCGGCTTCGCCCCGGCACAATTGCCGGCGGCCGCACGCGAGGGCTTAAGCGGCTTTCTTGCGTTGGGCTATCACGGCGACATGGGCTGGCTCGAAGCGCGCGCCGAAGAGCGCAGCGCGCCGCAGGCGCTCTGGCCCGAGGCGAGGAGCGTGGTCGTGCTCGGCGCGAGCTATGCGCCCTCGCGCGACCCGCTGGAGACCTTGGCCAAGCCCGGCGCCGGCAACATCTCGGTCTATGCGCGCGGCGCCGACTATCACGACGTGCTCAAGCGCGCCGTCAAGCGGGTGGCACGCGGGCTGGTCGAGCGCCATGGCGGCGAGGTCAAGGTGTTCGTCGATACGGCGCCGGTGATGGAGAAGCCGCTCGCCCAGGCCGCCGGCCTCGGCTGGCAGGGCAAGCACACCAACCTGGTGTCGCGCGAGCACGGCTCCTGGCTCTTCATCGCGGCCCTCTTCACGACGCTCGACCTGCCGCCGGACGAACCGTTCGAGGACCATTGCGGGCGCTGCCGGCGCTGCCTCGATGCCTGCCCGACCAGGGCGTTCCCGGCGCCGCGCCGGCTCGACGCGCGGCGCTGCATCTCCTACCTCACGATCGAGCACAAGGGGCACATCGCGCCGGAATTCCGAACCGCGATGGGCAACCGCATCTATGGCTGCGACGACTGCCTCGCGGTCTGCCCCTGGAACAAGTTCGCGGCGGCGGGGCGCGAGCTCCGCTTCGCCGCGCGCGCCGGGCTGGAAGCGCCACCGCTCGCCGAGCTTGCGACGCTCGACGATGCCGCGTTCCGGCAACGCTTCGCCGGCTCGCCGATCAAGCGCATCAGCCGGGATCGTTTCCTCCGCAACGTGCTGATCGCGGTCGGCAACAGCGGGGACCGTTCGCTGGCCGGGAGCGCGGCGGCGCGGCTCGACGACGCATCGCCGCTGGTGCGCGCGATGGCGGCCTGGGCGCTGGCGCGCCTCAGCCCGTCCCGCTTCGCCGAGGAGAAGGCGCACCGCCTGGCAGGCGAGCCCGACGACGCCGTGCGGCGCGAGTGGGAGGCGCCGTTCAGGACTACTGGGTCTTGACGTCGAGCGCCTCTAGATTGACGCGCGCGGCGTCGGCGGTTGCCGATTCGGGCGCGAGCGAGATCACCTTGAGCCAGTCCTTGCGCGCGCCCGCCGCGTCGCCCTGAACCTTGCGGAGGTTGCCGCGCTCCAGGAGCGCGCCGGCATGCGAGGGGTCGACCTCCAGCGCGCGCTCGACGTCGTCGTTCGCGAGCTCCAGCGAATCGAGATAGCGGAAGGCCGCGGCCCGGAAGGCAAGCGCGTCCGCATTGTCGGGCGCGATGTCGATCACCCGGTTGAGGTCGTCGAGCGCGTCGAAATAGCTTTCCGCGCCGGCCGCGGCGAGGCTGCGTTCCAGCAGCAGCGTGGTGTCGTCGGGCGTGATCTCGAGCGCGGCGCTCAGGGTGGCATAGGCCCTGGAATAGTCGCGCGCCGCCATCCAGGCTTCGCCGGCCTGGCCGAGCAGGGCGGTGCGCAGCGTCACCGGCAGCGTGCCACCCTCGGTCGCAAGCTCCTCCAGCCGCTTGGCCGCCTCGGCGAAGTGGCCGAGCGCGTAGAGCGCGACCGTGACGCAGTGGCGCGCCGGCGCGCCGCCGCCCATGTCGCGCCAGCCGATCGCGCGCTCGAAGCCGGCTTCGGGCTCGCGCAAGGCGAGGTCGATGCATTCCGAATACTGCTCGGGGCTGACGCCGCTCCATTCCTGGTAGGCGCCGGGCTTCGCCGCCTCGTCCGCCGCGCCGGCGGGCGACATGGCCAGCAGCAGAACGCCCAATAGCAGGGAAGGAACGCCGCGCCGGACGGCGAGGCATTGCAGCCGGGATCGCATGGTCCGTAGAATCTCTATGCCGCCCGTAAAAATGCAAGCCCGAGCGGGGCCCGACCATTCCTGAGCCGTTCCGCCTGTTCTGCTTCGGCCATGGCTATACCGCGAGCGCGCTCGCCGCGCGGCTCGGCGCCGGCTGGCGCGTGGCAGGCACCGCCCGCACGCCCGAAGCGGTGGACGCGCTGCGTGCCCGAGGCGTCGAGGCCGTGCTGTTCGACGGCACGGCGCCGCTCGATGCGGGGCGCGAGTGGCTGGCGGAGGCGAGCCATGTCCTGCTCTCGATCCCGCCCGACCTCCAACGCGGCGACCCCGTGCTCAAGCTCCATGGCGGCGACATCGCGGCGTCGCGTGCGCTGCGCTGGCTCGGCTATCTGTCGACCACGGGGGTCTATGGCGATCGCGGCGGCGGCTGGGTCGACGAAGCGACGCCGCCGCACCCGAGCGGCCGGCGCGGCGAGGCCCGGCTCGATGCCGAGAATGGCTGGCTCGCGCTTTGGCGGGACGCGGGCGTGCCCGTCCATGTCTTCCGCCTCGCCGGCATCTACGGCCTGGGGCGCAGCGCGCTCGATGCCGTGCGGGCCAGCACGGCGAAACGGATCGACAAGCCGGGCCAGGTGTTCTCGCGCGTCCATGTCGCGGACATCGCGACCGTGCTCGAAGCCTCGATGCAGCGGCCGCATCCGGGCGCCGTCTACAATGTCTGCGACGACGAGCCGGCGCCGCCGGCCGAGGTCATCGCCCATGCCTGCGCGCTGCTCGGCGTCGCGCCGCCGCCGCTCGTCGCCTATGACGAGGTCGCCGCCACGCTGTCGCCGATGGCGCGCAGCTTCTATGCCGAGAGCAAGCGGGTCTCGAACCGGCGCATCAAGGAGGAGCTCGGCGTGCGCCTGCGCTATCCGGACTATCGGGCCGGCTTGAAGGCTCTACTCTAGTTGGTCAGCTCCGCTCGATCATCTTGCGGATCAACTCGATGACCTCGGGGCTCGACCAGTCGCGATCGCCGAGCACGCGGGCGATCTCGTTGCCCTCGGCATCGATGAAGACGGTGGCGGGAACGCCGCCGAGCTTGAAGGCGCGGAACGCCGCGAGGCCGTTGTCGAGGAACAGCGGCAGGTTGCTGATCTGGTGCTGCTCGTAGAACGTCGTGACGATCTCAGGGCCGTCCCGATCGACCGAGACCGGCACGACCGCGAAGTCCGCGCCGGCCAATGCCGCCGCCATGGCATCGACTTTGGGCAGCTCGACGCGGCAGGGCGCGCACCAGGTCGCCCAGAAATGAAGGGCGGTCAGCTTGCCCTTGTAGGCCGCGAGCGGCTGCGTGGCGCCCGAGGCATCGACGAACGAGACGGCCGGTGCGGGCGTCGGCGCGTCGGGCGTCGTCATGCGGATGATCGGCGTACCGTCCGGCCCGGCGTCGAGCTCGGCGATCGGGTTGGCCGCGCCCGCGATGCTTGCGGCGAACAGGCCGCAGACGAGCGCGGCGGCGCTGCCGCTCAGCGCGCGCCTATGCGCCTTGCGTCTCGCCTGGATCGCTTTCGCCATGTTCGATACCCCGCACGCTTCGAGGGTCGGCCCTTCGCCGGACATATGAGAAGGAACGGGCGCGGATTGTATAGCCATGGCCGCCCGCGTCACCAAGAATTGAAGCCCTACTGTCCACTCGCCAGCGCGTCGATCTCGGCGCAGATGCGGGCAAGATCCTCGGGCCTGGACAGCCGGTGATCGCCGTCCTTGATCAGGGTGAGGATCGCATTCTCGCCCTCGATCCGCTCCATGATACGCAGCGCGTGGCGCCAGGGCACGTCCGCGTCGTTCATGCCCTGAAACAGCCGCACCGGGCAACGCAGCCCGATCGCCTGCCCGAGCAGGAGATGGCGGCGGCCATCGACGATGAGCCGGCGCGTGATCGGGTAGGGCGCATCGCCATAGTCCGAAGGTATCTCGATCCTGCCGTCGCGTTCGAGCGCGGCGCGGGTCTCGGCGTCGAAGGCGGCGTAGAGCAGATCCTCGGTGAAGTCGGGGGCGGCGGCGAGTCCGATCAGCGCGTGCACCCGCTCCGGCCGCGCCAGCGCCGCGAGCAGCGCGATCCAGCCGCCCATGCTGGAGCCGACCACGATCTGCGGGCCTGCGGTCAGGGCGTCGAGCACGGCGAGCGCGTCGTCCTGCCAGCGGCCAATGGTGCCGTCCTCGAAGCGCCCGCTCGATTCGCCGTGGCCGAAATAGTCGAAGCGCAGATAGGCCCTGCCGGTTGCGCGGCAATGCGCCTCGAGCGTGGTCGCCTTGATGCCGCTCATATCCGACATGAAGCCGCCCATGAAGACGACGCCGGGACTCTTGCCCTCGGTGCGATGGTAGGCGATGGTGGCGCCGTCTCCGCGCGTCAGGCGGCTCGGCGATGCGATGGTCGCTGATCGGCTCATGGTCGGGCTCGAAGCGTTCTTGGTTGAAGATGCGGCTCGCGGCGGTCGGCGTATCGCCTGGCAGCCGCGCCAAACTCGGCGGTCGATACCGGAGAGAATATCAGCTTGAGCGAGCAAACGGGGCGCGCGCCGATCGTCCTCCAGGTCTTGCCGGATCTCGACGGCGGCGGCGGGGTCGAGCGCGGCACGATCGACATTGCCCGCGCGCTGGTCCAGGCCGGCTGGGGCGCCGTGGTCGCCTCGAACGCGACGCGCCTCGCCGGCCGGATCGACGCGCTCGGCGGCCGGCATGTGCGCCTGCCGCTGCACAGCAAGAACCCGTTCGTGATGGCGGCCAATATCCGGCGCCTGAAGAGGCTGATCGAAGAGGCGGGCGTCGATATCGTCCATGCCCGCTCGCGCGCGCCGGCATGGTGCGCCTACTACGCGGCGCGCGCCACGCGCCGGCATTTCGTCACCACGGTGCATGGCACGCACGGCACCAGGGTTCCGCTCAAGCGCGCCTACAACGCGATCATGACGCGGGGCGAGCGCGTCATCGCGATCTCGAACTTCATCGCGGACCGCATCGTCCGGCACCATGCCGTCGATCGCTCGCGCATCAGGATCATCCCGCGCGGCGTCGACCTCGACCAGTTCACGCCACGGGCGGTCAGCGCGGACCGTATCGTCGGGCTGTCCAGGCGGTGGCGGCTCGAGGACGGCGCGCCGGTCGTGATGCTGCCCGGCCGCCTCACCACCTGGAAGGGCCATGATCTGCTGATCGAGGCGATGGCGCGGGTGCGCGCCGATGCGTGCTGCGTGATGGTCGGCAACGGCACCGACGCGCAGAGCTTCGTCGAGACCATGTTGGGGCGGGCGGCGGCGCTCGACCTCGCGAGCCGGGTGCGCTTCGTCGGCCGTTGCGACGACATGCCGGCCGCCTACATGCTGGCTGACGTGGTGGTTTCGGCTTCAAGGCGCCCCGAGGCGTTCGGCCGGGTCGCCGCCGAGGCGCAGGCGATGGGTGTGCCCGTGGTCGCGACCGACCACGGCGGCGCGCGCGAGACGGTGCTGGCCGGGCTCACCGGCTGGCTGGTCCCGCCGGGCGATGCGGCCGCCATGGCGCGCGCGATCGACGAGGCGCTGTCGCTCGATGCCGAGGAGCGGGCGAGGCGTGCCGCGGCGGCGCGGGCGCATGTCGAGGCCAATTTCAGCCTGCGTGCCATGTGCGAACGCACGCTCGCGGTCTATCGCGAGGTGCTAGAAGGCGGGCCTGGCGGTTGAGCGGACATTCGGGCGCGGCGAAACCGCGGCGCATCCTGGTCATCAAGCATGGTGCGTTCGGCGACATGATCCTCGCGATGGGGCCGTTCGCCGCCATCCGCGCCCATCACCCCGGCGACGAGATCGTGCTGCTGACCACCGCGCCCTATGCGGCGCTCGCCGAAGCCTCGCCCTATTTCGACGCGGTCTGGGTCGATGCGCGGCCGCCCTGGTACGATCTCGCCGGGGTGCTGAGGCTGCGCCGCAGGCTGCGCGCCGGCGGCTTCTCGCGCGTCTATGATTTGCAGACCTCGGCCCGGTCGAGCGCCTATTACCGGCTGTTCGCGGCGCCGCGGCCGGAATGGTCGGGCGTCGCGCGCGGCTGCTCGCATCCGCACGGCAACCCCCGGCGCGATTTCATGCACACGATCGAGCGCCAGCGGGAACAACTGAGGGACGCCGGCATCGGGAACGTGCCTGCGCCCGATCTCGGCTGGCTCGACGGCGATCTCTCTGGCTTCGCGCTGCCGGCGCGCTATGTGCTCATGGTGCCGGGCGGCGCGGCGCATCGGCCGGCCAAGCGCTGGCCGGCTGATGGCTATGCCGCGCTCGGCCGGTGGCTGCATGAGAAAGGTGTCGGCGTGGTGCTGATCGGCGCTGGAGCCGACCGGGCGCCGATCGGAGACATTGCACGACGGCTGCCGGATGCCGTCGATCTCAGCGGCCGCACCAGTTTCGGCCAAGTCGCCGCGCTGGCGCGCCGCGCCGCCGGTGCCGTCGGCAACGACACCGGGCCGATGCACCTGATCGCCGTGCTGGGCTGCCCGTCCGTCGTGCTGTTCTCGGCCGAGTCCGACCCTGCGCTGTGCGCGCCGCGCGGCGCGGCGGTGAAGGTCATCCGCGCGGCGGACCTCGCCAGCCTGTCGCCTGAAGCCGTAAGGTCGGCGCTCGAACTGCGTTGAACCGGAAGCCGCCATGCCGCCGCTCGTCTTCGACCGCACGCTCGACTTCGCCTACGGCGCCGTCGCCGAGCTGACGCCGCTGGTGCGACGGGTGGTCGCGCGCAATGGCGGGCCGTTCACCTTCCACGGCACCGGCACCTACATCGTCGGGCGCGGCACGGTCGCCATCATCGATCCGGGCCCCGAGCTCGACGAGCATATCGAGGCGCTGCTCCGCGCGGTCGAGGGCGAGACGGTGAGTCATCTGCTGATCACCCACACGCACCGCGACCATTCGCCGGCGGCGCGCCACCTGAAGGAACGGCTCGGCGCGCCGACCTACGGCTTCGGCCCGCATGGCGGCGAGCATGCGGCCGAGGCGGTGGAGGAGGGCGCCGACCATGAGTTCGTGCCCGATATCCGCATCACGCACGGCGACGTCATCGAAGGGCGAGGCTGGACGTTCGAGGCGGTGCACACGCCCGGCCACACCTCGAACCATCTGTGCTTCGCGCTGCGCGAAGAGGCCGCGCTCTTCTGCGGCGATCACGTCATGGGCTGGTCGACCACGGTGGTCTCGCCGCCGGACGGCGACATGCGCGCCTACCGCGCCTCGCTCGGCGCGCTGCTGGAACGCGGCGAGACGATCTACTGGCCGACCCATGGCGCGCCGATCCGCGAGCCGCAGGCGCATGTCGCGGCGCTGCTGGAGCATCGCGCCGAGCGCGAGGCGCAAATCCTCTCCTGCCTGCGCGACGGCATCGCGACCATCCCCGAGATCGTGCGTGCCCTCTATAAGGACGTCGACCCGAGGCTGCATGGCGCGGCCGGCCGCTCCGTCCTCGCGCATCTCATCGAGCTGGTCGAGCGCGGCGCGGTGGTGAGCGAGGGCGCCCTGACCGTTGCGGGCCGGTACCGCTTCGCCGGATCGTGAACTTCACTCCGCCTTCAGGATGTCGCGGCCGCGGCGGGTGAACAGGAAGGGGACCGGGCGGCCGGCGTCGGCGGAAGGGTCGGTCCCGATCAGGCGCGGCACCTCTTCGAGCACCAGGCGCGTCGGGAGCGAGAGGTCGAGCGCGAGCGCCTCCTCGATCGCGAGCCACGCCATGTTCTCGAGCTCGCCGTCGCCGCCGAGCGCGCCGTGCAGCGTGCCGTCGGCCTCCGCCAGGAAGAATCGGGCATCGTAGCGCCGCACCATGCCCGGCGGCGTCACGGCGCGGAAGATGTAGCGGAGCCGGTCGAGCGCGGGCGCGATGCCGGCCTCGCGGAAGCCCTGCCAGTGGCGCTCGTCGAGCCGGCCGGCGAACGGCGAGGGCACGCCGATCATCAGCCCGGTCTCCTCATAGGTCTCGCGCACCGCGGCGATGGCGAGCGCGTGTACCCGGGCAGGGCTGCGGCAGCCGAGCGCGAGCTTGGCCTCGGCTGCCGGCGGCAGCGCGGAGGCGGCGGCGACGCGGGCATCCCGCGGGTCGACCCGCCCGCCGGGGAAGACGAAGCGGTGCGGCATGAAGACGTGGCCGGCATGGCGCTGGCCCATCAGCACCTCGGGGCCGCGGTTCCGCCGCCGGTAGAGGACCAGGCTCGCCGCGTCGAGCGGGCGCAGCGTCTTCGGGGGTTCCATAACCAATCCCTAACAGATTGGCGCGCAAGCTCGAAGCCCGCCGCGAACGCGCCTTGACAGGGCGGGTCCGCATGGGCAAGTAACCTTCGCTTCGTGCAACCTCCCCCGGCCGCCGAACCATGCCAAACCTGACCCTTCCCGACGGCAGCGTCCGCGCCTTCGAGCGCCCGGTGACGGGCGCCGAGCTGGCCGCGGCGATCGGGCCCGGCCTCGCCAAGGCGGCCCTCCTGATCGAGGTGGACGGCGCGCTCTGGGACCTGTCGCGGCCGATCGAGGCGGACGCCAGGGTTCGGCTGGTCACCGCGAAGGATGCGGCGGCGCTCGAGGTGATCCGCCACGACGCCGCGCACCTGATGGCCGAGGCGGTCAAGGAGCTCTACCCCGATGTCCAGGTCACCATCGGCCCGGCGATCGAGGACGGCTTTTATTACGATTTCGCGAGAGCGACTCCCTTCGTGCCTGAAGACCTGGAGAAGATCGAGGCGCGCATGCGGGAGATCGCCGCGCGCGACGAGCCGGTGGTGCGCGAGGTGTGGGAACGCTCGGCCGCGATCAACTTCTTCAAGCAGCAGGGCGAGCACTACAAGGCGCAGATCATCGAGGCGATCCCGGCCGGCGAGCCGATCACCCTCTATCGCCAGGGCAAGTTCATCGACCTCTGTCGCGGGCCGCATTTGCCGTCCACCGGCAAGGTCGCCGCGTTCAAGCTGCTCAAGCTGGCGGGCGCCTATTGGCGCGGCGATTCGCGCAACGAGATGCTGCAGCGGATCTACGGCACCGCCTGGGCCAGCCAGGCCGACCTCGACGCCTACCTGACCCGGCTGGAAGAGGCCGAGAAGCGCGACCATCGCCGGCTCGGCCGTGAGATGGCGCTCTTCCACATCCAGGACGAGGCGGTCGGCATGGTGTTCTGGCACCCGAAGGGCTGGACCCTCTACCGCACCGTCCAGAACTACATGCGCCGCCGGCTCGAAGGCGCCGGCTATGTCGAGGTCAACACGCCGCTCCTGATCGACCGCGCGCTGTGGGAGGCCTCGGGCCATTGGGAGAAGTTCCGCGAGCACATGTTCACCTCGGAGGCCGAGGACCGCGTGCTCGCGCTGAAGCCGATGAACTGCCCCGGCCATGTGCAGATCTTCCGCCACGGGCTGAAGAGCTATCGCGACCTGCCGCTCAGGATGGCCGAGTTCGGCTCGTGCCACCGCTACGAGCCGTCGGGCGCGCTGCACGGCATCATGCGCGTGCGCGGCTTCACCCAGGACGACGCGCACATCTTCTGCGCACCCGAGCAGATCACCGAGGAGACCCGCGTCTTCTGCGAGCTGCTCGGCAGCATCTACCGCGACTTCGGCTTTCCCGACTTCACCGTCAAGTTCTCGGACCGGCCCGAGGTGCGGGCGGGCGAGGACGCGGTGTGGGACCGCGCCGAGCAGGCACTCAAGGACGCCTGCAAGGCGGCCGGCCTCGACTACACCCTCAACCCCGGCGAGGGCGCGTTCTACGGGCCGAAGCTCGAATTCGTGCTGCGCGACGCGATCGGCCGCGACTGGCAGTGCGGCACGCTGCAGGTCGATTTCGTGCTGCCCGAGCGGCTGGATGCCAGCTATGTCGGCGAGGACGGGCAGCGTCACCGTCCCGTCATGCTGCATCGCGCGATCCTGGGTTCGCTCGAACGCTTCATCGGCATCTTGATCGAAAACCATGCGGGGCGCCTGCCGCTCTGGCTCGCGCCGGTGCAGGCCGTGGTCGCGACCATCACCAACGACAGCGACGGCTATGCCCGAGAGGTTGCCGAGCGCCTGAAGGCGGGCGGCCTGCGCGTCGAGACCGACCTGCGCAACGAGAAGATCAGCTACAAGGTACGCGAGCATTCCTCCGCGAAGATTCCCGTCATACTCGCGGTCGGCAAGCGCGAGGCGGAGAGTCAAAGCGTCGCCATGCGCCGGCTCGGCGGCGCCGCACAAGAAGTGCTTGCGCTGAATCAGGCGCTCGATAGACTGACCGGCGAGGCGGCCGGACCATTGGCCCGTTCGGCCCCTGAGGCCGAGCCGGCGCCTGCCGAAGCCGCCGCCGCATCGGCGTCATAGAGAAAGGGAAGACGCATCGCCAGGTTCATTCCCGCGACGACCACGCCCTCGCGTGAGGGCCCTCGCGTCAACGACGAAATCACCGCACCCCAAATTCGCCTGATAGGTCACGACGGCAGCCAGGTTGGCGTCGTCAGCGTGCGCCGCGGCATCGAGATGGCCGAGGAGATCGGGCTCGACCTCGTCGAGGTCTCGCCCAACGCCGACCCGCCGGTGTGCAAGCTGATGGACTTCGGCAAGTACAAGTACGAAGCCCAGAAGAAGGCATCCGAGGCACGCAAGAAGCAGAAAGTCATCGAGATCAAGGAGATCAAGCTCCGCCCGACGATCGATGACGCGGACTATCAGGTCAAGATGCGCAACATGCGCCGGTTCCTCGAGGAAGGCGACAAGGTCAAGGTGACCTTGCGCTTCCGGGGCCGCGAGATGGTCCACCAGGAGCTCGGGGCGAAGGTGCTGGAGCGCGTGCGCGACGATCTCGCCGAGATCGCCAAGGTCGAGCAGATGCCGAAGCTCGAAGGCCGGCAGATGACCATGGTGATCTCGCACAAATAGCCGGCGGGGTAGTCCGCCTTATCTAAGTTGCGGTAACGCTTCGTTTAGCCAATCGCGGGCAGGATTGGCGGAGCAACCCTGGGCAAACCGGCTCTGATCCGATGCAGACCAGCGCGAACGGCTCCACGCCTGCTGAAGCGCGAACGCGGCGATTCCCATCCAGAACGCAACTCCCTGAAGCA
Source organism: Alphaproteobacteria bacterium (assembly GCA_050173345.1). GTDB lineage: Bacteria > Pseudomonadota > Alphaproteobacteria > UBA828 > UBA828 > SHWC01. Next base: position 128,720 of record JBFXKW010000002.1, on the reverse strand, counting down.
GGACCGATCGTCCCGCATCGTACCCGGCGGGCCGCTCCGCCCGTCGCCGGAGGGCGGCGGCGATGAGCGAGGCGCGCGACGAGGCGAACCGGCCGCGCGTCGCCTGGGGCGGGCATCGCGGCGCGCTCGTCCTCTGCGTGGACGACGACGCGACCAGCCGGCACGTCACCAAGGAGCTGATCGAGCGCGCCGGCCACGGCTTCCTCGGCGTCGGCTCGGGCGCGGAGTGCCTTGCGCTCTTGCAGCGGACCAACCCGCGCATCATCCTGCTCGACATCATCATGCCCGAGATGGACGGCTACGAGACCTGCCGGCGGATTCGCCTGCACTTTCCGCTGCTGCGCGCCCGCATCATCTACCTGACCGCGCTCGGCTCGCCGGAGGACGTGACGCGCGCCCTCGGCACCGACGCCGACGACTATCTGGTGAAGCCCTACCGCCCGGAGCGCCTGCGCGAACGCATCCAGCACTGGCTGAGGGAAGGCCCGCGCGAGCTGGAGCCCTGAGAGGCCCGCGCCGCGTCCTGGCCGGCCCTGCCGGCGGCCCGATCGGGCTTGCCAATCCCCTGGCTTCTCTGTAAAACGGCCGCCTCATTCCGGGGGGCGGGCCCAGGCATGCCCAGTCACCCGTTTCGTCGCGCCCATGCGGCCACCCGCCTAATTCAGAGAGTTGGAAAATGCCTAAGCTCAAGTCGAAGAGCAGCGCCAAGAAGCGCTTCTCTTTCACCGCGACCGGCAAGGTGCGCCGCAACAAGGCGTATCACCGCCATATCCTGACCGACAAGACCAGCAAGGTGAAGCGCAACCAGCGCGGCTCGGCCATCCTGGAGGAGGGCGACGCCAAGCACGTGCGGCGCTGGCTCCCCTACGGCGGCTGAGGGAGGCGAGACATGGCACGCGTCAAGCGGGGCGTCACCACCCACGCCCGGCACAAGGAAATGGTCGGCCGCGGCCGCGGCTATCGGGGCCGCGCCAGCACCAACTACCGGATCGCCATCGAGAAGGTCGAGAAGGGGCTGCAATACGCCTATCGCGACCGCCGCAACCGGAAGCGCGCTTTCCGTGCGCTCTGGATCCAGCGCATCAACGCGGCGGCGCGCGAGCACGGCCTGACCTATTCGCAGCTCATCAACGGCCTCGATCTCGCCGGGATCGAGATCGACCGCAAGGTGCTCGCCGACCTGGCGGCACGCGACGCCGCCGGCTTCAAGGCGGTCGTGGAGAAGGCCGAGGCCGCGCGCGCGAGCCGCTCTTAAGGTCCGGCGTGGGCGAGAGCGCGAAACCCGGGGCCGCCGCGGTGGACGAGGTCGCGGCGCTGCGCGCCGAGCTGATGTCGGCTGTAGAAGGCGCCGGCGACCTCGCGGCGCTCGAAGAGCTGCGGGTCCACGCGCTCGGCCGCAAGGGCCGTCTCACCGAACGGATGAAGGCGCTCGGCGCGGTTGCGGACATCGAGGCGCGCAAGGCGCTCGGCGCCCGCCTCAACGTCGTCAAGGACGAGCTGACCGAGGCGCTCGCTGCCCGCAAGGCGGCGCTCGCCGGCGTCGCGCTCGATGCAAGGCTCGCCGCCGAGCGGATCGATGTCAGCCTGCCGGCGCGGCCCGAGCAGGACGGCCGCATCCACCCGATCACCCAGGTGATCGACGAGCTGGTCGCGATCTTCGCCGACATGGGCTTCAAGGTCGCCGAAGGGCCGGACATCGAGGACGACTTCCACAACTTCACCGCGCTCAATATCCCGCCCGAGCATCCGGCGCGCCAGATGCACGACACGTTCTACCTGCCGCCCGGCCCTGACGGCGAGGCCAAGCTCCTGCGCACGCACACCTCGCCGGTGCAGGTGCGCACCATGGAGGCCGGGCCGCCGCCCTATCGCATCATCGTGCCGGGCCGCACCTATCGCGTCGACTACGACATGACGCACACCCCGATGTTCCATCAGATCGAGGGTCTCGTCATCGACAGCTCGACCCATATGGGGCACCTCAAGGGCTGCCTGATCGACTTCGTGCGTGCCTTCTTCGAGCTCGACGACCTGCCGGTGCGCTTCCGGCCGAGCTTCTTTCCGTTCACCGAGCCGTCGGCCGAGATGGACATCGGCTGCTCGCGCAAGGCCGGCGAGCTCAAGCTCGGCCAGGGCGGCGACTGGCTCGAAATCCTCGGCTGCGGCATGGTGCATCCGAGGGTGCTCGAACTCGCGGGCGTCGATCCGACGCGCTATCAGGGCTTCGCCTTCGGCCTCGGCGTCGAGCGCTGCGCCATGCTGAAATACGGTATCCCGGATTTGCGCACCTTCTTCGACGCCGATCTGCGCTGGCTCAGGCACTACGGCTTCGGCGCGCTCGATACGCCGAGCCTGGCGACGGGGCTGTCGCGGTGAAGTTCACCCTGTCCTGGCTGAGGACGCATCTCGAAACCGACGCCGACGTCAACGCCATCGCCGACGCGCTGACCTCGATCGGCCTCGAGGTCGAGGAAATCACCGACCACGCCGCGCGCCTTGCGCCCTTCACGGTCGCCTACGTGGTCGAGGCGAAGCCGCACCCGAACGCCGACAAGCTCCGCGTCTGCATCGTCGATACCGGCCAGGAGAAGGTCAACGTGGTGTGCGGCGCGCCCAACGCGCGCACCGGCATGAAGGGCGTGTTCGCGCCGGCCGGCACGGTGATCCCGGGCACCGGCCTGCACCTCAAGAAATCCGTGATCCGCGGCGCCGAGAGCAACGGCATGCTGTGCTCCGAGCGCGAGATGGGGCTGTCGGACGAGCATGCCGGCATCATCGAGCTGCCGGCGGACGCGCCGGTCGGCAAGCCGTTCGCCTCGGTGATGGGGCTCGACGACCCGATCCTCACCCTCGCGATCACGCCGGATAGGGCGGACTGCCTCGGCGTCGGCGGCATCGCGCGGCACCTCGCGGCCAAGGGCATCGGCCGGCTCAGGACGCCGGTGCCCGCGCCGGTGCCCGGCCGGTTCGAGAGCCCGCTCGGGGTGCGCCTCGACTTCCCGCCGGGCAAGGAGGATGCCTGCCCGCTCTTCATCGGCCGCTATGTGCGCGGGGTGAACAACGGCCCGAGCCCGAAATGGCTGCAGGACCGGCTGCGCGCGGTCGGCCTCAGGCCGATCTCGGCGCTGGTCGACATCACGAACTTCGTGACCTTCGACCTGAACCGGCCGGTGCACGTCTTCGACGCCGACCGGATCAAGGGCGGTCATCTCTGGCTCAGGCTCGGTTGCGGCGGCAAAGAATTCCTCGCGCTCAACGGCAAGAGCTACGCGCTCGACGGCGAGATGACCGCGATCGGCGACGAGACCGGCGTGCTCTCGCTCGCCGGCGTGATGGGCGGTGCGAGCTCGGGCTGCACCGAGGCGACAAGCAATGTGTTCGTCGAGATCGCGCTGTTCGACCCCAAGCGTACCGCGGCGACGGGGCGCAAGCTCGCGATCGAGAGCGACGCGCGCTACCGCTTCGAGCGCGGCGTCGATCCCGCCTTCGCGCATCCTGGCATGGAGGCGGTGACCCGGTTGATCCTCGATCTCTGCGGCGGCGAGCCGAGCGAGCCGGTGGTGGCGGGCGCGGAGCCCGCCTGGCGTCGCTCGATCGCGTTCAGGCATTCGCGCCTCGCCTCGCTCGGCGGGCTCGACGTGCCCGAGGCCGAGACGCGCGCCATCCTCGGCGCGCTCGGCTTCGAGGTCGAAGGCGGCGGCGAACATTATCGCATCGTGCCGCCCTCCTGGCGCAGCGACATCGCGGGCGAGGCCGACATCGTCGAGGAGGTGCTGCGCATCAAGGGCTATGACGCGATCCCGGCGGTCTCGCTCAGGCGGGCGACGGCCGAGCCGCAGCCTGCGCTCGACGCCGGCCAGCGCCGGGTCAGGCTGGCGCGGCGCGCGCTCGCCGCGCGCGGCTTGCATGAGGCGGTGACCTGGTCGTTCATGTCGGGCGAACGGGCTGCGCTGTTCGGCGGCGTGCCCGATTCGCTCCGGCTCGCCAACCCGATCAGCGCCGATCTCGACGTGATGCGGCCCTCGATCCTGCCCAACCTGCTCGGCGCCGCGGCGCGTAACGCGGCGCGCGGCATGGCCTCGGTTGGCCTGTTCGAGATCGGGCCGCAATATCGGGACGACACGCCCGCGGGCCAGCGGATCGTCGCCGCCGGTATCCGCACCGGTGAGGCGCTGCCGCGGCACTGGCAGGGGCGCGCGCGCACGGTGGACGCCTTCGACGCCAAGGCCGACGTGCTCGGCGCGGTCGCCGCGATCGGCGGGCCGGCCGCCTCGCTGCAGACCACGGCGGACGCGCCGGCCTGGTATCATCCGGGCCGCTCGGGCTGCCTGAGACTGGGTGCCGGCATCGTCGCCCAGTTCGGCGAGCTTCATCCGGCCGTGCTCGCGAAGCTCGATCTCGAAGCGCCGGTCGCGGCCTTCGAGCTGTTCCTCGACGCGCTGCCGCTGCCCAAGGAGAAGGCGGGCAAGGCGCGCCCGTCGCTCAAGGCCTCCGAGTTCCAGGCGGTCGAACGCGATTTCGCCTTCATCCTCGACGCCGAGGTCGCGGCCGAGGCGGTGCTCAAGGCGGCGCGCGTCGCCGACCGCGCCCTGATCGCGGACGTGCGCCTGTTCGACGCCTATGCGGGCGAGGGGCTTGAGCCCGGCACCAAATCGCTCGCCATCACCGTGCGCCTCGAGCCGCAGGACCGTACGCTCACCGACGCCGAGATCGAGGCGGTGGCCAAGAAGGTGGTCCAGGCGGTCGAGAAAGCGACCGGCGGTCGGCTCAGGGGATAGAAGCTCGCCTCGCCATCCCCTACATTGCGATCATGACCTTCTCTCCGGCGGGTCTCCACGATCGGAGGATCGATGAAATGACACGGACATTTTCGGCAAGCCTCACCCATGAGGGCGAATGGTATGTCGCGCAATGCCTGGAGGTTGATGTCGCAAGCCAAGGAGAGACCGAGGCCGAGGCACTGGACAATCTGAAGGAAGCGTTGACCTTGCACTTCGAGCCGCCTTGCGCAACAGACCTGCCCGCGATTCGTCCGATCGAGGTGGAGGTTGGCACCTCTTAGACCACTTGCCTATCGCGAGGTCAGGCGGAAGCTCATGGCGGCTGGCTTTGCCGAGGCCAGTCGAAAAGGTAGCCATGTGAAATTTGTAAAGACAGAAGGTGCGGTCGTTCGCACGGCGATCGTTCCGGCACATCGAGAGGTCTCTACGGGCACGCTCCGAAGCATTCTCCGACAAGCGGGGCTCTCCACGGAGGAATTCGAGCAGCTTTGAGTGCCGGCGGCCTCGCGATATAGCAGAAGCAACCGGTTTCATACTCATGGCTGGCGCACAGATCGTTCCTGAATGACCGACCTCGCCCATATCCGCAATTTTGCGATCATCGCGCATATCGACCACGGCAAGTCGACGCTCGCCGACCGGCTGATCGAGCGTTGCGGTGCGCTGGAGAAGCGCGAGATGACGGAGCAGGTGCTCGATTCGATGGACATCGAGCGTGAGCGCGGCATCACCATCAAGGCGCAGACCGTGCGGCTCGCCTATACGGCGAAGGACGGCGAGCGTTACGTGCTCAACCTGGTCGATACGCCAGGCCATGTCGATTTCGGCTATGAGGTGAGCCGCTCGCTCGCGGCCTGCGAGGGCTCGCTGCTCGTGGTCGACGCGACGCAGGGCGTCGAGGCGCAGACGCTCGCCAATTGCTACCAGGCGATCGACAACGACCACGAGATCGTGCCGGTGCTCAACAAGATCGACCTGCCGGCCGCAGAGCCCGAGCGCGTCAAGCAGCAGATCGAGGACGTGATCGGGCTCGACGCGCAGGATGCGCTCCTGATCTCGGCGAAGACCGGGCTCGGCATCGACGACGTGCTGGAAGCGTTGGTCAAGCGCCTGCCGCCGCCCAAGGGCGAGGCCGACGCGCCGCTCAGGGCCCTGCTGGTCGATTCCTGGTACGACCCCTATCTCGGCGTGGTCATCCTGGTGCGCGTGCGCGACGGCGTGCTGAGGAAGGGTGCGACCATCCGCATGATGGCGACCGGCGCGGTGCACCCTATCGAGCAGGTCGGCGTGTTCACGCCGAAGAAGCGGCCGGTGGAGGCGCTCGGCCCCGGCGAGATCGGCTACATCACGGCCGGCATCAAGGAGGTCGCAGACTGCAATGTCGGCGACACCATCACGGATGCCAAGCGGCCGTGCGAGGCGCCGCTGCCTGGCTTCAAGCCGAGCGTGCCGGTGGTGTTCTGCGGCCTCTTCCCGGTCGACGCCGCGGACTTCGAGCGCTTGCGCGAATCGCTCGCCAAGCTCCGGCTCAACGACACCAGCTTCCAGTACGAGCCCGAGACCTCGGCCGCGCTCGGCTTCGGCTTCCGCTGCGGCTTCCTCGGCCTGCTGCACCTCGAGATCGTGCAGGAGCGGCTGGAGCGCGAGTTCGACCTCGACCTGGTCGCGACCGCGCCCTCGGTGATCTATCGCGTCGCGCTGACCGACGGCAGCCGCATCGAGCTGCACAACCCGGCCGACATGCCGGAGCAGACGCGCATCGCCACGATCGAGGAGCCCTGGATCAAGGCGACCATCTTCACGCCCGACACTTATCTCGGCGCGGTGCTGTCGCTGTGCCAGGAGAAGCGGGGCGAGCAGGTCGAGCTCACCTATGTCGGCAACCGCGCCATGCTGGTCTACAGGCTGCCGCTCAACGAGGTGGTGTTCGATTTCTACGACCGGCTGAAATCGGTCAGCCGCGGCTATGCCAGCTTCGACTACGCGCTCGAGGAATACCGCGAGAGCGACCTCGTCAAGCTGAGCATCATGGTCAACGCCGAGCCGGTCGATGCGCTCGCCATCATCGTCCACAAGAGCCAGGCCGAGGCGAGGGGGCGCGTGCTGTGCCAGCGGCTCAAGGAGCTGATCCCGCGCCAGCTCTTCAAGATCGCGGTGCAGGCGGCGATCGGCGGGCGCATCGTCGCGCGCGAGACCATCTCGCCGCTCCGGAAGGACGTGCTCGCCAAATGCTATGGCGGCGACATCACGAGGAAGCGCAAGCTGCTCGAGAAGCAGAAGCGCGGCAAGAAGCGCATGCGCCAGGTCGGCAACGTCGAAATCCCCCAGGAAGCCTTCCTCGCCGCGCTCAAGATGGGCGAGGATAAATAGGCCGCGCCGGCCTCAGGTGCCGGAGGAGACGGGCGGGCTTTTTCTCGCGTGCTGGCTCAAGGGGCAGCCGCAGATGCTGCAATAGGTGGTGTCGAGCGCGGCCTGGCGTATCGCGGGGTCGTCGACATTGACGCCGTCGTCGCGAAGCTGGGCGAGCACCTGGTCGATCAAGGCTTCGTGCTCGCCGGCGCGCTGGCAGCCTGCGAGATAGAGCGAGCGCAGATTGTGCGGCAGCGGCTCGCTCGACAGCGCATGCGCCTTGCCGGCGGCCGACAGCGCGAGCCCGCCGCCGAGGCTGGCGAACACCGTGCCGAGCAGAAACCGGCGGCGCGATAGGGCAGTGCTCATGGTCCGCTCCCCGTCTTGCCTATGACTTCGAGATGGGCGCGGCGGCATCCGGAATCCAGAGGCCCCCGCGCCGCGCTCAGGCCCGCGCCGCCGCGCCGCGCCGCTCGAACCAGGCGTGGGCGTAGCCGGCGAGGGCGCCGAGGCCGATCCAGAACACGAAATTGGTGATCAGCGAGGCGTAGATGAAGCCGGTCGCCAGCGATTCGGGCGCGAGGCCGCCATGGTGCTCGGGCTGCGGCGCGCCGATCAGATGCGGGATGATGATCGGCACCACCGCGAGCGGCCGCAGCCAATAGCGCGGCGCGAAGGCGGCCCAGGCGAGGCCGATGCCGGTCAGGAGCACGGTGAGCAGCCACCAGCCCTGGCGCGCGCCGAGCTCGGCCGCGGCGGAGCCCGGGAGTTCCGGCGGCAGGCCGAGCGCGGGCGCGAGCTGGAAGGCACCGAAGCCGGCGAGGCCCCAGAGCAGCCCCTTGCGCCAGTCGATGCGCCTTCCGGTGGCGGCGAGCAGGCTCATGCCGGCGGCGAGCAGCAGCCCGAAGCCGGCCGCGGAGACCAGGTTGGCGGCGAGCGTCAGCCAGAAGCGATTGGCGTCGCCCTCGTCGGCGGCGTCCGTTGGCGCCGCCGCGGCGGACTCGTGCTCGTGCGCCTGGGCGCTGTCATGCTGGTGGGCGTCCGCGCCTGTGGCGGCCGCGGCATCGTCATGGCCGTGCTCATGGCCGCCGGCGGCGGTCTCGTAGGTTTCGGCCTCGAGGATCATGGGCACCACGGCGATGCGCTGCAGGCCGGTGAGCGCGAGGCCGGCGAGCACGCCGGCGATCAGCGCGACCAGAACGATCTGGCGCAGCCGGTCCAGGCCGATCGCGGCGGGGCGGCGAGCCAGGGCGGCGTCGTGGCCGTTGCCGCTCGGGGCGGGACGTCCGATCATGGCGGGGGCTCCCGGCGCTCAGTGGCAGGGGAAGGTGAAGGAGTGGCGCGCGTCATGCGCCGCATCGTGCAGCACCTCGGAGCCGGCGAAGCCCGCGCCATAGATGAGGCCGACGCCCAGCATCACGGCGATCGCCACCGGCCAAGCCCGCACGAACGCCGCCCACGCAGAAACGTGCCCCTCACGCGCTGCCTTCTTCACCGTCATGTTTGTTCCCCTTGCTTCCTGCCGTCATGCTCATGGTCGTGCCTGTGCGCCGCTTCGAGCGTAACCGGCTCGCCGAACGCCGTCGCGCCGTGGGCCGCCAGCCATTCGGCCTTGCGGGCGGCGAGCGCGGCGGGCGAGGTCAATCCCTTGTCGGAGGCCAGCTTCTCGAGTGCGGCCAGCCACTGCAGATAATAGACGGTTTCGGCGCCTGATGCACCCGCCGGCGCGCCAGCCGCGACCTCGCGGCTCAGATACGCCACCCATTCGGGCCAGGTGAAGTGCCCAGCCTCGTGCAGCTTCACGGTGAGCGCGAAGGCCTGCGCCTGCCACGGCTCGGCGAACAGCGGGCCGTCGCGGTCGCGCGGCAGGCCGGGCGTCTCATCGAGGGCGGTGGGCGAGACCACGGGGGCGGGCTCCCGCTCAGGCCGGGTCGAGATAGTCGTCCCACAGGTCGGCGTAGACGGCGTCCTTGGCGCCCGCCGCCGGGCCGAACACGTCGCGCGCGGCGAAGCGCACGGTATAGACGTGCTGCGCCTTTTCGCCCTTGCCGTGCGCGTTGGTATCCGGGAACACGAAGACGCCGTGATCGACCACCACCTCGCCCCGCTTGCCTCGCGCGTAGCGCGGCAGGCGGATATGGCCCGGCGGGTTGAGGTTGCGCGCCAGCACCTTGTCGCCCTTCTTGAACTTGGGCGCGACCGAGGCGTTGACGCGCGTCGAGCCGCCATTGGCGACGAGCGTCGGCACCATGTCCTTGCTGAGCAGGGGCATCAGGCGCCTCCCTTGGCGACGGTCGCCCATTTGGCGGCGAGCTCGCTCTGCTTGATGACGCCCTTCTCGACCAGCAGCGTCTCGACCGCGTGCAGCCAGTGCTCGTAATAGCTCGAACGCAGATATTCGGCCGGGTCCATCCGCTCGATGGCGTGGCGGAACTCGTCCACATTGTATTGCCCGCCGGCGAAGCAGGAGATCATCAGCGCGAAGGCGCGCTTCTCCCAATCGCCGTGGAAGACCGGCTCGTTGGCTTCCGCGTTGACCGGCCCGTGGCCGTGCATGCCGCCGAGATCGTGGATGCCGTTCATCTCGCCCTCCCGTTCAGCGCGGCGGCGCGACCTTGGCGACGCCGATCATGGCGTCGCGGGTGACCAGCGCGGCGAGCTTGTCCTCGCTCAAAGACTCGGTGCCGGCGGGCCGCTCGGGCAGCACCATGTAGCGGAGCTCCGCGGTCGAATCCCAGATGCGGATCTCGACGTCGTCGGCGAGCTTGACGCCGAACTCCTCGAGCACCGCGCGCGGCTCGATCACGGCGCGCGAGCGGTAGGGCGCCGCCTTGTACCAGACCGGCGGCAGGCCGAGCACGGGCCACGGATAGCAGGAGCACAGCGTGCAGACGAGCAGGTTGTGGACCTTGGGCGTGTTCTCGACCACCACCATGTCCTCGCCCTGCATGCCGGAATAGCCGAGCTCGGCGATCGCGGCGGTCGCATCCGCGAGCAGGCGCTGCTTGTAGGCCGGGTCGGCCCAGGCGCGCGCCACCACCTTGGCGCCGTTGCGTGGGCCGACCTTCTGTTCGAAGGTATCGATCAGCGCGTCCATCGCGGCCGCGTCGATCAGCTTCTTTTCGATGAGCAGCGATTCGAGCGCCTTGACCCTGAGCGCGGGATCGGATGGCGGCTCGCTGTGCCGATGGCTTGCCATGGCGCGTTCTCCCTTGCGAGTCCGATCGCTAGATCAGGCGAGCGTAGGGCAGGGCGCGGCGGAGGGTCAAGGATGGCGCGTCACGGTCGGCCGGCGGCGGCCGGAAGGCGCCGCTTTGCGCAATGGCGGCTTCATGTCCTTCGGCAGGTCGATCGGCGTGGTGGACTTGGCGGGCTTGGGCGGCGTGGGCTGCGCCGCGCTTCGCCGCCAAGGCGACCGGGGCCAGGGCTCGGCCAGGGCCTCGATATCGGACGCGGTGTCGGGCGCCTTGGGTGCGGGCGCGCGTCGCTGCCATGTCGGGACGCGCGGCTTCCGCACCGCGCGGCCATCGTCGCGGCCGCGGCGTGGCGCGAAGGCGGCGAGGATGCGGAACAGCAGGGCGAGGCCGAGCGGCACGGCCCAGGCCGGGCCCAGCAGGATGGGCAGCACGATGGTCCGCCACAGCCAGGGCGAGGTTCCCTCCACCTGGACCTGCACCCCGTCGAGGCTCTCTTCATGGATCGCACCCCACAGCTCCCAGAGCGGAATCACCCGATAGCCCAGCCCCGCCGTGGCGGCCTGCCAGAGCTCGTTGCCGACCACGCCGAGCGTGACGAGGAGGCAGAGCAAGGCGAGCCTGTCGAGAAGCCAACGGATCATGATCGCTCCGGCGGCGGAATGGCGCGATGGACGATGCGGAGGCGGCACCGCGCGGCATTGTGGCTCGTTCGCGCGCACTTGCCTCGGCAGAAATGACGGCGGCCGCAATCAACGCCCTCATGCTGAGCCTGTCGAAGCGTGAGCTTATCGAAGGCAATTGTATACTTGACTGAACAGCCATCTTCGCTTACCTTGGGCGGCAAGGAGTGATCAGCCATGCCGAAACTCACCGCCCCGATCTTCACCGATGAAACCACGGCCCGCGAATACCTCGAAAGCGTGCGCTGGCCGGATGGTCCGTTCTGCCCGTTCTGCGGCCAGCTTGAGACCGTGCGTGCCCTGCCGGCCGAAGGCGCGATGGGCGCGGGCTGGTATCACTGCCGCGAGTGCCGCAAGAAGTTCACCGTGCGCGTCGGCACGCTGTACGAGCGTTCCCATGTGCCGCTCCATAAGTGGCTTCTGGCAACCCATTTGATGGTGTCGAGCAAGAAGGGCATGTCAGCCCATCAGCTCCACCGCATGCTCGGCGTGACCTACAAGACAGCCTGGTTCATGGCGCATCGCATCCGCGAGGGCATGCGCTCTGATGACCTGTCGCCCTTCGGCAGCGATGGCGGCACGGTGGAGGCGGACGAGACCTTCATAGGCCGCAAGAAGGGCAAGCCTGTGCGACATGGTTACGAGCACAAGCACAAGGTGCTGTCGCTCGTTGACCGCAAGACCGGCCGCGCGCGCTCGATGGTCGTGAATGACCTGAGAACCTCCACCGTCGCCCCTATCGTGCGCGAGAACGTGGCCCGCGAAGCGCGGTTGATGACCGATGAGGCGCGCCACTACACGAAGGTCGGGCGCGAGTTCGTCGAGCATGGCGTCGTGCGCCACATGGCCGGCGAGTACGGGCGCGGCCCGATCCATACCAACACCATCGAAGGCTATTTCAGCATCTTCAAGCGCGGCATGAAGGGCGTCTACCAGCACTGCGGTGAGCAGCATCTTCACCGCTATCTGGCGGAGTTCGATTTCCGCTACAGCGAACGCGCTGCCCTTGGCGTCGATGACAGCGAGCGCGCCGTCAAGGCGCTCAAGGGCATCGAAGGGAAGCGCCTCACCTATCGGCGGGCTGATCTCGGGCCGAACGTCTAAGCCTCGACTCACACGCCAAGAATGGCGGATGATCCTGAGCCGCCTTTATAGCAAGCAACCCGATGGCTAGGGAGAACCCTAATGGCTGACAGACCCATTGTACATCTCGGCAAGAATTCGCCCGAACAGGTTGCATGGCGTCTGATGCAAACAATCATGCAAGCCGAAGCGAAAACCGCCAACCCCCTCATCGCCAAAGATGGCGGGGAAGAACTAGTTGACAGGCGCTACCTCATCGGCTTGTACCGCGACTGTCTCCAAACCGTTCGGAACGCCTGACCCTTCAACGAAATTGGCGTACCGACCCGCCACGTCGAGCACCTTCGCATAATCGCCGCCACCTACAGCGGCAAGACGCAAACATTCAAGGCGCAACTCTCGCTCGTCCATCTTTCCTCCTAGCCGCCCTCCTTCTTGGGCGGCTTTTTCTTTCTGTCAGACATCTTGCTTGATGTAGGTTTATGCGGTTTCGGTGGCGCGCGTAGCATCCGCTCCACCGTCTCGCGGAACTTCGGGTCTTTGGTCGGATCGGAGGGCTTAGCCATGGCTAACTATGGGCCTCACGGCATGCTCGGCGAACAAGAGCAAACTCGAAGGTATCATGAATCCCTCGGTGAATTTGTAGATGCCTTCTCATCCGTCGAAGGCGCTCTATTCATAGCAGTTTCCAGCGTGGCGAAGCTTACCCTCCCTGTCGCGCGCGCTCTTCTCTCGGGCGCTCGCGTGGATACCGCAAATGGCTTGCTGCGTCGCTTGATGCTGATATCCGAGACCGACCAAGAGCGCAGGAAGGAAACCGATGCGGTGCTAACACAGCTCGGGCACATCAACGATGTGCGCAATCAGATCTTGCATTACGGAGCGGACCCAGTCCCCGACAAGATTGACGAACGAATTAGCTCCAATTTTTTGGTCGCCCTCACGGACAAACACCGCAAAGAAATTCCAGTATCGCCTACCCTTCTAAATGATATGACCGCCGATCTGCGCAAGATCATGGCGTATCTTTTGATAAATCACGGCGACTTCTCGGCGCGGGCTCATGCAGATACCGTGAGGACATTCGCCCACCTTCTGCATGCCTCATGGCGCTATAAACCGCACCAACCAAAACGTCAGAAGCCGACCCGGAAAAAAGCTGCAAGGCAGCAATCCCCGCGTCCGTCATCCTCGGAGTAATCGTAACCTCTTCGCCGGCCTGTCGGGTTTCAGATGGTTCGGGCATGTTGTGTAGTCAAGTATACAATTGCCTTATCGAATCATGGAAGCAAACCGGCCCGCTGCCGGCGGCCGGCGCGTGTTGCAGGCTTCCCCATTCTTGCTATTGTCCGCCCTGCCGGCCCTGCGGCACGGCAGGAGGGGTGGCCGAGTGGCTTAAGGCACACGCTTGGAAAGCGTGCATACGGTAACACGTATCGCGGGTTCGAATCCCGCCCCCTCCGCCAAATTTGCGCCATGGCGCTCCATGCTGCGCCACTGCCCCTCCCCGGATTGCTATCAACCGTGCTGCTGTGATCGAGAGGCCGCGACGGTCTTGTCCCGGCGTCGATGGGCGGCTTGAAATTCGGCACAAATCTCCTTACTCTTACATGTAAGAGTAAGGAGACGACTCATGCGCATTACGTCGAAGGGGCAGGTGACTATCCCAGTCGATATCCGTGAACGGGCGGGCCTGTTGCCCCATACCGAGGTGGAGTTCGAGTTCGACGGCAAGGTTGTGCGTATCGTTCGTGCCAAGGCCGGCAAGGGCGGTCGCGGCGCTCGTTTCGTTGCCCATCTGCGGGGCCGCGGCGACGTGTCGATGAGCACCGATGCCATAATGGCGCTGACCCGCGATGACTGAATGACAGCCGTCCTGGTTGACGCTAATGTTCTTCTTGACGTCATGACGGAAGACGCGCGTTGGCTTGCGTGGTCCGCGGAGGCCCTCAAGCGCGCCGCCGATCGGTACCGCCTCGTCATCAATCCGGTCATCTATGCTGAGGTGTCGATTCGATATTCACGCATCGAAGATCTCGATGCCGCGCTCCCGAAAACCATGTTCGATCGTGAGTCCATCCCGTACGAAGCGGCCTTTCTCGCTGGCAAGGCGTTCCTCGCCTATCGGCAGCGAAGCGGAACAAAGAGTTTGCCGCTTCCGGACTTCTTCATAGGCGCCCACGCGGCTGTAGCCGGATATTCGCTATTGACGAGGGATGCGGCGCGTTATCGGACCTATTTCCCCAAGCTCTCTTTGATCGCCCCGAACGGAACTTCGGCTTCAAGATAGGACCACAGCGAAAGCGTAGTGATCATCACTATCGTCTACGGCCCGCCTTCTACCTCCTTGTCCTGTCCGGAGAGAGACATTGCGGCGGCGTCCAGCGTAGATGATCGTTCTGGTGAAACGATAGGTGCCGTGTTCCGGACAACCCCGAACACGGCACCTCCTCCCCTCATGCCATCGGGGAATCATCATCGAGGTTGGCCAACGCTTCTACTATGGCCGTGAATACGGTGCTTACCCGAGCATCCACGCCTCTTTGATCTCGAACGATTTTGGCTAAGCTCGCCATGTCGAAGCGGCGCAGCACCGGCACGAGCCTGTCGGGGTCGAAACCCTCGGGTGGATTGGCGAAGATTTTGATCAAGGCTCCGAACACTGATGCGCCATGGGTCAGGGATTGCCCCTCGAATGCCTCGGCCATGCATGTCAGCGCCGCTGATACCACCGCGTCTTCATGCCGACGGAGCGCGGTCGCGATGGACGACGTGAAGGCCACCTCTCCCGGCTTCCATGCCGTGAAGGATGTATGCCGCGCGATCGTCAGCCCAGCCTCGGTCACCAGGCGCAGGATCTCCAATGCATCCTCGTCCGCTGCGGCAAGCGCAGCATGAAAGTCATCCAAGCGGTTCATCGGTTTGCGCGCCCTGTTGGCGACAATGAACATACGCGCCTCATCCTCCGGGCTGGCATAGGTGAAGAGACAGCAGGGCAGCTGAGGTAGATCACCTCGGCGAACAGCTGCTGCCCAGCGATGCTGCCCATCGATGATGACTTTCAAGCCATCTGCACGCCGCGAGACGACGAGCGGCGCGCAGAGCCGCCAATCGAAGTTGGCTGCGATGCTAGCTATCAGCCGGCGCGATCCTTCGTTGTCGATAGAGCGTTGGTAGGATTGGTCGACGACAAGCTCCGAGGTATGCACCCATTCGATGCTCGGCATGGAGCCGATGGGTAGGCGGAAAGCCATTTTGCGTTGGGTGCCGCGCTTCTTGCCTTTCCCCGACTTACTTCTGGTTCCGAACTGGGCTGATTTGCCCGGTCCGATCGCGGCTGCGGCCGGCGTGGTTTCCGCTTGGAGTCCTTCAATGAGTTTGGAAACCTCATCGGGTGTTCGGGACCATAGTTCGCCACAATGCTCAATCACGATATTGCCGAGATGAACCCTGGCGGTCCCAATAGGCGTTGAGAGGAGGAAAGTACCGTTGGGCGTCATCTTGTCCACTATGTGCGTTCGTACCCAATCCGGAATGGGGGAACCGTCGTTGGCCCAGGTGCGCACATCGTTGGGAATGGAAACGTGCTGCTGAGTTGTCATGGTGGATCTCCCGAATACTCGCGAGCAAAGCGCACGCGAGGCGTTCAGGGTATGAGTATTTTGTTGCGTTCTCAGGAATTCGTGCGATTCGAATAGATTATGTTGGAAAAACAATGATAAAAGCCGTGCTTATATTTTATACATGTGCGCCCGGTCTCCACGATCATCCGGCTGTGGACCATTGAACGCGGGGCTCGTCAATAGGCGATGCTAGCGGCCTTGCGATTTGCCAGCCGCCGCGCAGTTGTGGCGGCATCCCTTGAGCGCGAGCGCCATCTTATCGGTCCGCGGGGTGGTCGTGCGGTCGATCAGGCGTGAATGCAGGCGACTATTGCCGCATGTCGCCCGCCTGCCTCGCGCTTGCCTCGAATTTCGCCCCTCCCGCCGCGATTGACCCCGTCCTCGCCGCTGCCCTACCGTGTCCGTTCAGGCGTCGGGTGGTGCCGTGGCGTGGGGCCGGGCATGCCGGCGGGAGGGAGACTGCGAGATGACCGATTCCAAGGGGATTGCCTACCAGAAGGGGCGCTACATGCCGGTCGACGATGCCACCGTCGGCATACTCGATCCGGCCTTCACCAAGAGCGACGTGGTGTTCGACGCGCTGTCGTTCGCCGACGGCAACTTCTTCCGGCTCGCCGACCATATCGAGCGGTTCCACGCCTCCTGCGCGGGCGTCCGCCTGAAGCCGCCGGTCAGCGACGACGAGATGGCGCACATCATGGCGCAGTGCGTCGACCGCTCGGGCATCGAAGCGGGCCTGGTCTTCATCCTCTGCACGCGCGGCCGCTATGCCGACGGCAACGAGCTCGGCGACCCGCGCACCTGCATCAACGAGTTCATCGCCTATTCGGTGCCGTACTTCTCGGTCATCCCGAAGGAGCGCACGCAGACCGGCGGCCATCTGTGGATCGCCAAGACGCGGCGCGCGCCGGACGCCGCCATCAACCAGCGCTGCAAGAACTTCAACCGCATGGACCTGACGAGCGCCCAGTTCGAGGCGCTCGACGCAGGCGCGGATGCGCCGGTGCTGCTCTCGATGGACGGCTTCCTCACCGAGGGGCCGGGCTTCAACGTCTGGATCATCAAGAACAATAAGGCGCGCACGCCGGGCGAGAACATGCTCGAAGGCATCACGCGGCGCACCGTGTTCGACCTCTGCCAGTCGATCGGCGTCGCCGCTGAGGCGGCCGAGCTTCGCCCCGAGGACCTGACCGGGGCCGACGAGGTCTTCATCTCCTCGACCGGCGGCGGCGTCATCCCGATCACGCGGGTCAACGACAAACCGATCGGCAATGGCGCGCCCGGCCTCGCCACCTGCCAGCTCCGCGACCTCTATTGGGAGAAGCGCAAGCAAGGCTGGCACGCGACGCCGATCGCGAGCTTGCTTGCGGCGCCGGCGCCAAAGGTGGCGGTGGCGGAGTAGCGCGCGGGCCGTTGCACCGCGCTTTGCGGCGCCTGCCTCGCCAGCCGAGGCAGGCGTCGCGAGGCGGCGCGCGGCCCTAGCCTTCGGTGGCGAGTTTTCGGCCGAAGTCCGGTTCACCTCGGCGAGCCGGCCGTGCGGCGCTTGTGTCGGCTTAACGGTTTCTTAACCTCATAAACCATACGGTTTTCCTGTCTTGGGCAACCGGGCCTCGGTTCAGGTTTCTCCGTCGAGGCCGAACAAGGCCGTCAGTCGTGAGTCTGGTCAGAGCCGACCGCTTCACTGCTCGCAACGGCGTGCTGGCGAGCCTCGCCCGCCATCCACACACCTTATGGTCGCTGCTCATCGCCGCGGGCTACGCCGCGGTCGCGACCATCTGGATCGCCCTGTCGGACCGCGCGCTCTTCCTTTTCTTTGTCGACACCGATGTCGAGACGCTGACCCTGGCGCAATCCATCAAGGGCTGGCTCTTCGTCGCTGCGACCGCGACGCTCCTCTTCTTCGGCGCCCGGCTGATCTTTCGCCAGTCCAGCGCCAAGGATTCGGCGCTGCGCTCTCAGGCGATATCGGAAGACCGGTTGATCGACGCGCTGCCGGAGCCGGTGTTCGAGCTGGACGCCGGCTGCCGGATCGTGCGGTTGAATCAGGCGTCCGAACGCATGCTCGGCCGGACGCGGGACCAGTTGAAAGGCGTCTCGGGCCTCGACCTGGTCGTGGAGGCGGATCGCGCCGCGGCCGCTCAGGCGTTCGACGAGGCGCGGTCCGGCGCCGCCGCCGAGCTTCGCTGCCACATCCTCACCAAGCACGGCACCACCCCGTTCCTGCTGCGGAGCACGCCGCTGCGCGGGCCGGACGGCGCGGTGCAGCGTATTCTCGGCATCGGCCACGACATGTCCGCGGTCGAACGGGCCGAGACGCAATCGCGTTCCCGCTTCCGCGGCCTGCAGCTCGCGCTGATTCAATTCGTCGAGGCGATAGGCGCCATGGCCGAGGCGCGCGATCCCTATACGCAGGGTCATCAGGAGCGCGTCGCGACGCTCGCCTGCGATATCGCGCGCGAGGCGGGCATGGACGAGCAGCGGATCGAGGGCTTGCGGCTGGCCGCGCTGGTGCACGATCTCGGCAAGATCGCCGTGCCCATGGAGTTCCTGACCAAGTCCACGCCGCTCAGCGAGTCGGAGATGGCCGTTACTCGCTCGCATCCCCGGCTCTCCTATGACGTGCTGAGGCGCGTCGATTTCCCCTGGCCGGTCGCCATGATCGCCTATCAGCATCACGAGCGCATGGACGGCTCGGGCTACCCCGAGGGGATCAAGGGCGATGCCATCCTGCCCGAGGCCAGGATCCTCGGCATCGCGGACGTGATCGACGCCATGGAGTCCGATCGCCTCTACCGGCGCGCCCCGGGGCTGAAGAAGGCCCTGGAAGAGCTCCGCGCCAATCGCGGCCGCCTGTACGATCCAGAGATGGTGGATGCCGCGCTCCGCGTGCTGTCGCCGCGCATCGCCCGACCTAACGCCGCCTAACCGAATCCGGCGATAGCCGCCTCGTTCGCCCGGTTGTGGGGCGCCGACGGTCGCGTTGATTCCGTCGGGTCGCGGCTTAGATTCCATCCTACCCTGGTCGCAGAACCCCGCGGGATCGCCGTGACGTCGCTGCTGTCGTCGCTGGTCCGGTGCGGCTATCCTTGAACGCATGGACGCCACCGCCCTCGACCTGAAGACGCTGTTCCATCCGGCGGTCGCCGCCTGGTTCGAAGGCCGCTTCGCGGCGCCGACCGCGGCGCAGGCGCAGGCCTGGCCGGCGATCCGCGCGCGCGAGAACGTGCTGATCGCGGCGCCGACCGGCTCGGGCAAGACGCTCGCCGCCTTCCTCGCCGCGCTCGACGAGCTGGCCCGGCACGGCCTCGTGGGCGACTTGCCCGACGAGACGCGGGTCGTCTACGTCTCGCCCCTGAAGGCGCTGTCGAACGACATCCAGCGCAATCTGGAGGCGCCGCTCGCCGGCATCCGCGATGCGCTGCGCGCGCAAGGTCAGCCCGACGTCGAAATCCGCACCTGGGTACGCACCGGCGACACGCCGGCGGGTGACCGTGTTCGGGCGCTGCGCCGGCCGCCGCACATCGTGGTGACCACGCCAGAATCGCTCTATATCCTGCTCGGCTCGGAATCCGGCCGCGCCATGCTGCACACCACGCGGAGCGTGATCGTCGACGAGATCCACGCCCTCGCGCCCAACAAGCGCGGGGCGCATCTCGCGCTGTCGCTCGAACGGCTGGAGGCGCTCTGCGGCCGCCCGCTGCAGCGCATCGGGCTCTCCGCGACGCAGAAGCCGATCGAGGAGGTCGCCCGCTTCCTGACCGGCGCCGGGCCAGCCGGCGAGGCGGCCGGCGCTTGCAGGATCGTCGACACCGGCCATCAGCGGGCGCGCGACCTCGCCCTCGAAATCCCGCCCGCGCCGCTCGAAGCGGTGATGTCGAACGACGTCTGGGAGCAGACCTATGACCGCCTCGCGCAGCTCATCGAGGCGCACCGCACCACGCTGATCTTCGTCAACACGCGGCGCATGGCCGAGCGGGTGGCGCATCACCTGTCGCAGCGGCTGGATGCCGCGCAGGTCGCCGCCCATCATGGCAGCCTCGCCAAGGAGCACCGGCTGGACGCCGAGCAGCGCCTCAAGCGCGGCGCGTTGCGGGCCTTGGTCGCGACCGCGTCGCTCGAGCTCGGCATCGACATCGGCGAGGTGGAGCTGGTCTGCCAGCTTGGCTCGCCGCGCTCGATCGCGAGTTTCCTGCAGCGGGTCGGGCGCTCCGGCCACGCGGTCGGCGGCACGCCCAAGGGGCGCCTCTTCCCGCTCTCGCGCGACGAGCTGGTCGAGTGCGCGGCGCTGATCGGCAGCGTCAGGCAGGGCGAGCTTGATCGCCTCTCGATCCCGACGCGGCCGCTCGACGTGCTGGCCCAGCAGATCGTTGCCGAGGTCGCGGCGCAGGAATGGCGCGAGGACGATCTCTATGCGCTGCTCCGCCGCGCCTGGCCCTATCGCGCGCTGCCGCGCGAAGACTTCGACGCGATCGTCCGGATGCTCGGCGAGGGCTTCGCCACCGGCCGCGGCCGGCGCGGCGCGCTGATCCATCACGATGCGGTCAATCACGTGCTGCGCGGCCGGCGCGGCGCGCGGCTGACCGCGCTGACCTCGGGCGGTGCGATTCCCGACAACGCCGACTATCGCGTCCTGCTCGAGCCGGAGAGCCAGTTCATCGGCACGGTGAACGAGGACTTCGCGGTCGAGAGCCTGGCCGGCGACGTCTTCCTGCTCGGCAATCATGCCTATCGCATCCTGCGCGTCGACCGCGGCACGGTGCGCGTCGAGGACGCCAATGGCTTGGCGCCGACCATCCCGTTCTGGCTGGGCGAGGCGCCGGGCCGCAGCGACGAGCTGTCGCTCGCCGTGTCTCGCCTGCGTGCCGAGGTCGCCGCGCGTCTGGACGGCGACGACGCGGTGTGCTGGCTGGTCGAGGAGTTGGGTATCGAGGAGACCCCGGCGCGCGAGCTCGCCGACTATCTCGCCGCGGCCAAGGCGGCGCTCGGCTGCCTGCCGACGCAGGAGCGGCTGGTGTTCGAGCGCTTCTTCGACGAGGCCGGCGGCATGCAGCTCGTCATCCATTCGCCCTATGGCAGCCGGCTCAACCGGGCCTGGGGCCTGGCATTGCGCAAGCGGTTCTGCCGGCGCTTCAACTTCGAGCTTCAGGCGGCCGCGACCGAGGACAACATCGTACTCTCGCTCACCGCGGCGCACAGCTTCGAGCTCGCCGAGGTGCGCGGCTATCTGCATGCGGCGAGCGCGAGAGACGTGCTGATCCAGGCGCTCTTGGACGCGCCGATGTTCCTGACGCGCTGGCGCTGGGTGGCGAGCGTCGCGCTCGCCTTGCCGCGCTTCCGCGGCGGCAAGAAGGTGCCGCCGCAATTCGTGCGCATGGAGGCTGAAGACCTGATCGCCACCGTGTTCCCCGATCAGCTCGCCTGCGCCGAGAACCTGGTCGGCGAGCGCGAAATCCCGGACCACCCGCTGGTCAACCAGACCATTGGCGACTGCCTGACCGAGGCGATGGACGTCGCGGGCCTGGAGCGGCTGCTCGCCCGGCTGGAGGCCGGCGAGATCGAGGTGGTGGCGCGCGACCTGACCCAGCCCTCGCCGCTCGCGCTCGAGGTGCTCTCCGCCCGGCCCTATGCCTATCTCGACGATGCGCCGCTCGAGGAGCGCCGCACCCAGGCGGTGATGAGCCGGCACTGGGCCGGGCCCGAGAGCGCGGCCGAGTTCGGCCGGCTCGATGCCGAGGCCATCACGCGCGTGCGCGCCGAGGCGTGGCCCGATGCGCGCAACGCCGACGAGCTGCACGATGCGCTGGTCTGGCTCGGCGCCTTGAACGAGGAAGAGGCGGAGGCCGGGCCGGGCTGGAACGAATTCCTGGCGCAGCTCGCGCGCGACAAGCGCGTCACCCGGCTGGGCGCGCCGGGCAAGGCGCTCTGGGTCGCGGCCGAACGGTTGCCGCAGTTCCGCGCGCTGTGGCCCGATGTACCGGCCGAGCCGGACATCGCCGCGCCCGAGGCCTATGCGCGGGAATGGCTGCGCGACGAGGCGCTGGTCGAGATCGTGCGCGGCCGGCTCGAAGGCCAGGGGCCGGTCGAGCAGGGCGCTCTCGCGGAAGCGCTCGGCATCGCGGCGCGCGAGCTCGCCTCGGCATTCGCCGCGCTCGAGGCCGAAGGCTTCGCCATGCGCGGCCGGTTCAGCCCGCTCGGCGCCGGCGAGGAATGGTGCGAGCGCCGCCTGCTCGCGCGCATCCACCAGTACACGATCAAGCGGCTGCGCGCGGAGATCGAGCCGGTCTCGGCGCGCGACTTCCTGCGCTTCCTGCTCGGCTGGCAGCGCGTGACCGCGGACGCGCGCATGGAAGGCCCGGAGGCGGTCGAGGCGATCGTCGGGCAGCTCGAAGGCTTCGAGGCGCCGGCCGGAGCGTGGGAGAGCGAAATCCTGCCGGCACGCCTCGCTGGCTACGACCCGGCCTGGCTCGACGATCTCTGCCTTGCCGGGCGCATCTCGTGGGCGCGGCTGCGCCCGCGTGCAGCGCGGACGGGCGAAGGCGAGCGCGGCGTCTCGCCGGTGCGCACCACGCCGATCGCCTTGCTGGCGCGGCGTCACGCACGGCATTGGGGACCGCCGGCACCGGCCGACGAAACGGCGCGGCCGAGCGTCCGCGCGCAGGCCGTGATGCAATGCCTGCGCGAGCGCGGCGCACTGTTCTTCGACGAGCTGGTCGAGGGTACGGGATTGCTGCGCACGCAGGTCGAGGAGGCGCTTGCGGAACTGGTCGCGCTCGGCCTCGTCAATTCGGACAGCTTCGCAGGCCTGCGCGCGCTGCTCGTGCCGGCGGCGCGGCGCCGGCCGCTCGCCGGGGCGCGGCGGCGCCATCGCACCGCCGTGTTCGACATGGAGAATGCCGGGCGCTGGGCGCTGGCGCGTCGCTCGCGGCCGGGCACGGCCGAGGATGCGGCGAACGCGGTCGAGCACATCGCGCGCACGCTGCTGCGCCGCTACGGCGTCGTGTTCGGACGCCTGACCGGCCGCGAGGCGGATTGGCTGCCGCCCTGGCGCGACCTGCTGCGGGTCTATCGCCGGCTCGAGGCGCGCGGCGAAATCCGGGGCGGCCGCTTCGTCGCGGGCTTCCCCGGCGAGCAGTTCGCGCTGCCCGAAGCCATCGGCAGGCTGCGCGAGACGAGGCGGAAGCCGGAGACCGGCGAGTTCGTCTCGCTCTCCGGCGCCGATCCGCTCAACCTGATCGGCATCCTCGCAGGCTCGGCGAAGCTCTCGACCCTGGCCGGCAACCGGCTGCTCTATCGCGACGGCCTGCCATTGGCCGTCCTGGCCGGCGGCGAGGTGCAATACCTGGAGACGCTGGACCCGGCGTCGCAATGGGAGGCCCGCAAGGCGCTGCTGCGGCAACCCGGCACGCTCCGGCGGGCCGTGATGGTCGGCGACGGCGGAGACCCCCCGCACGCCGAGCCGGCATGACCGGGAACGCCGTCGGGCAAAAAGAAACCCGCGACACGGCCCAAGCGTTCAACGTTATCGACCGCCGAATTGCGGCATAATGCCCCGGGGCGCACGGCGTGGCGAGGAAGCCGCGCTGCTCGTCACAATATACCTGCGTGTCTGTCGCTCATCGCGTGCCAGCCATTTCCGGAGGGAGAGAAGAATGACTGATTCGAGCGAACAACTTCACGAGGAGCGGGGCAAGCTCAGGCCCGAGACGCTCGACCGGCACCGCGCGATCGTCTCGCTTCGAGAGGAGCTCGAGGCCGTCGACTGGTACGACCAGCGGGTCGACGTCGCGGGCGATACCGAATTGCGCGGCATCCTCGCGCACAACCGTGACGAGGAGAAGGAGCACGCGTCGATGCTCCTCGAATGGCTGCGCCGCCACGACCCGGTGCTGAACGAGATGCTCAAGACCTACCTGTTCGCCGAAGGCGCCATCCTGGAGATCGAGGAAGCGGATACAGGGGATGGCCGCGGCGAGGCGGGCGACGGCTCGCTCGGCATCGGCAGCCTGAGGGGAGCGTGACGCCATGAACAACCTGCTTCGCGAACTGGCGCCGATCTCCGCGGCCGCGTGGAAGGAGATCGACGAGGAGGCGCGGCGCACGCTCAAGCTGACGCTCGCCGCGCGCAAGCTCGTCGATTTCGTTGGCCCGCTGGGCTGGGATGCCTGCGCGGTCAGCCTCGGGCGGACCGAGCCGGTCAAGCCGTCCTGGCGCGAGGGCATCGAGAGCCGCCTCCGGCGTGTTCAGCCGCTGGTCGAGCTGCGCGTTCCGTTCGAACTGCCGCGCAGCGAGTTCGAGGCGATCGAGCGCGGCAGCAAGGACGCCGAGCTGGAGCCGGTGATCGCGGCGGCGCGCGCCATCGCCATCGCTGAGGACGCCGCCGTCTTTCATGGCCACCCGGGCGCCGGCATAAAGGGGATCGGCGAGGCCGCCGAAAAGGCCGGCCTCACCCTCACCGACGACTATACGCGCTATCCCATCGTGGTCGCGGAGGCGCTCAGCAAGCTGCGCAATGACGGCGTCGCCGGCCCCTACGGCATCGCGCTCGGGCCGCGCTGCTATACCGGGCTGACCGAGACCACGACATCGGGCGGCTATCGCGTCTTCGACCATGTCGAGCGCCTGCTCGACGGGCCGGTGGTGTGGGCGCCGGGCGTCGACGGCGCGGTGGTGATGTCGCTGCGCGGCGGCGATTTCGAGCTGACGGTCGGCCAGGATTTCTCGATCGGCTATCTCGACCACACGGCGACCACGGTGCGGCTCTATCTGCAGGAAAGCTTCACCTTCCGGGTGCTCGCCGCCGAGGCCGCGGTACCGCTCTCCTACAGGGCCGCGAAGAAGTAGCGCCAGCGTTCGCCGGCCGGCGGCGGGGAGGCCGATAGCGCTTCCCCGCCGCCGCCGACTCGACGATACTTTTCCATTGCCGGGAAGCCGGACGCGTCTGAATCAATCGCGGGCTGCGGACGACCATGCGCTTCCACGTCGACGTCCAGATCCACTCGAAATACTCGCGCGCGACGGCGAAGAACGCCGACCTCGAGCATCTCGCGCTGTGGGGTCTCAAGAAGGGCATCACGATCGTCGGCACCGGCGATTTCACCCATCCGGCTTGGCGCGCGCAGATCAAGGAAACCCTGGTGCCGGCCGAGCCCGGCCTGTTCCGCCTGCGCCCCGAGATCGAGGCGGAGGTCGAGCGCCAGGCGCCGGCTGCCTGCGCCGGCCGGCCGGTGCGCTTCATGCTCGAGGTCGAGATCTCCACCATCTACAAGAAGGGCGACAAGGTCAGGAAGGTCCATCACCTGATCTTCGTGCCCGACATGGACGCCGCCGACCGGCTGGTCGCCAGCCTCGCGCGCATCGGCAATCTGGCGTCCGACGGCCGGCCGATCCTCGGCCTCGATTCCCGCGACCTGCTCGAGATCACGCTCGACACCGGCCCGCATTCCTACCTCATCCCGGCGCATATCTGGACGCCGTGGTTCGCGGCGCTCGGCTCGAAGTCGGGCTTCGACTCGATCGAGGATTGCTATGGCGATCTCGCCGAGCACGTCTTCGCGGTCGAGACCGGGCTCTCCTCCGACCCCGAGATGAACTGGCGCATCTCCTCGCTCGACCGCTACCGGCTGGTCTCGAACTCGGACGCGCATTCGCCGCCCAAGATCGGCCGCGAGGCCACGACCTACGACACCGCGCTCGATTACTTTGCGATCCTGGAAGGGCTCAAGGCCGGCGCGGGCTTCGTCGGCACGGTCGAGTTCTTCCCGGAGGAAGGCAAGTACCACATGGACGGGCACCGCAAATGCGGCGTCCGCTTCACGCCGGCGGAGACCAGGGCACATGATGGCCTCTGCCCGGTGTGCGGCACGCCGCTGACCGTCGGCGTGCTGCACCGGATCGAGACGCTCGCCGACCGGCCGGCAGATCAGGTGACGCCGCCGCCCAAGGCAGGCAAGACGCTCAGCCTCGTGCCGCTGCCCGAGATGCTGGCGGAGCTCGAAGGCACCGGCGTCGGGAGCAAGTCGGTCGGGCAGCGCTATGAGCGCCTGTTGGCGCGGCTCGGGCCGGAGCTTGCGATCCTGGAGAGCGTGCCGGTCGAGGACATCGCGCAGGCCGACGCGCCGGTGCTGGCGGAAGCCATCGCGCGGCTGCGCGCGGGGCAAGTGATCCGCGAGCCGGGCTATGACGGCGAGTACGGCGTGATCCGCCTGTTCAAGCCCGACGAGCTGCGCCGGCAAAAGGGCGGCGGCCTGCTGTTCGAGCTGCCAGCGGCGAACCGCGCTGCCTTGACACCAAAGGGCGAGGTTGAGCGCCGGCCGAAGGCGAGCCCGCCAGCCGAGCCGGCGGCAAGCACGCCTCGCGATGCGCCGATGGCGCCGGCGACCGGCACCCTCGATGCGCTCGACGAGGCGCAGCGCGAGGCGGCCGAGCGGGTCGCCGGGCCGCTCCTGATCGTCGCGGGCCCCGGCGCGGGCAAGACGCGCGTGCTGGCCCATCGCATCGCCCATCTCATCGGGGCATGCGGCGCCCCGCCCGAGGCCTGCCTCGCCATCACCTTCACCCGGCGCGCCGCGGCCGAGATGGCCGAGCGGCTCGCAGCGCTCGTGCCGCAGGCCTGGCGGGCGATCCCGGTCCACACCTTCCATTCCCTGGGGCTCGCCATCCTGAGGGAACACCACGATGCGGCCGGGCTGCGCGGCGATTTCCGCATCGCCGACGAGGCCGCGCGCGAGGCGCTGCTCGCGGAGGCGATGGGCGTTTCGGCGCGCAAGGCACGCTCCCTGCTGCGCGCGATCTCGCTCGCCAAGCGCGCGGGCGCGCCGCCGGAGGACGACGTGGCCAAGGCGCTCTCGGCCTATCAACGCGCGCTCGCAGCGCGCGACTGGATCGACTTCGACGACCTGGTCGGGCTCGCGGTGCAGGCGCTGGAGGCGAACCCGGCACTGGCGGCGCGCTATCGGGAGCAGTTCCGCTGGCTCTGCGTCGACGAGTTCCAGGACGTCGACGCGCAGCAATACCGGCTGCTCCGGCTGCTCGCGCCGCCGGGCGCCAATCTCTGCGTCATCGGCGACCCCAACCAGGCGATCTACGGCTTCCGCGGCGCGGATGCGTCATGCTTCGCGCGCTTCGTGGCGGACTATCCCGATGCCGCCACGCTCCGGCTGGCGCGCAACTATCGCTCGAGCGGGACGATCGT
This sequence comes from Alphaproteobacteria bacterium, assembly GCA_050173345.1. GTDB lineage: Bacteria > Pseudomonadota > Alphaproteobacteria > UBA828 > UBA828 > SHWC01. Next base: position 101,816 of record JBFXKW010000002.1, on the reverse strand, counting down.
CAGCGCCTCGTCGCAGGTCATCGCGCCGGTCGCGAGCGAGGACGCGATCGGCGAGGTGGTGCGCGACATGCAGGAGCGCGTGACGATCCACGTTGCGCGCAGCGAGCGTGCCGAGGCGGAGTTCGTGGTGCAGACGATCGAGGCCATGATCGGCGGCCACAGCTTCTTCTCGATCGACAGCGGGCGCGCGGCGCATGGCGGGGCAGCGGGCCTGTCGTTCGCCGATTTCGCCGTGCTGTACCGGACCGACGCGCAGGCGGCACCGCTCTGCGAGGCGCTGGCGCGCTCCGGCATGCCGTTCGGCAAGTACGGCCACGCGCCGCTCGCCGAGATGCCGGCGGTGCAGGCGTTGATGCAACAGCTCGATGCAGACGCAAGCGTGGCGGACCTGGTCGCGCGGGTGAAGGAGGTGGCGGGTCGTCTCGCCGGTGCGTCGGATGAAGCTGCCCCGCGCTTGCCGGAGTCCGTGCTTCGGCAACTCCTGGCGCTCGCCGAAACCTGCGACGGCGACGTTCGGCGCTTCGCCGATGCGCTGGCGCAGACCAGCGAGGCGGATGGCTGGGATCCGCGCGCGGACCGGGTTTCTCTGCTGACGCTGCACGCGGCCAAGGGGCTGGAGTTCCCGGTCGTCTTCATCGTCGGGCTGGAGGACGGCATCCTGCCGCTGCGCTTCGGCGGCCAAGGCGATGCGGCCGCGCAGGAGGAGGAGCGGCGCCTCTTCTACGTCGGCATGACGCGCGCCAAGGACCGCTTGTTCCTCTGCCGCGCCGAGAAGCGCTCCTGGCGCGGCGCGGTGCGCGATCTTCCGGCCTCGCCGTTCCTCAACGACATCGAGGCCGCGCTTATCGAGCGCAGCCGCATGGCGGCGCTCGCCCCGAAGGCGCCGGACCGGCAGCTCGAACTGTTCTGAAGCGGCTGCCGTTTGCCGTTCAGGACGCTTGTCACGGGCCGGCTGTCGGTATTGACTCTCCCCCTGAGGCAAGCGCCTCGCCATGTGGCCTGGCACGGCTACGCAAAGCGCCGAATTCGGGGGAATCGGCCATGCAAACCCGTGAGCAGCTTCGCGAGCAGATCTTCGCCACCGACAGCATGGATGCCGCGCTCGGCGTCCTGACACGGGCGGCGGGCGAGATCGGGGTTCACCGCCTCGTCGCCGGCTTCGTGAGGGGCGCCGCACAGGGCGTCGACGGGCGCTGGCGCGTGTACCGTCATCGCTCGTTCAATTTCCCGCCGGGTTGGGACGAGGCCTGGCACCTCTATAACGCGCAATGCCCCTACTATCATGCGTGCTTCGACGGCCGCGTCGCGTTCGACTGGGACTCGGTCCGCAGGCGGACGGACCTGTCGCCGCTCGAGACTAAGGCATGGCGCTACCTCGCCGATTTCGGGCTCGTCGAGGGCTTTACCGTGCCCGTGCACACGCCGGGGCATTTCGGCTTCGTCACCGTGGTCGGGGAGAAGAGCGACCGGGGCTGGGCGCGGCGCATCGAGCAGCATTCGGAGCGCCTGCTTTTCCTCACTCATGTGTTTCATGAAGCGGCGCGGGAGCACTTTCCGCAGTTCGTCGAGGTTTCCGACGACGCGCCGCTGAGCATGCGCGAGCGCGAATGCCTGCGCTGGGCCGCGGCAGGCAAGACGACGGAGGAGGTCGCGCTCATCCTCGGCCTCTCGCACGAGACGGTACGGGTGTACTTCAAGCGCGCCATGCGCAAGATGGGCGCCACCACGCGTGCTCAGGCCGTGGCGCGCGCCTGCGAGATGCAGCTGCTCTCCTGACATTTCGGAACGCTTCTGCATCGAAGCCGGTGCGGAGAGGGCAGCGTCACCCTAAGGGGTTACTTGCTGGTCCCATACCGCTTCGCAAGACTTCGCAGGTCGGGGTGACAAATCACGGCCGCGGCGAAGGGTGGGTATGGCCCTGAGCGTCCTCGAGCGCGCGGTTTCGACGAAGCGGCGCGGCAGCGAGGCGTGGCCGTGGACGCCTAGATTAGGGGGAACAGCATGCAGAACAGACGCCATACGATGACGCGATGGCTCGGCGCGGGCTTTGCGCTCGCCATCGCCGCTGGCCTGGCCATCTCCGGTACGGGGCAGGCCCATGCCGCGGACGACGGGCCGATCAAGATTTGCGCGATCGACGACCATTCCGGCGACTTCGCCTTGATCGTCAAGCCGAAGACGCTCGGCTACCAGACTGCGATCAAGGAGATCAACGGCAAGGGCGGCGTGCTCGGGCGGCAGCTCGAGCTGGTCTTCTATGACGGCCAGTCGGACGTCAAGCGGCACCAGGAACTGACCGAGAAGTGCATCCTCGACGACGAGGTGGACGTGGTCATGGCCGGCGCCACCAGCTCGGCGCGCGAGGCGGCCCGCGCCGTCGCGGTCAAGAACAAGGTGATCTACTGGCACAACAACCAGGGCGAGGGCGGCATCGCCGACCACTACTCGTTCTTCACCGGGCCGATCCCGGAGCAGCAGATCCTCACCGGCGTCGAATACATGATCAAGAAATTCGGCCCGAAGATGTACATTCTGGCGGCCGATTACGGCTTCGGCCAGGTCAGCGCGCTGTGGACCCACGTCGCGGCCGGGCTCTATGGCGGCGAGATCGTCGGCGAGGAGTTCATCCCGCTCGGCAATGCCGACTTCGCCTCGACCATCGCCAACGTGCAGAAGGCGAAGCCGGACTTCGGCGTGTTCTACCTGGTCGGCGGCGCGCAGTATAACTACTACCCGCAGGCCGCGGCGGCCGGCGCGACCATCCCGGCGATGTCCACGGTCAACATCCAGCAGGGCTACGAGCACAAGCGCTATCCGCCGCCGGCGCTCAAGGACATGTACGTCCCGTTCGCCTATCTCGAGGAGACGCCGGGCGAGGCCGCCGAGCGCTTCAACAAGCTGGCGCGCGAGATCAGCCCCGACGAGCCGTACATCAACGAGATGACCCGCGCGGCCTACATCGCGGTGCATCTGATGGCGCTCGCCTGGGAGCGCGCCGGCACGACCGAGACGGAGGCGACGATCAAGGCGCTCGAATCCGGCCTGTTCTTCGAGGCGCCGGAGGGCCGCGTGTTCCTCGACCCGGCGACCCACCACCTGACCATCCACATGCGGATGGGGCGCATCACCGAGAACCACGAGGTCGAGATCGTCGAGGATCTCGGCTGGATCGAGCCGTGGTGGCTGCGCTCGATCGGCGTCAACCTGGTCGCGAAGGACGAGGCCCGGCAGTTCCTGCCGTGGGACGATCCACGCTTCGCGAAGTACAAGAAAGAGTAGGCACGGCGTCATGACGGTGCGGCGTGGGGCAGGGCAGGTGCCCGGCCCCACGCTCGTACTGTTTGGTCGCAACGCGCTCCGGCCTTATCCTCGGCGCCAATGGATACGCTGACCTTCATCGTCAGCCTGCTCTATCAGTACGCGGACACGATCGCCCTCCTCGTGCTCGCGGCGATCGGCCTCATCGTCATCTTCGGCATGATGGGCGTCATCAACATGGCGCACGGCGAGATGATGATGATCGGCGCCTACATCACCTCGTTCTCGCACTATGCCGGCATACCGACGCCGCTCGCCGTCATCTTCGGCGGAATCGGCGCCGGCATCGTCGGCATCGTGCTGGAGCGCCTGGTCGTGCGGCGCTTCTACGGCGCGCTGCTCGCTTCGCTGGTCGCGACCTGGGGCATCAGCCTGATCCTGAGCCAGGGCGCCTTTCTCGTGCTTGGCCCGCTGATCAAGAGCGTGCCGACGCCGTTCGGCAGCTTCGCCGTGGGCGAGCTGTCGTTCTCGTACTATCGCCTCTTCATCTTCGCGATGGGGCTCGTGCTGATCGCCGCGGTCTGGGCGCTCTTCAGGTTCACGCGCTTCGGCCTGCATGCACGCGCCACCATGCAGGACCCGAGCATGGCGCGCGCGCTCGGCGTCGACGTCGCGCGCATCTACACCCTGACCTTCGGGCTCGGCACCATGCTGGCCGGCCTCGCCGGCGGGCTGCTTGCGCTGACCTCGACGATCGGCCCGTTCTACGGCCAGAGCTACACGCCGCAGGCCTTCATCACGGTGGTGGTCGGCGGCGGCGCGGAGCTGGTCTCCGGCCTGCTCGCCAGCGTGCTCTCGCTCGGCGCGGTCAAGACGGTCTTCACCAACCAGTTCAACATCCTGCTCGGCCAGGTGGCGATGCTGGTCTTCGCCTTCGTGCTGATCCGGCTGATGCCGTCCGGCATCTCGGATTGGATCGAGCGGCGCCGGCTCGAATCGCGGCGGGGCTGACGCGGCATGGCGCGCACCGAAGCCTTCCTCGACCGCCTGCTCGGGCCGGTCAACGGCCCGCTCGAGACCGGCAGGTCGCTGCCGTTCTGGCTGGTGTTCGCCGTGCTCGTCGCCGTGATGGCGGTCGCGCCCGCCTTCCTGTCGCGCTATGAGCTGCTCAACTTCAGCAATTTTCTGAGCAACGTGTTCCTCGCGCTCGGGCTCTGCCTGATCTGGGGCTTCGCCGGCATCCTGAGCCTCGGCCAGTCGGCCTTCCTCGGGCTTGGCGGCTATGCCTACGGCATCGTCGGCATCAACCTGATCGAGGCGCACGGCAACACCTGGCTCGCGCTGCTCGCCGGCCTCGGCTTTCCCGTGCTGGTCGCGGCGCTGCTCGGCTGGATCATGTTCTACGCGCGGCTCAAGGGTGTCTATGTCGCGATCCTGATGCTGGTGGTGACGCTCCTAATCGAGACCTTCCTCAACCAGACCGCAGGCCAGGGCTGGTTCATCGGCAACGCCCATCTCGGCGGCAATAACGGGCTCGGCCGCTTCTCGGGCGTGATCCGCGAGCCGCCCTCGCTCACGCTCGGCTTCGGCGAAGGCGGCATGATCGAGTTCGGCGGCCGCTCCCAGGCGTTCTACTACCTGACGCTCGGCCTCGGCGTGCTCTGCTATCTGGGCTTACGCGCGCTGGTCAATTCGCGGCTCGGCCATGTCCTGGTCGCCATCCGCGAGGACCCGGACCGCACCGAGGCGCTCGGCTACGACGTGCGCCTGCTGCAGCTCGCCGTGTTCTGCCTCTCGGCGCTGCTCGCCTCGCTCTCCGGCATCCTTTATGTGTCGTGGGGCAACTTCATCACGCCCAACGTGTTCGGCGTCTACTACAACATCCTGCCGGTCATCTGGGTCGCGGTGGCCGGGCGCAAGAGCCTGACCGCGACCGTGCTCGGCACCGTGTTCCTGGTCTGGCTGTCGCAGAAGCTCGCGCTCCAGGGCGACATCGCCTTCGTGGTGCTCGGCGGCATCCTCTTGGGCGGCATGCTGCTGATGCCGGAGGGCGTCCTGGTCGGCCTCGGCGAGCGCATCGGCCGGTTGTTCGACCGCCTCGGCATCGGGCGCGGGGAGGGAGGCAGCCATGCCCGCTGAGCTTCTGCTCGAAGCGCGCGGTGTCTCCAAGCGGTTCGGCGGCGTCCAGGCGGTGAGCGACGTCGCGCTCAGCATCGCACCCGGCGCGCTCCGCTGCATCATCGGGCCGAACGGCGCGGGCAAGAGCACGCTCTTCAAGCTCCTGCTCGGCAGCGTGCGGGCCGATGCCGGCGCGATCCGCTTCGCCGGGCGCGAGGTGACGCGCCTCGGGCCGCACCAGCGCGCCCATCTCGGCATCGGCGTCAAGTTCCAGAACCTCGCGGTCTATTCGGACCTCACCGTGCGCCACAACCTGCTGCTGCCGCTGCGCCATCATTTCGGCCGGCGCGAGGTCGAGGGCGAGATCGCGCGCATGCTCTCCCGCCTCAACCTCGCGGGCACCGAGCACCAGCTCGCCGGCAGCCTCGCCCACGGCCAGAAGCAATGGCTCGCCATCGGCATGGCGCTCGCCATGAAGCCGAAGCTGCTCCTGCTCGACGAGCCGACCGCCGGCATGGGCCCCGAGGAGACCGAGGCGACCGTCCGCCTGATCCGGGCCGTCAACGATGAGGGGGTCGCCGCCATCGTCGTCGAGCACGACATGGCATTCGTCCGCCAGCTCGGCGCGCCGATCACGGTGATGCACTACGGCCGCATCTTCGCCGAGGGCTCGCTCGCCGAGATCGAGAGTCATGAGGAGGTGCGCCGCATCTATCTCGGCGCGGCCAAGCTCGAACGGCCGCGCCGCCGCAAGGACCGACCGACATAGAAAGGGAGAAATGCAATCATGCAGACGATCAAGCGCGGCCAGGTGACCCGCTACGCCTTCGACAACCGGGACGAGGTGTGCCTGCGCGTCAAGCAGGGCGAGACGTTCGTCGTCGAGACCGACGACGCGCTTTCCGGCCTCATCGAGGACGACAGCGACAAGCCGAAGGTCCATCCCTTCGGCGGCGACGGACACCTTGAGAAGCTCCAGAAGGCCTGGCCGCCGCTCTACAACCCGGTGGTCGGTCCGATCCATGTCGAAGGCTGCGAGGCCGGCGACGTGCTCGCGGTCACCATCGATCATATCGACCCGTGGCGCTACGGCTTCTCCGGCATCCTGCCGGGCATCGGGCCGTACGGCGATTCGATCAAATGGGGCGACTGCGCCAAGCCGCACGTCCAGGTGATCGAGCACCTGCCGGGCCCGAGCGGCCATACCCGCGACGGCAAGGGCAAGTATTCCGACAAGCTGAGCTGGGACCTCATGCCGTTCCTCGGCACCATGGCGACCGCGCCCGAGCGCGAGGTGTTCACCTCGCTGCTCGGCCAGGGGCCGTTCGGCGGCAACATCGATTGCCGGGAGATCCGCGCCGGCCACACGATCCTGCTGAACTCCTACAACAAGGGCGGGCTGCTCTACATCGGCGACGCGCATGGCGGCCAGGGCGATACCGAGTTCACCGGCATCGCCGACGAGACGCGCGCTTCGGTGCAGCTCAGCTGCACGGTGATCAAGAACAAGCGGCTGCCCTGCGTGCGCGTGATCAAGCCGGACAGCATCGTCGCCATCGGCATCAACCTGCCGATGGAGCACGCGGTCTACGATGCCTGCGCCAACATGCTCGAATGGCTGCAGGAGGACTACAAGATCGCGCCGAAGGACATGTATATCCGCATGTCGTGCGACCCGGCGTTCCGCATCCGTACCTACCAGATGGTGCGTGCTGTCACGCTCCAGCACGTGGTCGGCGCCGAATATCCGAAGTCGCGCCTGCTGCCGGCGTTGTGACGCGGCGGCGACGGGGGCACGCCAGATGTTCCTCGAGCTTGACACGCTGAACGCCGGCTATGGCGGCGTGCCCATCGTGCGGGACGTCTCGCTCGCGCTCAATCAGGGCGAGGTGCTCGGCGTGGTCGGACGCAACGGCGTCGGCAAGACGACGCTGGTCAAGACCATCGCCGGGCTCTTGCGGGTGACCGGCGGCGGCATCCGCTACAAGGGAGAGGACGTCACCAGCCGCGACGCGCGCGACATGGCGCGGCTCGGCATGGGCTATGTGCCGCAGGGCAGGGGCATCTTCCCGCGGCTCAGCGTGATCGAAAACCTGCGCATGGGCGAGGCCGTAGGTGGCGGCCGTCGCGCGCCGTCCCACTACGAGGAGGTTTTCGCCTGGTTCCCGAGGCTGAAGGAGCGCGCGCGCCAGCAGGCCGGCACGCTCTCCGGCGGCGAGCAGCAGATGCTTGCGATCGGCCGCGTGCTGATCGGCAGCCCCGACTTCCTGCTGCTGGACGAGCCGTCCGAGGGCATCCAGCCCAGCATCGTGCAGCAGATCGCCGAGGTCATCCTCGAGCAGAACGAGGCGCGCGGGCTGACTGTGCTGCTGGTCGAGCAGAACCTCGACCTGGTCTACATGACGGCCGAACGCTGCGTCGTGATGGACAAGGGCGCCTTGGTCGCCGAGCTGACGCCGGAGCAGCTCGCCGAGCCCGAGACCGCGAGGCGCTATCTCGCGATCTGAATCGCCGCGCCGTGCTGCGATGCAGCAAGAGGGACTCGCCTTTGGTCCGAGCTTGGCAGCCGCCGCATCGCTGCTTTAGCCTCCGCATGGTAGCGCCGATGATGGGGCAGACCGTCGGCATGGCCCAATGTCGGGAACAGATCGAATGACTTCGCCTCTTGGGCGGGCCACCTCGTATCGCCCGCATGACCGCGCCTCGCTGGTCCGCTACCTGGCGGCCATCCCGCGGCTCGCCCGGCTGATCGGCGGCGAGCCTTCGGCCTGGCAGGTCGACGAGGTGGGTGACGGCAACCTCAACCTCGTCTTCAAGGTGCGCGGGCCGGCGGGCGGCGTCGCGGTCAAGCAGTCGCTGCCCTATGTGCGCATGGTCGGCGAGAGCTGGCCGCTCTCGCTCGAACGGAGCCATTACGAACACCTTGCCCTGGTCGAGCAGGCGCGCCACGCGCCGGGCCTCGTGCCCGCGATCCATCACTATGACGCGTCGCAGGCGCTCTTCGTCATGGACCTGCTCGAGCCCCACATCATCCTCAGGCGCGGCATGATCGCGGGCACGGTCTATCCCGGGCTTGCCGAGGCGCTCGCCGGTTTCGCCGCGCGCACGCTCTATTTCACCAGCGTCTTCGCGCTGCGCGCCGAGGCGATGAAGGCGCTCATCGGCGCGTTCGCCGGCAACACCGCGATGTGCGGCATCAGCGAGGACCTGTTCTTCACCGAGCCCTACATGATGGCGCCGAACAACCGCTGGACGGCGCCTTATCTCGATTCCTACGCGGCTGCGCTGCGCGAGGACGACGAGCTCAAGATCGCGGTCTCCCGGCTCAAGCTGAAGTTCATGGGCGAGACGCAGGCGCTCCTGCACGGCGATTTGCACACCGGCTCGATCATGGTGACGGAGACGGACGTCCGCGTGATCGACCCAGAGTTCGCCTTCGTCGGGCCGATGGGCTTCGACCTCGGCAGCCTGATCGCGAACCTCCTGCTCAGCTACCTGTCGCAGGACGGCCATGAGCGCGGCCCAGGCGAACGGGATGCCTATCGCGACTGGATCATCGAACAGGTCGAGACCTTCTGGTCGGCGTTCAGGGAGAGGTTCCTCGCGCTGTGGCGTGAAGCGCCGGCCGGCGATGGCTATCCGGTCGTGCTGTTCGAAAGCTCTGCCAGCGCGCGGCGGCTTGATGCGGAGCGCGAGGCCTGGATGGATCGCCTGTACCAGGACACGCTCGGCTTTGTTGGCACCGAGATGATCCGCCGCATTGTCGGGCTCGCGCACAATATCGACTTCGAATGGATCGCCGATCCGGCGCGGCGGGCACGCTGCGAGGCGCGCGGCCTCAGGCTCGCCAGCGAGCTCATCGTCGCGCCCCAAGGCTACGCCTCGATCGGCGCGCTGACCGCGGCGGTGAGGGAGCTGCGTGCGTGGGAGCCGTTCGGATAATTCGCAATACAAGGAAGAAATGGCTGACCCGATGACGAACGAGATCAACCGCCGCGTGCTGCTGCGCGCCCGGCCCAACGGGCTGCCGACGCCGGATTGCTTCGAGCTTTCCGACGTGCCGGTTGAGCGGTCGGGGGAAGGCACGTTCCTGCTGCGCAACCGCTTCGTCTCGGTCGATCCGGCGCAGAAGGGCTGGATCAGCGCCGTGCAGAATTATTCGAGCCCGGTGCCGATCGGCGCCGTGATGCGCGCGTTCGGCGTGGGCGAGGTGGTGGAGAGCCGGCATCCCGACTATGCGGCCGGCGAGTGGCTGCTCGGCATGTTCGGCTGGCAGAGCCACGCGGTCTCCGATGGCCGCGAGGTGATCAGGCGCGTCGACCCGAACGTCGCGCCGCCGAGCACGGCGCTCGGCGTGCTCGGTCACACCGGGCTCAGCGGCTATTTCGGCGTGGTCGACATCCTGCGGCCGAAGGCGGGCGAGACGGTGGTGGTCTCGACCGCGGCCGGCGGCGTCGGCAGCGTCGCGGGCCAGGTCGCCAGGCTGCTCGGCGCCCAGACGGTCGGCATCACCAGTACCGAGGAGAAGGCGAAGCTGTGCCGCGAGACGTTCGGCTATGACGGCATGATCGCCTATCGGACGGCCGTAGACATGGACGCGGCCCTGGCGCAGGCCTGCCCCAACGGGATCGACGGCTATTTCGACAATGTCGGCGGCGCGACCCTCGATGCCGTGCTGCGCCGCCTCAACCCGAAGGCGCGCATCGTGATCTGCGGCACCGCGGCCACCGCGAGCTGGGACCCGCCGCCGCTCGGCCCGCGCTTCGAGCGCGCTATCCTGGTCAACCGGGCGCGCGTCGAGGGCATGCTCATCTTCGACTATCAGTCGCGCTATGCCGAAGGCATCGAGGCGCTCTCCCAATGGATCAGGGAGGGCCGGCTCAACCATCGCGAGGAGTTCGTCGACGGCCTCGACAAGGCGCCCGAGGCGCTGGCGCAGCTCTACCGGAGCGAGAACCTGGGCAAGCTGGTGGTCAGGACCTGATTTAATCATCGAAAATTGGATGTAATTTACAATATAACACACGTTCGTTACGATCTTAGTGGCCTCACGAGAGCACCCCTTCGGCTAACGGGAGAAACACGGCAATGTCATACGATCACAAGTTTCCCGCGGGACGCGGCATCACGCGTCGCCGCTTCATGCGCGGCACGGCGCTCGGCGCCGCCGCGGTCGCGCTGCTGCCGGCCGCCACCGTGCGCCGGCTGTCCGCGGCGGACTTCTCGGGCATCACGCTCAGCTTCATGGTGATCAACCCGCATGCCGGCTCGATCGACCCGCTGAGCGCGGCCTTCGCCGAGCTGACCGGCGCGACCGTCGAGGCGGTCAAGGTGCCCTACGACCAGATCACCGCGCAGGCCACCCTCGACGTCGTCTCCGGCGCCAACCAGCACGACGTCTTCGAATACTGGTACGTCGACAAGGAAGCGCTGGTGCGCGACAAGGTGCTGGCAGACATCACCGACAAGATCGACGCCGACAAGGACCTCGACCCCGGCGACTTCCTCGGCTCGCTCTACGACACCTATACGCTGGTGGACGGCCGCCGCTACGGCCTGCCCTATGACGGCGACACGCACGTCCTCTTCTACAACCGCACCATCCTGGAGCGGAACGGCCTCGCGGCGCCGAAGACCTGGGACGACTACCTCAACGTCGCGAAGACGGTCACGGCGGCTGAGAGCGGCAACGGCATCTACGGCGCGCTGGTCCTCGGCAAGCAGTTCCCGATCATCCTCGGCTCGACCTTCGCCAACCGGCTCGGCGGCTTCGGCGGCTCGTTCCTCGACGCGGACGGCAAGCCGTCGCTCGCGACGCCGGCCGCGATCGGCGCCGTGCAGGCGCTCCTCGATGCCGCGCCGCACGCGGTGCCGACCGCGCTCGAAACCGAGTTCGGCAACGCGATCCCGGTCTTCCTGGGCGGCAAGGCGGGGCTGATCGAGTTCTGGACCGACCTCGGCACCTGGGCGCAGGACCCCAACCAGAGCCAGATCGTGGACCAGTGGGGCGTGGTCGCCATGCCGGTCGGCGGCGACAACACGGTGCATCGCCCCGCGCTCAACGCCGGCTTCGGCTTCGGCGTCTCGGCCGGCTCGAAGAACCCGGAAGCCGCGTGGGAGTTCGTGCGCATGGCGGCGAGCAAGGAGTTCCACGTCCGCGCGCTCACCGACAACACGACCGGCGTCGACCCGACGCGGCGCTCGGCGCTGCCGGCCTATCGCGAGTTCGCGCCGTTGCAGGCCGAGGCCGTCGAGCAGTCGATCGACAACGCCTTCGCGTGGCCGACCAAGCCGCAATCGCCCGAGCTCCTGCAGGCGCTCACCGACGAGCTCGGCGATGCGCTTGCCGGCAACAAGAGCGCGGAAGAAGCGCTGAACTCGGCCCAGTCGCGCTGGGAGAAGATTCTCGGCTAAGCGTCGCGTCGCGTTCGCTGTCGTCTCGGAGCGGCTGAGATGACGCCGGCGGCTGGCTCGCTGAACGGCTTGCGCGCCCGTTTTGCGCTCGATCGTCCGCGGGCGGGCCGCCGGTTCGCCGCCTGGGGCATGGTGGTCCCGCTGGTCGCGGGGCTCACCGTGTTCACCGTCTATCCGTTCATCTATCTCGCTTTGCTCTCGTTCTCGGATTCGAACCTGGGCACGCCGTTCCGCGGCTGGGTCGGCTTCGAGAACTTTGGCGAGGCGTTCGGCGAGCCGCGCTTCACCGGCTCGCTCGGCCGCTCGGCGGCTTATGCCCTCCTGACCACCGCGGTCTCGATGGTGCTCGGCTTCGCCGTTGCGCTGCTGATGGACCGCGCGGTGCGCGGCCGCGCGCTGATGCGCACGCTCATCCTGCTGCCGCTGATGACGCCGCCGGTCACCGTCGGCGTGATCTGGCAGTTGCTGCTGATGCCGAAGGGCGGCTGGCTCAACGGCTTCCTCAACTGGCTCGGCGTGATCGGCGAGCCGGTGTCGTTCCTCGGCTCGCCGAGCTTCGCGTTTCCCTTCGTGTGCCTGGCCGATGTCTGGCAGTGGACGCCGTTCGTCGCGCTGATGGTCTATGCGGCATTGCAGACCTTGCCGGGCGAGATCTACGAGGCGGCCCGCCTCGACGGCGCGAGCGGTTGGCGCCGGGTCTGGCACATCACGCTGCCGATGCTGGCGCCGGCCCTCATCGCGATCGCGCTGCTCAAGCTGATCATCGCGTTCAAGGTCTTCGACCTGGTGTTCGTGCTCACCGGCGGCGGGCCGGGGCAGGCGACCACGGTGTCGAGCTTCTACATCTACCGCGTCGCCATCCAGCAGTTCGACATCGGGCTCGCCGCCGCGCAGACGCTGGTGTTCGCCGCCGTGGTCGGGCTGATCACCTTGCCGTTCACCCTGGCCCATGGCCGGGCCGAGCGGAGGCTCGCTTGAGTCCGCGCGCCAGCCGCGGCGCGCTGAGCGCCGGCCGCGCCGCCGCGACCGGCGCGGTGCTGCTCTTCTTCGTCTTTCCGCTGGTCTTCCTCGTCATGGTCTCGCTCAAGTCGCAGGCCGACATCGCGACCAGCAACTTCCTGCCGAGCGAGGCGTTCTGGCAGAACTACCCGGATGCCTGGCGCTCGGTGAAGGTGCCGACGTATCTCCGCAACTCGGCGATCTGCGCGCTGCTCGGCGCGGCGATCACCCTTCTGATCGCGGTGCCGGCGACCCATGCCATCGTGCGCCACAGGCTCGGCGGCGGGCTGCTGCCCTCCTTCATCCTCGCGACCTATGTGGCGCCGCCGATCGTCGCGCTGTTTCCGCTCTTCTTTCTGCTGCGCCATATCGGTCTCGCCAACACGCAGTTCGGCATGGCGCTGGTCTACGGCGTGATGAATCTGCCGGTCGCGTTCTGGCTGCTCTCGAGCTTCGTGCGCCGCCTGCCGGGCGAGATCGAGGAGGCCGCGCGGCTCGACGGCGCCGGCCAGTTCACCACGCTCGTGCGCATCGTCGTGCCGCTGATCGCGCCCGGCATCGTGAGCACCGGGATCATCTGCATGATCCTCTCCTATAATGAGTTCCTGCTCGCCTCGTTCCTCACCCGCAGCGAAGCTACGCAGACCCTGCCGGTCGGCCTCTCGCTCTATCAGGGCGACCGGCAGCTCCGTTACGGCCAGATGGCGGTGGCCTCGCTCGCCGGCATCGTGCCGATCTATTTTCTCGCCGTGTTCTTCCAGCGCTGGCTGGTGCGCGGCCTCACCGCAGGGGGTGCGTCGCGATGACGAAAGAGCCGTCGCCACGCGAGCTTGCCGCCGAGCTGCGCGCGTTGCTCAACACGCTGTTGCCGGGCGACGAGCGCTTTCCCTCGGCGAGCGAGGTCGGCCTGCACGGCGTGTTCGCCGATCGGCTGCGCGCACTCGCCGGCGCGGAGGCGCTATCCCGACTGGCGGCCCGCCTCGCGGCTCATGGCGGCCCGCTCGCGGCACTCGCCCCGGAGGCGCGGCGCGCAGTCGTCGAGCGGCTCGCCGCGGAGGATGTGGACTTGTTCGGGCGCGTGCGCATGATCGCGTATCTCGCCTATTACGAGAGCCCGCTCGTCGTGCAGTCCTTGCGGTCCTTGGGTCACGTCTACAATCACGCGCCGCTGCCGGACGGCTATGCGCTCGCGCCGTTCGACCCGGGCGACGCGTTCCAGGCGCCGCGCCATGGCCGCGGCGGCTTCGTGCCGACCGAAGCGGTGAGGCGCGTCGCGCTCGACGCCCTGCCGTCCGACCCGTTGGCGCCCGAGATCATCGACGAGCGGCTCGGCGTCGAATCCGGCCGCGGCCCGCTGTCGCAAGGCACGCGGAAGGACCGCCGATGAGCGGCTCGGCGCGGCATGACAGCGCCGACGTCGTCATCGTCGGCGCCGGGTCGGGCGGCGCGATCCCCGCGCTGGTGCTCGCCGAGCGCGGGCTCAAGGTGGTCTGCCTCGAGCAGGGGCCATGGTTCGCGCCGGAAGACCGGCCGCATTACCGCACGGATTGGGAGTGGCACCGCCTGACCGACTGGTCGACTTCGCCCAATGTACGCGCGCAGGCGCACGACTATCCGGTCGAATCCGCCGACGAGAGCACGCTGATGTGGAACGGCGTCGGCGGCGGCACCGGCATCTACACCGCGACCTGGCCGCGTCTCAGGCCGTCCGACTTCCGGAAAGGAATGGAGCACGGCCTCGCGCCCGACTGGCCGATCAGCTACGAGGACCTTTCGCCCTATTTCGAGACGGCCGATTGCGCCTGCGGCGTCGGGGGCTGGAGCGGCGATCCGGCGATGCCGCCGCGCGGGCCGTTCCAGACCGTGCCGAACGCGCCCGGGCCGTTCGGCCCGATCGCCGCGCGCGGCTTCGACAGGCTCGGCTGGCATTGGTGGCCGATGCCGTGCGCCATCGTCGCCGAGCCGTATGACGGGCGGTCCGCCTGCAACAATTGCGGCAACTGCCAGAACGGCTGCCCGCGCGGTTCGCTCGCCGACATGGCGGTCACCCATTGGCCGCGCGCGCTGGTCGCCGGTGCTGAACTGCGGACCGGGGCCCGCGCCGAGCGCGTCGAGACCGATGCGGACGGCCGCGCCACCGGCGTCGTCTATGTCGACCGCCACACCGGCGTGCGCCACTTCCAGCCAGGCGCGGCCGTGATCCTCGCGGCGAACGGCGTCGGCACGTCCCGCCTGCTGCTGCTATCAGAAGGCACGCGCCATCCGCGCGGGCTCGCCAACAGCTCGGACCAGGTCGGGCGCAACCTGATGCACCATACGCTCGGCATCGTCGAGTGCTGGGTCGATGCGCCGACCGATTCGCACAAGGGCATCGTCTCGGCTGTGCTGATCTGCGAGGAGTTCGCAGAGACCGACACGAGCCGCGGCTTCGTCAACGGCGTCACCCTGCATCTCTGCCGGCTGAACGGTGCGGGCTATCAGGCGCTCGGCTCGCATTCCGGCAATGTGGTGCCGTGGGGCGCCGAGCACCATGAATGGATGGCGCGCCATTTCGGCCATGGCCTGTGCGTCCTGATCGTGGGCGACGACCTGCCGCGGCCGGACAACCGCGTCACGCTGTCCGAGACGCTGACCGATTCTTCTGGTCTACCCGCGCCCCGCATCAGCTACGGCATGTGCCGCAACGATTCGCGGCTCGCCCGGTTCGGCATCGACCGCGCCGTCGGGTTCGCCCGCGCCATCGGCGCCTTCGATATCAAGGTCAACCCGTTCCGCGATGCCACCGGGCGCTATGCGCCGCCGGCCTGGCACCTGCTCGGCACGGCGCGCATGGGGGACGACCCGTCGAGCTCGGTGGTCAACCGCTGGCACCAGGCATGGGACTGCCCCAACCTCTTCATCACCGACGGCAGCGTGTTCGCGACCGGCGGCGCGGTGAACCCGACCAGCACGCTCTGCGCGCTCGCCTATCGCGCCGCGCACCATCTCGCCGAGAACTTCGAAACGCTGCGGCGTGCCGACCGGCCGCTCGCGGGTGCGGCCTGAGGCAGCGCCATGGCGTCGATCTCGGTCGAGGGCGCGGTCAAGCGGTTCGGCAGCATCGAGGTGCTGCACGGCATCGACATCGCGATCGAGGACGAGGAGTTCGTCGTGCTGGTCGGGCCTTCGGGTTGCGGCAAGTCGACGCTGCTTCGCCTCATCGCCGGCCTCGAAGAGCTGAGCGGCGGCGTGATCCGGATCGGCGATCGCGTGGTCAACGAGGTGCGCGAGCGCGACCGCAACATCGCCATGGTGTTCCAGAACTACGCGCTCTATCCCCACATGAGCGTCTACGGCAACATGGCGTTCGGGCTGAAGCTGCGCGGCCTGCCCAGGGACGAGATCGACCGGCGCATCGGCGCGGCGGCCGAAATCCTGCAGATCGGCGACCTGCTGGCGCGCCGGCCGACCAAGCTGTCGGGCGGCCAGAAGCAGCGCGTCGCGATGGGGCGCGCCATGGTGCGCGAGCCGGAGGCCTTCCTGTTCGACGAGCCGCTCTCCAACCTCGACGCCCAGCTCCGCGTCCAGATGCGCGCCGAAATCCGCGCGCTGCACCAGCGCCTGCGCACCACCATGATCTACGTGACGCATGACCAGATCGAGGGCATGACCCTGGCCGACCGCATCGTCGTCTTGTGCGAGGGGCGCATCGAGCAGGTCGGCACGCCGGCCGAGCTCTACGACAGGCCGGCGAACCTCTTCGTCGCCCAGTTCATCGGCTCGCCCTCGATGAACCTGCTGCCCGGACGCTTGCGCATCGAGAACGGCAGCCCCGCGGTGGTGCTGGAGGACGGCACGGCGGTCGGCGTCTCGAACGCGCCCGCGGCATCCGATGGGCGCGCGGTGATCCTCGGGGTGCGGCCGGAGGATTTCGCGATCGCGGAAGGCTCCGGCGTGCCGGGCGGCATCCCGGTCACGGTCGAGACCGTGGAGATGACCGGCCGCGACACCGAGGTCTATGGCCGGCAGGGCGGGCAGCGGCTTTGCATCATCGTGGGCCGCAGCCACGTGCTGCCCGCGGTCGGCAGCCCGGCAACGCTCATCCCGCGGCCCGACCGCGTCCAGCTCTTCGACGTCGAGACCGGGCGCAGGCTCTGAGCTGGGCCGGAGAGGCGCTGCCGCCTGCTTCGGTCGGGTCCCGCGAGCTACTGTATCTGCCGTCGCAGCGTCTCGATCCGAACCGCCAGATCAGGGTCCGCCATCGCCAGCCTGTAGATGTTGTTGTATTCCTCGGGAGTCAGGCCCTGCTCCTCGACGAACGCTTCCATTTCGGCGGCCGCCTGCTGGCGCATCTGCTCGGCCTCCCGCTCATCGCCGGCCCTCGCAATTCTCGGCTCCCATATGTCGTACAGCGCCTCGACGCCGATCGAGGCGTTGGCGAAGGCGCGCAGGTCGTTCTCATCGGGCTGCATGGCCGCTGGCGGATCAGCCGGCGCGGCTTCCTGCGCGGCGGCCGGGATGGCCAGCGGCATGAGGGCGATCGCCGCCGCCGCGGATAGCGCGGCGAGATTGCCTGACCATGTGCGTTGCATGCTGTCGGAACTCCTTTGCTGGAATCGTCCAAGGACGAAGGCGCGACCGCCCCTTCCGCCATGACAACGGTAGGGACGGCGGTGAGTTCCGTGGCGATGCGGTAGCCCGTGCGGAGACTGCTGCGCTTTTCTTCGCGGATCGTTCTGCTGCGCCCGTTGACACAACGATCTCATGGGACGCCGTGCCGCCCGAGGCGCGGCACGGCTGTGGTGCCCGAGATGCCGATGCGTCAGTCGGCCTTGTTGTAGTCCCAGGTCAGCCAGTCCTGCGGCGTGATGGTAACGATGGTGCGGCCTTCCGCCATCACCGGCTCGGTATACTGGTCGGCCTCGGCCGAGCCGAGCGCCTTGACCAGCACCGCGTGCGTCACCTCGCGGATCAGCTTGGCGTCCTGGGAGAGCGTGGCGGTGCCGCGGCACATGATCGCCCAGGCGCCTGCGCCGATGCCTTTTTCGAGGCGCGGGTCCTGGTCGATCAGGATCGAGACGCGCGGATCGCGCGCGAGGTTCTTCAGGTGGATGCGGCCGGCGCCGAGCGTCAGGCGGAACACCTTGCCGTTCCAGTCGAACCAGATCGGCGTGAGGTGGATCATGCCGTCCGCGCGGTAGCTCGCGAGCCGGGCGAGGGCGGTCTTCGACAGCCGCCCGTCGATCTCCTGCTTCGAGAGCGCGTTCTCCTTGGTCGCCGTCGTCTTCGAGCTCATGGTGCCTCCCTCATGCATCGGATTGTTTGGCCGGCATCGTAGAGCGTGAACCGCCCGAACCGAAGCGATTTGAGCGGCGAATCACGGCCTACCTTCTTGCGCCCGGCCGTGCTGATATTGGCCGCCGCGACGGCGGCTCGGTTCACGCAGGGGGAACAGGCATGGCGGACAAGGAAATTCTGGTTTGCTTCAACACCCATTTCGATGCGGTGTCGCTCTGGCTGGGCTCGTTCGGCGGCGAGGATTCGCCGTGCGATATCTCGCGCGGCGTGCATGCCGCCATGCTCGGCGTGCCGCGCCTGCTCGACCTCTACGACAAGTACGGGATCAAGGGCACCTGGGACATCACCGGCCATTCGATCGAGAGCTTCCCGAAGCAGGCCGAGCTGGTGGTGCAGGCGGGCCACGAGATCGGTCTGCACGGCTATTCGCACGAGAACCCGCTGGCGATGACCAGGGAGCAGGAGGCGGCGGTGCTCGACAAGACCTTCGCGCTCGCTAGAGAGCTCAGCGGCAAGGACCCCAAGGGCTACACCGCGCCCTGGTGGGAGCTCAGCAAGAACACCATCGACCTGCTGATCGAGAAGGGCATCGAATACGACCACAGCCTGATGGGCGACGACCACACGCCCTACTATCTGCGCCGCGACGATAGCTGGACCAAGATCGACTATTCGAAGCCGGCCGAGGTCTGGATGAAGCCGTGGAAGCCGGGGCCCGAGACCGACCTCGTCGAGATCCCGTGCAGCTGGTATCTGGACGACGCGCCGCCCGTGATGTTCGTCAAGAAGTTCCCGAACAGCCATGGCTGGGTCAGCCCGCGCCATCTCGGCGAGATGTGGCAGGACCAGTTCGACTGGCTCTATCGCCACTATGACTGGGGCATCTACAATGCGTGCGTCCACCCGGACGCATCGGGGCATCCGCAGATGCTGATGATGCTCGAGCGGCTGATCGACCATATGCGCCGGCATGACGGCGTGCGCTTCGTCACGCTCAAGCAGATTTGCGACGAATACAAGAAGCGCAACCCGCGCAAGGGCAAGTGATGCGGGCGGCGTTCGGTGCACGGTGGCGCCGATGGATTTCGGTAAGAGCCCTGTCATAATGAGCCGATACGATGATGGTGAGCCTCTGATGAGTGACGTCTTCCTGGAACTCGAGAACGTGACCGCCGGCTATCACGGCCAGCCGGTGGTCCGCGAGGTTTCGTTCGGCGTCGCGGAGGGTGCGGCGATCGCCATCATCGGCCCGAACGGGCACGGCAAGACCACGCTCCTGCGCTGCATTTCCGGCCTGATCCCGGTCATGGGCGGCAGCATCCGCGCCGGCGGGCGGCCGATCGGCGGCGTGCGGCCTGAGAAGATCGTCGAGCTCGGCCTGGTGCACATCCCGCAGGGCGACCTGGTCTTCCCGGAGATGAGCGTCGCCGACAATCTGATGATGGGCGCCTACCTGCCCGCCGCCTACGCCAAGGCCGGCGAGCGGCTGCGCACGGTCTTCCAGATTTTCCCCCGCCTCGACGAGCGCAAACGCCAGGTAGCGAGCACGCTCTCGGGCGGCGAGCGGCGCATGCTCGCGATCGGCCGCGGGCTGATGAGCGGCGGCAGGCTCCTGATGATCGACGAGCCCTCGCTCGGCCTCGCGCCGATCGCCGTCGACCAGATCTATGAGGTGATCCGCGCGCTCAAGGAGGAAGGCCGCACGATCCTGATCGTCGAGGAGAATGTCAGCCGCGTCATGAACTTCGCCGACTATATCTACCTGCTCGACCATGGCGAGTTCGTGTGGCAGGGCGGCGCCGACGATCTCAAGACCAACCCGCAGATTCTGAGCACCTATCTCGGCGCCTGACGCCCACCGCAGGACGGCGCGCTCGGAACGGCTCCGTCCTCGTTGACTCTCGGCGGCAACGAACCCTACCGTCACGGCAATCAAAAACGCGGTTTACGTTTCGTAGCCCAACACGGAGGCGGCCATGATGAACGGGTCTGGGGATACCAAGTCCACGGTCGGCGGCGGGACAAGGGGCAGGGGAGGCGTATCGCGCCGGACGGTGATCAAGGGAGCGGCGGCCGGGCTTGCCGCCGCCGCGGCGTCGAGCGCGGTGACCTGGCGCGGCGCGGTCGCGCAGAGCAAGAAGCTG
Source organism: Alphaproteobacteria bacterium (assembly GCA_050173345.1). Lineage (GTDB taxonomy): Bacteria > Pseudomonadota > Alphaproteobacteria > UBA828 > UBA828 > SHWC01. The sequence goes on along the minus strand of JBFXKW010000002.1, from coordinate 81,606 downwards.
GTGGTGACCACCATGCCCGGGCCGCGCTGGGAGCTGGCGCTCAAGGCGAGCGCCAAGGCCTATATGGAGAAGAACAAGGACGTCGAGATCGAGGTCCTGGTGTCGCCCTATGCCGAGCACTATCAGCGCATCGGCACCAGCCTGATCGAGGATTCGAGCGACTTCGACGCCCACCTGTTCGACCCGGTGCTGATCGGCCAGTCCTATCCGAAATTGCTGCCGCTCACCGAGTATTTCGACCAGGATCCCGAGTGGCGCGACTACTACCTCAACGGCGTCCCCTATTTCTATCGCGGCAGCTGGGATTGGGACGGCGTGCCCTATTCCATCGTGCACGACGCCAACTGCATGATGACCTGGTGGCGCAAAGACGTCTTCGAGGCGCAGGGCCTCGCCGAGCCTGCGACCTTCGAGACCATCCTCGCCAACGCGCAGAAGCTCAACGCGGCGAAGCCCGGCTCCGGCTTCATGACCTGCGCCGCGCGCAACGCCTGGTTCCTCGGCATGACCTATACCGGCATGATGTGGGGCTTCGGCGGCAAATGGTACGAGAACGACAAGCCGGATGCCTTCGGCCGCCTGAACGAGGCGAATCCGCCGGGCAAGGTGCTGCTCGATTCGCCCGAGAACCTCGCGGCGATGACCATGCTGCGCGATCTCTCCAAGGTCTGGAACGAGGCCTCGCTCAACGCCCAGGAGTTCGAGAACGCCGAGGCGTTCAAGAACGACGTGTCGCACCAGCAGGTCATGTGGTCGGGCTTCATGATTTTGCAGAACCCGAAGGAGAACCCGAACTTCCACGACAAGCTGGTGTCGCGCGACTTCCCGATCGGCGGCTCGAACCAGAACGTCGGGCAGACCGGCATGAAGGGTGGCTTCGGACTTGCCATCCCGAAGGCGTCGAAGAACATCGAGCTGATGGTCGATTTCGCGAAGTTCGTCACCCGGCAGGAGAACGCGGAGAACTTCATCCTGGCCGGCGGGCAGCCGTCCAACGCCACGCTGCTCAACGAGTGGGGCGCGCAGCCGCAATACCAGGTGTTCAAGTCGATCGCGCAGGGCATCGCGAACGGCCATCACCTCGCGCAGTTCGCCGAAGGGCCGGAGTTCTTCCAGATCATCACCCAGCATGCCGGCGACGTGGTGACCGGCAAGGCCGAGCCCGAGCAGGCCTGCGCCAACATGAAGAAGGATGTGGAGGTGCTGTTCCAGCGCTCGGGCTACGCCTGAGCGCTTGAAACCGCGGCACGCCGCACCGCCCGCCGATGAGCCTGACGGGGCCGGAGCCGGCCGTCTCGACCGGGGCCGCGGCCGAGCGCCCGCGCGTCTATCGCGGCGAGCGGCTGGCACCGCTCCTCATGCTGGCGCCGGCCGTCGTCGTGCTTCTCGCGCTGGTCATCGGCCCCGTCGTCTTCCTGATCGACACCGCGCTCTACCGGCAGAACCTGTTCCAGGTCGCCCCGCCGCGCTTCGTGGGCACGGACAATTTCTACTACCTGTTCACGTCGCAGAAGTTTCATACCGCGCTCGCGCGCATGTTCGTTTTCGCGTTCACGGCGCTCGGCGCCGAGTTCGTGCTCGGCTTCGTGCTGGCGGCCTGGGTCCACCGCCTGCGCGACCTGCCCGGCATGTCGATCGTGCGCACGCTCCTGACCACGCCCATCCTCGTCGCGCCGATCGTTGCCGCAGTGATGTGGCGCTTCATGTATCAGCCGGATTTCGGCGTCATCAACTACATGCTCGGGCTGGTCGGCATCCCGAAGCTGGGCTGGCTCTCGGACGCCGACATCGCGCTCTTCGCCATCGTCGCGATCGACGTCTGGCAGTGGACGCCGTTCGTCTTCCTGATCGTGCTCGCCGGCATGTATGCCGTGCCGCGCTCGCTCTACGAGGCCGCCGAGCTGGATGGCACGAGTCTGTGGCGGCAGATCTTCCTGATCACGATCCCGCTGATCAAGCGGGTTCTCGTCATCGTGCTGCTGCTCCGGCTGATCGACCTGCTGCGTGCCTTCGAGGTCATCGTCGCGACCACGCAGGGCGGGCCGGGCGATGCCTCCTACACGCTGCCGGTGCTGATCTGGGAGACCGCCTTCGTCAACTTCCAGATGGGCGACGCCGCGGCCACCTCGCTGGTCCTCCTCGCCGTCGTCTCGATCGTCATCACGCTCCTGATCCGCGCCATCTCGCGCCAGGGCGTGGTGGGGCAGGGCAGGGGCTGAGCGATGCGCCGTTGGCCGACAGCGCTGTGGGCGGCGCCGCTCCTCGTCGTGCTCGCGGCCTGGATGTTCCCGATCGCGTGGACGGCGATGACCTCGCTCAAGCCCGAGGGCGGCCTGACCGGCCTGACGCCTTCCTTCGCCTTCATCCCGACGCTCGAGAACTATGCCGAGCTGTTCCGCGACAAGAGGTATGGCGCCTACCTGCTGAACAGCCTGGCGGTCGCGGGCGGCACCACGATCCTCTCGATCCTGCTCGGCTCGCTCGCGGCTTATGCGCTGTCGCGCTCCTCCTTGCGCGGCCGCGAGCAGATCGGCATGTGGATCCTCTCGCTCCGCATGCTGCCGCCGATCTCGGTGGTGGTGCCGTTCTACCTGATCCTGAGCCGCGCCAAGCTGCTCGACAGCTATCCCGGCCTCGTGCTCGTCTACCTCTCGTTCTCGCTGCCCTTCGCGATCTGGATGCTGCAGGGCTTCTTCGCCGAGGTGCCGCGCTCGATCGACGAGGCGGCCTCGGCGGACGGCGCGAAGCCGCTCAAGATCCTCTTCTTCATCATCATGCCGCTGAGCAAGGGCGGCATCGCGGTGACCACCATCTTCACCTTCGTCTTCGCCTGGAACGAGTTCCTGTTCGCCTTCCTGCTCACCAAGGACAAATGGGTCACGCTGCCGGTCAGGCTCGGCAGCACGATCACGCCGTTCCAGACCGATTGGGGCTTCCTCACCGCGGGTGCGGTGGTCTCCTTCGCGCCGCTCGTCATCGTCGTCTTCCTGCTCCAACGCGAGATGGTGCGCGGCGTCAGCCTCGGGGCGCTGAGATAGATGGACGGCGCGGTCGGCGTTCGACTCGAAGGCATCGCCAAGACCTATGCGGGCGGCGAGGTCGCGGCGCTCGACGGCGTCGACCTCGCGATCGAGCCCGGCAGCTTCTTCTCCATCCTCGGCCCGTCCGGCTGCGGCAAGACCACGCTGCTCCGCATCATCGCGGGCTTCGAGTATCCGAGCCGGGGCCGCGTCTTCATCGGCGAGCAGGACGTGACCGCGCTCTCGCCGCGCGACCGCGACATCGCGATGGTGTTCCAGGACTATGCGCTCTACCCGCATATGAGCGCGGCGCAGAACATCACCTTCAACCTGCGCAACCGCCGCGTGCCGCGCGCCGAGATCGCGCGGCGGCTGGCGGAGACCGCTGCAATCCTCGGCATCGAGCGGCTGCTCGACAAGAAGCCGGCACAGCTCTCCGGCGGCGAGCGGCAGCGCGTCGCGCTCGGCCGCGCCATGATCCGCAAGCCGCGCGTCTTCCTGATGGACGAGCCGCTGTCCAACCTCGACCTCAAGCTGCGCGAGCAGATGCGAATCGAGCTCGGCCGGCTGCACCAGGCGCTCGGCGTCACCGTGATCTTCGTGACCCACGACCAGGCCGAGGCGATGACGCTGTCGAGCGCGCTCGCCGTGATGCGGCAGGGCAGGCTGCAGCAGGTCGGCCGGCCGGACCATGTCTACGCGCGCCCCGTCAACACGTTCGTCGCGCGCTTCATCGGCAGCCCGTCGATGAACCTCTTGCGCATGGTGCCGGCGGAGGGGCGCCTGCGCGCGGTCGGCGCGCCCGGGGCGAGCCTGCCGGCGCCGCCCGGCCTCGCTTTGCCGGCGGGGCGCGAGGTGCTGGTCGGCGTCAGGCCGCACCAGCTCAAGGTCGCGCAAACGAGCGATGGCGAGGGCTTGCCGGTTCGGGTTAGCCTGACCGAGCATCTCGGCCGCAACAACTTCGTCGTCTGCCATCCCGTTCCCGATGCCGGATATCTCTACGAGCAGGACGCGATCCAGATCGAGACGGATGCCGGCGTGACGTTCCCGGTCGGAACGCCGCTGCGCCTTCACGCCGATCCGGGCGCGCTCCGCCTGTTCGACACCGACGGCGCTCTGATCGAAGGTCAAGCATGATCGAGGTTCTTCAAGCCGGCATCCAGACCACGGTGCAGGACGGCGGCCGGCCGGGCCATCTGGCGCATGGCATACCGCCGGCCGGCGCGCAGGATTACTACGCGCTTGCGCTCGGCAATCTCCTGGTCGGCAACCGCCCGACGCCGCCGCCGCTCAGCCCGCTTCCGCCGGGCGAGGCCGGGCTCGAAATGCTGCTGCGCGGGCCGGCCTTGAAGTTCCACGCCGAGACGGTGATCGCGCTGACCGGCGCCGACATGGCGCCGACGCTCGACGGCGCGCCCATCCCGATGTTCGAGGCGGTGCCGGTTCCCGCCGGCGCGACGCTTGCCTTCGGGTATGTGCGGCGCGGCGCCCGCGGCTATCTCGCGGTCGCCGGCGGCATCGACGTGCCGTTCTATCTGCACAGCCGCGCCACCTATATCCGCGGCAGCCAGGGCGGGCTCGAGGGGCGCGCGCTCCGCCCCGGTGACCGGCTGCCGCTTGGCGTGCCGCGCCAGCCGCTCGCGCGCGTAGCCGGGCGCAAGCTGCCGGGCGGCCTGCCGCCCTGGCCGGCAAGCCCGAACGAAATCCGCGTCGTGCTCGGGCCGCAGGACTTCATGTTCACCGACGAGGCGATCGAAACCTTCCTCGGCGTCGAGTGGAAGCTCTCGCCGCTTGCCGACCGCATGGGCATGCGGCTGATCGGCCCGCTGCTCACGCTGCACGACCGGCCGGCGCACCTGGTGCGCGATGCCGGCTCGGGCCGCGCCGACATCGTGGACGACGTGATCCCGATCGGCGGCATCCAGGTGCCGGGCGGCATCGAGCCGATCGTCATGGGGGTCGAGAACCCGACGGCCGGCGGCTATGCCAAGATCGCGACCGTGATATCGAGCGACCTCGGCAAGATGGGCCAGCTCGTGCCGGGCGTCGCGCTCCGCTTCAAGGCTATCGAGGCGGAGGAGGCGCGTGAGGTGGCGGTGAACCAGTGGCGTGCGATCCGGTCCGCCCATGAGGCGCTGGAGGGCGGCGCATGATCTACGACGAGCCCGTCTTCCGCCCGCTCGGCGACCGCTACCTCGCCATCGAGTTCGGCGACGAGGCCAACCTGCTTCTGAACTTCCGCGTGCTCAAGCTGCAGGAAGCGCTGAAGGCGGAGGCGATCAAGGGCGTCATCGAGGTGATCCCGTCCTTGCGCGAGCTCGGCATCGTGTTCGACGTGGAGGCGACCTCGCATGCGCGCCTCGAAGCCATTATCCGCCCGTTCCTGCCGCAGGTGCGCGACCCGGCCACCCTGCCGTCGCGCTATGTGCGGCTCCCGGTCTGGTACGACGACCCCTGGAGCGCCGAGACCGCGCGCCGCTACGAGGTCGAGAAGAACATCGACTATGTGGCCCGCCTCAACAACCTGACGGTCGAGCAGGTGATCGAGACGCACACGGCCTCCGACTATTGGGTGGTCTGCGTCGGCTTCACGCCGGGCTGCTACTTCTCGCGCGTGCTCGATCCCTCGAAGTGGATCACCGCGCCCAAATACAAGGTGCCGCGCAGCTTCACCCCGGCGCGCACCTTGGCACTCGCGGGCTTCTCGACCGGGCCCTATCCGGTGGCGAGCCCGGGCGGCTATCAGCTGATCGGCCGGCTCGCCGTCAACCTCTACGAGCCGCTGCCGCGCAACAAGGCGTTCCCCGAGAACGGCGTGCTGCTCAGGGCCGGCGACCGGCTGCGCTACTACTCGGTGAGCCCGCTCGAATACGACGAGATCTGGGACGCGGTGCAGCGCGGCGCCTACGACTACGAGATCACCGAAGGCGTCTTCGACGTCGCCGCCTATCTGAAGACCTACGGCTCGACGCAGGCTGCTTCCGCCGACGACTAGACCGCGGCATCGCCGCGCCCGCGCGGTCGGAAACGCCGAGGCGGCGGCGGGCCGGCGCGCTTCCGGCCGTCGTCTTGACAGCCCAGAGGGCGCCCTTTACAAAAGTAAACGCTTCTATCTTTAAGGGGACAGGACGCGATCTCAACGCCCAACACGCGCCACGTCAGGGAGGGACACAGATGAGGTCATTGAAGCGAGTTGCCGCGGTCCTCTGTGCGACCGCGTTGATACTGGGCTCCCAATCCGTCAGCGCCGAAGGAACCGGGTCGGTCCAAGGCGACGGCAAGGATCTCGTGATGTTCACGATCACGGCCTCGAACGTCTACGGCGCCAACCAGATCAAGGGCGCGGAGGCGGAGGCCGCGAAGCTCGGCTACAAGCTCACCGTCTATCAGAACAACTTCTCGCAGCCCGAGCAGGACCAGCAGGTGCAGCAGCTCATCGCGAGCGGCGTCAAGCCGGCCGCGATCATCTTCTGGCCATGGGTGGCCGATGCAGCGATCAACGATGTGCGCCTGCTCTCGAAGCTCGCGCCGGTGATCCAGCTTACCCAGGAGCCGAACGAGAAGTCCTGGCCCTACGTGCAGGCCTATTCCGGCGCTAACCAGATCCTGATCGGCCGGACCCTCGGGCAGATGCTGCTGCAGGCCCGCGATGCGGCGAAGGCGGCCGGCATGGAGTTCAAGAGCCCGGGCGGCAACCTGCTCGTGTTCCAGCATCCGGCCGGCGAGAAGACCGGCGTCGAGCGCATGAAGGGCTTCCTCGAGGTCACCAAGGACGCGCCGTTCAACATCATCCACACCGAGTGGGGCCCGAACAGCCCGGAGACCGGCTATGAGATCGGCAGCCAGGTGGTGCCGAAGTTCAAGGGCCAGTTCGACTTCCTGTTCGTCTCCAACCAGCAGGCCGCGAACGGCATCATCCGCGCGCTCAAGGAGAACGGCATCACGCCCGGCAAGGACGTCTACATCGTCTCGGGTGATTGCTCGGGCAGCCTGGAGGCGGTGAAGAACGGCGAGACCTTCGGCACCGGCATCCAGCCCGCGGCGGTCGAAGGCGCGCTCGCGGTGCGGACGGCGGCGAAGTTCGTCGCCAATGGCAAGATCGAGGGCGACATCATCCAGCTCGAGGTCACGCCCGAGGCGCCGCCGATCGACAACGCGCCGCCGGCGAAATACAACTACATGCCGCATGCTCCCGCGATCGGCGCGGATGGCGTCGCCAACACACTGATCTGGGGCTACAACGCGGACGAGATCTGCGCCAGCGGCTGACGGGTTCATCGCTTGAATCCAGAACGCGCCAGCATTGACAGCGGAGGCGCGGCCGATGGGCCGCGCCTCCTCGTGCGCCGCCTCTCCAAGCGTTACGGCAATGTGCAGGCGCTGGCCGAGGTCGATTTCGAGCTGCGCGCCGGCGAGGTGATGGCACTGCTCGGCGAGAACGGGGCTGGCAAGAGCACGCTGGTCAAGGTGCTGTCCGGCCTGGTGCATCCCGATTCCGGCAGCATCGAGATCGACGGCGCCAGGGCCGAGCTCTACCCGAGTTCGCGCTCGCAGGCGGCTGGCGTCGCGGTCGTCCACCAGGAATACAGCTCGGTGCCGACGATGAGCGTGGCCGAGAACCTGGTGCTCGGCCAGGCCGGCGTGCCGGCGCTCTGGCTGCCGCACCGCCTCAAGGCGCGCGCCCGCGAGTTGCTCGCCGCGGTCGGCTTGGAGCATCTCGATCCGGGCACGCTGGTCGAGCGGCTCAGTGTCGCCGAGATGCAGCTCCTCGAGATCGCGCGGCTCCTGGTGCGCGACGCACGCATCCTCATCTTCGATGAGCCGACCGCCGCGCTCGCGGACCGCGAGATCGAGCGCGTGCTTGCCGTCATCAAGCGGCTCGCCGCCGAGGGGCGCAGCATCATCTATGTCACCCACCGGCTGCCCGAGGTGTTCCGCATCGCCGACCGGGTCACCGTGTTCCGCAACGGCCGCAGCCTGCCGGCCCGGCCGACCGCCGAGCTCGACGTCGATGCGGTGATCACCATGATGCTCGGCCGCGAGCTCGAGACCATGTTCCCGGCGCGCGGCACGCTCGGCCAGCAGACCCTGCTTCAGGTCGACGGCCTGCTGGCGCCCGGCCTCGCCGAGCCGGTCGGCTTCGCGGTGCGTGCCGGCGAGATCGTCGGCCTTACCGGCCAATTGGGCAGCGGCGCGAGCGCGGTGGTCGAGGCGCTCGCCGGCATGCTGCCGCCGCTCGCGGGAACCGTCACGCTGGATGGTACGGCGCTCCCGCTGAAGAGCCGCGCAGCCACGCTCAGGCGCGGCGTCGCCTATTGCTCGGCCGACCGCAAGCGCGACGGCACCTTCGCGGTGCGCTCGATCCGCGAGAACCTGTCCTCGCCCTGGGTGCGCTCGGTGTCGAGCGCCGGCTGGATATCGGCGCGCCGCGAGCGCGAACGCTCCAGCCAGATCGCCGGCCGCTTCGCGATCGACGTCAAGCGTCTGGCGACCGCTGTGGGTGCGCTCAGCGGCGGCAACCAGCAGAAGGTGGCGGTCGGCAAGTGGCTCGGCAGCGAGCCGCGGGTGATGCTGCTCGAGGAGCCGACGCGCGGCGTCGACGTCGGCGCGCGGGCCGACATCTACCGGCACTTGCGGGATTTGTGCGCGCAAGGGCTCGGCATCGTGGTCGCGAGCTCGGATACCGCCGAGATCCTCGGCCTCTCCGACACCATCGCCACCTTCTACCGCGGCCGCCTGACCGCCATGAAGCCGCACGACGAATGGACCGAGGATGCGCTCGTCCGCGAGGTCATGCACCAGGAGGCGGCATGAGCGGGCGCGTGACGGCGTGACCGCCGACCTTCCGCTGGAGCCGCGGCCGACGGCGCTCGTCCGCCAGCGGCCGGACTGGTTGCTGCCGGTTGCCGTGCTCGGCCCCGCGGCGGCGGGTATCATCGTCGCCATCATCGTCACGCCGAGCTTCCTCACCATCGACAATATCCTCGCGATCGTGCGGAACGCCTCGATCATCGGCATCGTCGCGGTCGCCATGACGCCGATGACGCTGTCGGGCAACTTCGTCTCGCTCGGCATCGCGCAGACCGCGATGGCGGCGATGGTCTCGTTCGTCGCGCTGCTCGGCGCGGGCTGGAACCAGGCCGCCGCGATCCTCCTGGTGCTGCTCGGCACGGTGCTCATTGGCGTCTTCCAGGGCGTGGTGGTGGCGGCGGGCTTCAATCCGGTGATCACCACGCTTGCCGCCGGCGCGATCATCTTCGGCGTGGTCTCGGAGATCACCGGCGGGCGCATCGTCAATGTCGGCGAGCATCCGGCCGCATGGGGTGGCGGCGACGTCTTCGGCGTCCCCATCGTCGTGCTGGTCTTCCTGGTGTTCACCGCGCTGGTGACGCTCGTGATGTCGCGCACCGTGACCGGCCGGGAGACCGTGCTGGTCGGCGCCAATCGCGCAACCGCCGAGATCAGCGGCATCTCGTTCGGGCGCGTGACGATCGTGGCCTTCGCGATCTTCTCGGTCGGCGTCGCCATCGCAGGGATCCTCGAGGGCGCGGCGTTCGGCGAGGCCACGGCCAAGTCCTTCCCGACGCTCACCATCAGCGCCATCGCCGCGCTCCTGGTCGGCGGCACGGCGATCGGGGGCGGGCAGGGCTCGCCGCTGCGCTCGGCGGCCGGCGCGCTGCTCATCTCGGTGATCGGCAACATGATGGTGCTCAACGACTTCAGCCCCGGCGGCCGCCTCGCGGTGCAGGGCGCGGTGGTCGCGGCGGCGGTGGTGATCCTCGACCTGTTCCGCCGCAGGGGCCTGCGCCGATGATCGCCGGGCTCGCCATGCGCCTCCGGCCTTATGCGCTGCCGCTCGCGGCGCTCGCCGTGACCTGGATCGTCATTTCGCTGCTCACGCCGACCTTCCGCGGCGAGGCGAGCGTCTATTCGGTGCTCGAAGGCTTCTCGCTGGTCGGGCTGGTCGCGCTCGGGCTCGCGGTCACGCTGATCGCCGGCGAGTTCGACCTTTCGGTCGGCTCGATGACGGCGCTCGCCGCCATCATCACGGTGCTTATGTCGGGAATGGGGCTGATCGGCTGCATCCTGATCGCGACGGCGTGCGGCGTCGCGTTCGGCGCGCTCCAGGGCATGGTGATCGGCCGCCTCGGCATCAGTTCGCTCGTCTTCACCATCGGCACGCTGATCATGTTGCGCGGCCTGACCTACATCTTCAGCGGCCACGAGCCGATCATCATCGAGAACTTCGAGATCACCGACCCGCTGCTCGAGCGCTACGCGATCTTCTCGGTCAGCAGCATCACCGCGCTCTTCGTGTTCGGGCTGCTCTGGCTGTTCCTCAGCTTCACCCGCTGGGGGCGCGAGATCTACGCGATCGGCGGCGCGCGCAACGAGGCGATCGCGGCCGGCGTGCCGCGCGTGCGGACGCTTACCTTGAGCTTCGCGATCTCGTCCGGCTGCGCGAGCCTTGCCGGCGCGCTGGCGGCAACACGCGGCGGCAGCGCCGCGCCGCAGAACTATGACGACCTGCTGCTCACCGGCGCGGCCGCCTGCCTGCTCGGCGGCATCAGCCTCTACGGCGGGCGCGGCACCGTGCTGAACGTCGCCTTCGGCGTCGCGATCCTCTCCTGCGTGGCGGCCGGGCTCGCGGCGCGGGGCACCTCGGCCTCGCTCGTGCAGCTCGTCACCGGCGCGCTGCTGATGACCGTGATCGCGGTCGAGTTCCTGGCCGGGCGGCTCGCGCCGCGCCGTGCCCGCGGGCCGAGCCGGGCGCGGCGGATGGCCGGCGCCGGCAGCTGAACGATCAAGCAAGGGTGAGACGACATGGCTGGAAGGCTCGACGGCAAGATCGCGATCATCACCGGGGCCTCGACAGGGATCGGCGCGGCCAGCGCGCTTCTCTTCATCGCCGAGGGCGCCAGGGTGCTCGCCGCGGACATCAAGGAGCCCGGCGACGAACTCAATGCCGCGCTCGCCGAAAGCCCGAACGCGCTGCGCTTCACGACGCTCGACGTGCGCAGCGAGGCGGCCTGGGCCGCAGGCCTCGCGCGCTGCATCGAAAGCTTCGGGCTGCCCAACGTGCTGATCAACAATGCGGGCGCGCTCGGCAGCGGCAGGCCGGTGCACGAGGAGACGGTCGAGGGCATGCGGGCCGCGTTCGAGAGCAACGTGCTCGGCATGTTCCTCGGCATGAAGGCCGTGATCCCCGGCATGATCGAGCGCGGCGGGGGCGCCATCGTCAACGTCTCTTCGGTCTGGGGCTGGTCGGGCGTCGCCAACAACGCCGCCTATCAGACCTCGAAGGGCGCGGCGGTGATGCTCTCCAAGAACGCCGGCGTCACCTATGCGCCGCACAACATCCGGGTGAACTGCCTGCTGCCCGGCTATGTCGATACCCCGATGTCGCGCGGCGTGACGCCGGAGGAGGCCAAGATGCTGGTTGACTTCACGCCGCTCGGCCGCCGCGCCGAGCCGCACGAGGTCGCGCCGATGATCGCCTTCCTCGCCTCCGACGAGGCGAGCTTCGTCGCCGCCGGCAACTACATGGTCGATGGCGGGATGGCGGCGCTATGACCGGTGCTACCCCGCACGCGCTGTTCGCGCTCGGCGACTTCGCGCTCGATGGCGGCGAGGTGCTGCCCGATGCGCGGCTCGCCTACGCCACCTATGGCACGCTCAACGCCGCGCGCGACAACGTCATCGTGTTCCCGACCTGGTTCACCGGCACGCATGCCGACCTCGAATGGCTGATCGGCGACGGCAAGCCGCTCGACACGCGCGACTATTTCATCGTCGCGCCGAGCATGTTCGCGAACGGCCTCTCCTCCTCGCCGTCGAACACGCCGGCACCGTTCGACCGCGGCCGCTTCCCGGCGATCACGATCCAGGACAATGTGCGCGCGCAGGCCCGGCTGCTTGCCGAGCGGTTCGACGTCCGCCGCATCCGGCTCGTGATCGGCGGCTCGATGGGCGCCTTCCAGGCCTATCAGTGGGGGCTCGCCTACCCTGAGCTGGTCGAGCGCATCGCGCCTTGCTGCGGCGCGGCGCGGGTCAGCCCGCATTGCTACGTCTTCCTCGCCGGCGCCAAGGCGGCGCTGCTGGCCGACCCGGCGTTCGTCCATGGCGACTACTACAGGCCACCCGAAGTGGGCCTCCGCGCGATCGGCCGCGTCTGGGCGGGCTGGGCGCTCTCGCAGGCGTTCTATCGCAACGGGCTCTACAAGAGCATGGGCTTCGCCGACATCGACAGCTTCCTGGTCGATTTCTGGGAAGCCTATTTCGTCAAGCTCGACGCCAACGACCTGCTGAGCCAGCTCCACACCTGGCAGACCGCCGACATCGCCAGGACGCCCGGCTATGACGGCGATCTCGAACGCGCGCTCGGTGCGATCCGCGCCAAGGCGGTGCTGAGCCCGGGCGAGCGGGACCTCTACTTCCCGGCCGAGGACATGGCGTGGGAGGCCGCGCGCATGCCCGACGCCGAGCTGCGCATCATCCCCGGCATGTGGGGGCACTTCTCGGAGGTCGGCATCGACCCGGACTGCAACGCGTTCCTCGGCGATTCCATCCGGGCTTTGCTCGCGCGCTGACTCTTATGACTTGCGGATGGGACGGGCCGGTTTGCCGGCGAGCGCCGGTCGCAGCACGCGCCACAGCGCGAACACGGTCTCGTGCGCCTCGTAGGTTTCGTTCGCGAGGGCGCGGGCGACGATCATCGGCCCGATCCGGCTCGCTCCGGCGCGCACGACCGGCGCGTGCCTGAGCGCATCGACGGCCTCGTCCTCGATGCCGGGCGGCAGGTCGGGCGCCACCGCGATCACGGTGATCATGTGGTTGGCGTTCGCCCACAGGCGGCGCAGCGCGGCGACCTCGTCCGGGCTTGCCGCGACCAGCCGGTCGAGCGCGAGGCTGCGGCCCGTGCGCCTGACCTCGATCTCGGAGAGCAGGCTCGAAAACGCGAACGCCTCGCCCGCGGCACCATAGTGGATGCGGCCCGCCGCCACGATGTCGCTCGCGAACAGCCGGGCGCTCTCGGCGAGTGAGATGACGGTGCGGCGCTCGACGCGGCTCTCCGCGAACGGGATCGCCTCGTCCGGCAGGTACTCGAAAAGCGCGCCGTCGCCGACCTCGGCGGTGAAGAGCTCCTGCGAGACCGCGCCGCCGGGGCATTTGTAGAAGCGGCTCGCGCCGGTGCCGGTGGCGAGCATGCGCGTGCCGGCCTCGAGCGTGACGTGAATCTCGGCGACGTCGCCCTCGACGAAGCCGCCTGCACTGTTGAGGATCAGCACGAACGGCTGGTCGTCATGATCCTGGTAGTGATAGCCCTGCCATTGCAGCGGGATGCGCCAGCTATGCGGGTCGATCTCGGTGCGGCCGTTGCGGCGCAGCGCCCGCAGGTTGAGCAGGCCATGCTTGCCGACGATCCATTCGGGATCGGGGGTGACGAGAGCGGTCATGGCGGAGCCGGGCAAGCCTTGCGTCCAGCGTCAGGCTGATTTCTTTTCGGGCTCGATCAGGAGCGCGTCGCGCTCGATCCAGGCGATCACCGCGTCGAGCCCTTCGCCGGTCCGCATGTTGGTGAAGACGAAGGGGCGCTGGCCGCGCTGCCGCTTCGAATCGCGCTCCATCACGCCGAGGTCGGCGCCGACATGGGGCGCGAGGTCGATCTTGTTGATGACCAGCAGCGGCGACTTGGTGATGCCCGGCCCGCCCTTGCGCGGGATCTTGTCGCCCTCCGCCACGTCGATGACGTAGATGTGGGTGTCGACCAGCTCGGGGCTGAAGGTGGCCGCCAGGTTGTCGCCGCCGCTCTCGACGAAGACGATGTCGAGATCGGGATAGCGGCGCACCATGTCCTCGACCGCCTGCAGGTTCATGGAGACGTCCTCGCGGATCGCGGTGTGCGGGCAGCCGCCGGTCTCGACGCCCATCACCCGGCTCGCCTCGATCGCGCCCGAGCGGATGACGAACTCGGCGTCCTCCTTGGTGAAGATGTCGTTGGTGATCGCGGCGACCGAGTAGCGCTCGCCGAGCGTGCGGCAAAGCTGCACCAGAAGCGCCGTCTTGCCCGACCCGACCGGGCCGCCGATGCCGATTCTCACTGGCTTGCGCATGATCCGTTACCTCTCAGACCAATCCACGGCGCGCATTCGCGCGCCGGCCTCAACTCCGTCATGCCCGGGCTTGACCCGGGCATCCAGCTCTTGCCGCCGCTCTGGATTGCCGGGTCAAGCCCGGCAATGACGACAAGGGAAGCGTCGTGGTGCGCGTGCATCGCGAACCCACTCACGACATGCAGAGCCGGGTCGGCAGGCGCTCGTGCTCCATCGCCGCGATGTCGTAGACGATGGCGGCGGCGCCGAGCATGCCGAGCGGGCGCGACATCGCGACGTCGGCGGCGTCCCTGATCGTCCGCTGGGCGTGCGTCACGATGCGCTGCGTCTCGACCTGGCCGAGCGGGATCAGCCGCGCGCCCACCGAGGCCATGTTGCCGAGCGCGGTTTGGAGAAAGGCGAGCACGGCATCGGCCCGCGAGATGCCGAGCGCGGCGGCGCCGGCGCCGAAGATCACCGCCTGGTGGCCTTCGCTGCGGCCGCTTCGGGTCATGGCGTCGAGCAGGGAGAGGTCCGCCCCGTCGAACACCTCGCGCAGCGCGACATGGAGCGCGCGGCCGGTCTTGGCCGAGGCTTCGCGCGCCTCGCGCGCCAGCTTGAGCGCGCCGACCGCATCGTCGATCGCGGTCAGCGTTTCGAGGTCGCCGTCGCGCTGCGCCCGGTGCGCGAGCGCCGCCGCCGCGCCGTCGGCCGGCGCTACCGCATGGCGCAGCCAGTCCCGGCAATGCGCTTCGAGGCTCGCCGCGTCCTTGATCTCGCCGCGCTCGATCAGCGTCTCGAAGCCGTAGGAGTGGTTGAACGCGCCGGTCGGGAAGGCGGCGTTCGCGACCTGGAGCAGCGTCAGCAGCGGATCGAGCATGGCCGCGCTCAACCCTCGTGCGAGCCGTGCTCATGCGCAGGATGTTCGTGCGCGTGGTGATGATCGTGGTCGCCCGGGCCGTGATGATGGTGCCCGGCATAGGCGCCGTAGCGCTGGCCGACGAACGGCGCCCGGCGCACCTCGAACGCGACGCCGAGACGCTTCAGCAAGTCGGCCACCATCGGGTCGGCGGGCGTCAGCATGGCCGCCTCGGCGAAGCGCACCGGGCGGTGCAGATTGCCGAGCTGGTAGCCGGCGACGCCGGCCTCGTAGGCATCCTTCGGCCGCACGATGAAGAGGTCCTCCGGCGCGGCGGCGACCACCAGCGCGGTATCGCCCTCGACCGCCAGCACGTCGCCGTCGTTGAGTTCGGTGCCGCGCGGCAGCGACAGCCTGACCGAGCGGCCGGCTTCCGAATGGGCGACCATGTGCGCGCTTGCCCGCTCCTCCGAGGTCAGCATCACGCGGTCGATCCGCTCCGGCCGCGGCGAGAGCGTGTCGATATGGCCGATGATGCGCTCGACGATGGACATCCGAGGTTCCTTGGCGCGCGGCGCTATCTTCGCTCGGGCAAGCCGCCAGGGCAAACGGATCGTCGGTGCCGAGGCCCCTACCGGAAGTAGAAAAGCTGGGTGAGCGGCAGGGTCTTGGCCGGCGCGACCGTGATGCGCTCGCCGTTCATATAGACATTGTAGGTCTCGGGGTCGATTTCGATGTCGGGCATCGCGTCGTTGTGCACCATGTCGCGCTTCGAGATGGTGCGCGTGCGCTTGACCGGCACCAGCGTCTGGTGCGAGCGGAGCCGCCCCTCGAGGCCGGCGTCGAGCGCCGCCTGGGTGACGAACGAACAGCTCAGGCGCCCGGCATTGGCGCCGAACGAGCCATATTGCGGGCGGTATTTCAGGGGCTGGCAGGTCATCAGCGAGCCGGCGGGGTCGCCCATCACGGCATGGCTGATGAAGCCGCCCTTCACGGTAACCTCGGGCTTGGCGATGAAGAAGCCGGGCCGCCAGAACACCAGGTCCGCGAGCTTGCCGGGCGTGATCGAGCCGACATAGGAATCGACGCCGAAGGTGATCGCCGGGTTGATGGTCACCTTGGCGAGGTAGCGGCGGATGCGGAAATTGTCGTTGTTCGCGCCGTCCTCGGGCAGCCGGCCGAAGCGCACCTTGTTGACCGCGGCGAGCTGGAAGGAGCGCTGCGCGCTCTCGGCCGCGCGGCCGACCCCCTGGCTGTCCGAGCCGATCATCGAGATCGCGCCGACATCGTGCAGCACGTCCTCGGCGCGCATGGTCTCGGCGCGGGCGCGGCCCTGGATGAAGGCGATGTCGGTCGGCACGTTCTTGTTGAGGTTGTGGCAGGTGATCAACATGTCGATCTCCTCGTCGTACGTGTTGATCGAGAACGGGTTGGTCGGGTTGGTGGAGGAGGGCAGCAGGTTCGGCTCCATCACGCAGCGCATGATGTCGGGCGCGTTGCCGCCGCCGGCGCCCTCGCAGTGATAGATATGCATGACGCGGCCGTTGATGGCGGCGAGCGTGTCTTCGTAATAGCCGGTCTCGTTCAGCGTGTCGGCGTGGATCTGGACCTGGAAGTCGAGCTCGTCGGCGAGGTCCATCGTGGATTCGATGGCGGCCGGCGAGGACGACCAGTCCTCGTGGATCTTGAGGCCGGTCGCGCCGCCGATTACCACCTGCTCGATGAGCGCGCCCTTGGTCGCCGCGTTGCCCTTGCCGAAATTGCCGAAGTTGAGCGGGATGTCGGCCATCGCCTCGAGCATGCGATGCAGGCTCCAGACGCCGGGGCACTCGATGCCGACCGTCTTCGGCCCCGAGCCGCCGCCGATCACGGTCGTGAAGCCCGAATTTTGGTACTCGTAGAGCTGCTGCACCGAATCAAAGTGCGGGTGGATGTCGACGAAGCCCGGCGTGCAGATCATGCCCTCGACCGAGAGAATGTCGGTGTTGGGCGAGACGATCAGGCCGGGCGTGATGTTCATGGTGTCCGGGTTGCCCGACTTGCCGACTCCGACGATCTTGCCGTCCTTGATGCCGATGTCGCCCTTCACGATGCCGAGGAAGGGGTCGATGATCACCGCGTTGGTGACCACGATGTCGAGCGCGCCGTCGCTCGCCTTCCATTTCGAGGCCTGGCCCATGCCGTCGCGGATCGTCTTGCCGCCGCCGAACACGAGCTCGTCGCCATAGGTCGTGTAGTCATGCTCGATCTCGGCGACGAGGCCGGTATCGGCAAGGTGGATGCGGTCGCCCGTGGTCGGGCCGTATTGCGCCGCATAGTCCGGGCGCTTGATCGACATGCTCATGGGGCCTCTCCCTGGCTCGGCTCGGCGCTACTTCTTGCCGCTCTTCGGCGCGCCGAAGCGCTTGTCGGCCGGCGCGCGGGCGGCGAAGCGCTCGCCCTCGAAGCAGTATCCGTTGGCCTTGAGCCGCTGCATGGTCTGATGCCTGATGATGTCGGAGCGCGTGGTGCCGTTGGTCATGTTGTTCATGCCGTAGGCGACCTGGCGGCCGACGAAGCTGGTGATGGTGACCTTGCGGCTCTGGCCGGGCTCGAAGCGCACCGCGGTGCCGCTCGGAATGTCGAGCCGCATGCCGAACGCCGCCTCGCGGTCGAACGCCATCGCCTTGTTGCATTCCGCGAGGTGATAGTGGGCGCCGATCTGGATCGGCCGGTCGCCCGTGTTAATCATGACGATCTCCCTGGTCGGCCGGCCCTGGTTGATCTCGATGTCGCCGGCGGCGAACTCGATCACGCCGCACATCGCCGGCTCGCCGACGTCGAAGGCCTCCTTCGGCACGACGGATTTCGGCAGCGGCGGTGGGGACCATTTCTTCTGTGCCATGTCGGCGTCCTCGGCGTTCTTGCGATGCGTCAATCGCGGATCGGGTTCATCACGGTGACGAGCTTCGTGCCGTCCGGGAACATCGCCTCGACCTGCACGATCTTCATCATCTGCTGCACGCCCTCCATGACATGCTCCTTCTTCAGGATGGTCGCGCCGTACTCCATCATGTCGGTCAGCATGGGGATGCTGCCCTCGCGCGCGCGCTCCAGGATCTCGTCGCAGATCAGGGCGACCGCCTCGGGATAGTTCAGCTTGACGCCGCGTTCGAGCCGGCGCCGCGCCATCTCGGCGGCGCTCCAGAGTTGAATCCGCTCCTCCTCGCGTACGGTCAGATGCATGCGCCTTCCCCTTCGGCTCCGTGGGGCGCGACGGGCGTTCACGTTCACGACGCGACGCACCGGGCGCTTCCGATGGCCAATTCTCGGTGTCGGCGCGGCCCTGAGTAGCCCCCATAACAGGCTCCCCAAATTGGGGAGGGTAGGAGCGGCGGCTCGCCTCAGTGCCGCATTGGATTCCGCCGCGACGCGGACTACGATGCGCTCTTCATGCATCATCAGGCCGCCCCGGCGCGGGGCGGTGCCTGCTAAATCGGGCTTCGCGGTCCCCCCGCGCGCGAAGGGCAGCAAAGGGAGGTTGCCATGGCCCTGACACTCGACGGATATGCGGCCGAGCTGGACCGCGGGGAGAGCTTCGACGATTGCCTGGACCGCTTGATGGGCATCGTCGGCGATCTCGGCTACACGCAGGTGCTCTATGCCTATCAGCGCATGCCGCCGCGGCTGCCGGACGGCGAGTGGATTCCGCTCAAGCTGAACGTGCGGAACTTCCCGAAGGGCTGGGAGGCCGGCTGGGAGCGCTTCGGCTCGTTCGACCCCTATTATCGCGCCTGCTTCGAAGGCACGCTGCCGTTCGACTGGAACGACGTCCAGAGCCGCGAGACGCTGCATCCGATCGAGCGCCAGGCGTGGCACTACCTGGCGGATTTCGGGCTCGGGCGCGGCATGACGATCCCGCTGCACCTGCCGGGCGGCCGCTTCGCCGTGGTGAGCGCGATCGTCGATCGCAGCCGGGCGGACTGGCTCGGCATCCGCGAGCGCACCTATGAATCGATGTTCCGGCTCACCCACCTCTTTCACAAGTCGATCCATGACAGGGGGTTAGAGGCCCAGGTGCCGTGCGCGATGTCGGTGCGGCTCAGCCCGCGCGAGATCGAGTGCCTGCGCTGGTCGGCCGGAGGCCGTACCGCGCAGGATGTCGCCAACATCCTCGATCGCTCGGTCGAGACGGTGCGGCTGCACCTCAAGAACGCCATCAACAAGCTCGGCGCCAACAACCGCACGCAGGCGGTCGCCAAGGCGACGCAGCTCGGCCTGCTGCACCCCGAGTAGCGCCCCTCCCAGACGAGGTACCCTACCTTTTCTGGTTAACCCGAACTCGCCGGTGCTTTCGGGTAGCTACTGCATCAATTCGCCGGTGCCGTAAGCTTTTCGTGACCCATGTGACGGTCGTCAGCGTTCGGCTCGCGGCGCTCGACGGGCGGCATCCCGTGGGCAGGGGGAATTGGCATGCGCGGCTGGTCCGGCAGCGGGGGTGGCGGCGCTCTGGCGCGATGAGCGTGCCGGGCAGCCACGACAAGGGGCGCGACCAGACGCATTCCAGAACAACGGAGGACTGTCGATGTTTGGCATCGTATCTCGCTCGAGAGTCGTTCTCGCCGCGCTCGCGGGGGTAGGGCTGCTCGCCGCGTTCGGCATCACCGGAACGGCTGCGGCTGCCGACAAGGAGAACATCGTCGTCTGCACGATCGACGACCTCTCCGGCGACTTCTCGATCATGGCGACGCCGAAGACCTACGGCTACCAGCTCGCCACCAAGGAGGTGAACGACGCCGGCGGCATCATGGTCGACGGCAAGCAGAAGATGATCAAGCTGATCACCTATGACGGCCAGTCGGACGTCAAGCGCTACCAGGAGCTGGCGCAGAAGTGCATCTTCGACGACGAGGCCGACGTGGTGATGGCGGCCTATACCGGCGCCGAGCGCGAGGCGGCGCGCCGCGAGGTGGTGCGCAACAAGGTGATCTACTGGCACAACAACCAGGGCGAAGGCGGCATCGCCGACCACTACTCGTTCTTCTCCGGCCCGACGCCCGAGCAGCAGGTGCTGCCCGCGCTCAAGCTGATGATCGAGAAGTTCGGCAAGCGGCTGATCTATATCGGCGCCGACTACAATTTCTGCCGCGCGATCGGCATGTGGACGCGGGTCGCCGCCAACCTGAACGGCGCCGAGATCATCTACGAGGAATATTTCCCGTTCGGCGTCTCGCAATGGCAGGCGACCATCGACAAGATCCAGAAGGCGAAGCCCGACATCCAGGTGCACTGCCTGGTCGGCGCGGAGCATGTGCAGTTCTATCCGCAGGCGCAAGCCGCGGGCCTCAAGATCCCGACCTGGTCGAACGTGACGATCGCCGACGGCTATGAGCACAAGCGCTTCGCCCCGCCGGCGCTCGCCAACATGCACGTCTCGCCCGGCTACATCGAGGACGTGCCCGGCGAGAACAGCAAGGCGTTCGTCGAGAAGCTGCGCGCCATGTTCCCCGACATGGTCTACGCCAACGAGCATGCCGGCTTCGGCTATGTCGCGGTCAAGGCGATGGCGAAGGCCTGGGAGAAGGCCGGCACGGTGGAGACCGAGGCGGTCATCAAGGCGCTGGAGAGCGACATCGAGGTGCCGGAGGCGCCGGGCGGCAAGTGGATCCTGCGCGGCGACCAGCACCACGCGGCGATGCCTTCCTATCTCTTTGTGGTGAATGAGGACCATACGCTGACCTTCCTCGAGGACCTCGGCTTCACCGAGCCGACCTTCCTCAAGGAAGCCGGCGTCGACATGCGCAAGGAGGCGCCGGGCCGCCAGTTCCTGCCGCCCGACAATCCCAACTGGGCGTCCTTCTTCGAGGGCCAGGAGCGCGTCGGCCAGTGATTCGCGCGGCGCGGCCGGGCGGGCGTGATGCCCGCCCGGCTCGCCAGCCCGCTTCACCGGGACCCGACCCTACGCCTATCATCTCGGCCGAAGTGACCGCGAGAACCGATCGGCGAACCTGAATGGATACGCTTGCGCTCGTCTTCGGCTACGTCTACCAGTATTTCGACAATGTCGGCTTCCTGCTGCTCTCTGCCAGCGGGCTGATCATCATCTTCGGCATGATGGGCGTCATCAACATGGCTCATGGCGAGCTCATGATGATCGGCGCCTACATCACCACCTTCTCCTACTATGCCGGCGTGCCGGCGCCGCTCGCGGTGATCTTCGCCGGCATCGGCGCAGGCATCGTCGGCATCGTGCTCGAGCGCCTGGTCATCCGCTTCTTCTACAAGCAGCTCCTGTCCTCGCTGGTGGTCACCTGGGGTATCAGCCTGATGCTGAGCCAGGGCTTCCTGCTGATCTTCGGGCCGTCGATCCTCAACATGCCGACGCCGTTCGGCAACTTCCCGATCAGCGAGCAGACCTTCGGCATCTATCGCCTGGTACTGTTCGGCGCGGCGCTCGCCCTGATCGCTGGCGTCTGGGCGCTCTTCGCCTTCACCCGCTTCGGCACCCAGGCGCGCGCCACCATGGAAGATCCGGCCATGGCGGATGCGCTCGGCATCAACACGCGCAGCGTCTATGCGCTGACCTTCGGTCTCGGCGCGGCGCTCGGCGGCATCGCGGGCGGCCTGTTCGCCATGACCGCGACGATCTCGCCCTTCTTCGGCATCAACTACACGCCGCTCGCCTTCATCACGGTCGTCATCGGCGGCGGCGCCAACGCGATCACCGGGCTGATCGCGAGCGCGCTCAGCCTGGCCGGCGTGCAGACCGTCGTGGTCAACGCGTTCAACCAGTATGTCGGCTACATCTCGATGATGGCGGCCGCCTTCCTGATCCTGCTCGCGCTGCCGCGCGGCATCTCCGACTATCTGGAGCGGCGCAAGCTGAAGGCGGTGCGCGCCGCGAGGCCGGTGCCGCATGCTTAGCGGCTCATCGCGGCTCGACCGCTGGCTCGGGCCCCTCAACGGCCCGCAGACGCTCGGCCGCGGCGCGCCGTTCTGGCTCTGCTTCGTCGCCGTCGTCGCGCTGCTCGCGGTGGCGCCGAGCTTCCTGTCGCGTTACGACGTCATCAATTTCTCGAACTTCCTGATCTCCGGCCTCCTGGCCTTGAGCCTCGCCTTGATCTGGGGCTATTGCGGAATCCTGAGCCTCGGCCAGGCCGCGTTCTTCGGCATCGGCGGCTATGCCTACGGCATCGTCGCCATGAACCTGCTCAAGGCGCACGGCAACACCGACGTCGCGTTCATCGCCGGCATCATGGTACCCGCCATGTTCGCGGCGCTGATCGGCGCGATCCTGTTCTATGCGCGCCTGCGCGGCGTCTATATCGCGATCCTGATGCTGGTCATCTCGCTGGTGATCGGCACCTTCCTGCGCCAGACCGCGGACCCGAGCTACACCATCGGCGCCGCCTATCTCGGCGGCATGAACGGGCTCCGCCCCAAATCGCCGGACGATCCGCTGCTGCCCAGCCTGATCTTCGGCTTCGGCGATGCGGTCGCCGAGTTCGACGGCCGCAGCGTCGCGTTCTACCATCTGGTGCTCGGCATCGTGGTCGCGGTCTATCTCGGCCTGCGCTGCCTGGTCAACTCGACCTATGGCTTCCTGCTCGTCGGCTGCCGCGAGGAGATCGAGCGCACCGAGACCTTCGGCTACGACGTGCGGCTGATCCAGCTTTCGGTGTTCTGCATCGCGGCAGCGGTGGCCGGGCTCTCCGGCGTGCTCTACACCGCCTGGGGCACCTACATCCACCCGGACGGCTTCGGCGTCGCCCAGAACATCCTGGTCGTCATCTGGGTCGCGGTCGGCGGAAGACGCGACCTGCTCGCCGCCCTCTTGGGCGCGCTCGTGCTCAACTGGATCTCTTTGAGACTCGCCTCCGAGGGCGAGTTCGCCCTCCTGGTCATGGGCGCGCTGCTGGTCGGCGTCATGCTGCTTGCGCCGGAAGGCATCTTCGTCAGCCTGGGAGACCGCCTGGGTCGCCTGTTCGGGCGAGCGGCACGCGCCGGGGCCGCGGCGCCGGAGCAGCGATGACCGGCGCGGCCGAAGCGATCCTCGAGACCCGGGGCCTTGCCAAGGTCTATGGCGGCGTCGCGGCGCTCCAGGGCGTCGACTTCTCGCTTCGGCCCGGCGAGCTGCATTGCATCATCGGGCCGAACGGCGCCGGCAAGAGCACCTTCTTCAAGCTGCTCATGGGGATCGAGCGGCCGAGCGACGGGCGGATCTATTTCAAGGGGCGCGACATCACGCGGCTCCAGGCGCACGAGCGCGCGCGCCTCGGCATCACGGTCAAGTTCCAGAACATGCGGGTCTATCAGGACCTGCCTGTCTACCACAACCTGTTCATCCCGCTGCGCCGCCACCACCGCGCCCGCGAGATTCCCGCCGTGGTGGCGCGCCTGCTCGACGATGTGCATCTTGCCGGGACCGCCGAGATCTATGTGCGCGACCTGTCGCACGGCCAGCAGCAATGGCTCGCCATCGCCATGGCGGTCGCGGCGGAACCCGAGGTCCTGCTGCTCGACGAGCCGACCGCCGGCATGTCGCCCGACGAGACGGCGGCGACCGCGCGCATCATCCGCCGGCTCAACCAGCAGGGCACCTCGATCATCGTGATCGAGCACGACATGGGCTTCATCCGCGACCTCGATTCGATGACCTCCGTGCTGCACTATGGCGCGCTGTTCGCCAAGGGCCGCTTCAAGGAGATCGAGGCGAACGTCGAGGTGCAGCGCATCTATCTGGGGACGCTGTGATGGCGGTCGCGGGCACGCAGGCCGCCGCACCGGCCGAGCCTCTGCTCTCGGTGAGCGAGCTCCATTCCGGCTACGGCCGGGTGCGCATCATCCAGGGCGTCTCGCTCGAGGTCAGGGACGGCGAGATTCTCGCCGTGATCGGCCGCAACGGCGTTGGCAAGACCACGTTCCTCAAGACGCTGGTCGGCGCGATTCCACCGATGAGCGGGCGCCTCGCCTTCAAGGGCCGGGAGATTTCGGACTTGCCGCCGTCGCGGCGGGCGCGCCTCGGCATCGGCTACGTGCCGCAGGGCCGCGGCATCTTCGCGCGCATGAGCGTGGCCGATAATCTGTTGATGGGCGAGCGCGTGGGCGGGCAGAAGGCCGCCTCCAACTATGAGCGGGTCTTCCAGTTCTTTCCGATCCTGAAGGAGCGGCTCGGCCAGAAGGCGGGCTCGCTCTCGGGCGGCGAGCAGCAGCAGCTTTCGATCGGGCGCATCCTGGTCGGCCATCCGGAGCTGATCCTGCTCGACGAGCCCTCGGAGGGTATCCAGCCCAATATCGTGCAGGCGATCGGCCGCATCATCCGGCGCCTGCGCGACGAGGAGCGGCTCACGGTCGTCATCGTCGAGCAGAATCTCGACCTGATCGAGGCGACGGCGGACCGCTGCATCGTCATCGACAAGGGCGTGATCGTGGCCGAGATCGCGCCGCGCGATCTCGCCGACCCCGAGGTGGCGCGCCGCTATTTGGCGATCTGAGCCGTCCGCTTTTCACCCGGCGAGCTGGGTGCGGATTTCGATCTTCGAGGTGAGCGTCCGGTGCACCGGGCACTTCCCCGCGATCTCGATCAGGCGGGCGCGCTGGGCGTCGTCCAGTTCGCCGACCAGCTCGATCGTGCAGGTGATCCGGTCCAGGTGCGCGCCTTTCTCACAGTCCGCGCAATCCTCGGCATGCACCTTGGCGTGCTCGAGACGCACCACCGCCTGCTCCAGGGGCCATTGCTTGCGCGCTGCGTACATCCGCATCGTCATCGACTTGCAGGCGCCGAGCGCCATCAGCAGCAGCTCATAGGGGCCAGGCCCGGCATCGCCGCCGCCGGCAGCCGCCGGCTCGTCGGCGAGCAGCGCATGGCGGCCGTCGAGCAGGCGTTGCTCGAACCGCCCTTCGCTGGTGCTGACGACGATGACGCCGCCGGGCGGCACCGAGCGCTGGAGTTCGGCCTCCCGGGCGGTGAGGGCGCGGCCTGGCGTCATGATCTCCGTCATGGCGGTCATCCTCTGCGAGGCAGGTTGGTGCTTAAGAGGGAAAGCTTATCAACTTCGATCGTCGGTGCTGCCTCCCAGCGATGGCGAGTGTCGTCATGCCGGCGTTGCAACGAATCATGAACAAAGCCGGGTTTCAGGTAGACGTCGAGGCGCCTGTACGAAAGCGGAGCAGCCATATGGACTTCGAATACGAGCAATCTAGATAGCCTACTCAGGCCTGTTCTTCGTAGCCGTTGCACGCGAGACGCCGCTGGTTCGGCGCGGTCCCGCCGGCGTTCCGAATGTCATTCAAGTGTCAAGCTTGACGTGAGCATTCAATGTCAGAACCGGAATCAAGGCGTGATGATCATGGCGCTGCGCCGCCGGCGCCACATGCCGGCTCGCGCAAGAAGCCGAGCCGCAAGCTGCTGAGTGCGATCGGTATCATCGTCGTGGCCGCCGCCGCCGTGGCCGGCTACTTCTACTATTCGCCCGCCACGACGAGCGATGCGGCGCCGGTCGCACCGCCGCCGCCGGCTGTCACGGTAAGTGCGCCGTTATATCACGAGATCACTGAATGGGACGAGTTCACCGGCCAGTTCGCCGCGGTCGACTATGTCGAGCTGCGCGCCCGTGTCAGCGGCTATCTCACCGAGATTCATTTCGAGGACGGCCAGATCGTCAAACAGGGCGATCTTCTCTTCGTGATCGATCCGCGCCCCTACGAGGCCACCCTCGCTTCGGCGCGTGCCCAGCTAGCGGAGGCCACCGCGCAGGTGGAGCTGGCGAAGCGGCAGGAGGAGCGCTCGGCCCAGCTGCTCAAGAAGGATTTCGAGGCGCGCAGCCGGCATGATGAGCGGGTTGCAGAACTGCAGGTGGCCAGCGCCTCGCTCGGCGCGGCCCAGGCGGCGGTGCGCGCGGCGGAGCTCAACCTCGAGTTCACGCGCATCACCGCGCCGGTCTCCGGGCGCATCAGCAGCCACCGGGTAAGCGTCGGCAATCTGGTCAGCGGCGGCGAGAGCGGATCGTCCACCCTGCTCACCACGATCGTGTCGCTCGACCCGATCTATGTCGAATTCGATCTCAGCGAAGCCGATTACCTCGCCTATCAGCGCGCCGCCGAGCAGGGCAGGTTGCGATCGACACGGGACGAGTCGGTGCCGGTCTCGCTGCGCTTGGCGGACGAGCAGGACTGGCCGCATCTCGGCCGCATGGATTTCGTCGACAACCAGGTCGATCGCGGCTCCGGCACCATCCGCGCGCGGGCCGTGTTCGCCAACCCGTCCCTCCTGTTCACGCCGGGCCAGTTCGGCCGTCTCCGCATCCCGGGATCGGAGCCGTATCGGGCAATCCTCGTGCCCGATGAAGCGGTGGTGACCGACCAGTCGAACAAGCTGGTCATGGTGGTGAAGGATGGCGGCATCGTCGAGCCGAGGCTCGTGCGCCCCGGGCCGCGCTATAAGAACCTGCGCATCATCCGGGCCGGGCTCGAGCCGAGCGACCTCATCATCATCAAAGGCCTGATGCGCGCCCGGCCGGGCGCCAAGGTGACGCCGCAATCCGGCAGCATCGAGATCGACCCGCAAGCCAACTGAGCCGGCGATATCAACGTGAAGCTCTCGCACTTCTTCATCGACCGGCCAATCTTCGCGACCGTCCTCTCGGTCTTCATCATCCTGATCGGCGGCATCGCCTACTTTGCGCTGCCGACGGCGCAGTATCCAGAGATCGCCCCGCCGACCATCGAGATACGCACCAGCTATCCCGGCGCCTCGGCCGAGGTGGTGAGCGAGACGATCGCGACGCCGATCGAGCAGGAGGTCAACGGCGTCGAGAACATGCTCTACATGTCCTCGCAGGCAACGGGCGACGGCGGCCTGGTCATCAGCGTGACGTTTGCGCTCGGGACCGATCTGGATACGGCGCAGGTGCTGGTCCAGAACCGCGTTGCCGTTGCCTTGCCCCGCCTGCCCGAGCAGGTCCAGCGCATCGGAGTGACCGTCAACAAGAGCTCGCCCGACATGCTGATGGTCATCCACATGCTCTCGCCTGACGGCTCGCGCGATCAGCTCTACATCTCGAACTACGCCACGCTGAGGGTGCTCGATGTATTGAAGCGGGTCGAGGGCGTCGGCGACGTGCGCGTGTTCGGCGCGCGCGACTACGCCATGCGAATCTGGCTCGACCCGGACAAGGCGGCGGCGCGTGACCTGACGGCCGAGGAGATCGTTGGCGCGCTGCGCGCCCAGAACATTCAGGTCGCCTCCGGCGTTCTCGGCCAGCCGCCGATGGCCGAGCAGGGAGCTTTCCAGATCGGCATCGAGACGCTGGGCCGGCTGACCGATACGCGGCAGTTCGGCAACATCGTGGTCAAGACCGATGCCGCCGGGCGCGTCACCCGGCTGCGCGACATCGCGCGCATCGAGCTCGGCGCGCAGGACTACAACGCCAACGGCTATCTGAACGAGCTGCAAGCGGTGCCGATGCTGGCCTTCCAGCTTCCGGGATCGAACGCGCTCGAGACCGCGGAGCGCCTTCAGGCGACCATGGCCGAGCTGTCGCAATCCTTCCCGCCCGGGATCGACTACAGGATCGTCTACAACCCGACCGAGTTCATCGCCCAGTCCGTCGACGAGGTCATCAAGACGATCTTCGAGGCTGTCGGCCTCGTCATCATCGTGGTGATCCTGTTCCTGCAGACCTGGCGCGCCTCGATCATCCCGATCGTGGCGATCCCGATCTCGCTGATCGGCACTTTCGCGGTGCTGGAGGCATTCGGCTTCTCGCTCAACAGCCTGTCGTTGTTCGGCCTGGTGCTTGCCGTCGGCATCGTGGTCGACGACGCGATCGTGGTGGTAGAGAACGTCGAGCGGAACATCCGCGCCGGCATGACGCCGCGCGAGGCGGCGCACAGGACCATGGACGAGGTCGGCGGCGCGCTGATCGCGATCGCACTGGTCCTGGTCGCCGTGTTCGTCCCAGCGGTCTTCATCAGCGGCATCTCGGGCCAGTTCTTCCGCCAGTTCGCGGTCACCATCGCGACCGCCACGGTGATCTCGTGCTTCGTGTCGCTCACCCTGAGCCCGGCGCTATGTGCACTGTTGTTCAGGCCGCACGAAGCCCATGCGCGCCGCGACTTCATCCTGCTGCGGCCGGTGCACGCCTTCTTCCGTGGCTTCAACCGGCTGTTCGAGCGCTTCTCGCTCGGCTATGGCGGGCTGGCCACGGGCCTGGTGCGCCGCTCGGCGCTCGTGCTCGTGGTCTATGCCGCGCTGATCGGCCTGACCACCTGGCAGTTCGGCCGCGCGCCGACCGGCTTCATCCCGGAGCAGGACCAGGGCTACCTGATCACCGTGGTGCAGTTGCCGCCGGGCGCCTCGCTGGCGCGCACCGACGAGGTCGTCCGCCGCGCGACCAGGATCATCCTGGAAACCGACGGCGTGACGCGCGCGGTGCCGTTCGCCGGCTTCGACGGCGCGACCTTCACCAACGCGTCGAACGCGGGCGCCGTCTTCGCCGGCCTCGCGCCGTTCGAGGAGCGGGTTGCCACCGGCCTGACCGGCGAGCGCATCCGCGCCGACCTCAACGCGCGGCTCAGCACGATCCAGGAAGCGTTCATCATCGTCATCGCGCCGCCGCCGGTGCGCGGCATCGGCACCGCCGGCGGCTTCAAGATGATGGTGCAGGACCGCCAGGGCCACGGGCCGCAGGCGCTCGAGGCGGCGGCGCAGGATCTTGTCGCCGCCGCCAACCAGACGCCCGGGCTCGTCGGGGTGTTCTCCCTGTTCAACACGCAGACGCCCAAGCTCTATGCCGATATCGACCGGGTGAAGGCCGAGATGCTCGGGATATCGGCCGAGCAGGTCTTCAGGACCCTCGAGGTTTATCTCGGCTCCGAGTTCGTCAACGAGTTCAATTTCCTCGACCGCACCTACAGGGTCACGGCGCAGGCCGACAGCGCCTTCCGGCGGGATGTCAGCGACATCGCCAACCTGAAGACCCGCAACGAGGAAGGCCAGATGGTGCCGATCGGCGCGGTCGCCAATTTCAATGACATCACGGGGCCGTATCGCGTGCCGCGCTACAACCTGTACCCGGCAGCCGAGGTGCAGGGCAGCGTGGCGCCCGGCTACTCGACCGGCGAGGCGCTCGCCGCGATGGAGCGGCTTGCCAACGAGCGCCTGCCCGAGGGCTTCGGCTTCGAGTGGACCGAGCTTGCCTATCAGGAGAAGCTCGTCGGCGATACCGGCATCTACGTGTTCCTCGCCTCGGTCATCTTCGTGTTCCTGGTGCTGGCGGCGCAGTATGAGAGCTGGGCCTTGCCGCTCTCGGTCATCCTGATCGTGCCGATGTGCCTGCTCGCCGGCGTCAGCGGCCTTCTCCTGCGCGGCATGAGCGTCGACATCCTGGCGCAGATCGGCTTCATCGTGCTGATCGGCCTGGCCGCCAAGAACGCGATCCTGATCGTCGAATTCGCGCGCCAGGAGGAGGCCAATGGCGCGAGCCGGTTCGACGCCGCGGTCAAGGCGGCGCGCATCCGCCTGCGTCCGATCCTGATGACCTCGCTCGCTTTCATCCTCGGCGTGGTGCCGCTCGCCATCGCGTCCGGCGCCGGCGCAGAGATGCGCCAGCTCCTCGGCACCGCCGTCTTCTTCGGCATGCTCGGCGTCACCGCCTTCGGGCTGATCTTCACGCCGGTGTTCTACGTCGTGCTGCGCGGCTGGGTCTCCCGCCGCCGGCCAGACACGGCGGTGCGTTCCGCCGAAACCTCGGGCGCGCCCTGACCCCAGGCACGGCATCGTCAGACGTCGCGCCGGCTGGTCGATGCCGAGGCCGACACGCGGCGCCGCCTGGCATGGTAATATGCCGATCTTCATAGAGGCAGGAAAGGACGCGGCCGATGGCTCCCAAGGCAAGTCCCAAACCAGGCAAGACGCTGCTGACGCCGGACAGCCACACGCTGATCATGATCGATCACCAGTCGCAGATGGCGTTCGCGACCAAGTCGATCGACGCGGTGATGCTGCGTAACAACGCGGCGCTCGTCAGCCATGCGGCGCGCATCTTCGGCGTTTCGACGATCCTCACGACCGTCGCGGAGAAGACCTTTTCCGGCCCCTTGTTCGACGAGATCAAGGCCGCCCATCCGCAGGCCGAGGTGATCGACCGCACCACCATGAACGCCTGGGAGGACAAGAACGTCACCGACCGGGTAAACCGGATCGGCAAGGGCCAGATCGTCTTCGCCGGGCTCTGGACCTCGGTCTGTATCGTCGGCCCGGCGCTCTCCGCGCTCGACCAGGGCTTCGAGGCCTACGTGATCGCGGACGCTTGCGGCGACGTCTCGGACGAGGCGCATGACCGCGCGATGGATCGCATGGTGCAGCTCGGCGTCCAGCCGCTCACCTCGTTGCAATACCTGCTCGAGCTCCAGCGCGACTGGGCGCGCGCCGAGACTTATGGCGCGGTCACCGGGCTGGCCAAGGAGCTCGGCGGCGCCTACGGGCTCGGCATCATCTATGCGACCGCCATGCTGGGCCCGCATGCGAGCGAGGCCGGGAGGGGCAAGGCCGGCTAGCGGCCGGCACGATGCTGACGCGCCGGGGCTTGGCCTATGGCGCCGCGGCCTTCGCGCTCACGGTGCTCGCCGGCTGCGCGCCCGCCGGGCAGAACCTTCAACGCAAAGGCTCAGCCATGAGTCCCGATCTGATCCTCGTCAACGGCCGCTTCTCGACGCTCGACCGCGCGAACCCGGAAGCGGAAGCCGTTGCCATCGGCGACGGCAAGTTCATCCTGGTCGGCACGGAGCGCGAGGTGCGCGCCATCGCCGCGCCCGATACCAAGATCATCGATCTCGGCGGCCGCCGCGCGATTCCCGGGCTCAACGACAGCCATACCCACCTCATCCGCGGCGGGCTCAACTTCAACATGGAGCTGCGCTGGGACGGCGTGGCTTCGCTCGCCGACGCGCTGCGGATGCTGAGGGAGCAGGCGCAGCGCACGCCGCCGCCGCAATGGGTGCGCGTGGTCGGCGGTTGGAGCGAGTTCCAGTTCGCCGAACGGCGCATGCCGACGCTCGACGAGATCAACGCCGCGGCGCCCGACACGCCGGTCTTCGTCCTCCATCTCTACGACCGCGCGCTGCTGAATCGCGCCGCGCTCCGCGCCGTCGGCTACACCAAGGACACGCCCGAGCCGCCCGGCGGCCAGATCGAGCGCGACGCCCGCGGCGAGCCGACCGGGCTGCTCGTCGCCAAGCCCAACGCGCTGATCCTCTATGCGACGCTCGCCAAGGGTCCCAAGCTGCCGCTCGACGACCAGGTCAACTCGACGCGGCACTTCATGCGCGAGCTGAACCGGCTCGGCATCACCAGCGTGATCGACGCGGGCGGCGGCTTCCAGAACTACCCGGACGACTATGCGGTCATCGAGCGGCTGCACCGCGACGGGTTGCTCACACTGCGCATCGCCTACAACCTGTTTCCGCAGAAGCCGAAGGAGGAGCTTGCCGACTTCAAGCGCTGGGCCGGGATGGTGAAGCCCTATCAGGGCGATGCGATGTACCGACACAATGGCGGCGGCGAGATGCTGGTGTTCTCGGCCGCCGACTTCGAGGATTTTCTCGAGCCGAGGCCCGACCTGCCGGCCGCGATGGAGAGCGAGTTGGAGACCGTCGTCCGCCTGCTGCTCGAGCATCGTTGGCCGTTCCGGCTGCACGCGACCTACGACGAGAGCATCGGCCGCGCCCTCGACGTGTTCGAGGCGATCGACCGTGATCTGCCGTTCGGCGGCACGCGCTTCATCATCGACCATGCCGAGACGATCTCGCCCGGCAACATCGAGCGCATCAAGGCGCTCGGCGGCGGCATCGCGATTCAGCATCGCATGGCGTTCCAGGGCGAATACTTCGTCGATCGTTATGGTGCGCGCGCCGCCGAGGCGACGCCGCCCGTCGCGCGCATGCTCGACCTCGACGTGCCGGTCGGCGCAGGCACGGACGCGACGCGCGTCGCGAGCTACAACCCCTGGGTTTCGCTCTATTGGCTGGTCGCCGGCAAGACGCTCGGCGGGCTCGCGCTCTATCCCGAACGGAACCGGCTGGACCGTGCCACCGCGCTGAAGCTCTGGACCAAGGGGAGCGCGTGGTTCTCGGGCGAGGAGGAGCGCAAGGGCGCGATCCGTGCCGGCGAGTATGCCGACCTCGCCGTGCTCTCCGCGGATTACTTCGCGGTGCCGGCCGAGGCGATCAAGAGCATCACGTCGGCGCTGACGATCGTCGGCGGCGAGATCGTGCACGGCGCCGATGCGTTTTCGAACCTGGCGCCGCCCTTGCCGCCGCCGAGCCCGGATTGGTCGCCAGTGCGGCACTATGGCGGGTACCACCATGCTGCCGAAGCAGGCGCCGCGGCACGGCACGGGCACGCCCGAATCGCCGACGCCGCCCTCGGCCGCGGCTGCGCGGTGCACAGCCATGATCATGCGGCGATCCGGCGCAGCCCGGTTGCCGGCGCCGATCTCGGGGCCTTCTGGGGCACGCTCGGCTGCTCCTGCTTCGCGTTCTGACGAGGGCCGACTCGCTTGCACACGCACGACTCACCGCACGCAGGCCACGAGCATGGCGCGCCGTCTCCCGTTCCGGCGGGCGGCGCGGCCGGCTCGTCGTTGAGCCCGTTCCGTTCCCGCGTCTTCACGGTTCTCTGGATCGCCACGGTCGTCTCCAACATCGGCACCTGGATGCAGAACGCGGCGGCAGGCTGGTTGATGACCGGCCTGAACCCGGACCCGCTGATCGTATCGCTGGTTCAGGTCGCGACCACGCTGCCGATGTTCCTGCTCGCGCTGCCCGCCGGCGCGTTCGCCGACATCCTCGACCGCCGCCGCCTCATCATCGTGGCTCATATCGGGCTGACGATCCTGATTGCCGGCTTGGCGCTTCTCGTCCAGCTCGAGCTGGTGACGCCGCTCATCCTCCTGGTGTTCACGTTCTTTGCCGGCGTCGGCGCCGCGCTGATCGCGCCGGCCTGGCAGGCGATCGTGCCGCAGCTCGTGCCGCGCCAAGACCTGCCGCCCGCGGTCGCGCTCAACAGCGTCGGGCTCAACATCAGCCGCGCGGTCGGCCCGGCGCTCGCCGGCGTCATCATCGGCGTGGTCGGCCTCGCCGCGCCGTTCTGGCTGAACGCGCTGAGCAATCTCGGCGTCATCGCGGCGCTGATCTGGTGGCGCCCGATCGAGGAGTTCGCGCGGCACCTGCCCGCCGAGCGCTTCGGCAGCGCCATGCGCATCGGTCTGCGTCATGCAAGCCACAACCCGCACTTGCGCGCCACCCTGCTTCGCGCGCTCGGCTTCTTCCTGTTCGGCAGCGCATACTGGGCGCTGCTGCCGCTCGTCGCGCGCACCCGGGTCGAAGGCGGGCCCGAGCTCTACGGCATCTTCCTCGGCGTGATCGGCGCCGGCGCGGTGGTCGGCGCCATCGGTCTGCCGCGCCTGAAGGGGCTGCTCGGGCCGGACCGCCTGGTCACCGCCGGCACGGTCGGGACGGCGCTCGCCCTCGTGCTCTTCGGCCTGGCACGGGAGCCCGTGGTCGCCATCGTCGCGAGCGCGGTCGCCGGCGTGTCGTGGATCGCGGTGCTCGCCACGATCAACGTTTCGGCGCAGGTCGCGCTGCCGCCCTGGGTGCGCGGGCGCGGCCTCGCCGTGTTTGCCACCGTCATGTTCGGCGCGATGAGCCTCGGCAGCGTGGTATGGGGCCAGGTCGCCACGGTGACCGGCCTGCCGCTCACCCACTTCATCGCCGCCGCCGGCGCGCTCGTCTCGATTCCGCTGCTCTGGCGCTGGAAGCTGCAGACCGGCGCGGGCCTCGACATGACGCCCTCGATGCACTGGCCCGCGCCCGTGCTCTCGAACGAGGTCGAGCATGATCATGGGCCGGTGCTGGTCACGGTCGAGTATCGGGTGCGTGCCGAGGACCGCGACGCCTTTCTCGAAGCGATCCGGGCGTTCGCGGGGCAGCGCCAGCGCGACGGCGCTTATGGCTGGGGCATCTTCGAAGACACGGCCGAGCCGGGCCGTTTCGTCGAGAGCTTCTATCTGGTCTCGTGGCTCGAGCATCTGCGCCAGCACGAGCGGGTGACGCAGGCGGACAAGGCACTCCAAGAGCGCGTCAACGCCTTCCATGCCGGGCCGAACCCGCCGGCGGTCTCGCATTATGTCAGCGCCGGGGCGAGAGGGGTGCACCGTGATTGAGCTCGCCGATTACGGCATGCTCGCCGCGCGCTTCTGCCTGAGCGCCGTCTTCCTTTATAGCGGCGCTTCCAAGCTGCTCCACTGGCAGGACGGCATCGCGGAGGTCAGCGGGCTCGGCCTGCCCTGGCCGGAGCTGGTCCTGCCGCTGACCATCGTCGTGCAGCTCGGCGCGGGGCTCATGGTGCTGCTTGGCATCTACCCGTTTGTGGGCGCCCTCATCCTGCTCGGCTTCACCGGCCTCGCCACGCTCATGGGGCATCGGTTCTGGACCGCGCAGGGCGAGGAGCGCCGCATGAAGCTGACGGTGAGCCTCGAGCACTTCGCGATCATGGGCGGGTTTCTCCTGCTCATGTCGACCGGTCCGGGTGCGCTGAGCCTCGACCGGCTATTCTCCTGACAGCGTGCATCATCGTAAGGAATGTCCATGATCGAGCTTGTCATCGAGCAGCGCCGCCGCGACCTCGGGGGCTTCGAGGTCGGCCGCGTACTGCCTTACACCGCACGGCGCATGGTCGGGCCGTTCATCTTCTTCGACCATATGGGTCCGGTCGAATTCGCGCGCGGCATACCGCGCAGTGTCGATGTCCGCCCGCATCCCCATATCGGGCTGTCGACCGTGACCTATCTGTTCGAGGGTGAGGTCATGCACCGCGATAGCGTCGGCTCCGAGCAGCCGATCCATCCGGGCGAGGTCAACTGGATGGTGGCCGGGCGCGGCATCACTCATTCGGAGCGGTTCGAGAAGGCGCGCGCCGAGGGCGGCCCGCTGCACGGTGTGCAGGCTTGGGTCGCGCTGCCCCAGGCCGATGAGGAGACCGAGCCTGCGTTCTTCCATCATGCCGGCGCCGACCTGCCGAGTTTCGAGCAGGCGGGCGTGCGCGGCCGGCTGATCGCGGGCTCAGCCTTTGGCCTGGCGGCGAAGGTGCGGACCCATTCGCCGCTCTTCTACGTCCACTGGGAGCTGGAGGCCGGCGCGAAGGTCGAGCTTCCCGCCGAGCACCGCGAGCGCGCTGTCTATGTCGTCGAAGGCGCGATCGAGACCGATGGGCGCACCGTCGGCGCCGGCCGGATGGTTGTCTTCGCGCCGGGCAAGGCCGCGCTTTTGACCGCGACTGCACCGTCGATCGTGATGGCGCTCGGCGGCGAGCCGGCCGGCCAGCGCTTCATCGAGTGGAACTTCGTGTCGTCATCGAAGGAGCGGATCGAGCAGGCCAAGGCGGATTGGCGCGCCGGGCGCATGAAGCTGCCCGATCTCGACCATGACGAGTTCATCCCGTATCCGTGACGGGCGTCGCGGCCTATGAGCCGGGGGTGCTCTCCGCCTGCCGCACCAGGTCGGCGCACTTCTCGCCGATCATGATGCAGTTGGCGTTCAGGTTGGCGCTGACCACGACCGGCATGATCGACGCATCGGCAACGTAGAGCCGCTCCACGCCTCTCACCCTGAGCTCTTCGTCCACCACCGAGGCCGGGTCGCCGCCCATGCGGCAGGTGCCGGCCGGGTGGTAGATGCCGATCGCGGTCGAGCGGATGAAAGCGCGCCATTCGTCGTCGCTCTGCACGTCCTTGCCCGGCATGTATTCGCCCACGACGTAGCGTGACATCGGTTCGGTCTGGAAGATCTTGCGCAGGAACTTGGCGCCGATCATCAGGGTCTCGACGTCGCGCTCGTCGCCGAACAGGTTGGGCTGGATCTCGGGCTGCGCGAACGGGTCCGCCGATTTGAGCTTGATCCAGCCGCGCGACCACGGCCGATGCACGTTGGTAAGGCCAGTGACGGCAGGCCGGTCGAACAGGATCGGCCCGTCCTCGGCAAGATCATAGCCGGCCGGTGTGAAGTGGTACTGCACGTCGCAGCGCTCGAGCTCGGGCCGCGAGCGCATGAAGCCGATGACGTGGGCGTCCGGCGTCGAGCCCGGCCCGGTTCCGGTGAACAGCCACTGCGCGCCGTAGAGCAGATAGTTGAACAGGCCCTTCTGGACGTTGTAGGTGGTCTTGTTGACCCAGGCCGAGTGGTTGGTGCCGGGATGGTCGTGGAAGTTCTGGCCGACCGCGGGGAGGTCGTGGACCACGCCGATGCCCATCTCGCGCAGATGCGCGGCCGGGCCGACGCCTGAGAGCATGAGGGCCTGCGGCGAGGCGATGGTGCCGGCGCAGAGGATCACCGCGCGCGCCGCCTCGGCGCGTTCCGTGGTGCCGCCTCGCGCGTATTCGACGCCGGTGGCGCGCTTGCCGTCGAACAGGATGCGCTTGACG
Organism: Alphaproteobacteria bacterium; assembly: GCA_050173345.1. Classification (GTDB taxonomy): domain Bacteria; phylum Pseudomonadota; class Alphaproteobacteria; order UBA828; family UBA828; genus SHWC01. Next base: position 45,176 of record JBFXKW010000002.1, on the reverse strand, counting down.
TGGGCGTGCAGCACGATGCGCAGATTCGGCCGGCTCTTGGCCGGCCACAGATAGGCGCGCGCCGAGCTGTGCCGCCAGCCCTTGCGTTGCGTCGCCTGGAGGAAGCCGATGCCGTCCTGCGGCGGCCGGTTGATGTCCTTCTTGCGCGGCAGGCCGGCATTCGCGCAGGCCTGGAGGAAGGCTTCCGATAGCGGATGCGGCGTGCGCAAATTGGATACCGAGAGCGGCCCGCCCGCGCCGTGGAACTCGTCGGCACCGTTCTCGTTGTTCTCGGCCCGCTTGAAATAGGGCAGCACGCTGTCGAAGTCCCAGCCGCGGCAGCCGAGCTGCGCCCAATCGTCGAAATCCTCGGGCTGGCCGCGCACATAGGCCATGCCGTTGATCGAGCTGGTGCCGCCGAGCACCTTGCCGCGCGGCATGTAGTCCTTGCGGCCGTTGCGGGTCGGGTCGGCGATCGCCTTGTAACGCCAGTCATAGCGCGGGTTGGTGATCGCGGTGAGGTAGGTCGCCGCCGGCATCAGCACCGGCAGCCGGCGGTCCGAGCCGCCGGCTTCGAGCACCAGCACGCGCCGCGAGCCGTTCTCCGAAAGCCGGCCGGCCACCGCGCTGCCGGCTGAGCCGGCGCCTATGACGATGTAGTCGAACTGCATGGCAAGACTCCCCCGATGGACGGTGCCGGCGCCGCGGCACACGGCGCTTGCGGATCGCGGTCGTTGAATCGGCGTCGAAGCGGACCCATGATCGGGCTCGATGTCAGGCGGGAGGGGAAGGCGCCATGACCGAGCGGTTCGATGTCGCGATCGTGGGCGCCGGGCACAACGGCCTGGTCGCCGCCAACTATCTCGCGCGCGCCGGCCTCTCGGTGCTGGTGCTCGAAGCGCGCGAGGTGGTGGGCGGCGCCTGCGTGACCGAGGCGCTGTTCCCGGACCATCCCGAGACCCGCTGGTCGTCCTGCGCCTTCGTTCAGGGCCTGTTCCGCGACGAGATCGTGCGCGAGCTGGAGCTCGCGCGCTTCGGGCTCAGCATGTATGCGCCCGACGTGCAGGGCTTCAGCCTGTTCGAGGACGGCAGCCATCTCTTCCTGTGGGCCGAGCTCGACCGCACGCTGCGCGAGATCGAGCGCTACAGCCGCAAGGATGCCGAGGCGTTCCTGCTGTTCGGCAGCCGGTTCCGCCGCTTCGGCGAAATCCTGTTCCCGTTCATGGCGATGCCGCCGGTGCCGCGTTCGGAAGTGTTCAAGGCGTTCGAGGCGGCGGGCGAGGAGGCGCTGCTCGACGAGTTCCTGCTCGGCTCCGCGCGCGACCTGCTCGACCGTTATTTCGAATCGCCCCACGTCAAGGGCTTCCTCTGCTTCTTCGGCATGGTGTCGATCTGGGGCAGCCCGTCGACGCCGGGCACCAGCTACGTCTACGGCCATCATGCGAGCGGCAGCTTCGAGGGCCATCTCAGCCGCTGGGCCTTCGTGCGTGGCGGCATGGGCGGCATCACCCGCGCGCTCGCGGATGCGGCGCGAGCGCATGGCGCGACGATCCGCACCGATGCGCCGGTCGGCCGCGTCATCGTCAGGGGCGGCCGCGCGCGCGGCGTCGCGCTCCAGAGCGGCGAGGAGATCGACGCCGGCATCGTGGTCTCGAATGCCGACCCCAAGCGCTCGCTGCTCGGCCTCGTCGAGCCCGGCGTGCTCGATACCGGGTTCCGCGACGCGGTGGCGGCGATCGACCAGCGCGGCTCGATGGCGCGCGTCCACCTTCTCGTCGATGCGCTGCCGGACTATCGCGGCCTGCCGCCGGGCGCCGGGCCGCAGCATCGCGGCCACCAGATGCTCGGCGCCTCGCTCGAAGCCTTCGAGCGTGCCTTCGAGGCGCAGCGCGCCGGCGTCATCCCCGACAACATGCAGATCGAGGCGATCATCCAGTCGGTCACCGACCCGAGCCTCGCGCCCGAGGGCCTGCACACGCTGACGCTCGGCGTTCAGCATGTGCCGGCAGAACTTGCGTCCGGCACCTGGGACGACGCCAAGGAAGCGTGGGCGGACAAGGTGGTCGATACGCTGTGCCGCTACGCGCCCAATATGAGGGACCACATCGTGGCGCGGCGGGTGATCACGCCGCTCGACCTCGAACGCGACTACAACCTGACCGGCGGCAACATCTTCCACGCCGCGATGACGCTGCCTCAGTTGTTCGGGGCGCGGCCGCTGCCGGCGCTGGCGTCCTACCGGACGCCGGTCGGGGGCTACTATCTGTGCGGCGCGGGCATGCATCCGGGCGGCGGCGTGATGGGGCTGCCGGGCCGCAACGCCGCGACCGTCATCCTCGCCGACCTCAAGGGAGAAACCGCACGCCGCACCGCCGCTGCGCCGGCGCACCGCGGCCTGGTCGACCGTGCGCTCGAAACCGCGCTCGGCCGCAAGCTCGGCCGTGCGCTCGCACGCAACGCCGCACTGCGGCCGCTCACCGAGCGGGCCGCGCGATCCAGGAAATAGCGGGGCAGGGGCGCCGTTCAGCTCCGCCATCCGAGGCCGGTCATGTCGATCGCGGGGCGGCGGCCGGCGATGAGGTCGGCCACGACGCGCGACGAGCCGCACGACATGGACCAGCCCATCGAGCCCTGGCCGACGTTGAAATAGAGGTTCCGGTAGCGCGGCCCGGGGCCGAGGATCGGCGGGCCATCCGGCGTCTGCGGCCTGAGGCAGGCGCGGTATTCGGCGCGCTCATAGGCGGCGCCGTCGGGGAACAGCGCGCGCGCGGCCTGCACGAGCTGGGCGCAGCGCTTGGCGCCCGCCTCCGTGTCGAAGCCGACATAGTTGATCGAGCCGGCGATGCGCAGCCGGTCCCCCTGGCGCGAATAGCCGATATAGCGCTCCTCGTCGATGCCGCCCGAGGTCGGCGCGCCGTTGTGGCCGTCGATCGGCACGGTCACCGAATAGCCCTTGATCGGCTGCACGGGCAGGCGGATGCCCGCGGTGCGGGCGATCGGCGTGCTCCACGCGCCTGCCGCGAGCACGACCGTATCGGCGGTCAGACGGCCGCGGTCGGTCGCCACGCCGACGATGCGGTCGCCCTCGGCCTCGAGCCCGCGCACCGCGGTGCCGAGCCGGATGTCGACGCCCTTGTCGCGGCAGACTTCGCCGAGCGCGCGGGTGAACGCGGCGCACGAGCCGGATTCGTCGTTCGGCGCATAGATGGCGCCGACGAACTGGTGCTTGATGGGCTCGAGCGCCGGCTCGATCGCGGCGCAGCGGTTGCGGTCGGCACGCTCGAAGACGACGCCGAGCTCGGCCAGCAGCGCCATGGAGCGCGCATAGGCGTCGAGTTTCTCCTCGTGCCTGAACAGATAGAGCGAGCCGCGGGTCTGCCGGCTGTAGTCGAGCCCGAGCGCGGTGCCGAGCGCCTTCCGCTCGTCATGGCTGTATTGGCAGACGCGGTACTTGTTCCGCGTGTTCTCGCGGAAGCGCGTGGCCGTGCATTCGCCGAGGAAGGCCAAGCCCCAGCGCCACCACTCGACGGCGAGCTGTGGCCTGACCGTGAGCGCCTCGTCGAGGCCGAGGAACGCCTTGACGATGCGGGCGCGCATCGAAGGCTGCGCCCAGGCGAAGGCATGGCCGGGGCTCATCAGGCCGGCATTCGCATAGCTCGCCTCGTCGGCCAGCGCGGCGTTGCGCTCGACCAGCGTGACCTCGTGTCCGTCCTGGGCGAGGTAGTAGGCGCTGGTCACACCGATCACGCCGCCGCCCAACACGAGACACTTCATGGGTTCTCTCCTTATGTCCGTGCTGTCGGGAGGCACCCGACGCGCTGCCTATGTGGAGTGCACTTCGCTGCCGAAGGAATGATCAGTCGCGCCCGAGACTTCGGAAGCTTAGGTCGGATGGATTCTTGCAATTTGTGCGATCCGGGGTGTTTGATAGACTTTAACCAGCGTTTGTCAATTCGACCAGCCTCTTGCCGCGACGCGGCATGCGAAAGGAGGCCCGATATTTCGCTCTACCGTCCCATCGAGCGGCCGGTGTGCCGACCGCGCCCGCTCGATCGAGGGACGGAGGTCCATGCCAAGGGAGGGTCAAGACGATGCGCGGAATCAATCGTTGGATCGGCGGCGGCGCGACGCGCCGCACCGTGCTCAAGGGGCTGGGCGCGGGCGCGGTGGCGACTGCCGCGGGAACACGCTGGGGCAAGGTCTATGCCGGCTCCGAGGTGACGCTCAACCTGCTGCTGAGCAACATGCCGTGGTGCGAGGCGCTGACCTCGACCATTTCCGAGGAATACAACAAGGCGACCAACGGCCGCGTCTCGGTGACCGGCGACCTGACGCCCTATGAGAGCCACTACGAGAAGATCGTGCTCGAGCTCTCCAGCCAGTCGCCGACCTACGACGTCGTGACTTCCGACTGCTTCTGGGTGCGCCAGTGGATGACCAACAACTGGGTCATGTCCACCGACGACATGGCGGCGGCCAACCCGGACCTGCCGAAGATCAAGTACGACAACCTCTATCATGCGGCGCGCATCTATCAGCAGTATCAGGGCAAGTCCTGGGGCATCCCCGGCAACATGTCGACGCCGATCTTCGTATGGCGCAAGGATCTCCTGGAGAAAGCGGGCATCGAGAAGGAGCCGCGCAACTGGGCCGAGTACCTCGCCGCCGCCAAGGCGATGAAGACCGACGAGGTGGGCGGCGCCATGATGCTGCTCGGCGGCCAGGATTCCTGCATGGGCGACTTCCTGTCGCGCGTCATGGGGCGGGTCGAGGCCAAGAGCCCGGGCGACGACTTCATCCTGAGCGAGGACAACGAGCCGATCTTCGACCAGAACGACGGCGCGGAGATCGCGATCGAGCAGATGAAGGAGCTGGTGCCCTATTGCCCGAAGGGCGTCTTCAACTTCGACTATCCCGAGGCGTCGAGCGTCATGCAGTCGGGCGGCTCCGCCATGCTGGTGTGCTGGATCGACATCATGCCGGGCTTCGAGACCTCGCCGCTCGCCGGCAAGTTCGGCTACACCGTGGCGCCGGCGGATGTCTATCAGCAGCAGATGGTCGGTGGCTGGTCGATGCTCATCAACGCCGCGTCGGCGCAGACCGAGGAGGCCTATCGCTTCCTCGCCTGGCTGGCGGACGGCAAGGGCTTCGAGATGATGCGCGACTATGGCGAGACCTCGCTCGTCTACGTCCCCGATCTCGAGAACAAGGAGATCACGAGCAAGATCCCCTCGCTCGGCGTGTTCGACGACTTCAAGAAGTACGACACCAAGTGGGCGGCGCTCTTCCCCTACCGCGTGGTCAACGCGGACCAGTGCCAGCGCACCATGTACGAAGAGGTGATCGCCGCGATCTCCGGCGACAAGCCGACCAAGCAGGCGCTGACCGATGCCAAAGACCGCCTGTGGAAGCTGCTCAAGGGTTGATCCTCGGACACACCGCTTCGGCCATCGGCCCAGGGGCGCGCGGCAAGGCGCGCCCTAGGGCCGTGGCTGCGCCAGTGTCCCAAGCCGGGTGAGAGCGTCGATGGCGGCGGCCGAACTCGCGGAAGCCTTGCCGGCGAAGGCGATGTCGCGCGGCGAGCGGCGCCACAAGACCGCCGCCTGGCTGCTGCTGTCGCCGACCATGATCGTGCTGACCCTGGTCGGCTTCTGGCCGCTGGTCTATTCGCTCTGGATCAGCCTGACCGGCTATCGCCCGACCAACCCTAACGTGCATCAGGGCTGGGTCGGCCTCGACAATTACGGGGCTACGCTTTCCAGCGGCCAGTTCTGGAACGCGATCTGGATCACCGTCATCTTCACCGGGTTCAGCGTCGTCCTCTCGCTGCTGCTCGGCCTCGGCCTCGCCTTCCTGTTCAACAGGCGCCTGCCCGGCTTCGCGGCGCTGCGCATCGTCGTGCTGATCCCGATGCTGATCACGCCGATCGCGGTCGGCATCACCTGGCGCATCATGTTCATCCCGGATTCGGGCGTGCTGAACTACCTGCTGCGCTCGGTTGGCCTGCCCGACCTGCACTGGACCGGCTCGGAAGGCCAGGCGCTGCCCTCGCTCATCCTGATGGACGTCTGGCAATGGACGCCCTTCATGTTCCTGATCATCTATGCCGGCCTCAAGGCGCTGCCGGCGAGCCCGTTCGAGGCGGCGCGCATGGACGGCGCGACGCGCTGGCAGATCTTCTGGAATGTCACCCTGCCGCTGCTGCGCCCGGTCATCCTGCTCGCCGTGCTGCTGCGCGGCATCGACGCGGTGCGTACCTACGACCAGATCTACATGACGACGCGCGGCGGCCCCAACTTCGCGACCGAGACCGCTTCGATCTACATCCAGCGGATCAATTTCCGCTTCTTCGAGGTCGGCTATGGTGCGGCCGTCTCGTGGACCTTCCTGATCCTCCTGATGGCGGCGGTCGTGCTGTTCATCCGCTATAGCGGCTTCCTGCGCGACCTCAGGATGCGGGAGGACGGGCGGTGACGATGTCGCTCGCCATGCCCCGGCCGAGCACGCCGCGGGCGCGCCTGCTGCGCCGCATCGGCTCGATCGCGGCGTCCTACCTGCTCGCGGTGATCGCGCTCGCGTTCTTCGCTTTTCCGTGCTTCTGGATGCTCACCGCCGCCTTCAAGAAGCCTGACGATGCCGCGGCGCTGCCGCCGGCCTGGCTGTTCTCGCCGACCATCGAGAACTTCCGCGAGCTGTTCTACGAGATGGACGCGGCCAGCGCGCTGGTGAACAGCTTGGTCGTGGTCGGCCTCTCGACCTGCCTCGCCATGATCTTCGGCAGCATGGCGGCCTATGCGCTGGCGCGCTTCTCGATCAAGGGCAAGACGGTGCTCGCGCTCGAAATCCTGATGGTGCGCATGCTGCCGCCGATCGTCAGCGTGATCCCGCTCTATCTGCTCGCCAAGCAGCTCGGCATCTTCGACACCTACTGGATCCTGATCGCGGTCTACACGCTCGCCGGGCTGCCCTTCGTCGTCTGGGTGATGCGCGTCTTCACGCAGGACATTCCGCGCTCGGTGGAAGAGGCCGCCCTGATCGACGGTTGCTCGCGGATTGGCGTGCTGTTCCGCGTCACCATGCCGCTGCTGCTGCCCGGCCTCGCCGCTACCATGGTGATCGTCTTCATGTTCGCGTGGAACGAGTTTCTGTTCGCGAGCCTGCTCACCTCGGCCAAGGCGAAGACGCTGCCGGTGCTCGCGGCCGCCACCATCAAGCCCAAGGCGATCGCCTGGGGCGTGGCGTCAGCGGTCGGCGTCGTGATGAGCGTGCCGGTGATCGTATTGGTGCTGCTGATGCAGCGCTATCTGGTGCGTGGCCTGACGTTCGGCGCGGTCAAGGGTTGAGGGATAAGCCGGCATGAGCATTCGACTGGACGAGCTCTACAAGCTCTACGACAAGATCCCGGCGGTGCGCGGCATCTCGGTCACCATCGAGGATGGCGAGTTCTTCGTGCTGCTCGGCCCGTCCGGCTGCGGCAAGACGACCACGCTGCGCATGATCGCCGGGCTCGAAATCCCGTCCGCGGGGCGCATCCACATCCATGGCCGCGACGTGACCGACCTCGAGCCGCGCCACCGCGACATCGCGATGGCGTTCCAGGATTACGGCCTCTATCCCCACCTGTCGGTCGCGGACAATATCGGCTTCCCGCTCAAGGTGCGCGGCATCGACCGGGTGGAGCGCCGCCGCCGCGCCGCCGAGGTCGCCGAGCGCATGGGCATCGGGCGGCTGCTCGATCGCCGGCCCGCGCAGCTTTCGGGCGGCGAGCGCCAGCGCGTGTCGCTGGCGCGCGCGCTGGTGCGCAACCCGCGGGTGTTCCTGATGGACGAGCCGCTGTCGAACCTCGACGCCAAGCTGCGCGTCGTGATGCGCGCCGAGATCAAGAAGCTGGTCTCGGACCTCGGCATCACCACGGTCTACGTCACGCATGACCAGACCGAGGCGATGGCCATGGCGACCCGCATCGGCGTGATGAACCATGGCCGCATGGTGCAGCTCGGCGAGCCGCTCGAAATCTACGACCGGCCGACCACGCGTTTCGTCGCGAGCTTCATCGGCTCGCCGCCGATGAACCTGTTCGACGGCGCCGTCGACGAGCATGGCCTGGTGCGCGTCGAGCCGGCGTTCCTCGGCCAGGCGGTCAGGCGCGAGCACGTCGCCCGCGTGCTCGGCGGCGCATTGGGTGGCGCCCCGGTCATCGTCGGCGTCCGGCCCGAGCATATCGAGGTCGGCCGGCATGACGGTTCGCAAGGCGCGGAAGCGCGGGTCGAGCTGGTCGAGCCGCTCGGCCAGGACACTTATATTTATCTGCGCTGCGGGGATGCCCAGATGATCGCGGTGACCAAGCGGACCCGGGCCCAGCCGGGCGATACCGTCGGCCTTCACGTCAGCGACGAGCACATCCATCTGATCGACCCCGCTGCCGGCGACGCCCACGCCGCCGAGGAGCCCGTCTAGGCCTGTCCCCGGTTCCGATCGACGATACCAACCCTAAGCGAGAGATCCCTATGCCCATGCCATCCACCGCGAGCGTCGGCGCCATCAAGTCGCTCTGGCGATATCCCGTCAAATCCATGAGGGGCGAGGGCCTGGACGAGGCGCTGGTCACCGATAGCGGCGTGCTCGGGGATCGGGCCTACGCCCTGATCGACCAATCCAACGGCAAGGTCGCGAGCGCGAAGCTCCCGAAAAAGTGGGGCGGCCTGGTCGAGTTCGCCGCCACCTTCGTCGAACCGCCGCGCGCCGGCGCGCCGCCGCCTGCTGTGAGAATCAGCTGGCCGTCGGGCTCCGACGCGCTGAGCGGGGATGAGGACGTTGACCGGCGCCTCTCCGAGAGCCTGGGGCGGCCGGTCGCCTTGACCACGTCGCGGCCGGAAACCGTCAGCGTCGAGCGGCTGGACCCGATGGACCCCGGCGAGGCCATCGTGGACATCGGCGCCATCATGCTGGAGGGCAGGTTCATGGATTATGCCGCCCTCCATCTCGTGACCACGGCGACCCTGGCGCGCCTCTCCGCGCTTTCCGCCGAGACGCGCTTCGACGAGCGGCGCTTCCGCCCGAACCTGGTGATCGAGACGCCCGGCGACGAAGGCGGCTTCGTCGAGAACGACTGGGTCGGGCGTACCCTTACGATCGGCAACGATGTCCGCCTGCGCGTAACCGACCCGACGCCGCGCTGCGCCATCCCGACGCTCGCCCAGGGTGGGCTCGACAGGGATCCGGGCGTGCTGCGCACCATCGCCCAGCACAACATGCTTCCGGTTCCGGTCCTCGACGGGCAGGTGATGCCGTGCGCCGGCATCTATGCCTTCGTCGTTCAGGGCGGCACCGTGCGCAAGGGCGACCCGATCCGGGTGGAGTAGGCGGTTGGGCGCGATGGCGTGACGGTGGCGCCTCATATCCCCACGCTCGTTCGTCGCAGGCTGAATGAATTCTGACTCATGAACCAATATTGTTGACAGCCGGTGCGATCTTCGGACACTCGCGCGGGGCTGATTGGCCGGTGGCGGGCGAGGGGCAGGAAATGGGTGCCGAGGCGGCACGTCGGAACGGGGCGGAGGGCATGGCGGCCGAGGCGGCCTGTGAGCAGGCCATTGCCCGCGCGCCGCGCCATGCCGGCCACCGCGTGGCGCTCGGCAACCTCGCCTTCGCGCGGGGCGACATGCCGGCTGCCGAGGCGCGCTATCGGGATGCGCTGGCGCTCGCCCCGTTCTCAGCCTCGATCCACAACAACCTGGCCCAGGCGCTCAAGCGCCAAGGGCGCCTGAGCGAGGCGCTCGGCCATTTCCGCCAGTCGCTCGAGCTCGGGCGCGGCTCGCGCTGGTTCTCCCGCTCCGCGCTGATGGCCGGCCGGCCCGACCCGTTGCGGGCGGACTCGTTCACCCATGCCTCGCGCGCCAAGCTCGATCACGACATCGAGCAGTTCGAGCATCTGATCGCGAAGGGCGAGCTGCCTGCGGCTTTCGCGGACGAGCTCGAAGCCTATCGCGCCGTGCGCGATGTCTTGCCGGCCGCTGCGCCGTGCCGCGCGGTCGCGCTCGACGAGGCGCAGCGCAGCTCCATCGAGGCGAGCTACAACCGCGTGGTCCACCTGCCGCGGCGGGTGCCGGCGCCCGCCGAGCCGCTCGCCGCCTGGGACGCCGGCGCCGTGGCGCAGGCCTATGCGATGGGGAGCCCACGCCTTGCCGTGGTCGACGATTTCCTCGACGACGCGGCGCTGGCGCAGCTCCGCGCGTTCTGCCTGGACGCCACCATCTGGTTCGACTGCAAGGCGGATGACGGCTATCTCGGCGCCTATCTGCACGAGGGCTTCGACGCGCCGGTGCTGCTTGCCATCGCCGATGCGCTGCGCACGCGGCTGCCCGGCATCTTCGGCGGCCTCGAGCTGACCCAGATGTGGGCGTTCAAGTACCGGCCTGAGGGGCGCGGCACGCGGCCGCACGCGGACCAGGCGGCGGTCAACCTCAATTTCTGGATCACGCCAGACGATGCCGCGCTGCCCGGCCGGGCGGGCGGCCTGCGCGTGTGGGACGAGCCCGCGCCCGCGGAGTGGACGTTCGATGCCTATAACCGCGACCCGGCGCCGATCGAGGCGCACCTGGCGCGCTCCGGCGCGTGCGCGATCGACGTGCCCTATCGCTGCAACCGGGCGGTGATCTTCGATTCGAGCCTGTTCCACGAGTCCCTGCCGTTCGCGTTCCGGCCGGGCTATGCGAACAGGCGCATCAACGTGACCATGCTGTTCGGCCGGCGCCGCGAGGCGCCGCAAGGATAGGGATACTGGAGAGACCGGAATGAAGTATCGCATCGCCGTCGACACGGGCGGCACCTTCACCGACGTGGTGGTGGCCGACGCGCAAGGCCGGCTCACGCTCGGCAAGGCGCTGACCACGCCGGGGCGCAGCTTCACCGGCCTCTCGGCTTCGCTGCGCGACGCCGCCGACAATATGGGAATCGGCTTCGAGGCGCTGATCGCCGGTGCCGACGTGCTGGTCTACGGCACGACGCGCGCGACCAACGCCATCGTCACCGGGCGCACCGCGAAGACGGCGTTCCTGGTCACCGAGGGCTTCCCCGACATCCTGCTCTACCGCCAGGGCGGCAAGCTCAACGCCATGCAGCTCGACATCGACCTGCCGGCGCCCTACATCCCGCGCCGCCTGACCTGGGAGATTCCCGGGCGCATCGACGCGGAAGGCGGCGTCTTCGCCCCGCTCGACGAGGCCGCGGTCGATCGCGCCCTGGAGGAGGCGAAGCGCAAGGGGATCGAGGCGATCGCCGTCTGCTTCCTCTGGTCGATCGTCAACCCGGCGCACGAGATCAAGGTCGGCGAGCGCATCGAGGCGCTGCTGCCCGGCCTGCCCTACACGCTTTCCCATCAATTGAACCCGATCATCCGCGAATACCCGCGTGCGTCATCGACCGTGATCGACGCCTCGCTCAAGCCGCTGATGCAGGAGCATCTGCGCACGCTGCGCGAGGATCTCGCCGCCGCCGGCTTCGCCGGCGAGCTCCTGATCAGCACTTCGTCGGGCGGCGTCATGCACATCGACGACGTGATCCGCAAGCCGGTCTATATGGTGAAGTCCGGGCCTGCCATGGCGCCGCTTGCCGGGCTTTCCTACGGCACGCTCGAGGGGTTGGGCGAGGACGTCATCGTGGTCGATACCGGCGGCACCACCTTCGACGTCAGCCTGGTGCGCCAGGGCATGGTGAAGTACACGCGCGAGACTTGGCTCGGTCCGCTCTACACCGGCCACAATCTCGGCATGGCGACGGTCGACGTGCGCTCGGTCGGCGCTGGCGGCGGCTCGATCGCGTGGATCGATCCGGGCGGATTGTTCCGCGTCGGGCCGCAGAGCGCGGGCTCGGAGCCGGGGCCGGCCTGCTATGGTCGGGGCGGCAGCGAGCCTACGGTGACGGACGCGGCGGTGGTGCTCGGCTATATCGACCCTTCATACTTCCTGGGCGGGCGCATGCCGCTCGACGTCGAGGCGGCGCGCCGCGCGGTCGGCGGGCTCGCCGGGCGGCTGGGCAAGCCGGTCGCGGAGACCGCGGCCGCGATCCTCACCATCTGGGGCGAGTCGATGATCGCGGCGATCCAGGACATCACCGTGAACGACGGCGTCAACCCGCGCGAGAGCCTGCTCGTCGCCGGCGGCGGCGCGGCCGGGCTCAATATCCTGCAGATCGCCCGCACGCTCGGCTGCGAGCGCGCGCTGCTGCCGAGCACGGCCGGCGCGTTGAGCGCGTGCGGCGCGCAGTTCTCCGACATCGTCTCGGAGTTCTCGGGCTCGCGCTTCGCCCATAGCGGCGAGTTCGATATGGCGGCTGTGAATGCCATGCTCGACGACATTGACGCCCGCATCGCCGGCTTCGAGGACGAGCTGAGGGCGCGCGGCGTGACCAACTTCCAGCGTGAATACTTCGTCGAGACGCGCTATGTCGGCCAGCAGTTCGAGGTCGAGATCCCGCTGCCGGTGCGGCGCTTCGCCTCGGCCGCAGACGTCCGCCGGCTGGTCGAGGTCTTCAACGTCTTCCACGAACGGCTCTATGCGGTGCGCGATCCGGGCTCCGAGATCGAGTGCATCAACTGGAAGGGACGGCTCACCGCGCACCTCGAAAAGCCCCGCCTGCTCGGCGCCGAAGCCGCACGCGGCGGCGCCGCGCCGAAGCCGGATCGCGTGCAGAGAGCGTATTTCGCCGAGACCGGCGAGATCGAGACCGGGGTGTTCTACGCCCGCTCGCTGCCGGTCGGCGCCGAGATCGCCGGCCCCGCCGTCATCGAGGAGCCGACCACCACGATCGTGGTCTATCCGGGCATGCGCGTGGAAGTGACCGCGCATCGCAACTATCTGCTGTTCCCGTGAGCCGAGGAGAACCGACCGCCATGACCGCCGCCAATGCCACGCCCTATGCGTTCGACCCGGTCGAGCTCGCGATCATGGGCAACCGCATCGAGGCCATCGTGCGCGAGATGACGAACACGGTGGTGCTCACCGCGCGCTCCTCCGTGATCGGCATGGCGCGCGACTTCTCCTGCGCGATCGTGACCGACGACAACCAGCTGCTCGGTGCCGCCGAGGGGCTGCCGGTGCACATCTTCGGCATCAATTTGCAGGCCGAGGCGATGAGCCGGCTGCACCCCGACCTGAAGGAGGGCGACGCCTTCCTGCACAACGACCCCTATCTCGGCAATTCGCACCCGGCCGATCATGCGACCCTGGTGCCGGTGTTCTATGAAGGCGAGCACTTCTTCACCGCCGCGGTGAAGGCGCATCAGGCGGATTGCGGCAACGCGGTGCCGACCACCTATTACGCCGCCGCGCAGGACGTTTACAACGAGGGCTCGATCACCTTTCCCTGCGTGCGGGTGCAGCGCGACTACCAGGACATCGACGATATCGTCCGCATGTGCCGCAAGCGCATCCGCATTCCCGATCAATGGCACGGCGACTATCTGGCCGCGATCGGTGCCTGCCGCATCGGCGAGCGCCGGCTTAAGGAGTTCGTCGCCAAGTTCGGCAAGGAGAAGGTGCGCCGCTTCGTGCAGGCCTGGTTCGACTATTCCGAGAAGCGCGCCGAGGCTGCCATCAAGCGCCTGCCGAGCGGCAAGCTGGAGCATCGCGGCGCGCTCGACCCGCTGCCGCCCTTCCAGCCGGACGCCATGCCGATCAGGGTGACCGTGGAGATCGATGCCGACGCCGGCTTCGTCACGGTCGACCTGCGCGACAATCCCGATTGCGTCGATTGCGGCATCAACCAGACCGAGGCGACGGCGGTCGCCAACGCGCTCACCGGCGTGTTCAACTGCCTGGAGTGGGACGTGCCGCACAATTCGGGCAGCTTCCGGCGCGCCAAGGTGCTGCTGCGCGAGAACTGCGTGGTGGGCATCCCGCGCTTCCCGCATAGCTGCTCGACCGCGACCACCCTCCTCGCCGACGTGATCGTCAACGTCACCCAATCCGCCTTCGCGGAGATGGGCGACGGCTATGGCCTCTCCGAAGGCAATTACTGCAACTCGGTCGGCGCCAGCGTGGTGTCGGGCACCGACTGGCGGCGCGGCGGGGCACCTTATGTCAACCAGATCTTTCTGGCGGGCGGCGGCGGCCCGGCCAGCCCGCGCTCGGACGGCATGATCTACCTGCTCGTGCCGCCGGCGGCAGGCCTGCTCTACCGCGACAGCGTCGAGGTTGACGAGCAGCGTTTCCCGGTGCTGGTGCGCTCCATGAAGCTCTCGACCGATTCCGCCGGCGCCGGCCGCTTCCGCGGCGGGCCGGGCACGGAATGCGTGTTCGGCCCGCGCCACGATCCGATGCTCGTCATGACGATCAGCAACGGCCAGGACTATCCGCCGCGCGGCGTGCTGGGCGGCACGGGTGGCCGCGCCGGCGCCAACTTCAAGATCAAGGCCGACGGCACGCAAGAGCGCCTGCCCGCCTATGTCGTCTGCCCGCTCGACAGGGGCGAATGGATCGTCGGCATTGACAATGGCGGCGGCGGCTATGGCGACCCGCTGACGCGCGAGCCCGCGCGCGTGCTGCACGACGTGCTCGAGAGGTTCGAGACGGCGGAGCGCGCCTGCGACGTCTATGGCGTGGTGTTCACCGGCAGCGCGGCCGATGACAGCCTCGCGGTAGACCTCGCGGCGACCGAGCGCCGGCGCGCCGCGCTGCGCGCCGCGGGCGGCGCGCCGGCCCGGTAGCCGGGCCATTACCCCGCCATGGCCGAGACCGAGCTGCTGCGCGTCGAAAATCTGACCAGGCGATTCCGCCTGGAGAAGAACGTGCACCTTGTCGCGGTCAACAACGTCTCGTTCTCGCTCGCGCGCGGCGAGACGCTCGGCCTGGTCGGCGAGAGCGGCTCGGGCAAGACCACGGTCGGCCGCTGCGTGCTCCGGCTGATCGAGCCGAGCGAGGGCAGGGTCATCCTCGACGGCACCGACGTGATCGGCCTGAAGCCCGAGGCGGTCCGGCGGCTGCGCGCGCGCATGCAGCTCGTCTTCCAGGATCCGTTCGGCTCGCTGAACCCGAGGCTCAGCGTACTGGCGACGGTCGAGGAGCCGCTTGCGCTGCACGACGTGACCGACCGGGCGGAGCGGCGCCGCCGCGCCGCCGAGATGCTCGGCCGCGTCAATCTCGGACCGCGCTTCCACGGCTACTATCCTGCCGACCTGACCGCGAGCGAGCAGCAGCGGGTCGGCATCGCCCGCGCGCTGGTGACGAAGCCCGACCTCGTGGTCCTCGACGAGCCGACCTCGCAGCTCGACCCGACGGCGCGCGCCGAGATCATCCGGCTGCTCCAGTCGGTGCAGCAGGAGATGGGCACGGCCTACATTTTCATCTCGCACGACCTCACCTCGGTCGCCAAGATCAGCCACCGCATCGCCATCATGTATCTCGGGCACATCGTCGAGATGGCGCCGACCGACGAGATCATGGCGGAGCAGCGCCATCCCTATAGCCGCGCGCTCCTCTCGGCCGTACTGTTCCCCGACCCGAAGCGCAAGCCCGACCCTTATGTCATCGAGGGCGAGATACCGACGGCGATCAACCCGAAGGCCGAGTGCCCGCTCTATGGGCGCTGCCCGATCCGCGAGCCGGCCTGCGCCGACGCCGTGCCGCCATTGCTCGAGATCAAGCCGGCGCATCGCACGGCGTGCCGCCGATGGGAGCATGTCGGCGATGCATGGGCGCCGATGGGCGAACCCGCCGATGCCTAGTAGCGAACGGGTGATGGCCGGTTGATGGCGGCGCAAATTCTGAATCGCTGTTCAGGTTTCTTGACTCGCCAAGGGGGCGCCGCTTCAATGCTTCGGCTGGAGGAGGGCGGCTTGACGGCCGTTCGGGTGCAATCTGATACCGGGAGGAAACGGGAATGACGTGGGGAGACAGACTTCGCCTCGCGGCCTGCGGAACCGCGGCCGGCGTGGCGGTGATGGCGCTCGCGTTGACCGCACCGTCCATGGCCGATGCCAAGGACACCGTGGTCATCGCGATTCCGGGTACGCCGCAGGGCATTGACCTCGACAAGAACGTCAGCCCGCAGACCTGGACGATGTCGGCCCAGGTCTTCGACGAGGGCATGCGGTGGAAATGGATCGACTATCCCTATGCCACCGGCAAGCACTTCGACCCGAACAACGTGCCGGGCAATGCCTATCCCGACTTCCAGGCCCAGAACATGGAAGGCGCGCTGATCGAGAGCTGCGACCTCAGCGAGGACGGGCTGAAGGCGGTCTACCACATCCGCCCCGGCGTCAAGTCCGCGGTCGGCAACGAGTTCAAGGCGGATGACGTGCTCTGGACGGTGGAGCGTTCGCTCGCGACCGGCGCGATCCACAACTTCCTATGGGCGATCGCGAACATGAACGACCGCAGCAAGTGGTCGAAGATCGACGACCATACGGTCGAGATCAC
This sequence comes from Alphaproteobacteria bacterium, assembly GCA_050173345.1. GTDB lineage: Bacteria > Pseudomonadota > Alphaproteobacteria > UBA828 > UBA828 > SHWC01. The sequence continues at coordinate 28,779 of JBFXKW010000002.1, read as the reverse complement.
CTCCGCCACGCCCATGCCGATCGCCTGCAAGGTGCTCACCAACCTCTATTTCCCCTGGTACGATTCGACCGAGGTGAAGAAGCACGTCGCGGACGACGATCCGTGGGGTGACAAGTGGATCGCGCGCTTCGGCGGCGGCTTCGGCCCCTACCAGGTGACGAGCTGGGAGGCTGGGAAGCGCGTCGTGATGGAGGCGAACCCGAACTACTGGGGCGGTGTTCCCGAGGTCAAGCGCATCATCTATCAGGTGGTGCCTGAATCGGCGAACCGCATCGCGCTGCTTCAACAGGGCCAGATCGACCTCGCGGAGGGCCTCTCGCCCGACGAGCTGATGTCGCTCGAAGGCGCGGACAAGGCGCGCGCCGTGGCGACGCGCGGCAACCAGAACATCTTCATGGTGATCAACAACGCCGAGCCGCCGTTCAACGACGTGCGCGTGCGCCAGGCGCTCAACCACCTGCTGCCGCGGGATGAGATCGTCAACAGCGTGTTCCGCGGCATGGCGGTGCCGTTCGAGGGCGTCTACCCGAGCAGCTATCCGGGCCATATCAGCTTCCTCGGCACCTATCCGTTCGACGTGGAGAAGGCCAAGGCGCTGCTCGCCGAGGCAGGCCATGCCGACGGCTTCGCGACGGAGCTCGCCTTCAATGCGGGCGATGCGGTGCAGGAGAACGTCGCGATCCTGCTCCGCTCGGCGTTCGCGCAGGCCGGCATCAACATCGAGCTCAAGAAGCTGCCGGTGGCCGCGCATGCCGATCTCGTGCAGTCCAAGTCGGCGAAGCTCGCGCTCTGGGTCGACTTCCCGATTCAGCCCGACCCCAATTACGCATCGACGCTGATCTACGAATCGGGCGGCGCCATCAACTATCAGAACTACGCCAACCCGAAGACCGACGAGCTGCTTCTCGCCGGCCGCACCGTGGTCAACATGGAGGAGCGCATCGCGGCGCACCAGGAGGTGCAGCGCGTCATCAACGCCGACGCGCCGCTCGGCTGGATCGCCGAGCAGTTCTACGGCGTCGGCCTGTCGAACGCGGTGAAGGGCTATCGCTGGTACACCTGCCAGTACTACCAGGTGCGGGACTGGACGTTCGAGTGATCGGGCGCGGTCTTGCGACGCCGGGCCGGCTTCGGCCCATCCGGCCATGAGATCGAGGGGCGCCGTCGTATCCCGGCGGCGCTCCTTTCTTCTCGTGCCGGCATCGGGATGCGCGCCCGGCTTTGCGGGACTAGACTGATGGTTTCGGGCGCTCGGCGTCGGCAGCGGGAACCGGAGCGATGCGCGTAGCCTTGTATGTGGGACGGCGCTTTCTGCTGCTGATCCCGCAAATCTTCCTCATCTCGTTCGTCACCTTCGTTCTGGTGCGTTTGCTGCCGGGCGATCCTGCGCGGCTGCAGCTCGGCCCGCTCGCGCCCGAGCCGGCCGTGCAGGCGCTGCGCGAGCGCCTGCTGCTCGACCAGCCGCTGACCCATCAGTACGTCGCGTATCTGGGGCGGCTCTTCGAGGGCGATTTCGGGCAGTCCTGGGTCAACGGCACCGCGGTCAGTCAGGACCTGATCGAGCGCGTGCCGGTGACGCTCGAGCTGATCATCGTCTCGCTCATCGTCGTGTTCGTGGTCCTGGCACCGCTCGCCGTGGTGACGGCGAGCGTGGCGCGCCACATCGCGATCCGCTTCTTCCAGAACGTCGCGTTCGTCTACGGCATGCTCGCGGGCGCGCTGCCCGACTTTCTGCTCGGGCTGCTCGCGATCTTCTTCTTCTTCACGCTCGCCGGCATCCTGCCGGGACCGGAGGGCCGGCTCGGCCTGCTCGACATTCCGCCGCCTTTCGTCACCGGCTTCCTGCTGATCGACTGCCTCATCGCGGGCGACTTCGCCACGCTCGGCTCGGCCGTCAAGCACATGATCCTGCCGGTCTTCACTCTGGCTTTCGTCTATGGCGCGCCGATCTTCAAGATGCTGCGCTCGCGCACCGAGGAGGCGCTGCGTGCGGACTACACCACCTATGCTGAGGTGATCGGGCTGCCCTCCCGTCTGGTCTTCCTGCGCGCCATGCGCGTCGCCTCGGGCCCGACCATCGTGATGACCGGCGTGGTGTCGGGCTTCCTGCTCGGCGGCGCCGTCCTGGTCGAGACCGTCTTCAACATGAACGGGCTCGGCCAATACGCCGTGCAGGCGATCACCACGGCGGACTATGCGGCGATCCAGGGCTTCGTGCTGGTCGCGGCGATCTTCACGATGCTGGTCTATCTCGCGGTCGACCTCGTCTACTTCGCGGTAGACCCCCGCGTGAAGCTCGGCGCGACGGTGCGCTGAACGCGGACCGTATCGAGCAGAGAAGCCCGACCATGTGGCCTCGCGTCCGCTCCACCCTCCTCGGCCTGCCGGCCTGGCAGAAGGCGGTGCTCGTCATCTGGCTGGCGATCATCGTCATCACCGTGATCGGGCCGTGGATCGCGCCTTTCCCGACCGAGACCGCAAACCCGAACGTGCGCCTGGTGCCGCCGGGCGGCGCCTATTGGCTCGGCACCGACGAGAACGGCATCGACATCCTGTCGCGCATCCTCGCCGCGCCGCGGACCGACGTGGTGATCGCGCTCGCCGCGACCGTGCTCTCGCTGGTGATTGGCGCGCCGCTCGGCATCCTGGTCGGCCTGCTGGAGACATCGGGCTTCGTCCGCTCCTCGGTGGTCGCCGAGGCGTTCATGCGGCTGCTCGAGGTCATCCAGTCCTTCCCGGTGTTCGTCTTCGCGATGGTGCTGGTCGCGGTGTTCGGCGGCAGCATCACCAACATCATCGCCGCTGTCGCCTTCGTGAACATGCCGGTGTTCCTGCGCCTGGCGCGCGCCGAGGTGCTTTCGCTCAGGCAGCGGCCGTTCGCCGAGGCCGCGATCTCGGTCGGCAATACCGACCTCGGCCTCGGCTTCAAGCACCTGCTGCCGAACGCCATGCCGACCCTCGTGGTGCAGATATCGGTCACGGTCGGCTTCGCCATCCTGCTCACGGCTGGCCTCAGCTTCGTCGGCGCCGGAGTGCGGCCGCCGACGCCCGAGCTCGGCAACATGATCGCCTCGGGCTCGCGCTACCTGATCATCGGGCAGTGGTGGCCGGCGGTCTTCCCGGGCATCGCGCTCGGCCTGATCGTGTTCTCGTTCGGCGTGGTCGGCGAGATCCTCAACCAGGCGCTCGAGCCGCGCGCGCTGCGCGACCGCAGCGCGGAGGCGGCGGCGCGCAAGGTGATGGCGGCCGAGGGCGCGGAGGCCCAGCGCGCCGCGCGCGAGGCCGAGGCGGCGGCCGCGGCCGTCGGCGCGAGGGCCGAGGGTGATATCCTGAACGTCGAGCGCCTGAGCGTGGAGACGCGCGGCGCCTCGTCGGGCATCCCGATCCTCTCCGAGGTGTCGTTCTCGCTCAAGGCCGGCGAGACCATGGCGATCGTCGGGGAATCGGGCTCGGGCAAGAGCGTGCTGGTGCGCTCGCTGCTCCAGGTTCTGCCGCCCGGCCTCGAGGTCGCCGGCGGCAATGTGCTCTACCGGAACCGGGAGCTCATCGGGCTCCTCAAGCGCGACATGCACCGGCTGCGCTCGCGCGAGATCGCGGCGATCCTGCCCAACGCGAAGAGCCAGCTCAACCCGCTGGTCACGGTCGGCGACATGATGGCGAGTGCGCTGCGCGCGCATCAGCCGATGGGCCGCCGCGCGGCGCGGCAGCGCGCGGTCGAGCTGCTCACGATGGTCGGCATCACCGATCCGGAGCGCCGGCTCTCGGCATTTCCTCACGAGCTCTCGGGCGGCATGGCGCAGCGGGTGTGCGTCGCGCTCGCTTTGATGCACCAGCCGTCCCTCCTGATCGCCGACGAGCCGACCGCCGGCCTCGACGTGACGATCCAGCGCCAGGTGCTCGACCTGATCAGGCGGCTCGCGCGGGAAAGCGGCGCCGCCCAGCTCGTCATCACCGGCGACCTCGGCATCGCGGCGCACTATTGCGACAAGATCGCCGTGATGCAGGCCGGGCGGGTCGTCGAGGCCAACGCGACCGAGGCGCTGTTCGCCGCGCCCCGGCATCCCTATACGCGGCACCTGATCCAGTCGGTGCAAGTGTAGTAGCTGCGGGGGCCGGCCCGCGTTTGGCCGGCCCCGCGCCGTGCGTCAGAGCTTCGCGGCGATCGCCTTCGTCTCGGTGTAGTGCTCCATCACTTCCTTGCCCATCTCGCGACCCCAGCCGGACTGCTTGTAGCCGCCGAACGGCCAGGCCGGGTTGGCATAGTTGTGGGCGTTGATGCAGACTGAGCCGGCCTTGATCTTGCGGGCCAGGGTGTGCGCGACCTTCAGGTTCCGCGTCCAGATGCTGGCCTGGAGACCATAGTCGGTGTCGTTGGCGAACCTGGCGACCGCATCGAGATCGTCATCGTCGAACGACTGGACGCAGACCACCGGCCCGAAGATCTCCTCACGAACCACGCGCATGTTGCGGTTGGTCTTGGCCAGCACGGTCGGCTCGACGAAGTAGCCCTGGTTGCCGACCGCCTTGCCGCCGACCACGACCTCCGCGCCTTCGCTGCGGCCCGCCTCGATATAGCCGGTCACCCGCTGGTGCTGCTCCTTCGAGACCAGTGGCCCGAGATTGACGTTGGGATCGAGGCCATGGCCGATCCTGAGCTTGCCGGCCTCGGCTACCACGCCCTCGATGATGCGGTCATAGATCGACTTGTGCGCGAAGAGCCGCGAGCCAGCCGTGCAGCATTGGCCCTGGTTATAGAAGATGGCGTCCGCCGTGCCGGCGATGGCGAGGTCGAGGTCGGCGTCGGGGAACACGATCGCCGGCGACTTGCCGCCGAGCTCGAGCGAGACGCGCTTGAGGTTGCCGGTGGCGGCCTTGACGATCAGCTTGCCGACCTCGGTCGAGCCGGTGAAGGCCACCTTGTCGACGTCCGGATGCTCGGCGAGCGCGGCGCCCGCGGTCTCGCCGAAGCCGGTGACGATGTTGACGACGCCGTCGGGGATGCCTGCCTCCTGGATCAGCTCGCCGAAGCGCAATGCGGAGAGCGGCGTCTGCTCGGCCGGCTTCAGCACGATGGTGCAGCCTGCCGCCAGCGCCGGCGCGAGCTTCCAGGCCGCCATCATCAGCGGGAAGTTCCACGGGATGATCTGGCCGACCACGCCGACCGGCTCGCGCAGCGTGTAGGCATGCCAGTTGCCGGGGCTCGACACCGGGATCGTCTCGCCGTTCAGCCGCGACGCCCAGCCCGCCATGTAGTGGAACATGTCGATCGAGCCCTGCACGTCGCCGGCCCGGGCGTTGACCACCGGCTTGCCGTTGTCGAGCGCCTCGAGCTCGGCGAACTCGGCCTTGTGTTGCTCGAGAAGATCGCCCAGGCGCCACACGACCCGCGACCGCTCGACCGGCGAGAGGCGCGACCACGGCCCGTCGAGAGCCTTGCGCGCGGCCGCGACGGCGAGGTCGATGTCGGCCTTGTCGCCCGCGGGGACGTGGGCGATCGTCTCCTCGGTCGCCGGGTCTTCGACGGGGAAGGTCTTGCCGCTCTGCGCCGAAACCCATTTCCCGCCGATGAGAAATTTGTGCTGCTTCGCCACGAAGGCCGACGCGGCCTTGCCGAGCGCGGGCTTGCTGATAGCCAGGGTCGCCGCCATGTCGTCAATCTCCCTTGATTGATAGAGGTCCGGCTTCATCGTATCGATATGTTTATAAAAACATATCGATTCCGCCATGCTAGGCGCTCCGGCCCGCTCAAGGCAAGCGGCGCGCCGCCCACGGGCGGCCGGAAGCAGCCTCGGGGCGAGAGCACCGCCAAAGGCATGGCGGTCTGATTGATGCCGCCTATCGGTCGTTCGACCTTTTTGGTCCGGGAGACACCCGATCCGTGAGGGAGAGCGATTATCGTTGGCGGCAGGCGCTCGCTTGGCCGGATTTGCCGCGTCATATTGATAGGGATATAACGTGCCGTTCCGGCATACGACATCGTGGCGCCGTGCCGCCACCAACGACAGAGGACCCATGCCATGAGCATAGACGTTCTAGCCACCCGCCACCCGTTCGTGGACGGCAAGCCCAAGCGGATGCTGATCGACGGCAAATGGGTCGAGGCGGTCTCCGGCAAGACGTTCGACACCATCAACCCATCCACCGGCGAGGTGCTCGCCGTCGTCGCCGAGGGCGACAAGGCGGATATCGACCGCGCGGTGGCGGCGGCACGGCGCGCCTTCGACGGGCCGTGGCGCAAGGTCAAGCCGTTCGAGCGGCAGAACCTGCTTCTCAAGCTCGCCGACCTCGTCGAGCAGCACTATGACGAGCTTGCCACGCTCGACACGCTCGACATGGGCGCGCCGATCAACCGCACCAGGGGCGCGCGCCGGCGCGTCATCGGCATGCTGCGCTACTATGCCGGCCAGGCGACCGCGATCCACGGCGAGACCATCGAGAACTCGCTGCTGCCCGGCGACTATGTCAGCTACACGCTGAAGGAGCCGGTGGGTGTGGTCGGCGCGATCATCCCGTGGAACGGCCCGCTCGGGGCGTCGGTCTGGAAGATCGGCCCGGCGCTCGCGACCGGCTGCACGGTGGTGCTCAAGCCGGCCGAAGAGGCGCCGCTGACGCCGCTCAGGCTCGGCGAGCTGTGCCTCGAAGCCGGCGTTCCGCCGGGCGTCGTCAACGTGGTGCCCGGCTATGGCGAGACGGCGGGGGCGGCGCTCGCGGCGCATCCGGACGTCGACAAGGTGGCGTTCACCGGGTCTCACCTGACCGGCCAGAAGATCGTGCAGGCTTCCGCCGGCAACCTCAAGCGCGTCTCGCTGGAGCTGGGCGGCAAGTCGCCCGACGTGGTGTTCGCGGACGCCGACCTCGACGCCGCGGTCCCCGGCGCCTCCATGGCGGTGTTCGCCAATTCGGGCCAGATCTGCAGCGCCGGCACGCGGCTCTTCGTCGAGCGGCGCATCTATGACGAGTTCACCGCGCGTGTCGCCGACTACGGCAAGTCGCTTCGGGTCGGCAACAGCGCCGATTCCGAGACGCAGATCGGGCCGCTGGTCTCGGCCGAGCAACTCGAGCGGGTCACCACCTATCTCGCCATCGGCCACCAGGAGGGCGCGCGCACCCTGTCTGGCGGCGCGCGCCTCACCGAGGGCGACATGGCGAAAGGCTATTTCGTGCCGCCGACGGTGTTCGCCGACGTTCGCGACGATATGCGGATCGCGCAGGACGAGATTTTCGGCCCGGTGATTTCCGCCATCCCGTTCACCGACATCGACGAGGTGATCGCGCGCGCCAACGCGACGGACTACGGCCTGGGCAGCGGGCTGTGGACGCGCGACGTCACCAAGGCGCACCAGCTCGCGCGCGGCATCCGCGCCGGCTCGGTCTGGATCAACTGCTACCAGGCCATGGACCCGGCCGTGCCGTTCGGCGGCTACAAGATGAGCGGCTATGGGCGGGAAAGCGGCAAGCAGCACGTCGAGGAATACCTCAACGTCAAGTCGGTCTGGATCAAGACCGGCTGACCGCTCTAACCTTGTCGGCGCCATCGCGGCGCATGTTGCGGCCGCCGTGCGGGCGTCCGACGAGGTGAGGCATGGATATCTCGGGCATCGTTGACGATCTCGGCATGGATCGCCGCCAGCTTTCGGGCGGCGATCTGCCGGTCCATTCGCCGATCGACGGCGGCGAGATCGCGCGCCTTCGGAAGGACACGGCGGAGGCCGTAAAGGACAAGATCGCGCGCGCCCACGCGGCGTTCCCCCTCTGGCGCGACCTTCCGCCGCCGCGCCGGGGCGAGCTCGTGCGCCTGTTCGGCGAGGCGCTGCGCCGCCACAAGCAAGGCCTTGGCCGGCTCATCTCGGTCGAGTGCGGCAAGATACTCCAGGAGGGGCTCGGCGAGGTGCAGGAGGCGATCGACATCTGCGACTTCGCCGTCGGCCTCTCGCGCCAGCTCTACGGCTTGACCATCGCGTCGGAGCGCCCGGGCCATCGCATGATGGAGACCTGGCATCCGCTCGGCGTGGTGGGGGTGATCTCCGCGTTCAACTTCCCGGCGGCGGTCTGGTCGTGGAACGCGGCGCTGGCGTTCGTCTGCGGCGACCCCGTGGTATGGAAGCCGTCGGAGAAGGCACCGCTGACGGCACTTGCCTGCCAGAAGCTGTTCCGCGATGCCGTGGCGCGGTTCGGCGACGCGCCCGCGGATCTCCTGCAGGTGGTCATTGGCGCGGCCGCGGCCGGCGAGGCCCTGGTGGACGACCCCCGCCTGCCATTGCTGAGCGCCACCGGCAGCGTCCGCATGGGTGAGGCGGTGGCGCCGCGCGTCGCCGCCCGGCTCGGGCGGTGCCTGCTCGAACTGGGCGGCAACAACGGCATGATCGTGGCGCCCTCGGCGGACCTCGACCTCGCCGTGCGCGCCATCCTGTTCTCGGCGGTCGGCACCGCGGGCCAGCGCTGCACCACGCTCCGCCGCCTGATCGTCCACCGAAGCATCCGCGATGCGCTGCTGTCGCGTCTGAAAAACGCCTATGAACGAGTCGTCGTCGGCGATCCATTGGTAGATGGAACGCTGGTCGGGCCGCTGATCGACGCGCAGGCGTACCGTGCCATGGAACGGGCGCTCGACCGCGCCCGGCAGGACGGCGGCAGGGTGTTCGGCGGCGCCCGCACCCTGCAGGCCGAATATCCCGATGCCTTCTACGTTCGTCCCGCCATTGTCGAGATGCCGGCGCAGACCGCGCTCGTCGCGACCGAAACCTTCGCGCCGATCCTGTATGTGCTGGACTACGAGACGTTCGGCGATGCTCTCACGCTCCACAACGGCGTGCCGCAGGGGCTGTCGTCGAGCGTCTTCACGACCGATCTGCGGGAGGCCGAGCGGTTCCTGTCCGCTGCCGGCAGCGATTGCGGCATCGTCAACGTCAATATCGGACCGTCCGGCGCGGAGGTCGGCGGCGCGTTCGGCGGGGAGAAGCAGACCGGCGGCGGCCGCGAATCAGGGTCCGATGCCTGGAAGAGCTACATGCGGCGCGCCACCAACACGATCAACTATTCCAATGCGCTTCCGCTCGCCCAGGGCATCCGCTTTGACGCCTAGAGGAGGATCGGTGTTCTTGACTGTGTCGATCGAGAACGACCCACGCAGGAAGGTCTGTGAGCGACGCACGTCGGATCGATGAGAAAAAACAGGGGTGTATCATGGCGACGAAGAAGGTGTTGAAAGCAGCGTGCTTCTGTGGCGCGGTCCAGCTTGCCGTCACCGGGTCGCCCAAGATAATGGGCTATTGTCATTGCGAATCATGCCGCGCCTGGTCGGCAGGCCCGATCAACGCGTTCAGCCTCTGGGACACGAAGAACATCGCGGTCAAGAAGGGGGCCGAGAAGCTCGACAGCTTCCGCAAGACCGAGGGAACCCATCGCAAGTTCTGCAAGCTGTGCGGCGGCCACGTCATGACGGTGCATCCGTTCATGGACCTCATCGATGTCTATGCCCCGCTGCTCCCGGAACTCCGGTTCAAGCCGAAGCTGCACGTCTTCTACGCCGAAAAGACGTTGCGGATGCGCGATGGCCTCCCCAAGTTCAGAGATACGCCGAAGGAGATGGGCGGCAGCGGACGGCTCATGGCCGAATAGGGGGCACGTTCGCCTTCGGGGTGATTCCGTGCTCTGGCGGTTCGATCATGAAAGGCAGGAGGACGCGATGATGGACGAACCCGTGAAGAGGATCGCCGTGGTGCAAGGCGCGCCGGGTGCGGCGGTCCAGGCCCTGTTCCTGATGCTGGCCGAGCGCTGGCAACCGTCGGCGCGGATCGCCGGTGTGATCGCGGAGAGCCATGGCCTCGCCGACCGTGCCTGTAGCGCCGGGTTTCTGCGCAGCCTCGGCAGCGACGAACGGTTTCCGATCTTCCAGGATCTCGGGCCGGGCTCGACGGCCTGCCATCTCGAGGGTGCCGGCGCGCTCAGCGCGGCCGATGCGGTGCGGCGGGATATCGACAGGGGATGCGATCTCGTGGTGCTGAGCAAGTTCGGCAAGCTCGAAGCCGGCGGCAAGGGCCTTCGCGACGCGTTCGCCGCGGCGATCGAAGCCGGCGTCCCCATCCTGACGTCGGTCTCCCCCGCCGTCGAGGCCACGTGGGAGGCGTTCGCCGCGCCTTTGTTCGTCACCCTCCCCGCCGATGCCGATCGGATCGAGGCATGGTGGAACGCTGTCCGGCCACGCACGGGCGCCGGGGGAGGGTCGTTCGAGGCGGGATCGCTCCGCGATTTACGTCAAACCTGAACGCTGTTTTGCTTCAAATTTTTTTTGCACGATTCGCCGGTCGGGTTGTGCCAACCTGACCAGATCGTCACCCTAGAAACGGCGATGCCTGACACTCCACCCGTGCCCGCCTGAGCTGCGCCCCGGGGCCGCCCCGATGAAGCCGATCCGCCTCAACGCGTTCGTGATGAACACGATCGGCCACATGGCGCCCGGCCTGTGGGCGAAGGCCGGCGATCGGGCGGGCCGCTATACTGACCTTGAGCACTGGGCCGATCTCGCGCGCACGCTCGAGCGTGGCTTGTTCGACGGCGTCTTCATCGCCGATGTGATCGGTGTCTATGACGTCTATAGCGGCTCGGTCGACAGCGCGGTGCGCCGCGGCGCGCAAATCCCGGTCAACGATCCGCTGCAGATCGTGCCCGCGATGGCGCTCGTCACCGAGCATCTCGGCTTCGGCATCACCGCGTCGGTGTCGTTCGAGCATCCGGTTCCGTTCGCGCGGCGGATGTCGACGCTCGACCATCTGACCAAGGGCCGCGCCGGCTGGAACATCGTGACCTCCTATCTGGAGAGCGGCGCGCGGAACCTCGGCCGGCCGGCCCAGGTCGAGCATGACGAGCGCTACGACATCGCCGAGGAATATCTCGAGGTCTGCTACAAGCTGTGGGAGGCGAGCTGGGAGGACGGCGCGGTCGTCCGAGACGCGGCGGCCGGTATCTACGCCGACCCGTCCAAGGTCCACCCGATCGGCCATTGCGGCCGCCACTTCACGGTGCCCGGCATCCATCTCTGCGAGCCGTCGCCGCAGCGCACGCCCGTGCTCTATCAGGCAGGCGCCTCGGCGCGCGGGCGGGCCTTCGCGGCGCGTCACGCCGAATGCGTGTTCACCGCCGGTCCGACCATGGCGGTGCAGAAGAAGAGCGTGGCCGCGCTGCGCGAGGCCGTCGCCGCGGCCGGCCGCAAGCCAGAGGACGTGCTCGTCTTCAACATGCAGACGGTCATCCTCGGCGAGACCGATGCCGATGCCGAGCGCAAGCTCGCCGCCTTGAAGAGCCTGGTCGCCGACGAGGCCGCGCTGACGCTGCTGTCCGGCTGGACCGGCATCGACCTCTCCGCCTACGGGCTCGACGAGCCGCTGCGCTACGTCAAGACGAACGCCGGCCAGTCCGCCGTGGAGTCCTTTTCCGCGGCCGACGCGGCGCGCCGATGGACGATCCGTGAGCTGGCGGACTGGTGCCGGCTCGGCGGCCGCGGTCCCGTCCTCGCCGGCTCGCCCGCGACGGTCGCTGATCTCCTTCAGGAATGGGTCGAGGAGACCGGTATCGACGGCTTCAACCTCACCTATGCGGACATGCCGGGGAGCTTCGTCGATGCCGCCGACCTGCTGATCCCCGAGCTGCAGCGCCGCGGTGTCTACAAGCGTGCCTACGCTCCGGGCACGCTGCGCGAGAAGCTGTTCGGCAACGGCCCGCGGCTCTCGGTGCAGCATCCGGCAGGCCGGATCCACGAGGCCGGTGCTGCCGGGCTCGACGCAGGTGGTTGAGGCAGCATCGGTGGAGGATGGCGCGGGCGTGCGCTAGGATTCAGCCGGTTCAAGATCGATTGTCGCCTGGTTAGTGGAACGAGATGACTGCAGCACGACAAATGCGGCTCGGCGCGTTCATGCGGCCGATCAGCATCCATACCGCCGCATGGCGCTATCCCGGCGCCTATCCGGACGCCAACTTCAACTTCGCGTACATCAAGCGCTTCGCCCAGACGCTGGAGCGCGGCAAGTTCGACGCCTTCTTCATGGCGGATCACCTGGCGCTTCTCAACATGCCGATGAAGGCGCTGAAGCGCAGCGCGACCGTCACCTCGTTCGACCCGTTGACCTTGCTGCCTGCCCTCGCCGTGGTGACCGAGCGCCTCGGGCTGATCGCGACCGCCTCGACGACCTACAACGAGCCCTATCACGTGGCGCGGAAGTTCGCCTCGCTCGACCATCTCAGCGGCGGGCGGGCGGGCTGGAACATCGTGACCTCGGCCAACCCGCAGGAGGCCCTGAACTTCGGGCGCGAGGAGCATCTCGAGCATGACGAGCGCTATCGGCGGGCGCGCGAGTTCTACGACGTGGTCACCGGCCTGTGGGACAGCTGGGCCGACGACGCCTTCGTCCGCGACGTCGAGGCCGGCGTCTATTTCGATCCCGACAGGCTGCATGTGCTGAACCACAAGGGGAAGTACCTCGCCGCCCGCGGCCCGCTCAACGTCGCCCGCCCGATCCAGGGCTGGCCGGTCATCGTCCAGGCCGGCGCGTCGGAAGCCGGGCGCCAGCTCGCGGCGGAGACCGCGGAGATGGTGTTCGCCGGGGTGTCAGACCTCGCGGGCGCCCGGCAGCTCTATGCCGACGTGAAGGGCCGCATGGAGGCGTATAGGCGCCCGCGCGACCACCTGAAGATTCTGCCCGGCGCGTTCATCGTGGTCGGCGAAACGCTCGCCGAGGCGCGCGAGAAGAAGGCGCGGCTCGACGGCCTGGTGCATCCGGATAGCGGCATCGCCTCGCTCTCCGTCGCGCTCGGCCATGACGCCTCCGGCTTCGACCTGGACGGGCCGCTGCCCGAGATCCCGGAAAGCAATGCGAGCCGGAGCGGTCGGCAGAAGCTGGTGGAGCTGGCGCGGCGCGAGAACATGACCGTGCGTCAGCTCGCCCAGCTCGTCGGCGGCAGCTTCGGCGTCCTCGAAATGGTCGGCACGCCCGCCACGATCGCGGACCAGATGGAGGAATGGCTGCTGACCGACGCCTGCGACGGCTTCAACGTGATGTTCCCCTATCTGCCGGGCGGGCTCGACGATTTCGTCGATCGCGTGGTGCCCGAGCTGCAGCGGCGGGGCCTGTTCCGGCGCGACTATGAGGGGGCGACGCTGCGCGAGAATCTCGGCCTGCCGCACCCCGAGAACCAATTTTTTCCGGCCCGCCCGAAATAGATGCTGGCGGCTAGAATCGCAGCGAGAAGCTGAACGCGCCGAAATCGTCGCGCTCGGTCTGGCCCTTGAACTCCTGCGTACGCAAGACGTGCGTGTAGGCGAGGCGCACGCTGCGCCACAGCACGGCGATGCCGAACTGCACATCGCCGACCAGCGGCTCCTTGTCCACGCTGCGGCTGTCGCGGAAGCTGTTGCCGTCGAGGAAGATGTTGCGGGCCACCGCACGCCCTTCCGCGCCGGCGAACAGATACCAGCCGAAGCCGTCGGCGGGGACGAAGAAGCCCGAGCCGGGCAGGCTCGGCTGGATGCGTGGCGGGCCGTAGTCGAGGGACAGGCCCTCGCCGAAGCGCAGCGTCAATCCGGCATTCGCATAGGTGAACACGTTGCCGAGCGCGCCGCCGACATGCGGCGTCATGTCGAAGCCGAGCCCTTGAAACGATCCCGAGGCGAACTGGCGCCAGCTGCGCTGATAGGTCAGGACGATGCCGGGCTCGTTCTTCAACTGGGTGTCCCAGCCCTTGGGATCGTCGGAGCCGGTGATCTCGTGGACCATCTTCTGGGTCTTCCCGGCAAGTGAGGCCGGCCCCACCATGCCGAGCGTCAGCGCGAGCTGATCGAGCCGCTCACCGGTCTCGGCGATCAACCCCAGCGAGCCGTAGAGCCAGCCGGCATAGGGCCGGTCATCAGCGGGCGGGTTTTGCAGCTCTATGTCGCTCGGCGTGTACATGCTCTGGCCGAGCGCATAGTCGATCCGCACGTCGCCGCCATCGGGAAACAACGGGAACCAGCGGGCCGCGTCGAGTGCCCATTCCGGCGTCGCATCCGCGCCCGCCAACCATGACGCCCGGATGCCGTTGGTGTAGTGCTGGTCCGTGTCGTAGAACACGTCGTTCTCGAGGACGAGACTGAAGATTCCGCTCTCCGTCGCGTCCGCCGCGACGGCAAGAGTGGGCATGAGGGAAGCTGCCACGCCTGCGATCAGCGCAGTCTTCAGGCGGATCGTTCGTACCATCGCACCGTCACTCAGGCCATCGAGCCGATACTGCTGCGGAAGCATGCGAGCGCATAACCGAATAATATGGCGCCGATCGCGCCGAGTGCGACAAATCGAGGACAGACGGTTGCAAACCCTGCTCCGCGGTAAAAAATGGCTTCCGCCAACGTGGCACATCTCGCCGGCGTCGAACGGGCAACGGTGCTCACAGCCATCAGCCTCCTTCGGGTTTTGAAATAGCTTCGAACCGAAACGGTTCCACGGGCGTGCAGCCGTATGGCGCGGTGGTATACCGCATGGGCGGAAGCAGGTGATGGGCGTGATCGTTCAGATATACGAGGTCGGCAACCCCGAAGAAGGCGTCGCGCTGGCGAAACGCGGCGTCGACCATGTCGGCGTGCTGGTCGGAAACGGGGCCTTTCCGCGCGAGCTTTCGGCGGCGAAGGCCAAGGCAATATTCAATGCCCTGCCTGAGGCCACGAAGCGCGTCGCGCTCTCGCTCTCGAGCGATCCGGACGAGATCGCCCGGGTGGCCAGCGAAACCAGACCCGACATCCTCCATGTCGGCGCCGCGATCGAGCTGATCAGCGCCAACCAGGTTCGTGACCTCAAGGGGCGGTTCCCGAAGCTCGCCTGGATGCGCGCCATTCCGGTCGTCGGAGAAGAGGCCATCGCCTGGACGAAGGCCTATGAGGGCATCGCGGACTGGCTGCTGCTCGACAGCCACAAGGCCGGCGATCGGCAGATCGGCGCGCTCGGCATCACGCACGACTGGAGCATCAGCAGGCGTATCGTCGAGGCGACGAGAACCCCCGTGATCCTCGCCGGCGGCCTTGGGCCGGACAACGTCGCCGATGCCATCAGGGTCGTGCGGCCGGCCGGCGTGGACTCGAAGACGAAGACCGACCGCGCCGACGGCAAAGGCAAGGATCTCGCGAAGGTCGAGCGGTTCGTCGCCAACGCCAAGGCTGCCGTTCTCTAGGCTGCCGGGTGACGAGGTCTTCTTCATGGACCGGCCGTGCGCGGCCGAATGGCTTATCGTGTTGCTCCCGGATGGCCTCCCCAATACCATGCCACCCGATCGTCGTTCAGCACATTGGTCTTACGCATGCCCGGGACATCACGATTTCATACGGCACTTATCGTCGGCGCCGGAGAGGGCCTCAGCGCCGCGCTGACACGCCGTTTCTCGCGCGAAGGACTCAAGGTTGCCATAGCGGCGAGGAATGCGTCGAAGCTGAAAGCGCTCGTCGCGGAGACGGGCGCCTTGGCGATCGCGGGTGATACCACCCGGCCGGATGACGTGCGCAGGTTGTTTGCCGAGACCGCCGATCGCTATGGCCCTCCCGACGTCGTGGTCTACAACGCCAGCGGGCGGCTTCGCGGGCCCTTCGTGGAACTGGATGCCGCTACCGTCGCGGCGAATCTTGCGGTCACGGCTTATGGCGGGTTCCTGGTGGCGCAGGAGGCCGCACGCGCGATGCTTCCCAACGGTCATGGCGCGATCCTGCTGACCGGCGCCTCGGCCAGCGTGAAGGGCTATCCGCAGTCGGCGCCCTTTGCGATGGGCAAGTTCGCTTTGCGCGGCCTGGCCCAGAGCATTGCGCGGGAGCTCGCGCCCAAGGGCATCCATGTCGCGCATTTCGTGATCGACGGGGGCATCCGCAGCGCCACGCGCGTCGATCCCGCCGATGCACCGGACTCGTTCCTGTCGCCGGATGCCATCGCCGACAGCTACTGGCATGTCCTGAACCAGGACCGCAGCGCCTGGACCTGGGAGGTCGAGCTGCGGCCGTGGGTCGAACGGTTCTGATAATCGCCCCGGTCTTCGATCGAGGCGTATTTCGGCACGAGCGCTACAGCTCGCCTTCATAGGGCGCGGCGACCGTGAGGCAGCAATTGCCGGGCCGGACCCGGCCGGGCTGCCGGCGGGCATAGAGGATGCCGTCCGCCTCGTAGTGGAGCGTCTCGGGCGGGCGCGTCGGGTCCCAGGTGCAGTGGATGCGGCCGGCCGGCTCGCCGGCGCGCACCTCCCGGCCGTGCCGGTGGAACGGCTCGAAGATACCGTCCATGGCCGCGAAGACCCAGGCCCTGGTGCCGGGCAGCTCGAGCAGGCGCCCGTCGCCGCGCGGCGGCTCCGCCCGGTTTGGCGGCAGCACGCCGAGATGCGCCAGCACATTGCGCGTGCCGCGCCGGCAGATCGCGAGCGCCTCGGGCGAGACCGTGCCGCCGCCGCCCATCTCGGTCGCGAGCGTGACGAGCCCGGCCCGGCACGAGGTCGCGGTCGCGGTGCGCGGCTCGCCCAGATTGCTGATGACGACGGTAAGCGGCGCGTCGAACGCCCGTGCGGCTTCGATGTTGCGGCGGCGCAGCGCCGGGTCGCTGGCCGGCTCGATCACCGCGCTCGGCAGGATGTCGAGCGACGAGCCGCCCGAATGCAGGTCGATGAAGGCGTCGCCGAGCGGAAAGATATGGTCCGCGACGAACGCGGCGATCTGCTGGGTGATCGTGCCGTCAGGATCGCCGGGGAAGCTGCGGTTGAAATTGAGGGCATCGACCGGCGAGACCCGCTGCCCCGCCATCACCGCGTGCACGTTGTTGGCGGGCATCAGGATCAGCCGGCCCTGGATCTCGCCCGGATCGAGGTCGCGGATCAGCTCGGAGATGACGATCTGGCCTTCGTACTCGTCGCCATGGTTGCCGGCTTCGAGGATGACCGTCGGCCCTGCGCCATGGTTGATCACGGCGAGCGGCACGCGGGTCACGCCCCAGGCATCGTCGTTCGGCGAGTGCGGGAGCATGACGAAGCCGATCTGCTTGCCCGGCTTGTCGAGATCGACGGTCGTGAAGGCGCGGCTCGCGCGCGGCGTAACGTTGGTGTCCATGGTCGGTCCCCGGCCAATCGTTGAGGCGTGAGGCAGGCGAGACTCTAGCGTGGCGGCCTACTATGCGCGGCGTCTCTGCTCCAGAGCAACGCGCCCTCCTTGATGACGCAGTCGATGTCGCGCAGCGCGCCGAGGTCGGCCAGCGGATCGCGGTTCAGCACGACGATGTCGGCGAGCCTGCCTTCCCTGATCGTGCCCAAATTCGCGTCCAGCCGCAGGGCGCGCGCGCAGCCGCCGCTCGCGGTTGCGATGACCTCGATCGGCGAGGCGCCGAGCGCTGCGATGTTACGCAACTCGCGGTGAAGCATGATGCCGCCGAACTGCATGTCGGTGCCGGCAAGGAGGACGCCGCCCATGGCGCGGAAGCGGCGCATCCACTCCATGCGCGCCTCATTGGCGCGCTTCCAGCAGGTCATGTCCTCGGCGGTCCAGCTGCCTTGCAGGCGCCGCGAGAAGGCGAGGAACGACTCTCTTTCGGCATCGCCAAAGAGAGTAACGAAATCCTCGTCGGCTTCGAGTGCCGCCACGCCGTCTCCCGCCTGGAACTGGGTGATCACCTGCATGCCGCAATAGCAGGCGCCATGCCGGATCATGGTTTCCATCAGCCTTGCCGTCGCGTCCCAGTCGACGGTCGCCCAGCCGCGCCCCGACAGGGCGAGCCGGTCGGCGATGCTCGAATAGCGTAAGAGGCGCTCCTTCGGATACTCCCTGCTGACGAAGACCCGCGAGCTGTTGTGAACCTCGTCGACCCCGAGCTCGGCGGCCTCCGCGCCGTCGAGCGCCCAGCTTTGCGTCACGACGGTTCGCCCATGAGCGTGCGCGGCCTCGACCACGGCCCGCATCACCGGGGTGGTGACGCGCTGCGTCAGGATGAGGAACTCGACGCCGTTGTCCATGATCAGCCGCTCCGCCGTCGCCGCCGCCTCCGCGGGCGTCGTCACCGCGACGCTCCATTCGGGGTAGGCGGGCGGCGGCTGGTCGATCATCGGGCCGCAGGAGAGGATGCGCGGCCCGACCAGATCACCCCTATCAACGCGGTCCCGCAGCGCAACGACGTCCGCCTGATTGAGGCCGGCGAAGCGGATGGTCGTGACGCCGTTCTTCACATAGGCCAGCATGTCGGCATCGAAGTGCGCGTGGGTGTGCGCCTCGATCAGGCCGGGGATCAGGGTCTTGCCGGGAAGTTGCCAGCGCAGGGCAGGGGCATCGTCGAAGCACGCGGTGCGCGGGCCGGCATAGGCGATGCGGCTTCCCTCGATCAGGACCAGCGCGTCCTTGATCATGGGGCCGCCGGTCCCGTCGATCAGGTCGGCGCCTTCGAGCAGCAGGCGATCGCTTTGCATTGGTCGGTCGATCCCGGCAAACTTCCCGTCAATTGGCATGGTCCGGACCTGACGTAAAGCCTGGACATTCCAGGAAGGCCGGGTCGGGCCGGCGGATAACTATTCACGAACGAGGGGCGGTTGAGAGATGGCTCGCGGAAACTTCACGATGGTCGAGAACCCGGTGCCGTGGCCGAACGGGGCGCGCTGTGCCGTGGCGTTCACCTGGGACGTCGATGCCGACAGCATATTGCATCTCGCGCATCCCGACACGGCCGACACCCGCATCATGGCGATGTCGGATCTGCGCTTCGGCCCCGAGGTCGCGATCCCGCGCATCTGCCGCCTGTTCGAGAGCTACGGGCTCAAGCTCTCCTTCTTCGTTCCCGCCTGGTGCGTCGAGGAGCATCCGCGGGCGATCGAGCGCATGCTCGAGGGCGGCCACGAGATCGGCCATCACGGCTACATGCACGAGCTGCCGAACCAGTTCACCCCCGAGCGCGAGCGCTATTGGACCGAGCGGTCGAGCGACATCATCGAGCGCGCGACGGGCAGGAAGCCCCGCGGCTATCGCGCCCCCTGGGTCGCGTATTCGAAGTACACGACCAAAATCCTCGCCGATCTTGGCTTCCTCTACGACACCTCGCTGATGGGCGACGACGTGCCCTACGTCATCAGGGACAAGGCCGGGCGCGAGCTGATCGAGCTGCCCCTTCAGGCCGCGATGGACGACTGGCCCCATTACATGCACAGCGGCAATCTCGACTACATGATGGCGATCTCGGCGCCGGAACGCGCGAAGGAAGTGTTCCTTTCCGAGTTCGACGCCGCATGGACCTACAACACCTATTGGCAGGCGACCTGGCATTGCTTCCTGTCCGGCCGTATCCCGAGACTCCATGCCATCATGTCGATGATCGAATACATGCAGGACAAGGGCGACGTATGGTTCGCCACGCTCGAGGAGATCGCGCTGCACGTGCGCAAGCTGATCGACGAGGGCCGCTACAAGCCGCGGGTGCACACGCTGCCGATCAAGGACGGCCGGATCGCCGACATCCCCGATCCGATGGCCGGCCGCTAAGGAGAGGTGCGCGCCGATGTGCCTGCTGTGCAGCTCCCTCATCGACGCGCGCCACTGGTCGGACGGCGAGCGCGACGAGACGGCCCGGCGGCGGGAACGGCGCCGGCGACGGCTTCTGCTCGCTGCGGTGCTCGGGCACTACGGGCTGACGCTCAAGCCCTGGGGCGGCGAAGGCTATCTCCTCGCGACGGCCCACGGCGCGACGGAGCTCGCGGGCGATCTGTCCGACCTCTGGGCCGCCGTCGAGCGTGCGACCGGTGGCCGATGCGATCCTTTCGATCCCGGCCTGATCGCCGCGCTCT
Organism: Alphaproteobacteria bacterium; assembly: GCA_050173345.1. GTDB lineage: Bacteria > Pseudomonadota > Alphaproteobacteria > UBA828 > UBA828 > SHWC01. Next base: position 8,979 of record JBFXKW010000002.1, on the reverse strand, counting down.
CGGGCGACGGAGAGCCGAGCCGGTGAGCGTCGGCCTGTCTTTTCCCGCGATTCCGGTGATCGTGATCACCGGCTTTCTCGGCAGCGGCAAGACCACGCTGCTGCAACGCCTCCTGAGCTCGCCCGATCTCGCGGACACCGCCGTCCTCATCAACGAGTTCGGCGAGGTCGGCCTCGATCATCACCTGATCAGAAAGACCGACGAGACGACCGTCATGCTGGCGAGCGGCTGCGTCTGCTGCACCATCCGCGACGATCTCGGCGTCGCGATGCGCGATCTGCTCGCGCGGCGCGCAGCAGGCGAGATACCGCCGTTCCGACGCCTCATCATGGAAACCACCGGGCTCGCCGACCCGATCCCGATCCTCTACACCTTGATGACCGAGCCGGCGGTCGACAAGGCGTTCCGGCTGCGCTCGGTGATCGCGACCGTCGATGCCGTCAACGGCAAGGCCCATCTGGCGCGCCAGCCCGAATCGGTCAAGCAGGCCGCCATCGCGGATCGCATCGTCATCACCAAGACCGACCTCGTCGATCGCAGGACGACAGACGCTCTGACCGCCCGGCTGCGCCGCCTCAACCCCTCGGCGGTCATCCTGACTGCGCCATCGCCGCCTTTGTGCGTCGATACGCTCCTGAGCGGCGACGCCTTCGCCTTCGAGGGGCGCGCGGCCGACGTTCGTGCCTGGCTCAACGACGGGGCCTATCGCGATCTCGCGGAGCATCCCCATGCATCGGCGGAAGCCGCACGGCACGACGAACGCATTGCCGCCTGCTGCCTCCGCTTCGACGAGGCCGTGGATTGGACGGCGTTCAGCGTGTGGCTGACGCTGCTGCTGCACCGTCACGGCGCCGACGTTCTGCGCATCAAGGGCCTGGTCTCGGTCGCGGGGTTCAGCGGCCCGGTCGTGATACACGGCGTCCAGCATGTCATTCATCCGCCGGTCCATCTCGATGCGTGGCCCGACGAGGATCGCGGCTCGCGGATCGTGTTCATCACGCGGGGCATTCCCCGCGATGTCCTCGCGGCGTCGCTGTCCGCCTTCGACCACGCCAGCCGGAGGCTGGAAGCCGAGGCCGGGGAGGAAGCGGCGGAGGCGGTGCCTCTCGGCGCCGGAACCGAGGTCGGCGGCCGGCCTTACCGCCGCCGCGGCGGCCCCGCCTGGTTGAGGTGAGGGCCCGCAGGTTCGGTCACCAAGCGCGCGTCGAGAGCAGGCGCTCGGCCTGGTCGACCATGCGTGCGATCACGTCTCCGACAGGCTCGCAGCCATCGATCAGGTCGACGCCCTCGCCGGCGAACAGCACGGCCGTGTCGAGATCGCCGGCCTTCCGCGCCGCCTCGTAGCGTTCGGCTTCCTGGTTCAACCGTGCCGTGAGCTCGGCTTCCAGGCCGTGCCAGGTGTCTGAAAAGGCATTCTTGATGGCGCGGCCGGTGTATGACGCCGGCCAGTCGAGGCGGCGCACGATGTCGAAGACACGGGTGCGGAGGGTGTCATCGCCGGAAGCTTCGACGATGCGCTGCTTCATGGCTGCGCTGCCCAGCGCTTCGATGGTTGCGAACAGGCGCGTGCCGAGAAGGGCGCCGTCAGCACCTAGAACGAGGGCCGCGGCGAGCCCGCGGCCGTCGGAAATGCCGCCCGCGGCAAGCACCGGGGTAGGAGACACGGCATCGGCAACGGCGGGGAGAAGCGGAAAGAGCGCCCGGCCGGTGGTGCCGTGGCCGCCGGCCTCCGTGCCTTGCGCGACGATCACATCCGCGCCGAGCGCTTTGGCTTGCCTGGCTTCTGCAAGCGAGGTGATCTGAAGGATCAGCCGCCGGCCGGCGGCGCGGATTCTGGGAATGAACGGCGAGGGATCGCCGAACGACAGGAAGATCGGGTCGGCGCCGCGTTCCAGGATCAGGTCGAGCAGCTCGGGGCGCCGGGCGAGGCTCCAGGTGATGAAGCCCGCGCCGACCCGTTGGTCGCCGGCCATGTCGAACTGCTCCGCGATCCACTCGGGGCTTCCATAGCCGGCCTTGGGATCGCCATAGCCGCAACCGATGATCCCGAGCCCGCCGGCGCGTGCCACCGCGGCCGCGAGCGCACCGCCGGCCACCCCTCCCATCGGCGCGAGCACTACGGGATGGGTGATCCCGAACGTCTCGGTGATCTTCGTTCGCATCGTTCGGCCTCGTCGGAGTGAAACCTTCCGTGGTTCCGCTCGCCGGCAACGTCTCCTACATCTTGGCCAGGATTTCCTTGAGCACGACGGCCTGGTTGTGCTCGGTATCCTTCGCCGAGAAGAGCAAGGTCATCCGGCGGCTGCCGCATTCTTCGAGCAGATGGCGAAGCTCGGAGACGCGGTCCTCGAGTTCGTCCCGATAGCGCCGGCGGAACTCCTGCCACTTCGCCGGGTCGTGATGGAACCACATGCGAAGCGCGGTCGAAGGTGCAATTTCCTTGGCCCAGTGATCGATCGCCGCGTCCTTCTTCGAGATGCCGCGCGGCCAGATGCGATCGACCAGCACGCGGAAGCCGTCCTGGTCCGAGGGCGGGTCGTAGATGCGCTTGATCGCGATACGTGCCAAGGCTCCCTCCTGCTGCCCGTCACGCGGCTGCTCGTCTGGGTGGCGTTTTCCCCGGTGCCGGATAGGCGCATTCGGCAAGCGCCGTGCGGTCGAGCTCCCGGAGGAACGCCTCGCGCGCGGCCTCGAGCTTGCCCTTGAGTCGGCATTCGGGGGTGAGCACGCAGGCCCCGCCGTCGGGCCGGAAGCATTCGACGAGCGCCGACCGCGCCTCCAGCGTGCGGACGATCTCGCCGAGGGTGATGTCGTCGGCCGGCCGTGCCAGCCGGAAGCCGCCGCCTGCACCACGGTGGGTGGCGACGATGCCGGCGGCCGCCAGCTCGCGGATGACCTTGGTCAGGTGATTGCGCGAGATCCCGAACGCGCGGGCGATCTCGTCGGTGGTGAACACGCGCTCCGGATCGCCGGCGAGCCGCATCAGCGCCCGCAATCCGAAATCGGTGAAAGAGGTCAGACGCATTGTCGCACCCCGCAGCCGGCATTGGCGGGTGGATTATTCCATGATAAATAGATATTTGAAATACCTATTAGGGACCATCATGGCAGAAGCTGAACGGCGGGCTCAGATCACGGCGGAGATCGTCAGGCGCACCGGCATTGACGAGGCGATGATCGAGCGCATGGTGCACGCCTTCTACGCCAGGGTGCGCAAGGACGCCCTCCTCGGGCCGGTGTTCGACGAGCGGATCGCGGATTGGGCGCTGCACCTTGGGCGCATGTGCGCCTTCTGGTCGTCGGTCGCGCTGATGAGCGGGCGCTATCACGGCCAGCCGATGGAAAAGCACCTGCCCCTGCCGGTCGATGCTCGGCATTTCGACCGCTGGCTGGCGCTGTTCGAGGAGACGGCAACCGAAGTCTGCCCGCCCGCGGCGGCGGCGCATTTCATCGAACGGGCGCAACGGATCGCCGAAAGCCTGGAGATGGGCGTCGCCAGCCAGGACGGCATCCTTCTGATGAAGGGGCAGAGGCTGAGACGTCCCGACACGGATGTCTTTCTTCCGGATGGCGGGGCGGGTGAGAGAGAGGCCGCGCCGTGACCGGCCATGGCGACGACGACGGCCCCGCAAGCTATGCCTCGCCGGCCTGCTTCATGCACGAGGTCGATCCGGCCTATATGGGCTTGGCCAGAGGAAGCGGTCCCGTGACTCTCAAGGATGCCGCCAGCTCCGCTGGCCTGGCCGAGGAAGACCTGATAGGCCTCGGCAAAACCGTGCTTCGCGACATCCCGGATGCGGTGATCTACGCCGATCGCGAGGGCATCATTCGCTTCTGGAATGCCGGCGCAGCGCGTATCTTCGGCTTCTCGCCCGATGAGGCTGTCAGCCAATCGCTCGACATCATCATTCCTGAGCGCCTCCGGCAACGGCACTGGGACGGCTATCATCGCATGATGGAGACTGGACAAGCCCGTCATGGGCCCGGCGAGATTCTTTCGGTGCCGGCGCAGAACAAGTCTGGACAAGCACTCTCCATCCAGTTCACGGTCGCACCGGTGCGCGATCAGGGTGGCGCTGTGGCAGGCATCGTGGCGGTGCTGCGCGACGTAACGGCGATGTATCAGGAACTGAAGCGGTTGCGCTCGGCCGGTCACTCTGGTGCGGCTTAAAGAGGCGTCGGTAGAAAACAGCCTAGCAGCGAGGCCGGTCATGCTCTCGCGGCGTCGCTTCCTCCACATGACATGCGCCGGACTCGCCGGTGCAGGCATCTCGACCTTCGTGCATCGTCCTGCCGCGGCAGCAGGCGCCCCCGTGTCGCCGGGTGTCCCTGCCGGCGTGCTGGCGGGTGCCAGCCTCGAAGCGCTTCCCGGCAAGAAGCCGCTCATCAAGCTGAGCTACCGGCCGCCAAACTATGAAACGCCGCTGCAATACTTCAACGAGGCCATCACGCCGAATGACGCATTCTTCGTGCGCTACCACCTCGCCGACATTCCCGAGGTCTCCTTGAGCCAATGGAAGCTCAAGGTCGGCGGCGACGCGGCGGCGCGCACCTTCGAACTGGCGATGGACGAGCTTCGACGCGATTTTCCCGAACATGAGATCGTCGCGGTCAATCAGTGCTCGGGCAATCGGCGGGGCCTCGCGAACCCGCATGTGCAGGGCATCCAATGGGGCTATGGCGCGATGGGCAATGCGCGCTGGAAGGGCGCCAGGCTCAAGGACGTCCTGGCCAAGGCAGGCGTCAAGGATGCGGCAATCGAGGTCGCGTTCGACGGTACGGACGGCAGCGTCGTCGACAAGACTCCCGACTTCGTGAAGAGCCTGCCGCTCTGGCGCGCGCTCGACGACAGCACGCTGATCGCGTGGGAGATGAACGGCGCGCCGCTGCCGCATTGGAACGGCTACCCGGTGCGGCTCGTCGTCCCGGGCTGGACGGGCACCTATTGGATCAAGCACCTCGCCTCCATCGAGGTCCGCTCGACCCGGTTCGGCGGCTTCTGGATGAATCCCGCCTATCGCCTGCCGCTCGGCAAGTTCGCTCTGGTCGACCGCTTCGTCAGCCAGGAGACGGCGGCCAACACGCCGATCACCGAAATCGTGGTCAACTCGCTGATCACCAACCTGAGCGAAGGCGAGCAGGTAGCGGCGGGGCAGACCGTCACCCTGCAGGGCATCGCGTGGGATGGCGGCTATGGTATCGACGAGGTCGCGGTGTCGCTCGATGACGGCAGTACCTGGCGGTCCGCGCAGCTCGGCGAGGACCTTGGAAGGTATTCGTTCCGGCAGTGGAACTACGCCTTCGAGCCGAAGCCCGGCGCGCTCGGCGTGATGGTTCGCGCGACCAACAGGCTTGGTGCAAGCCAGCCCGCGTTGGCGGTGTCGAATCCGGCCGGCTACCACCACAATGCCGTGCAGAAGCTACGGCTCACGGCGGCATGAGGAGGCCAAGATGGGACGCTACGGCCTTGCTGGCCTTTTCGCAGCCGTCGCGCTCGCTTGCCCGGCGCTCGCCGACGAGGCGGACATCGAGCTCAAGGACGGAACCGGGCGCGAAACCGTGGAGGCCAATTGCGGCGCGTGCCACAGCCTGGACTACATCGTGATGAACGCGCCGTTTCTCGACCGGCCGAAATGGGAAGCGACCGTGAAGAAGATGGTCGGGCCGTTCGGCGCGGCGATCGCCGAGCAGGACATCGCCGTCATCGTGGACTATCTGGCGGCTAACTACGGCCCTTGAAGCGATAGCGAGGCCATGTGTCCGCCAGTCGATAGCCTTCCGGCCAAGGGTCGTCGGGATCGAGCATGTGCTGATGAGTGCCGGTGATCCAGGCGCGCCCGCTGATCTCGGGCCTGATGGCAGGAAGCCCGCCCACGCGGGTTTCGCCCAGGATCCTGCCCTGGAACTCGGAACCGATGATCGACACGCCGGTCAGCCGCTCCCCGGTCTTCATCTCGCCTCGCGCATGAAGGAGCGCCATGCGGGCGGAGACGGCCGTGCCGGTCGGCGATCGGTCGATCTTGGCCGGCTGGATGACCACGACCGACTTCGCGCGCAGCCCGTCTTCCGTCCGCTCGGCCGGCCCGGCGAACAGGCAGAAGGAGAAATGCCGCCAATCCGGCTGCTCGGGGTGCCGGAATGAAAGCTGCTCGTTGGCTGCGTTTGTGATGCGGGCGCCCAGCTCCGCGATCTCCCGGGCCTCGGAGGGCTCAAGCCGAAGGTCAAAGGCATCGGCGTCCACCACCACGAAGCTGTCGCCGCCATAGGCCGTATCCACGGTCAGCGTGCCGAGCGTCTCGACCTCGAGCGCGCGGGAGAGCTCCGCCGCGAACGCGGGCACGTTCTCGACGCTGATGCGCTCGGCCTTTCCGTTGCGACACGTCGCCCGCACATGCACCAGGCCGCCGGGGGCCTCTAGCGTCATGCGCGTTTCCGGCTCCTGCATCTCCACGATGCCGGTTTCGAGCAGGACCGTTGCGACGCAGATGGAATTGGAGCCGGACATCGGCGGCGTGTGCTCCGGCTCCATGATGATCCAGCCCATCGCCGCCTCGGGATGCTTGGGCGGCACCAGCAGGTTGACGTGCCGGAACACGCCGCCGCGCGGCTCGTTCAGCAGGAAGTTCCGCAGTGTGCCATCCTCGGCGATCCATGTGCGCTGGTCCCACAGCGTTTCGCCCGGCGGCGGTGCGACGCCGCCGACGATGACGTCCCCGACCTCCCCCTCGGCATGGCACGACACGACGTGGATGACCTTCGAGCTGCGCATCTTGTTTCCCCCGGCTTCCTGTCGGCTGATAGAGCGGGATCGTTTGCGATGGAATCGCTTTGCGATCCACTTCAAACGATCTTGCGCTGCTCCAGCGATTCGATTCCCTGCGTTACGGACCGAGGTATTTTAGCGGCGGAGCAGGGAAAGTCCCGATCGATAAGGGAATCTCGTTCCCTTTATCTCAAGGCATGGCCGGCGGAGCCATGCCGCAAGCGTGGCCGACCGAAGCACTATCAAGTTCGCCGCCGGGTTGGGGACGAGTGGAACGCTCAGCCCGAGCTCGCCTTCTGCCGTTGCGACGACGCCACGACGTTGGCGATGACTTCGCCGAACGGGCCGGCGTTCTTCGCCGGTCCGAGATCGTTGCCGGTCGCCGCTTGGCTGCCGCTTCGCCGCGTACGTCAGGAGCCGGTGCGTGCTCTGTCAGGGCAGTTAAATTCACGGCATGACAAAAGCGATTGGAGGCGCTCCGCCTTGCGCATTCTCGATGGCGCCTGCGACATGCGCAGCGGCCCGGAGATTGGAAAGCCGGTCCTTGCCGGTGCCCGCGGTTGGGCGGCGCGATGTCGCCACGGTGGTTGCTTCCCCGCGTCGAGCCTCAGACACAGCGTCGGACGGCACTTGATCGCACTAACGATCGTGTCCATCATCATTCTCGGACACGATCCGAGCGTGACGGGCCTATCGCGCCGATTTTCTCTGTACGCCCCTTTGCGAGGGGGCCGTCTCCGAACGCTTACATAGCCGTGCCTGGTTCGGAATCGGCCAAAGGGTCGAATGATGACGAGTTTCGGGCTCAGCCTGCGATCGCTAGCCGTGGTGGCATGGCTTGGCACGGCCGCCACCTTCACCACGATCGAGCGAGCCTTCGGCGAGACGACCTACCGTATTCTGGTTGTCTACGAGTTCGAGAGCACGCAGCCCGCCACCATGCAAATAGTGCGAGGTCTCAGCGAGGGCCTCAAGAGGGTGATGCCTGCCGATTTCGAGATATACAGCGAGTATCTCGATTTCGGTCGGTTCCCGGATGCCGATCACGCTCGTCGGATGACCTCTATCCTGGCCGCCAAATACAAGGACCTGAGATTGGATATCGTATTGGCCGTCAGCCCCGGTGCGCTTCGATTTCTACTCGATCATCGCACTCAAATCTCGGGCGATGCGCCATTGATCTTCGGCGGGATACGAAAGGGTTCCCTGGCGTCCCTCGAGCTTCCAGCAGACGTGGGAGGCGCGGTCAGCAGCTTTGATCTGCGGAAGACAATGGATTTGGCAATACGGCTTCAGCCCGACGCGAAACGCGTCGTCGTGGTCACAGGTTCCTCGAGCTTCGATCGCGGTTGGGAGGAGCGCGCGCCAAGAGCTTCCGGATCATCTTCCTGGCTTGGACATCGCCTATGTGTCGGGCCTCACTCTCGACGGTTTCAAGGACATGTCGCGCACTCTCTCCCGCGATACGATCCTGCTGATCCTGTCGGTGCTCGAGGATGCCGAGGGCCGAAAGCTCGTTTCCCGAGACGCTGTAGCGGCAATCACGGTTGAAGCGAGTGCGCCTGCCTACACGGTCTATAGCTCATACATCGGCGCAGGCGTGCTTGGCGGATACATGCAGACGTTCGAGTCCATGGGAGAGGCAATGGCTGAGCTCGCCGCGGAGGTGGTTACGGGTGTTGCCTCAGCACCTCGGATTGTCGAACCCGAAAGCTACCCGACTGTGGACTGGCGCCAGATGCGGCGATGGGGCATGGACGCGAGCCTTCTTGCAGACGATACCGAGAGGCTGTTCTACGAGCCTACGGTCTGGGAGGAATATCGGCTGCACATTCTGGCGGCCGCGGCCGTTATTCTCCTCCAGGCCGCGACCATCGCGACGATGATCGTTCAGGCTCGCCGTCGCAGAAGGATCGAGGAGGAGCTCGCACTTGAAAGGCTTGAGCTGGCGCATCTCTCGCGCACGTCTCAACTCGGCGAGCTCTCCGGCGCGCTCGCGCACGAGCTGAGCCAGCCTCTCGCATCGATCCTGGCAAATGCGGAGGCCGGCGTGAAGCTGCTGGAACGCACTTCGCCTGATACGAAGGAGCTAGAGCGTATCCCTGGAAGAAGGAATCGGTTGGGGATTCCGGTATGGCGGGGAATGTGATTCAAGCTGTCCACTGGCAAGGAGGCCAGCACGGATGGCGCGACCTTTGTCGATGGATTTACGGGAA
>JBFXKW010000001.1:0-882093 GCA_050173345.1 Alphaproteobacteria bacterium | reverse complement strand
GGTTGTTCTTCTCCAGGCTGGTCTGGAGCTGCTCGAGGCGCCGCTGGATCAACTGGCGCTGGCGCTGCATGGTCAGCAGGTTGCGCACCCGCGCCCGGAACTCCTCGTGATCAACGGGGCTGAGCAGGAAGTCCGTCGCGCCAGAGTTTAGCGCGGTGTAGCGGAACTCCCTGTCCTCGTAGGCGGTGACCACGACGACCGGCACGTCGGCGCAATGCGGCAGCTTGCGAAGCGCCGCGATGAAGGTTGCGCCGTCCATGTTCGGCATCTTGTAGTCGGTGATGATGAGGTCGGCGGTGCCTTCGTTGAGCCACGCCAGCGCCTCGGTCGGGTCCGGGAAGGCCTCGACCTCGATGTCGCGATCCAGCTCGCCGGCAAGCTTGCACAGAATGCGCCGGTTGGTGATCCGGTCATCGACGATCAGGATTCTCGACATCTTCCACCGCTGCAGCGCTTTTCAAGGCAAGGCACGAAACTGGCGCCCGGCATTTGACCTCGGGCAGGGGCGATCCGCGTTCCGATCGACTCGGTCTCCCGAGAAAATTAACAAGTGTCCCCAAGGAATTAAACTATTCCTACCGGGATGCGTAAAGAAAGGGTTAACTTTGGCTGCTTGGCCACGACATTTCGCGGCCGGGCCGCGAGACGAAGCCCGCGGCGCGCTGCCGTTAGATTGACGGCCGCGCGGCGCATCCGCCCCGCAACCGTTCGAGATCTTCACCTATATATCAACCGCTTAGACAATCCCTGAGCGTCCTCGCCATGTCGCGCAGCAGGGCGAAATAGGTTTCGGGCCCGGGCTCGTAGTTGGCGCCCTCGGGGTCGAGGCTCGCCGATTTCACCGCGGTGCCTTCGATCAGGGCGCGCACCAGCTTGGGCTCGAACTGCGGCTCCGCGAACACGCAGACCGCGCCGCCCGCCTCGATCTCGGCGCGCAGCGCGGCGAGCCGGCGCGCACCGGGCGAGGCATCCGGGCTGATCGTCAGTGAGCCGATGCCGCTCAGGCCGTAGCGCGCCTCGAAGTATTGATAGGCGTCGTGGAACACGATGAACGGGCGGCCCTTCACCGGCGCCAGGGTCTCGGCAAGCTCGGCGTCGAGCGCCGCCAGCCGGTCTTTGAGGGTACCGGCGTTCCGGTCGTAGAGGGCGGCGCGCTCGGGATCGGCGTCCTTCAGGGCCGATGCGATGATGTCGACCATGGCGGCGGCGATGGTCGGGTCGAGCCAAGCATGAAGGTCGGGGAGCGGGCGGCCCTCGGCATCGACATGCGAGTGCCCGTGGCCGTGCTCATGGCCCTCGGCCTCGTCATGATGGTCGCCGTCGCCGTGCTCGTCGGCGTGCTCATGGTCGTGGTCGTGATGGTCCTCGTCCTCGTCGTGGCCATGAGCCTCCGCCTCGTCGTGCAGGGGCTCGAGGCGCATCGGGCGTATGCGGTCGCCGAGCCGTTCGCCGAGCGGCACGGACGCCGCGGGGCCGAGGGTGCGGACGGGCTTAACCAGGAAGCCCTCCAGCGACGGCCCCATCCAGAACACCAGCCTGGCGCCCTCGAGGGCGGTCGCATCGGACGGCTTCAAGGCATAGTCATGGGGCGAGGCGGCGCCGGTCACGATCAGCGCCGGCACCGCGACGTCTTGCATGATTGCTGCAACCAAAGCGTGTATTGGCTTGATGCTGACTACCACGGCGGGCGGCTCGGCGGCCCGGGCGGGGCAGGCAAGCGCGGCCAGGCTCAGCATCAGGGCGGCCGCCAGAGCGAGCAGCGGCCGGGCTGTCAGGCGCGCCGCGGCGGCGCGGCGAAGGGTGGGGCGATCCATACGTGCGGCTCTTTCCTTGCGGGCAAGATGATACGATATAACATCAAGATCGGCGCGCCACAAACCCGGATTTCGCCGCGGGCGCATCGCCCCGGCTTGGTTCGGCATCGTGATAACATTACGATCCCGCGATGGTGATGACGCGCACCCACAAGCGAGGCGGCAGCCATGGCTGAAACCAGGACGGTGCCCCGGCGTGGCCATGACCACGCCGATTGCGTGCGGCGCGCGCTCGACACCGCGGACAAGGTCTGTACGCGGCGCGGCGCCCGCCTGACCGCGCTGCGGCGCCGCGTGCTCGAGCTGATCTGGACCAGCCACCGGGCGATCAAGGCGTACGAGATCCTCGACCGGCTGTCCGGCGAGACGCATGCGGCGCGCCCGCCGACGGTCTACCGCGCGCTCGAATTCCTGATGGCGCACGGCCTGGTCCATCGGGTGGACAGCCTGAATGCGTTCGTCGGCTGCCCGCAGGCGTCGCGCGATCACGACGCGCAGTTCTTCATCTGCGATTCGTGCGGCACGGTCAGCGAGATCGACGACGGCGCGATCGGAAAGGCGGTCTCGGCCAGCGCGACGCGGCTCGGCTTCGACGTCGAGCGGCGCATGATCGAGCTGCACGGCCGCTGCGAGGTATGCCGATGAGAGGACGCCTGGTCACCCTGCCGAAGCCGGAGGCGCCGGCCAGGGAACGAGAACGGCTGTTCTCGGCCGAGGGCGTTTCGATTGCGCTCGGCGGGCGCTTGGTGGTGCGCAACGTCTCGCTCGAGGTCGCGCGCGGCGAGACGGTGAGCCTGATCGGCCCCAACGGCTCCGGCAAGACCACACTGGTCCGCGCGCTGCTCGGCCTGGTGCCGGTGGCGAAGGGGCGCATCGCGATCGAGGCCGGGGTGCGCACCGGCTATGTGCCGCAGCGCTTCGAGCCGGACCCGGTGCTGCCGCTGTCGGTCGCGCGCTTCCTCCGCCTCGGCACCAAGGCGGCGCGCGGGCGGTACGACGCGGTGCTTGCCGAGGTCGGCTGTTCCCACTTGGCGCGCCGGCAACTGGTCGAGCTGTCGGGCGGCGAGCTCAGGCGCGTGCTGATCGCCCGCGCCCTCTTGCGCGACCCCGATCTCCTGGTGCTCGACGAGCCGGTCCAGCAGGTCGATGTCACCGGCCAGCTCGATCTCTACCGGCTGATCGGCCGCATCCGCGACGAGCATCATTGCGGTGTCCTGGTGGTCTCTCACGACCTCCACATCGTCATGGCCTCGACCGACCGGGTGATCTGCCTGAACGGCCATGTCTGCTGTTCGGGCGCGCCCGAGGCGGTGAGCCGGCACCCGGAGTATCTCGCCCTGTTCGGCACACGCGCGGCGCAGGGCATCGCCGTCTACGCGCATGCTCACGACCATGTGCACGGGCCGGCCGGCGAGGTCGTTTCGCTCGACCAACCAGCGTCGGCGGAGGCCGGCACCGACGCGCAGAACCGTCAGGGCGCGGAGCGCCGATGAGCGATTTCTTCATCCGCGCGCTCATCGGCGGCATCGGCGTCGCGCTGGTCACGGGGCCGCTCGGCTGCTTCGTGGTGTGGCGGCGCATGGCGTTCTTCGGGGATTCGCTATCGCACGGCGCGCTGCTCGGCGTCGCGATCGGTTTCGCCGCCGGCATCGACGTGAACGCGGCGATCCTCGCCGTCTGCATCGGCTTCGCGCTGATCCTGCTTGCGCTCGAACGCCAGCGCCGGCTCGCCACCGATACGCTGCTCGGCATCCTGGCGCAGGGCACGCTCGCGCTCGGCCTGGTGTGTGCCGCGCTGATCAAGGGCGTGCGGATCGACGTGATGGGCTATCTGTTCGGCGACGTGCTCGCGATCTCGGTCGCGGATCTCTATTGGGTCTATGGCGGCGGCGCGGCGATCCTCGTCGTGCTCGCCGCCTTCTGGCGCCCGCTGCTCGCCATCGCGGCTCATGAGGAGCTTGCCCGTGCCGAGGGCGTGCCGGTGCGCGCCGCCAAGCTCGCCTTCATGCTGATGGTCGCGCTCATGGTCGCGATCGCGATGAAGATCGTCGGCGTGGTCCTGGTGACGGCGCTGCTCGTGATCCCGGCCGCGACGGCGCGCCGGCTCGCGGGCTCGCCCGAGATCATGGCGGTGCTCGCAAGCCTGGTCGGCGCGGCCGCGGTCGCCGGCGGCCTCGGCGCGTCGCTGGCGTGGGACAGCCCGTCCGGCCCCTCGATCGTGGTGGCGGCGCTCTGCCTCTTCATCCTGGGCTCGGCCGCCGCCGCGCTCCATGGCGCCGTGAGGCAGCGGCGCGGCGTCGCCTTGGCCGCGCCGGCCGGCGGGGAGGGGACGGGATGAGCGCCTACCCGCTCGACCCCGGCCTGATTGATGCGGTGGTGCGCGCCGTCGCGTTCGACGAGCGCGGCCTCGCGCCGGCGATCGCGCAGCGCCACGACACCGGCGAGGTGCTGATGCTCGCCTGGATGAACGAGGCGGCGATACGCGAGACGCTCGCGACCGGCCGCGCCTGCTACTGGTCGCGCTCGCGCCAGTCGCTCTGGCGCAAGGGCGAGACCTCGGGCCACGTCCAGCGCCTGGTCGATTTTCGCATCGACTGCGACAATGACGCGATCCTCTTGCTGGTCGAGCAGACCGGCCCGGCCTGCCACACCTACCGGCCGAACTGCTTCTTCCGCGCGGTGCGCGACGGCAAGCTCGCGACGATCAGTGATCCCGTCGAAACCGGACCGACGAAGAAATCATAGAAATGTTTTCTCGCATGGGGCGCTCGGGGTTGGCACGCGGGGGCGGCGGGCCTAAGTCGGGCTGTATCCGGTAGCTGTCCCGGTCGGATGCGCCGTTATCGGTGCGCCGAGGGCCAAGCGGGTTGTCGCTTGGCAGCTTTGGTTAGGTCGGCCCATGAACCGCGAACGTCCCATCAAGCCTGGCGAGCATGACGAGGAGTGGCGGAAGACGCTGACCCAAGGGCATCCGGGGCTGACCGCCTTCAGGAAGGCCATGCGTCTACTTCCCGGCACGCCGCGCTGCAAGGTTTGCCACAACCCGTTCGGCGGGTTTGGCGGCCATCTATGCCGCGTGGTCGGCATGGTGCCCTCGCGCAAGAATCCTCAAATCTGTGCGCTGTGCTGCGAAAAAATGCCGCCGGGCGGCGCGGAGGTCGAGATCGCCGTCTTGTTCGCGGATGTTCGAGGCTCGACCGTACTGGCGGAACGCCTGGGACCAACCGCGTTCGCCGACACGCTAAACCGGTTCTATCGCACGGCGACCGAAGTCCTCGTTCGGTATGATGCGACGATCGACAAGCTGATCGGCGACGAAGTCATGGCGTTCTTCGTCCCGGGCTTCGCCGGGCCGGAATTCAAGCGCTCGGCAATCGAGGCGGGGCAGGCGCTGTTGCATGCGCTCGGCTATGGCGGCAAGGGCGAGCCCTGGATCTCCGTCGGAATCGGCGTCGACGCCGGCGTCGCCTTTGTCGGCAATGTCGGCAGCAAAGGCTATGTCGATTTCACGGCGCTCGGCGATCCGGTGAACATGGCGGCGCGGATGCGGACCGAAGCGAGGGCCGGCGAGTTGCTGGTGGGCGAGGCTGCCTACCGCGCCGTGGCCGACCGCTATCCCGGCTGCGCCGTGCGCTCGATCGCAGTCAAGGGCAAGCAGGGATTGATCGACGTCCGTTCGCTTCCCCTTGAGGCGAATGGCTAATCCAATCGGCGGCGATCAAAGGGTCAGGGCTTGACTATCTAGCCGCGCAGCCGTTTTGGTGAGAGATCGTCCGGCGTGACGCCGCGTGCCGCGATGTGGGCGGGCAGGCCGTCGCCCCGGATCAGCGCCGCGCAAAGCTGGCCCATGGCCGGCGCGGTCTGGAAGCCGTAGCCGCCTTGGCCGGCGATCCAGAAGAAGCCGGGCACCGCATCATCGAAGCCGGCGACCAGCGTCTTGTCGGCGACGAAGCTGCGCAGGCCCGCCCATTTGCGGATGATGCGGTTGACCTTGAGCGTGGTCGCCTCCTCGATGCGGTGCGCGGTCAGCGCGATGTCGAACTCGTCGGGCTGCACGTCGCAGGGCGGCACCGGCGTCTCGTCGGCCGGCGAGGCGAGCAGGCGGCCCGACTCCGGCTTGATGTACCAGCTCTCGCCGACGTCGGCGACCATCGGCCAGTGCTCGAAGCCGGCATCGCTCGGCCCGTCGAAGATCAGCGCGGTGCGCCGCTTGGGCACGAGGCCGACCGGCTTTGCCCCGGCGAGCCGCGCCACTTCGTCGCACCAAGCGCCGGCCGCGTTCGCCACCACCGGCGCCTCGATCGCGCCGGCCTTGGTCTCCGCGCGCCAGAGCTCTCCCTTGCGTTCGAGCGAGATCAGCTCGGCATCGCCGATCAGCGTGCCGCCGCGCCGCTTGAGCCCGCGCAGATAGCCCTGCTGGAGCGCATGGATGTCGATGTCCATCGCATCCGGCTCGTAGACCGCGCCGGCGACATGGCTCTCGCGCAGCGACGGCACCATGCGCCGCGCCTCGGCGCCGTCGATCCGGCGCACGCTCTCGACCAGCTCGTGGCACTCCCGGTACTGGCGGTCGACGGCCCCGATGCTGTCCTCGGGGCCGATGAACAGCGCGCCGCGCGGCGAGAGCAGCGCCTGATCCGTGAAGCCGTCGGGCGGCGCGTCGTAGAACGGGCGGCTCGCGATCGTGAGCGCGCGCACCACCCGATTGCCGTAGGTCTCGAGGAAGAGCGCGGCCGAGCGGCCGCTCGAATGATAGCCGGGCATGCTCTCGCGCTCGATCAGGACGACGCGGGCGTGCGCCGCCAGCTCGTAAGCCGCGGAGGCGCCCGCGACGCCGGCGCCGACAACCAGGACATCGGCGGTCAACATGGGATCGGAACCTCACCGTTTCGTTGGGCCTGGACAGAAATGCGGCGCGACCATAGAGCGCAGGCGCCGCGCGCTCAACCGCTGTGATCACAGTCTTGGCGCACCGGCGGAAAACGGATAGGGTCGGCGCGCTTTTTCGTCGAGCGGGCAGGAGGTCTCAGGCAGTCATGCGTTTCGCGGTAGATACGGGCGGCACGTTCACCGATCTGGTGGTGGAGAACGACAAGGGCGAAATCCGCATGTACAAGGCCGAGACGACGCCGGACGATCCGGTCCGCGGCGTGCTCGATGCGCTCGCGCTCGCGGCCAAGGATATCGGCCTGTCGGCGGATGCCATGCTCGAGAGGGGGGAACTCTTCATCCACGGCACGACGCGCGCGATCAATGCGATCGTCACCGGCAACACCGCCAGGACCGCCTTCCTGACCACCAAGGGCCACCCGGACATCCTGGTGATCCGCGAGGGCGGCCGCAGCGACATGTTCAATTTCACCGAGCCCTATCCCGACCCCTTCGTGCCGCGCTCGCTGACCTACGAGGTGCCGGAGCGCATCGCTTTCGACGGCGCCGTCCTGGAGGCGCTCGACGAGAAGGCGCTGCTCGCCATCATCGACGAGCTCAAGGCCAAGCAGGTCGAGGCGGTCGCGGTCTGCCTGCTCTGGTCGATCGTCAACCCGAGCCACGAGGAGCGCATCGGGGCGCTGCTGGAGAAGCACCTGCCGGGCGTGCCCTACACGCTGTCGCACCGGATCAACCCCTCGCTCCGCGAGTATCGGCGCGCCTCGTCGGCCGCGATCGACGCCTCGCTCAAGCCCCTGATGGGCGCCTATCTCGGCAGCCTCGAACGGCGCCTGCGCGAGGCCGGCTTCAAGGGCCGCGTGCTGGTGGTAACCACGCAGGGCGGCGCGATGGACGCGCTCGCCATGGCGGACTCGCCGATCCATTCGATCAACTCCGGGCCGGCCATGGCGCCGCTCGCCGGCCGCTTCTACGCGCGTCAGGATTCGGGCGCGAAGGACGCCATCATCGCCGATACCGGCGGCACCACCTTCGACGTGAGCCTGGTGCGCGACGGCCGCATCCCGTGGACCCGCGAGACCTGGATCGGCCCGATCTATCGCGGCCACATGACCGGCTTCCCGGCGGTCGACGTCAAGAGCATCGGCGCCGGCGGTGGCTCGATCGCCTGGGTGGACGAGGGCGGCCTCCTGCATGTCGGGCCGCGCAGCGCGGGCGCGGTGCCCGGTCCGGTGTGCTACGGCAAGGGCGGTACCGAGCCGACCGTGACGGACGCCTGCGTCGTACTCGGCTGGATCGACCCGGCGTTCTTCCTCGGCGGCGCGATGAAGCTCGACCGCGACAAGGCCGCCCGCGCGATCTCTGAGCGTGTGGGCAAGCCGCTCGGGCTCGACCTGCACCGGGCGGCCGCCTCGATCATGCGCGTCGCGACCGAGAACATGGTCCACGCCATCGAGGACATTACGGTCAACCAGGGCATCGACCCGCGCGGCGCCGTCCTGATCGGCGGCGGCGGCGCGGCCGGGCTCAACGCGGTCGCCATCGTCAGGCGGCTCGGCTGCGCCGAGCTCTTGATCCCGGAGACCGGGGCGGCGCTGAGCGCGGCCGGCGGCCTGATCTCCGACCTGCGCGCCGAGTATTCGACGACCTACTACACCTCGACCGCCGCGTTCGACGCGGCGGGGGTCAACGCTGCGCTCGCCACGCTGGAAGAGAAGTGCCGTGCCTTCATCAAGGGGCCGGGTGCCGGCTCGATCGAGCAGATCGTCGAGTTCACCGCAGAGGCGCGCTATCCGAGCCAGATCTGGGAGATCGAGGTGCACCTGCGCAAGCCGCGCTTCGACGGCCAAGCCGATATCGACGCGCTGCGCGAGGACTTCCACAAGGAGCACGAGCAGATCTTCGCGATCGCCGACACCAAGTCCGCGGTCGAGGTGGTCGGCTGGCGTGCCAGCGTGCGCTGCCGCTTGCGCGATTCCGAGCGGCTCGCCATCGTGCGGCCCGAGGGCGCGACGGCTGTCATGGGCAAGCGCCAAGTCTATTTCGACGACACGGGCACGGTCGATGCCGCGGTGCACCGTTTCGAGGCGATGCCGCATGACAAGCCGGTGAGCGGCCCGGCGATCATCGAATCGTCCTTCACCACCGTGGTGCTCGATCCGGGGGCGACCGCCGTGCGCCGCCCGTCGGGCAGCCTCGCGATCAAGCCGAACTGACAGGTCTGGAGGGTCATCATGGCTGCAACTCCCGCGCGCAAGCTGAAATCGGGCGGCGAGCTCGACGGCGTCCAGCTCGCCATCCTCAACAAGCGCATGGAAGCGATCTGCCGCAAGATGGCGAACACGCTGCTGCGCACCGGCCGCTCGGGCGTTCTGAATTCCGCCCGCGACTTCTCCTGCTGCCTGGTCACCGGCGACAACCGGCTGCTCACCGTCTCCGAGAGCCTGCCGATCCACGTGCTGCGCGGCGCCGACATGATGGCCGAGGCGATGGTGCAGTTCCATCCCGAGCTCAAGAAGGGCGACGCCTACCTGCACAACTCGCCCTATCACGGCTGCTCGCACCCGGCGGACCACACCATCCTCGTGCCGGTGATCGACGACCGGGGCATCCACCGCTTCACCATGGTCGCGAAGGCGCACCAGGCGGATTGCGGCAACTCGATCCCGACCACCTATAACGGCGGCGCGCGCGACGTGTATCACGAGGGCGCGCTGATCTTCCCGGCGGTCAAGGTCCAGGAGAACTACAAGGACGTCGAGGACATCGTGCGCATGTGCATGCTGCGCATCCGCGTGCCGCAGCAATGGTGGGGCGACTATCTCGCCATGCTGGGCGCCGCGCGCATCGGCGAGCGCGAGATGCTCCAGTTCGGCGAGGAGGTCGGCTGGGACACGCTCGAGCAGTTCGCCGACCAGTGGTTCGACTATAGCGAGCAGTTGATGATCAACGCCGTGCGGGCGATGCCGGCCGGCAAGGCGACGACCACCAGCCGGCACGACGCGTTCCCCGGCGCCGAGCAGGGCATCCCGATCAAGGTCGAGGTCGAGGTCAAGCCCAAGGAGGCGATCATCGAGGTCGACCTCAGGGACAACCCCGACAACTACCCCTGCGGTCTGAACCTGAGCCAGGCCTGCACGGAATCCGCAGTCCTGCTCGGCATCTTCAACGCGATCCCGAACGCGGTGCCGACCAACCAGGGCTCGTTCCGGCGCATCAAGATGCATCTGCGCGAGGGCTGCGTGGTCGGCATCCCGAAGCATCCGACGAGCTGCTCGGTTGCCACCACGAATGTCGCGGACCGGCTCGGCAATGCGGTGATGCGCGCCATCGCCGAGATCGGCGACGGCTACGGCATGGCCTCCACCGGCTCGATCATCCCGCCCTCGATCGGCGTGATCTCCGGCGCCAGCAAGAAGACTCACGGCCCCTATGTGAACCAGATCTTCCTCGGCTGGGGCGGCGGCGCGGCGAGCCCGCAGGCCGACGCCTGGATCTCGATCGGCCATATCGGCAATGCCGGCGGCTGCTTCCAGGATTCGGTCGAGCTCGACGAGATGCGCTTCCCCATGCTGGTGCGCGGCCGCAATTATGTGACCGATAGCGGCGGCGCCGGGCGGACGCGCGGCGGCGAATCCATGTTCGTCGAGTTCGGGCCGACCGAGGGCGACATGGAGGTCGGCTATGTCAGCGACGGCAACGAGACGCCGGCGGAAGGCGCGCGCGGCGGCGGCTCGGGCGGTCGCGCCAGCCAGTTCCGTCGCACCCGCAACGACAATCTGGAACCGCTCGACCCGTGCACCCAGGCGCTGATCCGCGAGGGCGAAACCATCGTGTCATACTCGGCCGGCGGCGGCGGCTATGGCTCGCCGCTCGACCGCAAGGCCGAGCTGGTGGCGCGCGACGTGCGCGAGAAATGGGTCTCGGTCGAGGCGGCGCGCGACGTGTATGGTGTCGTGTGCGATGCGGCAGGCACTCTCGATAGCGCGGCGACCGAGGCGCGGCGCAAGGCGATGCGCGCCAAGAGCTAGCCGCGCCTGCGGTCGGTCGGGCGCGGCGCCGTGAGCAAGGCCGCGCCCGGCCACCTGACCGAGGACCAGTCGGCGGTGCTCGGCTTCCTCGCCTCGCCGGCCGCCTATGGCCTGACCGATGCCAAGATCAAGCGCATCGATACGCACGGTTCGATCGTGTTCCTGGCGGGCGAGCGCGTCTACAAGGTGAAGCGCGCGGTCCGTTTCCCCTACATGGATTACGGCACGCTCGAACGGCGCCGGTGGGCGTGCGAGCGCGAGGTTGCGATCAACCGGCGCACCGCGCCCGAGATCTATCTCGACGTGGTGCCGGTCACGCGCGCTGCGAGTGGCGCTCTCTCCCTCGGCGGCACGGGCGAGCCCGTCGAATGGACCGTCCAGATGCGGCGCATGCCGCGCGAGCACCTGCTCGATCAGCTTGCCGCAGGCGCCGGGCTCGACGACCGCCTGATCGAGCAGGTCGCCGATGCCGTGGCGGCGATGCACCACGCCGCGCAGCCGGTCGGCACGGATGAGGCGCATGGCGGCGGCGCGGACGGCATGCGCTGGATCGTCGGCGACAATACCTCCGGCCTGCGCGAGCACGCGTCGCTGCTCGACGGCGACGCGGTGGTGCGGCTCGACGCGAAGTCGCGGGCCGCGCTCGATGGCTGCGCCTGGCTGCTCGACCGGCGGCTCGGCCAAGGCTTCGTGCGCCACTGTCATGGCGACCTTCATCTCGGCAATCTCTGTTTGTGGGACGGCCGCGCCACCGTGTTCGACGCGATCGAGTTCAACGACCGCTTCGCCAACATCGACGTGTTCTACGACCTGGCGTTCCTCGTCATGGAGCTTGACCGGCGCGTCGGAAGGCGCGCGGCGAACCTCCTCATCAACCGTTATCTGCGCCGCACCGAGGATTTCGAGGGGCTCGCCGTGCTGCCGCTCTATCTCTCGGCGCGCGCCGCGATCCGCGCCAAGGTCAGCGCGGCCGGCGCCCTCGCTCAAGAGGACGAGGCGCAGGCGCATCGCCTGCGCCGCGCCGCCGCGGCCAATTTCAACGCCGCGCTCGGCTATCTGGCGCCGCCGCCCGCGCGCCTGATCGCGGTCGGCGGGCGTTCGGGCAGCGGCAAATCGACGCTGGCACGCGCGCTTGCGCCAATGACCGGCGCAGCACCCGGCGCGTTGCACCTGCGGAGCGACGTGATCCGCAAGGCCATGTTCGGCGTCGAGGACGAGGTGAAGCTGCCCGAGGCGGGCTACGCGCCCGAGGCCTCGGCCGAGGTCTACCGGCGCATCAGGGAACGCGCCGGCATCGCGCTGCGGGCCGGCCATTCGGTGGTCGCCGACGCCGTCTACGACCGCGCGGAGGATCGCCGCGCGATCGCCGCGGTCGCGGCCGATGCCGGCGTGCGGTTCGACGGTGTCTGGCTCGACGTGCCGCCCGAGGTGATGCGCGAGCGGCTGACGGCCCGCGTGCGCGATGCGTCGGACGCGACGCCCGCGGTGCTCGACCTGCAATTGCGCCACGAGGTCGGCGCGCTCGACTGGCTGAGGCTCTCGGCCGCCGGGCCGCCCGACGAGGTCGCCGCACGCGCCGAGGCGGCGCTCGGCCTCGATGCGGCCGGCCTGGCGCCGGACCCGGATTTACGCCTGCAGCGCGGCGGGGCATGATGCCGCCGGCACCACAATCAAAGCACCAGGGGGTACGACGCTCATGCCGGTCACGCTGATCAAGAACGCGCACATCGTTACCGCGGTCGACGACTATGTCGCGGACATCCTGATCGAGGGCGGCCGCATCCGCACCATCGGCAAGGACATCGCGGCCGGCGCCGATGCCGAGGTGCATGACGCGAGCGGGCTGATCGTCATCCCCGGCGGGATCGACGTTCATACCCATCTGGATTTCGAGTTCGGTACGGCCCAGACCTGCGACACCTTCGGCACCGGCACCATGGCGGCGGCCTTCGGCGGCACCACGACGCTGGTCGATTTCGCCAACCAGACCCGGGGCCAGAGCCCGCTCGCCGGCTTCGAGGACTGGCAAAGGCGCGCGGCCAGCGCGTGCATCGACGTCGGCGCCCACATGATCATGGCCGACGTCAACGACCAGGCGCTCGCCGACATGAAGCTGCTGATGGGCCGCGAGGGCGTCACCAGCTTCAAGGTGTTCACCGCCTATCCCGGCGTGCTGATGATCGACGACGGCCAGATCTTCAAGACCATGCGCACCGCGGGCGCGGGCGGCGGCATGGTCTGCGTGCACGCCGAGAACGGCAGCGTGATCGACGTGCTGGTGCAGGAGGCGGTTGCCGCCGGCAATACCGGCCCGAAATACCACGCGCTGACCCGGCCGACCCTGATGGAGGGCGAGGCGACGCATCGCGCGATCTGCATCGCGGAGCTTGCCGAGGTGCCGGTCTATTTCGTGCATCTGTCGGCGAGCGAGGCGCTCGCATCGGTCTCCGAGGCGCGCGACCGCGGCTTGCCCGTGCATGCCGAGACCTGCCCGCACTATCTGTTCCTCGGCCCCGAGGAATATGACCGGCCCGGCTTCGAGGGCGCGAAGTTCGTGATGACGCCGCCACTGCGCCACCACGAGCACCATCAGGCGCTATGGCGCGGGCTCAAGACCAGCGACCTCCAGGTGATCTCGACCGATCACTGCCCGTTCTGCTTCACCGAGAAGCTCGGCATGAAGATGTCGAAGCAGCAGGGCAAGGACAGTTTCGCCAAGATTCCGAACGGCGCGCCAGGGCTCGAAACCCGCCTGCCCGTGGTGTTCGACGGCGGCGTGCGCAAGGGCCAGCTCTCGCTCAACCGCTTCGTCGACGTGGTATCCACGACGCCCGCGAAGCTGTTCGGCCTGTTCCCGAGGAAGGGCACCATTGCGGTCGGCTCGGATGCCGACATCGTGTTCTTCGACCCGAACGAGACCTGGACCATCCGCGCCGCCGAGCATCACAGCCGCATCGACTACAGCCTGTTCGAGGGCCGCGAGATCATCGGCCGCGTCAAGAAGGTGTTCGTGCGCGGCCAGTGCATCGTCGACGGCCAGAAATGGCTCGGCAAGGAAGGCATGGGCCAGTACGTCAAGCGCGGCGACAGCGGCACCGTGTTCTAGGCCGCGACTAAGGCACCAGCACCATCTTGCCGAAGAAGTCGCGGTTGGCGACCAGGGCGGCGACCTTGGCGTAGTCCTGCATCGGATAGACGCCGTGGATCACCGGCTTGAGCGCGCCGGCAGCGACCAGATCGAAGACGCGTTTGACTTCGAGCCGCGAGGCATAGTGGCTGCCCTGCAGCCGGATGTGCTTGCGGAACAGCTCGATCACGTTGAGCGGCACGGTCTCGCCGGCATGCGCGCCGCAGGTGACCAGCGAGCCGTTGAAGGCGAGCGCCTCGATGCTCTGGATCAGCACCTCGCCGCCGACCGATTCGATCACGAGGTCGACGCCGCGTCCGCCGGTGAGCTTGAGGCATTCGGCGCCGATCGCCTGGTTCCGGTAGTTGAGGACGTGGTCGGCGCCGAGCTCGCGCGCCTTTGCGAGCTTGGCGTCCGAGCCCGCCGAGGCGATCACGGTCGCGCCGTGCAGCTTGGCGATCTGGATCGCCGACATGCCGACGCCCGAGCCCGCGGCGTTGACGAGCACCGTCTGCCCGGCCTGCACCCGGCCATGCCAGACCGCCATGTGCCAGGCCGTGCCGTAGCAGATGACCGAGGCCGCCGCGGTCTCGAACGAGACGCTGTCGGGCAGCGCGACGAGCTGGTTGGCGTTGCAGCGCGCGTATTCGGCGAAGCAGCCCCAGATCTGCACGCCCATCAGGCTGCGGTTCATGCAGGTGCCTTCGAGCCCGGCGAGGCAGACATGGCAATGGCCGCAGAACCGGGTGGCGTAGATCGCGACCCGTTCGCCGGCGCGGGGGCCGGTGACGCCGGGCCCGAGCGCGGCCACCTCGCCGACGCCTTCGATGCCGAGCACATGGGGCATGGCGTGCGTGATGCCCGAGACGCCTTCGCGGATGTCATGGTCGAAATGGTTGGCGCCGGCCGCGCGGATCCTGACCAGCGCCTCGCCCGGGCCGGGCTCGGGCGTCGGCACCTCGGCCCAGTCCAGCTTGTCGAGGTCGCCATGCTCGCGGATGACGATCGCTTTCATCGTTCCTCTTTTCTTCGGCTAGGGGGAAAGGGCGTCAGAGCACCCGCTCGCGCTCATGCGCGGTGAGCGCCTGGAGCGCCGCCTCGCGGGGCATCAGGTCGGCGTATTTCTGGCCGAGGTCGAACAGGTTGGCCTCGTGCGGCCCGGCCGCGCGGTCGCCCACGCAATCGGTCACCACGGTCGGGCGGAAGCCATGGCACAGCGCGTCGAGCACGCTGGCGCGCACGCAGCCGCTCGTGGTGCAGCCCGCGATCAGCAGCGTGTCGATCGCGCGCGCGGTGTACCAGGGCGCGAGGTCGGTGCCGAAGAAGGCGGAAGGCAGCCGCTTGCGCACGACGAGTTCGCCGGGCTTCGGCGCCAGCGCCGGCACGATCTGCGAGTCCCGGGCGGTTTCCGTGAGCCCCGCGAGCGACGGCACCTTGGCCACGAACAGATTGTGGTCGCTGCCGTCCGCCTCGAACACGATGCGGGTGTGCGCGATCGCCACGCCGGCGCCGCGGCAGGCTTCGAGGAGAGGGACCGTGCGCTCGATGGCGGCCGCGATGTTGCCGCCGCCGAACACCGCGGGGTCGTTGAAGCCATTGACGAAATCGACGATCAGGAGGCCGACCCGGCGCCCGAAGCCGAGCCGCTGGCCGAAGCCCTGCCGCGCATAGACGTCAGCGTCGCCGCCCATGGGGAGATCCCTTCCGATACCAAGATTTGATGGATCATGGCCGATTCCGTCGGCCGACGCCAAGCGCGTTGACCGCTCCCGAGGCGCTGCCTATGGTGCGCCGCGCCTGGCCGGAACCTCGGAAAAGCAATCCCCATCACATGACGCGTGAGCGCAACGCCGCAGCCCCGCCGATCGTCGACGCGACGCCGAAATTTCATCCGGCGGCGAGCGAGACGCCGCAGGATTGGCCGGCGCTGTCGAGCCATCTCGCCGCCCACGGCCTGCGCTTCGATCCCGAGGCAAACCCGCCGCGCCAGTTCGCCACCGGCTACGGCAACCTCAACTATCTGATCGTGGTCGACGGTGCGACGCGGGTGCTGCGCCGGCCGCCCATGGGCAAGCTGCCGCCTGGCGCCAACGACATGCGCCGCGAGCACACCATCCTGAGCGCGATCGCGCCGGTCTTCCCGCTCGCGCCGCGCAGCCTCTACCACACGATGGACGACAGCGTGATCGGCGCCCAGTTCATGATCATGGAGTACCGGCCCGGCCTCTCGATCGGCGGGCGCCTGCCGCCCGCGGTCGCCGCGATCCCGGGGATCGGCCGCAAGCTCGGCGGCAGGCTGGTCGACGTGTTGGCGACGATCCACGCGATCGAGCCCGAGGCGGTCGGGCTCGGCGCGTTCGGCAAGCCGGAGGGCTTTCTGGCGCGCACCGCGGCGGGCTGGCGCAAGCGGCTGATGATCGCGACCGACGACGCGCCGACCAGGGCGGCGGTCGAGGTCGCCGACTGGCTCGACGCCAATCTCGTGCCCGAGGGCCCGGCGACCCTGATCCACAATGACTTCAAGCTCGACAACGTGCTGCTCGATCCCACGACGCTTGAGCCCGTCGCCGTCATCGACTGGGACCAGGGCACGCGCGCCGACCCGCTGTTCGACCTCGCGACCATGCTGAGCTACTGGGCGGAGCCCAGCGACCCCGAGGCGATGCTTAACCTCGAGCAGATGCCGACCGCGGCGCACGGCTTCCCGCGCCGCCGCGAGGTGGTCGAAACCTATGCGCGGCTGTCGGGCCGCGACGTGTCGAACATCCTGTTCCACCGCGTGCTGGCGATGCTGAAGCTCGGCGTGATCTTCGCGCAGATCCATGCGCGCTATCGTCGTGGCGAGTCCGCCGACGAGCGCTATGCGCGCTTCGGGCCGATCGTCGACGGCCTGTTCGCGTTCGCGCATGACATCTCGCGCGGCCGCGCGTTTTGAAGAGGAGAGCTGGCGATGCAGGGAATGAAGCAGATCGGGCCGCAGCGTTACCGCGAGACCTATGGCCGCTACTACGAGGACTTCACCGTCGGCGACGTCTACGAGCACCGGCCCGGCCGCACGCTGACCGAGACCGACAACATCTGGTTCACGCTGCTCACCATGAACACGCACCCGCTGCACTTCGACAACGCCTACGCGGCCAAGAGCGAGTTCGGCAAGCCGCTGATCAACAGCGCCTTCACGCTTGCCGTGGTCACCGGCATGTCGGTCAGCGACATCAGCCACAAGGCGGTCGCCAATCTGGGCTGGACCGACATCAAGCTGAGCGCGCCGGTCTTCGCCGGCGACACGATCTACGCGGAGTCCGAAATCCTGGAGAAGCGCGAGAGCCAGTCGCGCCCGACGCAGGGCATCGTGCGCCTCAGGACATTCGGCAAGAAGGCGGACGGCACCCAGTTCATGAGCTTCGAGCGCACCATCCTGGTCCCGAAACGCGGCCACGCCGTCGAGGACAAGGCGGATTATTGAGAGGCCGGCCGTGAGGGCCGCGCGCTTTTCCCGTCGTCATTGCCGGGCTTGACCCGGCAATCCATGCCGACAACGAAATCGCTCGACGATGGATGCCCCGGTCAAGCCGGGGCATGACGATTGTAGCTCGATCCTCGCCTCAAACCTTGTTCCGCTCGATCAGTTGCCGCGCGATGATGATGCGTTGCAGCTCGTTGGTGCCTTCGCCGATCGCGAGGAGGGGCGCATCGCGGTACATGCGCTCGATCGGGAATTCCTGGGAGTAGCCGTAGGCACCGTGGATGCGCATGGCGTCCAGGCTGTTGTCGATCGCGGCCTCGGAGGCGAACAGCTTGGCCATGCCGGCCTCCATGTCGCAGCGCTCGCCGCGCGTATAGGCCTCCGCCGCATCCCTGGTGAGCAGGCGGGCGGCCTGCGCGCGGGTCGCCATGTCGGCGAGCTTGAGCTGGATCGCCTGGTGCTCGGCGATCGTCTTGCCGAAGGTCTTGCGCATCTGCGCATAACGCACCGCCTCGTCGAGCGCGGCTTGCGCGATGCCGACGCCGCGCGCCGCGATGTTGATGCGGCCGAGCTCGAGGCCGGAGAGGATCTGCTGCAGGCCGCGCCCCTCCGCGCCGCCGATAAGATTGTCGGCAGGCACGCGATAGTCCTCGAACACCAGCTCGCAGGTGTCGATGCCGTGATAGCCGAGCTTTTTCAGCTTGCGGCTGACCGTGAAGCCGTCGCCCTTCTCGGCGATGAACAGGCTCATGCCGCGATGCGCCGGCGTCGCGCTCGGGTCGGTCTTGGCGAGCAGCGCGAAGCAGTTGCCGTAATAGGAGTTGGTGATCCACATCTTCGCGCCGTTGACCACGTAGCCCTGATTGCCCTCGCGCTTCGCCACGGTGCGGATCGCCTGCAGGTCGGTGCCGCAATCGGGCTCGGTCAGCGCGACGCCGCCGCGCAGCTCGCCGGTCGCGAAGCGGGGCAGGTATTTCTTCTTCTGCTCGTCGGTGCCGAAGCGCTCGACCGCGGCCGCCATGATCAGGTGCGAGTTGACGATGCCGGAGACCGACATCCAGGCATAGGAGAGCCGCTCGATGATCCTGGCATAGGTCGTAGCCGGCAGGCCGAGCCCGCCATACTCCGTGCCGATGGTCGCGCCGAACAGGCCGAGCGCCTTCATCTTCTCGACCATCTCATGGGGGTACTCGTCGGCATGGTCGAGCGCGGCGGCGTGGGGCTTCACGTCGCGGTCGAGAAACCGCTCGACGGCGTCGAGCAGCGCCTTTTCGTCCTCGGGGTCGATGGTGCGGGTGGGGGTTCCGGCCATGGCGTGACGGGGGTCCATGCGGTTGGGGGAGAGCGTCATATCCCATGCCGGCGCGACCCGGCGCAAGCGTGCCGGCAGCGGCAAATCGTGAATGAAACCGGCCTGGGGGACGGCTAAAGTCCCGCCAGTCGGAGACGGCCCTAGGATCGGGGGAGAACGATGAGGTACGGAGAAAACCGCAGGCTGGGCCGTGCCGGCTTGGTGCCGCTCCTCGCCGTCGTGCTGCTGGCCACGGCATGCACCTTCGGCCCGGTGTCGACCGAGCAGCCGGTCTTCACCGCGGAGGATGCGTCGTCCCCGCCATGGCTGTCCGACACCTATGCCTGGACGGACCCCGACAACGGGCGGAGCCTCTATGTGCGCACGGTCGAGACCGGGGCCGGCCGCGCCGTCGAACTCCTGGTGCCGAGCGAAGACGAGACGGCGAAGGAGGGCTTCCCCTGGACGCTCTGGTGGTTCCCGGCCGAGTTCGTCGCGCTCGATGACGGCTATTATGGGGCGCATCTGCGCTACGAACATCGCATGAAGTATATGAGCGGCGAACCCGAGTTCCGCCACGGCTATTGGGTCGTGGCGCATGACGGCGAGACGCTTCGCCTCCTCGACGTGGAAGGCATCGACAAGGAGAAGCGCCGTCAGCTCGCCGGCGCGCGGGCGCTCGAGATCACCGACGACGGCAAGCTCACCGGCACACTGTCACGGGCGACGCTGCGCGGCTTCCTCGCCGATCTGGGCCGGGCTGCGGAGGACGTGCCCGCTGTCTCCAATGACGGCAGGAAGAAGGACGAGAAGCGCCTCGCGAAGCTTTCGGGCCTGCCCGAGGGCGTCGACATCGCCGGCTACGACTATCTCGCGGCGTACCACTCGCTGCTGCCGCCCGAATCGGTGAGCGGCGATCCCGATATCGGCTTCTACCTGGCCTATCTGGAGGCGCTGGAGGCGCGCGGCGTGCCGCATGGCGCCTATGTGCTGGCGCGCCTTTACGCCAATGGCTGGGGCGTCGCCCAGGATTTCGGCAAAGCGCGTTCGCTGGCGCAGGAGGCGGTCGCGGCCGGCTATGAGCGCGCCAACACCGTGCTCGGCGTGCTCGCCTTCAACGGCCTCGGCGAGCCGGTGGACACGGCGGGCGGCCTTGCGCTCCTCGAACGCGGCGCCGCGGCCGGCGACCCGCGCGCGATGCTGGCGCTCTCCAATCTCTATCTGGCGGGGACGGCGGTGGAGAAGAACGACGCCACGGCGCTCGCCTGGCTGACCAAGGCCGCGGACGGCGGCCTGCCCGACGCCCAGTTCGAGCTCGGCCGGCGGCACCTGAACGGCGAAGGCGTGGCGCAGGATGACGCCGCCGCGTTCAAGGGCTTCGAGGGCGCGGCGAAACTGGAGCATCCCGATGCCCTGGCATTCCTCGGCTTCATGTACGCGAACGGCCGCGGCGGCGTCGAGGCGAACCAGGAGACGGCCAGCCAGGACTATCTGAAGGCCGCCCGCCTCGGCCAGGGCTGGGCGCAGTGGCAGATCGGCGAGCGGCTGATCGCCGGGACCGGTATAGAGCAGGATCGCGCCGCCGGCCTCGACTGGCTGCGCAAGGCGGCCGAGGGCGGCGTGAAGGAGGCCAAGGACGCGCTCGCGCGGCTTGGAGAGGTGCCGCCGGACCCAGCCGCTGGCGCCGGTGGTGCCAATAGCGGCCAGCAAGGCAAGGACATTGACGGACTGGCTGCCGAGATCGACGCAGGCATTGAGGCGGCCGACAAGGAGATCGCCGAGCTGGAGGCGGAGCTCAAGGAGCTGTGCGGCGGGCGGGTGTGCAAGCAGCTCGCCGACGGCCGCTATATCTACCGGACCGAGACCTACGATCCGCCGGTCTGGTACTTCGAGGACGGCCGCCTGGCGCCGCGCGAGCTTTGGCAGGAATAGGCCCGGCTCACTTGTCCCTGTTCAGGTGCAGCGTGAAGTCGGTGTCGGAATCGAGGGTGACGTACAGGTTGAAGAGCTGCTGATAATAGCCTTCGGGGCAGCTCTCATGCGCATCCAGCTTGTCGAGCGTGCGATCGAACGGCACGTCGGCGACGCAGAAGAAGCGCTCGGCGGTCAACGTGCCGTTGCGGAGCGTGTTCCGGACCGCCTCGCTCTCCATCTCGAAGTGCATGATGCGCTCGCCGATGATCGATTTCCGGATCACCGACAGGAAGGCCTCCATTGCGCCGTCAGTCCGCAGCACGTCCGAGCAGCCGGGGCCGACCTCGGCCCAGCCCGTGGCCTTCCAGCTTTCGGTGAAGGGATAGAACGGCGCGTTCTGCCAGAGGAAGGCGATCTGCAAGGTGTCCTTGCCCTGGTTGCACAGGGTGAGGGTGGAGGCGCGGGATTCGCCGTTCCACGCGAAAGCGAGCGCCGCCGCGCCAAGAAAATACGCAAGAAGGCGCAGCCTGCGTCGCATGGAAGCCCTCGCCTCGCCTTGGAATCCCGATTTTCTGCGATCCTAACCCGACTGTCCCTTGCGGCGTACACGAAAACCCGGCGCCGGCCGGGAGAGCATGTGGATTTCGCTTGCGCTTCGCCGGCCGATCGAAAAGCTTAAGCCCAGGCGGGGGCGACCCAGCGTCGCACCCGTTTTGCTGCGTATCGACCAGGAGCGACGGAAGCATGGCGGGGCAGGGCGAAGTCCAACTTCAGAACGTGACCAAGGCGTTCGGCGAGACGGTCGCGGTCCAGAACATCAACCTGACCATCCCGGATGGCTGCTATTGCTGCCTGCTCGGGCCGTCCGGCTGCGGCAAGACCACCATCCTGCGAATGATCGCCGGCCACGAGACGACCACCTCGGGCCACATCCTGATCGGCGGCAAGCCGGTCGAGGGGCTGCCGCCGGTGCAGCGCGGCACCTCGATGATGTTCCAGAGCTATGCGCTGTTTCCGCATCTGACCGTGGTCGACAATGTCGGCTTCTCGCTCAAGATGCGCGGCGCGCACAAGCACGAGCGGCGCGAGAAGGCGATGGACGTGCTGCGCCGCGTGCAGCTCGACCATCTGGCCGACCGCATGCCGGCGCAGCTCTCGGGCGGCCAGCAGCAGCGCGTCGCGCTGGCGCGCTCGCTGATCACCAACCCGAAGGTGCTGCTGCTCGACGAGCCGCTCTCCGCGCTCGACGAGTATCTCCGCCTGCAGATGCGCGAGGAGCTCAAGCGGCTCCAGCTCGAGATCGGCATCAGCTTCATCCACGTCACGCACACCCAGCCCGAGGCGCTCGCGCTCGCCGACCTGATCGTGGTGATGAACACCGGGCGCATCGAGCAGGCCGGCACCGCGCGCGAGATCTACGACCAGCCGCGCACCACCTATGTGGCGGAGTTCATGGGCGGCTGGAACCTGTTCTCGGGCAAGGTCGTCGGCCTCGAGAACGGCCATGCGCTCGTCAAGTCCGAGAACGGCGAGCAATACCACGTAGCGGCCGCAGGCCACGCCACCGGCGACGAGATCGATTTCGGCATCCGCCGCGACCGCATCCACCTCGCGCCCAAGGACGCCAACGTGCCGAACCACGTGGCGGGCGAGGTGCACGCCGTCGAGTATCAGGGCAACTGGGTCAAGGTCTCGCTCGAGCGCAAGAGCGGCCATCGCCTGGTCGCGGTGATCGAGGACCAGGAGTATTTCGCCAACCCCGCCAAGGTCGGCGACCGGGTCGAGGCGACCTTCGCGCCCCAGGACGCCCACTTCATGGAACGCTCGAAGGGCTCGCAGAACCTGATCGGCGAGCCGGCCTGATTTCCTTCTAGATCACCGGCGGGCGGTTGGCGTCGAAGGCGATCTCGCGTTCGAGTGCGGCGGCGGCCTGGTAGAGCAGGGGCTCCGAGAACGGCCGGCCGATCAGTTGCAGGCCGGCGGGCAGATGGTTCTCGGTGA
Organism: Alphaproteobacteria bacterium; assembly: GCA_050173345.1. GTDB lineage: Bacteria > Pseudomonadota > Alphaproteobacteria > UBA828 > UBA828 > SHWC01. Next base: position 859,562 of record JBFXKW010000001.1, on the reverse strand, counting down.
AGCCGTGCGGCACGATGAGCGCGGGCACGCCGAGATAGTTGGCGGTCCGCGTGCACCAGCTGATGCGCGCCACCATGTCGGCCGCGGCGGGGCTGCCGCCGACGTCGGTCTCGTCGATGCGCGGCGCACCGAACGGCATGCCGGGCGTCGCCAGGATGTCGGCCTTGGTCAGCGCGGCGTCGCAGAACGCGCGGAGCGCCTCGCCGCGCGCGTTCAGCGCCTGGAGATAGGCCTGCGCCGGCACGAACAGGCCGACCTCGAGCCGGTGGCGGACCTGATCCTGATAGTCGTCCGGCCGCTCGCTCAGCCAGCGTGCGTGGTAGGTCGCGGCCTCCGACGCCAGCACGACGTTCGACAATTGTGTGAGCCGCGCGATGTCCGGCAGGTCGACCTCGACGACCTTGGCGCCGAGCTTGAGGAACACCGCCATGCTCTGCTCGTAGAGGGCGCGCACGTCATCGCTCGCGACGTCGAAGAAGAACTGCTTGGGCACGCCGATCCGCAAGCCCTTGACGCCCGCGCCGAGCCCGGCCTCCGGGTTGGCCGGCTTGCTTGGCGAGGCCGTCGGGTCGTTCGGGTCGGGTCCGGCGATCAACTTCAGGAGGCGCGCATTGTCGCGCACGGTGCGGGTGAGCGGGCCGATCGTATCGAGCGTGAAGGAGAGCGGCATGGCGCCGTGGCGGCTGACCAGCCCGGCGGTCGGCTTCATGCCGACCACGCCGCATTGGCTCGCGGGCAGGCGCACCGAGCCGCCGGTATCCGAGCCGAGCGCGCCGAACACGATGCGCGCCGCGACCGCGGCGCCCGAGCCGCTCGACGAGCCGCCGGTCACATGCTCCGGGTTCCACGGGTTGCGGCAATGGCCCCAATGCGCGTTGTGGCCGGTCGGGCCGATCGCGAACTCGGCCATGTTGAGCCCGCCGAGATAGATGCTGCCGGCATCGAGCAGGCGCTTGAGCGCGGTCGAGTCCTCGGCGGCGACGTAGTCCTTGCGGATCTTCGAGCCGCAGGTCGAGGGCTTGCCGCGGCGGTAGAACATGTCCTTGTGGGCGAGCGGCACGCCGTGCAGCGGCCCGAGCAGGGTGCCCTTGGCGAGCAGGCCGTCGGCGCGCTTCGCCGCCTTGAGCGCGTCCTCGGCCTCGATGCGGATGAAGGCGTTGACGATCGGCCGCAGGCGTTCGGCACGCTCGATCGCGGCGCGCGTCACCTCGGCCGACGAGACCTTGCGCTGGCGGATCAGGCGCGCGATGTCGTGCAGGCTGCGGTCGAGCAGGTCGGCGCTCATTTCCGGCCCTCGTTCGCAAGCGCGTCGAGCACGAGCGGATAGAGCGACGGCTCGGCCTCCATCGGCAGGTCGCGCGCGGCGCGTTGCGCGGCGTCGACATGGCCGTTGATCATCGTGGCGAGGGCCTCGGCGCGCGCGCCGCTCAGCTCCCGCTCGTAGAAGGCGCGCGCGAGCGCGGCGATCTGCCGTCCGTCGATCGGTTTCATCGTGATGTCGGTCCTTGGATGGAGGGGTAGCGGGGGATCAGCTTGCCTTGGCTTGGCGCCGCGCGTCCCGCGAGCGCAGGAAGCCGGTGATGCGGCCGCCGAGCGACTGGCCGGTCAGGCGTTCCGCGATCGCGACGGCGCGGCGCAGGCCCTCGACGTCGATGCCGGTCTCGAAGCCCGACTCGTTGAGCATGAAGACGAGGTCTTCGGTCGCGAGGTTGCCCGAGGCGCCGGGTGCGAACGGGCAGCCGCCGAGCCCGCCGATCGAGCTGTCGAACTTGCGCACGCCGGCTTTCAGCGCGCACCAGGCGAGCGTGAGGCCCATGGCGCGCGTGTCGTGGAAATGGCCGGCGATGCGCTCGGCGCCGTGGCGGCGCGTCGCGGTCTCGAACAGGTGTTCGATCTGCGCCGGATTGCCGGCGCCGGTGGTGTCGCTGAGCGCGACCTCGTCTGCGCCCGCCTCGAACATGCGCGCGGTCAGGTCGAAGACGCGCTCGGGCGGCACCACGCCCTCATAGGGGCAGGCCGCGATGGTCGAGATATAGGCGCGGGCACGCCGGCCCTCTTTCTTGGTGCGCGTCACGACCGCCTCGCACACGGCAGTCGCCTGCTCCAGCGACATGTTGATGTTGCGGCGGTTGAAGGTGTCGGACGCCGCGACCACGACCGCGATCACCTCTGCGCCGGCCTCGATCGCGCGCTCATAGCCCTTCTCGTTGGGCACCAGCACCTCGTAGTTGATGTCGGGCCGCTTGGGGATGCCGGCATAGACCTCGGCGGCGTCCGCCATCTGCGGCACCGCCTTGGGCGAGACGAAGCTGGTGACCTCGAAGGAGCGGCCGCCGGCCGCGATCAGCGCGTCCAGCAGCTCGAGCTTGCCCGCCACGGGCACCAGCCTCGGCTGATTCTGCAACCCGTCGCGCAAGCCCACCTCGTGAACGACAACCCGCTCGGCCATGGCGATGCCCCGTCTATGCTCCGCTCATTGAATAATAGCGCGCGCCCGCAATTCGGCGAGTTCGGCGTCGCTCTTGCCGGCGAGCGTGCGCAGCACCTCGTCGGTATGCTGCCCGAGAACCGGCGCGGCCGTGAAGCTCTCATCGCCGGTCTCGCTTAGCTTCACCGGGTTGCCCGGCATCAGCGCCGCGCCGCCCTCGGGCTGCGGCACGCTCACCACCATGTGGCGCGCCCGGGCCTGCGGATCGCTCAGGGCATGGGCGAAGTCGTTGACCGGCGCGGCCGGCACGTCGGCCGCCGCGAAGCGGGTAAGCCAGGCGTCGCAGCCGTCGGTCTTGAGGATTTCGGCAAGCCGCGCCTCGATTTCGTCTCGTTTAGCGGCGCGCGCCGGCTGATCGTTCAGCGCCGGGTCCGAGAGCACCGGGTCGTTCAGCACGCCGGCGAGGTTGGTCCAGGCTTGGTCGGTGACGCAGGCGAGGATGATGTGGCGGTCCCGGGTCGGGTAGGTGTTGTAGGGGATGTGGCGGAAATGGCCGTTGCCGGTGAGCCCGATCTCCTCGCCGGACAGGAAGTGCATGGTCGCCATGTAGGTGAGCATGGATATCTGGCAGTCCTGCATCGAGATGTCGACATGCTGGCCGCGGCCGGTGCGCTCGCGCGCGTGCAGCGCGGCGAGGATGCCGAGCGCGCCGAAGATGCCGCCGCCGAGATCGCCGATCGGGATGCCTGCCTTGGTCGGCGCGCCGCCCTCGAAGCCGGTGATCGACATGCCGCCGCCATAGCCTTGCGCGACCAGGTCGAAGGCGGGGCGCTGGCGGCCGGGCCCGGATTCGCCGAAGCCGCTCACCGCGCAGGTGATGATGCGCGGGTTGTGCTGTGCCAGCGTGTCATGGTCGATGCCGAGCTTCGCGGTCACGCCGGGGCCAAAATTGGTGAACACGATGTCGGCCTTCCTGACCAGCGCGTAGAAGAGCGCGAGCCCTTCCTTCTGCTTGAGGTCGATCGCGACGCTCTTCTTGTTGCGGTTGAGCGTGAGGAAATAGGCGCCGACGCCGTTCAGCGAGTGCTTCGGGTCGTTTTCGAGCAGGCGCCGCGTCGCCTCGCCGCGGCCCGGCGGCTCGATCTTGATGGTGGTCGCGCCGAGGTCCGCCAGCAGCATGGCGCCGAACGGGCCGGCGAGCATGTGCGTCAGGTCGAGCATGACGAGGTCGGAAAGCGCTTTCACGGGGGCGCGCCGGTCTGCGGCTACTCGATATAGCGGATGCGTTCGGGCGGCAGGGCGGCGCGCCAGCGTTCCGAGAAGGTGAGGCCCTTGGCGACCGCCTTCTCGGCCTTCGCTTCGAGCGCGCGCACATGCTCCAACCCCTCGATGACCTCCTCGATGCGTGCCCTGGGCACCACGACGACGCCGTTGCGGTCGCCGATCACGACGTCGCCGGAAGCCACCGTGATGCCGCCGAGCGTGACCGGGAGGCCGACCGTGCCGAGCCCGGTCTTGGCCGGCGAGTTCGGGCTGATGCCGGCGCAGAAGGTCGGCAGCCCGACTTTAAGGATACCGTCCACGTCGCGCACCGCGCTGTCGGTCACGATGCCGGCGACGCCGCGGTTCTTGGCGATGCCGAGCATCAGGTCGCCGGCCACCGCGGTACCGAGATAGCCGTCGGACGCGACCACCAGCACGTCGCCCGGCTTCGATTCCGAGAGCGCACCGATCAGCCCGAGATGGTCGCCGGGCTGGCAGGCGCAGGTCAGCGCCGGCCCACACAGGGACCACATCTCGGGCGGCGCGCCGGCGACCGGCTTGATCGCGGCGGCGACCGCGCCGAGCCCGCCGAGCACGTCCACCACATGGCCGGTCTGCGCGCCCTTGAGCTTGGCGACGAGCTTCGCGTCCGGCCGCTCGAAGCGCCGGTTGATGGTGAGGAGAGGGGGCTCTTCGATCATGACCTCGGTTCCTTGGGCTCGCCGTCGCGCACGAAGGGGTAGATCTCGGTGAAGTCGGAGCGCGGCCAGGTGATGTCGAGCCGGTCCCACACGCCCGCGATCACCTCGCCGACCCGGTCCGGCGTCCGCGCGCCGCGCACCGCATCCAGGTAGAGCCGCATGTCCTTGGCCATCAGCCTGGTCGCGAAGCCGTGGTCGTAGCTCCTGGTGAGCACGCGCTTCGGGAACTTGTCGGAGGTCGCGGTGTTCTGGCCGGTCGAGATGTTGATGATGTCGAGCATCGTCTTCATGTCGAGGCCCTGGCGCTCGCCGAACGAGATCGCCTCGCTGGTCGCGGCCATGGCGGTGGCGGAGAGGAAGTTGTTGAGCAGCTTCATCGCCATGCCCTGGCCGGGCCGCGTGCCGACGTGGAAGACTTGGCGCGCCATCGGCTTGAGCAGCGGCTCGATCTCCGCATAGAGCGCGGGCGGCGCCGCGACCATGAGCGCGAGCGTGCCTGCTTTGGCGCCGGCGACGCCGCCCGAGACCGGCGCATCGACATAGACGACGCCGGCCTTGGCGCAGGTCTCGTGCAGCCGCTCGGCGTCGGCCATGCCGGTCGTCGAGGTGTCGATCAGCACCTCGAGCTTGCGTCCCGCGGCCGCCAGTATCTCGCGCGCCACCGCGTCCGACACCTTGCCGTCGGGCAGGCTCAGAAGCGCGGTGCGCGCGCCCTGCGCGACCGCGGCGGCCGAGCCCGCCGCCTCGGCGCCTTGCGGCATCCGGCCTTGCGTTCCCGCCGCGTCGAAGCAGAGCAGCTTGTGCCCGGCCTTCGCCATGTTGGCAGCCATGTGGCTGCCCATGTTGCCGAGGCCGATGAAGCCGATGCTGGCCTCGCTCATTCGGCGGCCCCGCCCTTCTGCTCGGCGAGCACCTTGCGCGCGATGCGGAACGCCTCGACGCCCGCCGGCATGCCGCAATAGCAGGCGATCTGTAAGAGCGTCTCCTTGATCTCCTCGAGCGTGCAGCCATTGGTCAGCGCGCCGCGGAAATGAATCTCGAACTCGTGGCCCCGGTTGAGCGCCGCCAGCATGCAGAGGTTGTTCAGGCTGCGCTGCTTGCGCGTGAGGCCTGGCCGGCCCCAGATCGAGCCCCAGCAGGCTTCCGTCACGTATTGCTGGAAATCGCGGTTGAAGTCGTCGGCCTGCGCCAGCGCGCGGTCGACGTACTCGCTGCCGAGCACCTCGCGACGGATCTTCAGGCCCTTCTCGAACATCTCACTAGGCATCGTTCACCTCGGCGATTGGGTGGGTTGGAACCGGGCGGCGATCATAGCGGCCCGGACGCGGGGCACGATAGCCGGCATGGCGGAGAAACCCCCGGCACGGCGGGACGATGCGGGCGGCTTCGGGATGGCGCCGGCCGGCGGGCCGGCTATGCCGGCACCGCGGACTTCAGCAGGGACGCGACGGGCGTGCCCTTCCAGCCGGCCTCGCGGCGGCGCCAGTATTCCGTCCGCAGGCGGCTGGTCAGCATGCCGGGGCCGCCATTGCCGTAGATCTTATCCTCGATCTGGCCGACCGGCATGATGCCGCCGCCCTCGGTCGAGAGGAACGCCTCGTCGGCGTTCCTCACGTCGTCCATGGTCAGGTCGGTCTCTTCGGCCGGGATGTTCAGCTCGCTGGCGAAGTCGAGCACGGTCCGGCGGGTCAGGCCGTGCAGGCAGTTGTCCTTCGGCGTCCTGAGCTTGCCGTCCTTGACGAGCCACACGTTGAAGCCGGGCCCCTCGGCCAGCCGGCCGTCCACGGTGAGCAGCACGACATGATCGAAGCCGCGGTCGAACGCCTCGATCAGGCCCTGCGACAGGTCCATCCAGTTGAAGTTCTTGATACGCTGGTTGATCGCGGCGTCGGGGATGCGCCGGTTCGCGGCGATCGCGATGCGCGCGCCGGCATCCTGCTTCTCGCGCGAGATGATCCAGATATAGGGGATCGCATAGGCGAAGAAGCCGTTCTTGCACTTGCGCGGGTCGCGGTTGGTCAGGTCCTCGAAGGGGCCGCGGGTGCAGACGAACTGCACATAGGCGTCCTCCAGCCCGGCGCGGTGCGTGCATTCGGCGAGGATCGTCTTGATCTCGTCGGCGCCGTAGGGCGGCGTCAGGCGCGCGCCTTCGCACGAGCGGAAGAAGCGGGCGACGTGATCGTCCAGGCGGAAGAACTGGCCCTTCCACACCGTCGCCGTGTCGTACACCACGTCGCTTCGGGTGAAGGCGGGGTCGAGGATGGAAATCTTCGCCTCGCCCACGGGGACGTAGTTGCCGTCGCAGAAGGCGACACCCTGTACCATCGTTGCGCTCCTGATTGATTGGCGGCCTTGGCCGCTGCCGCCCGAACCGCGCGGACCATAGCCCAGCCGCTTCCCGCGCGTCCACGCCCGTTCCGCAGCCACGCCACAACGGGCTCGCCTTGGGCTCGGGTGGTCGGCTACGGTCTGCGCCCGCTGGAGAGAAACCAACGCAAGGGAGCAAGGATCGCCATGATCAAATTCCACAACCCCGCCGGGATCGCCGCGCCGGCCTCGCGCTACAGCCACGGTGCCGAGGCCGGGCCGGGCGCGCGCTGGCTGCACATCTCGGGCCAGGTCGGGCTCGAGCCGTCGGGCAAGATGGCGCAGGGCATCGAGGCGCAGACCGAGCGGGCGCTCCGCAACGTCGAGGCGATCCTGAAATCGGCCGGCATGGGCTTCGACGACGTGGTCAAGATCAACACCTTCCTGATGAGCCGCGATCACGTGCCGGTGCTGCGCACCGTGCGCGACCGCCTGTTCAAGAACACGGCGCCGGCTTCCACGCTGTTCGTGGTCGCGGCGCTGGCGCATCCCGACTGGCTGGTCGAGATCGAGGCGGTCGCCGCCAAGGTCGATTGAGAGGCCGAAGGCGGTGGCTGAATCAGGCGACCGCTGGGTCCGCTATTACGAGGCGACCGCTGGCCGGCCGCCGCGCGACACCCTGCTGCGCGCGCTCGATGCCGTCGAGGCCGAAGGCGCGGCCAATGCCGGCCGGCTCGCGCTCGATCTCGGCGCGGGCGACGGCCGCGACACGGTCGAGCTGCTGCGGCGCGGCTGGCACGTCATCGCGATCGACGCGGAGCCGCGCGCCTTCGAGCGCTTACGTTCGCGCCCCGACCTGGTCAGGGGCGAAGCGCTCGAAACCAGGGTGGAGCGCATCGAGGATGCCGCACTGCCCGAGGTCGACCTCGTCAATGCGAGCTTTTCGCTGCCGTTCTGCCCGCGCGATCGGTTCCCCGAGGCGTGGCGCCGCATCGTGGCGGCGCTCCGGCCCGGCGGCCGCTTCGCCGGGCAACTGCTCGGCGCGCGGGACGATTGGGCGAAGGACGCGGCGGTCACGAGCTTCGAGCGCGAGGCGGCCTTGGCCCTGCTCGGCGATTTCGCGGTCGAGCACTTCGAGGAGGAGGAGACGGACAGTACGACCCCCACGGGCACGCCGAAGCACTGGCACATCTTCCACGTCGTCGCGCGGCGGCGCTAGTCCACTTCCGAGATGAAGTCGATGAACTTGCCGCGCGGCGTGCGCTGGATGTCATCGACATAAGCCAGGCGGACCTGGAACGGATACTGGAAGCGTTCCCGGATGCGGTCGGCCAGGGTGCGTTCCTCGGCCTCGTCCAGCGGTGCCCGCGCGACGAGGCGGACCTCCAGGAGCTCGATCTCCTTCCGCACGATCTGGAACTGGACGATCTTGTCCTGGCCCTGCGTCAGATAGTGGTAGCTCGGATAATGGACATGGCCGTTGGGCAGCCGGACCATGTTGCGCTCGCGCCCCAATATCTCCTTGAGCACCGGCAGGCCGCGGCCGCACGCCGCCTTGTCGCCGGGGACGGCGAGGTCGCCCTGGACGTAGCGGATCAGCGGCATGGCGAAGGCGTGCAGCGGCGTCGCGATGACGCGCCCGGCCTGGCCCGGCGGGCAGGGCTTGCCGCTGTCGTCGAGGACTTCGACCAGGACGGTTTCGGCGTGGACGAGCATCTCCTCGCAGACCGGCGATTGGAAGGCGATCCAGCCGATCTCCTCGGCCGTGTAGGTGTCCTTGATCTCGACGCCCCAGGCCCGGCGGCAGATGTCGCGCACTTCCGGCCTGACCACCTCGGACATCGCGCGGAGCTCGACCAGGAACGGAAACGCGATCCCGCGGTCGATGCAATGGTGCGCCAGCGCCTCGAAGTTCGACGGGTAGGACATCAGGTAGTTCGGCCTCACCCGCTGCAGCCATTCGGCCTGCTGGTGGACCTTGGTCGCGAGGCCGAGCATGAAGCCGCGGCCGGTGGCGAAGGCGGCGCTCGAGCTGCCCCAGCCGGACGATGCGCCACCATCGGGGTATGGGTAGTCGGTGTCCTCCTCCCAGTGCCGGATCGAGGCCAATCGCAAGCTCATGTCGCGCTTGTGGACCATATGGTCGCGCAGCGTGTTGGCCCGCCATAGCGCCTGTTGCAGGCTGGTCTTCACCACCGTGATCGGCGTCGCGGTCGAGCCGGACGAGCTGCAGGTGAAGGTGCCGCCGTGCGATTTGGGGACGGCCTCGCTCTGGAGCGCCGTGAAGCTCTCCTGGATGTCGCGCCGGGTCAGCACGGGCAGCTGTGCCCAATCCTCCGGCCGGAGCGGCGCTTTCGGGTCGAAGCCGATCCGCTTGAAGAGGCGGCGATAGAACGGCACTGTCGCGCCGGCATGGCGCAGGAGCTGGGAGAGCTGGTGGAACTGGTGCTCGCGGATGCGCTCCGGCGACCACCATTGGCTTTGCGATAGCTGGAACTGCAACGCAAGGTCGCGCGCGATCCGGTCCCTGGGTATGGCCGGCCAGGCGATCGCTTCGACCGTCGAGCGCACGCTGCCGGGCAGCGGCGGCGGCCCGGTGTCCGGCGCTGCTGCACCGCGGGCGGCTGCCGTTGGATGCCCTGGCGCGGACGGTTTCGCGGCAGGAGGGGCCGGCTTCGGGGCGGCTGCCGCGGCGGGCGGCTTCTTCGACGGCGGGCGCGGCGTATGGACGACCCAGCCCGGCAGCACGCCCGGCGTCAGCTCAGGCAGGCTCCGCGTGCCGGGCTTGCCGGCGCCGCCCGGGGCGAACGGCGGTTCGACCGGTGCGCCCGTTCCGGCAACGCCGCTCGGCCGTTTCGGCGGCTTGTCGGCCATCAGTCGATCTCCGACACGTAGTCGAAGAACTTGCCGCTGCGCGCGCGCGGGATCTCGTCGACATAGGCGAAGCTCACGTCGAAGGGATATTGGAAGCGCTCCCGCACGCGCGTGCGCAAATCGGCCTCCTCCGCGTCGTCGAGCCGTGACCGCGTGACCAGCCGGACTTCGAGCAATTCTACGCTCTTTCGCGCGATCTGGAACTGGACGATCTTGTCGAGGCCCCGGGTCAGATAGTGATAGCTCGGATAGAGCTGCTGGCCGTTCGGCAGCTTGACGATCTGGCGCTCGCGGCCGAGCACGCGGGCGATCACCGGCAGGCCGCGGCCGCACGCGGCGGCGGCGCCGGCCTCGGCCAGGTCGCCGACCGCGTAGCGGATCAGCGGCATGGCGAAGGCGTGCAGCGGCGTCACCACGACCCGGCCGACCTCGCCCGGCGCGCACGGCCGGCCGGCCTCGTCGATGATCTCGACCAGCACGGTTTCCGCCAGGGTCAGGAGCTCGTTCGAGACCGGCGATTCGAACGCGATGTTGCCGACCTCTTCGCTGCTGTAGGTGTCCTTGATCTCGCAGCCGAACACCTCGCGGCAGAGCTCGCGGACCTCGGGCTTGACCGGCTCGGACAGCGTGCGCAGCTGGCGCAGCGTCGGATAGGCGATGCCGTTGTCCCGGCAATGCCTGGCGAGCGCTTCGAGGTTCGAGGGGAACGACATCAGATAGGCGGGCTGGACGCGCTGCAACCATTCGGCCTGCAGGTGGACCTTGGTGACGAGGTTGAGCAGATGGCCGGTGCCGGACGCGATGCTGCGGGTCGCGCGCCCCCAGCGCGGCAGCGTCTCGCCCTTCGGGTAGGCGGCCTCGTCGAGCGTTTCAAGATCGATGATCGCTGCCAGGCGGGCGCCCAGATCTCGCTTGTGCCAGAGATGGTCGCGCAGCGTGTTGGCGCGGAAATAGAGCAGTTGAAGCTCGGTCTTCAACACGCGGATCGGTGTGCCGGTCGAGCCGGAGCTGTCGAAGGGCAGGGCGTTGCCGTGACTCTTCGGATAGCTCTCGGCGTTCAGTTCCTCGAAACCGGTCTGCACGGTGCGCCGGTCGAGGATGGGCAGCTTCAGCCACGCCTCTTCGCTGAGCGGCGCGGCCGCATCGAAACCGATGCGCGCGAACAGCGACCGATAATAGGGAACCTTCGCCGCGGCATGGCGAAGCAGATGGGCGAGCTGGTGGAACTGATGCTTGCGCAGGCGCTCCGGCGACCACCATTGGCTCTGCTCGAGCTGGAACTGCAGGGCGAGCGGGCGCAGGTCGCCATCGTTCGGGAACGCCGGCCATGCCACGCCCTCGACGAAGGAGCGCAGATCGCCCGGCAGAACCGGCGTTTCCTGGCTGCTGTTCGGCGCTGCCCGCTGCGTGGACGGCGCGGGCTTGCTGGACGCCGGTGCCGGCTTCGCCTGCGGCGTGGTCGGTTGATGCTCCGCGGGCCGGGCGGCGGCAGCCTGCCGCGGCGCGTGAGCCACTGAGGATGTCGCTGGTAGCGGTGGAGCGATTTGAACCTCCGACCGGGCGGCTGGCCGCGGCATGTGAACCACCGAGGGCGGCGGCAGCCCGGGCGTCAAGGCGGGCAGGAACGGCTCGCCCTTGGGTTGCCAATAGTCCGGGTTGCGCCATACGACACGCCCCGCATAGCCGCGCGACTCCTCGTCATAGGACATGTAGTTCGGAACCGGGCCGACCAGCTCGAAGCCGTTCCGCATGTGGAAGGCAAGCACCGGATCGCGCCGCTTCCGGCTCCTGATCTGCTCGATATAGGCCTCGGCGGAGCCGACCTCCGGCCATGCCCGGCCGAGCCCCGGCATGCGGCTGCAGCTCGTGATGCCCTTGAGGTTGCGCTTCCTGCACAGTGCCTTCAGCGCGTCCACCAGCAGGACGCCGATCGAGACGAGGCGGCCGTCCTCGCGCCAGCCCGGCAGGTCAGGGTCGGCGCACACCTCCATCCGGTAGAGCCAGTCGCCGCGAGGATCGTGCCGCGATGCCTGGCCGAGCCCGGTGATCTCGACGAAGGTGTGCTTGCCGAAGGCGAGCGCCTCGGGCAGGCGGAACGTCGCGGTGTGGCCGACGATTTTGCCGTTCAGGACCGCGACGAACTGCCCCTCCGGGTAGTTGCTGAGCTGGCCGCGGAGCTGCCCGGTGGAATAGGGGACGATGTCGGGATACGCCTTGCGGAGCAACTCCCGGATGCCGGGAATGTCGTCGGGCGTGGCGTTCCTGATCGATATTGCGGGGGCAGCGGTCCCGCTCATGGCGTGATGCTCGATTGTATGGCGCGACCTCGGCCCGGAGCGGAGGGCACCGGGCGAGGTGCAGTGTGCTTCGATTTCGTTGCCATTGTATGAGCCCGGAACGCCATGTCCATGCATGGCGCCGCCGTTTTCTGCCTCTCGGCCTCTTGCACGCGCGCGACGGATTCCGTGCTATCAACGGGTCGCGATGGGCAAGAAAGGGCAGAAACCGCCAGCGGTGCCGGCCGCGTCTCCCGAGCCGACACCCGAGACTTTGTTCGGCGCCGGGCCGGCCGCGCCGCCGCCGGCGCGGGTTCTGCCGGTGCTGACGCCGGGGGTGTATCCGGGCTCGGTCGTCCATACGCCGCGGCCGGCGGCTGTGCCGCCGCTCGCCGCCAAAGCGAAACAGCCCGGGGCGGGGCGCTGGCGCGGCGCCGGAGAGCTGATCCGCGCGCGGCGCTGCCGGCACGGGGTGATGCTGTATCTGCGGCACGATGCCGTGATCGGGCGCCAGCTCGATCTCTATGGCGAGAAGGGCGAGGACGAGCAGCGGATGCTCGATCGCCTGGTCGGTCCGGGCGACGTCGTGGTCGATGCAGGCGCGAGCATCGGCGCGCATGCCGTGCCGCTCGCCCGCAGGGTGGGGCCCGGCGGCATGGTCCACGCCTTCGAGCCGCAGCGCTTCATCTTCTCCATTCTCGCGGCGAACCTCGTGCTGAACGAGCTGCCGCAGGGGCGTGCCCACCATGCCGCCGTCGGCGCGGCGCCCGGGACCATCGAGGTGCCGACGATCGACCATGGCAGCCGCGACGATTTCGGCGGGCTGTCGCTCGACGGCGCGAGCAGGGCGCGGGTTCTCGACAGCGCGCCGCGCGAGCAAGTCCGGCTGACGACGGTCGATGCGCTCGGGCTCGACCGCCTGCGGCTCCTCAAGATCGACGTCGAGGGGATGGAACGTGCAGTGCTGCTCGGCGCCCGCGAGACCATCGAGCGGTGCCGGCCGGTCCTCTATTTCACGGCGGATCGCAGGGATCGCAACCAGGCGCTCTTTACGACGGCGTTCGAGTTGGGCTACCGCCTGTGGTGGCACCTCGCGCCGCTGTTCAACCCGCTCAACTTCGCGGGCAACGCCGACGATGTTTTCCCCGATATGGTCTCCTTCAACGTGCTCGGCATGCCGGGCGAAACCGATCCGGCGTTCGCCGGCGGCACGGAGGTCACGAGCCCGAGCCAGATCTGGCCGTTGCCTTGACCCGGCGGCGAGGGGCCCGAGAAGGAACCGATTTGCGCGCCGGACGGGCTGTTCCCTCTGCGACTACACCCGCTTTCCGGCGTTGAACTGGCAAGCGCCGGCCATATGGGCCCGCGGCAAGGGGCAGTGCGGCATGCACGCGGAGTCCCGCGTTGGGCCGGCATGGTTTCTTGCAAGGAGAAGGTGCCACGGCGTGCCGGGGCACGCCGCGGCGAAAATGGCTCCCCGGGCCGGACTCGAACCAGCGACCCAGCGGTTAACAGCCGCTTGCTCTACCAACTGAGCTACCGGGGAATAGCCGCGCGGCCCTGTGCGGGCACGCCGGTCAATGTTCGTTGCGAGCCTATATACCAGAGCCTAACGAAACATTGAAAGTGTTTCCGGGCGGGGGCTTGAGGAGGCCGGGAGCCATCGCGGCGCATCGATTGGCGGAACAGGCCGTGGCGGAAATCGCGGCCGATCGGACGCATGGCGCGGCCGAGCTCGCGGCGCGAGGGCTCGACCTGCTGGCCGCGCTCGCCGAGGCGGAGGCGGATGCCGGGCGCGATGTCGTGCCGGCGGTGCGTGCGCTCGCGCGGCGGCTGCGCGATTGCCGCCCCGCCATGGCGCCGATCGGGAACTGGGCGGCGGCGTTCGTGGCGGCCCTGATCCGGCGCATAGACGAGCCCACGCCGTGGCGGGGTGCGCTCGCCGCCTTGGCGCAGGAGCGGGAAGCCATCGCCGCGGGCCAAGGCGCGGCGGCGCGAGACGCCTTGGCCGGGGCCGGCTCGGTGCTCACGCTGAGCTATTCGTCGAGCGTCGCGAGGCTGCTGGCGTCGCCGGGCGCGCCGCGCCGCGTGATCGTCGCAGAGGCGCGCCCGCTCCTCGAAGGCCGCCGCCTGATCGAGGCGCTGCGCGCGCCCGGGCGCGACATCGTCTGCATCACCGATGCCGCCATCCCGCATTTCGTCGCCGAGGCCGCCGCGGTCCTGATCGGGGCGGACAGCGTCTGCCGCGACGGTGCCGCGATCAACAAGATCGGCAGCCTGTCGGCGGCGCTCGCGGCGCGCCATCTTGGCGTGCCGTTCTACGTCGTGGCCGACCGCTTCAAGCTTGCGCCGCGACTCAACTCGGCCACGATCCCGCTCGAGGAGAAGGCCGGCGACGAGGTCTGGCCCGAGCATCCCGCGATCTGCCGCAATCCCTATTTCGAAGCCGTGCCGGCCGCCCTGATCACGGGCTTCATCATGGAGGCCGGCCTGCGCCGTCCGGCCGAGCTCACGCCGCTCTTCGAGGCGGCCGAGGCGCTGGCGGCTGCCCTGGACGAGCCCTGACGCGGGCCATAGCATGGCCGTCTCGGCAATCGGCTCAGGGAGGAGAGCAGACATGGCGGCGATCCCGAAAGTCACCGGCGAGAACACGCTCAGCAACAGCTTTCTCGGCGACAACATCCAGATCTGCGTCGTGACCCGCGATTTCCACCGTACCATGGAAGGGCTGGTCCGCACTGGAATCGGCCCGTGGAAGGTCTTCACCTTCAGCCCGGAGACGGTGACGGAGATGACCTATCGCGGCAAGCCGGCGCGCTATTCCATGCGGCTCGGGCTCACCTATTCGGGCAGCATGATGTGGGAGATCGTGCAGCCGCTGACCGGACCCAACATCTACGAGGAGTTCCTCGAGCGGCATGGCGAGGGCATCCACCATGTCGCCTTCGGCTGCAACGGCATTCCCTGGCAGGACCGGCTGAAGGCGTTCGCCGATCACGGCTACCAGATGATCCAGTCCGGCAAGTGGCTCGGCAAGGCGTCCTACGCCTATTTCGAGACCGAGGGCGACACCACGACGACGTTCGAGATCTTCGACTGGCCGCCGGATTTCGTGCCGCCTGAACCGGAGGAGTGGTACCCCGCGAAGCCGTGACGGTCCGCGGCATTGCCGGGATGCCTATTGAGTCCAGTCCATCGGGGGGCGATGGAGGCCCGGGCCGGAATCGAACCGACGTACGCGGATTTGCAGTCCGCTGCATGGCCACTCTGCCACCGGGCCGGACGGTCAAAACCGTCGCGGCGCTGATATAAGGGCATGGCTCGCGGCGAATCAACCGCGCCCCGCGCCGCCGGCCATTGTCAAGCAACCCTCGCCGGCTATAGTAGCACGGCCGCGGCCGCCCCGCCGAGGCAGAGCCAATCATTCCGGAGCCTTCATGATCGACTACGCCGCCGCCCGGCATCAGATGGTCGACTGTCAGGTTCGCACCAACCGTGTGACCGACGTGGCGTTGATCGAGACGCTGCGCGAGATTCCGCGCGAGCGCTTCGTCCCGCAGCGCCTCAGGAGCATCGCCTATATCGACGAAGATCTCGAGATCGCGCCGGGCCGCTATCTGATGGAGCCCATGGTGTTCGCGCGGCTGCTTCAGGCGGCGCGGGTCACGCCCACGGACGTCGCGCTCGATCTCGCCGGCGGCACGGGCTATGGCGCGGCCGTGCTGTCCCGGCTGGCGAGCACGGTGGTCGCGGTCGAGGCGGACGGGGCGCTTTCGGCCGAAGCCGCCGCGGCGCTCGCCGAGGTCGGCGCCGACAATGTCGTGACGGTGACGGCCGATCCTTCCGCGGGCTATGCCGACCAGGCGCCCTTCGACGTCATCGTCTGCGAGGCGGCGCTGGCGAGCATGCCCGAGGCGGTCCTCGCGCAGCTCGCGGAAGGCGGCCGGGCCGTCGCCGTGCTGCGCAAGCCGGATGCCGTCGGCCATGCCACGCTGTGGGAGCGCCATCGCGGCCATGTCTCGCACCGCACGCTGTTCGAAGCGCAGGTGCCGCTGTTGCCGGGAGCCGCGCGCGAACCCAGTTTCGTCTTCTGAACCGTTACCGGCCAGGTGTGACCGCGATGTTCGTGTTGAGAGTGGCGCTGTTCGCGGCGGCGGCCTTCGCGGCCGGGATTGCGACCCAGCTTCCGGCCCGTGCGGAGACGCTGGAAGACGCGCTCGTCATGGCCTATCGCAGCAACCCCACGCTGATGGCGAAGCGCGCGGAGCTGCGCGCGGTCGACGAAGGCGTGGCGCAGGCGCGCTCCGGCTTCCGCCCGACCATCATCGGGGATGGCAATGTCGGGCATACGGAATCCGAAACCGAATCGGCCACCGGCGGCAACAACAGCGAGTCGTACAACCCGCGATCGGTGTCGTTGAGCGCGGTTCAGCCGCTCTACACGGGCGGGCGCACGCCGGCCGAAATCCGCTCCGCCGAGGATCTCGTTCAGGCTGGCCGGGCCGATCTTCAAGTCACCGAGCAACGGGTGATCCTGGATGCCGTGACCGCCTATCTCGACGTCCTGCAGAACGAGGCCGAGGTAGAGCTCAACGAGAACAACGTGCGGGTGCTGGGCGAGCAGCTCGAAGCGGCGCGCAACCGCTTCGAGGTCGGCGACGTCACCAAGACGGACGTGGCCCAGGCCGAAGCGCGCCTGGCCCAGGCGCAGTCGGACAGCGTGGCCGCCGAAGGCAACCTGATCCAGTCCCGCTCCGCCTACCGGGAAGTGATCGGCAGCGTGCCGGGAACCCTGGTGTGGCCCGAGCCAGCGCTTCGCATCCCGGAGTCCGAGGAGGCTGCGCACGCGCTGGCGGCCGAGGCCAACCCTTCGATCATTCTGGCGGACTATCTGGAGCGCAGCGCGCGCAACCAGATCGACGTCGCGAGCTCCGCGCTGTGGCCCAAGGTGCAGCTGCGCGGCCAGCTCAGCCAGGCCTATGAGCAGTCGAGCTTCTTCGAGGAGGAGAGCGCCGCCACCATTCGCGCCGAGGTTTCGGTCCCGCTCTATCAGAGCGGCTCGGAATACGCCTCGATCCGGCGCAACAAGCAGATCGCGGGGCAGCGCCGGCTCGAGCTCGATGCCGCGAGGCGGTCCGTGTCCGACGAGGTGACCCAGGCCTGGGAGGCGCTGGCCACCGCGCGCGCGCGCGGCGTCGCGCTGACCGCGCAGATCGAGGCGGCGCGGGCCGCGCTCGACGGCGTTCAGCAGGAGGTCGATGTCGGCCTGCGCACCACGCTCGATGTGCTGGACGCCGAGCAGGAGCTATTTACCGCGCAGGTCAACCGCGTCCGCGCGCGCCGCGACGAATACGTCGCTGGCTACCAGCTGAAATCCACCGTCGGCGAGCTCACCGCGGAGCTGCTGGCACTGCCGGTCGAGCGCTATGACGAGACCGAGTATTATGACAAGGTGCGCGACAAGTGGATCGGCACCGAGATCAATGGCGAGTAATCGGCGCCTGTTCTCATTGTCTTAACCATTATTGGTCAAAACTCGCGTCTTCGTACCGCCAAGGAACGCACGATGGCTGACGCCAAACCACAGAAGGAGCCGTCGATGGAGGAGATTCTGGCCTCTATCCGGCGCATCATTTCGGAGGACGGCGATACCGCGCCGCTCGCGCGGGAAGCCAATGATGCGGGGGCCGCACCGGCGGCCGAAGCCGAGGCGGTGTACGATCTGACCCAGGAAGTCGATGCCGAGGGAAATCCCGTGACTGCAGCCGAGATGGTCAAAGAGCCGGCGGCCGAGGCTGCGAAGCAGGAAGCGGCCAAATCGAAGCAGGCCGAGATCGACGCCGTGCTGGCGCCGGCGGCCGAGGCCGCCCCGGCGCAGGACGAGGCCTCGCTCGTCGGCAACGCTGCCGAGGCGGCGGCCGCCGCCTCGTTCGCCGCGCTCACCGAGAAGGTGGCGCCGCCCGGCGACGTGCCGCACACGCCCGCGGTTTCCGGCTACGGCCGCACCGTCGAGCAGCTTGCCGCCGACCTGCTGCGGCCGATGCTCAAGGCCTGGCTCGACGAGAACCTGCCCGGCCTGGTCGAGCGGCTGGTCAAGCGCGAGATCGAGCGCATCGCCGGTTCCCGCCGGCTCTGACTGGCATTTTCGGCGGTGATCGCGTAAACAGCCCCGCCGAAACCTGTTCCGCTCCTGAAGGGCCAGCGATGCTGGACAAGACGTTCTCGCCCGCCGAGATCGAAGCGCGGCACTACGCCGCGTGGGAGGCCTCGGGCGCCTTCGAAGCTGGCAGAGTCGCCGGCGAGCCCTGGTGCGTGATGATGCCGCCGCCGAACGTGACCGGCAGCCTGCACATGGGCCACGCGCTCAACAACACGCTGCAGGACGTGCTCACGCGCTACCGGCGGAAGCGTGGCCGCGACGCGCTCTGGCAGCCCGGCATGGACCATGCCGGCATCGCGACGCAGATGGTGGTCGAGCGCCAGCTCGCCGAGGAGCAGAAGAACCGCCGCGACATGGGCCGCGCCGCCTTCGTCGAACGCATCTGGGCGTGGAAAGCGGAATCCGGCGGCATGATCAACCGCCAGCTGCGCCGGCTCGGTGCCTCGCCCGACTGGCGCCGCGAGCGCTTCACCATGGACAAGGGCCTGAGCGCCGCGGTACGCACCGTCTTCGTCGCGCTCTACAAGCAGGGCCTGATCTATCGCGACAAGCGGCTGGTCAACTGGGACCCGAAGCTGCTCACCGCGATCTCCGATCTCGAGGTCGAGAACCGCGAGGTCAAGGACGGCAAGCTCTGGTACTTCCGCTACCCGATCGGGGGGCGCGACGGCGAATTCGTCACGGTCGCGACCACGCGGCCCGAGACCATGCTCGGCGATACCGCGGTCGCGGTGCATCCCGACGACGAGCGCTACCGGCACCTGGTCGGCGGTCACGCGGTCCTGCCGCTGGTCGGCCGGCGCCTGCGCATCGTGGCCGACGACTATGCCGACCCGGAGCAGGGCTCGGGCGCGGTCAAGATCACCCCGGCGCACGACTTCAACGATTTCGAGGTCGGCCGCCGGCACGGCCTCGACATGGTCAACGTGTTCGACGCCCAGGCGCGGATCAACGAGAACGCGCCCGAGGCCTATCGCGGGCTCGACCGCTTCGCCGCGCGCGAGAAGGTCGTCGCCGAGATGGAGGCGCTCGGCCTCCTCGAGAAGATCGAGCCGCGCGCCCATACCGTGCCCTATGGCGACCGCTCGGGCGTGGTCATCGAGCCCTGGCTGACCGACCAGTGGTACGTCGATGCCAAGACGCTGGCCGAGCCCGCGATCAAGGCGGTCGAGGACGGGCGCATCCGCTTCGTGCCGAAGCGCTGGGAGAACACCTATTTCGAATGGATGCGCAACATCCAGCCCTGGTGCATCTCGCGCCAGCTCTGGTGGGGCCATCAGATCCCGGCCTGGTACGGGCCGGACGGCACGGTCTTCGTCGAGATGACGGAGCAGGAGGCGCAGGACAAGGCGAACGCGCACTATGGCAAACCAGCCACGCTGACGCGCGACGAGGACGTGCTCGATACCTGGTTCTCCTCCGGTCTCTGGCCGTTCTCGACGCTCGGCTGGCCCGAGCGGACGCCCGAGCTTGAGCGCTTCTACCCGACCAGTGTGCTGATCACCGGCTTCGACATCATCTTCTTCTGGGTCGCGCGCATGATCATGCTCGGGCTTCACTTCATGGGCGACGTGCCGTTCCGCGACGTCTACATCCACGCGCTGGTGCGCGACGAGCGCGGCCAGAAGATGTCGAAGAGCAAGGGCAACGTGATCGACCCGCTCGCGCTGATGGACAAGTACGGCGCGGACGCGCTGCGCTTCACCCTCGCCGCGATGGAGGCGCAAGGGCGCGACATCAAGCTCGCCGAAGCGCGCGTCGAGGGCTATCGCAACTTCGCGACCAAGCTGTGGAACGCGGCACGCTTCCTGGAGGCGAACGGCTGTGCGGGCGGCGCGCGCTTCGATCCCGCGCGCGCCACCACCACGCTCAACCGCTGGATCGTCGGCGAGACCGCGCGCACCGCCGCCAAGGTGGCCGAGGCGCTCGACGCCTACCGCTTCAACGAGGCGGCGGGCACGATCTACCACTTCGTCTGGGATGTCTTCTGCGACTGGTACGTCGAGTTCTCGAAGCCGGTGCTCTCCGGCTCCGACGGCGCGGAGGAGGGCGAGACGCAGGCCTGCGCAAGCTGGGTGATGGACCAGATCCTCGGCCTGCTGCACCCGTTCATGCCGTTCGTCAGCGAGGAGCTGTGGTCCAGGCTCGACGAGGCGCACGCGACCCCGCTCATCGTCGCGCCCTGGCCCGCGCCGCCGCTCTCGCTCGTCGACGGGGTGGCCGACGCCGAGATGAATTGGCTTATCGGATTGATTTCTGGGGTGCGAGCGGTCAGATCGGAAATGAACGTGCCGGTAGCTGCTCAACCCAACCTGATCGTCCTGAGCAACAAGCCGCAAACACGACAGCGTTTGGTGGCATTCAAGGGCTATATAGATCGCTTAGCTAGAGTCGATATGGTTCCCGTCAACAGCATCATCAACGACGAGCTCGTTGCCAAGGGTGCATTGCAAATACCTTTTTCGGACGCGGATGCATACTTGGAGCTGAAGGAGGTCGTCAATCTCTCGAAGGAGCGCACTCGGCTGGAGAAGGAGCTCGCCAGGCTCGGCGCCGAGATCACGAAGATCGACGCCAAGCTCGGCAATGCGAGCTTCCTCGAACGCGCACCCGAGGAGGTGGTCGAGGAGCAGCGCGAACGCCGCGAAGACGCCGCCCAGGCCCGCGCCAAGTTCGAGGACGCTCTGAGGCGTCTGGGGGCGGGGTAGGTCCCGCACTTCTACTCCGTCATTGCCGGGCTTGACCGGGCCATCCATCGTGGTGCGAGTCCGGGCGGCGCAGTCGTCGCAGGGGCCTCAACCGCGTGCCCCTTTTTCAAGAATCGGGCTCGTTGATACATGGATGGCCCGGTCAAGCCGGGCCATGACGATCAGAGGAAGCGCCCTGCCGGAGGTGTCTCAGTCCGGGCATTCTGGCGCTTTACACCACGCCTCGCGCACGGCCTAATGTGCGCCCCCTAAAGTCCCAGCGAACGGACGAGAGCATGACCGCGAAGTTCGACAAGTCGAAGCTGCCCAGCCGCCACATCACCCAGGGTCCGAAAAGCGCCGGCGCGCGCGCCTTCTTCTATGCCATGGGCGTCTCGCGCGAGGCGATGGACCGGCCGATCGTCGGCGTCGCCTCCACCTGGAACGAGACCGCGCCGTGCAACATCGCGCTCCGGCGCGAAGCGCAGTCCGCCAAGTTCGGCGTCCAGGAGGCCGGCGGCACGCCGCGCGAGTTCACCACCATCACGGTGACCGACGGCATCGCCATGGGCCATCAGGGCATGAAGTCGTCGCTGGTGTCGCGCGACGTGATCGCGGATTCGGTCGAGCTCACCATGCGCGGCCATTCCTATGACGCGCTGGTCGGCGTCGCCGGCTGCGACAAGTCGCTGCCCGGCATGATGATGGCGATGGTGCGGCTCAACGTGCCGTCCGTCTTCCTCTATGGCGGCTCGATCCTGCCCGGCCGCTACAAGGGCAAGGACATCACCGTGATGGACGTCTATGAGCATTACGGCAAGTTCAGCGTCGGCGAGATCACCGAGAAGGAGCTCGACGAGATCGAGGCGCATGCCTGCCCGTCCGCGGGTAGCTGTGGCGGTCAGTTCACGGCGAACACCATGGCCTGCGTCTCGGAGGCGATCGGTCTCGCGCTGCCCGGCTCGGCCGGCGCGCCGGCGCCCTATGAGACGCGCGACGAGTTCGCCGTCGAATCCGGCCGCGCGGTGATGAACCTCCTGAAGCTCGGCATCCGCCCGCGCGACATCGTGACGCGCAAGGCGCTCGAGAACGCGGCGGCGATCGTCGCCGCGACCGGCGGCTCGACCAATGCCGGCCTGCATCTGCCCGCGATCGCGAACGAATGCGGCATCAAGTTCGACCTGTTCGATGTCGGCAAGATCTTCAAGAAGACGCCCTACATCGCCGACCTCAAGCCGGGCGGCCGCTTCGTCGCCAAGGACCTCTACGAGGCGGGCGGCGTCGAGATCGTGATGAAGGCGCTGCTCGAAGGCGGCCACCTGCACGGCGACTGCCTGACGGTGACCGGCAAGACGATCGCGGAGAACCTGAAATCCGTGCGCTTCCCGAAGGACCAGGAGGTCGTGCGCCCGGTCTCGAACCCGCTCTCCAAGACCGGCGGCGTGGTCACGCTCAAGGGCAACCTCGCGCCCGAGGGCGCCATCGTGAAGGTGGCCGGCCTCACGAAGCTCGTCCATGTCGGCCCCGCGCGCTGCTTCGACTGCGAGGAGGACGCCATGAAGGCGGTGGTGCAGCGCAAGTACAAGAAGGGCGACGTCATCGTGCTGCGCTATGAGGGGCCGAAGGGCGGCCCCGGCATGCGCGAGATGCTGGCGCTCACCTCGCAGCTCTACGGCCAGGGCATGGGCGAGGAGGTCGCGCTGATCACCGACGGCCGCTTCTCCGGCGCGACGCGCGGCTTCTGCATCGGCCATGTCGGGCCGGAGGCGGCGGTCGGCGGGCCGATCGGCCTGCTCAAGGACGGCGACGTGGTGACGATCGACGCGACCAAGGGCGAGCTCAGCGTCGATGTCAGCGACGCCGAGCTGAAGAAACGCGCCAAGGCATGGAAGCCGCGCGTTCACGACTATCAGTCGGGCGCACTCTGGAAGTACGCGGCCACCGTCGGCCCGGCGGTCGACGGCGCCGTGACCCACCCCGGCGGCAAGGCCGAGCGCCACAGCTACGCGGACATCTGAGACGCAAGTGTTGGCCTGCGGCCTACCCCCCACCCTAACCCTCCCCCACAAGGGGGGAGGGGACGTGAGAGTCGCTCGACATCTCCTCTTACCCCCTCCCCCTTGATGGGGGAGGGTAGGGTAGGGGTGGGGCTGCCGCACCGCTGCCCGGCATCAACGACGAAGCCCTGACGTCATGGCGCGCATCGCGGTTGCAGGCTTCCAGCATGAGACCAACACCTTCGCGCCGACGCGGGCGGACTATGACGCGTTCGCGCGGCCGGACGCCTGGCCCGGACTGAGCCGGGGGCCGGCGCTGATCGAGGCGGTCGCGGGGATAAACCTGCCGGCCGCCGGCTTCATCGAGGCGGCGCGCGCCGACGGTCATGTCATCGAGCCGGTGCTCTGGTGCTCGGCGACGCCCTCGGCCCAGGTCACCGAGGACGCCTTCGAGCGCATCGCGGGCGCCATGACGGCCGATCTGCGGGCGCTGCTCGATGCCGGGCCGCTCGATGCCGTCTATCTCGACCTGCACGGCGCGATGGTCTGCGAGCACCTTGAGGACGGCGAGGGCGAGCTGCTGCGCCGCTTGCGCCGCACGGTGAAGGACACGCCGATCGTCGCCAGCCTCGATCTGCATGCCAATGTCACCCAGGCGATGATCGACGAGGCGGATGCGCTGGTCGCCTACCGCACCTATCCGCATGTCGACATGGCGGAGACCGGCGCGTGCGCCTACGCGCTCGTCGAACGCCGCTTCTCGACCGGGCGGCGCCCGGCGGTCGGCTTCCGCAAGCTCGATTTCATGATTCCCGTGACGGCGCAGTGCACCATGATCGAGCCGGCACGCTCGCTCTACCGGCTGCTCGGCGAGATGGAGGAAGGGAAGGTGTGGAGCGCGTCGTTCACGCCGGGTTTCCCGCCGGCCGACATCGCGGAATGCGGGCCCGCGGTCTTCGCCGTGGCGAGCAGTCAGGCCGCGGCAGAGGCGGCGGCGGAGCGGCTGGCCCAGGCGGTCGGCGAGAAGGAGCGCGCCTTCGAGGCGCGGCTGTGGTCGCCGGAGGCGGCGGTCGCCCACGCCAAGGCAAGCAACAAGCCCGGCCCGGTCGTGCTCGCCGACACGCAGGACAATCCCGGCGCCGGCGCGGACGCGGATACGGTCGGCCTCTTGCGCGCGCTGGTCGAGGGCGGCGCGCGCGGCGCCGTGCTCGGCGTGCTCTACGACCCGCCCTTCGCCGCGGCGGCGCACCGGGCGGGCGTCGGCGCGGAGCTTGCCATGCCGCTCGGCGAGCGCTCCGGCCTGCCGGGCCATGCGCCGTTCGGCGGCCGCTTCCTGGTGGAACGGCTCGGCGATGGCCGCTTCACCGGCACGGGCCTCTTCTATCTCGGTGCCCGCATAGAGCTCGGGCCGATGGCGCTGGTGCGCGTGTTGGACGGCGGCGGCTCCGAGGTGCGTGTCATTGTTTCCAGCGAGAAGTTCCAGGCCGCGGACCAGTCCGCCTTCCGCCATCTCGGCGTCGAGCCCAAGGACTACCGCATCCTCGCGCTCAAGAGCTCGGTCCACTTCCGGGCCGATTTCGAACCAATCGCCTCGGAGGTGCTGGTGGTGGCCGCGCCGGGGCCGGCGCTCGCCGAGCCGAAGCGGTTTCCCTATCGCCGGCTGCGCAAGGGCATCAGGCTCGCCCCCGACGGCCCGGTCTCGGCCGGGCCTGCGTCCGGCGAAAGCGGATATTGCCACTACGCGCGCGCGGACTAGAATGATTCAACATTCAAGCGCATGTGAGGAACGCCGTCATGGGACTGCTTGATCTCCACCACGTCGCGATCAAGACCAAGGATCTCGACGAGACCGTCAAGTTCTACACCAAGGTTCTCGGCATGAAGGTGGTCGACCGGCCGCAGTTCGATTTCCCGGGCGCCTGGCTCGAGATGGGGGGCACCATGTTCCACATCTATGCCGGCCATGCCGCGAAGGACATGAAGGGCGGCTGGAAGTACAGCCAGGCGCACTCGCCGCTCGACCATGTGGCGCTCCGGGCCAAGGGCTTCGACGAGATGAAGAAGAAGATCGTCAAGTGCGGGAACGAGTGGCGCCAGCAGGACCTGCCGCACGCCGACATCTGGCAGCTCTTCGTGCTCGATCCTTCCGGCATCAAGATCGAGATCAACTTCACCGCGAGCCAGGAGCCCAAGGGCTCCAAGGGCCCCGACAACCGCTACAAGAAATACATCGCCGGCCAGTTCTGAGGCGGGCCCGGCAAGGCGGGCGAGGGGGCGTGCGGTGGAGTCCCGGCTCGACTATGCGAAGGCCGCGCCCGAGGCCTACAAGGCCATGCTCGGCCTCGAGGCAGCGGTCCGCAAGCTCGGCATCGACCATACCCTCCTCGAGCTGATCAAGATTCGCGCCTCGCAGATCAACGGCTGCGCCTTCTGCCTCGACATGCACACCCGCGATGCGCGGCAGCAGGGCGAGAGCGAGGAACGCATCTATCAGCTGAGCGCCTGGCATGAATCGCCGGCCTTCACCGCGCGCGAGCGCGCCGCGCTCGGCTGGACCGAGGCGTTGACCCTGGTCGCCGAGACCCACGCGCCCGACGATGCCTACGACGAGGCGCGCCGGCACTTTTCCGACAAGGAGCTGGTCGATCTGACGCTCGCCGTGGTCACCATCAACGCCTGGAACCGCTTCGCGGTCGGCTTCCGCCGCATGCCCGACCTCAAGCCGCCCAATTGAGTTGAGGGCAGGCGATCCGCCAATCGTTCCCGATTCGTAAACTATAAGTTATTTCAATTATTTGATAGATATAGCTACGACAAAAGCCGAGAGGCTGGAAAGCCTTCCTGGCGCTCTCAGGTCGAGCCCGACGCCTTCTTGGCCGGGCCGCCGGGCCGGCGTTTGAGGCCGTCATCGGGCAGCGCCCAGGGCACCGCCTCGTCGGTCCAGACATGATGGGTCGGCGTGACGCGCGCGGGCTCGTCGAGCGTGCCGGCCATCAGGTGAAGCTCGCCCGGAAACTGGTCGCTCTCATAGCTGAGCGGCGTGCCGCAGACCTGGCAGAAGGTGCGGATCACGCCGGGCGAGGAGGCGTAGCGCCGGCGCTGCGCCTCGTCCTCGAACGCGACCTGCGCGGCCCGGTAGCCGACCCAGGTGGCGAACGGCATGCCGGCGGCGCGGCGGCAATCGGTGCAATGGCAATGCACCACCCAGAGCGGTCTGCCCTCGGCGCGATAGCGCACCGCGCGGCACAGGCAGCCGCCGGCCAACGTCTGAGCGGCCGCGTCGCTCATAGCTTCAGCTCGCACCAGATCGGCGTGTGGTCGGAAGCCTTTGGCTTGGACCTCGGCTTGCGGTCGATCTCGCACGCCTCCAGCCGGTCCGCGGCCTGGGGCGAGAGCAGCAGGTGGTCGATGCGCAGGCCGTGGTCGCGTTGCCAGGCGCCGGCCTGATAATCCCAGAAAGTGTAGGCGTGCCGCGCGTTAGGATGCAGCGCGCGGAACGCGTCGACGAAGCCGAGGTTCGTCACGCTGCGCAGGCCCGCGCGCGACTCGGGGCGGAACAGAGCGTCGTCGCGCCAAGCCTCGGGGTCGTACACGTCGGCATCGGCCGGGATCACGTTGTAGTCGCCGCCGAGCACCGCGATCTCCTCGGCGTCCAGCAGCTTCTTCGCATGCCGCTTGAGGCGCTTGAGCCAGCGCAGCTTGTAGTCGAACTTCTCGCCGGGCGCGGGGTTGCCGTTCGGCAGGTAGATCGAGGCGACACGCAGCTTGCCGCCGATGGTCGCCTCGATATAGCGGGCCTGCTCGTCGTCCTTGTCGCCGGGCAGGCCGGTCTCGACGTCCTCGATGCGCTCGCGCGAGGCGATGGCGACGCCGTTATAGGTCTTCTGCCCGTGCACCGCGAGCGCGTAGCCGAGCGCCTCGATCGGCTCGGCCGGGAACTGCTGATCGACGGTCTTGATCTCCTGCATCAGCAGCACGTCGGGCTTCGCGTCCTCGAGCCATTCGAGGACGGCAGGCAAGCGCACCTTGATCGAGTTGACGTTCCAGCTCGCGATCTTCAAGGGGGGCTTCCCGGGCGGCCGCATGTAGCGTGGCCATTGATACCACAAAGCGGGCCACTCCAAGACCATCGTCCTCCGGCGAGCCGAAGGCGAGACCGGGGGACCCAGACGGGCGCGAGCAGCGCCCGTGCCGCCTTCCCTGGATACTCCGCCTTCGCGGAGTATGACGAGGAGAAGCGGTGTGGCGGCCTATCCGAGCGAGAAGGAGGTGCCGCAGCCGCAGGAGGATGCCGCCTTGGGGTTCCTGACCTGGAACGAGGCGCCCATCAGCTCGGTCACGAAGTCGATCTCGGCGCCGCCCATGTAGCCGGCCGAGACCTCGTCGATCAGCACGGTCACGCCGTTCTTCTCGATCACGATGTCGTCCGGATTGCGCACCCGGTCGAAGCCGAACTTGTACTGGAAGCCCGAGCAGCCGCCGCCCAGCACGCTGACCCGGAACATCTGGTCCGGCTCGCCCTCGCTCTCGAGGAGCTGGGCGACGCGCGCCGCGGCGCGCTCCGTTACCGTGATGGGGCCGGTATCCTGCTCGGCTTCGAATTCGATCGGTCGTGCCATAGGGGTCCGCTCTCCGCCGGGAGGCATGATGGTTCCCGACCACTTTACTTAGGTAATCTGCGGGGCATGTCAATCGCCTGGTGGAGGCCGCGGCAGGCCCGGATTGCCGCGGCCGACTTCAAAGGGTAATAGTCTCGGCCCATGCCCGCCGCGCCCTATGCCAGCGTGCCCGAACGAAGCCGCGGCCGGCTCCACCCGGAGCCCGAGAGCGCGACGCGGACCGCCTTCCAGCGCGACCGCGACCGCATCATCCATTGCGCCGCCTTCCGCCGGCTCGAATACAAGACGCAGGTCTTCGTCTATCACGAGGGCGACTATTTCCGCACCCGGCTGACCCACAGCCTGGAGACGGCGCAGATCGCGCGCTCGATCTCGCGCGTGCTCGGGCTCGACGAGGACTTGGCCGAGGCGCTCGCGCTCGCCCACGACCTCGGCCACACCCCGTTCGGCCATGCCGGCGAGGATGCGCTCGACGAGGCGATGCGGGCGCATGGCGGCTTCGACCACAACGCCCAGACGCTCCGCATCCTGACCAAGCTCGAACAGCGCTACGCCGCCTTCGACGGGCTCAACCTGACCTGGGAGACGCTGGAAGGCGTCGCCAAGCACAACGGCCCGCTCTTGCCGACCAAAGGCAACAAGCCGCTGCCCGAGGCGATCACCGAATACGTCGCGCGCCACGATCTCGAGCTCGACACTTGGCCGGGGCCGGAGGCGCAGGTCGCCGCGCTCTCCGACGACATCGCCTACAACAACCACGACGTGGACGACGGCCTGCGCGCCGGGCTCTTCACCATCGCCGACCTGAAAGGTGTGCCGCTGGTCGGGCCGATCTTCGCCGAGGTCGAGGCCGCTCATCCGGGGCTCGACGAGAGCCGGCTGATCCACGAGGCGGTGCGCCGCATGATCGGCGCGATGGTGGAAGACCTGATCGGCGAGAGCCGGCGCCGCCTCGCCGCCGCCAAGCCGGAAAGCGCCGAGGCGGTGCGCCGGCTCGGCCGGCCGGTGATCGCCTTCTCCGCCTCGATGCGCGAGAACGACAAGGCGCTCAAGGCGTTCCTTTACGAGCGCATGTATCGTCACTACAAGGTCAACCGCATGGCGTCGCGGGCGCGCCGCGTGGTGCGCGAGCTGTTCGATCTCTTCATCGCCGAGCCCGAATGCCTGCCGACGGAGTGGCGCCTGCGCTGCGAAGGGCCGGGCAGCAGCCGGACCGCCCGCATGGTCGCCGACTACATCGCCGGCATGACCGACCGCTACGCCTTCAAGGAACACCACCGCCTGTTCGGACTGCCCGAGGCCTGAATGAACCTGTTCACCGCTTTGCGCGATCTCGTGCTTCGGGAGATCGCCGCGCTCGTCGCGTCGGGCGCGCTGCCGGAAGGCCTCGATACCGGCGCCGTCAGCGTCGAGCCGCCGCGCGAGGCGGCGCATGGCGATGTCGCCACCAACGCGGCGATGGTGCTGGCCAAGCCGGCCAGGCGCCCGCCGCGCGAGATCGCGGCGCTGCTCGCGGCGCGCCTCGAACAGGCGCCGGATGTCGAGGCGGTGGAGGTGGCGGGGCCCGGCTTCATC
Source organism: Alphaproteobacteria bacterium (assembly GCA_050173345.1). GTDB lineage: Bacteria > Pseudomonadota > Alphaproteobacteria > UBA828 > UBA828 > SHWC01. Next base: position 830,675 of record JBFXKW010000001.1, on the reverse strand, counting down.
AACCTCAGGCTGGCAGCCGGCTTCTGGCATGAGCGGCTGCGCGACGTGCTGCGCGCGCCGCACGACTATGGTGTGAGCGACATCGGCAAGGGCGTGCCGGTCAACGTCGAATACGTCTCGGCCAACCCGACCGGGCCGCTCCACGTCGGCCACGGCCGCGGCACGGTATTCGGCGACGTGCTGGCGAACCTGCTTGCCCGCATGGACTTCGCGGTGACGCGCGAGTACTACGTCAACGACGCCGGCGCGCAGGTCGATGTGCTCGCGCGCTCCGCCTATCTGCGCTACCGCGAGGCGCTCGGCGAGACGATCGGCGACATCCCGGAAGGGCTCTATCCCGGCGACTATCTGAAGCCGGTCGGCGCGGCGCTCGCCGCGCGTGACGGCGAGAAGTGGCACAATGCGCCGGAGAGCGAGTGGCTGCCGGTCGTGCGCGCCTTCGCGGTCAACGCCATGATGAAACTGATCCGGGATGACCTCGACGCGCTCGGCGTGCGCCATGACGTGTTTTCCTCCGAGCGCGAATTGGTCGAGGCCGGCAAGGTGGCGGCCGCGTTCGAGGCGCTCGAAGCGAAGGGCCTGATCTATACCGGCGTGCTCGAACCGCCCAAGGGCAAGCCGCCGCCGGAGGACTGGGAGCCGAGGCCGCAGAGCCTGTTCCGCGCCACCCAGTTCGGCGACGACGTGGACCGGCCGCTCAGGAAGTCCGACGGGAGCTGGACCTACTTCGCGACCGACATCGCCTATCACCGCGACAAGATCGAGCGCGGCTTCGCCGAGATGATCGACGTCTGGGGCGCCGATCATGGCGGCTACATCAAGCGCATGCAGGCGGCGGTCAAGGCGATCTCGGGCGACAAGGCCAGGCTGGACGTCAAGGTCTGCCAGCTCGTCAAGCTGCTCGATGCCGGCGAGCCCGTGAAGATGTCGAAGCGCGCCGGCCAGTTCGTCACCCTGCGCGACGTGGTGGAGCGGGTCGGCAAGGACGTGGTGCGCTTCATCCTGCTGACCCGGCGCAACGACGCGCCGCTCGACTTCGACCTGACCAAGGTCACCGAGCAGTCAAAGGACAACCCGATCTTCTACGTGCAATACGCCCATGCCCGCATCCGCTCGGTGCTGCGCAACGTGGCGGCGGAAATACCGCAGATCGCGGGCGACCCGGCGTCGCTCGCCGGCGCGGATTTCGCGCGCCTCGAGGACGAGTCGGAGCTCGGCTTGGTCAAGCTCGCCGCCACCTGGCCGCGCGTGCTGGAGCAGGCCGCGCTGGCGCACGAGCCGCACCGGCTGGCGTTTTTCCTCCAGGAGCTGGCCGCCGCTTTTCACCGGCTCTGGAACAAGGGCAACGAAGATCCCAGTTTTCGGTTCATAATGGTGTCCGATTCGGAGCTGACGCGGGCCCGGCTCGGACTGATCGTCGCGGTCGGCTTGATCATCGCGAGCGGGCTGACGATCTTCGGCATCGAACCCGTGGAGGAAATGCGCGGCTGATGGCATCGACGACGCACGACGGCCGTCTCATCCCGGACCCGGACGAGCGTATCGGCGAGGCCGGGCCCGACGCGCTGGGCGAGGACGAGCAGCCCCCGCCGCGCCGCCGCCGGCGCGGGCTGACCGCCGCCGTCGTGGTCGTCGGCGCCGTCGCGGTTGCTGCGGGTGTCTGGTACCTCACGCAGAAGCTCTCCGATCCGGCAGGTGAAACGGCGGGCGAGCTGCCGCTCCTGATCGCCGAGACCGAGCCGGTCAAGGTCAAGCCCAAGGACCCTGGCGGGGCCGAAATCCCGAACCGCGGCACCTATGTCTACAGGAGCCTGGAGAACGAGCCGCAGCAGCAGCCGGTCGAGCAGCTCCTGCCGGCGCCCGAGGAGCCGTTGCCGAAGCCCGTCGATACCGGGCCGAAGCTCGATCCGGTCGCCAGCGTCACGCTCGGCGACACATGGAAGCCGGAGCCGCCGGCTGCCGAAACGGAGCCCGATCTGACCGCGCTGCTGGAGCGCGCGGTCGGCGACGAGCAGGCCGCGCCGGCAGATGCGCCCGAGGCCGAAGCAATGCCGTCGGAGACGCCTGCCGAGGCCGTGAACGTTCCGGCTTTCGAACCCGAGGTCATCGAGGTCCCGGCGAGCAGCCCGGAGACCGCGGGCACATGGCTCCAGGTCGCCGCGCTGCAGGACCAGGCCAACGTCGATACGGAATGGGCGCGCCTGGTGAAGCGCTATCCCCAGGCGCTCGGTACGGCGCAGCACCGCGTGGTGCCCGCCGATCTCGGCGCGCGCGGCCTGTGGTATCGCGTCCAGGCCGGGCCGTTCGCCGACGTGCCGGCGGCCGAGGCGGCGTGCCGGTCGATCGCCGCTTCCGGCGGCTCCTGCCAGGTCGTCAAGCCCTGATGGCCAACAACACGGATCGCCGCGCGCCGCTGGCGCTCGTCCTCGGCTGCGCGGGTGTCCGGCTCGACGAGGCGGAGCGCGCCTTCTTCCGCGAGGCGAGGCCGTGCGGCTTCATCCTGTTCAAGCGGAATTGCGAGTCTCCCGATCAGGTGCGCGCGCTGGTCAGCGACATGCGCGAGGCGGTCGATGATCCCAAGGCGCCGGTGCTGATCGACCAGGAGGGCGGGCGCGTCGTCCGCCTCGGGCCGCCGCACTGGCGCAAGCCCCCGGCCGGCGCCGTGTTCGCCGCGCTGGTGCAACGCGATGTCGCATCGGCCGAACGCGCCGTCTACCTGAACGCACGGCTGATGGCGGCCGAGCTCGCCGCGCTCGGCATCAGCGTCGATTGCTACCCGGTCCTCGATCTGCGCCGGCCCGGCGCGAGCGAGGTGGTGGGCGACCGCGCGCTCGGCTCGTGCCCGGCCGACGTGACGCGCCTCGGCCGCGCCGCGTGCAACGGGCTGCTCGACGGCGGCATTCTGCCGGTCATCAAGCACATGCCCGGCCATGGTCGTGCGCGCGTCGACAGCCACCATACGCTGCCCGTGGTGGACGCCACGCGGGCGCAACTCGAGGCGAGCGATTTCCAGCCGTTCCGCGCGCTCGCCGACATGCCGATCGCGATCACGGCGCATGTCCGCTACGAGGCCATCGACACCGAGCGCCCCGCCACGATCTCGCCGATCGTCATCCGGGAGGTCATGCGCGGCTTCATCGGCTTCGACGGCTTGCTGCTGACCGACGATCTTTCGATGGCCGCGCTCGAAGGCAGCATCGCGGCGCGCGCGGCGGCGAGCCTCGAAGCCGGCTGCGACGTGGCGCTTCACTGCAATGGCCGCCTCGAAGAAATGGAGCAGGTCGCCGCGGCGGTGCCCCCGCTCGCGGGGGAGGCCGCCCGGCGCTATGCCGCCGCCCTGGCGCGGCTCTCGGCGCCCGCGCCGTTCGATGTCGCGGACGGCCGCAGCCATCTCGCCGGCCTGATCGGCGCTGCTGCCGCTTAACAATTGCCATGAACTCGATCTATTTCGAGGTCGCGACCTGGGTCATCCCGGTGCTCATTGCGATCACGCTGCACGAGGCGGCGCATGGCTGGGTGGCCGACAAGCTCGGCGACGACACGGCGCGGCGCATGGGTCGCGTCAGCTTCAACCCGCTGCGCCATGTTGACCTGGTCGGCACCATTCTGCTGCCGGCGTTGCTGATCGCGACCAAGGCCGGCTTCGTGTTCGGCTGGGCCAAGCCGGTGCCGGTCAATTTCAGCCGGCTGCGCAACCCGCGGCGCGACATGGTGCTGGTCGCGGCGGCCGGGCCGGCGGCCAACTTCCTCATCGCCTGCGGCGCGGCCGTGCTCTGGCACCTGCACGCGGTGTTCCCCGAAGGGGTCGCCGAGTTCTGGTATGTCATGATGATCAGGGGCATCCTGCTCAACCTGATGATCGGCGCGTTCAACCTGCTGCCCCTGCCGCCGCTCGACGGCGGGCGCATCCTGACCGGCCTGCTGCCGCGGCCCTATGCGGTAAAATTCGCCCGAATCGAGCGCTACGGGTTTTTCATCCTGATCGGGGCGCTGATACTCTTGCCCCTGCTCGGCGAGCAGATCGGAGTCTCGCTCAATCCGCTGGCGTGGATCCTGCTCCCGATCGTGAACGCGGCGGCATGGTTGATCTTCACCATCTTTGGCATCGGGTAGCGCCGGGATGAGCGACGTGGAACAGCGCGAAGAAGCCGACTCCGCCCCGTCCGCCGACGTGCTCGCGCTCGCGAACGGCGCCGATGGCGAGGACGGGCTGATCGTCTCGCTCGACGGCTATGGCGGGCCGCTCGACGTGCTGCTGACGCTCGCGCGCCAGCAGAAGATCGACCTCACCCATCTCTCGATGCTCGACCTCGCCGAGCAGTACCTCGCCTTCATCGAGCGCGCCCGCACGCTCAAGCTCGAGATCGCCGCGGACTATCTGGTCATGGCCGCCTGGCTCGCCTTCCTGAAGTCGCGGCTGCTGCTGCCCGAGCCCGAGGCCGAGGAGGGCCCGTCCGGCGAGGAGATGGCGGCGCTGCTCGCGTTCCGCCTGCGCAAGCTCGACGCGATGCGCGACGCGGCGAAGAAGCTGCTCGCGCGCCCGCGTCTCGGCCTGCACGTTTTCCCGCGCGGCGCGGCCGAAGGCATCGAGATCGTCAAGACGCCGGTGTTCGAGGCTGCGCTCTATGATCTGCTGCAGAGCTACGCGGCCTATCGCATGCGGCTCGCGCGCGCCGAGGCCTTCCATATCGAAGCGTCCGAGCACTACTCGCTCGAAGAAGCCTATCAATGGCTGTCTCGGGTGATCGGTGCCATGCCCGAGTGGGAAACGCTGGCGCGCTTCCTGCCCGGCGGCCCGGCGAGCCCGACGCGGCGGCGCTCGGCGCTGGCGAGCGCGCTGGTGGCGAGCCTCGAGCTGGTCAAGCAGGGCAAGCTGCAGATCAAGCAGCTCGAACCCTTCGGCCCCATCTATCTGCGGAGCACGCCGAACAACCCATGAGCACCGAGGCCACGACGATCCAAGCCGAGACCGCCGGAACCGTGCCCGACGAGGCCGCACTGGAGCCCGTCGAAGGCGAGGGCGAAGGCGCCAATCCGTTCGGCGAGCCCGACACCGCCGAGGAGATCGAGGCGAGGGCGCTGCGCATCCTCGAAGCCCTGCTGTTCGCCGCGAGCCAGCCGATGAACGAGGCCGCGCTCGCCCAATACCTGCCCGATGGCATCGATCTCCGGGCGCTGCTCGACCGGCTCGCGGCGCTCTATCAGGGACACGGCGTCACCCTGGCGGAGGTCGCCGGCGGCTATGCGTTCAGGACCGCGCCAGATCTCGCGCGCCATCTGACGATCTACCGCTCGGTGACGCGGCGCTTCTCGCGCGCCGCGCTCGAGGCGCTCGCCATCATCGCCTACCACCAGCCGATCACCCGCGCCGAGATCGAGACCATACGCGGGGTCAGCCTGTCGCGCGGCACGCTCGACCAGTTGCTCGAAGCCGAATGGATCAAGCCCAAGGGCCGGCGTGCCGTGCCCGGCCGTCCGGTCACCTGGGTGACGACGCCGGAGTTCCTCAGCCATTTCGGCCTCGCCAGCCTCGACGACCTGCCCGGCGTCGAGGAGCTGCGCGCCTCGGGCCTGCTCGAGCCGGTGACCGCTGGCCTGCCGAGCGACGAGACGGCCGATGAAGATGCCGGCGACGAGGACCGGGACAGCGACGAGGACGACGACGAGCCCTTGAGCGACGCGTAGGGCTCTGGCGTATCGCTCTCTTTATCCCTATTTTCCTTATGGGAACATTGGCGAGGCTGGTTACCGCCGGCCTCGGTCCTCTGTCTGCGGAGGCGGGCTGAATTTGCCTTGCAATTGCAAAAGCGCCATCTTCGGTTAGGCAAGCCCCCTCGACCCCTTGCAAGGAGAATCGTCCTGAGTTTCCGGCCGTCCGATCAGCTGGGCGAGGAGGCCGAGCCGCGTGCTTCCCGGCGGGCGGCGCCTTGGGACGCGGCGTGGCGAGCCCTCCGGCGCTGGAACCGGCTGAGCATCGCCGCCACGCTGATCGCCCTCGTCGTGTCGCTGCCGGTCCTCGTCGTCGTGGCGCACCTCTTCGTGCCCCAAGGCGAGGCATGGCGGCACCTGGCCTCGACCGTGCTGTCGCGCTATGTCGCCAACACGGCATGGCTCGTCTTCGGCGTCGGGCTCGGCACGCTGTGCTTCGGCGTCGGCACCGCATGGCTCGTCACCATGTGCCGCTTCCCGGGCCGGCGCGTCTTCGAATGGGCGCTGCTGCTGCCGCTCGCGGTGCCGGGCTATGCCATCGCCTACGCCTATGCTGGGCTCTTCGAGTTCGCCGGCCCGGTGCAGACGCTGATCCGCGACGCCTTCGGCGTCACCAAGGGCGAATACTGGTTCCCGCAGTTCCGCTCGGTTGGCGGCGCCGCGTTCATCCTGGCGTCGGCGCTCTATCCCTATGTCTACATGCTGGCGCGCTCGGCCTTCCTCGCCCAGTCGGTCTGCGTGCTGGAAATCGGCCGCACGCTCGGGCTCGGGCCGTTCGGCGCGTTCTTCCGCATCGGCCTGCCGCTGGCCCGCCCGGCAATCGCGGCCGGCGTTGCCTTCGCCCTGATGGAGACCCTGAGCGATTTCGGCGCCGTGCAGCATCTTGGCGTCGATACCTTCACGACCGGCATCTATCGCACCTGGTTCGCGCTCGGGGATGCGGCGGCAGCGGCGCAGCTCGCGGTCGTGCTGCTCGCCGTGGTCGCGTTCGTGCTCGGGCTCGAACGGGTGTTGCGCGGCAAGGCGCGCTACGAGCACACCTCGCGCCGCTACCGGCCGATCGCGCCGGCACAACTCGGCCCGGCGCGCGCCGGGCTCGCCATGCTGGCCTGCTTCCTGCCGATCGGCTTCGGCTTTCTCCTGCCGGGCGGCCAGCTCCTGGTCTGGGCGGTGCGCAGCGCGCCGAGCGTCGTCGATGTGCGCTTTGCGCTGGAGGCGCTCAATACCTTCTGGCTCGCGGCGGGCACGGCGGCGCTCGCGGTCGGCATCGCGCTGATCGTCGCCTACGCCAACCGGGCGAGCGGCAGTGCGGCGACCCGCTTCTCGGCGCGGGTGGCGAGCCTCGGCTATGCGGTGCCGGGCTCGGTGATCGCCGCTGGCATCCTCATGCCGCTCGCCTGGCTCGACCGCGGCCTCGGCGGCATCGCAGAGAGCCTGTTCGGCATCGCGCCGGGGCTGATCGTGAGCGGCACGGTGGCCGCGCTGATGTTCGCCTATCTGGTGCGCTTCCTCGCGGTCTCGCTGAAGACGGTCGATGCCGCGCTGCTCAAGGTGACGCCCTCCATGGACGGCGCGGCGCGCTCGCTCGGCGCCTCGCCGGGCCGCACCGTGCTGCGCGTCCATGCGCCGATCATCTCGGGCGGCCTGCTCACCGCGGCCCTGCTCGTGCTGGTCGACACCATGAAGGAGCTGCCGGCGACGCTCATTCTGCGGCCGTTCGACTTCAACACGCTGGCGGTCAGGGCCTATGAGCTGGCCTCCGACGAGCAGCTTCGCGAGGCCGCGGTGCCGGCGCTGCTCATCGTGCTGGTCGGCCTGATCCCGGTCGCTATGATCAGCCGCGCCATCGCCGCGGCACGGCCGGGCGGGCAGGCGGAGGCCGCGCCATGAACTTCGAGCGGGTGGCGGCGCGGCCGGCCAATGCCGAGACCCGCGCGGCCGGGCTCGCCTTCGCGGGCGTGCGCCACGCCTATGGGCGCTACGAGGTCTTGAAGGGCATCGACCTTGAGGTCGATGCCGGCGAGATCGTCTGCCTGCTCGGGCCGTCGGGCTGCGGCAAGACGACCCTGCTGCGCCTCGCCGCCGGCCTCGAAGTGCTGCAGCACGGCACCATCAGCGTGGCCGGCGAAGCCTATTCGACACCGGCCGAGACCAGGCCGCCGGAGAGCCGCCGCGTCGGCCTGATGTTCCAGGACTTCGCGCTGTTCCCCCATCTCTCCGTGCTCGACAATGTCGGCTTCGGGCTGCGCGGCGTGCCGGCCGAAACGCGCCGGCGCGTCGCGCTCGGCCTCTTGGAGCGGGTCGGGCTCGGCCATGCGGCGAGCGCCTACCCGCACGTCCTTTCCGGCGGCGAGCAGCAGCGGGTCGCGCTGGCCCGCGCGCTCGCGCCCAACCCGGTCATCATGCTGCTCGACGAGCCGTTCTCCGGGCTCGATGCGCGGCTGCGCGACCAGGTGCGGGACGACACGCTGACGCTCCTGAAGGAGCGGGGGGTGGCGACTCTCCTGGTCACTCATGATGCCGAGGAAGCGCTCTTCATGGCCGACCGCATCGCCTTGATGGCGGACGGCAAACTGATCCAGGTCGGCGATGCGGAGGCGCTCTACTTCAAGCCTGCCAGCGGCTTCGTCGCCGGGTTCTTCGGCGCGCTGAACCGGCTGCGCGGCGTCGTCTCGAACGGCGCGGTCGAGACGCCCGTCGGCCGCATCCCCTGCGCCGGCATGATGGACGGCCAGGCCGTTGAGGTCCTGATCCGGCTCGAAGCCTTCTCGCTCGCCGGCACCGGCGACGGCGCGATCGAGGGCCGCATCGAGGCGGTCCGCTTTCTCGGCGCGATCACGCAGCTCGATGTGCGCGTCAGCGGTGCGTCCACGATCAAGGCGCGGCTCAGGATGGTGCAGGCGCCTTCGGTCGGCGATCCGGTGCGCTTGGTGCTTGACCCGCGCTACGCTTTTGTATTTCCATCATAGCCAACCAAGCCGTGTGGCCTTCGCCGGCGTCGCCCGGATGCCGGTTCCAGTACCCTCCCAAAGCGGCCGACGGTACCCAGCTGACAACCTACGTGCTTTGAGGAGCGCGCTCGATGAGTATTGGAATCTGGCAGATCGTCCTGATCCTGGTGATCGTCCTGTTGATCTTCGGGGCCGGCAAGCTGCCCCGGGTGATGGGCGATTTCGCCAAGGGAATCAAATCGTTCAAGGCCGGCATGAAGGAAGGTGCTGAACCGCCGCCGAGCACGCCGGACAGTACGGCGAGCCAAAGCCAGCAGCGGGTGGCTGACCAGCAGACGGCGTCCGACACCACGGCGACTCAGAAGGACGAGACGGTCCAACGCTGAGTCGTGCGCGGGGCGGGCGGTAGCGCCGCGACGCTGCCGCCGCTCTCGACGCGCGGAGAGGGACATGTTCGACATCGGCTGGTCGGAGCTTCTGGTCATCCTTGTGGTCATGCTGATCGTGGTGGGCCCCAAGGATCTGCCGCGCATCGTCCGCACCTTCGGGCAGTGGACGGGCAAGGCGCGCTCCTACGCGCGCGACTTCCAGCGCACCATCGAGGAAGCCGCCGAAGAGACTGAGATGTCGGCGATCCGCAAGGAGATCGAGCTCGCCAACAAGGAGATCGCCGAGGCGCAGAAATCGGTCGTCAACGTCGATACCTCGATCAAGCTCGACGATGGCGCCGGCGCCGGCACGACGGCGGCCGCGAACACCGAGGCGCAGCCTCCGAAGCCTGATCCCGCAGCATCGGCCGTCGCGCAAGCCGTGCAGGCCGGCGAGAGCGCGGCATCGTCCGCGAAGTCAGGCTAGGCCATGACGACCGATACCCAAGACCCGATCGAGGCGTCACGCGCGCCGCTTATCGACCATCTGATGGAGATGCGGCGCCGGCTCATGTGGTCGGCGATCGCGGTGATCGTCGCGGTGATCGCGTGCTACATGGTCTCCCAGGAGATTTTCGATTTCCTGGTCGAGCCGCTGCGCCAGGCGGAGCTCGCGCGTGGCAACACGCACTTCAAGCTGATCTACACGCACCTGGTCGAGGCGTTCTTCACCCAGCTCAAGATCGCCTTCTGGGCCGGCTTCTTCGTGTCGTTCCCGTTCGTCGCTTCGCAGATCTACATGTTCATGGCGCCCGGCCTCTACAAGCATGAGAAGCAGGCCCTGCTGCCCTATCTCTTCTTCTCGCCGGTACTGTTCTTCGGCGGCGCCGCGCTGGTCTACTACTTCATCTTCCCGCAGGCCTGGTCCTTCTTCATCTCGTTCCAGAGCATGCCCGGCGATACCAGCGTCGCCGGCGTCGGCACGGTGGAGAACCAGACCGAGCTGCTGCCCAAGATGAGCGAGTATCTCTCGCTCGTGATGAAGCTGATCTTCGCCTTCGGCATCGCCTTCCAACTGCCGGTCGCGCTTACGCTTCTCGGCCGGGTCGGCGTCGTCACCTCGGACGGCCTGAAGCGCAAGCGCAAGTACGCGATCGTCATCATCTTCATCATCGCGGCGATCCTGACGCCGCCCGACCTGACCAGCCAGATCGGCCTCGCCATCCCGCTGCTCGCCCTCTACGAGATCTCGATCTTCACGGTCCGCGCCGTCGAGCGGAAGCGGGCGGAGCGCCAGCGTCGGGACGAGGAAGAGCTCGCGGCGCTGCTGGCGAGCGGCGACGACGTCACCGCCTTCGAGGACACCGATTTCAATCACGATCGGTGATCCGCGCCTTCGGGCTTGAACTGCATCGAGGCGCGGCCCATAAGGAGCCGGCTTCCCCGATCGCCTGACTGCACGAGCCCTGGGCGCCTCCGATGCACGATCTCAAGTGGATACGTGACAACCCGGATCAGTTCGACGCGGCGCTCAAGCGCCGCGGGCTGCCGCCGGCCTCGGCTGAGATCGTCGCGCGCGATGCCGCGCGCCGCCGGCTCCAGACCGAGTTCCAGGAGGCACAGAGCCGCCGCAACGAGGTCTCGCGCCTGATCGGCCAGGCCAAGGCAAAGGGCGGCGACGCGGACGCCTTGATGGCCGAGGTGGCGGCCCTGAAGGAGCGCACCCAGGCCCTCGAAGCCGAGGAGCGCGCGGCGGGCGAGGCGCTCGATGCGTTCGTCTCGGGCCTGCCGAACCTGCCGGCCGCCGACGTGCCCGACGGGCTCGACGAGCACGGCAATGTCGAGCTGCGCCGGGTCGGCGAGCCGCGCCGGTTCGGGTTCGCGGCGCGCCAGCACTTCGAGATCGGCGAGGCGCTCGGCCTGATGGATTTCGAGCGCGCGGCCAAGCTCTCCGGCGCGCGTTTCGTCGTGCTGTCGGGCGCCATGGCCCGGCTCGAGCGCGCGCTCGCCGCCTTCATGCTCGACCTGCACACGCGCACCAACGGCTATCTCGAAGTCGCGCCGCCCTACCTGGTGCGCAGCGACGCCGCCTTCGGCACCGGCAATCTGCCGAAGTTCGCCGAAGACCTGTTCCGCACCACGACCGACTACTGGCTGATCCCGACCGCGGAGATGCCGCTCACCAACCTGGTCGCCGATGAGATCCTGGATGCGGACCGCCTGCCGCTGCGCTTCACCGCGCACACGCCATGCTTCCGCGCCGAAGCCGGCGCGGCCGGAAAGGACACGCGCGGCATGATCCGCCAGCACCAGTTCTCGAAGGTGGAGCTGGTCAGCATCAGCCACCCGGCGCAGTCCGAGGAGGAGCACGAGCGCATGACGGCTTGCGCGGAAGACGTGCTCAAGCGGCTCGAACTGCCGTTCCGCACGGTCGTGCTGTGCGCCGGCGACATGGGCTTCTCGGCGCGCAAGACCTATGACATCGAGGTCTGGCTGCCGGGCCAGAACGCCTATCGCGAGATTTCGAGCTGCTCGAACTGCGGCGACTTCCAGGCGCGCCGCATGAAGGCGCGCTTCCGCCGCAAGGGCGAGAAGGGCACCCAGTTCGCGCACACGCTGAACGGCTCCGGCCTCGCGGTCGGGCGCACCCTGATCGCCGTGCTCGAGAACTACCAGAACGAGGACGGCACCGTCAGCGTGCCCGCGGCGCTGCGCCCCTTCATGGACGGCGCGGAACGGATCGAGGCGTTCGCGCGCGGCTGATGCGCATCCTGCTCTCGAACGACGACGGCATCTTCGCGCCGGGCCTGCGCGTTCTCGAACGGGCGGCAAGGACGCTCTCCGACGACGTCTGGGTGGTTGCGCCCGAAAGCGAGCAGAGCGCGACGTCGCATTCGCTGACCCTGCACCAGCCGCTCCGGGTGCGCCGCATCTCGCCGCGCCGCTATGCGGTCAGCGGCACGCCGACCGACTGCGTCTATCTCGCGATCAACCGCCTGATGGCGGACCGGCGGCCCGCGCTCGTACTCTCCGGCGTGAACCGGGGCAGCAATGTCGGCGAGGACGTGACCTATTCCGGCACGGTCGCGGCAGCCATGGAGGCGGCGCTGCTCGGCGTGCCGGCGATCGCGTTCAGCCAGGTCTACGAGGACGGCCAGTCGGTCAAGTGGGAGACCGCGGAAACCTGGGTGCCGCGCGTGGTCGAGCGGCTGCTCAAGGTCGAGTGGCCCGAGCGGGTGCTGATGAACGTCAACTTCCCGAATTTTCCGGCCGACAAGGTGCTGGGGATTCGCGCTGCCAGGCAGGCCCTCGAAGAGGTCGAGGATCTGTGCGTCGAGCGGGTCGACCCGCGCGGGCGTCCCTATTTCTGGGTCGGCATGGCGCCGGCGGAGAAGCTGCCGGGCAAGCCGGGCAGCGACCTGCGCGCGGTCAACCAGGGCTATGTCTCGGTGACGCCGCTGCATCTCGACCTCACCCACCACCCGACGCTGCGCCGCCTGCGGAACGCGCTCACATGAGCGACGAGGCCCGGCGCATCAGGCTCATCATGGAGCTGCGCCGGCAGGGCATCACCGATACCCGCGTGCTCTCGGCGATCGAGCGCGTGCCGCGCGAAATCTTCGTGCCGCCCGCCTTTCATGACCAGGCCTACGAGAACATCGCGCTGCCCATCGCCTCGGGCCAGACGATCAGCCAGCCGCTCGTCGTCGCCGCGATGACGGAGGCGCTCGAAGTCGGCGAGAAGATGAAGGTGCTGGAGGTCGGCACCGGCTCGGGGTACCAGGCCGCCGTGCTGGCGCATCTGTGCCGGCGGGTCTACACGATCGAGCGGCACCGCGACCTGCTCGAAGCCGCCGAACGCTGCTTCGCCAAGCTCAAGCTGACCAACATCGTCACCAAGCTCGGCGACGGCAGCAAGGGCTGGCCGGAGCAGGCGCCGTTCGACCGCATCATCGTCACCGCCGGCGCGCGGGACGCGCCGCAGCCGCTGCTGGACCAGCTCGGCGTGGGCGGGATCATGGTGATACCGCTCGCATCCAACGGGCGCGACCAGGACCTCTACAAGATCCGCCGCGGCGCCGAAGGCTATGAGCGGGAAGCGTTCATGCCGGTGCGCTTCGTGCCCCTCGTCACCGGCGCGCCTGACGAAACGCGCCGGCGTTGAAGACGGCTTGGCGGTGAATCAGGTGGGTGGCTTCATCCCTCGACAGGCTCGGGATGAGGCCGAAAAACAACCTCCTCATGCTGAGCTTGTCGAAGCATGAGGGCAAACCGGCCCGCCGTCGCTTGCCTGCTTGCTTGTGCCGACGACACGAATCATGATGGAGGGCATGACCCGAGTCGCCCTGTTTTCGCGCCGATCGGGCCCCGTTGTCGCGTTTGCCTGCAGCCTCATGGTCGCCGGTTGCCTGCCGACATTGCCACGGCTCTGGGCGCCGAACCCGCCGGTCGCGCCCGCGCAGGCCCCGCCAGCAGCGCAGAGCGCCGACCGCATCAGGCCCGACCCGCCGGCCGAGGCGGTGCAGGTCGCGGCCGCGCCGACGCCCGAGGTCGAGGTCGCCTCGATCGCGCCGCCGCCGGTCCTCGAACACGCCGCGAGCCCGCCGCCGGCGCCGCGCGAGCCGGCGCCCCAGCCGCGGCTCACGGTCAGGCCGAGCGGCGATGAGGTGATCGTCCCCGCCGGCAAGACGCTCTATGCCATCGCGCGCGACAACGACGTCGCGGTGCGCGACCTGATCGAGCTGAACGGCCTCGAACCGCCCTATCACCTGCGGGCCGGGCAGCGGCTCAAGGTGCCGACCGAGCGGACCTATCTGGTGCAGCCGGGCGACACGCTCTACAGCGTGGCGCGCCGCATGGGCGTCGATCTCCATACGCTTGTCCAACGCAACGATCTCGAGCCGCCCTATGTCCTGGTGGCGGGCGCGCGGATCAAGCTGCCGCCGCCGGTCGAGCCGCTGACCGAGCCGACGGAGGAAGCGCCGAGCCTCGTCGTGGTCAACGCCGCCCCGCGCGTGCCGCGGCCGCCGGAGAAGCCGATCGTGCGGGTGTCGCGGCCGCCCGCCGAGACGGCCGAGCGGCCCGCGCAGATGGCCGAAGCCCGGCGCTCCGCGCGCGCCGCCGAGCCGCCGCCGCGCACCGGCAACGGTTTCTACTGGCCGGTGCAGGGCAAGGTGGTCTCGCGCTTCGGCAAGCAGGGTGGCGGCGTGCAGCATGACGGCATCGTGATCGCGGCACCGCGCGGCGCACCGGTCAGGGCGTCCGAGAACGGCGTCGTCGCCTATGCCGGCAGCGACCTCAAGGCCTATGGCAAGCTGCTGCTGATCCGCCACGCCGACGGCTGGATGACCGCCTACGCGCACAATGACGAGCTCCTGGTCGGCGAGGGCGACGTGGTGCGCCGCGGCGACACCATCGCCCATGCCGGTGGCACCAGCGGCGGCGAGCAGGCGCAGACCTATTTCGAAATCCGCCGGCGCGGCAAGCCGGTCGATCCGCTGACCCAGCTCACCGAGGGATAAGCAGTACGGCGCGGGTCAGTTCGCCCTCATGCTTCGACAGGCTCATCCTTCGACAGGCTCATCCTTCGGCAGGCTCATGCTTCGGCAGGCTCAGCATGAGGGCTTTCGGTTTTCGGCCTCATCCTGAGCTTGTCGAAGGATGGGGCCGTCGCACCGCACCCGCCGTGTTCAGCGTTATGGCTTCGCCTCGGGCGCGGTGAACGGCACGCCGAGCCGCCCCGCCAGATCCTGGACGAACTGCCAGGCAACGCGGCCCGAGCGCGCGCCGCGCGTCAGGCTCCATTCGAGCGCCTCGGCGCGCAGGGCGTCGGGCGCGATCCCGATGCCGAGGCTCTTCACATAGCCTTCGACCATGGAGAGATAGGTCTCCTGGTCGCAGGCATGGAAGCCGAGCCAGAGCCCGAACCGGTCGGACAGCGAGACCGATTCCTCGACCGCTTCGCCCGGGTGGATCGCGGTCGAGCGCTCGTTCTCGATCATCTCGCGCGCCATCAGGTGGCGGCGGTTCGATGTCGCGTAGAACAGCACGTTCTCGGGCCGGCCCTCGATGCCGCCCTCGAGCACCGCCTTGAGCGATTTGTAGGTGGTGTCCTTGGCCTCGAAGGAGAGGTCGTCGCAGAACACGACGCAGCGCCGCCTGTTCTGGCGCAGGATGGTCAGGAGGCGCGGCAGGCTCGGGATGTCCTCGCGGTGGATCTCGATGAGCGCGAGGCTGCCCGGCGTCCGCGCGTTGACCTCGGCATGCACCGCCTTGACCAGCGAGCTCTTGCCCATGCCGCGCGAGCCCCACAGCAGCGCGTTGTTGGCCGGCATGCCGCGTACGAAGCGCAGCGTGTTGTCGAGCAGCACGTCGCGCACCCGGTCGATGCCCTTGAGCAGGGCAAGATCGACCCGGTTGATCGCGCGGATCGGCTCGAGCGAGCCGCTTTCGGCGTGCCAGACGAAGCCGTCCGCCGCCATCAGGTCCGGGGGCTGGCCAGGGGGCGGGGCGAGCCGCTCGAGCGCCTCGGCGATGCGCGCGAGCAGGCGGGAAAGCTCTTGGTCGGTCATGGCGTTGCGGGCGGCCGGTCGATGGGGCGCGGACCCTAACACAAGAGGCAATTCGCGCAAATCCAAGCACGGATTATCGTTTGCCCCTCGTCGGGTTTACGCCTATGTTGCCGTGCGATTTCCCGACCGGGAACAAATGAGGATCGAGGAGAACCTGATGCTGCGACTGCTGATGCTCGGCGCCACGTTGGCGGTCCTGCCACTTCTCGCGGCTTGCCAGCCGCCCGGCACGGGCCAGCCCGGCGCGGGTGCAGGCGGAGCGGAAGGCGGCGGCGGCGACATCCTGATGTCGATCCTGCCGCTCATCCTGATCTTCGTCGTGTTCTACTTCCTGTTGATCCGCCCGCAGCAGCGCAAGCAGAAGGCGCATCGCGAGATGCTCGGCAACGTGAAGCGCGGCGACGACATCGTCACCACCGGCGGCATGATCGGCCGGGTGATCAAGGTCGACCGCGACGACAACCTCCTGGTCGAGGTCGCGCCGAACGTGCGGATCAAGCTCATGCGCAGCGCGATCGCCGAGATCGTGCGCCGGCCCGAACCGTCCCGCTCCACTGGCGGCGACGATGACGACGAGGCCGATGGCGGCGAAGAGGAGGCCGAGCGCACCGAACCCGGCTCCTCGGGCCAACGGACCGACAACAGGTAGGGGCCGGCGACGGCGCACAGCAGCCGACGTTAAAACCCGATGTTGAAGATCAAGCCCTGGCAGGTGGCGCTGGTCGTTCTGATCTGCGTCGCCGGCATCCTGTTCGCCCTGCCGAACGTCTTCAGCAGGGACTCGATGCAGTCCTACCCGAGCTGGCTGCCGCGCGAGCAGCTCAATCTCGGGCTCGACCTGCAGGGCGGCTCCCATCTCGTGCTCGAGGTGCAGGTCGAGCAGATGCTCACCGAGCGCATCGTCGGCATCGTCGACGAGGTACGGGCCAGGCTGCGCGGCGAGAGGATCGGCTATACCGGCCTGAAGACGGCCGGCCATGTCGTTCAGGTCCAGGTCACCGATCCCGGCACGTTGCAGCAGGCGGTCGATCTGATCAAGAACATCGACCGGGCGCTGGTCGTCAACGCGACGCCGGACGGCCGCATCGAGGCGGCGCTCGGCGATGCG
This sequence comes from Alphaproteobacteria bacterium, assembly GCA_050173345.1. Taxonomy (GTDB): domain Bacteria; phylum Pseudomonadota; class Alphaproteobacteria; order UBA828; family UBA828; genus SHWC01. Next base: position 813,967 of record JBFXKW010000001.1, on the reverse strand, counting down.
GCGCGCGACGAGCTGACGCAGGGCGCGGTCGGCCAGTCGATCGAGATCGTCCGCCGGCGCATCGACGAAACCGGCACGCGCGAGCCGACCATCCAGCGTCAGGGCTCGGACCGCGTGCTCATCCAGCTTCCCGGCATCGACGACCCCGAGCGCGTCAAGGCGCTGCTCGGCCAGACCGCGAAGCTCACCTTCCACCTGCTCGACGAATCGATCACGCCGGCGGAGGCCCGCCGCGACGGCGTGCCGCCGACCAGCATGCTGGTGCCCTCGGACAAGCTCAACGAGGATGGCATACCGGAATACTGGTACGTCCTGCGCAAGCGCGCCATCCTGAGCGGCGAGAGCCTGGTGGACGCGCAGCCGAGCTTCCAGAACAACGAGCCGGTCGTCAGCTTCAGGTTCGATGCGCTCGGCGCGCGCCGCTTCGGCGACGTCACCAAGGAGAACGTCGGCAAGCCGTTCGCCATCGTGCTCGACGGCAAGGTGATCAGCGCGCCGGTCATCCGCGAACCGATCCTCGGCGGCTCGGGCGTGATCAGCGGGAGCTTCACCACGGCGACGGCGAACGACCTCGCCCTGCTGCTCCGCGCCGGTGCATTGCCGGCGCCGATGGTGGTGATCGAGGAGCGCACGGTCGGCCCTGACCTCGGCGCGGATTCGATCCGCGCCGGCGAGACCGCCGCGATGGTTGGCTTGGTGGCAATCTTCGTCTTCGTGACGCTGTATTACGGGTTCTTCGGGCTGGTTGCCAACCTCGCCCTGATCATGAACCTGGTCCTGTTGATTGCGGTCATGTCGCTGTTCCAGGCCACGCTTACCTTGCCCGGCATCGTCGGCATCGTGTTGACCTTGGGCATGGCGGTTGATGCCAACGTTCTGGTCTTCGAGCGAATGCGCGAAGAGATGAAGCTCGGCAAATCACCGTTCGCCGCGATGGACGCGGGCTTCAGGCGCGCCTATTCGGCGATCATTGATTCCAATCTGACCACATTGATCGCTGCTATCGTGCTCTATGCGGTGGGGACCGGACCCGTGCGCGGCTTCGCGGTCTCGATCGGCATCGGCGTTGTCACGACCATGTTCACGGCGGTGTTGTTGGCGCGCTATCTGTTGGTCTGGTGGCTGCGCGCCCGCCGGCCCAAGCAGCTGCCGCTCTAGGAGCGAAGAGCCATGTTACGCCTGCGCTTGGTTCCCGAGAATACCAACATCCCGTTCATGAGCTTCCACAAGATCCTGATCTCGATCTCGATCGCGGTCTGTATCGGGTTCATTGCTGTCTTGGTGGTGAAGGGGCTCAATTTCGGCGTTGATTTCACGGGCGGCATTCTCATCGAGGTCCGGACCGAGCAGACCGCCGATCTCGAGGCGATGCGCGGCCGGCTCGGCGATCTTGGTCTTGGTCCGATCGCGCTTCAGGAATTCGGTTCGCCGAACGACGTTCTGATCCGCACCCAGGAGCAGCCCGGCGGAGAGGCGGCGCAGAATGTCGCCATCCAGGCGATCCGTGATTCGCTGGGCGGTCTTTACGGCGATGCTGTCGAGTTTCGTCGGGTCGAGGTGGTCGGCCCGAAAGTCGGCGGGGAACTCATTCAAGACGGCATCATCGCGGTCGTCGTCTCCATCGCGCTGATGCTCGTCTACATCTGGCTGCGCTTCGAGCTGCCGTTCGGCGTCGGCTCCGTCATCGGGCTTTTGCACGACGTCATCCTTGTGCTCGGCATCTATGCGATCATCGGCTTCGAGTTCAGCCTGACCACCATCGCCGCGGTCCTTCTGATCATCGGCTATTCGATGAACGACACCGTGGTGGTGTACGATCGGGTGCGCGAGAATTTGCGCAAATACAAGACCATGCCGCTTGCGGCGCTGATCGATCGCTCGGTCAACGAGACGCTCGCTCGGACGGTCATGACCGGCATGACCTCGCTGCTCGTGCTGGGTGCGCTCCTGATCTTCGGCGGCGAGGTGATCCGCGGCTTCGCCTTCGCCATGTTCATCGGCGTGATCATCGGCACCTACTCGTCGATCTTCATCGCCTCCGCGTCGCTCCTCTATATCCGCCCCAAGACCAAGCCGGGCGAGGAAAAGAAGGCGCTGTCGGAGTACGAGGCGATCGAGCGGCGCCATCGCGACCAGCAGAGGCTTCCGCCGCCAAGCGAGACCGTTCCCGAAGGCGTGGGCCTCCCGGACGACGTGATCGACGAGCCGGAGCCGCCGCCGGAGCGCGAGCGGGAACGGCCGCAGGCCACGCGCAAGCGGGCCGGCTCGTCGCGCAACCCGCGCCGCCGCCGCAACCGTTGAGCGGGGCCGGCCCTCGGGGGCGGCTGGAGCTTCGGGCCGGCCGGCTGATTCCGCAATTTCCGGGAGCCGCCCCGTTTTCTTAAGGGTTTCTTAGCGATTTGCCTGTTATCTGCATGCGACGCTTCGATGCTCGGGGCGCGCAGGATTCTGACCCTCTATATTTGAACATTGATCAAATTAGTTTGGTTGCAGTAAAGGAATGTTACGGGAGGTCGACGCTCTTCTGGGTCCGGTACACCGCCGCTTTGATGCTCCTGATCGGCGTCGGGTCGGCTCGGTGGCTTGCCGCAGGCAAGCCGGCCGAGCCGACCGGCCTGACTATCGAAACCCGCCAGCGCCGCGCGGCTCAGCGGCTCCATTCGATCGCGCTGAGCTGAGCCTCGATCATGCCGGTATTCGGTTCCGTCATCGCGGCCGCCCGCGCCGCGATCCGCCTGCTGGGCTTCGGATGGCCGCACGATCGCGAGCACGGCCCCGAGCAGCTCCTTCGCGCGACCTTCGATCGCGCCGGGATCGGCATCGGCCATCTCACGGCGGACGGCCGCTGGCTGTGCGCCAGCCCGCCGCTGTGCCAGCTGCTTGGACGCGCTCTCGCCGCGCTGAAGGAAAGCGATTTCCGCGTCCTTCTGCCGGAGGTTTCGGACTTCGCAGGCTTCATCGCGCCGCTGCTGTCGGGCGAGCGGGAAGTGCTCAGCCTGGAGCGCGCCCATCGGGGCGCCGGGGGCGACGAAAAATATGTGCACCTCAAGCTGTCGATGACCCGGCCGCCGGCGGGCGGGCCGGGCCATGTGATCCTCGTCGCGGACGACGTCACCGAGCGGCGCTCGACCGAGGCCCGGCTTCAGCAGGCGCAGCAGATCGAATCGGTGGGGCGGCTCGCCGGCGGCGTCGCCCACGACCTCAACAACCTGCTCGGCGTGATCATGGGCAATCTCGAATTGCTCGGCCTCAAGCTCGACCGCGATGCGGCAGCGCAGCTCCACCTCAACCGCGCGCTCCGCGCGACCGAGAGGGCGAGCGTGCTGATCAGCCACCTGCTCGCCTTCTCGCGCCGGCAGATGCTTTTACCGCAGCGCACCGACGTCAATCGGTTGATCGACGACGTCGTGACGACGCTAGCGCCCGTGCTCGGCGACAATGTCGCGGTGCGGACGAGGCTGGCGCCGTCCCTTTTGCCCGCCATGATCGATCCCGGCCAGTTGAAGGCGGCGCTGGTGAATCTCGCGGTCAATGCGCGGGACGCGATGGGCGAGGGGGGCGTCATCGAGATCGCCACGGAGCCGTGCTATGTCGACGGCAGCAACCTGGTCGACGATCTGGGGCATGGCGAGTTCGTGGTCGTCAGGGTCTCCGACACCGGCGCCGGCATGACGCCCGAAATTCTCAGCCGCGTCTTCGAGCCGTTCTTCACGACCAAGGATGTCGGCAAGGGAACCGGCCTCGGCCTCAGCATGGTGCACGGCTTCGCCAAACAGTCGGGCGGGCGGGTTCATATCGAGAGCACGCCCGGCTGCGGCACGGCGGTCCGGCTCTATCTGCCTGCCGACGTCTCGGTCCAGGCCGCGGTCGCCTGAGAGCATCGCGCGATGAACGATATTTCCGCCATACGCTCGAACCTCGTCCTGCTCGTCGAGGACAATCCGGAGGTGCGCGAGTTCGTGGTGCGTGCCCTCAACCTCTTCGGCTACGCGACCATCGAGGCCGAGGATGGCGTCAGCGCGCTCGCGAAGCTCCAGGAGCGGGCCGACATCCGCCTGCTGCTGACCGATGTCATGCTGCCGGGCGGCCTCAACGGCGCCGAGCTGGCGAGGCGGGCGCTCGAGTTTCGCGCCGATCTCAAGGTGCTGTTCGTCTCCGGCTATGGCGATGCGGCGATCGACGGCAAGGAGATGCGCCGGCTCGGCGCGACCATGCTGGCCAAGCCGTTCCGCCTTCAGGAGCTGCAGGAGCGGCTTTTGCAGGTCGTCGGCGGCTAAAGCGCGGTTTGCCGATCAGGCAGGTTCAACCCGATCGAATCGTGCTCTAGACTGCCGGGCATGGCCGACTCAAGCATCCCGACCGGTGCAAAGCCGCGTTATTGGCGCCGCGCCGTCGCCGCGCTCAGCGATGCCGACCCGGTGCTCGCCGCCGTGATCGCGCAGAGCCGGAGCGAGGGTCTGCGCCGGCGCAGCGATGCCTTCACCATGATGGCGCGCGCGATCATCGGCCAGCAGATCTCGGTCAAGGCGGCGGACAGCATCTGGGCGCGCCTCGCCGACCTGTGCGGCACGGTCTCGCCGGAGCGCGTCGTCGCGGTCGGCGAGGCGGGCCTGCGCGAGCGCGGCATCACCCGGCAGAAGGCGGGCTATCTCGTGCATATCGCCGAGGCGGCGATGGCCGGCCGGCTCGACGGCACGCGGCTGCGCCGGCTCGATGACGAGGCGGTGATCGAGGAACTGGTCGCGCTCAAGGGCGTCGGGCGCTGGACCGCCGAGATGTTCCTGATCTTCCACATGCAGCGGCCCGACGTGCTGCCGGTCGGCGATCTCGGCCTCAGGCGCGCCATCGGCGAGCGCTATGCCGACGGGCGTCAGCTCTCGCTCGAAGAGATCCACGGCATCGCCGCGCCGTGGCGGCCCTGGCGCACGGTGGCGACCTGGTATCTCTGGCGCAGCCTCGATCCGATCGCCGTGGATTATTGAACGGGCGCGGCCGAGGCTTTACTCCCGCTTCTCGCCGCCTTCTTCCGAACGGCCGAAGCGGCGCCTCATCTCGGCGAACGCAATCAGGCGCTGCTCGACCCGGCCGTTGATCGAATCGGGCGGGTATTTGCCGCTCTCGTCGCGCACGCCGGCCGGAACGCCGGTCAAGAGCTCGATGCCCTGATCGATGGTCGAGACCGGGTAGACCGCGAACTTGCCGGCCTCGCACGCCTCGACCACGTCCTGGCGCAGCATCAGGTGCTCGACGTTGGCGCGGGGGATCAGCACGCCCTGGCGTCCGGTCAGGCCGCGCTTGCTGCAGATGTCGAAGAAGCCCTCGATCTTCTGGTTGACGCCGCCGATCGCCTGTACCTCGCCGAACTGGTTGACCGAGCCGGTCACCGCGAGGCCCTGCCTGATCGGCGCCTCGGCGAGCGCGGAAAGCAGGCAGTAGAGCTCGGCGGACGAGGCGCTGTCGCCGTCGACGCCGCCATAGGATTGCTCGAAGACGAGGCTCGCGGAGAGCGAGAGCGGCTCGTCCGGCGCGTAGCGGCCGCCGAGGAAGCCGGCCAGGATCAGCATGCCCTTCGAATGCAGCGGGCCGCCGAGCGCGACCTCGCGCTCGATGTCGATGAACTTGCCGGTACCGAGCCGCACGCGCGCGCTGATCCGGCTCGGCTTGCCGAACACGAAGCGGCCGAGCTCGAGCACCGAGAGGCCGTTGATCTGGCCGACCGCCTCGCCGTCGGTGTCGATCAGGATGGTCTCACGGATGATCTGCTCCTGCATGCGTTCGCGGATGCGGCTGATCCGCTTGATCGCGGCGTCGATCGCGGTCTCGATGTCGGCGCGCTCGATGATGCTGCGTCCCGCCTTGGTGGCGAAATAGCTCGCCTCACGCACGATGTCGCCGATCCGCCGCACCTGCCAGGACAACCTCTGCGCATCCTGGACGAGCCGCGAGCTGTGCTCGATGAGGCGCGCCACCGCCTCGTTGGTGAGCGGCAGCAGGCCCTCCTTGTGTGCGAGGGAGCCGAGCAACGCTGCGAACAGCACGGTGTTCTCCGGCGTGCGCTCCATGTCGCCGTCGAAATCCGCGGTGACGCGGAACAGCTCCGGGAAGTCCGGGTCGTGCTGGTCGAGCAGGTAGTAGATCATCGGCTCGCCGATGATGGCGACCTTGACGTCGAGCGGGATGGGCTCGGGGCTGAGCGTCTGCGTGGTCAAGGGACCGAAGGACTGCATCGGCGCTTCGATGCGGATTTCACGCGAGCGCAGCGCGTGCTTGAGCGCGTCCCAGACATAGGGCTCGAGCAGGGCCTTGCGGGCATCGATGATCAGATAGCCGCCATTCGCCCGGTGCAGCGCGCCGGGCTTGATCATGGCGAAGTCGGTCAGGAGGTTGCCCATCTCGACGACATGCTCGATGCGGCCGAACAGGCGCTGGAAGTTCGGCGGGTCGGCATAGATGACGGGCGAGCCTTCCTGGCCTTCGCGATCGACCAGCACGTTGACCTTGTAGCGGCGGAACTGCGGCGGGTCTTCCAGCGCGTAGGTCGGCAGCGCCAGGCCCCGCATCGCGCCTTCCTGCTGCTCCTGCTGCTGCATGGCGTGCGGCGGCACGCGGAACAGGTGCGCGTTGCGCACGACGTCGGCTTCGATCGTGGTCAGATAATCGAGCACCTGCGGGATCGAGGCGAACCGCTTGCGCACGTCGCTGACCAGGACCTTGACGGCGGCCTGCGTCACCTGGCGGTCGAGCTCGGTCAGCGCGTCATAGGCCTGGCGCGCGACGAGCGGGATCTGCTGCATGGCGGTCGCGAAGTCCGACTGGATTTCGGCGATCTTCTCCTGGAAGGCCTTGCGCTCCTCTTCGGGCAGCTTGTTGAACTCTTCGGGCGGCATGATCTCGCCGTCCCGCATCGGTGCGAAGCCGAAGCCGGCCGGGGTCTGGACGATCGCCACGCTCTCCGCGCGCGCCTTCTCCTGGACGGCGCCGAACAGTTCCTCCTGCCGCTTCTTGACGGTGTTCTCGATGGCTTCGCGGCGGGAGCGATATTCCTCGCTCTCGAACACCGCGGGCACCGCCGCGCGAAGCTGCTCGATCAGCTTCTGCATCGCCTCCTTGAGCTGGTTGCCGACGCCGGCCGGCAGCTTGAGCGCCTTGGGCTTGTGGGGCGTCTCGAAATTGTGGACATAGCACCAGTCCGACGGCACCGCCTCGCCGGCGGCGAGTTCGCGCAGGACGCGCCGCACCACCGTATGCTTGCCGATGCCGTAGGGGCCGAGCACGAACACGTTGTAGCCGAGCGAGCGCATGCCGGCCGCGAAGCGGATGGCGCCGACCGCGCGCTCCTGGCCGAGCACGCCGATCTCGCCCTCGAGCTCGGCGGTGGTCTTGAAAGGAAACGCCTTCGGGTCGGCACGCCGATAGAGCTGCTCGACCGGCACCGGCGCCGGCAGCGGCAGGGCGGCGATTTTTTCAGCCATTGGGGGCCCTCTCCGGTTGCGAAAGCCGGCCCATTAAGGGCGAGCTTGCCCGCCCGCACAAGGATTGATCGGCAGGGGGCGACCGGCTGGGCCGGGGCGCGGCCTAGCTCTTGTAGTCGGGCTGCTCGCGGTCGAGGACGCGCTTGAGCGCGGCGAAATGGACGCCCGTGGCGTCCATGGCATCCTGGCCGGTGATCTGCCGCGCGGCGTGCGACGCCATGTCGGGCGCGATCGGCTTGAGCGGGCGGCCGGTGCTCATGGCGAGCACCTGGGTCATGCAGGTGCGCTCCAGATAGTAGAGATCGTCATAGGCGGCCGCGACGGTCTTGCCGCAGACGATGACGCCGTGATGGCGCATCATCAGGATCGGCTTGCCGTTCATCGCCTTGGCGATGCGCGCGCCTTCCTGGTTGTCGCAGGCGAGGCCCCGATAGTCCTCGTCATAGGCGATCCGGCCGGTGTAGCGCAGCGCGTTCTGGTTGATCGGCTCGACGCGGCCGTCCTCGATCAGGTTGAGCGCCAGCGTATAGGGCATGTGGGTGTGCATGATGCACGGCCACTCGGGATAGGCTCTGTGGAGGGGCGCGTGGATGAAGAAGGCGGTGTCCTCGGCCATGCCTTCGCCCTCCAGCACGCGGCCCTCGACATCCACGATGAGGAGCTTGCTGGCGGTCACCTCGCTCCAATGCGTGCCGTAGGGGATCAGCAGGAAGCGGTCGGTGGCGCCGGGCACGAGCAGGGTGAGGTGGTTGCAGATGCCCTCGTTCAGCCCGTGCATGGTGGCGAGCCGGTAGGCGGCGGCGAGGTCGACCCGCGCCTGCCAGACCGCATCATTGCGCATGGGGTTCCCTTCATGGCGGGCGGCAGCGCGCCTTACCGCTCGCGGAATGCCTCGCTGCCAGCCTTCCGGATGGGCCGCAGCAGGAAATCGAGCACGCTGCGCTCGCCGGTATGGATGTCGAGGGTCGCCTGCATGCCGGGCGTGATCGGGAGCTCGCCGGGTTTGTCGCCCAGATGGGTGCGGTCGGTCTCGGCGACGACACGGAAATAGGTCAGGCCGTCCTTCGAGTCGGTCTGGCTGTCGGCGGAGATGTAGGTGACCTGGCCCTCGAGCGCGCCGTACTGGGCGAAGTCGTAGGTCGAGATCTTCACGACCGTCGGCTGGCCGACCTTGACCTGGCCCACGTCGATCGGGCTGAGCTTGGCCTCGACCACGAGCTTGGCCTCCGACGGCACGATCTCCATGAGCGGCTCGCCGGGCAGCGCGACCGCGCCCTTCGTGTGATAGCGCAGGCTCTTCACCACGCCGTCGATCGGGCTCTTGATCTCGGTGCGCACCACGAGGTCGGTGGTGCGCGCCAATGCCTCGCGCGCGCGGGCGATGCGCAGCTCTATGCTGGCGAGCTCCTCGAGGGCGCGGCGCTTGACCGTGTTCTTTTCCTCTTCGATCCGGTTCTGCGCCTCTTCTACCGCAGCGCGCGCCTTGGGGAGCTGGGCGCGCAGCGAGCCCGCCTCGCCGGCATACTTCTCGACCTCCTGCTTGAGCTGGACGTATTCGAGGCGCGGCATCAGGCCGTCCTTGATGAGCTCCTCGGCCATGCGGAAGCGCTCTTGGGCAAGGGCGTGGTTGTTCTGGGCGGCGCGCTGCTCGGCCTGGAGCTGGGAGACATTGTGCTGCTGCTGCTGGAGCTGGTCTTCGAGCACGGCGAGCGTGCTCTCGGTCGAGCGCCGGTTGCCGTCGAAGGCCTGGCGCTCCGCCAGCACGAGATCGGGGCGGCGGGCCGCCTCGACCTCGGGGAAGCTCAGCTCGTTGCCGGTCGCTTCTGCTTCCAGCCGCGCGCGGGTCAGGAGCAGGCCGTCGAGGTCGATCTGGCTCTCGGCCTGGGTCGAGCCGACGATCCCGGTATCGAGCTGGAGCAGCACGTCGCCGGCCTTGACCGCATCGCCCTCGGTGACGCGGATGTCCTTGATGATGCCGCCTTCGAGATGCTGGATTACTTTGACCTGCCCTTGGGGCACGACCGCGCCCTCGGCGCTCGCCACCCGCTCCAGCTTGGAGAAATAGGCCCAGGCGACGACGGCGCAGATCGCGCCGATCACGCACCATGCGGTCAGCCGCCAGCCGCGCAAGGGGGTGCGCTGGACCAGTTGATCGAGCCGGCTCACGACGCCTCCTCCGCGGGCGCGGGCCGGGGCGGGCCGCCGAAGATGCGCGGCAGCACGTCCTTGGCCGGGCCGCCGAGCACGATGCGGCCGCGCTCCATCGCGATGATGTTGGCGCAGGCGCGCAGCAGGATCGGCGTGTGCGTCACCACCACGACGCTGCGCTCGCGCGCGAGCTCGGCGAGGGCGTCGCGCAAGCTGACCTCGGCCTGCATGTCGAGATTGCCGGTCACCTCGTCGAGCAGCAGCACCGGCGGGTCGTTCAGCAGCGCGCGCGCGATGGCGATGCGCTGGCGCTGGCCGCCGGAGAGCCGCGAGCCAGCCTCGCCGATCTCGGTGCCGTAGCCGTCCGGCAGGTCGATGACGAAGGGATGCACGCCGGCGAGCGTCGCGGCGCGCACGATCTCCTCGTCGCTGGCGTTGGGCTTGGTGAGCGCGATGTTGTCGCGGATGGTGCCGGCGAACAGCACGCACTCCTGCGGCACATAGCCGATCCAGGCGGCTAGCTCGGCGCGCGAGAACTGCGCGATGTCCGCGCCGTCGAGCAGCACGCGCCCCGCGCCCGGCGGATAGAGGCCCTGGATCAGCTTGAGCAGCGTGGTCTTGCCGCAGCCATTGCGCCCGACGATGCCGAGCATGCCGCCCGGCTGGATGTCGAGCGAGATGCCGTCGAGCAGCGGCGGGCGCTTCGGGTCGTAGCCGAAGCGGAGGTTCTCGATGATGACGCGCCCCTGCGGGCGCGCCAGCTTGACCGCGCTGCCCGTGCGCTCCTCGGCAAGCGCGAAGGCGGAGGACAGCCGGCGCACCGCCTGGCGGTAGCTCGCATAGGTGCGCCAGGTGTTGACGAGCTGGTTGAGCGGCGCGGTGACGCGCGCGGCGAGCATGGTGGCGGCGATCAGCGCGCCGATCGTCATCTGCTGCTCGATGATGGCGAGCGCGCCGACCGAGACGATCGAGACCGTGACGAGCAGGCTCAAGGCGAGGCCGAGATTGCCGTAGGTGTCGCCGCGGCCGCCGCGCACCAGGGCATGCTCGATGGTGTCGGCGTGGCGGTTCTCGAAGCGGTCCCTGAACGCGCCGGCGAGCGACAGCGCCTTGATGGTGGTGCGGCCGGCGAGCAGCTCGGTGATGAAGGCGTCGCGGCCGATGCCGGCCCGGCGCTCCGCCCGCGTGGCGCGGCCGAGGCTGGTGCCCGAGAGCAGCGCGAGGCCGAGATAGACCGGCAGCGCCGCGAGCAGCACGTAGACCACCGGCGGCGCGATGACCCAGATCAGCGCGACGAAGATCACCGCGAACGGCAGGTCCATGACGAGGACGGCGGTCGGCCCGGAGAACACATTGCGCACCAGCTCGGCGTCCTTGTAGAGCGCCTGCCAGAAGCCGGCGGGCCGGGCTTCGACGGTGCCGAGCGGCAGGGCGGCGATCTTGTCGTAGAGCCGGCGGCCGAGCTCGATGTCGATGCGCAGCGCGACGCGCTGCAGCATGCGGGCGCGCGCCTGACGGAGCGCGAAATCGAAGGCGACGGCGATGGCGACGCCGATCAGGAGCGCGGCAAGCGTCGTCGTGCCGTGAAAGAAGATGACGCGGTTATAGACCTGCTGCACGAAGATCGGCACGGCGAGCGCCAGCAGGTTCACGAACAGCGAGATCAGGATGACCTCGCGGAACGCGCCGCGCAGCGGCGCGAGGATCGCCTTCAGCCAGGCGCGCGGCTGCGGCCGTTCGGCGTCCAGCTTGGCGAGTTCGACGTCAACCATGGTGCGCGCCCGCTCCGATCACGCGTGGAGGCTCGGCCTATTCCGTTAAAGAATTGCACCGTGCGGGGGTCATGCTGCGCTGAACGGGCGTCCTGCGGCAAGGGCCGTCATGCCGGTGCAGGCCGGCGGCAGGGGAGGGGCGCCGGCGCGGGGCCGGCGCTGCCTCAAGCCTGGGTGCCGCCGCTCGAATCCGTCACCTGGATGTCGGCCGCGGTCACGCTGTCGCCGGGCTGCACCTGCGCCATCACCGTGTAGCCGGGGGTCGCGACATCGGCGTCGTAATAGAGCGTGCCGCTCGTCGGGTCGAAGATGAAGTGCGGGCTGTCCGGCTCGCCGGTCACGCCCGTGCCGTCATAGTTCGCAACGGTCGAGAACAGCACATTGCCGGTGTCCGCCTCGATCTCGGCGAGCGTGCCGGTGGTGCCCGCGTCGAAGCCGAACGCGGTGTTCACGAACGAGAACAGGTCGATGCCGGACTGGAAGTCGGTGACTTGGCTCACCGGGCCGTCATAGGCCTGGTCCGCGGTGACCTGGATGCCGTCCGCCGTGCTCTGGAACGCGAAGCGGTCCGCATCCGGCCCGCCGATCAGCGTGTTGATGCCGGTGCCGCCGCTCAGATAGTCGGCCCCGATGCCGCCGTCGAGCACGTCGTTGCCCGCGCCGCCGAAGAGGACGTCGTTGCCGTTGCCGCCTTCCACATAGTCGGCGCCCGCGCCGCCATACAGCACGTCATTGCCGTCATTGCCGAACAGCGAGTCGTCGCCGCTCGACCCGGCCACGGTGTCGTTGCCGCCCAGCGCGTCGATCACGTCGTTTCCGCTGGTGCCGATGAGCACGTCGTCGCCCGATGTCGGCTCGGCATCGCCTTCGGACGCCGCCGCGTTGGTGTAGAAGAACGCGAAATCGTTGAAGTTGCCGTTGGGGCCGCCATTGTTCTCGAAGTCGACGAAGTTGTAGCCGAAGCTCAGCACGTCGCCGGCGTTGGCGGAGATGTTGAGCAGCAGCAGGGAGCCGACGGTCGCGACGTCAACCGTGTCCGGGTTGCCGTCGTCGATCAGCGCGCTGAGCGCGCCCTGCGGCAGGCCGAGGAACGCCTCGATGGTGGCGGCCGACAGGTTACCGCCGTCGAACTTGAGCTGCCCCGTGCCGATGAGCGGCGCGAGGCCGTTGAACGCGCCGACGAACGTCACGTCAGCGCCCTCCGGAATGGCGAAGCCATCGAACGTGAAGCCCTCGCCGCTGAAATCGTCGATCAGCGTGTCGTTGAGGAACACGCCGTCGAGCAGGAGCGGCGAATCGATGATGAAGTCGCCTTCATCCGCCGCGCCCCAGGCCACCAGATAGTTGCCCGTCTCGGCGAAGATGAAGCTGCCGCCGAGCGGCCCCGTGGTGCGCACGCCGTTCATGATGACGTCGTTCGGGCCGACCGACTCGGCGAGCTTGACGAGGCCGCCGGACAGGACGTGGTCGGGCGCCGGCGGCGTCGGCAGCGCCAGAGGCTCCTCCTCCGGCGGGGGTGCCCCCTCGCCGGGCGGCTGCTGCGGAATGACGTCGGAGCGGCCGGAGCTGTCGCCTTCGCCTTCCGGGCCTTCCTCGAACCCGGGGCCGGTGGGCGGCGTGATCACGCCGAACTGGGTCGCCGCCAACGGGTCGCCATTGGTGACGTTGATGAAGTCGCTGACCGGCCCGGTATCCTCGGGCTCACCGCCGGCCGCCGGCGAGATGTCGCCGAGCGCCGCCAGCTCGTCCGAACCATCTTCCTCTTCGGAGCCCTCGAGGTGCTTGACCGAATCAGGAATGGCGTCCTGCAGCCGCCGGATCAGGAACGCGATGTCCTCCGGCAGCGCATAGTAGGTATCGTTCGGCGAGGCAAAGATGCTGTCGAGCGCGACGGCCTCGTTCGGCTCGTCCAGCACCACCCAGCCGGCATCGGTCAGCACGAGCACCGAGCCGGTGGCCTCCTGGCCGTCGGCCAGCTTCTCCGACAGCAGGATGATCACGTTCTCGACGCTTTCCTGCGCGGCCTGAACCATGACCGCGGTGCCGCGGATGCCCATGGTGGCAACCGGAGTCTTGACGATCATCTGCTCCGGGTTGTTCTCGGCGATGCCGCCCGAGACGAAGACGAACACGCCCTCGATCACCGAGAAGCTGGACTGGCCGTTCAGCGTCGCGGGGTCGTAGACCAGCTCGTCCAGCACCATCCGGCCATTCTCGCCGACCGCGAAGGTGCTCTCGTCGATGAAGACGATTTCGAGCGCGGCGCCCTCGCCGGTTTCGATCACGTCGCCCTGGAACACCGGCATGTCCTTGGCGAGCGTCAGCGTGGTGCCGTCGAGGCGTGTCGCGGTCGCCTCGCCGGTGAGCTCGGCGACCTTGCCGATCGGCTCGGAGCCGGACGGATCGTCGGCCGCGGCGTATTGGCCCGGCGTCGGCGAGCCCGCGAGGCGGGCTGCCAGCGCACCCTCGATGCGCGCGCCGCCATCGGTCTCGAGCGTGGGCGGCATAGCTACGTCGAAATAGTCGCGGATCACGACATCGGGCTGCCCGTCGACGCCGCTCAGTACGAGGTCGCCTGCCTCACGGCCGAACGTGGCGTGCAGCAGGAAGGTGCCGCCCGGCACGCTGATCGCGTCGCCGTCGCCGGTCGCTTCCAGGATGATCGGCGCCGGCCCGTCGCTCGCGGTATGCGCGCCCAGGCTCGCCACGGTTTCGTGCGTGGTCTCCGCATGCTGAAGAGACATGGATGCCCTCTTGCCGTGCGGGCCCGTTCGTGCAGGCCCGGCTACCTCATCTTGGCTCGCGATCCTAGCATTGCAATAAAGCTAACACTTGGTAAAAAGCTGGAACGGAGCACGAACAATGTCCACGCCGTTGTACGGCTTCTCTGAATTCTCAATAGTTCTCAGGATTGGCGTGAGCGGCCGGTGATCAGCCGCAGGAGCGGCACTGCGGCCCCGCCCCGATTCGAGTCGCGCTTAAGCGAGGAAGCGGCGGACGACCTCGAGGAAGCTCGTGACCGAGATCGGCTTGGTGATGTAGGCGTCGCAGCCCGCCTCGCGTACGCGCTCCTCGTCGCCGCGCAGCGCGAGCGCCGTCACCGCGATGACCGGGATGTGCTTCAGCTCGTCGTCCGCCTTGATGCGGCGGGTGACCTCGAGGCCCGAGACGTCCGGAAGCTGGATGTCCATCAGAATGACGTCGGGGCGCGCGCTGCGCGCCAGCGCCAGCGCATCGTTGCCGTCCTTGGTCTGCAAGGTCTTGATGCCCGAGGCCTCGAGCAGGTCGCGCATCAGCTTCAGGTTCAGGACGTTGTCTTCGACGATGAGGGCGGTCTTGGGCATCGCGGGGCGCTTGCGTTGCGAAGGCTTGGCGGCCGGGTCTCTCGGCCCATACCGGGTAGCTGGGTAATAGGGCTTAAATTATAGCCTAGCCAGCGATTTTGGTGTGGAAACGCCTGCCGTGCGCATATCGCACGTTTGCGCGTCGAGCCTCGCATATGGCCCGTCGCATGGAGCGAAAAAGCCCGCTGGCCGTCGTGCCGTCATGCCGGGCGGAAGCGGCGGGATAACCCACACGCCCCCGCCCGGCAATCACGGTAGGGCGAACATAGCGCGAAGATCGTTACCTAACCCTTACCCGCCGCGCGGCGCGCGGCCTGGGCAGGCGCGGTCACTCCGCCGCACCGCGGAAGGCAGTCGAATAGCCGCCGTCGCGCGCCGGTGCCTTGGCCCGCGCCTCCTGAAGGGCGGCCTCGGCCTCGCTGAGCCGCGTGGTCCGCGCGCTTTCATCGGTGCCGAACAGGCGATCGAGATAGTAGTTCAGGCAGTGATGGATGGCGCGTTCGAGCTTGACGGTCGGTCCCGGCACGAAGCTGCGCGACTTCACGCCGTTCTGCAGCGATTCGAGCATGGCGTTGTCCTCCGACAGCACCTGCCGGATGAAGTCCGCATAGATCTTGTTCTTCTCGTCGAACGCAGGCTCGTCGAAATAGGCCTTGGGAAGCTGGGTGTAGACCGTGACCTGGGTGTGATTAACGTCGATCGGCGTGGTCACGATCGGCTGGATCAGGTCGTGGCGGCCGAAGATGTTCATGCTCGGGCGGACCCATACGGTGCACGCGAAGCGATCCGTCACCTTGCCGCGCAGCCACGGCATGGTGCCGAACAGGGTCGCCCCCTTCGGCGCCATGGTGTAGCTCTCATAGGTCGCGTGATAGCCGTTCTTGTCGAGGGTGTAGCGGAAGTCGTTGACCGGGAAGTAGCCGCCGAACGAATCCTTGTGGATGACGCCGACATGGTACATGTCCATCAGGTTCTCGGGCACGAACTTCCAGTTGCACGGAACCTCGAAGGTGTACTTGTCGGAGGTGCGGGTCTCCTCGGGCTTGAGGAACCCGGCGAAGTCGCGCACGCCGTCGACGTCCAGATAGTCGGCGAGGCTCATACAATCGGGGTCGAAGTTCACGAAGATATAGCCGCCCCAGGTATCGAGGCTGACGCGCGGCAGGCTGCAGTTCGTGAAGTCGAAGCCCTCGACCTCCTTGGTGTGCGGCGCGCCCTGGAGCATGCCGTCGAGGTCGTAGACCCAGGCGTGATAGGGGCAGCGGAACGACTTCACGTTGCCCTGGCCGCTCGCCACCTCGACGCCGCGATGCACGCAGACATTGCGGAACGCGTTGAGCCGGCCTTGGTTGTCGCGCGCGACGAGCAGCGGCTCGCCGGCGATGCGCATCGCGTGATAGTCGCCCGGATTCTCGTATTCCTCGACGCGGCCGACGCAGAGCCATTCCTTCATGAAGATGTTGTCGATCTCGCGCTCGAAGACCTCAGGCGATGTGTACATCCAGCCTGGCAGATGTCTCGCCTTCAGCAGCGATTCTCGCGTGGCGGCGAACAGCTCGTCGATGCTCTTTTGGTCGTGCCGCGGTGATGACCCATTGCCGATGCTTGACACTGGCTTGCCCCTTCGATGCTTGCTGCCAACACCCGGCCGAACGCTGCGGCCGGGTGTGCTTGATGCTAATCCTCTCGCCACATCCTCTCGTGGCATCGGAACGATAGAAGGTGCGGCACGGTTGCGCCAAGCCCGATCCTTCATCGGCTCTCCTTGCGGCATTACGCCGCTGGGGGCGAGGCGGATTAAAGCGCGGCGACCGGCGATCGCGGCGGGACCTTGCCGCGCTGGTGCCGAAGCGTAGGCGATGAAAACGGGGCGCCGTCTAGAGATGGGGGCAGAGCAAGAACACCTAAAGATGATGGGGTTTTTCCGGGAGTCCGGGGATTCGGTAATTAGGTAGGGAGGTCAAAGCCCTATTCCTTCTGTGAACATCAGTTCACTGGTATTGATCGGCGGCACCGATTTCGCTACGGTGCGCGTCTTGTCTGCACCGTGGAGGGAGGAGTCCATGTGCGGGATCGCCGGCATCATGTTCAAGCACCAGGATCGCAATGCCCAGGTCGGCAAGGCGCTGATCAGCATGCTCGACGGGTGCCAGCATCGCGGCCCGGATTCGACCGGCTTCGCCCTCTACTACGAGCCCAGGGAAGGTGAGTACCGGCTTCGCTTCTACGTCGGCGAGGGTGGGGGCGAGGCGAGCGCGGCGACGGTCGCGCGCATCCGCGAGAAGCTCAAGGAATATCAGGCGGAAATCCTGGACGAGGAAGCCGCCGGCGGCACCCATGCCTTCCGCATCCGGTTCGCGGGCGACCTCCAGAAGTTCTCCTACGAGATGGAGCACGTCGCCAAGCTGTTCTCGATCGGCTCGAGCCTCGACATCGTGAAGGACGTCGGCGGCGCGCACGACGTGGACCGCAGCTATCACGTCGACAGGTTCCGCGGCTCGCACGGCATCGGCCATGTCCGCCTCGCGACCGAATCGGACGTGGCGCCCGACGCCTCGCATCCGTTCTGGGCGACCGGCTTCAGCGACGTCGCGATCGTCCACAACGGGCAGATCACCAACTACTGGAAGATGCGCCGCCGGCTGGAGAAGCGGGGCTGCGAGTTCAACACCAACAACGACAGCGAGCTGGTCGCGGTCTACCTCGCGGACAAGCTCTCGCACGGCATCTCGCTCGAGGAGGCGCTCAAGTCCTCGATCGACGATCTCGACGGCACCTTCTCGTTCCTGGTCTCGACCAAGGACGAGATCGGCTACGCCAAGGACCGCCTGGCCGCCAAGCCGATGGTCATGCTGGAGAACGACGACCTCATCGCCATCGCCTCGGAAGAAGTCTCGCTCAACAAGCTCTTTCCGGGCAAAGCGCTCGATACCTTCGAACCACCCCCGGGAACCTATAAGACGTGGCGCAAATCGATCTAGCGATAACCGGCGTCCGGCAGGCCAACGAGCTGATCCGCAAATACGGCGCCGAGGGAGAAGACGTCGAGATCCTCAACCCCGATGCGCGGCATCATATCGGGGTCGGACTCGTGCACCCGATCAACCTCCGGATTCGCGGCTCCGCGGGCTATTTCTGCGCCGGCCTGACCGACGGCCCGCGCGTGACGGTCGACCGCAATGTCGGCTGGGGCCTCGCGGACAACATGCTCAAGGGCTCGGTGGTGGTGAACGGCAATGCCGGCGCGATCGCG
This sequence comes from Alphaproteobacteria bacterium, assembly GCA_050173345.1. Taxonomy (GTDB): domain Bacteria; phylum Pseudomonadota; class Alphaproteobacteria; order UBA828; family UBA828; genus SHWC01. Next base: position 795,978 of record JBFXKW010000001.1, on the reverse strand, counting down.
GGCGTCGCGATACGCGGCGCCGAGGTCGTGGTCAAGGGCAATATGGGCTCGCGCGCCGGCCAGGTGATGAAGGAGGGCACACTCTGCTGCGTCGGCAACGCCAACTTCATGGCCGGCTACATGATGTATGGCGGGCGCATCATCATCCTCGGCAATTCGGGCGACAAGGTCGGCCAGGACATGACCGGCGGCACCATCTATGTCGGCGGCGAGATCCAGGCGCTCGGCACCGACGCCATGCAGGTCGACCTGCCGCAGGACGAGGAAGACAGCATCCGCGAATTCCTCGACCGCTATGAAATCCCGTTCAAGGGCCGGCTGCAGAAGATCGCCAACGCCGGCAAGAACCTGCGCTACGGCAAGCCCGAGCCGCGCGTGCGCGTCATCCCGTTCTTCATGGCTTCCGAGGCGCAGGGCTACTGGAACGCCAAGGTCCAGGAGGACATCTACGTCAAGGCGCAGATCGGCCGCTACCGCATCCGCGGCTACGGCGCGGCGCGGCCGTTTCCGCATCTGAGCGATCTCGCCTTCCGCAAGGACCTCTCGAATATCCCGGCCGATCCCGATGCGGCTTCGAAGGTGAACCTGCGCACCGAGCTCGGCGGCCGCTCCGGCGCCAATCCGATCAGCCTTTCGATGCCGGTGATGATCGCGCCGATGAGCTATGGCGCGCTCTCGAAGTCGACCAAGGTCGCGCTCGCCTTCGCCTCCGCGCTCTCCGACATCTCGGAGAACACCGGCGAGGGCGGCATGAGCAACGAGCAGCGCGATGCCGCGAAGCAGATCATCTACCAGTGCCTCTCCGGCCGGCTCGGCTGGAACATCCATGACATGCAGCGCGCCAACGGCCTCGAGATCTACATCTCGCAGGGTGCGAAGCCCGGCCTCGGCGGCCAGCTCATGGCCAAGAAGGTGACCAAGGAGATCGCGCGCATCCGCGGCATCCCCGAGGGCATCGACCTGCGCTCGCCGTCGCGCCACCCCGACGTGCTGGGCGCCGACGACCTCGTTATCAAGGTCGAGGAGTTTCGCGAGGCGACCGGCTACCGGCTGCCGGTTTCGGTCAAGCTCGGCGCCGGGCGCGTGCGCGACGACATCAAGATCGCCTACAAGGACGGCTTTGACTTCGTCGAGCTCGACGGCGTGCAGGGCTCGACCGGCGCCGCCGGCAACGAGGTGCTCGAGTTCGTCGGCATCCCGACGCTCTCGGCGATTCAGGAGGCGATGGACGCGCTCAGCGAGATCGGCGCCGCCGGCAAGATGCCGGTCATCCTGATGGGTGGCGTCAAGGACGGCATCGACGCGGTCAAGGCGCTGGCGCTCGGCGCGCATGCGATCGCGGTCGGCACCGGCGCGATCATCGCGGGCGGCTGCATCGCCTGCCTGCAATGCCATGTCGGCCAGTGCGTGGTCGGCATCGCGACCCAGGATCCCGAGCACGAGAAGCGCTACAACCTGCCGGTCGAGGCGCGCAACATCCACCGCTACCTCGAAGCCATACGCTGGCAGATCGCCTCGATCACGCACGCGCTCGGCTACAGCGACGTGCATCAGGTGTCGCGCGACGACCTGGTCGCGTTGACGCCTGAGGCGGCGGAGATCACGCGCCTGCCCTACGAGCCCGAGCTCGCGCGGCGCGTGGAGCGCCTGCGCAAAGCCTCCTGACCAACATCCCGTTCGAGGAGCTTCGTTCGTCGTGAGCGTCTACGACATTCGACGCATCGATCCCGGCCCTGCGCCCGAAGGTCAGGCCGACGACGTGCCCGACGTCAACTTCGTGCCGGCGCCGTGCCAAGTGGCATGCCCGATCGGCACCGATGCGCCGTCCTATATCGCCTACATCTGGGAAGGCAGGATCGAGGAGGCCTTCGAGGCGATCACGGCGACCAACCCGTTCTCCTCGATCTGCGGCCGGGTGTGCGATGCGCCCTGCGAGCCTGCCTGCCGGCGCACCGACAGCGACGGCCCGCTCGCGATCCGCAACCTCAAGCGCTATGTGATGGACAAGCTCGGCACGAGCTACCATCTGCCGCCCGTCCCGGTGAGCGGGACGCAGACCATCGGCATCGTTGGCTCCGGCCCGGCCGGCATGACTGCGGCGCAGGACCTCGCCGAGGCCGGCTATGAGGTGCACCTCTACGAGATGACCGACCGGCTCGGCGGCATGATGGTCTGGGGCATTCCGGCCTTCCGCCTGCCCCCCGGCATCATCGAAGAGGATATGCAGCGCATCCTCAAGCACTGCCCAGGCATCAAGGTGCATCTCAACACCGCGCTCGGCCGCGACGTCTCGCTCGACGCGCTGAAGGAGCGCCATGACGCGGTGCTGCTCACCATCGGCGCCTGGTGGGGCAAGCCCATCGAGATCGAGGGTCATGACGACCCGCGCGTGGTGGACGGCGTCTCGTTCCTGCGCCGCGTCAATGGCGGCGAGCGGCCGGTCATGCCGGAGACCGTGCTGGTGATCGGCGGCGGCGACGTGGCGATGGACGCCTGCCGCGTCGCCAAGCGCCTGCCGGGCTGCAAGAACGTCAAGGTGCTCTACCGGCGCGGGCCGGATGAGATCCCCGCGCGCAAGGACGAGCTGAAGGGCGCCATCGCCGAGGACATCGAGTTCATCTATCTGACCCAGCCGGTCGCGGCGGTCTCCAAGGGCAACGGCTTCGCGCTCCGCTGCGTCACGACGCAGCTCGGCCCGCCCGGCGCGGACGGCCGCCGGCAGTTCGAAGCCGTGCCTGGCTCGGAGCACGAGTTCGAGTGCGGCCTCGTCATCATGGCGACCGGCCAGAAGGCGGCGAGCGAGGAGCTCGAGCAGCGCGGCATGATGGCGTCGGATCGCATCCGCGCGAAATTCGCCGGCATGACGACGGACGACCCCAAGGTGTTCGCCGCGGGCGACGGCGCGTTCGGCGGCTCGACCATCGTCATGGCGATGATGCACGGCCATCGCGCCGCCTACTACATCAAGGCGTTCCTCGAAGGCCGCAGCGACCCGCTGCCCTATCGCACGCCGTTCCGCACCCGCCGGGTGGCGGTCGCGCAGGACATCAACTGGGAGGTCTTCCCGCGCCAGGAGCAGCATTTCCACGGCCTCGGCGCGAAGCCGGTCGAGTTCCCCGAGATCGAATCCACCTACGACGACAAGACCGCGAAGGACGAGGCGGCGCGCTGCTATCGCTGCGACGCCGAGACCGGATCGTCCGACTACAACGTGCGCACGCGCGAGGACATCTTCGTGATGGCACGCACCAACCCGCAGGATGCCGTCACCCAGCGCGCCATGCTGAGGAAGCGCCTGCCGCCGCGCGAGGACCCGTTCGGGCCGGGCTACGAGGCGACGCTCGAAGACATCGTGTTCCTGCCGGCCAATCTGTCGCGCCTGGTGATCGACCCCTATCGCGACGCCTGCAACGTGGCGACCCGGCTCGCCGGCAGCATCGACCTCAAGGGGCCGTTCCTGATCGGCGGTTTCGACGACGCGCCCTCCGAGGTGATCGAGGCGGTCGAGGCGGGCGCGCGCGCCGCCGGTAGCGGCTATGTCGGCCGGTGCAAGCCGGCCGCCGACGTGCCCTGGCTCCAGGTCGCCGTGGCCGGCGAGGACAAGCCTGACCCGGACGCCAAGGCCGTCATCTACGCGGTGCGCGGCGGCTTCCGGCCGTTCTCGCCGGAGCGGGCCTACAAGGACCAGCCGCTCGGCATCGCGGCCGGCCGCGCCGACCTCAAGGCCGCCATCCCGTTCGCGTTGGAGAAGGGCTTCCAGGTGCTGCTGCTCGAGGCCTCCGGCCCGATCATCCAGCCCTGGACCGAGCTCCACGGCATGCCCGACCTCGCAGTGATCCGCGACGCCATCCGCATCATGCGCGCCATGAACCGCGAGGAGGACATGGACGTCCTCTATTTCGGCGGCGTGCGCTCGGGCACCGACACGGCCAAGCTGCTCAGCCTGGGGGCGAACGCGGTGGTACTCGGCGTCTCGTGCGCGTTTGCCTTAGGCGGTCATGTCGAGTTCGACCGCTTCGCCTTCTACGCCGACCTGACTCCGGAGGAGCGCAACGAGCGGGCCGCCGCCTTCATCAAGGCGCTCGGCGCCGAGGCGTCGATCATGGCGCGCTGCACCGGCAAGACCGACGTGCACAACCTCGAGCCCGAGGATTTGCGCTCGATCACCATCGCGACCGCCAAGGCCGCCGGCATCCCGCTCGCCGGCACGCATCACCTGCTCGGCGAGGAGTAGGCGGCGCGTCGCCGCCTACCCTAATCGTCATGGCCCGGCTTGACCGGGGCATCCAGGGGCGGCGGCACGGCGGTTTCCACGGATTCCTGGATTGCCGGGTCAAGCCCGGCAATGACGATAGAGTGACATATCCTCTCAGGTGATCGTCACGTCGACCGACATGGTGTCGTCGCCCGGCTTGCCGTTGACCTTGATGGTGACGCCCGACCATTTGCCGTTCGGCATGTTGAGCGGCGGCTTGGTGCTCTTGCCTGCCAGGTTGTTCTTGTTGAACGGGTAGAGGTCGGTCGCATCGCCCCGGTTGCCGCCGAACACCTTGGCGAGGTCGCGCCGGTTGTCGGCCTGCAGCAGCTCGATCGCCAGCCGCTGCTCGTTGTTGACGTTGTCGATCGCCTCGTCGACCACGAAGATCGCGACGCCCTCGTCGGGCAGGAACATGTCCTGGTCCCTGCGCCGGCGGTACTCGACCAGGATGTACTGCGAGTCCGTCATCTTCTTGTTGTTGCGGATGACGAGGGCGGAGCCGCCCTCGGCGGCCGGCTTCAGCTTGATGCCCTTCTTCGAGCTGTCGACGAAGCCGGGCTCGATCCATTCGTGGAACATGCGCAGCATGCCGTTCGGCAGGGTGGGGAACAACCCGCCATTGCCCCACGAGCCGGACGCCATCAGGCAGTAATTGCCGAGGCCGTTCGAGCGCGACGCCTTGGTCTCGCCGGTGTCATAGAAATCGGCCCAGCGTGCGGCGAGGTGGCCCCACTCATGGGCGCAGACGCCGATGTTGCAGTCCTCCGGCACGGTCAGGTAGGTGCGCGCCATCATCGGCGGGCTGTCCTGCACCTTGATGCCGCCGGGGATCGTCCATTTGTGGCTCCAGATATCGAACGGGTCGCCGGTCACCTCGGCGCCCGCGCCGGCATGCACGATGAAGAGCGCCGTGATCGCGCCCTCGCCGAGCGCGTCATAGCCGGCGAACGGGACGCCGGCGGCGAGCGCCGCCTGGATCGCATCGCGCGCCATCCCTTGCGAGTTCTTCGGGAAGGTCGCGTGCGTGCCGCTTGCCCCGTTGGCGTAGAAGGTGATCGGCTGCGGCATGCGGAACCAGCCATGCACCTGGCCCTGCACGTCGATGCCGGAGACGCCTGGCTTGAAGCCGCTGATCTTGCGGTAGTACTCGCGCATGGTCTCGGTCTGGAACGCGCCGGGCTCGCCGAACAGCATCTGCTGGAAGAATTCGGTGGAACGGAACCCGCCGGCCGGCTTGTCGGGAAAGTCGACCAGCAGGACGAGCGTCCGTATCACGCCCTTCAAGGCCCTGGGCGGCCGGTCGATCGGCTGGAAATCCTTGCTCGGCCCGCCGAACACCGCGCCGTCGTCGAGGCCGACGAGGTTCTCGCCGCGCCGCGTCGCGCGCCATACGGCGTAGAACTGCTCGAAGGTCAGGTCCTTCGGCAGGCGCCGTTGGTGCATCAGTTCGTTGTAGCGGGCGCGGAGCTGGGCGAGCAGCGCCGGGTGCGGCGGAATCGCGCAATGCTCTTTCGTGCAGAACTGCTCGCGGAACGGCTGGGCGTAGATCAGCATGACGGCCTCCCTGGTTCTTGTCGGTCCCTTGCCTTGCCGATGCCGGGTATCCTAATACGGCGTGGCGCCGCGCGCGTGTAGCAAGTTCGCGCTTTCGTGCCCGTGCAAGGCGTTCGGCCTCTGGCAGGGCTGGGCCGAAGGCGCTATGGAGTAGCGGCGCGGCCCGCAAGCGCGCCGCCTGTCCGATCGCGAGGGGCTTCGGTTGACGTATCGCACGATCAAGGTCGAGCCCATGGCGCCCGCGCTCGGCGCGTTCGTCTCCGGCATCGACCTCAGGAAGGCGCCGGACGACGAGACGGTGCGCGAGCTGCGCGACGCCTGGCTCCGCCATCTCGTGCTGTTCTTCCGCGACCAGGCGCTCGGCCCGGCCGAGTTCGTCGCGCTCGCCTGCCGGTTCGGGCCGCTCGACCGCTATCCGTTCGTCAAGGGCATCGAAGGCTATCCGGAGATCATCCAGGTCGCCAAGCTCGAGCACGAGCGCACCAATTTCGGCGGCATCTGGCATTCCGACACGACCTATCTGGAGCGCCCGCCGATGGGCGCCATGCTGCTCGCGCTCGAGGTGCCACCGGTCGGCGGCGACACGCTGTTCGCGAACATGTACCTGGCCTACGAGGCGCTGTCGGGCACCATGAAGCGCCTGCTCGACGGGCTCGTCGCCATCAGCAGCTCGGCCAAGGCCGATGTCAGCCGCACCCGCGAGGACCGCATCAAGGACAGCCCCGGCGAGCATGCCAGGGAGGTCTATGAAGCGGCGCATCCGGCGGTGCGCACCCATCCCGAGACCGGCCGGAAGGCGCTCTACGTCAACGTCGCGCACACCGTCCGCTTCCAGGGCATGACCGAGGAGGAGAGCGCCGGGCTGCTCGCGTTCCTGTTCCAGCACCAGGTGCGGCCCGAGTTCACCTGCCGCTTCTCCTGGCGGCCAGGCTCGATCGCGTTCTGGGACAACCGGGTGACCCAGCACAACCCGATCAACGACTATCACGGCTTCCGCCGCATCATGCACCGCATCTCGCTCGCCGGCGACGTGCCGCGCTAGGGAGCATACCCCTCGGAACCGGACTTGCGGGGGCGCCGTCCGGCGCGCTAAACCGGGCGGCGAGACCGCCCGAAGCCGAGGGAGAGACCCGCCCGTGAAATTCGGCCTGCTGTTCGCCTACCAGATCCCGCCCGAGAGCGGCATCCCCTGGCACGAACCCTACCAGGACATGCTGAGATGCCTGCCGCGCGCGGAGGAGCTCGGCTATGCCTCGGCCTTCCAGGCCTCGCACCACGTCCAGAAGGACGGCTTCTGCCCGAGCCCGCTGATCGCCATGGCCGGTGCGGCGGCGGTGACCGAGAAGATGCGCATCGGCACCAGCGTGCTCCTGGTCGCGCTCTACGCGCCGCTCAAGCTCGCCGAGGACGTCGCCGTGCTCGACAACCTGTCGCGCGGACGCTTCGTGTTCGGCGTCGCGCCCGGCTATGTCAGCCAGGAGTTCGCCGCGCACGGCGTGCCGCGCGAGGAGCGGGGCGGGCGCTTCGAGGAGGCGCTCGACCTGATGACCAAGGCGTGGGCGCAGGACAGGTTCAGCTTCGAGGGCCGCTATTTCAGGATCCCGGAGGCGCAGCTCACGCCGCGCCCGGTGCAGTCGCCGCATCCGCCGATCTGGTACGGCGTGTCGCACCCGGCGGCGCTCAAGCGCGCGGCCCAGCGCCGCTGCGTGCAGATCATGTCGCCGCGCCACGGCATGGCCGAGCTCAAGGAGCATTATGCGATCTACGAGACGACCGCCAAGTCGGTCGGCTTCGCGCCGCCCGAGCGGCCGATCATCCGCCAGGTCTTCGTCGCTGAGACCACGGAGAAGGCGGAGGAGCTGGCATCGCCCGCGGTCAACTACCTCTATCGCGAGCTCTACGGTGCGGCCTCCGCGGCAGGCGATCGCGTGCTGCGGAATGATTCCGGCCAGGTCATCGCAGATTCCGGCACCGTCGGCTTCGAGAACTTCAAGGCGCGCTACATCATCGGCAACCCCGACCTCGCCATCAGGAAGATCAAGGAATACGAACGAGAGCTGAAGCCGAGCGAGATGGTCTGCTGGATGCACATGCCGGGCATAAGCGGCAAGGACGCGCTCGCCTCGGTCGAGCTGTTCGCCAAGGAGGTCATGCCGGCCTTCCGCTGAGCCGCGCCGCGATTGCCTGACACAAGAAACACGCCACGGGGCCCTCTCGATGGATTTCTCGCTGAGCGAGGATCAACAGACGATCCGCGATGCGATCGCCAAGCTGTGCGAGCGCTATGACGACGAGTATTGGCTGGCGCGCGACCGCGACGGCAGGTTCCCCGACGAGTTCGTGAAGGATATCGCGGCAGGCGGCTGGCTCGGCATCGCCATGCCGGCCGAGGTCGGCGGCTCGGGCCTCGGCATCACCGAGGCGGCGCTGATGATGCAGGCGATCACGGAATGCGGCGGCGGCTTCGCCGCGGCGTCCTCGGTCCACATGAACATCTTTGCGCCGAACCCGATCGCGGTGCACGGCACGCCGGACCAGAAGAAGCGCATGCTCGCGCCCCTGATCGAGGGCAGGGAGCGCGCCTGCTTCGGCGTCACCGAGCCGAACGCCGGCCTCGATACCTCATCGATCGAGACGCGCGCCGAGCGCAAGGGCAACGCCTACCTCGTCAACGGCCGCAAGATCTGGACCTCGACGGCGCAGACCGCGAACAAGATCCTGCTGCTCGCGCGCACCACGCCGAAGGATAAGGCGGCGAAGCCGACCGACGGCCTCTCGCTCTTCTATACCGATCTCGACCGCGCCCATTGCGAGGTACGGGAAATCGAAAAGATGGGCCGCAAGTCGGTCGATTCGAACGCGGTCTTCATCGACAACCTGACGGTGCCCGCGGACGATCTCATTGGCGAGGAGGGGCAGGGCTTCCGCTACATCCTGCACGGGCTCAACCCGGAGCGCATCCTGATCGCGGCGGAATCGATCGGGCTCGGCCGCGCCGCGCTCAGGCGCGCCGCCCAGTACGCCAAGGAGCGCGTCGTGTTCGGCCGGCCGATCGGCCAGAATCAGAGCATCCAGCACCCGCTGGCCGATGCCTGGGCGCGCCTCGAGGCGGCCAATCTGATGATCTTCAAGGCGGCCTCACTCTACGATCGGGGTGAGCCGTGCGGCGCCGAGGCCAATGCCGCGAAGTATCTCGCGGCCGATGCCTGCCACACCGCCTGCGAGCGCGCGGTGCTCACCCATGGCGGCATGGGCTATGCCAAGGAGTATCACGTCGAGCGCTACTTGCGGGAGTGCTACATCTCGCGCATCGCGCCGGTCAGCGCCGAGATGATCCTCAACTTCCTGGCGGAAAAGGTGCTCGGCCTGCCGAAATCCTATTAGCCGCCGAGCGGCTTGCGCCTGCCGGGCCGCCCCCCATAATGCGGCCCCACAAACCTGACGGAACGGATCCAACTGGGAGATCGGACATGGCGAACAAGAAGGCGGTGGTGATCGGCGCACGCGGCACCACGGGGCGCAACGTCCTGCAGGCGCTGGAGCAGGCCGGCGGCTGGGACATCATCGGGCTGAGCCGCCAGGCCCCCGGCTTCGACACTAAGGCGAAGTTCATCTCGGTCGACATCGAGGACAAGAAGGACGCCGAGGCGAAGCTCGGCGGCCTCAAGGACGTGACGCACATCTTCTATTGCGGCCTTGCCGGCGGCTTCGAGGCCGAGAACGTGGACGGCAATCTCGCGCTGCTCAAGAACGCGGTGACCGTGCTCGACAAGACCTCGCCCGCGCTCGAGCGCGTCATCCTGACGCAGGGCGGCAAGTATTACGGTTGCCATCTCGGCCCGTTCAAGACGCCTTCGGTCGAGACCGACCCGCGCCACATGCCGCCCAACTTCTACTACAACCAGCAGGATTTCCTGGTCGAGTTCAAGAAGGGCAAGAAGTGGGACATCACGATGGTGCGCCCCGAGATCGTGATCGGCCTCTCGGCCGGCGTGCCGCTCAACACGCTCAACTTCATCGCGCTCTACGCGACGATCGCGCGCGAGCTCGACATCCCCTTCGACTTTCCGGGCCGGCCCGCGGCCTGGCAGGCGCTCAACAAGTATACCGACGCCGAAATCCTCGGCCGCTTCGAGGTCTGGGCCGCGACCAACCCGAAATGCGCCGGCGAGGAGTTCAACATCACCAACGGCGACATCTTCCGCTGGGAGTATATGTGGGACCATATCGGCGATGCGTTCGGCTGCCGCCGCGGCCGGGTGCGGCCGTGCTCGCTCACCACGCTGATGGCCGACAAGGGCCCGCTCTGGGACGACATCGTCCAGAAGTACCAGCTCCAGCCCTACAAGATGGACCAGCTCGCCAACTGGGTGTTCGCCGACTGGGTGTTCGCGCGCGATTGGGACATTATCCTCGACGACCGCAAGCGGCTCTCCTACGGCTATGGCGAGATCATCTTCACCGAGCAGATGTTCGACCGCTACTTCAAGAAGCTGAAGGAGCTGCGGGTGATCCCGTAGGCGTTCCCTTCCAGTCGTCATGGCCCGGCTTGACCGGGCCATCCATCTTGCAGCGGACTCGTTGATCGATGGATCCCCCGGTCAAGCCGGGGGATGACGATTGGGAAGTGCGGGAGCGGCGGTGCGCGTGGAGCGTGGAACGAGCGCCCGTCGCTCGGTTCCGTGATCGCTAACCGAAGCGGTGGACGCGGAGCGGGGTGAGGCGCACGCGGTCGCCGGCCTTGAGGCCCATCCTCTTGAATTGCGGGCGCGGCAGCTCGACCTCGACCAGATCATTGGCGGCGGGCGTCTCCACCTCGATGCGCACGGTCGGCCCGATCGGCGCGATGAAGCGGACGACGCCCGGCCCGTCCGGCTCGGGCTCGATGCCGATCTCATGCGGCCGGGCGAGCAGCACCTCGTCGGCGGCCTCGCCATGGCCATTGACCGCGCCGTCGGCGAGGCGGTTCACCGTGCCGAGGAACTCGAACACGAAGGCGTTCTTCGGCTGGTCGTAGACCTCTTCGGGCGTGCCGACCTGCTCGATATGGCCTTCGCCCATGACCACGACGCGGTCGGCGACCTCCAGCGCCTCTTCCTGGTCGTGCGTCACCAGCACCGAGGTCATGCCGGTGCGCTCATGCAGGCGGCGGAGCCAGCGCCTGAGCTCCTTGCGCACCTTGGCGTCGAGCGCGCCGAACGGCTCGTCGAGCAGCAGCACCTTGGGCTCGATCGCGAGCGCGCGTGCCAGCGCGACGCGTTGGCGCTGGCCGCCCGAGAGCTGGTGGGGATAGCGGTCGGCCAGCCAGTCGACCTGCACGAGGTCGAGCAGCTCCTCGACGCGCCGCTTGATCTCGGCGTTGTCCGGCCGCTGCGCGCGCGGCCGGACGCGCAGGCCGAAGGCGACGTTCTCAAACACCTTCATGTGGCGGAACAGCGCGTAGTGCTGGAACACGAAGCCGACGGCGCGATGCCGTGCGCTGACGCCGACCACGCTCTCGCCGTCGAACAGGATGTCGCCCGCGTCCGGCACCTCGAGACCCGCGATCAGGCGCAGCAGCGTGGTCTTGCCCGAGCCAGAAGGCCCGAGCAGCGCGATCAGCTCGCCTTTTTCGACCGCGAGCGACACGTCGTCGAGCGCGACGAAGCTGCCGAATCGCTTCGAGATGTTCCGGACCTCGATGCTCATCGTGACCGCTCCGTAACATTGGTGTCCGCGCTCAGCCGCCAATCGAGCACCGCCTTGGCGGCGAGCGTCACCAGTGCGAGCAGGGCCAGCAGCGAGGCGACCGCGAAGGCCGCCACGAAATTGTACTCATTGTACAGGATCTCGACGTGGAGCGGCATCGTGTTGGTCAGGCCGCGGATGTGGCCCGAGACCACCGATACCGCGCCGAACTCGCCCATGGCGCGCGCGTTGCAGAGCAGCACGCCGTAGAGCAGGCCCCATTTGATGTTGGGCAGGGTGACGCGGCGGAAGATCTGCCAGAAGCCGGCGCCGAGCGCGACGGCGGCCTCTTCCTCCTGCGTGCCCTGCTGCTGCATCAGCGGGATCAGCTCGCGCGCCACGAACGGGAAGGTGACGAAGATGGTGGCGAGCACCAGGCCCGGCACGGCGAAGATGATCTTGATGCCGTGCTCGGTCAGGAACGGCCCGAGCCAGCCCTGCAGCCCGAAGAGCAGGACGAAGACGAGGCCCGAGATCACCGGCGAAACCGAGAACGGCAGGTCGATCAGCGCGATCAGGAAGCTCTTGCCCCTGAACTCGAACTTCGCGATGGCCCAGGCGCCGAGCACGCCGAACACGAGATTGAGGGGCACCGCGATGGCGGCGACGATCAGCGTGAGGCGGATGGCGGCGAGCGCCACCGGATCGCCGATCGCGCTGAAATAGGCGCCGACGCCCTGCCGGAACGCCTCTGCGAACACCGAGACGAGCGGCAGCACGATGAGGAACCCCAGAATCGCAAGCGCGCCGGCGACCATGAGGCCGGGCAGCAGCGCGCCGGCACCCCGTCCGGAGGCGCGCCTGAGCAACAGGGGGAAGGCAGCGGCCAGGCTGGTCATGCACGTCCCACGCGGGTCGTCACCATGCGCCGCTGCCACATGTTGATGCCGAGCAGCAGCAGGAACGAGGCGCACAGCATGACGGCCGCGATCGCGGTCGCCTCCGCATAGGCGAACTCCTCGAGCTTGATCACGATCAGGAGCGGCGCGATTTCGGTGATCATCGGCAGATTGCCGGCGATGAAGATGACCGAGCCGTACTCGCCGACGCCGCGCGCGAAGGCAAGCGCGAAGCCGGTGACGAGCGCCGGCGAGATGGTGGGGAAGATGACGCGGCGGAAGGTCTGCCAGCGCGTCGCGCCGAGGCAGGCGGCGGCCTCCTCCATCTCGCGGTCGAGGTCTTCCATCACGGGCTGCGCGGTGCGGATCACGAACGGCAGGCCGATGAAGATGAGCGCGATCAGGATGCCGAGCGGCGTGAAGGCGACCTTGATGCCGATCCCGGCGAGCAGCGAGCCGACCCAGCCGTTCTCGGCGTAGAGCGCGGTGAGCGCGATGCCGGCGACCGCGGTCGGCAGCGCGAACGGAATGTCGACGATGGCGTCCATCAGCCGCCGGCCGGGGAAGCGATAGCGCACCAGCACCCAGGCGATGAAGCCGCCGAGCACGGTGCTGATCAGGGCGGCGGCGATCGCGATGCCGAAGCTGAGGCGGAGCGAAGCAAGCACGCGCGGGCTCGACGTGGCGGCAAGAAACGCCCCCGGCTCGAGGCTCGCCGCCTTGGCGAACAGGGCGGCGAGCGGGATCAGGACGATCAGGCTGAGCCAGGTGAGGGTGAGACCGAGCGTGATCCCGAAACCCGGGATCACGCTCGGCTTGGGCTTGAAAGGCAGGGCGTGCGATAGGCCAAAGCTCATTTGGCTTCAGTATAGATCTGATCGAATACCCCGCCCTCGGTGAAATGGGTGGCGTGCGCCTTGTGCCAGCCGCCGAACTGCTCATCGACGGTGAACAGCTCGATGGCAGGGAACTGCTCCGCGTACTTCGCGAGAGCCTCGGGCGAGCGTGGCCGGTAGAAATGCTTCGCCGCGAGTTCCTGGCCCTCGTCGGAATAGAGGTACTTCAGATAGGCCTCGGCGGCGGCGCGGGTTCCCCTGCGGTCGACCACGCTGTCCACCACCGCGACCGTCGGCTCGGCAAGCACGCTGAGACTCGGCAGCACGATGTCGAGCTTGTCCGGGCCGAGTTCCTTGAGGGCGAGGTGAGCTTCGTTCTCCCAGGTGATCAACACGTCGCCGATGCCGCGCTGGACGAAGGTGATCGTCGAGCCGCGCGCGCCGGTATCGAGCACCGGCACGTTCTTGTAGAGCGCGGCGACGAAATCGCGCGCCTTGCTCTCGTCGCCGCCCGGCTGTCGCAGCGCGAAGGCATAGGCGGCCAGGTAGTTCCAGCGCGCGCCGCCCGAGGTCTTCGGGTTGGGCGTGATGACCTGGATGCCTTCCTTGACCAGATCGTCCCAGTCCTTGATGCCCTTGGGGTTGCCCTTGCGCACCAGGAAAACCATCGTCGACGTGTAGGGCGCGCTGTTGTCGGGCAGGCGGGCCTGCCAGCCCTTGTCGATCAGGCCACGTTCAGCGATTGCGTCGATGTCGTAGGCGAGCGCGAGCGTCACCACGTCGGCCTCGATGCCGTCGATCACCGAGCGGGCCTGCTTGCCCGAGCCGCCATGCGACTGCTGGATAGTGATCGGCTCGCCGCCTTCGGCAGCCCAATGATCGGCGAACGCGGCGTTGAATTCCTGATAGAGCTCGCGCGTCGGGTCATAGGAAACGTTGAGCAGCGTGATGTCCGCACGCGCCGGCCCGAGCGCGAGCCCGATTAATATGAGGCCGAGCGCCGCGAACAGGGCAAAGCGTTTCATGGGTGTCTCCTCTGCATCGGATCGTTGATGGCGTTTTAGTCAGGCACGTCGCTTCGATGCCGTATCGTTGCCGGTTTCGATGGCCCGCAACTTCGCTTCAACCGGGGGAGGCGCCGGCGCTTTCCGCGCCGCTCGGCGGGGGCCGCCGCGAGCCCCGGCCGAGCCGCGCCCAGGTCCGCTCGTGCACGATGTAGAGCGCGGTCTTGATCGCCAGCTCCGCACCGCCGATCGCAAGCGTGATCCTGAGGTCGCCGGTGAAGCCGTAGACCAGCGCCATGGTCGCGAGCGTGCCGATGGTGCGCCACGACATCGCCTTGCGGAAGCCGAGCGAGAGCCGCTGCTGCATTCCGCCGGCGGCGGCATGCGCCACGGTCTCGCCGCCGCCCTCGCTGTCCGGCACGCGCTCGACGAAACCCATGGCAACGGTATCGTTCGTCATCCGGTCGATCAGGATGAAGCCGCCGGTCTCGCGATTGGCTGCATAGGGGTCGAGCGCGATGCGCTGGTCGAGGTGCAGCCGGCATAGGCCGGTCTCGTTCAGCCTCAGGGTCGCCGCCTCGCGCCGGCCGAGCGTGTCGATGTCGAGCACGTAGTTCGGCGCATCGAGCGTCGCCGAGACGGTCTTGGTGCCGAGCTTCAGGAGATAGGGCTGGCCGGGGCGCAGCGGCTGCTCCGACATCCAGAGCACCTTGGCATCGAGCGCGGCCGCGACCATGGCCGGCTCGGCGGCGCTGACCAGCATGTCGCCGCGCGAGACGTCGATCTCGTCCTCGAGCACGAGGGTGATCAACTGGCCGGCCACGGCGTCTTCCAGGTCGCCGTCCGCCGTGACGATGCGCGCGACGCGGCTCTCCTTGCCCGAAGGCAGCGCACGCACGCGGTCGCCGCGCCAGACGTGGCCGCCTGTGACCATGCCGGCAAAGCCCCGGAATTCGGGGTTCGGGCGGTTGACCCATTGGACCGGCAGGCGGAACGGCCGGGCCGCCGCCTCGTCCGCGATCGCCACCGTCTCCAGATGCTCGAGCAGGATCGGGCCGCCATACCAGGGCATATTCGCCGAGGCCGCGACCACGTTGTCGCCTTCGAGCGCGGCGAGCGGGATGCAGGTGATCTGCTCGAAGCCGAGCGTCTTGGCGAACGCCCGGTAGTCGCGCTCGATCTTGGCGAAGGCGAACTCGGACCAGTTCACCAGGTCCATCTTGTTGACGGCGAGCACGACGTGCTTCACGCCGAGCATGGAGACGATGATGCTGTGCCGGCGCGTCTGGGCGAGCACGCCCTTGCGCGCATCGACCAGCACGATGGCGAGATCGGCGGTGGAGGCGCCGGTCGCCATGTTGCGGGTGTATTGCTCATGGCCTGGCGTGTCGGCGACGATGAACTTGCGCTTGTCGGTGGCGAAGAAGCGATAGGCGACGTCGATGGTGATGCCCTGCTCGCGCTCGGCGGCGAGGCCATCGACCAGGAGCGCGAAGTCGAGCCCGCCATCGCGGGTGCCGTGGCGCTTCGATTCCGCCTCGAACGCGCTGAGCTGGTCCTCGAACAGGAGCTTCGATTCGTAGAGCAGCCGGCCGATCAGCGTGGACTTGCCGTCGTCCACCGAGCCGCAGGTGATGAAGCGCAGCAGCGAGCGTTGGCTCTGCGCCGCGAGGAAGGCCTCGAACTCCTCGGCGTCGAGCGCCTCCTGAGCGCCCATCAGAAGTAGCCTTCCTGCTTCTTGCGCTCCATCGAGGCCGCGCCGTCGCGGTCGATCAGCCGGCCCTGGCGTTCGGAGGTGCGCGCCAGGAACATCTCGCGCACGATGGCGGGGAGCGTGGCCGCGTCGCTCTCGATCGCGCCGGTCAGCGGGTAGCAGCCAAGCGTGCGGAAGCGCACCATGCGCCGCTCCGGCACCTCGCCGGGGTGGAGCGGCAGGCGCTCGTCATCGACCATGATCAGCATGCCGTCGCGCTCCACCACCGGCCGTTCGGCGGCGTAGTAGAGCGGCACGATCGGGATGTTCTCGCGGTAGATGTATTCCCAGACGTCGAGCTCGGTCCAGTTCGAGAGCGGGAAGACACGGATGCTCTCGCCCTTGTTGAGCCGGCCGTTGTAGAGCCGCCAGGGCTCGGGCCGCTGGCTCTTCGGATCCCAGCGGTGCTGCGCGGTGCGGAAGGAGAACACGCGCTCCTTGGCGCGCGACTTCTCCTCGTCGCGGCGCGCGCCGCCGAACGCGGCGTCGAAGCCCCCTTTGTCGAGCGCCTGCTTGAGCGCCTCGGTCTTCATCACGTCGGTATGCAGCTTCGAGCCGTGGCTGATCGGGCCGATGCCGCGCGCGATGCCGTCCTCGTTGACGTGCACCAGCAGCTCGAGGCCGAGCTCAGCGACGCGCTGGTCGCGGAACACGATCATCTCGCGGAACTTCCAGGTGGTATCGACGTGGAGAAGCGGGAAGGGCAGCTTGCCGGGATAGAACGCCTTCATGGCGAGATGGAGCATCACCGCGGAATCCTTGCCGATCGAGTAGAGCATCACCGGGTTCTCACACTCGGCGACGACCTCGCGGATGATGTGGATGCTCTCGGCTTCGAGGCGCTGCAGGTGGCTCAGCGCGCGTGCGCCGGGCCAGGGCGTGCCCGAGGCGTCGGTGCGCGCGCCCGTATCGGTGTCGGGAATGGCCGCGCCGCTCATCTCAGGCGCTCCGCCGCACCAGGCGGCCGTCTTCTGTCAGGTGCAAGCCGCATTCCTTCTTGTCCTCGTTCTCCCACCACCAGCGGCCGGCACGCTCCGGCTCGCCGGGTTGCACGGCGCGCGTGCAGGGCTGGCAGCCGATCGAGAGGAAGCCTTCGTCGTGCAGCCGGTTGTAGGGCACGCCATGCTCGGCGACGTAGGCGGCGACCCGCTCGCGCGTCCAATCCAGCAGCGGGTTCGCCTTGACCAGGCCGCGCGCCTGGTCGCGCTCGATGAAGCCGAGGCCGGCCCGGCTGCCGGACTGGTCGGCACGCAGGCCGGTGATCCAGGCGGCGGCTCCCGCCAGCGCACGGCCGAGCGGCTCGACCTTGCGCACATGGCAGCACGCCTTGCGGTTCTCGATCGAAGCGTAGAAGCCGTCCGGCCCTTGCGCGCTGATCAGCGCTTCGAGCGCTTCGGCTTTCGGATGAAAGGAGGCGATGCGCCGGCCATAGCGCGCCTCGGTCTCGGCCCACACCGCGTGGCTTTCGGCGAACAGCCGGCCAGTGTCGAGCGTCGCCACCTCGATGTCGAGGCCGTGGCTGAAGATCGCGTGGGTGATCGCCTGGTCCTCGAGGCCGAGGCTGGTGGTGAATACGATGCGGCCGTCGATCGCGCCGCGCAGGCGCGTAAGGCGCTGCTCCAGCGTGAGCGCACCGAAGCCCTCGGCCAGGCGCTCGACGATCGGCAGCCACGCGGTCACTGCGCGGTTTCCTTCTGGGCGGCGCGGGCTTCGCGCGCCTTTGCCCGTGCCGCGCGTCGCGCCTCGAGGATGTTCTGCGGCCCGCCATAGTCGCGCTGATAGCCGTGGCTGAACGCATCGAGCGCCTCGAGCCAGTGCGCGACCGGCTGGCGCGCCGCCATCGCGTCGTCGATCTCGACGGCGTCGAAGCCGCAAGCAAGCGCGAAGGCGAACTGGTCTGCGATCAGCGGGCCGACCGCGCGCAGCTCGGCCTTGTAGCCGCGCAGGCGAAGCTCGCGCGCGATGCTGAAGCCGCGGCCGTCGGCGAAGCTCGGGAAGCCGACCGCGATCAGGCCGAGACGGTCGAGCCAGGACGCGAGCGCATCGAGGTCCGCGTCATTGGCGAGCTCGACGCCGAGCCGCCCGCCGCCGTTGAGCACGGCCTCGCCCTCCTGCGCGAGCCGGTCGAGCGGCAGGATCACGTCCTGCCCGGCCGGCACCGCGCCGTCGGTGCCGACCCGGCGCCAGTGCTCGGCGACCTCGCCGCTCCGCTCAAGCAAAGGCATGGAGCGCCTCCTTGAAGCGGTCGTGGCCGAGCCGGCGATAGGCGTCGGCGAACGGCTCGCCGGGCTGGCGGCGGGCGAAATAGATCTCGACCAGGCGCTCGATGGCATCGACGGTCTGCGCCGCGGTGAGGCCGGGGCCGAGCCGTTCGCCGATCGCGCCGCCGGTCAAGGGCTCGCCGCCGAGCGTGATCTGGTAGGACTCCCCGCCCGCCTTCTCGAGGCCGAGAATGCCGATATGGCCGATATGGTGATGGCCGCAGGCGTTGATGCAGCCCGAGATCTTGATCGAGAGCGGGCCGATCAGGCGCTGGCGCTCGGGGTCGGCGAAGCGGTGCGAGATCGCCTGCGCGATCGGGATCGAGCGTGCCGTCGCAAGCGCGCAATAGTCGAGCCCGGGGCAGGAGACGATGTCGCCGATCAGGCCGGCGTTCGCGGTGGCGAGCCCGGCGGAGGCCAGGAGCTTCCAGAGCGCATAGAGATCGTCCTGCCGGACGTTGGGCAGCACGATGTTCTGCTCCATGGTGACGCGCAGCTCATCGAGGCTGTAGCGCTCCGCGGCGTCGGCGAGCAGACGCATCTGGTCGGTCGTCGCATCGCCCGGCGCGGTGCCGACCGGCTTGAGCGAAACGGTGACGATGGCATAGCCCGGCACCTTGTGCGCCATCGTGTTCACCGCGACCCAGGCGTCGAACCCGGCGTTGCCCTTGCGCGCGGCATCGAGCCCGGCTGGGCGCGCAGCAAGCCGCTCATAGGCCGGCGGCGCGAAATAGGCATCGATGCGCGCGACCTCCTCGGCGTCCAGCGCGATCGAGTGGCCGTCGAGCCGGGCATACTCTTCCTCGACGCGGCGCGCATATTCCTCGACGCCGATCTCGTGCACCAGGATCTTGATGCGCGCCTTGAACTTGTTGTCGCGCCGGCCGTAGAGGTTGTAGACCCGCATCATGGCTTCGAGATAGGGCAGCAGCTCGGCCTTCGGCAGGAAGCGGCGCAGCAGCTTGGCGACGAACGGCGTGCGGCCCTGGCCGCCGCCGACCCAGATCTCGTAGCCGGTCGCACCCGAGGCGTCGCGGACGATGCGGATGCCGATGTCGTGCGCCTTGATCGCGGCGCGGTCGTGCGGCGAGCCGGTCACCGCGATCTTGAACTTGCGCGGCAGGAAGCTGAACTCGGGGTGCAGGCTCGACCATTGCCGGATCAGCTCGGCGGTCGGCCGCGGGTCCTCCACCTCGTCGTCGGCGACGCCGGAGAGCGGGTCGGCCGTGACGTTGCGGATGCAGTTGCCCGAGGTCTGGATGGCGTGCATCTCGACCTCGACGAGTTCCTCGAGGATGTCGGGCACGTCGCGCAGCCGCGGCCAGTTGTATTGGATGTTCTGGCGCGTCGTGAAATGGCCGTAGCCGCGGTCATAGGTCTCGGCGATGTCGGCGAGCTTGCGCATCTGGCGCGCCGACAGCGTGCCGTAGGGGATCGCCACCCTGAGCATGTAGGCATGAAGCTGCAAATAGAGCCCATTCATCAGCCGGAGCGGCCTGAACTCGTCGGCGTCGAGGGCGCCCGACAAATGGCGCTCGATCTGGCCGCGGAACTGCGCGACGCGCTCACGGACGAACTGATGGTCGAACTCGTCGTAACGGTACATGGCCAATGCCTCAGAGGATCGAGTTGGCGCGCAACGCGGCCTGCTTGCCGAGGTCGAGCCGCACGGTCGGCCCGCGCGTGCGGATGCGCTCGCGATGGCGCACCGGCGTCGGCGTGCCGTCCGCCTCGAGGGTGATCTCGACGAGATAGGGATCGACGATCTTCCTCGCGGCCTTGTCAGCGGTGGCGATCGCTTCTAACGCCTTGGCGTCGTCTTCGTTGCGTACGATGCGCGCCGCGCGGTGGTCGCGCACCCAGCCGGCTTCGCCGAGGAAGATCACGTCGCCTTCGAGCAGATCGTTGGCGGTCAGGATGTAGAGCGTGTCCTTGCGCGGCATGGTCAGGCTCCGATGGTGAGGGCGGCGGTTGCTATGTCCTCGGTCGCGGCGAGGGCGGCGCGGGGGGTGAGGCCGACGAAGATGATCGCCGGGCCGCCGATGCCGGCCTCCGCGAGAAGCTCGGTCAGCCGGCCGAGCGTGCCGGCGACGAGCTTCTGGTCCGGCCGGCTCGCGTTCTCGACGATGGTGACGGGCGTCGCGGCCGAGGCGCCGTGGATGAGCAGCCGGCCCTGGACGAAGCGGGCGCCGCGCACGCCCATATAGATCGCGAAGGCTTCGCCCGGCCGTGCCAGGCCGCGCCAGTCATGCTCGGCGAAGCCCCTGGCGTCGTGCGCGGTGAGGAAGCTGATCGCCTTGTTGCGGCCGCGCCGGGTCAGCGAGAAGCGCGCCGCCGCAGCGGCGGCCACGGCGGCGGTGATGCCGGGCACGATCTCGTAGTCGATGCCGGCGGCTTCAAGCGCCTCGATCTCCTCGTCCGCGCGGCCGAAGACGAGCGGGTCGCCGCCCTTGAGGCGCACCACGAAGGCGCCGGCGCGCGCCGCCTCGATCATCGCGGCGTTGATCTGGTCCTGGCACCAGGCCGGGCCGTCCGGCGTCTTGCCGACCTCGATCAGCTTCGCCTCGCGGCGCGCCAGCTCGAGGATCGCGGGATCGACCAGCCGGTCATGCAGCACGACGTCCGCAGTATCGAGCCGCTTGCGCGCCTTGAGGGTGAGCAGCTCGGGATCGCCCGGCCCGGCGCCGACCAGCGCGACCCGCCCGTCGGGGCGGTGCGCCTGCGCTTCGTCCAGCAGCTCGTCGAGCAAGGCCGTCGCGGCCGCATCGCCACGGTCATAGAGGGCGTGTTCGCCGGCGCCCTCGAAGAACCGGCGGAGCGCCGCGCGCCGATCGGCGGGCGGGAAGGCGAGGGTTTTGTCGCGCCGCCGCGCGGCGATGCGCGCGAGCGCGCCGAGCCGCGGCGAGAACCACGCCTCCAGCCGGCCCTTGATGAGGCGGGTGAGGACCGGCGCGCTGCCCTCGGTGCCGATCGCGACCACCACCGGGTCGCGATCGACGATGGCGGGCGTCAGCGCGTTGGAGGCTTCGCGGTCGTCGGTCACGTTGACCAGCGCACCGGCGGCCCGCGCCGCCTCCGCGATGCGGCGATCTTCGGCCGGCGAGCCCGTCGCGACATAGACCAGCCGCGCACCATCAAGGTCGCGCCCGGTCAGGGCATGCCGGCTCCAGACCAGCCGGCCCTGGGCCGCCCAGGCCTGGATCTGGCTGGTTGCTTCCTGCGCTATGACACGGATTTGAGCATCAGTCTTCAGGAGAAGCCTGAGCTTGGCTTCGGCCATGTCGCCGCCTCCGATCACGACGGCGGCGGCGTTCCGGGTGTCGATGAAGAGCGGGAAGTAGCGCATTGTTTAAAAAGCCTCATCCCCACCAACTCCAAGCGTCTCGTGAAACGCCGGCTTGGTAGGGCTGCCCGGAAGCGGCCTTGCGTCGCTTCAATTATCCCGCAGAGCCATGTGCGTCAATATATATCTACTAAATAATCAGCATAAAAATATATTTCACATTTTATATAGAAAGAATGGTTCGATTTGGCGGGCGAGGGGAGCGAGCGGCAGCCGCCCGCGCCAAGCTGCGGCCTGCGCGCGGCGCTGCTTTGGCATAGTCTGCGGCCGGCGTGATTCGCAGGACATTCGGAACGGGCAGGGGGATCGATGCCGTCGGGCACAACGCAGAACACCATCAGCGGCCGCAGCGCCTTTCTCGCGCTCCTCAAGCAGGAGGGCGTCGGCCGCATCTTCGGCAATCCGGGCACCACCGAACTGCCCATCATGCACGCACTCGCCGACGAGCCGGGATTCGGCTACGTGCTCGGCCTGCAGGAATCGATCGTGGTCGCGATGGCGGATGGCTATTCGCGCGCCTCGGGCAAGCTCGCGGTCTGCAACGTCCATGTCGCGCCCGGCCTCGGCAATGCGATCGGCGCGCTCTATACCGCCAACAATTCCGGCTCGCCGCTGATCGTCACGGCCGGGCAGCAGGAGCAGGGCCACGGCCTGACCGAGCCTCTGCTCTACGCGCCGCTGGTGCCGATCGCGACCCCGGTGGTGAAATGGGCAACCGAGGTGACGCGGCTCGAAGACCTGCCGCGCATCGTGCACCGGGCGGCCAAGGTGGCGCTGACGCCGCCGACCGGCCCGGTCTTCATCTCGCTGCCGGGCGACATCCTGAACGCCTTTGGCGCGCTCGACCTCGGCGCCGCGACGCGGGTCGATACCGCCGTCCGCCCGTCCGAGGCGGCGCTCGCGGCGCTCGCCGAACGGTTGCAAGCGGCGCAGCGCCCGGTCGTCATCGCCGGGCAAGAGGTCGTCACCAGCGACGCGTTCGCCGAGGCGGCGCGCTTTGCCGAGGCGCTCGGTGCGCCAGTCTACCAGCAGACCGTGGTGGACGGCGCGCACTTCCCGTCCGAGCATCCCGCTTTCATGGGGCAGCTATCGCGCGACCAGAAGCGCGTGCGCGAGCTGCTCTCGCCCTATGACACGCTGATCTGCCTCGGCGCCGACGTGCTGCGCATGTCGGTGTGGAGCCCCGTCGAGCCGCTGCCGCCCGGCATGGCCGTGATCCAGCTCGGCCTGCGCGACTGGGAGATGGGCAAGAACTACGCGGCCGAGTTCGCCGTCCGCGCCGACCTCAAGGAGACCTTGAAGGCGCTGACGCCACTGCTTTCGTCGCGCGGCAATGGGTCGCTCGATGCGCTCGCCGGGAAGAACTGGTCGGCGCAGCGTGCGGCACGGCGCAAGAGCGCGGAAGCCAAGGCAGCGCGCACGCCGATCGACCCCGAATGGCTGATGATGCGGCTCGTCGACCTGCTGCCTGCCAATGCCATCGTGGTGGACGAGGGCATCACCTCGACGCAGAGCCTGCCGGCGTTCCTGCCCTATCGCGACCGCTACGGCTATTTCGGCAACACCAGCGGCGGCATCGGCTGGGGCATCGCGGCGTCGGTCGGCATCCAGATCGCGCAGCCAGAGCGCCGCGTCGTCGCCGTGCTCGGCGACGGCAGCGCCATGTACAGTATTCAGGCGCTCTGGACCGCGGCCAACCACAAGCTGCCGATGGTCTTCATCGTCGCCAACAATGGGGGCTACCGGATCATCAAGCAGCGGCTCAAGCTGTTCCACGGCAATGATCGCTTCATCGGCATGGACTTCAAGGACCCGGCGATCGACGTCGCCGGCTTGGCGCGCTCGTTCGGCATGACCGCGCACCGCGTCGAGGACGGCGCCGCGTTCGAGGCGCGCTTCGCCGAGGCGCTCGCCGGTAAGGCGCCGGTCCTGCTCGAAGTGATGGTGGACGGCACGGTCTGAACCGCGCCCATCCGGCAAGAAGGGGAGACGACATGGCGGCGCATATCGACTACTACCTCTCGCTCAACTCGCCCTGGACCTATCTCGGCGCGGCGCGTTTCGAGGCGATGGTGAAGCGCCACGGCGCGAGCGTCGCCGTGCTGCCGATCGATTTCGGCCAGGTCTTCCCGCAATCGGGCGGCCTGCCGCTCGCCAAGCGCGCGCCGCAGCGCCAGGCCTACCGCCTGGTCGAGCTGGCGCGCTGGCGCGACCATCTCGGCCTGCCGCTCACCCTCAAGCCGAAGTTCTTCCCGGCCAACGAGAACCTCGGCGCGCGGCTGGTCACCGCGGCGCGCGAGGTGGGCCAGGATGCGATGACGCTGGCGCACGCCATCCTGCGCGCCCTCTGGGCCGAGGAGCGCGACACCGGCGATGCGGAGACGCTGAGGCAGATCGTCACGGCCTGCGGGCTCGACCCCGAGCCGCTGTTCGCTGCCGCCGAGACCGAGGCGATCAAGGCGGCCTATCAGGCCGGCACCGACAGGGCGCTCGCCGCGCAGGTGTTCGGCGCGCCGAGCTACGTCATCGACGGCGAAATCTTCTGGGGCCAGGACCGCCTGGAATTCCTCGACCGCGCGCTTGCCAAGCGCGGCTAGCGACGCGGCCCGTGCACGGGCGGTTCGGCGGCGAGCGGGTCTTCGGGCCAGGGGTGCTTGGGGTAGCGGCCCTTCATCTCGGCGCGCACCGCGCGATAGCTGCCGCGCCAGAAGCCCGGCAGGTCGCGCGTGACCTGCACCGGCCGGCGCGCGGGCGAGAGCAGGTGGATGACCAGCGGGACGCGGCCATGCGCGATCGTCGGGTGCGTCGCGAGCCCGAACAGCTCCTGCACCCTGACCGCGATCGCCGGGCCGCCCTCGGCCGCATAGTCGATCGCGACGTGCGTCCCCGACGGCGCGACGAAGTGCGACGGGGCGGCCGCATCGAGCTCGCGGCGGAGCGCGGGCGGCACCAGCGCCTCGACCGCCCGCTTGAGCTCGCCGCTGCTCAGGTCAGACAAGGCGCGCTTGCCGACGAGATACGGTCCGAGCCAGTCGTCGAGGCAGTCCATCAGCGCGCCGTCCGAGATGTCGGGCCAGGCCTCGCCCTCGGTGCGCCGCATGAATGCGACGCGCGCGCGATAGCTGCGGCTCTCCTCGCTCCATGGCAAGGCGTCGAGGCCGAGGCTTCGGATGCCCTCCACCAAGGCGGCAGCGACAGCCGCCGGATCGGCATCCGCGATCTCGGCCTCACCGAGCACGATGGCGCCGAGCCTGCGGGTGCGCTTCGCCCGGACTCGGCCTGCCGCGGTATCGAAGCCAATCGCCTCGACGGTCTCGACGCGGGACGGGAAGTCGCGCTCGATGTCGTCTTCGTCGAGCGGGGCGGCGAGCAGGATGCGCTGCTGCGCGGCCTCGCCGGTCAGCTCGGCGACCACGAGGAAAGCCGATCGGGCGAGCGGGTCGGCCGCGTCCAGCGCGGCGCCGCGGCCATTCGCCAGCAGGAACGCACCGGGCTTGCCGGCGCGCGCCATGGCGACGCGCTCGGGATAGGCGAGGGCGAGCACGGCGCCGGCGCGTTCCGGCTCGACCGGCCGGTCCTCACCCGCGCCGGCAAGCCGCTGCCATTGTGACGCGAGGCGGAGCCCGGCGCGGGCGCGCTCGCCGCGGTCATGATCGAGGCGGCGCAGGCGCTCGCGCAAATCCGCGTCCCTGCCGCCAAGCTCGCGCTCGGTGAGCAGGAGCGCGATCCGCGCCGCCAAGGCGGCCTCGCCGCGCGCGGCGGCGGCGCTCACCATGTGCGCGAGGCGCGGCGGCAGGGGCAGGGCAGCGAGGCGCCGGCCATGGGCGGTGATGCGGCCGGCCTCGTCGAGCGCATCGAGCGATTTCAGCAGCGCGTGAGCCTCGGCTATCGCGGCCTGTGGTGGCGGGTCGAGCCATTTCAATGTCGAGCCGTCGCCCGCACCCCAGTCCGCCAGCGCGAGCGCCAGTCCCGAGAGATCGCTTTCACGAATTTCCGGCGCCGCGAACGGGCGAAGCGCGCGCGTCTCCGCCTCGTCCCAGAGGCGGTAGCAGATGCCCGGCGCGACGCGGCCGGCGCGGCCGCGCCGCTGATCGACCGAGGCGCGCGAGGCGCGCTCGGTAGCAAGCCGGGTCAGGCCGGTGCCGGGATCGTAGCGCGGCACGCGGGCGAGCCCGCCATCGATCACCACGCGCACGCCCTCGATGGTCAGGCTGGTCTCGGCGATCGCGCTGGCCAGCACGACCTTGCACCGCCCGTCCGGCGCGGGCTCGATGGCGCGGTCCTGCTCGCGGGCATCGAGGGAGCCATGCAGCGGTGCCACGACGATGTGGGCGGGTAGCCGCTCGGCGAGCAGGCGCTGCGTCCAGCGGATTTCCCGCGCGCCGGGCAGGAAGGCGAGCACGTCGCCCTCGGCCTCCCTGACGGCGCGCTGCACCGCATCGGCCATGGCGTCCTCGATCGGCCGGCGCGCGTCGCGGCCGAGATAGCGTGTCTCGATCGGGAACAGGCGGCCCGCGCTCTCGATCACCGGAACATCGCCGAGCAGCGCCGCGACGCGCGCCGCATCGAGCGTCGCGGACATGACGAGCAGCCTGAGATCGGGCCGCAGCGCGGCTTGTGCATCGAGCGCGAGGGCGAGGCCGAGATCGCCATCGAGGCTGCGCTCGTGGAACTCGTCGAACAGGACGCCGGCTATGCCGTCGAGCGAAGGGTCGGCGAGGATCAGGCGGCCGAACACGCCTTCGGTGACCACCTCGATCCGCGTCTTCGGGCCTGCGCGGGTTTCGAGCCGTACCCGATAGCCGATGGTCTCGCCGACTTGCTCGCCGCGCGCCTTCGCCATGTAGCTTGCCGCTGCGCGCGCCGCGAGGCGGCGCGGCGCGAGCACGAGCAGCTTGCCTCGCGCGGCCCACGGCTCGCCGAGCAGCGCCGGCGGCACGCGCGTGCTCTTGCCGGCGCCGGGCGGCGCGACCAGCACCGCGTTCGGCCGCTCGCGCAGTTTCGCCCGCAGTTCGGGCAGGACCTCGTCGACGGGATACATGGCGGGGCGCAGCATAGTTGAGAAAGCCATCGATTTGGCCGGGGCTCTGGGCGACATTGGGAGAGAGCGGAAACGAGGGGAGAACCGAGATGAGCTGGCAGCCCAAGCGCGACATCATCGGCTATGCCGACACGCCGCCCGACCCGAAATGGCCGAACGGCGCGCGGCTCGCCGTCAACTTCGTGATGAACTATGAGGAGGGCTCGGAGCCCTCGATCCAGGACGGCGAGGACCACACCGAGACCGGCCTGACCGAGGCGCAGGGGCTCAACCAGGGCGTGGTCGGCCGCGACCTCGCGGGCGAGGGGCTGTTCGAGTACGGCTCGCGGGTCGGCTTCTGGCGGGTGCTGCGCGCCTTCCAGTCGCGCAGCCTGCCGATGACCGTGTTCGGCTGCGCGCTCGCGCTGGAGCGCAATCCGCGCGCGGCGGCGGCGATCAAGGTTGCTGGCTTCGACATCTGCAGCCATGGCTGGCGCTGGATCAAGCATTTCGAGCTGAGCGAAGAGGAGGAACGCGAGCACATCAAGCGCGCCGTCAAGTCGTTCAAGCAGATGTTCGGCGAGCCGCCGGCCGGCTGGTATTGCCGCTACGGACCCGGCCTCAACACGCGCCGCCTCGTGGTCGAGCATGGCGGCTTCCTCTACGACTCCGACTATTACGGCGACGAGCTGCCGTTCTGGCAGACGGTCGAGGGCAAGCCGCACCTGGTCGTGCCCTATTCGCTCACCACCAACGACGTGAAGCTCGCCGGCTGGGTCGGCACCGCCGAGGACTGGTTCACCTTCGTCAAGGACGGCTTCGACCTGCTCTACCGCGAGGGCGCGACGCAACCGAAGATGATGAGCATCGGGCTGCACAACCGGCTGATCGGCCACCCCTCGCGCACGGTCGGCCTCGAGCGGCTGCTCGACTACATGCAGAAGCACAAGGACGTCTGGATCACGCGGCGCGTCGAGATCGCCAAGCACTGGATCAAGACGCACCCCTATCCCGGCAAGGGGCTCAACGAATAGGGCTTCAGCGCGGGCCGCGCAGGCGCGGCGCCCAGTCGTCGGGTATCTCGATCTCGACGGAGAGGATCGCCGCGCCGAGCGCCTTGCCGTAATTGTCGAGGCAGAGGCTGCGCGACACGCCGCCGCCGAGCGCGCCGTGCAGCACGAAGTTGAGCACGCCGAGCCGCGCCACCTCGTAGCGCTCGACCGCGCCGGTCAGCGCGCCCGCGAAGTGCTGCTCGACCTTTGCGGCGGTGAGCTGGGCGGCGAGCGGCGTGTAGAACTCCGCCTCGTAGGCGACCACCACGATGTTCGAGCTGTCGCCCTTGTCGCCCGAGCGGGCGTGGGCGAGGACACGGAGCGGCACGCGCATGGGCTGATGCCTCCCTATACGAAATGAATTTCGGGCGTCAGCGCGTCGCGTGGCACCAGCGCGGACCAGATGCCGATGACTTCGCGCACCCGGTCGGCGTGCGGCACCCGCTTGCCGGTGTGGCCGACGCCGGAGACCGCCATGCCGTCGACCTCGCGGCCGACCTTCTCGGCCTCGGCGCGGCTCCTTGTGCGTGCCGCGACGCGCACGGCGACCTCGTAGGGCGGCACGGCCGGTGCGGGCGACAGCGCGCCGTGGATGGCGTTGACGCCGAGGAAGTCGATGCGCAGATCCTCCGCCTTCAGGTCGACGATCCTGAAGCGCTCGCGCAGGATGGTTTCGGCGAGCCTCGCGCGGTCGAGCGCGCCGAGCCCGGCGTAGAAGAACATGTCCTCGCCGATGAAGCCCTCCTGCGCGCCGAGCGAGACCTTGAGCGTCGGGGTACGCCGCTTGCCGCCGATCCTGGCGACGCGAACGCGGTCCCCGCCCAGATCGTCGATCTCGGCGCTGGTGAAATCGACCACGACATCCGGCGTGATGTAGTTCACGGGATCGTGCACCTCGTAGAACATCTGCTCGAGCACCGTCATGCGGTTGACCGCCCCGCCGGTGCCCGCGACCTTGGTGATCACCGCGCTGCCATCGGGCTCGACCTCGGCGATCGGGAAGGCGAGGTTCCAGGGCTCGGGCACGTCCTTGTAGCCGGGGTCGGCGAAATAGCCGCCGGTGACCTGCGCGCCGCATTCCATCAGATGGCCGATGCCGGAACCCTGGCCGAGGCGCGCGGCGTCATCGGCCGGCCAGCCGAACGCGAACATCATCGGCGCGAGGAACAGCGACGGGTCCGCGACGCGCCCGGTGATGACGATGCGCGCGCCCTGCCTGAGCGCCTCGACGATCGGCTCGGCGCCGAGATAGGCCTCGGCCGAGACGATCTCGCCCGGGATGCTCGCGACCGGCGCGCCGGTCTCCATCAGGGTCGCGCCGAGTTCGGCAAGACGGTCCACGCCGATCACGCTGCCGGTCACGGCCGCGACCGGCCAGTCGGTGATGCCGTGTTCGGCGAGCAGCGCCTTGGCGCGCCTGGCTGCGCCGATCGGGTTGATCCAGCCCTGGTTGCTGACGATACGCGTGCCGCGCCTGATGCAGTGCGGCAGCACGGCACGCAGCCGGTCGTCGAAATAGGTGTCATAGCCCGGGAAGCCAGGGTCGCGGCGGGCGCGCACCTGCGCGGCCGAGACGGTCGCCTCCGCCATGGTCTCGAAGCAGAGATAGTCGAGATCGCCCTTCTCGGCGTTGAGCGCGGCCGGCGAAACGCGGTCGCCCCACCACGCCGCGCCCGAGCCGATGCGCAGGCTCATGCGTTTCTTCCGTTCCGGCCCAGGGCGGCACGCCGGCGCCTGGTCGCCGCCTCGTCGACGCGCAAGGAATCGTCCTCGATGCGGCCGGTGAAGATCACGCCGTAGATGTCGCGCGCCTTCTCGATCGACTCCCAGCCCTCGATCACGTCGAGCCGCACCCGCTCGGCCTCGCGCTCCAGCGGGTCGCCATAGCCGCCGCCGCTGCTGTCGCGCCCACGCAGGGCTTCGCCCTTCTGCCAGGGCCGGTTGACCAGGTTGGGCAGCTTGGTTTCGTCGCCATTGTGGCCGATCAGCCAGGTGCCGCCGGGCGTGCCGTCGTGGCCGCCATTGACGCCGCGCGGCGGCGCGAATTGGCCGTCGCACGGGATCACCACGGTGACCGGGTTGTCGCGCGGCGTGTAGACGATCTCCTGCGCGGGCGCGCCGCGCCGCCTGCCGGCGCCCGCCGAATCCGTCACGATGCCGAGCGATTCGACGCGGATCGGGTGTTTCAATTCATCGACCTCGACGCTGTCGCGATACATCAGGCCGGCGATCACCGGGATCGCGTAGTTGACCCAGCCATCGGCCGTCGGGCTCGCCGGGCCGCCATTGGTCGAGAGCATCATGCGGTTGACGTAGCGCGCGCCGCCCCGTCGATGGTCCTTGCCGGAGATCACCGCCATGCCGGCGCCGAGCCCGGTGCCGCCCTCGGCGAGGCCGAAGCCGTCGCCGAGCTTGGCGAAGGCGGATTGGGTGATGTTGACCAGCCGCTCCGAGACGTTGGTGGTGGCGAGCGAGCAGGAATGCGGGAAGACCGGCGCCGCGACCACGCTGTTCTTCGCATACTTGAAGCCGAGCCTTCGGAACGAGCCGGCGTTGCGCGGGATGTCGCGCTCCAGGCTGTTGAAGATGGCGCCGACCACCGCGCTGGTCGCGGCCGATTCGGAGGTGTTGAGGCCGCAATCGACGCAGGGCGGGTTGTCGCTGAGATCGACCCGGATCGTCGCGGCGCCGGGGTCGATGTCGAGGATCACCTTGAGCTCGAGCCCGTCCGGCAGGATGCCTTCGAGCGGGTCGGAGCGGCCGGTGTTGACCAGGTGGGCCCTGGGCAGGCGCTTGATGGCGTCGGCCATGCGCGCTTCCGAATAGTCGAGCCATTGCGCGATGAAGCGCTTGACCGTGGCCTTGCCGTACTTGGCGCAGAACTCCTTGAGCCGGCGCTCGGCGATGCGCGCCGAGCCGAGGCCGGCGAGATAGTCGCCATACCACTGGTCGGGCACGCGGATGCGCGCGCGGCACATGCGCTCGATGTCGCCGACGTTCCTGTAGCCGCGCTGGATGCGCACGGCGGGGAACACCAGGGCGCCCTCTTCGTACACGTCATGCGCGCGGGCGAAATAGCTCGACGGGATGGAGTTGCCGATGTCGGCCATGTGGCATTTGGCGACCGTGGTGAACAGGTGTTCGCCTTCGAAGAACACCGGCACCATGAAGGTGTGGTCGGCCGGGTGCGTGTTGCCGCCATAGGGGTCGTTGTCGAGATAGGCGTCGCCCTCGCGGATGTCGCCCACGTGCTCGCGGCAGAACCGCGCGGTCTGCAGATGCGCGCCGAAGATGTGCACCGGCAGGCCCTCGGCCGAGGCGAGCAGCTGGTTGTCGCCGGTCACGATGCAGCAGGAGAAGTCGCGTGCGCTCGAGATCACGGCGGAGCGCGCGGCGCGCAGCAGCGTGTTGGTCATCTCGCGCACGATGCCGTCCATGCGGTTCGCCATCACGGAGACCAGCACCGGGTCGAGCCGGGTGGGCTTGACGCCGCGCACCGGTGCCTTCCTGCGCGAAGCCTTGGCCGTGGCGTTTCTCGTCATGTGCCCTCGAGGATGTAGTTGGCGGCGGGTGAGACGCGCGCGGTCATCTTCGGGTGCACCACGATGGTGGTGGTGGCTTCCTCGATGATGGCAGGGCCGACGATCCGGTCGCCGGGCCTGAGCGCGTCGCCCTTGAAGATCGGCGTCTGCACGGCGCGGCCCTCGCCGAAATAGGCGCGCCGCTTCGCCGCCGGCTTCAGCGTGCGGCCGCGCAGCCTGCGCCGCTCGGGTTTGGGCGGCGCGCTCAGCGCGATCGAGAGCCGGCCGCGCCAGTTGACACATTCGACCTGGCTGCCTTCGTCGCGTACCGCATAGACCCGGTCGTGCACGGCGTGGAACGCCTCGACCAGCGCATCGACATCCTTCCTGGAGCGGAAGCGGCGCACGGGCAGCGGCGTATCCAGCTCCCAGACCTGCGACTGGTAGCGCGCCTCGACGAACAGGTCGACGCGGTATTTCGCGCGCCGTGCGCCGTGCAGCTCGCGCCGGAAGCGTTCGAGCGCGGCCTCGATCTCGTCGAGCGCGGCGTTGACGCCCTCGGCGTCGAAGCTGCCGCTCTGGGTGAAGCGGCTCCTGGTCTGCTCGAACACGATGTCGGAGAACTGCATGCCGGCGGCCGACATCGCGCTCGCCACCTTGGGCAGCACCACGGTGTCGCAGCCCAGCTCACGCGCGATCGGCAGGATGTTCATGCCGGCCGCGCCGCCGCCCGCGACGATCACGCTCTCGCGCGGGTTGATGCCCTCGCTCACCGTGATCTCGTGGATCGCCTTGATCATCAGTTCGCTCGCGATGGTCATGATCGCGAAGGCGGTGTCCTCGACGCTGCGGCCGAGCATGCTGGCGATCGGCGCAATGACGCGCCGCGCCGCCTCGGCATCGAGCGGCATGCGCCCGCCGTTGAAATAGGCGGGGTCGAAATAGCCGAGCACGACCGCGGCATCGGTCACGGTCGGCTCGGCGCCGCCGCGGCCATAGCAGGCGGGGCCCGGGACGGCGCCGGCGCTCCGCGGCCCGACGCGCAGGAGCCCGCCCGCGTCGATCCAGGCGATCGAGCCGCCGCCCGCGCCGATCGAGCGCACATCGACGGTCGACATGCTGATCATGTGGCCAAGCCAGCGGCCGCCGAGCCAGGAATCCCGCGTGTGGACCAGCGCGCCGTCGCGCACCAGGCCGACGTCGAAGGTGGTGCCGCCGGTGTCGCAGACGATCGCGTCCTTGCCGCGGCCCTCGATGGTGATGAAGGCGCGGCCGGCGACCGGCGCCATGGCCGGGCCAGATTTGAGCGTGAGGATCGGGCGTGCCGCGGCCTCGGCGACGTGCTGGCAGCCGCCCATCGAGGTCGAGACCAGGATCTCGCCCTTGAAGCCGGCCTCCCTGAGGTCGCTCTCCATCTGCGTCAGGTGACGCTGCATGAGCGGCTTGAGCGAGGCGTCGATCGCGGTCGCCGAGGCGCGGCGGTATTCGCGCAGGATCGGCACCAGCTCGTGCGACAGGGTGCAGGGCACGCCGGGCAGTTCGGCCTCGATCAGGCGGGCCAGCCTTCGTTCGTGCTCGCCATTGGCGATCGCCCAGAGCAGGCAGACCGCGACGGCCTCGAAGCCGCGCTCCTTCAAGGTCTGGATCACGCGGGCGGCCTGCCGCTCGTCGAGCGGCCGCACCACCTGGCCTTCGGCATCGATCCGCTCGTCGATCTCGAAGGTGTAGCGGCGCGGGATATAGGGCGCCGGATAGTCGTAGCTGTAGTCGTGCGGGTCGGGCTTGCCGCCCTCCTTGAGCAGCAAGGTGTCCCTGAAGCCGCGCGTGGTGAGGAAGGCGGTCTTCGCGGTGGCGCCGGTGACGATCGCATTGGTGGCGCGCGTCGTGCCGTAGACCACGAGGTCGCTCTCCGCGAGCAGGGCGGCGCCCGTGGTGCCGATCTCCTCCGCCACCACGTCGAGCGCCGCCCGCATGCCCTCGAAGATGCGTTCGGGCGTGGTCAGCGCCTTGCCGATTGCCCTGATGCCGCGCTCGTCCGCGACCACCACGTCGGTGAAGGTGCCGCCCGTGTCGAACGAGACCCGAAATCCCATGAACGCTCTCTCGGTGGCGCGGACGCTTGGTCAAATCAACTAACCCGAGGGGCCCAGGGCAGGCAAGCCCGCCCGCAGGGGGGCTTGACCGGGCTCGCCGGCCAAGCCGACAATCCGCGCGGGTAGGGGCCGCCGCGGCCGCCACAACAACCATCGCCGCGGCGGGGTCAGGGAGATTGGCGTGGATCTGATCCTGCGCAATGCCCGGATCGCGGATCGCGGCGACGGGCCGCTCGATATCGGCATCGCGGGCGGGCGCATCGCCGCCATTGCGCCACGCATCGAGGCCGAGGCGCAGGAGGTCGAGCTTGGCGGCCGGCTGGTCGCGCCGGGCCTCATCGAGACGCACATCCATCTCGACAAGGCCTGCATCCTGGACCGCTGCCGCGCCGAGACCGGCGACCTCGACGAGGCGATCGCCGAGGTCGCCGCCGCCAAGCGGCGCTTCACGGCGGAGGATGTCGCCCGGCGCGCGAGCCGCGTGATCGAGAAGTGCATCACGAACGGCACCACCCACATGCGCACGCATCTCGAGCTCGACCCCGGCATCGGGATGCGCGGCTTCGAGGGCGTGTTTCCGCTGATCGAGACATATCGCTGGGCGATCGACATCGAAATCTGCGTGTTCCCGCAGGAGGGGCTGCTCAACAATCCGGGCACGGAGGCGCTGCTGGTCGAGGGGCTGAAGCGCGGCGCGCGCGTGATCGGCGCGGCGCCCTATACCGACAGCGACCCGCACGGCCAGATCGACCGCGTGTTCGAGCTGGCGCGCACGTTCGACGTCGATATCGACATGCACCTGGACTTCGGCGAGAGCGCGGACGAGCTGGATGCCGACTATGTCTGCCGCCGCACCGACGACTATGGCTGGGGCGGGCGCGTCACCATCGGCCATGTGACCAAGCTGTCGGTGGCGGGCGAGGACCGCTTCGATGAGACCGCGCGGCGCCTGGCGGATGCCGGCGTCGCGCTCACCGTGCTGCCCTCGACCGATCTCTTCCTGATGCACCGCAAGGACGGGCCATCGGTGCGCCGCGGCGTGACCGCCGCGCACCGGCTGCTCAAGCACGGCGTCAACTGTTCGCTCTCCACCAACAACGTACTCAACCCATTCACGCCGTTCGGTGACTGCTCGTTGATCAGAATGGCCAATCTCTATGCAAACATCTGCCAGATCGGTGCGCGCGCCGACGTGCGGGAGTGCTTCGAGATGATCACCAGGCGCTCGGCACGAATCTTGCGGTTGGAGCGGCACGACGTGGCGGTGGGTGCGGCGGCAGACCTCGTCGTGCTCGACGCCGAGGCACCGGAAGCAGCGGTCGGTGAGCTAGCGTCGCCGCTCTATGGATTGAAGCGCGGGCGCATGACCTTCCGGCGCCCGCCGGCCGAACTGCTTCGGCCGAACTGAGCAGCGGAGGGAGACGGCAACACGGTCGACAGGCTCTAAATCCTCGGCGGGCGCGGCCTGAGCGGGTCACGATTCGAGGCACACAAGGAGGACAGGATGACGAAGCATACCGGGTCTCGTTGGACGCCCAATCGGCGGACGGTGCTGAAGGGCGGTGCGGCGCTTGCCGGCGCGGCGGCCGTGCCGGGCGCGCTCAGGATCGGCGAAGCCAGATCGGCATCGCCGCCGGGCACCATGGTGATCGCGGCGCCGGCGACGCCGCAAAGCCTCGATTCCGAATACGACGTCAGCCTCGGCACCTTCGAGACGGTCGCCGCCTGCTACGATTCGATCGTCGAATTCGAAAAGATCCCGGACAGCACGGTGCCGACGGCGCGGCGCGAGGACATCAAGGACTATCCCGACCGGCCAGGCCGCGTGAACATGAAGGGCAAGCTGGCCGAAAGCTGGGAGATCGACCCGAACAGCCAATGGGTTCGCTTCAAGCTGCGCGAGGGCGTCAAGAGCCACGACGGCAACGAGCTGACGGCGGACGACCTCGTGTGGACGTGGCATCGCAAGCTCGCGCTCGGCGCGATCGGCGGCTTCTACTGCAACACGATCGACCTGAAGCGGCCGGATCAGGTGAAGGCGGAGAGCAAATACGTCTTCTCGATCAACCTCGACAATCCCAATCCGCTGCTGCTCAAGCTGCAGCCCAACCTCTACAACCCGGTCTACGATTCCAAGAAGTGCAAGGAGATGGCGACCGAGGACGATCCCTGGGCCAAGAAGTACCTCGAGAACAACGTCGCCGGCTTCGGCCCGTATCGAGTCGAGCAGCTCGTGCGCGGCCAGCAGGCGGTGTTCAAGGCACGCGACGACTACTATCTGGGCAAGCCGCACATGGACACGGTGATCTTCAAGGAGGTGCCGACCTCCGCGAACCGTGCCCAGCTGTTGCAGGGCGGCGCGGTCGACATCGCGCAGTATCTCCAGCCGCTCGAGCTGATCAGCCTGCAGAAGGCGCAAGGGGTTGCCATCGACACCGTGCCGGCGACCTTCATGCTGTGGATCGAGCTCAACGCCAAGATCCCGCCGTTCGACAACATCGACGTCAGGCGCGCGATGAATTACGCCTTCCCGATGGAGCAGGTGGTGAAGGCCGTGTTCCAGAACATCGCCTATCCGCTCAACGGCTGCATGCCTGACCTCTATCCCGGCTTCAACGGCTCATATTTCGAGTACAAGCAGGACCTCGCCAAGGCGAAGGAGCTGTTGAAGTCCGGCGGCATGGCGGATGGCTTCGAGACCTCGCTCGCCTACAACGCGGGCGACCCGGTGCAGGAGCCGACCGCGATCCTCTATCAGAGCGCGCTCAAGGAGATCGGCGTCACGCTGAACCTCAGGAAGGTGCCGGCGGCGACCTTCTACAACAACGTCTCCGAGCGCAAGCAGCCGATGATCTTCTACTACGACTCGCCGTGGTGCCCGGACCCCGGCTACTCGATGAACCTCTACTTCCACTCGAAGTCGTTCATCAACTACAGCAACTACCAGAACGCCAAGGTCGACGAGCTGATCGACAGCGCCGCGCGGACCGCGGACATGGACGCGCGCCTCAAGG
Source organism: Alphaproteobacteria bacterium (assembly GCA_050173345.1). GTDB lineage: Bacteria > Pseudomonadota > Alphaproteobacteria > UBA828 > UBA828 > SHWC01. The sequence continues at coordinate 759,703 of JBFXKW010000001.1, read as the reverse complement.
CCATGGACGAGGCGCAGAAGATCGTCATGGCGGAGGCGCCCTGGACGTTCGGCCTCTTCACCAACTACTCGATGGCGCGCCGCGCCGACCTCATGGGGTGGACCTACTACACCTCGAACAACATCCGCTTCCAGGACTTCTACCGCGAAAGCTGAGGCATGACGGGGCGCGCAGGCGATGCGCGCCCCTTTGCCTTCCCGAGCGTGCATGGCAGAGACACCGATCCCTTCGGCCGACAGGCTTGACGCCGACCCGACGCCTACCGGCGCGCGGCCGGGCGGGCGCGCTGCGCGCCTGCTGTTCCAGCTCCGTTTCCTCATGGCCGTGCTGCGCGCGCGGCCGATGTTCGCGCTCGGCTATGTCATCGTCGGCGCGGTCATCATCCTCGGCATCTTCGCGCCGCTCATCGCGCCCTATCCGCCGGAGACCGCGAACCCGGAGGATTTCCTCCAGCCGCCCAGCCTCAAGCACTGGCTCGGCACCGACGCGACCGGCATGGACATCTTCACGCGCATCATCTATGCGCCGCGCATCGACCTCACCATCGCCATCGCCGGCACCGTGATCTCGGCGGTGGTCGGCACGCTGATCGGCGCGATCGTCGGCTACTATCAGGAGCTGCGCGGCATCAGGAGCTTCGTCGCCGGCTTCGTGATGCGCGCCGCCGACGTGCTGCAGGCCTTCCCGGTCTTCGTCTTCGCGATCGCGCTGGTCGCGATCTTCGGCCAGAGCCTGCAGAGCATCATCGCGGCGATCGCCTTCGTGAACGCGCCGATCTACTTGCGCCTGATGCGCAGCCAGGTGCTGGCGATCCGCAACATGCGCTATGTCGAGGCGTCCTACGTGTCGGGCGCCTCCGACATGGCGATCATGATCCGCCACATCATCCCGAACTCGCTCGGGCCCGTGCTGAGCCAGCTCTCGGTCAACATCGGCTGGTCGGTGCTGCTCACCGCGGCGCTCAGCTTCGTCGGCGCCGGCGTGGTCGCGCCGACGCCCGAATGGGGCAGCATGATCGCGGTCGGCTTCCAGAACATCATCACCGGCCAATGGTGGCCCTCGGTGTTCCCCGGCATCGCGCTCGCGCTCACCGTGTTCGGCTTCGCCCTCGTCGGCGCGAGCGTCGAGGTGCTGGCCGACCCGTCGCGCCGCCGCGCGCTCGGCGGCACGCTCCGGCAGCGGCTCGCGGAGGCCCCCTGATGCTGGTGCTGCGCTACATCGCGAAGCGCCTGATCTTCATCGTGCCGCAGCTCTTCGGCATCATCCTGGTCAGCTTCCTGCTCGTGAAGATGATCCCGGGCGACCCGGCGGTGATGATGCTCGGCCCGTTCGCGACCGAGGAGCAGCTCGCGAGGCTCAGGGCCGACATGGGGCTCGAAGGCACCGTGCTCGAGCAGTTCTGGATCTATCTCAAGAACCTGGTGCAGGGCGACCTCGGCACCTCGTGGCAGACCACGCAGCCGGTGCTGGACGACATGTTCCAGCGCTTCCCGGCGACGCTCGAGCTGATCACGCTCTCGCTCTTGCTGGCGCTCGCCATCGGCATCCCGCTCGGCGTCGCGGCCGCCTACTTCAAGCGCTCGATGGTCAAGAAATTCTCAGACTATTACGGCCTGCTCGCCGGCGCGCTGCCCGATTTCTGGCTCGGCCTGGTGCTGATCTTCTTCTTCTACACGCTGCTCGGCTGGGCGCCGCCGCCGCTGGGGCGCATCGACATCGCGACCATCCCGCCGCCGACCGTGACCGGCTTCTACATCATCGACAGCCTCATCGACGGCAATTTCCAGGCGCTCGGCTCGACGCTCGGCCGGCTGATCCTGCCGGTGGTCACGCTCGGCGTGATCAACGCCGGGCCGATCCTCAAGATGACGCAATCGACGATGGAGCGGATGCTCGAATCCGACTTCATCCGCTACGCCAACACCTGCGGCCTGCCGCGCTCGGTGGTGATCCGCCGCGCGCTCAGGAACTCGCTGCCCTCGATCGTCACCATCGTCAGCGTGCTCTACGGCTTCCTGATCGGCGGCGCGGTGCTGGTCGAGATCGTGTTCAGCTGGGGCGGCGCCGGGCAGTACGCCGTGCAGGGCGTGCTCAACGCCGACATCAACCCGGTGCTCGGCTTCGTGCTGTTCTCGGCGATCTTCTCGCTGGTCATCTACCTCATCGTCGATCTGATCTACTTCGCGATCGACCCGCGGATTCGCGGCTGACCATGCAGCAGATCGCGCGCGACAGCCTGCATCCGCCCGGCGAAGCCGCCGCCGCGGCCGGCCCGATCCTCTCGATCAAGGGCCTCAACGTGGTCTACCCGGTCTATGGCCAGCGCGCGGTGCGCGCCGTGCGCGACCTCGACCTCGCCATCGCACCAGGCGAGATCCTCGGGCTGGTCGGCGAATCCGGTTCGGGCAAGACCACGCTGGCGCGCGCCATCATGGGGCTGCTTGCCCAGCCGGGCCGGATCGACAGCGGCACGATCGGCTTCGACGGCCGTGACATGCGCACCCTCTCGGAAGACGCGCTGCGCGCCGTCCGCGGCCGCGATATCGCGATGATCATCCCGAACCCGCGCGGCGAGCTCGACCCGCTGGTCACGGTCGGGCGGCAGATCGCGAGCGTGGCGCGCGCCCATCTCGATGTCAGCCAGGCCAAGGCCGACGAGCTCGCGCTCGACATGCTGCGGGCGGTGCAGATCCCCGACCCGAAGCGGCGCTTCAAGGCCTACCCGCACGAGCTTTCGGGCGGCATGGCGCAGCGCGTGGTGATCGCCATGTCGCTGGTCTGCTCGCCCAAGTTCATCATCTCGGACGACGCGACGAGCGGCCTCGACGTCACCGTGCAGGCCCAGGTGCTCGACCTCCTGCGCAAGCTGGTTGCCGACAAGCGGACCTCGATGATGTTCATCACGCGCGACATCGGCATCACCGCGCATTTCTGCGACCGCGTCGCGGTGATCTATGCCGGCGAGATCGTCGAGCTGGCGCCAACCGCGCGCTTCTTCGAGAACCCGATGCACCCGTACAGCGTGATGCTGCTCGCCGCCTTCGCGCACAACCCGCGGCTGCGCGAGAAGTGGCATAAGCCGGGCGCGTCGTTGATTCGGAGCCAGGGCAGGGCGTGCGAGTACGCGCCGCGCTGCGTCCATGTCGAAGCGCAGTGCAACGCGACGCACCCCGAATTGCGCGAGCTCGAGCCCGGCCATTTCGTACGCTGCTTCGTGCCGGTGCTGAGGCCGGCATGAGCGTCGTCCTCGAGGTCGAGGGGCTGGTCAAGCACTTCCCGATCGCGGGCCAGCGCTCCGTGGTGCAGGCGGTCAACGGCGTCGGCTTCACGGTCGCGCGCGGCGAGACGCTCGCGCTGGTCGGCGAATCCGGCTCGGGCAAGACCACGGTCGGCCGCTGCGTGCTCGGCCTCATCCAGCGCACCGCGGGCGTGGTGCGCTTCCACGGCGCGGTGATCGACAAGCAGCACAACATCCGCTCGCGCGACCTGCTCGGCAAATTGCAGCTCGTCTTCCAGGAGCCGGCCGAGAGCCTCGATCCGCGCATGCGGATCGGCGAGACGATCGGCGAGCCGCTGCGCTCGCTCGGCACGCCAAGGGCCGATCGCGAAAAGAGGGTGCGCGAGGTGGCGCGGCGGGTCAGCCTGGGTGAGGTGACGCTCGACCAGTTCCCGGGCGAGCTGAGCGCCGGCCAGCAGCAGCGCGTCGGCATCGCGCGCGCCATCGTGACCGACCCCGAGCTGATCGTGCTCGACGAGCCGACCTCGGCGCTCGACCCGACCGCGCGCGCCGAGATCATCGACCTCCTGATCCGCCTCCAGAAGGAGCTGGAGACCGCCTATCTCTTCATCTCGCACGACCTCTCGACCGTGCGCTATGTCAGCCACCGGGTCGCGGTGATGTATCTCGGCATGATCGTCGAGCAGGGGACGGCCGCGGAAATCTTCGCCCATCCGCGCCATCCCTACAGCGTCGGGCTGCTCTCCTCGGTGCTGCTGCCGAACCCGAAGCTGAAGCGCGAGGTGACGGTCGACCTCAAGGGCGAAATCCCGAGCCCGATCGACCTGCCCACGGGCTGCTACCTGGCCGGGCGCTGCCCGTTCGCCGACGACCAGTGCCGCGCCGCCATGCCGCCCGCCGACCAGGTGGGCGAGGGGCATGTCGTGCACTGCTATCACTTCCGCGACGCGCTGCGCGGCCACGAGGCGCTCGACTATTTCGAGGACTTCCAGGCCGAGGCTGAATTCGTGCTCGGCGCCGGCAGGCGCTGAGCGCGTCGGAACCCTCTGCTCCGGCCCTTTCCGCCATCTCCTTAGCCGGGCTCGGCCCGCCGTGAACGGCGCGCGGATTTTGACTCGCGCGACTCGATATATTCGTTTAGATACATCGTAAACGAACCGAAACAGTGAGTTCAGAGGGGTTAGGATCGTGCAGGCGGCGTCCTATCGGTATATTCAAATAGCTATATCGTCGGCGGCTCTGGTCGCGCTCATGGCCGGGACGGCCGGCGCGGCGGCGGGCAAGGACGATGTCTTCACGCTCGGCGAGATCGCCATCGTCGGCGAGCAGGAGGAGGAAGGTCGGCCCGTCGTGGGCGGCTCCATCATCACGCGGGACGAGATCTGGACCTTCCAGAAGAACTCGCTCGACGAAGCGGTCAACCTGGCGCCGGGCGTGGTCGGCACGCTCGAATCCAACGGCCGGCGCAACGAGACCGACATCTTCGTGCGCGGCTTCGGCCGCTGGCAGGTGCCGCTGATGATCGACGGCGTGCGCATCTACCTGCCGGCCGACAACCGGCTCGATTTCAGCCGCTTCCTGACCGCCGACATCGCCGAAATCCAGATCCAGAAGGGCTATGCCTCGGTGCTCGACGGGCCGGGCGCCATGGGCGGCGCCATCAACCTGGTCACCCGCAAGCCGACCGAGCCCTACGAGGCCGAGTTCCAGGGCGGCTTCACGCTCGGCAACGGCGGCGAGTTCCAGGGCTGGAACGGCTATGCGATGACCGGCTCGCGCCAGGACCTGTTCTACGTCCAGGGCAGCATCAACTATTTCAACCGCGACTTCTGGGTCCTGTCCGACGACTACGAGCCGTCGGCCATCTCGCTGGAAGACGGCGGCAAGCGGATCAGCTCGGACAGCGAGGACTGGCGCCTCAACCTGAAGGCCGGCTTCACCCCGAACGATACCGACGAATACACCGTCAACTACATCAGGCAGGAGGGAGAGAAGGGCGCGCCGCTCAACGTCTACAACAATCCGCTGGTGCCGCCCAACAGCTTCTGGCGCTGGCCGTGGTGGAACATCGAGACGCTTTCCTTCCTGTCGAGCACGCAGCTCGGCGAGGCGTCCTACGTCAAGACCAAGCTCTACTACAACACGTTCGACAACGCGCTCGATGCCTTCGACAACATCACCTACATCACCCAGTCCAACAACGGGCGCTTCCGCAGCATCTACGACGACCACGCCTATGGCGGCAGCCTCGAGCTGGGCACCGAGCTGATTCCGATGAACACGCTCAAGACCGCCTTCCACTATCGCGAGGACGTTCATACCGAATGGCAGTACCTCCGCCCGTCGCACCCGACCTTGAGTTCCGTGGAGCCGAAGCAGGATCAGGAGCAGACCACCTGGTCGATCGCGCTGGAGGACACCTTCCACGTCAACCCCAACGTCGACCTGATCGGCGGCATCAGTTACGAGGAGTATCAGGTCGACAAGGCCGAGGACTTCAGCAGCGCGACCCAATCGATCTTCGAGCAGCCCAAGGGCGGCGCCGACTCGTTCAACTGGCAGGCCGCCGCGATCTGGCGCTACAGCGAGGCCGGAGAGGCCCATGCCAGCGGCTCGGACCGCTCACGATTCCCGACCATCTTCGAGCTCTACAGCACCCGCTTCGGCACCGCCGTGCCGAACCCCAACCTCGGGCCGGAACGCGCGACCAATTTCGAGATCGGCGGTTCGCAAGAGGTCACGCCGGGCACCCGCGTCTCGGGCGCGATCTTCTACAGCGACGTCACCGACCTCATCCAGACCGTGGAGGTGGGACCCGGACTCACGCAGACCCAGAACGTCGGCGACGGCTATTTCTACGGCGTCGAGTTTTCGGTCGAGACGCGGCTCGCGGACACGCTCAGCGCCGGCGGCAACTACACCTTCATCGACCGCACCATCGACGACCCGTCCCAGCCGAACCTGCAGCCGACCGGCGTACCGAAGCACAAGGCCTTCCTCTATGTGGCATGGGAGCCGCTGGAGGCGTTCACCGTCACGCCGAGCCTGGAGATCGCGGGCGACCGCTGGAGCGACGTCAGCACCAATCCGGCCCAGGCCTTCCCGTTCACCAGGACCGGCGCCTACACCCTCGCCAATATCCAGGCCGAGTACGCCATCCTGGACAATCTCGAGCTTGCCGCCGGCGTCAAGAACCTGTTCGACGAGAACTACGAGCTGGCATGGGGGCTGCCCCAGCCCGGCCGCTCCTTCTACGTCAAGGGCAGGCTGATCTTCTGATCGCGTCAGGGCCGGCACCGGCCACGACGGTCGGATGGGGTTCGCCCTCCGACCGGCCTAAAAGGGGGGCTGCCCCGGGGCACGGCTCTCTTCCAACCAGGGCCGCATCGGCCGGCCGGCCATCCCGCCGCCGTGAACGGGCGCGGCCGACTCTAAGGCCCGCGCAGTCAAATCCCGCATCGCCGTCCGGCCTGCCGGGCGGCCGTCGCGCATGTCCTCCCATCCGCATCGGCCGCTGGTTTCAGTAGATTCCCTAGGTGAGCGGGGGGAAACCATTGCGACTGATTTTCATTTAAATTGCAAATGCGAGTGACTCGCATTAATTATATGCCCCTAGTTGCCGCGCCTTCGCGGGTGAAGGGGGGACGCCACCGCGTCCCTGCATGTCCGCGCTGGGGGAGCCGTGGTGCGCAGCGATGTCCAGCCCCGCCGACTTCCGTCGGCCAGACAAGAAGGGTTGCCGCTGCGCATCGACGAATAACGACGCAACCGTTGGGACGGAGTTTCGAATGTACGATGCACGCAAGAGACAGGGCAGCCTGAAGCGCCAGCTTCTGGCCTCCACGATCGGGTTCGCCGCGCTATCCTGGGCCGGCGTCGGCTTGGCCGCCGAGGACGACGCGAGGCAGAAGGAGGGCGTCGTCAGGGTCAAGCCGCTGACGGTCGAAGGCGAGCGGGAGAAGAGCTACCAGACCGAGAAGGCCTCCTCGTCCAAGCAGACCGCGCCGCTGCTCGACACGCCCCAGACCATCACCGTGATCCCTGAGGCGATCATCGACCAGACGGGTTCGCGCAACCTCACCGAGGTGTTGAGGAGCACGCCCGGCATCAGCTTCGACTCGGGCGAGAACGGGTTCTCCCAATCCACCAACAATTTCAAGCTGCGCGGCTTCGATACCAGCGGCAGCGTCTTTGTGGATGGCTCCAGGGATTCGGGCAGCTATTCCCGCGACATGTTCAACGTCGAGCAGGTCGAGGTCTTCAAGGGCCCCGCCGCCGATGGCGGCCGCGCCAGTGCGGGCGGCTACATCAACATCGTGACCAAGACGCCGGGGCTGGATACCTTCATCAACGGCGACGTCGCGTATGGCTTCGACGAGTACGATTCCGAGGCACGCAAGCGCACCACGGTCGATGCCAACTATGCGTTCCTGGAGCATTCAGCGCTGCGGCTGAACGTGCTGCTCGAAGACAGCGGCATACCCGGCGTCGAGCTTGCCGAAGAGACCTCCTGGGGCGTGGCGCCGTCGCTGGCTTTCGGCCTCGGCACCAACTTGCGGGCGATCTTTGCCTACGAGCATCTCGTACAGGCCGACATCCCCTACTGGGGCGTGCCCGGCGCCACGGTCGAGGACATGCTTCTCTACAACCCGGCCAGCGCGGGCAGGCCGCGCGATGCGTTCTACGGCTTGGCGTGGGACTTCGACGACACCACGAGCGATGCGCTGCTCGCGCGCTTCGAGCACGATCTCTCGGAGTGGCTGACGGTCGCCAACCAGACGCGCTGGGCGCAGGTCGATCGCGTCTCGCGCTTCACGGTGCCGAATGGCTATAACGCGGGGACGCAGCAGGCGACCACGTCGACGATGTTCTACAGCCGCGAGAACACTACCTTAAGCAACTTCACCTATCTCACGGCGGAGTTCGACACCGGGCCGATCGATCACAACCTGACCGCGGGCTTCGAATACACCAGCGAGAAGTCCGACGCGGACCGTTTCGGCAACGTCAATCCGGGCAATACCAGCATCTTCGACCCGAATCCCTATCGCTTCCGCTCGGTGGATCTGGTGCCCACGCAGGTCAACTCCGTCGATATCGAAACCCTCGCGCTCTACACCTACGACACGGCCAAGTTCGGCGAGCAATGGGAGCTCACCGGCGGGCTGCGGGCCGAGAAATACACCGTGGAGATCGACAGCAAGGATGCTTCGGGGGCGACCACCGGCAACTTCGACGGTTACGAAGAAGACGACTTCAACCTGGGCGGCAAGGTCGGCCTGGTCTACAAGCCCGTCACGAACGGCAGCGTCTATGCGGCTTTCGGCGTTGCGGCCCTGCCGCCGGGCTCCTATCTCTCCAACGCCGACATCTCGCGGACCGGTGACAACGCCTTCCCGGGCCTCGTCGAGGGCGCCAAGGGCGTGACCTCCTACAACTACGAGGTCGGCGTCAAATGGGATTTCCTCGGCGGGATCTTGTCGACTACGGCCGCGCTGTTCCGCACCGAGAAAACCGGCGTGCCGATCACCGGGCGCGACCCGGGCGAGACGGTGGACACCCTGAAGGGCTATGGCGAACAGATCGTCCAGGGCATCGAGATCGGCCTTGCCGGCAATATCACCGAGGAGTGGCAGGTCTTCGGCGGCCTTGCCCTGGTCGAAAGCGAGCGCAAGCACAGCGCCTATCTCGACGAGGTGCGCAAACGGGCCTCGCCGAACGACTATGGCACGGAGACCTCCACGGACGGCGACGAGCTGTCCTTCACGCCGAACGTCACCGGTAGCCTGTGGACGACCTATCGTCTGCCCTTCGGCCTGACCGTCGGCGGCGGCGTGCAGCATGTCGGCTCGTCCTATCTCGGACGGACGGACGATGCGCTGCGCATCATCCCGAACGGCAGGTTCGGCAAGCTGCCGAGCTATACCCTGTTCAACGCGATAGCCTCCTACGAGGTGACCGAGAACATCGAGGTGCGCCTGAACGTGGACAACATCACCGACGAGGAGTACGCGGTTTCCTCGAACTGGCCCGGCAGCCGGGTTCAGTTAGGCGGCTCGCGCACCTTCCTGCTCAGCACGCACTTCAACTTCTGACCGTTCGACGGCCCGCTGAGAGCGCCCCGGCCGCCAAGGCAGCCGGGGCGCTTTCGATTTATCCGGGGCGGGCGTGCCGTGCTAGCCTGCGGCCGCGACGATCCCGCCGATGGAGCGGCCTGGCGATGCTGCTTGAGATCCCCGATGTCCTGACGCCCGAGGAGGTGCGCCGCTGCCGCGATGCGCTCGAGCGGGCGAACTGGCAGGACGGGCGGCAGACCGCCGGGCACGTCGCGGTGCACGCCAAGCACAACCAGCAGCTCGGCCAGGACGATCCGCTGTGCCGGCAGCTCGGCGACTTCATCCTCGAGAGGCTGGGCGGCACGCCCCGCTTCATCGCCGCGGCCCTGCCGCTCAAGGTGCTGCCGCCGCGCTTCAACCGCTATGTCGGCGGCGGCACCTATGGCGAGCATATCGACGCCGCCATCTTCAGCGTGCCGGGAACGCCGCACCGGATTCGGAGCGATCTCTCGGCGACGCTCTTCTTCAGCGAACCGGTGGACTATGACGGCGGTGAGCTCGTCATCAATGCCGATTTCGGAGAGCGCCTCGTCAAGCTGCCGGCCGGCCATATGGTACTCTATTCGGGCAACACCCTGCATCGGGTCACGCCGGTCACGCGCGGCGCACGCCTCGCCGCGTTCTTCTGGATCCAGAGCCTGGTGCGCGACGACGGCGAGCGCGCGATGCTGCTCGAGCTCGATGACACGATCCAGGCGCTCGGCCTCTCGGCGCCGGGCGACCCCGCGCTGGTGCGCCTGACCGGCCTCTATCACAACCTGCTGCGCCGTTGGGCGAACACCTGAGCAACCGTTCGGCGATGCGCGCGCCACTGCCCAAGCTGCGTGAAATCCCCGCGGCGATCGCCGCGGTCGCCGACTATGAGCCGTTCGCCAAGGAGCGGATGACCGAGCAGGCTTGGGCCTACATGTCGGGCGGCGCGGCCGACGAGCGGACGCTGCGCGAAAACGCCGAGGCATTCCAGTGCCTCGCCCTGCGCTCGCGCGTGCTGCGGGATTTGAGCGGCGGGAACACCGAGCTCACGCTGTTCGGCCAGCGCTTCGCCTATCCGATCCTGCTCGCGCCGGTCGCCTTTCAGAAGCTCGTCCATCCCGAGGGCGAGCTCGCCACCGTCGCCGCGGCCGCCGCGATGCAGGCGGGCATGGTGCTCAGCACGCAGGCGAGCGTCGCGCTGGAGGATGTCGCGCGCGAGGCCCGTGCGCCGCTCTGGTTCCAGCTCTACATCCAGCACGACCGGGGCTTCACCGCCGAGCTGGCGGCACGCGCGGCAGCGGCCGGCTGCAAGGCCCTCGTGGTGACGGTGGATGCGCCGGTCAGCGGCCTGCGCAACCGCGAGCAGCGCGCCGGCTTCTCGCTGCCGGCCGGCATCGAGGCGGTCAACCTGCGCGGCATGTCGCCGCCGCCGCGTTCGTCCGGCGAGGCCGGTGCGCCCGTGCTGCTGGGCACGCCCCTGCTCGCCGCCGCGCCGGGCTGGAAGGACATCGACTGGCTGCGCTCCCTGACGCGCCTGCCGCTGCTGATCAAGGGAGTGATGGACGCGGAGGATGCACGGCACGCCGTGCAGCACGGCGTGGACGGGATCATCGTCTCCAACCATGGCGGGCGCACGCTGGACACCCAGCCCGCCACCATCGACGTCCTGCCGGAGATTGCCGCCGCCGTCGAAGGCCGCGTGCCGCTGCTGCTCGACGGCGGCATCCGCCGCGGCACCGACGTGCTCAAGGCGCTTGCGCTTGGTGCGAGCGCCGTGCTGATCGGCCGGCCCTATGTCTATGCGCTGGCGGCGGCGGGCGCGGTCGGGGTTTCCCACGTCCTGCACATCCTGCGCGCCGAGCTCGAGGCCGCCATGGCGTTCACGGGTTGCCGGAACCTAGGCGAGGTCGGCCTCCACGTGCTCCGGCGCTGAACCGCCTACTGCACGTCGAGCTTGCCGATCGCCTCGGCGAGCGCCGCCTCGGCCGCGGCGATCGCGTCGCCGGTCGTCGCGATCTCGGCGGCGATGCGGTCGAGCTCGGTCTCTTGCTCGCCGAGCTTGGCGAGATAGCGGCCATGCAGGTCGCTCCCCTGCGGCACCTCGCCCAGATTGGCGCGCACCCGCGCCTGATCCTCGAACAGGCGCTGCTTCGCCTCGTCGAGGCGTTTGAGCGTGTCGCGATGGCCCTCGATCGTGCCGCGCAGCTCGGACAGCCGCTTCAGTTCGGCCCTGAGCGCCGGGTCGAGCGCGCCGGCCTCCGCGTAGTAGACCAGGGAGTCGGTGCTCAGCTCGCCGATCGCATAGCTCTCGCTCACCGTCTGCTCGAGCGCGATCTCGGTTTCGATCGTCGCGCCCGGCGGCACCGTGACCGGCACGCGATAGGCACTCTCGGTCAGCTCGACATCCGCATGGCCGGCCACGAGATCCCAGCCCGGCAGGCGCATGTGTTCGATGACGAGCCGGCGCGGCTCGGTCGCGGCGGACTTGATGCGATACTGCGAGCGCTCGACCTGGCGCACGGAGAGCTGCAGGCTGCCGCGCGACGCCTTGCCGCCGACCAGCGTCTGCGCCGAGAGGTCCTCGCGGTCGACGGTGAGCGCCTGATCGACCGCGAAGCTGAGCAGGCGGGATTCGCCCGCCGGCATCGGCGCGAGGCGCGCATCGCCGGCGAACGCGACGCCGAGCGGGCCGCGCTCGTAGACGGTGATGACGCCGGGGGGCAGGCCGGTGCCGGTCTGGTTGGCAAGCCGCACCGCGGCCAAGGGATGGCGGGCCTGCACGCCGGGCTGATAGAGCGCGATGGTCTCCGACGGCACTGCGGCGTCGATCACCGGCACGGTGAGCGACTGCCCCGAGGCGAGCGTGATCGGCTCGGCGATCCTGAGCACGATCTGCGTCGCCGCATCCTCGCGCGCCGTCGCGACCGCGCCGCTAGCCATGCCGGGTGGCGGCGCCGGCTCGGGCGCCGGTGCCGTTGCCGCATAGGCGCCGGCCACCCGGTCGAGCGCAGCCATCTTCATGCTTTCCTGCTCCGCGCGCGGCGCGGCGCTCACGCGCGGCGCGGCCTCGTCGTGCTCCATCGCGAGCGCGCCTTCGTCCGGCGGCGGCAGCACGCGGCCGAGCACCTCGACAGGCACCTCGGGGCGGTCGACGAAATAGGCGGTGTAGAGCGCCTGGCGGAAGGTCACGGGGTTGCCGGAGGTGAGCGTCAGCTCCACGCCGTTCCAGTCCTGCCCGCTCAGATTCTCGAGATGCGCCCAGCCCTGCAGGCTGCCGCCCTCGGCACCGAGGCCGAGGCGATAGCTCGTCTTCCAGAGCGGCGCGCTGACCACGTAGCCGACCCGGATCGTGCGCTGGCCGGTGCCGCGCGCTTCGATCCGGAGCGTGCGCCGCTCGCGCGCGCGGTTGTCGGCGAAGCCGTCGAGCGCCGCGGCGACGGCGGCTTCGAGCGCCGGGTCGGCGAGCCTCACGGTGTCCTGATCCTCGAGGAGGAACTGGTGGATGCCGGCTTCCGTCATCAGGCTGACGCGATGGCGCGTGACCGTGCCGAGCCCGTTCGGCAGCGCGACGGTCTCGGGCTCGATCGCAAGCAGCCGGCCGCTCAGGGAGCGCGTGCCCGAGACGGTGATCGATGCGCCCTTGAGCGCGGCGAGGAGCTCCGGCGTCGAGCCCAGCGCGTCCGGCGTGATCGGCAGCTCGTCGAACAACTGGCCGAGCGGCTCACGGCCGGGTAGGCGCACCGTGCCCGCGCCGCCCTGGTCGTCGAACACGACGATGCTCTTGAGCACGTCGTCGACCTGCCCGAGCGGCACGTCGAGCGCGAGCGTGGCATCGCCGTTCACGCTCGCCTCGTGCTCGAAATAGCCGACGCCGCCGGAGGAGAGCAGCACGCGCTTCAGCGTGAGTTCCTGGGCGGCCGCGAGCGAGGCGAGCAGGACGAGGCCGGCGACGGCGAAGAACAGTATGACGGTGGCGCGATACATGAGCGTCATGGCGCGTACCTCATCATGGGCCGGATCGGGCTCCGGGCGATGAAGCGCTACAGGCCAATTCGGGCGATTTTACGGCCGGCGATTACCGTGCATCGTCGCCCGTCCACCGCATGCCTGATCAGAAGGCCGGAAAGAGGCGATCCTTCGGGTACTCGGCGCCCGCCACGTGGCGCGCCCAGAGCGCACGCACCATCTGGTAGACGCGCACGCGGAACGCCGGGTCGGCCGACATGCGCAAATAGGAATCCTTGCCGGAGATGCCGTACTCCTCGAGCAGCCACTGCATCATGTTGTCGTTGGCGTCGTAGACCGCGTGTTCGAGCGGGATGTTGATGCCGACCGCGACGATGCTGTCCGGCTTGTCGATGCGCACGCAGGGCAGGCGCTTGTTTTTCGCCACGCTGCAGCGGAGCTGGACGGTGGCGCGCGTCTCGTCGGCAAGCGCGGTGAACTCGGTGTCGCCCTGGCCGCCATGCACGTCGCCGACATAGAGCAGCGCGCCCTTGTGGTACGAGTTCAGGTAGATGGTATGTCCCGGCTTGATGTCGCGGCAGTCGATGTTGCCGCCATAGGGGCCCTGACCGAGCAGCGAGGTGACGACCTCGCGCTCCGGGCAGGTCGCGAGCGTGCCGATGAAGGGATCGAGGTCCCAGGTGAGCTTCGGCGAGTAGCGCCCCTTGCCGTCGCGCGTGGTGCCGCTCGGCCCCGGCAGGTGCTCGATGACCTGGATGTGGCCCTCGGCGCAATCCGCCCAGCGGCGCGAATCGTGCAGCGGGCCGACACCCGGCAGGATGCCGGTGAAGCCGTAGCGCCACGGCTCGATCCAATCGATCCGCACCGCGAGCACGTCGCCGGCTTCGACGCCCTTGACGAAGATCGGCCCGACCACCGGGTTGAACTTGGGCGGCCAGGCCTGCGTCAGCGCGGCGACATGCGGGTCGCCCGCCATGCGGTGCACGGTCGGTGCGTCGCTGTCGTCCGAGATCATGCCGGAGAGCGCATCCTCGGTCTCGATCTGGAAGGGTTCGTCGAGATCGACCGTCAGGCACGGCTTGTCGCGATAGTCGAACTCGAACTTGGTGATTTGGCCGCGCTTGATCTGCTGCATGGTGGCTCTCCCTTGCGTTGCCACGCGACGGTAGGGCCGTGCAGCGGTGCGATCAAGGCGTCTCGTCGCGTTCGCGTTGGAGCAGCCTGAGCCGGCGGCGCACCGGGAACAGGTCGATGCCGAAGCGCTCCTCGATCAGGCCCCACAGGCCGTTCGGCGCGCGCAGCATGATCAGCACCGCGACCGCGCCGAGCGCGATCAGGTACCAGCTCCCGAAGCCGGCGAGCAGCTCGCGCAGCACGAAGAAGACGATGACGCCGAGGATCGGCCCCGCGATGGTACCGATGCCGCCGATCACCACGATGAAGATGACGTTCGCCGTCCAGTCCGTGACGCTGAACGCGGCGTCGGGCGAGATGCGCAGCTTCTGCAGGAAGATCAGCGCGCCGATCAGCCCGGTGCCGGCGGCGGCCACGACATAGACCGTGAGCTTGGCGCGCAGGCTGTTCACGCCGAGGCTTCCCGCCGCCGCCTCCGAATCGCGGATCGCGGTGAGCGCGAGCCCCTGGCGCGCGCGCAGCATGAGGTAGACCAGCGCGACCGCGCCGACCGCGATGGCAAGGCCGATCCAGTAGACGATCATCTCGCGGCCGGCCTTGCTCTCGGCGATGTCCTTGATCGCGGCGACCGGCAGGCTCTGGCCCGAGCCGCCGCCGAGCGCGCTGACCTGCGCGAAGCCGAGCCTGTAGACCTCGGCGACCACCCAGGTGCCGATCGCGAAATAGGCGCCGCGCAGGCGGAACACCACGAAGGCGGTCGGGATCGCGATCAGCGCGGTGAGGAGCGCCGCGAGCGGCAGCGCGGCGAGCGCCGGCACGCCAAGAAGGATGACGAGCACGAACAGCATGTAGCCGCCGAGCCCGACAAAGGCCTGCTGGCCGACCGAGACGAGGCCGCCATAGCCGGCGAGCAGGTTCCACATCTGGGCGAGCGCGAGGTAGTAGCCGATCTCGACCACGGTGCGCATGTTGGCCGAGCCGAGCCACCACGGCCCGGCGATCAGCAAGGCGAGCCCGAGCAGCGCGACGAGCGCGCCGATGCGGCTCGCGCGCGTGCTCCGCTCGACGCGGAAGGCGGGTGTCCCGCTCGCGCCGGCCATCAGTCGACGGCGCGCGGGAACAGCCCGCGCGGACGGACCAGGAGGACGGCGAGGAAGGCGAGGTGCCCGGCGAGGAGCTGCCAGCCGGGATCGAGCTTGGCGCCGATCGCCTGCGCCACGCCGAGCACGACGCCGCCGGCCAGCGTGCCCCACAGGCTGCCGAGCCCGCCGATGATCACGGCCTCGAAGGCGTAGAGCAGCCGCGCCGGCCCGATCGAGGGGTCGAAGTTGGTGCGCACGCCCAGGAAGATGCCGGCGATCGCCACCACGCCGAGCGCGATCGCCATGGCGAGCCCGTAGAGATGGCGGTTGTCCACGCCCATGAGCTGCACCGTCTCCTGGTCGTCCGAGGTGGCGCGGAAGGCGCGGCCGAGCTCGGTGCGGTAGAACACGATCTGCAGCGCGACGATGACGGCGACGGCGCACAGGAAGACGATGAGCGGCAGCACGCCGATGGCGAGCCCGTCGGCGAGGCGAATGCTCGCGGTCTCGAGCGCGCCGACCTGGAGCTTGCGGCTGTCCGCCGAGAAGATTTCGAGCAGCAGGTTCTGGATGATGATCGAGAGGCCGAAGCTGACCAGGAGCGGCGGCAGGATGTCGCGGCCGAGCGTCAGGTTGAACAGGCCGCGCTGCAGCCCGTAGCCGAGCGCCGCCATCACCGGCACCACGACGATCAGGCTGAGGAACGGGCTGATGCCGGCGCCTTCGACCACGGCGAGGCCGATGAAGGCGGCGAGCACGATGAGGTCGCCATGCGCGATGTTGACCAGCCGCATGACGCCGAAGATGAGCGACAGCCCGGTCGCGAACAGCGCATAGAGCCCGCCGAGCAGCACGCCCTGGATGATGGTGTCGAGCCACTCCATGGCCGCTCAGACCCCGAAATAGGCGCGGCGGATGTCGTCGTGGGAGAGCGCGGCGGGCTCGCCCGAGAGCGAGACGCGGCCCTCCTGGAAGCAGTAGACGCGGCGCGCCACGCTGAGCGCCTGATGGATGTCCTGCTCGACCAGGAGGATGGAGACCCCCTCGGCCTGGATCGCCGGCAGGGCGGCATAGATGTCCCTGATCACGATCGGGGCGAGGCCGAGACTGATCTCGTCGCACAAGAGGAGCCGCGGGTTGGCCATGAGCGCGCGCCCGATCGCGACCATCTGCTGCTGGCCGCCCGAGAGCGCCGAGGCCGAGACGCGCCGGCGTTCCTTGAGGGCGGGGAACAGCGCGTAGACCTTCTCGACGTGCCACGGGCCGGGCCGCTCGCCATAGGCGCCGAGGCGTAAGTTCTCCTCGACCGAGAGCGAGGGGAAGAGCCGCCGTCCCTCGGGCACCAGCGCGATGCCCTGGCGCACGATCCTGTAGGCGGGCAGGCCGCCGATCGGCTGGCCGTCGAACACCACCATGTCGCGCGCCGCGCGCACCAGGCCGACGAGCGCGCGCATGAAGGTGGATTTGCCGGCGCCGTTCGCGCCGATGATCGCAACGGTTTCGCCGGCCTCGATGCGCAGGTCGATGCCGAACAGCGCCTGGAAATCGCCATAGAAGCCGGTCAGGCCGCGGGTTTCGAGCAGGCTCATTCGGCGGATATCCCGAGATAGACCTCCTGCACGCCGGGATCCTCCAGCACGGCGCGCGGCTCGCCTTCGGCGATCAGCCGCCCCGCGTCGAGCACGATGAGTCGGCCAACCACCGCGATCAAAGCGTGCACGATGTGCTCGATCCAGACGATGGTGGTGCCGCCTTCATGGATGTCGCGGATCAGCGCGATCAGCTCGGCGCATTCGTGCTCGGTCAGGCCGCCGGCGATCTCGTCGAGCAATAGAAGCTTGGGCCGGGTGGCGAGCGCGCGGGCGAGCTCGAGCCGCTTGCGCTCGAGCAGCGTGAGGCTGCCGGCCGGCTGGTTCGCCTTGTCGATGAGGCCGGTGCGCGCCAGCACCTCGACGCAGCCCTCGTAGCACTCGGATTCGCGGCGGCCGGTCGCGTAGGCCGCGCCGACCAGGAGGTTCTCGAACACGCTCATCTGCGCGAACGGGTGCGGGATCTGATAGGAGCGGCCGATGCCGCGCCGGCAGCGCCGGTGGGGCGGCAGGTTCGTGATGTCATGCGAGTCGAACCGGATGCGCCCTCCTTGCGGCCTGAGCGCGCCGGTGATCAGGTTGAACAGCGTGCTCTTGCCGGCGCCGTTCGGGCCGAGGATGCCGAGCGCTTCCCCGGGCATCACCTCGAACGACACGTCGTCGGTCACCTTCAGAGAGCCGAACGAGCGCGACAGTCCTTCGAGGCGGAGGAGGGCGGTCATTGCGGCCTCACCCTCCCGCCTTCGCGAAGCCCGCTTCGGCGGGCGAAGTGAGGTCGACAGGCTCAGGGTGAGGTCATCTTTTTTCGGGCGACAAAGAAGAAGCCTTCATGCTGAGCCTGCCGAAGCATGAGGGCTTCCCACACTGCGTTCAACCAGAGGCCAGAACAGTCAGGCGATCGGCTGCATGTCGCCGCCGACCGGGATTTCCGGCGCGGTCTCGTTGCTGGTGATCACGAGGTCGTACTTGAACTTGCCGCCGAGCCGCCACTGGCCGCCGACCAGCGGTGTCTTGGCGACGTTCTTGACCGGGCCCGAGCCCCACTTCACCGGGCCGACCACCGTGTTCGCGTCGGTCTTGGTGAGGGCGTCGAGCACAGCGGCGCGGTCATGCACGTCGGCAGCGCGCTTCATGATGTCGACCGCGACCTCGAAGAGCGAATGCACGAAGCCGATCGGCTGCGTCCACTGCTTGCCGGTCGCTTCCGTATAGGCGGCCGCAAGCGCCGACGCGCTCTGCCCGGTGAGCGACGAGGCGAAGGGGTGGTTCGGGCTCCACCAGATTTCGCTCGACAGGTTGTTGCCTTCGTCGCCGAGCGCCTCGATGGCGACCGGGAAGAGCAGCGCCTTGCCAATCGAGGCCGCCTTCGGCGTATAGCCCTGCTGCTTCGCCTGTTTCCAGAAGGTGGTCCAGTCCGGCGGGATCACCACGCCGGTCAGCACCTCGCACTGCTCCTTCTTGAAGGCCGAGATCTGCGCCGAGAAGTCGTCGGTCAGGTTCTGGTAGCGGCCGGGATCGACCAGCTTGTAGCCGTCGGCCGCGAGCGGCTTCGGGAAGCCGAGCTCGGGGTCGCCCCAGGCATTGCCGTCGCCGTCGTTCGGGAACAGGCCGCCGACCGTCTTGTTGGTGTCGAGCTTGTTCCACATGTTGAGGAAGACCGCGATGACGTCTTCCAGGCCCCAGAAATAGTGATAGGTCCAGTTGAAGCCGCTGGCGGGGTCGCCGCCGCGGGTGAAGAACCAGGGCTGCCACGGCGCGAGCGAGGACAGGCAGGGCACCTCGTTGACCTCGCACTGGTCACCGACCGGGTTGGTGGTCTCCGGCGTGTTGCCGACCAGCATGAGGTCGACCTCGTCGCCGAGGATGAGATCGTTGGCGACCTCGGCCGCGCGGTTCGGGTTCGACTGGCTGTCCTTGACCAGGATTTCGACCGGGTAGGTCTTGCCGCCGGCCTCGATTCCGTCGCCGATCGCCGCCTTGACCGCCGTGATGACGAAATCGTCGGCCTCGGCGAAGGGCGCGAGCGGGCCGGTCTGCGGGCTGACATAGCCGAGCTTGATCGGCCGCTCGGCGGCGATCGCGGGAAACGGCAAGGAGCTCGCCAGCGCCGCGGCACCCGCGGCCTTCAGCACGGTGCGGCGGGACGGGCTTTTCGCCTTCGGGTTCTGCGCTTTCGTCATGGTCTCCTCCCTGGGATTTCTTCGCAGCTTATCACGGCCGGCGGCCGGCGAACGCATCCTCCAGGAGCGCGCGCACGCCCTCGCGCGTGACCGGCCGCGGGTTGAAATAGGGGTTCTGGGTGGCGAGCTCGGCGGCGCGGTCGAGATCGCCCTCTTTCATGCCGATCTCGGCGAGCGCCTTGGGCGCGCCGACCTTGCGGCCGAGGTCGTAGAGGCCGCGCACGGCATCCTCGACGCCGCCGAGCGCGCGGCGGACACGCGCCATCGCCTCAGCCGCGGCGTCGCGATTGTAGGCCGCGGCATAGGGCAGCACGATGCCGTGCGTCTCGGCATGCGGCAGGTTGAAGCTGCCGCCGAGCGTGTGGCACAGCTTGTGGTGCAGCGCCATGCCGACCATGCCGAGCGAGGCGCCGGCGAGCCAGGCGCCGTAGAGCGCCTCGCTGCGCGCCTCGACGTCATCACCCTTGGCGACCACCACGGGCAGGCTCGCGGCGAGCGCGCGGATGCCTTCCTCCGCCATCAGCGAGACGATCGGGTTGGCGTTCTCGGCGTAGAGCGCCTCGACGCAGTGCGCAATCGCGTTGAGCCCACTCGGCCCAGCGATCTTCGCGGGCAGCGTCAGGGTGAGCAGCGGGTCGTAGACGACGAGGCGCGGCAGCACCTTGAGGTCGCGCCCGGTGCGCTTGACGCTGCCCTCGGTCAGGCCCCAGATCGGCGTCATCTCCGAGCCCGCGAAGGTGGTCGGCACCGCGATCACCGGCAGGCCGATCGACAGCGCGATCGCCTTGCCGAGGCCGATGGTCGAGCCGCCGCCGATCGCTACCGTACAGTCGGCCCCGGCCTCGCGCGCCGCCGCCTCGCCGGCCCGCGCGACCTCGATCGGCACGTGCATGACCGCCTGGTCGTTGATGCCGACGGCGCGCTCGCCGAGCCGCTGCGCGATCTCGGCGGCCTGGGCGCGCTGGTGGGGCGTCGCCAGCACCAGCGCGCGCTTGAGCCCGAGGCGGTCGAGCTGGGCGCCGAGCTTTTCGAGGCTGCCGACGCCGAACACCACCCGGCTCGGCAGCCCTTCATAGACGAAGGATCGGCTCATGGTGCCCTCGCCTTAACGCGGATACCAGGGCGGGATCTGGGCGTCGACGTTGACCCAGACCGACTTGGCCTCGGTGTAGTCGTGCATGGCCTCGAAGCCCATCTCGCGGCCATAGCCCGAGGCGCGCACGCCGCCGAACGGCGAGCCCGGATTGACCCGCTTGTAGCAGTTGATCCAGACCATGCCGGCGATCATGTGCGAGGCGATGCGGTGGGCGCGCTGCAGGTCGCGCGTCCACAGGCCGCCGCCGAGGCCGTAGGGCGTGCGGTTGGCGATCCCGACCACCTCGTCCTCGGTCTTGAAGGTCGAGACCGAGACGAATGGGCCGAACACCTCCTCCATGCAGACGCGGTCCTCGGGCTGGGCGCGCACCACGGTCGGCCGCATGTAGAAGCCCTTGGCGAGCGCCGGGTCGTCGGGCGGCGTGCCGCCGGTCAGGATTTTGCCGCCCTCCTGGTGGGCGATCTGGCAATAGCTCTGCACCCGGTCGCGATGCTGGGCCGAGGTGAGCGGCCCCATCTCGGTCTTGGGGTCGAGCGGGTTGCCGAGCCGGATCGACTTCGCGAGCGCGAGGAAGCCGTCGAGGAACTCGTCGGCGATCTTCTCGTGCAGCAGCAGGCGCGAGCCCGCGATGCAGGCCTGCCCCTGATTGTGGAAGATGGCGAAGGCCGAGCCGCCGATCGCCGCCTTGATGTTGGCGTCGTCGAACACGATGTTGGCGCCCTTGCCGCCGAGCTCGAGCTGGACGCGCTTCAGGTTGCCGGCGGAGGCCTGCACGATGCGCCGGCCGGTCGCGGTCGAGCCGGTGAAGGCGATCCTCTGCACGCCCTCGTGCTCGGCGAGGCGCTGGCCGGCGCTTGCGCCATAGCCCGGCACGATGTTGACCACGCCCTCGGGGAAGCCGACCTCGGCCATCAGCTCGGCGATGCGGAGCGTCGAGAGCGGCGCGAGCTCGGTCGGCTTGAGCACCACAGTGTTACCAGCCGCGAGCGCCGGCCCCATCTTCCAGCTTGTGAACATGAGCGGGAAGTTCCACGGCACGATCTGGCCGACCACGCCGAGCGGCTCGCGCAGCACGTAGTTCAGGAAACCGGTCTCGACCGGCACCACGCTGCCCTGCAGCTTGTCGGCCATGCCGCCGAAATAGCGGTAGGTGACCGCGGTGCGCGGCACGTCGAGCACGGTCGAATCCTTGATCGGATGGCCGGTGTCGGTCGATTCGAGCCGGGCCAGTTCTTCCGCGTTGGCCTCGATCGCGTCCGCCAGCTTGAGCAGCAGCCGGCCGCGCTCCATCGCCGCCATGCGGCTCCATTTCGGGAACGCCTTGGCCGCCGCCTCGACCGCGCGGTCGACGTCTTCCGCGCGCGCCTCGGCTACCTTGGCGAGCACCGAGCCGTCATGCGGGTTGATGCTGTCGATGGTGCCGCCGGCAAGCGCGTCCACGAACTGGCCGCCGATGAAGAGCTTGGTCTGGTAACCCACGCCGTTCTCCCTGCCGCCGCCTGAGTCGCGTGTCGCGCTGACGAGGCGTTTTCTCCTACCGTCGTCCCCCGGCTTGACCGGGGGACCCATGCCCACAACGCGCTCGCTGCCCGATGGATCGTCCGGTCGATCCCCCGATCAAGTCGGGGGAGGACGATGACGGGTGGAGCTACGGCGTTGCCCTGGCTTGCGGAGGCGCGTTCTCAAAACTTCACCGGCACGACCGGCGCCTTGCCGGACTGCACGAGCTTCGGGATTTTGTTCGAGTTGTTCTCCCACACGAGCAGCATCGAGCGCTTCGCCGAATAGCCCTGATGGCGGATGTCGGCCGGCATCGCCGCGATGTCGCCCGCCTTCATGACTACGTTGGCGCGCAGCGCGCCGGTCATCTTGTCCTTGACCACCCACTTGATCTCGTCGGAGAGCTGGAGGAACCACTCGACGCGATCGTTGCCGTGCTCGATCGGCAGGATGAACTCCTCGGAGGTCGGGCAATAGAGGCTGTCGCGCACCGCCGAGCAGATGCTCGGGTTCCACGTCACGTCCGAGCGCGACAGATAGGCGAACAGGTTGAAGGCGCACACCTCGCCCTCGAAGCCCTTCTCCGCCTTGATCTCGGGCTCGTCCTGCGGCACGTCGGCGAACTGGCGGTTGACCGGGAAGCCGCTCTCGTCGGTGCGCCGCGGCGTATCGCCCGGGCAGCTCACCATGCGCTTCGCGGTGACCCGTTTGCGGTCGATCGCGGCGCGGTTGCTGCCGTCCTTGCGGCCATAGGGCTGGCCGGTCTCCTCGGGCGCGGCGAAGGGGTCGTAGCCGCGGTTGGTCCAGTCGTCGAGGATGGCCTTGAAGGTCGCCATCAGCTCTTCGCTCTTGTAGGTCTCGAGATGGTCACGGCCGGCCTTGCGATAGGCGTCGTTATAGGTGCCGGCGAACAGGTCGACCGTGCCGTAGTGCGAGGTGGTGCCGAACACCGTGTCGAAGTTGACCGTGCCGTAGAAGAAGTTCCAGGCGACGTCGCGCTGCAGCGCGCGCAGGAACACGTCGGCCGCCATGGTGTGGCTGCCGCTCGGCCACTTGATGTGGACGAAATATTCGTCGCGGTGGAACTCGAACTTGCCCTTCCTGAACCGCCGATAGCCGTAATAGTTGTCGGGCTCGGAGGCTTCGATGCGGTGGGCTGCTTCGGCCATGGGTGCTCCTCCTCAACGGCACGGGCGCGGCGCCGCCGGCCGCGCGCCGCCTCACTCGGTCTGGCAGATCTCGGCCCAGCGCTCGATGGTGAGATCGCCCTGAATGGTCTGGATCGTCACCACGGCGGGCTTGTCGGCATGGAACTGGTAGGCGGCGCCGACCGGCAGCAGGGTCATGTGGCCGCGGCCGGCGTTCACCACGCCCATCTTGCGGCCCTTGGGCTCGCCCTCGATCCGGATGGCGCCGTCCTTGCCGGCCGGCACGATGCCGGGGTCGTCGAGCTTGACCAGGCGGACCTCGACCTTGCCGTCCATGCACAGCGCGAACTCGTCATGCGCCGCCGCATACCAGGGCGAGGTGCCCTCGGCGCGCACGCACTCGATGACGTATTCGAAGTTCTTGCCGACCGCGACGCGCTCATAGGGCTTCGACTTCGAGGCGACGTCGAACACGTTCGAGAAGACGTAGTTCTTCGGGTCGTCGTTGATGATCTCGACGCCGCCCTTCGCATAGCTGTTGAGCGACCCGAATACGGTCTTGACGTCGGTCAAATTCGCCTCCTCCGATCACGTCGCCGTGCGAATAACGCACTCATTTCTTTAGGTATTCTGCGGTGATCGAAGATTAGCGTGGCGCTGTGCCGCGGGCCTGTCAAGGGCAGCACGCCATTGTGATCGTTCAATGCAGGTGGCGCAGCTTGTCCGGGTTGCGCACCGTGTAGATGGCGCCGATCAGGCCGTCATCGCCGATCTCGAAGGCGACTGTCTGGAATGGCCCGTCGGGTCCGGCGATGACGAAGCCGGGCAGGCCGTTGATATGGGCGAAGCGCGCGCTCGTGCCCGGCGGCATGGCGAACTTGGTGGCCAGGCCGACGATCAGCCGCGCCACCTTGTCGGCGCCCTCGATCGGGTTGAGCGCGGCCGGCACCTTGCCGCCGCCATCCGAATAGAACACCGCGTCCGCGGCGAGATGACGTGCGATCTCGTTCGCATCGCCGCTCTGTACCGCGGCGGCGAAGGCAAGGACAAGGCGTTGTCTCGCCTCGTCGGAGGCCCGGTAGCGCGGCCGGCCCGCACGCACATGCTCACGCGCGCGGCCGGCGAGCTGGCGGCACGCCGCCTCGCTGCGGCCGAGCGTCGCGGCGATCTCGGCGAACGGCATGTCGAACACGTCGTGCAGCAGGAACGCCGCGCGTTCGAGCGGCGACAGCCGCTCCAGCGTGAGCAGCAGCGCGACTGACAGGTCGTTCGCGTATTCGCCGTGCGGCTCGTCCGCGACCAGCCCGGCCTCGTCGAGCACCGGGTCGGGCAGCCACGGGCCGACATAGCTCTCGCGCCGGGCATGGGCGGATTTGAGCCGGTCGAGGCAAAGCCGCGCCACGGTGCGCGCGAGATAGGCCCTGGCGTCGTCGATGCCGCCCTTGGCCGAGGCGTCGTGCCAGCGCAAGTACGCGTCCTGCACGGCGTCCTCGGCCTCGGCGAACGAGCCGAGCATGCGGTAGGCGAGCCCGAGCAGATAGCGCCGGTGCGGCTCGAAGCGGCCGGCGGGATCGGGCGTGCCTGCGGGCCCGCTCGTCACGCGGCGTGGCGCACCGGCACGGCAGCGCCCTCTCCGGCGATCTCGACGCGCTGGCAGCTCTGGCCGTGGCCGAGCGCGTACTTGACGGCCGGGAACACGCGCGTGGCGGCGATGACGAGCGCGAGCGAGACCAGCGCCCTCGCGCCCCAGCGCCGCACCACCTCGTCGTGCAGGCGGTCGAGCGCGGCGTCGTGGCTGATGGTCGCCCGGGCGAAGCGGTAGCCGAGGGCGGCATCGGCGCCCATGGCGCGGTCGTCGCCCTCGAGGATCGCCTTGAGCACGCTGCCCTTGACGCCGGCTTCTTCCGCCATGCGCACGCCGAGCTGGGTGCACGGGCCGCAATCCTCGGCGAGCGTGGCCGCGATCTTCGCGGCGTACCAGGCTTCGAGCGGCACGTCCTCGCGATGGGCGGCCATGGCGACCACCTTGGAGAAATGCATCACCGCGCGCGGGCTCGCCTCCAGCATCTCGCGGGCATAGCTCATGTCGTAGTCGTAGCGGCGCTCAAAGGCGTCGATCGAACGCCGGATCAGCCAGTTTCTCATGGCGGTTGCTCCTTCTTGAAGTATCGGCCCGGCGTCGCGGCCAAGCCAGCCAAAGCACGAGGGCAGGGGGCAGGAGGACGCTCGGCAGGTCGCGCAGCAGGTGCTCGGCGTGATGGCCGGCCAGCGCCTCGCCGACATGCAGCGCCGCATGCAAAGCGAGAAAGGCGCCGCCGGCGAGCGCCGCGGCACGGGCGCGTCCATCCAGCGCGAACCAGGCGAGGGCGGCGCCCGTCACCAGATAGGCCGCGCCGATGTCGCGCACGAAATGGCCGTTGAACGGGCCGGTTTCCGTCACGCCCGGTACCATGCCGTACCAGGTGCCGGGCAGCACCAGCATGGCGAGCCCGTTGAGGCCGAGCAGGGTGCCGATCGCGAGGGCAAGCAGGGTTCGCATGGCGCGGTCTCCTCGTCTTTCAGGAGTAAGACGAGGCAGGCCGGCCCGGCGTGACATGGCGGATGATTTTTTTCGGCCCGCGCGTGCGGGGTGCGGTCGGGGCGTTAACGCCGTTCGGTTGAGAAATCTTTACGAACGGCGCCGAGGCTCGGGCGGACTGCAGGGAGCGGCAGCCTACTAGAGAAGGAGTCTCGTCATGATGGCATGCCTGGGCCGCGTGTGGCGCGACCGAAGCGGCGTCACCGCCATCGAGTACGGCATCATCGCGGCGCTGGTCGGCGTTGCCATCATCGGCGGCGCCACCCTGCTCGGCGGCGAGGTCAACGACGTGTTCGACGGCTCGGCGGCGACCATCGAGCAATCGGTCGGCGGCGGCGATGCCGAAAGCTGACGATCCGGCACGAGCAGCGGGTCGGCCGAATCGGGCGCGGCATCATTTCGATGCCGCGCCCGAATCTTTTCTGGCCGGCGCAGTGGAGGTTCATACACGAAGACGTGGCGATGACGCTCTCTTCGTCATGCCCCGGCTCGACCGGGGCATCCAGGGGTGGCGGCACGGCGGTTTCCAAGGCTTCCTGGATTGCCCGGTCAAGCCGGGCAATGACGGTTCGGATTTCGATACGGATGCGAATCTCGCGGCTTTTTTCCGTCACTGCCGCGTTAACCAAAGACTGTAAGACCGCGTTAAAGGCTGTCTACGAATTTTGATCGCGGTGTACCGACCTAAGGGAGTTTCCCCATGTTGAAGTTTCTGCGCAATTTCCGTCGCGACGAAGAGGGCGTGACCGCGATCGAATACGGTCTGATCGCGGCCCTCGTCGGCGTGGCCATCATCGGCGGCGCCACCCTGCTGGGTGACAGCCTGAACGACATGTTCGGCAACGTCTCCGACGAGCTGAGCACGGCGACCGATGACGGCGCCGCCGAAGATCCGCCGGCCGAGGAGCCGCCCGTTACTCCGTAACGGCTGGCGTCGTCTGACAGGTAGAAGGGCGGGCAGCGCGGTTCGCGTCGCCCGCCTTTCTTTCCAGCCGCCGTCTTAACCTTAGTTTTTCTAGTTCCTGCGAGGCTGCGCGCAGGAGGCAATGATGGACAGTGCCGCCTACATCGCCGCCGCGCCCCTGATCGCGGCCGCCGCCCTGCTCGTCTATGCCGCGGCGAGCGACGCGCGCCGCTACCTGATTCCGAACTGGGTCTCGGTCGCGCTCGTCCTTTTGTTCGCGCCCTATGCGCTGCTGAGCCCGGCCCCGGCCGATTGGCAGGGCGGGCTGATCGTGGCCGGCATCGCGTTCGCCGTGGGCCTCGGCCTGTTCAGTCTCCGCCTGGTCGGCGGCGGCGACGTCAAGCTGATCGCGGCTTGCGCGCTGTGGGCGGGCTTCGGCCTGGTGCTGCCCTTCCTCGTCATCACCAGCCTCGCCGGCGGCGCGCTCGCACTCGGCCTGATGCTTGCCCGCACCCTCGTCGCCAAACGGCGCGGCGTGCCCGCAAGCGCGGCGGAAGGCGGCGTGATCCCCGTCATGCGGCAGCGCGTGCCCTATGGCCTCGCCATCGCCGCAGGCGGAATCTTCATCCTTTTGCGTCAGCTTGGCGCCCTCGGGCTCACCTTTTAAGCGAAGGATCGCCTCGTCATGAACCTTCGGCGCATTCTCCTCCTGCTGGTCGCGCTGGTCGCAGCCGGCGGCACCGCCATGGTGGCGCGCAAATTCATCAATTCGCCGCAGGAGGCCAGTGCCAAGGTGCAGGCCGAGGCGGTGGCGCCCGAGCCCGCCTCCGAGGTGCTGGTCGCGATCAAGGATTTGCCGGCTGGCCGCATCATCGAGAAGGGCGACCTCAAGTTCCGGCCCTGGCCGCAGGACGGCGTGATCGAGGGCTTCGTCCTGCGCGCGCCGGAGGCCGACAAGGCGTTCATCGGCGCGGTGGTGCGCCGCGGCATCACCAAGGGCGAGCCGGTCACTGACGCCCGCGTGGTCAAGCCGGGCGAACGCGGCTTCCTCGCCGCCATCGTCGAGCCGGGCCAGCGCGCGATCTCGGTGCCGATCAACGCGACCACTGGTGTTGCTGGCCTGTTCTTTCCCGGCGACCAGGTCGACGTGATCCTGACCCACGTCGTCAAGCAGGGAAAGACCGAGCGCAACGCCAGCGAGACGGTGCTGCGCGACGTGCGCGTGCTCGCCGTCGACCAGCGCGTCGAGGACATCGATGGCAAGGCGCAGGTCGCCAAGACCGCGACGCTCGAAGTGACGCCGAAGCAGGCCGAGGTGCTCACCATGCTGAGCAATCTGGGCAAGCTCTCGCTCAGCCTGCGCAGCGTGGCGCGGCCGGAGGGGGGCGAGGAGTCGCTCGAGCATGCCGAGGAGAAGGTGCTCGCCGAGAGCTACACGCTCGACAGCGAGGTGAGCGCGGTGCTGCACCGTCCGCCATCGGGCAACAAGCAGCCGAAGGTGCGCGTCAGCGTGATCCGCGGCGGCAAGAAGCAGGCGAGCCAGTCGCTCTCCTTCGGCATCGTGCCGCTGCAGGGCGCGGCGCCCGGCGCCGAGCCCGAGCCGGGCGACATCGAAGGCGAGGACGGTTCTGCCGACTATGACGACATCGACGGCATCGAGGACATCGACGGGGCGATCGATTCAGGCCTCGAGGATTTCAGCGACACCACCAGCCAAATCGTGGGGGGCGAGTGACATGCGCCGCGCAACCATCCTGCTGGCCGCGTTCCTTCTCATCCTGGGCGTCTTGCCGTTCGCGGCCGCCCCGGCCAATGCCGGCGCGGTCGTGGTCGAGCAGGACGACACCCTGATCGAACTCGACCTGCACAAGGGCGCGCTCATCAAGCTCGACGCGCCGGTCAACACCGTGTTCCTCGCCGATGCCGCGGTCGCGGACGTGCAGGTCAAGTCGCCGCGCCTGATCTACCTGTTCGGCAAGACGGTGGGCGAGACCACCCTGTTCGCGGTCGACGAGCGCGAGAACGTCGTCGCCAGCATGACGGTGCGGATCAATCACAATATCGGCCGGCTCAAATCGGTCATCAAGGCGATCGGCCCGGGCTCCGAGGTCAAGGTCAGCTCGATCGACAAGGCGATCGTGCTCGAAGGCAGCGTCGGCTCGCCCACGGTCGCCGCCGATATCCAGAAGGTGGCGGCGCGCTTCACGGCCGAGGGCGATACCATCGTCAACCGCCTCAAGGTCGAGCAGCCGACCCAGGTCAACCTGCGCGTGCGCGTCGCCGAGGTGAAGCGCTCCGCGCTCAAGGAGCTCGGCTTCAACTGGGAGGCGTTCTTCGAGACGTCGAGCGTGCTGTTCGGCATCGCGAGCGGCTTCCCCGGCGCGGTCGCCGCCACGGCGCAGCACCTGATCTCCGCGAGCGGCAGCTCGGGCAATCTCAGCTTCAACGCGGTGCTCAACGCGCTGGCGGACGAAGGGCTGCTGACCGTGCTCGCCGAGCCCAACCTGACCGCGCTCTCCGGCGAGAACGCGACCTTCCTCGCCGGCGGCGAGTTCCCGATCCCGGTCAGCGACGGCGACAACGGCATCACCATCGAGTTCAAGCGCTTCGGCGTGTTCCTGTCATTCACGCCGGTGGTGCTGGACGGCGGCCGCATCAGCCTGCGCGTCGCGCCCGAGGTGAGCCAGCTCAGCTCGGCCGGCGCCGTGACCGTCAACAACTTCGTCATCCCGGCGCTCACCACGCGGCAGGCCACCACCACGGTCGAGCTCGCGAGCGGCCAGAGCTTCGCGATCGCGGGCCTGATCCAGAACAACGTCACCCACTCGATCAACAAGTTCCCCGGCCTCGGCGAGGTGCCCGTGCTCGGGCAGCTCTTCCGCTCGGACGAGTTCCAGCGCGATGAGAGCGAGCTCGTGATCATGGTGACGCCCTATCTCGTGCGGCCGGCGCTGCGCGCCAACCTGGCCGACCCGACGCAGGGCATCGAGCCGCCGAACGACGAGGAGCGCATCCTGTACGGCCGGAACTATGGCGAGCTCACCGGCGCCGCTTCCGCGCCGGGGCTGGTAGCGAGCCGCCGCAACGACGCGGCGTCCGAGGCCGGCTTCCTGCTGGATTGAGAAAGGACACCGTCATGGCACGCCATCGGATGATCACGCGGTGCTTCGCGCCGGTCGCCGTCCTCGGCCTGCTCAGCCTCGGCGCCTGCTCGGCGAGCATGGAGGGCTATACGCCCACCGCCACGACGAGCAAGCGGCCGGTCGCGGAGTGGACCGTCTCCAAGCTCGACCTGCGCTTCGAGCCGGGCTCGGCCCGGCTCTCGGCGGGCGAGGAGAAGCGCTTCGTCAACACGCTCGCGATGGAGGATGCGACGCGCCCGATCCGCCTGGTCGCGCGCACCAACGCCAGCGGGATCGCGCCCGAGCTCGCTGTCGAGCGGGCGGCCGTGCTGCGCGAGATGGCATCGGCCCGCGGCTTCAGCGTGCAGTACCAGGCCGACGGCGTGGCGCTGGACGATCCGGCCGCCTCCGACACGGCCTACGTTTATATCGGCCGCTACGAGGTGACGGTGCCGGGCTGCCCCGACTGGCGCAAGCCCGTGGTCGCCGACTTCAGCAACAAGGAATCGACCAACCTCGGCTGCGCCAACGCGATGAACCTCGCGCTGATGCTCGCCGACCCCGGCGACCTCGCCTGGGGCGATGCGCTGAGCAGCGCCGACGGCCAGCGCGAGGCCTTGGCGGTCGAGCGGTATCGCGCCGGCACGCAGCCGCGCATCGCCAACCCCGACCTGCCGAACGCGAGATCGACGCAGAGCCTGACCGGCAACTGAGCGCGGGGCGAGGGGCATGATGTTCAGGAATCTTCTGTCGCGCGACGGCCGCTCCGACGGCAAGGACGCCGCCGGCAGCCACCGCGAGCCGTTCTCGGCGGTGATCGCCGACGACACGGCGTGCGACATCGCGCGGATGGTGGCGGCCGAGTTCGGCTGGGAGGACGCCGACATCAGCCAGGGCACCATCGCCGATGCCGCGCGCACGGCCGGCATCGCGGCGGCGCCGCAGACCCTCTTGGTCGATCTCGGCGATTCCGCCGACCCCGAGGCCGACACCGCGACGTTGGTCGAGCTGATCGGCAACGAGACCTCGATCGTCTGCCTCGGCGACATCAACGACGTCCGCCTCTATCGACAGATGATCCATGCCGGCGCGACCGACTACCTGGTCAAGCCGCTCGAGGTCGACGCGCTGCGCAGCGCGCTGCGCCGGATCGAGGAGAGCCGGGAGCGCCGCCGCGTGCTCGGCACCCGCGGGCGCATCGTGATCGTGATCGGCACGCGCGGCGGCGTCGGCGCCAGCACGGTCGTCGCCAATCTCGGCTGGCTGCTCTCCGACAACTCCAAGCAGAAGGTCGGCCTGATCGACCTCGACTTCCGCTTCGGCACGCTCGCGCTGCAATTCGACGTGGAGTCCGGCTCGGGCCTGCATGAAGCGCTGCGTCAGCCGGACCGGGTCGATGAGCTCTTCCTGGAGCGCAGCATGCGCCAGGCCGCCGCGAACCTGAGCCTGCTGTCGACCGAGGAGCCGCTCGGCGAGCCGGCCACCTTCACCCCGGCCTCGATCATGCTGCTGCTGGAGCAGGTCGGCCTGCGCCATGACTGGGTGGTGGTCGACCTGCCGCGCCACGCCGCCGGCACGCAGCGCGAGGTGCTGGCGGTCTCGACAGACAT
Source organism: Alphaproteobacteria bacterium (assembly GCA_050173345.1). Lineage (GTDB taxonomy): Bacteria > Pseudomonadota > Alphaproteobacteria > UBA828 > UBA828 > SHWC01. The sequence goes on along the minus strand of JBFXKW010000001.1, from coordinate 728,467 downwards.
CGTGCTGGTGACCGATTTCTCGCTCGCCAGCCTGCGCGACACGCTTCGGCTCCGCGAAATGATCCGGCTCAGCGCGCCCGCGGCGAAGCTCAGGATCGTCGGCAGCCTGGTGTCGTCCGCCAAGGGCCATCTGAGCCAGGGCGATTTCGAGGGCGGCCTCAAGGCCAAGCTCGACGCCGTCATCCCGTTCGATCCGGCGGCCGTGGCGAAGAGCGCGAACGAGGGCAAGCCGCTGCCGCAGATCGCCCGCAACGCGCGCATCACCGGCGCCTTCAAGAAGCTGGCTGACGTGCTCCGCAAGACGCCCGATCCGCTCGCCGCGGCGGAGGCCGCCGGGTGACGGACGCGGCGATGCAGGGGTCGAAGCAGGCACCGCCGCCCTATCCGGGCGCCGCCGCGCCGCCGCCGGCGGCGCCGAAGCTCGGCCCGACCGCGACGCTCGCCGATATCGAGCGGGGCATCGTCGAGCGCGTCTGCGCCAGCGATCCCAAGGGACATGCCGGCATCGCCGCGCTGCCCAAGCGCGAGCTGGCCAGGCGGATCAGCGATGCCGCGTCCGCCGTGCTCGGTGAATGCGGCCGGCGGCTCAGCCTGATCGAGCAGCGCGACCTGGTGACGCGCGCGATGAACATGATCCTGACGCGCCCCGTCGGCGGCGACGGCGCGGCACTGTCGCGCCTCAACGAAGCGGCGGTCGCGATCGAGGCGCTGAGCCGGCAGAAGGACGGCAACAAGCCGGCGAGCGATCAGCTCCAGCAGGCGATGCGGATCGTGCAGCCGCTCCTCATGGAGCGGGTCGATATCTCGGTGATCTCGCAGGTCAAGCGCGAGGATCTCGGTGCGCAGATTTCCGACCTGATCGTCGAAATCCTGGCCGAACGGCGGATCGAGCTCAATCGCGGCGAGCAGGCGCTGCTGGTCTCGATGCTGATCGACGACATGCTCGGGCTCGGGCCGCTCGAACCGCTGCTCGCCGACGAGGCGGTCAACGACATCCTGGTCAACGGCGCGAGCCAGGTCTATGTGGAGCGCGCGGGCAAGCTCGAACTGACCGGCGTCAAGTTCCGCGACGACGCGCACGTCATGAACATCGCGACGCGCATCGTGAGCCGGATCGGCCGGCGGGTCGACGAAAGCACGCCGATGGTCGATGCCCGCCTCGCCGACGGCAGCCGTGTCAACATCATCGTGCCGCCCTGCGCGCTCGACGGCCCGTCGATCTCGATCCGCAAGTTTTCCAAGCGCAAGCTCACGCTCGATACCATGGTGCGGCAGGGCAACATCACGGCGCCGCTCGCGAACCTCTTGCGTATCGCCTCGCGCTGTCGGCTCAACATCATCATCTCGGGCGGCACCGGCTCGGGCAAGACCACGCTGCTCAACGCCATCTCCGAGATGATCGACCATGGCGAGCGCATCGTCACCATCGAGGATGCGGCCGAGCTCAAGCTCCAGCAGCCCCACGTGGTGCGCCTCGAAACCCGGCCCGCCAACCTCGAAGGCGTCGGCGAGATCACCATGCGCGACCTCGTCAAGAATTCGCTGCGCATGCGCCCCGACCGCATCATCCTCGGCGAGGTGCGCGGCGCCGAGACGCTCGACATGCTGCAGGCCATGAACACCGGCCATGACGGCTCGATGTGCACCGTCCACGCCAACAACCCGCGCGAGGCGCTCACCCGCATCGAGAACATGGTGGCGATGTCCGGCTTCAAGCTCGGCAACAAGGCGGTGCGCGGCCAGATGGCATCGGCCATCAACCTGATCGTGCAGATCAGCCGCATGCGCGACGGCATGCGCCGGATCACCCACATCGTCGAGGTGGTCGGCATGGAGGAGGAGACCATCCTGACCCAGGAGCTCTTCAAGTTCGAGTTCCAGGGCGAGCAGAACGGCCGCCTGATGGGCACTCACGTGTCGAGCCAGCTCAGGCCCTATTTCATCACCCGCGCCGAGTATTACGGCCTCGACCGGGCGCTGATGGAGACCATGTCGTGCCCGACCTAGGCGGAACCGATGTGATCTTCATCGCGGTCTTCGTCGGCGCGCTGGTGGTGTTCGGCGCGGTCGCGCTCGCCTGGGCGACCGGCGGCTCCAAGGCGCTCGACCGGCGGATCGACAAGGTGACCGGCCGCTTCAAGGTGCAGCGTCGCGTGCCGTTGGCGGTCAGTGTCCGCCGCAAGGGCTACGACCTGCCGGATGCCAGCCGCAAGCGGCTGCTGTCGCGCATGATGCCGGCCCGCAGCAAGATCGCGGTGCGGCTTGCCAAGGCCGGCAAGAGCGCATCGCCCGAGGCGTTCGGGCTGATCTGCCTCGGCGTCGGACTGTTCGCGGCGCTCGCCTTCATCGTGCTGCTGAAGATGTCGCTGCCGTTCGCCCTCCTGGCGGGCGCGGCGGCGGGCGTCCTCTTGCCCTGGTTCGTGCTCGGCCGCATGGCATCCAAGCGGACGACGAAGTTTCTCGAAGCGTTCCCGGACGCGATCGACCTCCTGGTGCGCAGCGTGCGCGTCGGCCTGCCGATCGCGGAGGCGATCTCGATCGGCGGCCGCGACCTGCCGGACCCGGTCGGCACCGAGTTCGGGCGGATGTCGAATTCGATCCGGCTGGGCCGTACCTTCGAGGAAGCGATGTGGGAGGTGGCCGACCGCCTCGACATCGCCGAGTTCAACTTCTTCGCAACCAGCCTCGCGGTGCAGCGCGAGACCGGCGGCAACATCGCCGAGACCCTGAGCAACCTGTCGAGCCTGATCAGGTCGCGCCACCAGATGAAGAAGAAGGTGCGCGCGCTGTCGTCCGAGGCACGCGCGAGCGCCTGGATCGTCGGCTCGCTGCCCTTTGCGATGTTCCTAATCCTGCTCCTGATCAACCGGGACTACGTCATGGCGCTGCTCAACGAGGACCGCGGCCTGATGCTGCTCGGCGTCGGCCTGGGCAGCCAGGCGATCGGCGTCGCCATCATGGCGAAGCTGACGAGGTTCGAGATATGAGCGACGACGCGGGCGGACTCTACGGCCTGCTCGGCCAGGACGGTCTGATCGTCCTGCTCGCGGGCGGCGCCTTCATCGCGGTTGCCGCGCTGCTCTTCTTCATCACCCCGAACAACCGGGTGGACCAGCGCATCAAGGCGATAGTCTCGCCCTCGAAGCGCGGCGAGGCCTCGGCCGGCGCGCTCCGCAAGGGCAGCAAGGCGCCGCCTTCGCTCGAAGCGCTGCGCGACCTCTCGAAGCGGCTGAACCTCTTGACCGGCAAGCAGGCGTTGCTGGCCGCCGAGAAGCTGGCCCAGGCCGGCTGGCGCTCCAAGGACGCCGTGGTGATCTACGCCTTCGCGCGGCTGCTCGCGCCGATCGCGACAGGCGGCCTCGCGGCCTTCATGCTGTTCGTGGCGGAAATCCTCAAGCAGCCGACCATGACCAAGATGTTGGTCGTGATGATCGCCGTTCTGGTCGGCTTCATGCTGCCCGGCGTGTTCGTCAAGAACATGGTCGAGCGGCGCAAGGCCAAGCTGCGGAAGGCGCTGCCCGACGCGCTCGACCTGCTGGTGATCTGCTCCGAGGCCGGTCTCAGCCTCGATGCCGGCGTCGCCCGCGTCGCGCGCGAGTTCGCCAATTCCTCCGTCGAGCTGGCCGAGGAGCTCAGCCTGATGTCGTTCGAACTGGGTTTCCTGCCCGAACGCCGCATGGCCTTCGACGCATTCAGGAAGCGCGTCGATATTCCCGCCGTGCACAGCCTGTGCAGCACGCTGGAACAGACCGAGCGCTTCGGCACGCCGCTGGCCCAGGCGCTCCGCGTGCTCTCAACCGAGCAGCGTCAGGATCGTATGATGCGAGCCGAGGAGCGGGCGGCGCGGCTACCAGCGATCATGACGGTGCCGCTGATCATCTTCATCCTGCCGGCGCTCGTGGTGGTCGTCATGGGGCCGGCGATGCTGCGCATCATCGATGCCTTCTCGAAGGTCTGATGCGGGCCTGCGCCTCCGGCGCGGGAGCACGAACCTAGAGCGTCTGCGACGACCACGGCCCGGCGGTCGGGGCATCCGACCGCACCGGAACGACGTGGCCGGACGTCGGTGCCGCCGTGCCGCTTTCCTCCGCCGCTTCCCGCGTGGCGGGAGTTGGATCCTTGCGGGCGCCGGCGACGTAGCAGGGGATCGACCTGTCGCTCAACGCGTCGCAGAGTGTCTGCGCCTCGGCCTGCGAAAGCCGGGGATTCGTGCGGAGCCGATAGAAGGTTCCCTTGCCGGTGTCGGGTGCCTTGCTGATATGGGGGCTGAATGCGCCGAGCAGGTCCGGCACTTCGGCTTGGAGTTCCGCCCAGCGCTCGAGAGCGAGCTCGCGCGACTGCTCGGCGCTCAGTTGCACGCGATAGACGGCACTCGGGCCGTCGGAGGTGCTGGGGGCAGCCTCCTCCTTCTGTTCGGCCTGCGGGGCGGCGTCGGCCGTGGCGGGCACCTCGGCCTTCTCGTCGACCGACGGAGTTGTGGAATCGTCCGTGTTCGATGACGTAGCGGCGGCTGGGCTCCCGTCCGGCTCGATCAGGGTCTCGGGTGATTTGATGAGTTCGGCGACCTGCGGCCCTGCGTTAGCCTCGGGCGCTGACGGCGGGCCTGCCTCGGGATTCGCTGCCTCGTCGTTGCCCTCCGTCAACTGGTAGAGCACGCCGGCTTCGTCGCTCGGCGCGGCGGCTTCTGTGGGCGGTTCGAGCGTGGACACCCGCACGCCGCGATCGACGATCGCCTTTTCCGCGCGCGCCAGGTTCTGGCGGACGCGTTCCGGCGCTCCGGGTTGCTTCACGATACGATCGAGGATCGCGATCGCCTGTTCCGGCTCCCCGCTCAACAGCAGCAGCGTGGCGAGGTTGTTGTTGAGCTCCAGGTCGGCCGGCGCGAGCCTGAGCCCGCTCTCATAGGCCTGCCTGGCTTCCTCATGGCGGCCGAGCAAAGAGAGGGCGACGCCGCGGCCGTTGTGGCCGCGCTCGTCCAGCGGCTCCGCCGCGACCAGCAGGTCGAACTCGGCCAGCGCCTCTTCGGACCGTCCGAGCGCGACGAGCGCGTTGCCGAGCCCGCGCCGCGCCGCCAGGTTGGCGGGCTCGCGTTCGAGCACGCCGCGATAGGCCTTGGCCGCGTTCTCGGGCGCGCCGGCCCGGCGATAGGCATCGGCCAGCGCGAGCAGCGCCTCGACGGAATCGGGCGCCAGCGCGAGTGCCCGCTGATACATGGTGATGGCGTTCTCGAGATCGCCGACGGCCTCGGTCGCGGCGCCGATGCGGAGCAGGCGGCCGGCATCGACCTCGGCCGCCTCGTGCACCGGCTCCGACGCGCCGCCATCGGGGGCCGCCGCTGTCAACCCGACATGGCCTTCGGTACCGGAGGTGGCGCAGGCGCCGAGCGCCATGGGGAACGCGAGGGTCGCGACAGAGAGCAGCAGCGTCGAGCGGCGCCGGCGTGCCATACGCCATCTCCTTCGAAACGTTGATGGCCTGCACTCTAGGCAGCCGCGCTTACCACATGCTTAACAGGCATAAAGCATGAGGCGCGGCCTCGCCGTGCCATGGCCGCGGTCGCGGACAGGCGTCGATGTAAACAGAGCATACCAAGACGCCCGTGAACCGATCCGTGCGCGCGGGAACGGCAGGCGTGCGAAGCGGCTCTCTGCGCTGAGGGGGATCGACGCGCCGACCGCTGCCGTTGAGATCCACCTCCGCCCCGAGATGGGTGACTCGTCAAGCGAGCGGCGCGTCGAGGCGAAGCTATGAAGGAAACCCCTTAACAAACGATTAAGCCTTGCCCGCTTCGCGCGAACGATCCGCCGGCACGGCCCCCGCCGCACCATCGCAGCATCGAGTATGCGATGCTTACTTTCGCTGAGCCGGATGAGCTGCAGGCGCTTCCTGAACTCGAAAGGGCATCATAGCTGCCGATCACGCTCGGCACTCGGCGCGGTGTGCTCTTCGAGGAACGAACTTGTGTCGGCGCGGTGGTTTTTCGCTCGATCCGCGCGCGCCGGCTACGTCGGGGCCACAAATTGGCGCGCTGCGTGAGTTTGGCCACACAGTCGCCACGATTCGGTGGCATCTGAGTAGCAGGGGAAACCGCCCCAACGATGTATTGGGGTACAATAGAATTATGCTCGGGGCGACGCGACTTGCGCGGCTGGCGCGCCATGGTTTGACCGCTGCACTGGTTTGCGGCGGTGTGGCGGCGTGCGAGCCATGGCGTGACGACGGCGTGGCGACGGATTCGCCGCAGGCCGCGCCGATGATCGAGGGCACCGGAGCGGCGACGGCCGGTTTGCTGAAGCCGCCGCCGCCGGCAACCGCAGTGCGCACGGTGCACAAGCCGCAGCCCGCGCCGCCGAGGCCGTTTCGCATCCAGCCCTATGCGCCCATCGCCTCGGCTTGGCCGCTCGAGATGTTCGGCCCGCAGCCGCCGCCCGTGGTCGAGCCGGTGGACGTGGTCGGGCTGAGCGAGTCCGAGGCGGAAGACCTGCTGGGCGCGCCCATCGAGCGATCGTGGCGTCCGCCGTCGAAGGTGCTGCGCTACGCGTCCAACGATTGCACGGTCGACATCTATTTCTATCTCGACGTCGCCAAGGATCGTTTCCAGGCGTTGCAGATCAAGGCGCCCGATTCCGCTGCCGACGAATCAGAGCTCAAAACCTGCTTGGGAAAGGTCCGCGATGATCATCGAACCCGATAGCCAAGCCACCAGCATGGTGGGTGCGGCACAGCCCTGCATCGCCGTGGTCGACGACGATCAGGTTTTCCGCGACATGATCACCCTCAATCTCGAGGGCGCCGGCTTTCAGGTCGTGTCGCTGTCGAGCGGCGAGGAGATCCTTTCCTGGATCGCGCGCGGCGGCAAGGCGAACGCGATCCTCTTGGACTGGCGCATGCCCGGCCTCGACGGTCTCTCGGTCCTGAAGCAGTTGCGCAGCCAAGGCGCCGAGATGCCGGTGATCGTGCTCACCTCGCTGGGCGAGCCGGTGTTCGAGGAGTCCGCGCTGGCGCACGGCGCGGTCGATTTCATCGACAAGTCGCGCAGCTTCTCGATCATCGAGAAGCGCCTCGCGCTCGTCATCGAGGGCCAGCGTAAACCCGACAAGCCGGCGCCGGCGGCCGACGAGAGCATCACCAAGATCGGCGTGCTCGAGCTGCGTCATCAGAGCAGCCGCGCTTTCTGGGAAAGCCAGGCAGTGAGTCTGACGCTTAGCGAGTTCAAGGTGGTCGAGGTGATCGCCCTGAAGCGCGGCAGCGACGTTTCGTACCGCGAAATCTACGACGCGGTGAAGGGCGAGGGTTTCATCGCCGGCCACGGCACCACGGGCTATCGCGCGAACGTCCGCTCGCTGGTCAAGCGCGTCAGGCAGAAGTTCAAGGACGTCGATCCCGCGTTCGATCACATCGAGAATTATCCGGGTTTCGGCTATCGCTGGGTCGAGGCGGTCTCGCTCAACGCCTAGAGAACGACGGATCTCCCGCGTGCGATTGCCGGCGGTCTTCCGCTCGCTCAAGACGCGCCTGATTCTGCTCGTTCTGGTCTTCGCGGTGGTGCCCACCGTGCTCTACATCGCGTTCAGCGAGGCCGAGGCGCGCAAGCAGGGCGTGCTGCTGACCGCGATCCGCGACAAGGGGCTGATCATCGCCCGCACGCTCGCCCCGGCGCTCGCCGAGGACGATCGCCCGTTGATCGACTTCGAGGCGGAGCTCGGCCGCTACGCGACCGACGAGATGCGGATCAAGCTGCTGCTCAAGCCGGCGGCGACCGGCAGCGAGCAGCCCGGCTTCCACTACGTCGCGGCGGCGCCCCGGGTCTCCAGCGCCGAGCTCGAGCGCGAGCGGAGCGAGCTTGCCTCCGAGGGCGTGCTCGACCGGCTGCAGACGAGCTGCGCCGGCGATCTCGCGCTCGCGCTGAGGATCGAGCGGCTGGAGGGCGTGGACGAGCTCCTGACCTCGATCACCCCGGTCACCACGCCGCGCGGCTGCTTCGCGCTCGTGATGTCCCACACCACGACCGAGGCGGTGCGGGCGGCCGGCCTCGGCGAGCCGTTCTGGCGCTCGGGCGAGGTGCGCATCGCGGCGGCCGCCTATCTCGGCGTGGTCGTGCTCGTCCTCGCGGTGCTGGTCTCGCTCTGGCGCAACCTCGAGCGCTTCGGGCAATTGGCGCGGCGCATCGGCGGCGAGACCGTCGCGTCCGACCGCTTCCTCGACCGCAACGAGATCCCGGAACTCGCCCCGGTGGCGCAGAGCTTCGATGCCATGGTCGAGACGCTGCGTACCGCGGCGATCGACCTCCGCCGTGCCGCGGAAGACAACGCCCATGCCTTCAAGGGGCCGCTCGCGGCCATCCGCCAGGCCTCCGACCTGATCAAGAAGCGGGCGAACCCGGACGATCAGCCGACGCAGCGCGCGCTCATCGCCATCGACAGCGCCATCGAGCGCCTGCTCGGCCTGGTTCAGTCCGCGCGTCGGCTCGATGAGGTCACCGCGACCCTGCTCGATCCGCGGCGCGAGGTGGTCGATCTCGCCTCGCTCGCCCGCTCGGTGGTGGAGTCGCACAGGATCCACGCGCCCGATGCCAGCGTGCGGTTGGAGGTGGTCGCGCCGGGCTCCTTGCGGGTCCACGGCTCGGTCCAGCTCCTGGAGACGGTGGTCGAGAACCTGGTCGAGAACGCGCTCAGCTTCTCGCCGCCGGGCAGCGCGGTGACGGTCAGGGTGGAGCGGGGCAAGAGCAACGTCGCGCTCGTGGTCGAGGACGAGGGGCCCGGCATCCCCCCGGCCATGATCGAGCAGGTCTTCGAGCGCTACGTTTCGAGCCGCAAGGACGCGAAGCACGGCGGCGAGGATCAGCATTTCGGGGTGGGCCTGTGGATCGTGCGTCGCAATGTCGAGGCGCTCGGCGGCTCCGTCACGCTCGAGAACCGCACAGCCGGTGGCCTGCGCGTGCGTGTTCTGTTGCCGCCCGGTGATGCCCGATTTTCGAGCCCGTCGCGGGCCCGGCCTGCCGCGGATTGAGGGCTCACCGTTCAGTCACCGATTTGTTTCGATTTCGCCCCGATGACTGCGGGCGCGGCTTCTCGATCCGGGCGGACGGGCTGATGCTTGCCGCGGATTAACGATCGAATCCCGGAAACGCACATATAGATGTATTGAATAGGACGGCCATGTATCTTGCGAGCAGTGCTTACAATGACGAGACTGTGGCCCTGCATTGGCGAGACGTCACCCCAGACGCGAACAATCAGGCACGATCCAAGAAGGCGCGGGTTCAGGGATCACGGGTTCGCCAAGGCATCTTGAGGGGTCCGAGAAGTCGAAAGGGGACCGACGAGAAGACAAGCCGCCGGACGCAACGGCGGTGGAAGAGCAAACCAGGATGGTCACGCTGGGCGCGGGGAGCAGGAAGCTCACCGCGCCTCTTCTTTTGGGCATTCGGGCGGCTTGACGGCCGGTCTCGGGAAAGCGGAGCATCGGTGCCAGAGCAGGGTCGCTCGAGATGGAATCGCTCCGCGATCCATCGCGAGCGTGTATCCTGCTCTATTCAGCAAGTTAGAGCACGGTCCGGTCAGGTTGACTCAACCTGACCGGACCGTGCTCTAAGCTCCGGCCACAGAGGAGCAGGCCGCCATGCCCGTCGAGCGAAAGCGGAGCATCAGGAGCGCCGCCGCCAAGCCGCAACCCGCCGCGCGAAAGGCGCCCCGCGCGCTGGAAGACAGCATCACCGACGATGTGATCAGCCGCATCGCCAACGCCGAGGATGCCCGGCTCAAGCAGGTGATGACCGCCTTCATCCGGCATCTGCACGGCTTCATCCGCGAGGTGGAGCCGAGCGAGGCGGAGTGGATGCAGGCCATCCAATTCCTGGCCGCGGTCGGCAAGAAATGCGACGGCATCCGCCAGGAGTTCATCCTGCTGTCGGACACGCTCGGCGCGACCATGCTGATCGACGCGATCAACCACCGGAAGCCCAGGGGCGCGACCGAATCGAGCGTGCTCGGCCCGTTCTACCGGGAGGGCGCGCCCGAGATCGGGCAGGGTGCCGATATCAGCCTGGCGCCAGGTGGCGAGCCCTGCATCGTGCGCGGCCGGGTCACCGACCCCAAGGGCGCGCCGATCGCGGGCGCGCTCCTCGACATCTGGCAGACCGCGGCGAACGGCATGTACGAGGGCCAGGACCCGGATCAGCCGTCCTTCAACCTGCGCGGCAAGCTGAAGACCGATAGCGGGGGCCGCTACCTGTTCCGCACCGTGCTGCCGGTGTGCTACCCGATCCCGGACGACGGGCCGGTCGGCCAGCTGCTCAGGGCGACCGGCCGCCATCCGTACCGGCCGGCGCATATCCATTTCATCGTCTCGGCCGAGGGCTATGAGACGGTCGTCACGCAGGTCTTCTCCGACGCGGACCCCTACATCGGTTCGGATGCCGTATTCGGCGTGAAGGATTCGCTCATCGTGCATTTCGACCGGCACGACTCCGAGGCCGAGGCAAGCGCGCTCGGCGTCAGCGCGCCGTTCTACACGCTCGACTACGATTTCGGCCTGGCGCCCGCAAGCTAGGCACGGCGCAAGCGCATTTTCTTCTTCGTCATGCCCCGCGCAGGCGGGGCATCCAGGGGCGTCGGCGCAGCGGTTGCCTGGGGCTCCTGGGTCCCCCGGTCTCGCCTTCGGCTCGCCGGAGGACGACGATGGCAGAACTTACGCTGCGTCCGCCGCCCGCAGGTTGTTCGATTCCACCCAGGCCAGGGTCTCGTCGAGGGTGGCGCGGAAGCGGCGCATCACCTCGGCGATCTGTGCCTCGTTGATGATGAGCGGCGGCGAGAACGCCATGCTGTCGCCCGAGGCGGCGGCGCGCATGATCAGCCCGCGCGACTGGGCGGCCCGGCGCACGAACTCCTTGATCCGCAGCTTGGGCGCAAACGAGCGCCTGGTCTCCTTGTCGGCGACCAGCTCGACCGCGCCGCACAGCCCGACGCTGCGCACATCGCCGACCAGCGGATGCGCCGCGAAGCTGTTCAGCCCATCCTGGAAGACCGGCGACATGCGGCGAACATGGCCGATCAGGTCGCGCTCGCGGAAGAGGTCGAGCACCCGGAGCGCGACCGCGACCGCCACCGGATGGCCCGTCGTGGTGAAGGCGTGCGCGAAGATGCCGACCTTCCTGCTCTGCTCGGCGATCGGCTCCCACAGTTTCTCGCCGACCAGGATGGCGGAGAGCGGCTGGTAGCTCGAGGTGATGCCCTTGGCGAGTGACATCAGGTCCGGCTTGATGCCGAAGGTCTCGCAGCCGAACATGTTGCCGGTGCGGCCGAAGCCGGTGATCACCTCGTCGGCCAGGAACAGCACGTCGTGCTTCTTCAGCACCGCCTGGACCTTCTCGAAATAGGTCTTGGGCGGCACGACCGCGCCGGCTGCGCCCATCACCGGCTCGGCGATGAAGGCGGCGACCGTCTCCGGCCCTTCCTTCTGGATCAGGGCGTCGAGATTGCCGGCGAGCCGGCTGGCGAAGGCTTCCTCGCTCTCGCCCTCGCGCGCCTCCCTGTAATAGTGCGGGAAGTCGGTATGGATGATCCGCGCGATCGGCAGGTCGAAGGCCTGGTGCATGTAGGGGATGCCGGTCAGGCTGCCGGCGGCGATGGTCGAGCCGTGGAAGCCCATGCGGCGGGAGATGATCTTCTTCTTTTCCGGCCGGCCCACCGCGTTGTTGTAGAACCAGACGAGCTTCACCATCGTCTCGTTCGCCTCGGAGCCCGAATTGGCGAAGAAGACGCGCGCCATCGGCGCCGGCGCAAGCGCCTTCAGCTTCTCCGCGAGCTCGCCGGTCGGCGTGGTCGTCTTGTCGACCAGGTTGAGATAGTAGGGCAGCTTGTGAAGCTGCTCGATCGCGGCCTCGATCAGCGCCGGCTCGTTGAAGCCGAGCGACGCGCACCACATGCCGGCCGCGGCCTCGATATATTCCTTGCCCGCTTCGTCATAGACGAAAATGCCCTGGCCGCGCGTGACCACCACCGGCGGCGCCGTTTCGAGGCCGGCCAGGTCGCCATAGCCGGGTAGCACGTTGTCGACATAGCGCTGCGCGGCGCTGTAGTTGCGGCTGTTCATCGAGGCATCCTCTGCCCGGCGGCAAGCGGTCTCGGCGCTTGCTTCGCCCGGCGATCTGGGTTGATCTACGCCGGCCCGTCCGGCCAGCGGCGGGCGTGCCACCCATCCGCCGGATCGGAGCCGATGAAAAAACCCGTAAGCTTCTTCAGCGAGGGAGTCAAACTGGTTGGCGATCTCTATCTGCCTGACGGCCTGAAAAGCGGCGAGCGGCGCGCCGGCATCGTGCTCTGCCACGGCTATACCGGGGTCAAGGATCTGTTCCTGCCCGACAACGCGAAGGCGCTGAACGAGGCGGGCTACGTCGTGCTGACCTTCGACTACAAGGGCTGGGGCGAGAGCGCGGGCGCGCGCGGCCGGCTCGCGCCGTTCAGCCGGGTCGCCGACGCACAGGCCGCCCTGAGCTTCCTCGCGATGCAGCCCGAAGTGTCGGCCGACCGGCTCGGCCTTTACGGCACGAGCTATGGCGGCGCCACGGTGAGCTTCACCGCCGCGATCGACCAGCGCGTCCGCTGCGTGGTCAGCGTGGTCGGCGTCGGCAATGGAAGGCGCTGGATGCGCAGCGTGCGCCACCCCGACGAGTGGTTCGACCTGCTCGACCGCTCGGCCGCCGACCGCGCGCGCCGCGCCACGACCGGTGAATCGGAGATCGTCGACCGCGATCTCATCCTGCTGCCCGACCGGCAGTCGAACGAGATTTCCAGCAAGGCGCGCGAGCAGAACCCGGCGGCGATCAACACCCTGCCGCTCGAATACGTAGACGACACGCTCGGCTTCAACGCCGAGTGGGTGGTCGACAAGATCGCACCGCGCCCGGTGCTCTTCATCACCGCCGATGACGACCGCCTGGTGCCGCCCGAGGAGAGCTACGCCATGTTCGAGAAGGCGGGCGAGCCGAAGCGCCTGGTCACGCTCAAGGGCGTCGGCCACTACCAGGTCTATTTCGAGCCGGCCTTCAGCCAGGTCATGGACGCGACGCTTGCCTGGTATCGCGAGCACCTTCCGGCGCACGGCTAGGTGATGGTGCAGGTTCGTCAGCATGGTGATGATTTGTCGTGCCGTCACTGCGTCGTCCCCCGGCTTGACCGGGGGACCCATTGAGCAACTCACTCGCTGCCCGATGGATGGCTCGGCCAATCCCCCGGTCAAGCCGGAGGAGGGCCATGACGGAACAGGAAAGCGGCGCCAGCTAACCAACAACAACTAGAGATCGAGGTTCTTGGAGACGTCATGGCCTATCGTATTTCCGTCGATACCGGCGGCACCTTCACCGATGTCGTCGTCGCCGATGAGGGCGGCATCCGCGTGCTCGGCAAGGCGCCGACCACGCCGGACCGCATCTTCGTCGGCATGCGCGGCGCCATCGAGAACGCCGCGGCCGAGCTCGGCCTCGACCTCGCGCAGCTCTTCTCGCAGTCGACCACGCTGATCTACGGCACGACGCGTGCGGTCAATGCCATCGTGCAGGGCAAGACGGCCAAGACCGCGTTGCTCACCACGGCCGGCTTCCCCGACGTGCTGGTCATGCGCGAAGGCGGCAAGACAAACCCGCACGACTTCACGCACGACTTCCCGGCGCCCTACATCCCGCGGCGCTACACCTTCGAGGTCGACGAGCGGATCAGCGCCGAGGGCGAGGTGCGCACGCCGCTCGATACGGCGCAGGTGGTCGAGCTGCTCGGCCGGTTCAAGCGCCGCGGCTTCGAGGCGGTCGCGGTGTGCTTCCTCTGGTCGGTGCTCAACCCGGCGCACGAGGAGGCGGTCGGCCGGCTGATCGAGGAGCACCTGCCGGGCGTGCCCTACACGCTCTCCCACAAGCTGATCCCGATCCTGCGCGAATACCGGCGCGCCTCGGCCACCGCGATCGACGCTTCGCTTAAGCCGCTGATGCAGCGCCATCTGCGCGACATGGGCAACGACCTGCGCGAGGCGGGCTTCGCCGGCGAGATCCTGGTCTCGACCTCGATCGGCGGCTGCATGAACGTCGACGAGCTGGTCGAGCGGCCGATCCACACCGTGAAGTCTGGTCCCGCCATGGCGCCGGTCGCGGGCCGCACCTACACGCGCATGGAAGGGCTCGGCAAGGACTCGATCGTCTGCGATACCGGCGGCACCACCTTCGACGTCGGCCTGGTGCGCGACAACGAGCTGGTGTTCACCCGCGAGAGTTGGCTCGGGCCGCGCTGGACCGGCCATATCATGAGCATGTCTACGGTCGACGTGCGCTCGATCGGCGCGGGCGGCGGCTCGATCGCCTGGATCGACCCGGGCGGGCTGCTGCGCGTCGGCCCACATAGTGCAGGTGCGGTGCCGGGGCCGGCCTGCTATGGCGCCGGCGGCACCGAGCCGACCGTGACGGATGCCGCGCTCGTGCTCGGCTATCTCGACCCCGCCTTCTTCCTCGGCGGCCGCATGAAGCTCGACGCCGAAGCGTCGAAGCGGGCCATCCGCAAGATCGCCGAGCCGCTCGGCCTCACGATCGAGCGCACGGCCTCCGCCATCATGACGCTTGCCAGCGAGCACATGATCAAGGCGATCCGCGAGATCACCATCAATGAGGGCGTCAACCCGCGCGAGAGCGTGGTGGTGGCGGGCGGCGGCGCGGCCGGGCTCAACATCGTGCCGATCGCGCGCGAGCTCGGCTGCGCCCGCGTGCTGGTGCCGCGCACGGCGGGCGCGCTGTCGGCCTGCGGCATGCAGTTCTCCGACATCGTGTCCGAGCACAGCGCGAGCCGGCTGACCCTGACCAGCGCGTTCGATCGCGAGGGCGTCAACGCCGCGCTCGATGCGATCGAGCAGGAGCTCGACCGCTTCGTCGCCGGCCTCAAGGGTCACGCCGGCAGCGAGGTATCCAAGGAGTTCTTCGTCGAGGCGCGCTATCTCTATCAGGTGTGGGAGCTCGACGTGCCCCTGCCGGTGACGCGCTTCAAGTCGGATGCGGACGTCGCGGCGCTGGCGCAGGCCTTCAACGTGGTGCACGATCGGGTGTTCGCCGTGATCGACGAGCGCAACCCCGTGGAGTGCCTGAACTGGAAGGGCCGCGTCGCGGTGCGCCTGCCCGGCGTCGCGCGCGGCGAGGCGTCGCCGGCGCCCGCCGCGGTCTATGCGCCGAAACCGCATGCCGAGCGTGCCGCCTATTTCGATGAGAGCGGCGAGGTGAAGGCGCCTATCTTCGTCGGCGGTGAGCTGAAGCCGGGTGCTTCGATCGAGGGCCCGGCGGTGATCGAGGAGCCGACCACCACCATCGTGATCTATCCGGGCAGCCGCGCCCGGCTCGGCACCCAGGGCAATTACCTGGTCGAGATCGGTTGAGGAAGGAGAGCGTCATGGCGACCAAGGCAAGCACGACAGCGGCGGGCGGCGACACGCTCGATCCCGTCCTGATGGCGGTGATGGCCAACCGGGTCGACGGCATCGTGCGCGAGATGTCGAACACGCTGCTGCGCGCTGCGCGCTCGGCGGTGCTCGCGGTCGCGCGCGACTTCTCCTGTGCGATCACCACCGGCGATAACCAGCTGTTCTCCTCCGCCGAGGGCCTGCCGGTGCACATCTTCGGCTCGCACCTGCAGAGCGCCTCGATGTGCGCGCTGCACAAGGATCTCGCGGAAGGCGATGCCTTCCTGCACAACGATCCCTATCTCGGCAACACGCACCCGGCCGACCACATGATCCTGGTGCCGGTCTTCTTCGAGGGCGAGCATCTGTTCACGGCCTGCGCCAAGGCGCACCAGGCCGACATCGGCAACTCGGCGCCGACCACCTATCACGCCTCCGCCAAGGACGTATACGAGGAAGGCTCGATCATCTTTCCGTGCGTCCGCGTGCAGCGCGACTACAAGATGATCGACGACGTGATCCGCATGTGCGAGAAGCGCATCCGCGTGCCCGAGCAATGGTACGGCGATTTCCTGGCCGAGCTCGGCGCGGCGCGCATCGCGGAGCGCCGGCTCAAGGAGTTCTGCGCCAAGTACGGCAAGGCGACGGTCAAGGAATTCATCGCGCGCTGGCTCGATTATTCCGAGCAGCGCATGATCCAGTCGATCAAGAAGCTGCCCAAGGTGCGCCTCGAGAACCGCGGCGGGCACGACCCGATCGAGGGCGTGGTGCCCGACGGCGTGCCGATCAAGGTGATCGTCGAGGTCGATCCCGATAGCGCGATGATCGACATCGACCTGCGAGACAACATCGAATGCCTCGATTGCGGGCTCAACGAGTCCGAGGCCTGCGCCATCAACAATGTGGTGACCGGGGTGTTCAACTGCCTCGACCCCGACACGCCGCACAATTCGGGCTCGTTCCGCCGCATGCGGGTGCATCTCAAGGACGATTGCGTGGTGGGCCGGCCGGCCTTCCCGCATTCCTGCTCGGTCGCGACCACCAATGTCGGCGACCGCCTGGTCAACATCACGCAGAGCGCCTTCGCCCAGCTTGGCGACGGCTGGGGCCTGGCCGAGGGCGGCGGCGCTATGGGCGCCGGCTTCGCGGTGATCGCCGGCAGCGACTTCCGCCGCAACGGCGAGCCCTATGTCAACCAGCTGATCGCCTGCACCAATGGCGGCCCGGCCTCGCCGGCGGCGGACGGCTGGGTCACGTTTGGTTTACCTGTCGTCGGCGGGCTGATGTACCGGGACAGCGTCGAGCTCGACGAGGTCAAGCAGCCGATCGAGATCAAGTCGCTCAGGCTGGTGCAGGACAGCGCGGGGCCGGGGCGCTATCGCGGCGGGCCGCAGGGCGAGATCGTGTTCGGCCCGAAGCGCGACCCGATGACGATCGCGGTGGTCTGCGACGGCCAGATCAACCCGCCGCGCGGCGTGCGCGGCGGCGGGCCGGGCGCCGCCGCGGGAAGCTGGCGGGTCAGCGCCAACGGCAACGAGACCAAGCTGCCCAACCTGTTCCTCGAGACCTTCCATCCGGGCGAGTATGTGCGCGGCACCGACAATGGCGGCGGCGGCTATGGCGACCCCCTGGAGCGCGACCCGAAGCGCGTGCTCGACGACGTGCTGGAGCGCTACGTCTCGGTCGATGCGGCGCGCGAGATCTATGGCGTGGTGCTGAGCGGCGACGCCGAGGCGGAGACCCTCGCCATCGACGAGGCCGCGACCGCGAAGCTGCGCGCCCAGTGGCGGGGCGGGAGCTGAGCCGCGTGACCGTGCGCTTCCCCGACCCCAACTCGCGCTCGGCCGCGCTGTTCGAGCGCGCCAAGAAGGTGTTCCCCGGCGGCTCGACGCGCGGGCAGACCTTCATGCGGCCCTATCTGATCTACGCGCGCGAGGCCAAGGGCTGCCGCATCACCGATGTCGACGGCGTCGAGCGCATCGACTTCGTCAACAACTTCACCACCCAATTGCACGGCCACGGCCACCCGGCGATCGTCGAAGCGATCCAGACGCAAGCCGCGAAGGGCACCGGCTTCAACTTCGCGACCGAGCTCGAGATCGAGCTTGCCGAGCTGATCGTGCCGCGCGCGGCCTCCTTCGAGCAGATCCGCTTCTGCAACACGGGCACCGAGGCGGTGATGCACGCGATCAAGGCGGCGCGCGCCGTGACCGGGCGCAGCAAGATCGCCAAGTGCGAAGGCGTCTATCACGGCGCCTATGACTATGCGGAGGTCAGCCTCGACCCCGACCCGCAGCATTGGGGGCGGGACGCGCCCGCTTCGGTCGGCTTCGCCAAGGCCGCGCCGGAGGGCATGCTGCAGGACGTCGTGGCAGTGCCGTTCAACGATTTGGAGGGGACGCGCCGCATCCTCGACCGCCACCAGGGCGAGCTTGCGGCGTTCCTGCTCGACGCCGTGCCGTCGCGCTGCGGCGGCGTGCCGGTCACGCCCGAATACGTCGCGCTGGTGCGGGACTATACGCGCAAGGGCGGTGCGCTCTTCATCCTCGACGAGATCGTCACCTTCCGGCTCGACCATGGCGGCGCGCAGACGCTCTGTGGGATCGAGCCCGACATCACGACGCTCGGCAAGGTGATCGGCGGCGGCCTCGCGGTCGGCGCGCTCGCGGGGCGGGCCGGCGCGATGGCCGCGTTCGATCAGACCAAGGGCAAGGCCCCTGTGCCGCAATCCGGCACCTTCACCGCGAACCCGCTCACCATGGCGGCGGGCGTCGCCTCGATGACGCTGACCACCAGGGAGGCGTTGGCGCGCCTCAACGCGCTCGGCGAGGAGGCGCGGGAGGTCGTGCGCGGGGCGTTCCGCGCCGCCGGCGTCAGCGCGCAGGTGCTCGGCGAAGGCTCGCTGATCGTCATCACCTTCGCCAAGGAGAAGCCCGAAACCTATCGCGACGTTTACCGCGCCAACGCGGCCGGCGGCGCGCAGGCCATGGAGGAGCTGTGGCGGCGCCTGCTGAATCACGGCGTCTTCTGGTCCACCACCGGCCTCGGCTGCCTCTCGACGCCGATGGGCGATGCCGAGATCGAGCGGCTGGGCGAGGCGATGTACGCCTCGCTCGGCGAGATGAAGGCGGACGGGCTGGAGCGGCTGTTCCCCTGATGAGCACCTCGCTTCCCGTCAGGCGTCTCGACCTCGAAGGCACGGTCAACTTCCGTGACCTCGGCGGCTACGAGACGGCCGAGGGCCGGCGCGTGCGCTGGCGCACCGTGTTCCGCTCGGATTCGCTGAGCGCGCTGAGCCCTAAGGATCATGCGCTGCTGCGCGCGCTCGGCGTGCGGCTGGTCTGCGACCTCAGGCTGCCGGGCGAGCGCCGCCACGCGCCGAGCGCGCTTCCCGAGGATTGCGGCATCGAGCGCTACGAGCCGGGCTTCATCCCGCGCGGCACGCTCGACATGCTGGACGCGCTGCGTGCCGGAAGGCTGAGGGGCGAGGCGATCATCGAGGAGGTCAAGGGCCACTACTGGCACATGCCGCGCGACCATGCGCCGGTCTTCGCCTCGATCCTCCAGCGCCTCGCGACGGATGACTCGCGCCCGGCCGTGATCCACTGCACGAGCGGCAAGGACCGCACCGGCTTCACCATTGCGCTGCTGCTGCTCGCGCTCGGCGTGCCGCTCGACACCGTGTTCGAGGACTATCTCCTGACCAACGCCTACCGGCGCGACGTGAAGAACCTGCTGAACCTGCCGATCGACGAGGCCGACATGGCGATCCTCACCTCGGCGCGGCGCGAATATTTGCAGACCGCCGTGGATTCGATGACCGACCTCCACGGCTCGATCGACGCCTATCTGCGCGACGCGGTGGAGGTGGATGACGGCTTGCGGATGCGGCTGCGCGAGGCGCTGCTGGAGTAGGGCGGTTACGGCCGATCCCGGCCGGTTCCGTTCCAACGCCTCCCGTCTTCCTCTTCGTCATTGCCGGGCTTGACCCGGCAATCCAGTCTTTCTCGGCAACTGCAATGCCGCCGCCCCTGGATGCCCGGGTCAAGCCCGGCAATGACGAAAGCAGGGAGCAGTCAGCGTGCCTCTACAGCGCGGCGCCGCCGTCGACGTTGATGGCCTGGCCGGTGACGTGCGGCGCGGCGGCGAGGTAGACCGCGAGGTCCGCCATGTCCTCCTCGGTCTGCTCGACGCCCTGCGGGATGTAGCGATCGACGGCGCGGGCATAGGTCTGCTCGGGCGTCTCGCCGGGCAGAGCGAGGGCCTTGTTCAGCAGCGTCCACATCTGGGTACCGACGATGCCGGGGCAGATTGCGTTCACCGTGATGCCCTCGCGCGCGACCTCCTTGGCGAGCGCGTTGGTGAAGCCGATCACGCCGAACTTCGAGGCGCAATAGTGCGTCAGCGTAGCGGTGCCGAACTTGCCGGCGACCGAGGCGATGTTGATGATCCGCCCGCCGCCCTGCTTGCGCATCTGGGCGACCGCCGCCTGATTGGTCAGGTAGGTGCCCTTGAGATTCACGTCGATGATGCTGTCCCACTCCTCCTCGGTCAGCTCCGCGATCGGATGGGCGGTGATCAGCCCGGCGCAATTGACCAGCACGTCGAGCCGGCCGAAGGCCTTGACCGTCTGCGCCACCATCGCCTCGACCTCCGCCTTGTCGGTGACGTCGGCCTCGATCGCGATCGCGCCGTTGCCGATCGCGGCGGCGACCTGCTTGGCCGCGCTATAGCCGCCGAGCTTGCGGCCGAAATACTGCGTCGCCTTGCTCTTGGCCTGCTCCAGCCCGGCGACCGCGATCTTCATGCCCTCGCGGCCGAAGCGTTCGGCAATGCCCTTGCCGATGCCGGTGCCGCCGCCGGTGACGAGCGCGACTTTTCCTGCGAGTGCGGTCATCTGATCCTCCCTTTCGCGTTTGAGCACGAAACTCCGCCGGTCAGTAGATGTGCAGGTTCTTCATGCCGTCGGCGAGGGCGCCACGCCAGGCATGATGGGTGAGATCGAGCTGCAGCGGCGTCACCGAGATGGCGTTCGCGGCGATGGCCTCAAGGTCGGTCTCGGGATGCTCGCCGCCCTTCTGGTAGCTGATCTTGACCCAATAATAGGGCACGTTGCGCGCGTCGATCCTGGGGTCGAGCGTGAACGAGCCGGGCGGGCGCTGGCCCTGCGTGGTCAGCCTCACGCCGGTCACCTCATGCGGCTCGCAGTCCGGGAAGTTCACGTTGATGAACGAGTTGGGCCGCCACTCGATTTGCAGGAGATGGCGCAGGATCGCGCCCGTGAAGCGCTCCGCGGTCGCCCAGCGCGCCTTGCCGCCGAGGGTGAAGACGAGGCTGAGCGCGATCGAGCGGATGCCGAGTTGCGCGCCCTCCATCGCGCCGGCGCAGGTGCCGGAATAGGTCACGTCCTCGGCCAGGTTGGCGCCGCGGTTGATGCCGGAGATCAGCACGGTCGGCCGGCGATCGCGCATGATCTCGTAATAGGCCATCAGGGCGCAGTCGGTCGGCGTGCCCCGGATCGCGTAGCGCTTTTCGCCGATCTGGCGCATACGGATCGGCGTCGTCATCGAGAGCGAATGAGAGGCGCCGCTCTGCTCGGCCTCGGGCGCGACCACCCAGACATCGTCCGAAAGCTCCTGCGCGACGCGTTCCAGGATCTCCATGCCGGGCGCGTGGATGCCGTCGTCATTGGTCAGCAGGATGCGTTGCTTCGCGGGGTCGGCATTGGCGCTGGTCATGGTCGGGCCGCCTCGGTCCCTGGCTGTGCGTCTGACAAGTTCGTACTACAATCCAGCGGCAGGCCCGAGACAATCGTTTTTCCAATCCGAGGCCGCCGCCGAGCGCCGCCATGAACCTTGCCTCGCTGCTCCATACACCGGCGCGCAGTTTTGCCGCGCATCCTGCCATCTCGATCGGCGACGAGGTGTGCTACGGCTATGGCGCGCTGAGCCGGCATGTCGCGCGCCTCGCCGGTGGCCTGCGCTGGCTCGGCCTCGCGCCCGGCGATCGCGTCGCGCTCGTCATGTCGAACGGCCCGGAATACCTGCCGCTGCTGTTCGCGGCCTGGCATGCCGGGCTGGTCGCCGCGCCGATGAACGCCCGGCTGCACCCGCACGAGCACGTCTACATGGTCGGGCATTGCGGCGCGCGGCTCTGCCTGGCCTCGGCGGACCTCGCGGACGGCTTGGCCGGCGCGTTCGCCGAGCTGCCCGAGCCGCCCCGCCTGATCGTGGTCGGCGACGACGCCTATCGCGCGATCGCGGCGGCCGAGCCGATCGCCGTCGCCGAGACCGACGCGGCCGATCCGGCCTGGCTTTTCTATACCAGCGGCACGACGGGCCGGCCCAAGGGCGCGCTGCTCAGCCATCGCAACCTGTTCGTCATGACGCTCGCCTATCTGGCCGATGTCGACTGGCTCGACCAGCGCGACTGCCTGATCCATCTTGCCGCACAGTCGCACGCCTCGGGCCTGTTCGCGCTGTCGCACATCGCGCGCGCCTCCAACCAGGTGCTGCCGCCGAGTGGCGGCTTCGACATCGGCGAGTTGGTGGACCTGATCGGGCGCTATGAGAACGTCACCTTCTTTGTCCCGCCGACGCTGCTGCGCCGGCTCTCTGTGTCTCCCGTCATGGCCGGCGCCAGGATCGAGCACATCAAGACCATCCTGTGCGGCGCTGCGCCGGTCTATGCCGCCGACCTCGAGGCGGCGCTCGCCTGCTTCGGCCCGCGAATCTGGAACGGCTATGGCCAGGGCGAGAGCCCGTGCACCATCACCGCCATGTCGAAGGCGATGCTGGCGGAGGCCGCGGCAACCGGCGACGACGAGCGGCTGGTCTCGGTCGGCATCGCGCGCACCGGCGTCGAGCTCCATGTCTGCGACGAGACGGGCGTGCCGCTGCCGCCGGGCGAGGTCGGCGAGGTGGTGGTGCGGGGCGACATGGTGATGCGCGGCTATCTGGCCGACCCGGCGGCGACCCGGGCGGCCTTCGGGCCGCTCGGCCTCCGCACCGGCGACCTCGGCTGCCTGGACGAGGCGGGCTACCTGACCTTGAAGGACCGCGCCAAGGACATGGTCATCTCGGGCGGCATCAACATCTACCCGCGCGAGGTCGAGGAGGTGCTGCTGGCGCATCCCGCGGTCGCCGAGGCCGCGGTGATCGGCGTGCCCGACGCCGAGTGGGGCGAGCGGGTGGTCGCCTTCGTGGTGGCGACGGAAGGGGCGGCGCTCGACCCTGAGGCGCTCGACGGGCTCTGCCTCGAGCGGATCGCGCGCTTCAAGCGGCCCAAGGCCTATCATGCCATCGACGCGCTGCCCAAGAACGCCTATGGCAAGGTGCTGAAAACCGTGCTCCGCGAGCGTCTTGCGGCCGAGCGCGAAGGCCGGGTGGAAGGCGCGCCCGAGGCCAAGATTGTCTGACAATTTTGTCTAAGATGGCATTGACAGGAGGCAGGCCGCACCGCACCTTTCCGGCAACAAAGGCGCCGAAAACGGCGTGTCTCCACAGGGAAGGCGAGAGATGGCCAGGCTCTTCATCGACCAGGACAAGTATGGCGATCGGGCGAAGCACCCGATCGTCGAGGCGTACCATTCCGCGATCAAGGACCTCGTGCGCAAGCGGCTCGACGAGGCCGGCGTCGACTGGTCGAGCTTCGTCTTCGACAAGAGCTACCGCCTGATCTCGGCCAAGGACTTCGAGGCGATCGAGGCGAAGCTGCTGAAGGCCGGCCATCGCTTCGACTATTCGGCGGTCATCTCGGTGCAGGAGCGCCCCGAGGCCTACAAGCCGGTGCCGGGAATGGGCGATGCCGCCAAGGACTATTCGATCGAGCATCCCGATGCGCCGAGAGCGCCCGCGGACGACAAGGGCCGTGCGCTCCGCGGCGTCGGCGACAACGTGGTCAGGCACCCCGAGAACGCGATCGGCATCGCTCGCTATGTGCGCACCAGCGCGCAGGTGATGGACTATCTGAGCCGCGGCGTGCCGAAAGACACCATCGCGATCATCGATGATTCCGGCGGCACCTTGACCGCGCCGATCATCGAGCAGTTCAAGGGCATCATCTGCATGGGCGGCTCGACCCGCTCGCATCTCGGCATCCTGTCGCGCGAATACGGCATCCCCTGCCTGATGAACTCGAAGATCAGGGGAATCAAGGAGGGTGACACGGTCGAGATCGAGGCGAGCGCGGCGGCCAAGACCGCCGAGGCCTACCAGACCGGCCAGGCCATGACGGCGAACATCTGGAAGCACGAGAAGCGCGGCTGAGGAGGGGGCGATGAGCGGGCGTCAACTCAGCTATGCGCAGCTTCTCGAATTCAACAACATGCTGCAGAACCATACGGACGAGTCCTATTGGCTCTGCGTGACTCGCACGGTGCAGGAATCGAAGCTCTTTCCGGTTCCGCCGTACATGATGCTCTCGTATCTCAACGCCTTCTATCGCTACCCGTCGTTGCTTCGGAAGGTCGAATCCCGGATGTCCGCGGAGGAGATCGGCGATCGCGCGCGCAACATGGGCATCAAGATCGGCAACCCGCCGATGGGCTGGGGCCTCCAGGGCTTCTATTTCCTCGGCCGGGAATGGCTCATCAACATGGGCTTGCTGCGGCCGCAGGATGCCGTCGACGACGCGATCTACGTGATGGATTTCTGGAAGCGCTTCCAGCTCGCCTGGCACCGCAATGACGGCCACATCACCAACAAGGAGTTCGGCCATCGCAGCCAGATCCTGCCGGAGCGCCGGCTTCAGGTGTTCCACGCCGACATGTTCCGCTGCGAGCCCGGCGACAAGCTGCACAGCGCCGCCACCAATTTCATGGCGAACTGCTCGCAATACGGCTTCCTGATCTCCTGCGAGAGCCGCATCAGCCTGAGCAATTCGGGGCCCTACAAGATCGACGACAACCGCGAGATGATCGTGCGCGACTTCATGGACCTCGCGGAGAACGGCCTGCCCTGGCTAGACGGCGTAGCGGCCGACGTGCCCTACAACAACCTGACCGTGCCCATGATGGTGAAGGACTGCCACTTCTACCTGATGGACGATTGGGGCAGCTTCGAATCCAAGCCGGACTTCCGCTCCGAGCACGTCGCGGGCGTCGGGCTCTACACCTCCGACCCGCTGACCGAGGGTTACATGCCCGTCGGCATGGGCTCCGAGGCGGAGCTGACCGATGCCTTCAACGAGCTCGCCGAGATCACCAAGGCGGCCACCGGCAAGCTCTGGAAACGAATCGCGGGCTGGAACCGCGACCAGATGATCGATGCCGGCGCGCTGGTCTATTTCGGCATCTTCAAGGACATCGCGCACGTCGCCGGCACCTACGAATACGAGGACTGGATGCTGATCGATGAGCGGGCGCAGCGCTTCCGCCCGCTGCTCAACGACGAGTTCTCGCGCGACTGCCTGGCCGAGCTGGTCGGTTACGTCTCGCTGCCGAGCCAGCGCGTCAACGACTACACCATGATGCAGCACAGCAACGCGCCGCTCCGCATGTACACGCCGATCCCGTACTCGATCCTCGCCGGCGACGACTACACCCATTCGAGCGGCCCGGTCTATCCGGGCTCGACCTGCCTGCCCAGGAAGGAAGACCGCTACCGCACCAGCCGCGGCGTGCTCAGCCTGGCGGAGTACAACCGCCAGGTTCGGGCGTTCACGCCCAAGGCGTGCGAGAAGCGCAACCGCTTCCTCGACGAGACCTGGCTCAAATACAACGCGCACACCGACGAGGCGCGCGCGCTCTATGGAAACGAGCAGCTTCACTCGCGCAGGCTCAAGGGCAAGGGCGCCGGCCTTAGCCGCGCCGATATCGAAACACTGGCGGACAGATCATAGGGAGGCCGCCGCGATCAATCATGCAGATCGGTGAGCTGATCCGCCGCGGTGGCGTGATGTATGGCGAGGCGCCGGCTTTCGTCGAGGGCGGGCGCGTGATGAGCTTCCGTGGCTTCGATATGGCGACCGACCGGCTCGGCAATGCGCTGCTCGCGCTCGGCCTCGCGCCCGGCGAGCGGGTCGGCGTGCTGCTGCCGAACGGCATCGACTGCCTGGTCGCCTATTACGCGCTGGCCAAGGCAGGCCTCGTTCGCGTGCCGCTCAACCTGCGCGAGACTGCGGACGACCACGCCTACAAGATCGCCGACAGCGGCACGCGCGCGGTCATCCACGCGCCCGGCGCCGAGGTGAGCGGCGAATTGCTGATCGGGGCGGATCATCTGCAGGCGCTGATCGACGAGGCGGATGCCCGGCCGTGCCGCATCGACCGCGAGCTCGATGCGCCGCTCCGACTCGGCTATACCGGCGGCACCACCGGCAAGCCCAAGGCGGTGACCCTGACCACGCGCGGCGAGCTTGCCGAGCTCGCCGCCTTCCTGGTCGATCTGGTGCCCGACATGGCAAGCGGCGACACCTTCCTGCACGCGGCGCCGATCGCGCATGCCAGCGGCGCCTTCGTGCTGCCGGCGATCGTGCGGGGCGTGCGCTCGGTGATCATGGGCCGGTTCGATCCGTTCGAGTTCATCCGCCTCGCGGAGCGGGAGCGGGCGAGCCACACCTTCCTGGTGCCGACCATGCTCGCCATGATCCTGGAGGAGCCGTCGCTTCCCCAGGCGAAGCTCGGCTTCAAGCGCATCTGCTATGGCGCATCGCCGATCGCGCCGGCGCTTCTCGAGCGCGCCGTGGCGCGTTTCGGCAAGGTCTTCGCGCAGACCTACGGCCAGGCGGAATCGCCGATGGTGATCACCTGCCTGAAGCCGGAGGAGCATGACCGCGTCGGGAGCTGCGGCCGGCCGTTCTTCCTGGCCGAGGTCGCGGTCTTCGACGACGACGACAACCGGCTGCCGCCGGGCGAGACGGGCGAGATCGTGGTGCGCGGGCCGCAGCTCATGGCGCGCTACTGGAATCGCCCGGAGGCGACCGAGGCCGTCTTCCGCCATGGCTGGCTGCATACCGGCGACGTCGGCGCCATGGACGAGGACGGCTTCTTCTACATCCTCGACCGCAAGAACGACATGCTGATCTCGGGCGGTTACAACGTCTATCCGCGCGAGGTGGAGGACGTGCTGCTCGGCTGCGACGGCGTGGTCGAGGCCGCGGTGGTCGGCCTGCCCGACGAGAAGTGGGGCGACCGGGTGCATGCCGTGGTCGCGGGCCGCACCGGGCTCGACCCCGAGGCCGTGCTCGCCGTCTGCCGCGCGAAGCTCGCCAGCTATAAGTGCCCGAAGGGCATCGAGGTCTGGCCGGCTCTGCCGAAAAGCGCGGCGAACAAGATCCTGCGCCGCGAGGTGCGCGACCGCATCGTGGCGCGCGACAGTGTGAAGGCCGCGAGCTGAGCCGGGGCCGGACCGATGAGCGACATGCACCTTGCGCTTCATGGCCTCGCCATCAAGAAGCACGGCACGCCGGAGGGCGTCGCCGGGCTGATGGGGCTCGAACCCGGCAAGGCCAAGGCGCTGCTCTCTCGGGCAGTCGCCGATGGTCTCGCGGTCGAGACCAACGGCGCCTTCATGCTGACGCCGGTCGCCCGCCTGTCGCTCGACGGCGAATACTCGAAGGTCTACGCGGCGCAGCGGGCGAGCGCGTCGTTCGCCGCCGCCCATCAACGCTTCGAGGCGGTGAACAGGGAGCTCAAGCAGCTCATCACCGAATGGCAGACCATCGAGGTCGGCGGCCAGCGCGTGCCGAACGACCATTCGGACAAGGCGCATGACGAGGCGATCATCGACCGCCTGGGCGAGCTGCACGAGCGCGCCGAGGCCGTGCTGGAAGCGCTGGCTGCCGGCCTGCCGCGGCTCAGGCTCTATGCCGGCAAGCTGCTCGCCGCGCTGGAGAAGGCCGAGGACGGCGAGATCGAATGGGTGAGCGGCGCCAAGATCGAGTCCTATCACACCGTCTGGTTCGAGCTGCACGAGGATATCCTGCGCATCCTCGGCCGCGAGCGCGACGAGTAGGCCCGATGGCACGGCCGCTCGGCGCCCATACGCTCTTCATCGATGGCGGCGAGCCGCCGCCGCGCGCGCTGATCGGCGGCAAGGCGTGGAGCCTCGCGCGCATGTCGGCGATGGGGCTGCCGGTGCCGCCGGCCTTCGTGGTGACCACCGCGGCATGCCGCGCCTATCTCGCCAAGGGCACGGTGCCGGACGGGTTGTCCGACGAGCTGACTGCCGGCATCGCCGCGCTCGAAGCCGCGACCGGGCGGCGCTTCGGGCGCGGGCCGAAGGCGCTGCTCGTCTCGGTGCGCTCGGGCGCCGCGATCAGCATGCCCGGCATGATGGATACCGTGCTCAACCTCGGCATGACGGACGAGGCCGAGGCCGCGCTTGCGGCCGAAAGCGGCGACGCCGCCTTCGCGCGCGACAGCCACCGCCGCTTCGTCGAGATGTATGCCCGCATCGTGCTCAAGGCCACGCTCGCCGAAATGAAGGTGAGCGGCGATGCCGCGGCGTGGCGCGCGGCGATCGAGGCGAAGGGCTATGGCGGGGTGCCGGGCGAGGCGCCGGCGCAGCTCGAGGCCACGGTGCGCGCCGTCTTCGATTCGTGGAATGCGCGGCGGGCGCGGCGCTATCGCGAGCATCACGGCCTGCCGCACGACGCCGGCACCGCGGTCACGGTCCAGGCGATGATCTTCGGCAATATGAGCGAGGACAGCGGCACCGGCGTCCTGTTCAGCCGCAACCCGCTGACCGGCGCCCCCGCGCCTTACGGCGAATATCTCACGCGCGCGCAGGGCGAGGATGTGGTGTCGGGCATGCGTACCCCGCAGCCGCTGTCCGCACTCGCCGCGGCGCTGCCCGAAGCCCATGCCGAACTGCTGAGGGCGGCGCGCCGGCTCGAAGACGAGGAACGCGACGTGCAGGACATCGAGTTCACCATCGAGCGCGGCAAGCTTTACCTGCTACAGGCGCGCACCGCGAAGCGTGCGCCGGAGGCGGCGGTCGCGCTCGCCGTCGCGTTCGTTGACGAGGCGCGCATCGACGAGGAGACGGCGCTCGACCGCGTCAACCCGGAGCAGGTGCGCGGCATCCTGCGCCCGCGCCTCGCTGCCGGCGAGGCCGAGAAGGCCACCGTGCTCGCCGAGGGCGATGGTGCCTGCCCCGGCGTCGGCGCCGGCACGGTCGTCACCGATGCGGATGCGGCGGAGGCCGCTGCCGCTTCGGGCAGGGCGGTCGTGCTGGTGCGGCCGACCACGAGCCCGGAGGACGTGCACGGCATGATCGCGGCAAAGGCCGTGGTGACCGCGGAGGGCGGCTCGACCTGCCATGCCGCCGTGGTCAGCCGCTCGCTCGGCCTGCCCTGCGTCGTCGGCTGCGGCCTCGCGGCCATCGAAGCGCTCCAGGGCCGCAGCGTGACCGTCGATGGCGGCATGGGCCGGGTCTTCGACGGCGCGTTGGACGTGACGACGCCGCGCGAAGAGGACAACCCCATGCTCATGCGGCTCATCGGTTGGGCCAGGCGACGCGCGCCGCTTGCGGTCTATCGGGAAGGCGAGGAACCGCCCGGCGCCGATATCGCCGACCTCGATCACGTGGAGGGCGGCGAGGAGCCCGAGGCGATCGGTGGGCTGGTCGCGGGCCATGACGGCGCGCGCGGCCGCGTCTTCGCGACCGATGCCGGCGTCGCTTCTGCCGTTCGTGCCGGCCTCGCCTTCATCGTGACGTCGCCGGTGCTGCCCGCCTTGCTTGCCGCCCGCGCCGCGGCGCCGGAACGCGCGCGTGCCGAGGAGCCCGTGTCGTGAATCAGAAGTTCAAGGACATCGAAGCGCTGATCCGGCTGTTCGAACAGTCCGGCTGGCACGAGATGAGCCTGGAGGTGGAAGGGCTCTCGCTCGTGCTCTCGAACGACCCGGCGGCCGGCCAGCGGCGCGCAGAGACTCATGCGCACGCTCTCCCGGCCACATCCAACCCTGCGCCCATGGCCCAAACGGCCGCGGCTTCGCACAAGGCACCGCCCGCCGGCCAGGGCGAGCCGGTGCCTGAAGGGCTTGTTGCGGTGCGCGCGCCCAATCTCGGCACGTTCTACCGCGCGCCGAAGCCGGGCGCCGCGCCCTATGTCGAGGTCGACCAGCTCGTCGAGCCCGAGACCGAGGTCTGCCTGATCGAGGTGATGAAGCTGTTCACGCCTGTCAAGGCAGGCGTCAGGGGGCGCGTCGTGAGAATCTGCGTCGAGGACGGCCAGATGGTCGACTATGACGCGCCGCTCTTCCACATCGAGCCGGCGGCGTGAGCGAACCCGGCCTCGCGCCATGACGATCCAGCGCCTCTTCATCGCCAACCGGGGCGAGATCGCGGTGCGCATCATCCGCGCGGCGCGGGCGCTCGGCCTCGAGACCGTGCTCGGCGTCTCGGCGGCCGATCGCGACAGCCTCGGCGCGGAAATGGCCGACCGCGCCGTCGTCATCGGGCCGGCGGCGGCGAAGGACAGCTACCTCAACATGCAGGCGATCGTCCATGCCGCGCGCGGCGCGGGTTGCGACGCGCTGCATCCGGGCTATGGCTTCCTCTCCGAGCGTGCGCCGTTCGCGCGGCTGTGCGCGGAGAACGGCATCGTCTTCGTCGGGCCGACGCCCGAATCGATCGAGCAGCTCGGCGACAAGATTTCCGCGCGGCACGTCGCCGAGCGTGCCGGCGTGCCGGTGGTGCCCGGCACCGGCGAGATCGCGACCGCGGCGCAGGCCAGAAAGGCGGCAGAAGGCATCGGCTATCCGGTGGTGACCAAGGCCGCGGCGGGCGGCGGCGGGCGCGGCATGTTCGTCGCCGAGGTTCCAAGCGAGATCGACGCGCGCTTCGACCGCGCGTCGGAGGAGGCGCGCGCCGCCTTCGGCGACGGCACGCTCTACATGGAGCGCTACATCGCGAACGCACGCCATGTCGAGGTCCAGGTGGTCGGCGACGGCAAGGGCACGGTGCTGCAGTTCGGCGAGCGCGACTGCTCGGCGCAGCGCCGCTACCAGAAGGTCGTCGAGGAGGCGCCGGCGGCGATCCTGCCGGCCAAGGTGCGCCGGGCCATGCATGAGGCGGCGGTCAGGCTCACCGGCCATGTCGCCTATCGCAACGCCGGCACGGTCGAGTTCCTCTACGATGCCGACCGCGAGGAGTTCTTCTTCATCGAGGTCAATGCGCGAATCCAGGTCGAGCACCCGGTGACCGAGGCGGTGACCGGCCACGACCTGGTGCAGCTTCAGTTGAAGGTCGCGGGCGGCGAGCCGCTCGGGCCGGCGCAGCAGGACATCCGGACGCAAGGCCATGCCATCGAGCTCCGCATCAACGCCGAGGACCCGCGGCGCAACTTCGTGCCGTCGCCGGGCCGCATCGCCGGCTGGCGGCCGCCGGACGGGCCGTGGCTCAGGCTCGACAGCCATTGCCGCGCCGGCTATCTGGTGCCGCCGTTCTACGATTCGATGATCGGCAAGCTGATCGTGCGCGGCCATGACCGCGCCGACGCGATCGGGCGCGCGGCCGACGCGGTCGCGGGTTTTCGCATCGAAGGCATCGCGACCAATCTCGGCTTCCACGCGGCGCTGCTCGGCCATCCCGACTTCGCCGCCAATAGATTCAACACGCGCTGGCTCGAAGGCACGTTCCTGCCGGCGTTCAACGCGGGCGGGGGGTGAGCGCCATGGCGCACATCGAGTTCGTCGACGAGACCATGCGCGACGGCCAGCAGAGCTTGTGGGGCATGCGCATGCAGGCGGGCATGGCGCTGCCGATCACGCCGACCGTCGACCGCGTCGGCTTCCGCGTCGTCGACCTCACCGGTAGCTCGCTGTTCGAGGTGCTGATCCGCCACTGCAACGAGAACCCGTGGGAAGGGCTCGATCTCCTGGTGCAGTCCATGCCGCGCAGCCGGGTGCGCGGCGGCATGCGCTCGAACGCCTCCGTCACCTTCGGCGTCACGCCGGATGCGCTGATGGATGCGTGGATGCGCCAGCTCTGCGTGCATGGCTGCCGCAGCTTCTGGATCTACGACGTGCTCTTCAACATCGACAAGATGCACCGCCTCGCCGGCATCGCGAAGCAGTTCGAGGCCGAGGTTGCCGGCGCGATCATGTTCACGCTCTCGCCGGTGCATACCGACGCCTACTACGCCGACATGGCGGACAAGATATCCGCCTCGCCCAATATCGACACCATCCTGTTCTACGATACCGCCGGCGTGCTCAACCCCGACCGGATGCGCACGCTGTTCCCGGCCGTGATGGCGAAGTCGCACGGCAAGCCGCTCGAGTTCCATTCCAACAACATCCTCGGCGCGTCCGCGATCGCCTATGTCGAGGCGATCAGGCTCGGCGTCACCATCCTGCATACAGCGAGCCGGCCGATGGCGAACGGCCCGTCCGTGCCCTCGACCGAGGTGATGCTCAGCAACATCGCGATCCTCGGCCTCAGCCACGGCCTCGACGAATCGCTGCTGCCGCCGATCGCCGAGCATTTCGAGAAGGTCGGCCGCGCCGCGGGCTTCCCGGTCAACCAGATGCACGAGTACGACCTGTTCCATGCCCAGCACCAGATCCCGGGCGGCATGATGGGCACGCTCAAGGCGCAGCTCGTGCAGCACGGCATGGCCGAGAAGCTGCCCGAGGTGCTGGAGGAGACCGCGCGGGTGCGCCGCGAGCTCGGCTATCCCGGCATGGCGACGCCGTTCTCGCAGCTCGTCGGCACGCTCGCCGTGCTCAACATCGTTTCGGGCAAGCGCTACGCCGTGATTCCCGACGAGGTGATCCAGTATGCCGCCGGCTATTACGGGCAGACGGTGGCACCGATCGAGCCCGACGTGCTCGACCGGATCATGAGCGCGCCGCGCGCCAAGGAGGTGCTCGCCAACCCGCCCGAGCAGCCGACCATCGAGGCGCTGCGCAAGCGCTACGGCACCGACGACGATGACGAGCTGATCCTGCGCGCGCTGGTGCCCGAGGCCGACCTGAACCGCATGCGCGCGGCCGGCCCGGTCAAGCGGGATTTCCCGCTGCTCTCCTCGCCCGAGCTCGACCAGGCGCGCCGGCTGATGACGCTGGCCAAGAGCGCCTATGTCGAGATCAGGAGCAGCGAGCTGAACCTCACCTTGCGCCGTGCGGTGTGAGAGGGCAGGGGTCCATGCGGCGGCTACCCCCTACCCCAACCCTCCCCCTCAAGGGGGGAGGGGGCGCTGGGCAAGCCCTCCCTTTCTTCTCCCTCCCCCTTGAAGGGGGAGGGAAGGGTGGGGGTGGGGCCGCGAGTGAGATTTCTGGGAGCGCGGCATGGTGAGGCGCGCCGTGATCGTCGAGGCGGTGCGCTCGCCCTTCGCCAAGGGGCGGGAGGGCGGCGCGCTGGCGCACCTGCACCCGGTCGATCTGTTCGCGCTGACCCTCAAGGCGCTGGTCGAGCGCGCCGATATCGAGCCCGAGCGCATCGAAGACCTGATCGCGGGCTGTGTCATCCAGGTCGGCGAGCAGGCCGCCAACATCGCGCGCCAGGCCTGGCTCGCGGCCGGCCTGCCGGCCAGCGTGCCCGGCGTCACCATCGACCGCAAATGCGGCTCGGCGCAGCAGGCGATCGACTTCGCCGCGCAGGGCATCATCGCGGGCGCCTATGACCTGGTGGTCGCGGGCGGGGTCGAGATGATGTCGCGCGTGCCGATGCGCGCGAACCGCCTCGGCAAGGACAGCCTCGGGCCGATGTTCCATGCGCGCTATCCTGACGGCCTGGTGCACCAGGGCATCTCGGCGGAGCTGATCGCGGCGCGCTGGCAGCTCGGCCGCGAGGCGATGGATGCCTTCGCGCTGAAATCGCACCAGCGGGCGGCCGAGGCGGAACGGCGCGGCGCGCTGGCGCGCGAGATCGTGCCGGTCGACGGTGTTGTGCGTGATGAAGGTATCCGCGCCGACACCTCGCTGGAAAAGCTCGCATCGCTCAAGCCGGCCTTCGAGGATCCGGTCGCGCTCGCGCGCTTTCCCGAAATCCGCTGGTCGGTGACGGCCGGCAATTCGAGCCAGGTCACCGACGGCGCGGCGGCGCTGCTGCTCGCGGAGGAGTCGGTCGCAGCGAAGCTGGGCCTCGTGCCGCGCGCAGCGCTCACCCACTTCGCGGTAATGGGCGACGACCCGGTGATGATGCTGACCGGGATCATCCCGGCGACACGCAAGCTGCTGAGCCGTGCCGGCCTCGGCATCGAGGACATCGACCGCTTCGAGGTCAACGAGGCGTTCGCCTCCGTCGTGCTCGCCTGGCTGGCCGAGACCGGCGCCGATCCGGCGCGGGTCAATGTCGATGGCGGCGCCATCGCGTTCGGCCATCCGGTCGGCGCCTCGGGCGGGCGGCTGGTGATGAGCCTGGTGCGCGGGCTCGAGGAATCGGGCGGCAGGCGCGGCCTGGTCGCCATGTGCGAATCGGGCGGCATGGCGAACGCGACGCTGATCGAGCGGCTCGGCTGAAGGCGCCGAACCAAATCGCTCCTGACGCTCCTATTGACGTCATGCCCCGCGAAGGCGGGGCATCCAGGGCTGGCGAAAGATCTGGGTCCCCCCGGTCAAGCCGGGGGACGACGATATGAGATGGGGCACCACTCGGGCGTCGCGGCAAAACGGTTCAGCCCATCAGGTTGTGGCCGCCGTTGACGTAGATGACCTGGCCCTGGATGAACGCGGCGGCCGGGCTCGCGAGATAGCGGATCAGGCTGGTGTAGTCCTCAGGGCTGACGGCGCGGCCGCTCGGATTGTCCTCGGCGGCGTGGCGCATGATCCCCTCGGTCTTGTCGCCGAAGACGGCCTTGACCGCGTCGGTCTCGACCACCGAGGGCGCGATGCAGTTGATCCGCACCCCTCTCGGCGCGAGCTCGACCGCGAGATAGCGCACCAGCGATTCGGCGAGCGCCTTGCCGATGCCGATCGCCGCATAGTTCGGGATCACTATCCGGCCGCCCCGGCTCGACAGGAAGAACACGCTGCTGCCGCGCCGGAACAGCGGCAGGGCTGCCTGCACCAACGTGTGCAGCGCGAGGCCGTTGATGCCGGTCGCGGCGGCGAGCTCCTCGGGCGTGATCTCAAGCGCGGGCTTCGCGACGACCTTGACGGCGCAATGGACGAGCTGGTCGAGCCGATCCGTGACGGCGCCGACCCGTGCGACGATTCGTCTCGCCTCGTCGGGCACGCCGACATCGCCGCGCAGCAGGTGGCAGCGCGCACCCCTGGCCTCGACCCTGGCCTTGGCCTCGTTCGCAGCCGCCTCGTCCGCGTGGTAGTTTAGGAACACGTCGGCGGCGGGCTCGGCGAAGGCGAGTGCGACATCGAGTCCGATCCCCTTGGTTCCGCCGGTCACCAGAATGGCCATCGCAGCCCCCGATCTTAGGACAATTTTGTCGGACAGGGCGTACCCGCCCCGCGCTACAATACCAGCCGGGAGAGCCCATTCAGAAGCGGAGCCGAGCCATGGATTTCGAATACAGCGCAAGGGCCAAGGACTATCGTGACCGCGTCGCGGCCTTCATGGCGGCGCACGTCTACCCGAACGAGGAGGAAATCCTCGCCCAGATCGATGACGGCGACCGCTGGCAACCCATACCGCTGATCGACGAGCTCAAGAAGAAGGCCAAGGCCGAGCGCCTGTGGAACCTGTTCCTGCCCGAGAGCGAGTATGGCGCCGGGCTCACCAACCTCGAATACGCGCCGGCCTGCGAGGAGATGGGCCGTTCGCCCTGGGCGCCGGAGGTCTTCAACTGCTCGGCGCCCGACACCGGCAACATGGAGGTGCTGGTGCGCTACGGAACGCCCGCGCAGAAGAAGCAGTGGCTCGAGCCGCTGCTCGCCGGCGACATCCGCTCCGCCTTCGCCATGACCGAGATCGAGGTCGCCTCGTCCGACGCCACCAACATCGAGACGCGCATCGAGCGCATCGGCGATGAGTACGTCATCAACGGCCGCAAATGGTGGACCTCGGGCGCGCTCGACCCGCGCTGCAAGATCCTCATCACCATGGGCAAGAACGACCCGAACAACCCGGAGCGGCACAAGCAGCAATCCATGATCCTGGTGCCGCTGCCCTGGCCCGGCGTCACGGTCAGGCGCATGCTGCCCGTGTTCGGCTTCGACGAGGCGCCGCACGGCCATGCCGAGGTGACCTTCGAGAACGTGCGCGTGCCGCTCGACAACATGCTGCTCGGCGAGGGCCGCGGCTTCGAGATCGCGCAAGGCCGCCTCGGGCCGGGCCGCATCCATCACTGCATGCGCCTGATCGGGCTCGCCGAGCGCGCGCTCGAGCGGATGTGCCGCCGCACCAAGGCGCGTACCGCGTTCGGCCGGCCGGTCGCCGACCAGACCGTGACCCAGGAGCGCATCGCCGAAGCGCGCATCCTGATCGACCAGGCACGCCTGCTCACCCTCAAGGCGGCCTGGATGATGGACACGGTCGGCAACAAGGCGGCGCGCAAGGAGATCGCCATGATCAAGGTGGCGGCGCCCAACATGGCATGCCAGGTGATCGACTGGGCGCTCCAGGCCTTCGGCGGCGCCGGCATCACCGCCGACTACGGCATCGCCTATGCCTATGCAACCGCCCGCCTGCTGCGCCTCGCCGACGGGCCCGACGAGGTCCATCGCAACCAGATCGCGCGGCTCGAGGTGCGTCAGTATGACGGCGAAGTCTCGACCACCGGCGGCTCGTCCTATGTGCTGCCACGCGACAACGCCCCCGGCTTCAACGCGCGGCCGCGCTGGATATCTTAGGTGCGATGTCGTGAAGGCGCCGGCCCCGGGCGTCGCGCTGAGCGCCTGCAAGGTTTGCGGCGCCGACGCGCCACGCTTCGGGGTGGCGGACTTCAACAAGCATTGCTCTGAGAACCGCACCGGCCGCCTGCCGAAGAGCGGCGTGCCGGTCCACTATTATCGCTGCGGCGCCTGCAGCTTCATCTTCACCGACGCTTTCGATGAGTGGTCGGCGGACGATTTCGCGGCGT
The DNA here is from genome assembly GCA_050173345.1 of Alphaproteobacteria bacterium. Taxonomy (GTDB): domain Bacteria; phylum Pseudomonadota; class Alphaproteobacteria; order UBA828; family UBA828; genus SHWC01. The sequence goes on along the minus strand of JBFXKW010000001.1, from coordinate 692,116 downwards.
GGATCTACAACGCCGACTATATCAAGGTCGATCCCGACTATGCCGAGAGCCGGCCGCGCGCGAACGCCGACACGATCATCAAGCGGTTCGGCGCGCACCGTGACAGGCTTTCCTGCCTGGACTATGGCGGGGGCGGCGGGCTGCTTGCCGAACGCCTGCGCCAGGCAGATTTCAGGCGGGCCGAGACCTACGACCTGCACAACCCCGTCTTCTCCCGGCGCCCCGAAGGGCGCTTCGACCTGCTGACCTGCTTCGAGGTGTTCGAGCACGAGAACGATCCGCACCGGCTCCTGTCTTCCCTCGACGAGCTGATCGGCGATGATGGCGTCATCTACTTCTCGACCTTGCTGCAGCCCGAGGAGATCGAGCGCATCGGCCTCTCCTGGTGGTATATCGGGCCACGCAACGGCCACGTCTCGATCTACTCCCGCAGCGCGCTGAACCTGCTGCTGCTCCAGTACGACCTCGATTGGGGCTCCATCAATCAAGCCTTCCACTTGGCTTGGCGCGGGGCCCCTGCCTTTGCGGCCGGCCTGATCGAGCAGGTGAAGCGGAACGTCGCCTAGATGATGGAGGCGAACACCTCGTCCGGCAGGCGTTCGATGCTGAGCCGGGTGCGCCTGATGTGCTGGCGGGTCAGCCGCTCCGCTTCGTTCGGCTGGTTGTCGAGGATCGCGTTGACCAGCGCGTCATACTCCTCGAACTGGCGGGCACGGTCCTTCGGCGTCAGGTGCTGGTGGAACTGCATGCGCAGAAGGTGGAGCTGCAGGGCCGGCATCATGCGCCTGAGCTCGCGATTGCCGCCGATCCTGATCATGGTGCCATAGAAGCGCGAACGCTCCTCGAGGAAGGCGATGCCGTCGGTGCGGTCGCGGAAGGCGAGCAGACGCTGATAGGCCTCCTTGAACTCTTCCCGGTTGCGGCCCTGGTCGATCACCACGGCGGCGAGGCGCGCGGCAAGCCCGGTCAGCATCTCCTGGACCACCAGCATGTCGTGCACCTCGTCGCGGGTCAGCGCGCGGATATAGGCGCCCCGATGGGGGACCAGGCTGACCAGCCCTTCCGCGGCGAGCCGCTTGAGCGCCTCGCGCACCGGACCGCGCGAGACCTTGAGCTCCTTGGTCAGGTCCGCCTCGATGAGGCGCTGGCCGGGCACGTAGCGGCCGGCCTGGAGGCCGCGGATCAGCGCCGCGACCACCTGGTCGGGCGAGCTCGGGCCGTGTTTCTCGCCGGCCTGGCCGGCCGGGCGCTGCGCCCCCGTCTGCCGGGCCGGGACGTTCATGCTGTCCATCACTCGGGGTCTCTTCCAAGATTCGGCCAATGATAAATCTTGTCTTACAAAATCGTCATTCAAAACGTTGACCACCGCCCCGCCGGCCTTAGAATCCGGGCCGACCGCCGGGCCTGGGCCCGGCCTCCACGACAACGGATTGCGGGTTCCCATGAGCACGGAGATCATCCTCGCCGGCGGCAAGCGCACGCCATTCGGCGATTTCGGCAAGTCGCTGCGCGATATTCCCCTGGGCCGGCTCGGCGTGCATGCGACCAAGGCGTGCCTCGGCGCCGCCCGGCTCGATCCCGGCAAGGTGGATCACCTGGTATGGGGCAACGTGCTGCCCGTTGACCAGGAAGGCTACCTCGCGGCGCGCTATGTCGCGATCGAGTCCGGCCTGCCGGTCGAGAGCGCGGCGCTCAACGTCAGCCGCGCCTGCGGCTCGGGCTCGCAGGCGATCATCTCGGCCGCCGAGCAGATCATGAGCGGCCACGGCAAGGTCGCGGTCGCGGGCGGCGGCGAGAACTTCTCGCGCGCGCCTTATGTCGTGACCTCGGCCCGCTGGGGCCACAAGCGCGGGCCGCAGACCATGATCGATTCGCTCGATTGGGCCTATCGCGACCCGTTCAGCCTGCAATTGATGGGCGAGACCGCGGAGAACCTCGCCGATGACTATCAGATCGCGCGTCCACCCATGGACGAATGGGCGGTGATGAGCCAGCAACGCGCCGGCGCCGCGATCGCCTCCGGCTTCCTCGCGCGCCAGATCGCGCCGATCGAGGTGAAGGACGGCAAGACCACGCGCCTGATGACGGACGACGAGTATCCGCGCCCCGACATCACGGCTGAGAAGCTGGCCAAGATGGGCCCGGTGTTCCGTAAGGACGGCAAGGTGACCGCCGGCAATTCGAGCGGCGTCACCGACGGCGCGGCGATGGTCGTGGTCGCCGAGCGCAAGGCGGCGGAGACGCTCAGCGTCGAGCCGATCGCGCGCATCGTCGATTGGGCGATCGTCGGCGTGCCGCCGCGCATCATGGGCTGCGGCCCGGTGCCCGCGATCAGGAAGCTACTCGAGAGGCGCGGCATGAAGGCCGGCGATGTCGACTATTACGAGATCAACGAGGCGTTCGCTGCCGTGAGCCTGTTCGCCGAGAGCCAGCTCAGCGTGAGCCGCGAGAAGACCAATCTTTACGGCGGCGGCATCTCGATCGGCCACCCGCCCGGCGCGACCGGCGCGCGCATGACGTTGGTCGCCATGCAGCATCTAAGGGAGACCGGCCAGCGCTACGCGATCATCAGTATGTGCATGGGCGCAGGGCAAGGCCTCGCCATGCTGATCGAGAACGTCACGACGCACTGAGCGTTTCCAAAGGGGAGAGACATGGCGTTGAACAGGATCGGCGTGGTCGGCGCCGGCATGATGGGCTCCGAGATCGCGCTGGTGATGGCGCTCGCCGGCAAGCAGGTGTGGCTGACCGACCGCGACCAGGCTTCGCTCGACAAGGCGATGAGCAATCTCGGCGGGATCCTCGACAAGGGCATCCAGCGCGGCTTCTACAAGCCCGAGGACAAGGACCGCGCGCTCGGCAATATCGAGACCACGCTCGACCTCGGCCACTATGCCGACCGCGAGGCGGTGATCGAGGCGGTGTTCGAGGACGAGGCGGTCAAGGGCGAGACCTACAGGAAGCTCGACCCCATCCTCGGCCCCGATTGCCTGATCGCCAGCAACACGTCGAGCATCCCGATCACGGTGCTGTCGTCCTACTGGCCGGCCGCGCGGCGCGGCCGCTTCCTCGGCACGCACTTCTTCTCGCCGGTTTCGCGCATGGGGCTCGTCGAGGTGATCCCCGGCCTCGACACTGCGGAGGAGACGGTCACGGCGGCTTTCTCGTTGTGCCAGGAGGCCGGCAAGACGCCGGTGAGAATCAAGGATGTGGTCGGCTTCGCGGTCAACCGGCTGATCCATATCTTCTGGATCGAGGCGATACGGCTGGTCGAAGAGGGCGTCGCCACGCCCGAGGACATCGACACCGCGTGCCGGCTCGGCATGGGCCTGCCGGTCGGCCCGTTCCGCCTGATGGACGGCGTCACCAACAACCTCACGCTCGACGTGCAGGAAATCCTGCACAAGGCCTATGGCGACCGCTTCCTGCCGCGCCCGCTGATGAAGCAGATGGTCAAGGCCGGCTATAACGGCCGCCGCTATGGCCGCGGCTGGTACCGCTACGAGAAGGGCTGAGCGGTCGTGGCGGAAGTTCTGCTCGCCGAGCGCATCGGCGCGGTCGAGCGGCTCACCATCAACCGGCCCGAGGCGCTGAACGCGCTCGACGCCGCGGTCAACGCCGCGCTCAAGGCGGCGTTCGAGCGCATCGCAGGCGACGAGGGCGTGCGCGCGGTGATCCTGACCGGTGCGGGCGAAAAGGCGTTCGTCGCCGGCGCCGACATCAAGGAGATGGCGAACATCGGCCCGCGCGAGGCCGAGGCGCTGGCACGCTCCTCCAAGGCGGTGCATGACGCGATCGCGCGCTGCCCGAAGCCGGTGATCGCGGCGATCAACGGCTTCGCGCTCGGCGGCGGCTTCGAGCTCGCGCTCGCCTGCGACATCCGGCTCGCCGCGGAGACGGCGCGCTTCGGCCTGCCCGAGGTCAAGCTCGCGGTGCTGCCGGGCGGCGGCGGCACGGCGCGGCTCTCGCGCATCGTCGGCCCCGCGATCGCCCGCGCGCTGTGTCTCACCGGCGACATGATCTCGGCCGAGCGCGCCTATCAGCTCGGCATCGTAAGCGAGCTCGTGCCCGCTGCCTCGCTCGCCGACCTCGCGCTCAAGAAGGCCGAGGCGCTGGCGAGCCTGAGCCCGGTCGCGCTCGCCCAGATCAAGAGCGTGCTCGACATCACGGCGAACGCCGATCTCGAATCAGCGCTCGCCGCCGAGGCCAAGGCGTTCGCGTTGTGCTTCGCGGCCGAGGACCAGAAGGAGGGCATGGCCGCCTTCGTCGAGAAACGTGCGCCCAAGTTCAAGGGGAGATGAGGATGCTGGAATTGCGTTCGCGCCACCTGTTCACGATCACCGTGCTGCTGGAGCCGGCCCAGCTCGACGGGCCGACGCCCTATGGCCATCGCCGCATCGTGCCGATCCGCGGCGGCACCTTCGAGGGCGAGAGGCTGCGGGGCGTGCTGCTGCCGGGTGGCGCCGACTGGGTGCTCAGCCGCCCCGACGGCTCGCTCGCCCTCGACGTTAGGCTCACGCTCAAGACGGACGACGGCGCACCGGTCTTCATGACCTATCGGGGCTACCGGTACGGCCCGCCTGACGTGCTGGCGCGGCTCAACAAGGGCGAGACGGTCGATCCGAGCCTCTATTATTTCCGCATCAACCCGCTCTTCGAGACGGCCGATCCGCGCTATGCCTGGCTCAACAACTTGGTCGCGGTCGGCATCGGCGAGCGCCTGCCCGAAGGCCCGCGCTACACGGTGCACGAGATCCTGTAGGACGCGCGAGGACGCGCGGCACTCGGCCTCTCCCGCGTCATTGCCGGGCTTGACCCGGCAATCCAGGAGGCGACAGCGCCGCTGCTTCTTCCGGCAGACTGGATGCCCGGGTCAAGCCCGGGCATGACGATGTGGGGTGGTGCGACCCGTGCGCAGCGCTCAAAGCTCGTCGAGCAGGGCGAGCGCGGTCGCGGCGAGGCGGGGCACGGCGGCGCCGTATGCCATGGCGGTCTCGGACGCCGCGTTGCCCTTGAGCGCGCGGTCATAGACGCCCTGCACGATCGAGGCGTAGCGGAAGAGGGCGAAGGCGACGTAGAACGGCCAGCGTTCGATCGGGCCTCGGCCGCGCCGCGCCGCATAGGCGGCGACATAGTCGGCCTCGGACGGGATGCCGAGTGCGGCGAGCTCGAGCCCGGCCAAGCCCGGCACGATCGCGCCGCCGGCCTCGAGATGATAGGCGAGGCAGTTGTAGGCGAGGTCGGAGAGCGGATGCCCGATCGTCGAAAGCTCCCAGTCGAGCACCGCGATCACGCGCGGCTCGCTCGGGTGGAGGATCAGGTTGCCCAGGCGGAAGTCGCCATGCGCGATGGCGGTCTCGTCGCCGGGCGGGATCAGCGCGGGGAGGCGGCGGATCAATTCGTCCATCGCCGGGATGTCGTCGCGCCTGGCGCTCTCGTATTGCCGGGTCCACAGCGCGACCTGCCGTGCGATGTAGCCGTCCGGCTTGCCGAAGCCTTCGAGGCCGGCCGCCTTCCAGTCGAGCATGTGAAGCGCGGCCAGGGTGGTGTTCATCGATTCATAGATTGCGGCGCGCTCGCCGGGCGCGAAGCCGGGCAACGCCGGATCCTGGATCACGCGGCCCTCGACATAGGCCATCACGTAGAACGGCGTGCCGATGACCTCGGCGTCCTCGCACAGCAGCAGCGCCTCAGGCACCGGCACCGCGCTGCCCTTGAGCGCGTGGAGGATGCGGTACTCGCGCTCGATCATGTGCGCGGAGGGCAGGAGGTGGCCGGGCGGCTTCTTGCGCAGCACATAGCGCCGCCCGCCGCCCTCGATCAGGAAGGTCGGGTTGGATTGCCCAGCCGCGAACTGGCGTACCGATAGATGCGGCCCGATGCCGTCGAGGCGGTCCGCGAGATAGCGGTGGAGCTTCGCCTCGTCGAAGCGATGGGCGGCGCGGACCTCGGTGGTGCTACTCAAGACGAGCCTCTAGGCGTCGCGAACGGCGATGATCGCCTTGCCGATGACCTGGCGGTTGGCGAGCGCGGCGAGCGCCTCGGGCACCTCGGCGAGGGAGAAGCGCCGCCAGATCGGCGGCGCGAGCTCGCCCGCCTCGAGCCACTCGATCAGGCGCGCGAAGTTCGCCGCGTTCTCCGCCGGCTTGCGCCGCGCATAGGCGCCCCAATAGACGCCGAGCACGCCGCATTCCTTGAGCAGCAGCCGGTTGGCCTTGAGCTCGCCGATGCGTCCCGAGGCGAAGCCGATGACGAGCACGCGGCCGTCGGGCGCGACGCAGCGCAGCGCCTGGTCGAACAGGTCGCCGCCGACCGGGTCGAACACCACGTCGGCGCCGCGGCCGTCGGTGAGCGCCTTGACGCGCTCGGCGAGCTGATCGGCCTCGTCGCCGATCGCCTCGTGCGCGCCGGCGGCCTTGGCGGCGGCGCGCTTCTCCACCGTGCTCGCGACCGCGATGACGCGCGCCCCGAAGCGCCGGCCGAGCTCGACCGCGGCGAGCCCGACGCCGCCGGCCGCGCCGAGCACCAGCAGCGTCTCGCCCGGCTCGAGGCGGGCGCGCTGCGCGAAGGCGTGATAGGCGGTGCCGTAGGCGATGGGCAGCGCCGCCGCGGCATCGAGCGAGACCGTCGCGGGCAGCTTGACCGCGTTCGCCGCCTTGACCGCGGCGAATTCGGCGAAGCCGCCATGACGCAGCGTCGCCATCACGCGGTCGCCCGGCGCGAAGTCGGTGACGTCCTTGCCGACCGCATCGACCACGCCGGCGACCTCCAGCCCCGGCGCGAAGGGCGGCGTCGGCTTCTCCTGATACTGCCCGCGCACCAGAAGAAGGTCGGGGAAGTTCACTCCGGCCGCATGGACGCGGACCAGGAGCCCGTCATCCGGCAGCGCCGGCGGCTCGATCTCGGCGACCACCACATCCTCGATGCGGCCCGGCACGGTGCACAGCGCGGCTTTCATGGCTGTGGATCAGGCCCCTATTGCCGCGCCGTGGTGCCGCCGTCGATCACCAGCACGGTGCCGTTGCAGTAGGAGGCCTCGTCGGAGGCGAGGTAGAGGCAGCCATAGGCCATCTCGTCGGGCGTGCCGGCGCGCCTCATGGGCGTCAGGCGCTCCGCCATGTCGGGATCGTCGAACAGGTGCATCACGGCGGCGATCATCGGCGTATCGGTATAGCCCGGCGCCACGCAGTTGGCGCGGATGTTGTCCTTCGCATAGGTGACGCAGAGCGAGCGGGTCAGGTTGATCATGGCACCCTTCGCCGCCGTGTAGGTATGGGCGACCGGCAGGCCCTGGATGCCCGAGATGCTCGCCACGTTGACGATCGAGCCGCCGCCCTGCTTCTGCATGAGCGGGATGACGCCCCGGCACATGTAGAAGCAGGTATCGAGGTTGAGCGCCAGCACCTCGTGCCACTTCTCGGGCGTGGTGTTCACGATGTCGTTCATCGAGCCCGGGCTCTTCTCCATCCAGCTATAGCCGACGCTCGCCACGTTCACCAGGCTGTCGATGCGGCCATGGGCCTCCATCACCTTCCCGATGACGGTTTCGGCGCCCTCGGGCTTGGAAAGGTCGGCCGCGACCACCATGCCGTCGCCGCCCGCCTGCCTGACGAGCGAGAGCGTCTCGTCGAGGTTCTTCTGGGTGCGCGAGACGCCGACCACCTTGGCGCCCTCGCGCGCGAAGATGACCATGCCGGCGCGGCCGACGCCGGTGCCCGCGCCGGTGATGACGGTGACCTTGCCGTCCATGCGTTTCATTGTTCTTGCTCCCCTCTCTTGTCGCTCAGTGCGGCTTGAGCATGACCTTGCATTGCGTGGTCGGCTTGCGCAGCGCCTCGAAGGCTGAGGGCAGCGCGTCGAACTCTACCATGTCGGTCAGCATCGGCATCGGGTCGATGCGGCCGGCGTCGAGCAGGTCGATGATCACCTCGAAGTCGCGCTTGACGTAGCCGATCACGAACTGCAACGCGGCTTCCTTCAGGATGCCGGAGATCGGCACGATGGTGTCGGGCTGCATGCAGACGCCGACCACCATGAGCTTGCCGAACGGCGGCAGCATGTCGATGCATTCCTGGATCAGCCCTTTCACGCCGACACACTCGAAGATGAGGTCGGGCGGCCCGCCGGCGATCGCCTTGAACTGGTCGAGCACCGGCGCGGTCTTGGGGTCGACCGCGTGGGTCGCGCCGAACTTGAGCGCGCGCTCGCGCCGGTCGGCCGCGAACTCGCTGACCACGACGCGCCGCGCCCCGGCGAAATGCGCGAACAGCGCGGTCGACAGCCCGATCGGCCCGGCGCCCAGCACCAGCACGTTGGTGCCGGGCTTCATCCGGGCGCGATCGACGGCATGAAAGCCGACCGCCAGCGGCTCGATCATCGCGGCCTTCTGGTCGCTGACGCCTTGCGGCAGGTGCAGCACATGGTTGGCGTCGGCGCGCAGATATTCGGCATAGGCGCCGGGAATGCCGAAGCCGGTGATGATGTTGCTCGGGCAATGGATGCCGAGGCCGAGCCGGCAGGTGCGCCCGCAGCTCGCGCAGGCGTTGATCGGCACCGTGGTGACGCGCTCGCCGACCTTGAACAGGCCCTTGGCGTCCCTGCCGACCTCGACCACCTCGGCGGCGACCTCGTGGCCGAGGATCGTGCCGTCGGGCACCACATAGACGCCCTCCTGCGTCGCGTGCAGGTCGGAGCCGCAGATGCCGCAATAATTGATGCGCATCAGCACGTCGCCTGGGCCGCACACCGGATCGGGCACCGTCTCGATCGCAAGGGGTTTGCCGAGGCCGTGGAACACGGCTGCCTTCATGGGGGTCCTCCTACCGCCTGGAGCCACCGCAACGCGACGTTGGCGCGCCCGGTCTTAAGATCGATCGTCCTACAATCTTGCCTAACAGCATGGCGCGATGGAACCGAAAACCAGCGTCATGCCGCGCCGCTTCCGCCTGCGGCCTTTGGCGCGTTGCGGATGCGGCCCGCGGCGGTGTAGGACGGTCCCACGTGCCCTCGGCTGATGCTGCATTGCAGCGTTGGAAGGGACGCGGGAGGGGCGGCCTTGGCAGGCTGGCGGCATTTCGCCCACGGCGCCGATATCGGGCTCGCCGGCTGCGGGCCGAGCCTGGCCTCGGCGTTCGAACAGGCCGCGCTCGCGATGACGGCGGTGATCACCGACCGGCCGGTCGCGGCGCGCGAGCGCGTCGAGGTGAGTTGCGAGGCGCCGGACCCCGAATACCTGCTGGTCGAATGGCTGAACGCCATCGTGTTCGAGATGGCGACCCGCGGCATGCTGTTCGGCAGCTACGACGTGACGATCGAGGGCAACAGGCTGCGCGGCGTGCTGCACGGCGAGCCGCTCGACATCGCGCGCCACCAGCCGGCGGTCGAGGTCAAGGGCGCGACCTATACGGCGCTCTCGGTCGAGCGCGCACCGGACGGCGCCTGGGTCGCGCGCTGCGTCGTGGACGTGTAGCCGCCATGGACCTGTCGAAGCTCGAAAGGATCGGCGAGATGGCGTGGCGCATCTCCCCGTTCGGCGCGATGCGCGTGCCCGCGATCATCTACGCCGATGAGGGCCTGATCGCGGACATGGACGAGAAGGTGTACGAGCAGGTCACCAACGTCGCGACGCTGCCCGGCATCGTCCAGGCCTCCTACGCCATGCCGGACGCGCATTGGGGCTATGGCTTCCCGATCGGCGGCGTCGCCGCCTTCGATGCCGACGAGGGCGGCGTGGTCTCGGGCGGTGGGGTCGGCTTCGACATCTCCTGCGGCGTGCGCAGCTTCGTGACCGGGCTCAAGCGGGGCGAGATCGAGCGGGTCAAGGCGCCACTCGCCGAGACGCTCTATCGCAGCATCCCGGTCGGGCTCGGCAGCACCGGCGACATCCGGCTCGATGATCGCGCGATGGACGCCATGCTGAGCGGCGGCGCACGCTGGGCGGTGGAGCAGGGCTATGGCGAGCCGCGCGACCTCGAACGCATCGAGGAACGCGGGACCGCCGCCGGGGCGCGGCCCGAATGCGTCTCGCACAAGGCCAAGACGCGGCAGCGCAAGGAGATGGGCTCGCTCGGCTCCGGCAACCACTATCTCGAGATCCAGGAGATCGAGACGGTCTACGACGCCGAGGCGGCGAGGGCGTTCGGCCTGGTCGAAGGCGAGGTGGTGGCGACCATCCATTGCGGCTCGCGCGGCCTCGGCCATCAGATCGGCACGGAGTATCTGCGCGACATGGCGCTCGCTGCCGCCGGCCTCGGCATCGCGCTGCCCGACCGCGAGCTTGCCTGCGCGCTGATCAACTCGGAGATCGGCCAGCGCTATCTCGGCGCGATGCGCGCCGCGATCAATTGCGCGCTCGCCAACCGCGAGATCATCGGCCATCTCACCCGCGGCGTGTTCGCGCGCTTCTTCCCGGGCGTCGCGCTCGACCTGCTGTTCGACGTCTCGCACAACACCTGCAAGGCGGAGTGGCACGCGGTCGAGGGCAGCTACCGGCTGCTCCACGTCCACCGCAAGGGCGCGACGCGCGCCTTCGGCCCCGGCCACCATGCGCTGCCCGAGGCGCTCCGCCCGTTCGGCCAGCCGGTGCTGATCGGCGGCAGCATGGGCACGCACTCCTATGTGCTGGCCGGCACCAGGGAGAGCGAGCGGCTCGCCTTCTCCTCGGCCTGTCACGGCGCAGGCCGCGCCATGAGCCGCACCGCGGCGACCAAGAAGTGGCACGGCAAGGCGCTGATGGCGGAGCTTGCGGAGGCCGGCATCATCGTGCGCTCGCCGTCGCCGCGCGGCGTCGCCGAGGAAGCGCCCGGCGCCTACAAGGACGTCTCGGCGGTGGTCGATGCCGCCGACCGCGCCGGGCTCGCCCGCAAGGTGGCACGGCTCAAGCCGGTCATCTGCATCAAGGGCTGAATCTATCCGGCGATGCGCGCTTCGAGCGCGGTGGCGACGCGGTTGATGACCGCCGGCCAGTCGCCGCGCGCAGGCTGGCGGAACAGCCGCGCGGTCGGGTACCACGGGCTGTCCTCACGCTGCTGCATCCAGCGCCAGTCGGGCGCGAAGGGGAGCAGGATCCAGGCGGGCCGGCCGAGCGCGCCGGCCAGGTGCGCGACCGAGGTATCGACCGCGACCAGGAGGTCGAGCGCCATCAGCGCGCCGGCCGTGTCCGCGAAGTCGCCGAGCCCGTCGGCCAGGTCGACGAACGGCCCGAGCCCGCGCAACGCCGCCATGTCGCCGTCGCGGGGCTCTTTTTGCAGGCTGTGGAGCCGGACCCCGGAGAGGCCGAAGAGCGGCGCGAGCAGGCGGGGATCGAGCGAGCGGTTCTTGTCGTTGCCGTAAGTCGCGCTGCCGCGCCAGACCAGCCCGACCTTGAGGCCAGGTGTCGGGCCGAGCCGCGCCTGCCATTTGGCGGTGCTGTCCTCGGGCGCCGAAAGATAGGGGATGTCGGCGGGGATGGTCTCCAGGCGGGTGCCGAAGACGCGCGGCAGGCTGAGCAGCGCGACCTGATGGTCGAAGCGGGGCAGGACGCTGCCGGCCGGCACCACCGTCGCGCCGCCGATGCCGTCGAGCAGGCGGAGCAGGGATGGCTGCACCTCGAGCACCACGCGATAGCCGCGCGCGGTCAGGAGCGGCACGTAGCGGACGAAGTGGATGGTGTCGCCCTGGCCCTGCTCGGCATAGACGAGCACGGTCGAGCCCTTCGGCGCATCGAGCGAGAAGAGCGGCTCGTCGAACTTGCGCGGCGCGAGCCAGCTGCGCGCCCAGCGCCATTCGTATTCGCGGAAGCCGGCCTCATACTCGCCCTTGAGCAGGCGCGCCATGCTCAGGTTGATGCGCGCCTCGCCATAGGCGCGCCAGGCGAGCGGCGCATCGGGGCGGAATGCCTCGCCCGCGATGATCGGCCGGCCCTCGCGCGCCTCGAACGCGTCGATCGCCTGGTTGAAGGCTTCGAGCGCCTGGTCGACGCGGCCCTCGGCAAGCGCGAGCCGGCCGAGACTGTCCTGCGCCTCGGGCAGGCCGGGATCGAGCGCGAGCGCCTGGCGCAGCGCGCGCGCCGCCTCCTCGTATGCGCCCGTGCCGAGCAGCGCGCCGCCGAGCCCGGCATGGGCCGGCGCCGATGCCGCGGCCAACGCGGTCGCGCGCCGGAAGGCGGCGATCGCCTTCTCTAGCGCGCCGACCTCCTGCAGCGCATAGCCTAGGTTCATATGGGCCTCGGCATGGTCCGGCTTCGATGCGATGGCCTGCCGGAAACAGGGGATCGCTTCCGCCGGCGCGCCGCGCCGGATCAGTGCGTTGCCGAGATTGTTGAGCGCCTGGGCGTGGCCGGGGCGAAGCTCGACGGCGCGACGGAAGGCCGCCTCCGCGCCCGCGCCGTCGCCCGCGTCGGTCAGGATGTTGCCGAGCGAGAAGGCGGCACCCGCGCTCTTCGGGTCGAGCTCCACGGCGCGGCGGATGCTTGTCAGCGCCGCGTCGAGACGGCCGAGCTTGCGCAGCGCGAGCGCGAGGTTGGCGTGGGCTTCCGCGTCGCCTGGCTTCAGCGCGATGCAGCGGCGCGTCGCCGCCGCCGCTTCGTCGTAGCGGCCGAGCGCGTGCAGCAGGACGCCGAGATTGCGGTGCGCCTCCGCATGGCGGGCATCGATCGAAAGCGACTTTCGGAGCGCTTCGACTCCCTCCGCGGCCCGGCCGGTCTGGCCGAGCAGGACGCCGAGCCGATACCAGCCCTGGGCATGGCCCGGCGCCTGCGCGAGCACGGCGCGATAGCCCTGCTCGGCGGCCTTCAGGTCGTTCCTGGCGTGCCGCTCGACCGCCTGGCGGAACAGCGCGGCGACCACCCCGTTTCGAGGGCCGGGCGCCGCGTTGCTTCCGTCGGCCATGCCGCTGGCGGGCGCCGCGGCCCGCTCAATGCGGCTTGGCCGTGCCCTTGTGGTACTTCGCCTCGACCACGTCGAGCGCGGCATCCAGCGCATCGACCGCGAGGTCGATGTCGTCCTGCGTCACGGTGAAGGGCGGGCCGAGCTTCAGCGTGTTCGGCGTGAAGCCGCCGAGGTAGACGCCGCGCTTCGCCGTCTCCTGGTAGACGATGACGTTCGGATGCGCGCCGAGATCGCCGGTGAACGCCGAGAAGCGGTCCTCGGGCACGATCGGCGCGCCCTTGTCGTTGACCAGGTCGATGACCTGGAACAGGCCGCGCCCCGAGATGCGCCCGATCGAGGGGTGCTTGGGCTTGAGCGCGTCGAGCCGTTCCTTGAGGTAGGCGCCGCGCTGGCGCACCTGCTGGATGATGTTGTTGGCGAGCATGTATTCGAGGTTGCCGACGATGGTCGCGCACACCAGCGGATGGCCGTCCCAGGTCGAGCCGCTCCACCAGCGCGCCTTCTCGAACAGGTCGGCGACCTGCTTGCTCGCGATCACCACGCCGACCGGCAGCGCGCAGCTATTGACGCCCTTGCCGCCGGCGAGGATGTCAGGCGTCAGGCCCGGCCAGCACTGATAGCCGAACCACTCGCCGAGCCGGCCGAAGCCGGTGATCACCTCGTCGTCGATCCACAGGAAGCCGTACTTGCGCGCGAGGCCGACCAGCGCCGGCATGTAGGCTGCGTGCGGGAAGGTGCCGCCGCCGCCGAGCATCGGCTCGGTGATAACGCCCGCGATGTTCTCGGGCCCGATCGCCTGGATGATCTGCTCGGTCGCGACGATCGAGGGGAGCGTGCCATTGGCAGCGTAATCCTCGTGCTCGGGCGGCGGGACCGGGATGTAGCCGTGCGGCGGAAAGCCCGGCACGTCGCGCACCGTGTTCCTATCGGCATCCGGCGTCAGGTTGTTGCGGTAGCCGCGCATCATGGTCGAGCCCATGACCATGCCGTGGAACGAATGCGCCTGGGTGAGGATCACGCTGCGCCCGGTATAGAGCCGCGCCATGTTGGTCGCGCATTCGACCGCGTCCGTGCCCGAGGAGAAGACGCGTACCCGTCCGGCCCACGAATTGGCGCCGATCACATCCTCGATGATCAGCTTGGCCGCGCGCGCCCGATACTCGTGCGCCATGCCGAACTGGACGTGGCCGTAGCGCTCCATCGCGCGCGCCAGCTCGGCATGGATCGCGGGGTGGCGATGGCCCATGCTGTCCGAGATGAGCTGGCTCTGGAAGTCGAGCATGCGGGTGCCGTCGGCCAGCGTGAAGTAGTTGCCGTCCATGGATTCGACGGCCGTGTAGACGTGCTCGGCCGCGGCCTGGGTGCTGTGCAGGTAGTAGCTGCGGTCCCAGCGCTCGAGCTGGTCCCAATCGCGCGCTTTGTTCATTCGCGACGTTCCTCCTCTTAACGGTCTATGGCGCGAGCTTGGGGCGCCGCTTGTGCCAGTCGGTTTCGCGCTGATAGGCGTCGCCCGCGCGCACCAGTACCGGCTCGTTCAGGTGGCGGGCGATGAGCTGGAAGCCGTAGGGCGCGCCATCCTTGTTGAAGCCCGCCGGCAGCGAGATGGTCGGCACGCCGCCGATGTCGAGCGGCGAGGTGAAGCGGATCAGTTCGGGCCAGTCGGTCTCCTTCTCGCCGAAGACGTCGAACTCCTTGTTCGTCAGGTTCTGGCGCATCCAGGCCGGCGACACGACGATGTCGACCTCCTCGAACAGCACGTCGAGCTGGCCCCGGAAGATCAGCCGGACCTCGTGCGCCTTCGCATAGTCCATGCCGCTCGTCTTGTGGCCGGCATCGGCCATGTCGGAGAGGCCAGGGCCGAATTCCGCCTTGCGCGACGGATAGGTCTTCTCATGCACGACGGCGGCCTCGGCCCCGCAGATCGGGAACCAGGCCTGGACCACGGCCGCCGTGTTCGGGAACTTGATCGGCCTGATCTCGGCGCCGGCGTTCTTGAAGAGCGCGACCGCGTCGCGCACCGCCTGCACGATCAGCGGATCGACATTGGTGGAGGCATAGGCCTCGTCGAAGCCGACGCGCAGTCCCTTGACGCTCTTGCCGACCTCGGCGAGATAGTCCGGCACCGGGGCGCGCAACGTGGTCGGGTCGTCGGGGTCGGCCCCGGCGATCGCGCCGAGCACGGCGCCGGCATCGGCGGCCGAGCGCGTCATCGGGCCGACATGGTCGAGCGAGGGCGCGAGCTTGGCGACGCGGGCGCGGCTGACCCGGCCCCAGCTCGGCTTGATGCCGGTCACGCCGTTGGCGAACGACGGAAAGCGGATCGAGCCGCCGGTATCGGAGCCGAGCGAGCCGTAGCAGAGGCCGGCCGCGGTCGCGACGCCCGAGCCGCTCGACGACGCGCCGCTCCAATAGTCGGCGTTGTGCGGGTTGACCGGCGGCTTGACGTCCGGGTGATGGTGCGCGACCGCGCCTTCGGTGAGCTCCAGCTTGCCGAGCACCACCGCGCCGGCTGCGCGGAGCCGCGCGACCACGGTCGAATCCTTCGAGGCGATGTTCTTGCCGTTGATGCGCGGCATGCCGGCCATCGTCGCGACGCCCGCCGCGTCGCACAAATCCTTGATCCCGACGGGCACGCCGTGCAGCGGGCCGCGATAGTCGCCCTTGCCGATGGCCTCCTCGGCGGCCCTGGCCTCGCGCTCGGCGCTCTCCGCCATCAGCGTGACGTAGCTATGCAATTTGCCGTCCAGCTTGCCGATTCGATCGAGCGTCGCGCGCGTCGCCTCGACCGGCGAGACCTTGCGCGCCTTGATCGCTTGGCCGAGCTCGGCCAGCCCCAGATAGGCGAGATCGCTGGATGTCATGTGGATTGTCTCCCCCGAGATCCTGACCGCTCATTCAAGCCCAGGCGAGAGAGGTGGGCAAATCGAAAGTGCATCCCAGCCGCGAGAGCGTCGCGCTCCGTCGCATTCCCGCCAGGGAGAGAAGGAGAAAGGGCGGCATCGAGAGCCTCGATGCCGCCCGATGGCAGGTCCGCAGAGCTGGGCGCGCGGCGCTCAGTTCAGCAGCATGGTGGCGTATTTCGGCTCGAGGAAGTCCTTGATGCCGAGCGAGCCGCCCTCGCGGCCCATGCCGCTCTCCTTCATGCCGCCGAACGGCAGCTCGGCGGTCGCGATCGCGCAGTGATTGACGCCGACGATGCCGGTCTCGAGCTGCTCGAAGGCCTCGTTCGCGGTCTTGAGCGAGCGGGTGAAGCAGTAGGAGGCGAGGCCGAACGGGAGCTGGTTGGCGCGCGCCATCACCTCGTCGAACTCCTTGAAGCTGGTGATCAGCGCGACCGGGCCGAACGGCTCGGTGGTCATGATCTTGTCGGTGTCCTTGAGCCCGGTGATCACGGTCGGCTCGTAGAAATAGCCGCGATTGAAGCCGGTCGGCTGCCGGCCGCCGCTCGCGATGGTGGCGCCGTTCTTGCGCGAGTCCTCGACGAGGTCGTTGATCCAGTCGAGCCGCTTCTTGTTGATCAGCGGGCCGACGTCGACGCCTTCCTCCAGCCCGTTGCCGATCTTGATCTTCTTCACACCGGCGATGAAGCGCTCGGTGAAGTCCTCGAGCTTGCTCTCATGCACGAAGAAGCGGGTCGGCGAGACGCAGACCTGGCCGTTGTTGCGGAACTTGGTCTTGACGCCGAGCTCGGCCGCATGCGCCAGGTCGGCATCCTCGAAGACGATGAAGGGGGCATGGCCGCCGAGTTCCATCGAGGCGCGCTTGACCGTGTCGGCCGCGAGCTTGAGGAGCTGCTTGCCGACCGGGATCGAGCCGGTGAGCGTCACCTTGCGGGTGATCGGCGAGGCGAGCAGGTAGGACGAGATGAACGGCGGGTCGCCGACCACGGCGTTGACCACGCCCGGCGGCACGCCCGCATCATGGCAGGCCTGCACGATGGCGAGGCCGGCGGCCGGATCGTCCTCGGCCGGCTTGACGATGATCGAGCAGCCGGCGGCGAGCGCCGGCGCGATCTTGCGCGCGACCAGCACGACCGGGAAGTTCCACGCGGTGAACGCGGCGACCACGCCGACCGGCTCGTAGCGCAGGAAATTACGCACGTTGGGGATGCGGCTTTCGATGGTCTGGCCGTAGATGCGGCGCGCCTCGTCGGCGAACCAGTCGAACTGGTCGGCCGCCGCGCCGACCTCGAGCCTGGCTTCGGGCAGCGGCTTGCCGGATTCGAGCGTCAGCGTCCGCGCGATCGATTCCGCGCGCTCGCGCAGCAGGTCCGCGACCTTGCGCATCACCTTGGAGCGCTCCCATGACGTCGTCTTACGCCAGACGGCGAGGCCCTTCTGCGCGGCGGCGAGCGCCTCGTCGAGATTCTTCTCGTCGGCCACCGGCAACTCGCCGAGCACCTCCTCGTTGGCCGGATTCAGAATCTTGAAGGTGCGCCCCGAATTGGAGGGTCGCCATTTGCCGTCGATATAGAGACCGAGACCGTCGTACATCCTCATTCTCCGCATTTCCGGGGCCGTGCGAACGCGCCGGACGCCTGCCCGCCCGCGTTCAACCGCAGGGTGCCATTGAAGGCGGGGAGATTAGCAAGCCGCGCAGCGGTTGGGCAGGGGCTTTACGTCAGGCGCGAAGCGCAGCCGGTCGCCGATCCGTCTCTGGCGCCGCCGACGAGAATCCGCTAGACGGGCGGCCTCAGCATCGAGATCGCGGAGCACGCTATTCCCATGCCGTCGGAACAAGTATTGCGAGAGCTGCTCGGCTTCGCCCATCGGCTTGCAGACGCGTCCGGCGAGGTGATCAGGCCCTACTTCCGGACGAGCCTCGATGTCGTTGATAAGAAAGACAAAGGTGAAGGGAAATATTCGCCCGTAACGATCGCCGACAAGGCCGCGGAGGCGGCGATCCGCGCGCTGATCAAGGCGGCCTATCCCGACCACGGCATCCTCGGCGAGGAGCATGGCCGCGAGAACCCCGGCGCCGAGCTCACCTGGGTGATCGACCCGATCGACGGCACCAAGGCGTTCATCACCGGCGTGCCGGTCTGGGGCACATTGATCGCGCTCAACGCCGGCGGCAAGGCCATGCTCGGCGTGCTCGACCAGCCGTTCCTCGGCGAGCGTTATGCCGCCGGCCCCGACGGCACCTATCTCGGTGACCGCAAGCTCGCGACCCGCGCCTGCCCCGATCTTGCCGAGGCGAGGCTGTGCTGCACCGAGCCCGGCATGTTCGACCCCGGCGCGGAACGGGAGAGCTTCGATCGGCTGACGCGGCGCGTCGCGCTCACGCGCTACGGCACCGATTGCTACGCCTACGGGCTGTTGGCGCAGGGCTTCGTCGACCTCGTGGTGGAGGCCGGCCTCTCGCCGTGGGACGTGCAGGCGGTGATCCCCATCGTCGAGCGCGCCGGCGGCGTGGTGACGGATTGGGAGGGCGGCCCGGCCGAGACCGCAAGCCGCGTCGTCGCGGCCGGCGACCCGAGGCTGCACGATCAGGTGCTGAAGCTGTTGCGGGCGGGTTGACCCAGGGTAGTTCGTCCTTTTTTCGTCATTGCCGGGCTTGACCCGGCAATCCATGTCCGCAATCGACTCGCTGCACGATGGATGCCCCGGTCAAGCCGGGGCATGACGAGTTGGTAGGTGCGGAGGGTATGTCTCAGAACCTTCGGGTGCGGTCGAGCGAGGCGACCCAGGCCTTGTAGTTGCGCACCGAGAAGCGCTGGTAGCCGACGATATTGTGCAGGTAGCTGCCGTCGGCGACGCGCGCCTCGACCTCGTCATAGCGCGCACGATCGACGGTGACGAACTTGAGACGGTCGCCCGGCCGGAGCAGCACGAGGCCGCCCTCGAAAGCGTCGGCGAAGCGGTGCGCGGGGTCCCAGATCGGCACCGCGGTGCGGCCGAAGAGCTGATAGCCGCCCGGCGTCTCGACGCCGTATATGGTCGAGGATATGCCGCCCATGCCGATCGTGCCGGCGGGGGTCCAGGTGCGCGGCGGGTTGTATTTCGGCGTCGAGATGACCGAGCGCGGGTCGAGCGCCATCAGGAACGGGATGCCGGGCCAGAAGCCGATCGCGGCGACCCAATATTCGGTGCCGGCATGGACGCGCACCAGTTCGTGCTCGTCGACGAGCCCGTTGAGGTGCGCGACATAGGCGGGATCGTATTCCTTGGGCGCGATCTTGGCTGCGTAGTCGTCGATGCAGGCCTTGGTCCAGGGATCGAGATAGAGCGCCTCGACATAGATCAGCCGGCTGTCCAGCTCGATGTCCTCGAGCGGGCCGAGGCTCGCCGCGAGCCGCTTCACCTCGCGCACCAGATCGCCATGACGGATGCGTTCGGGATCGTAGTGGACGAGGAGCGAGGCGTAGCACGGCGCGGTCTCGATCACGCCCGCGATGCCGGCCTGTGTGATGGCGGCGGCGAGGCCCTGCGCCATGAAGTTGAGGTCGAGCGTCAGCTCGTTGCCGAACTCGACCAGCACATAGCGGTCGCCACCGGTCAGAATCTTCGGCTCGTCGTAGATCACGGCTCACCCGAACAGGTGCCGGCTGGCGCGTGCGGCGCCTTCGGCAAGCGTGCCGAGCTTGGCCCACACCACGTCCTCGGCGACGAAGCCGTAGGTGGCGAAGGTGCCGAAGCCGCAATCCGCGCCCGCAATGACGCGCGAGGGATCGCCCATCACCTCGATGAACTGGAGGATGCGGTCGGCCACCACCTCGGGATGCTCGACATAATTGGTGGTCACGTCGATCACGCCGGGGATCAGGATCATGCCGTCGGGCGGCGGGTTGCGTTTGAGCGCCTTCCAGTCGTGCTGGTGGCGCGGGTTGGCGCAGGCCAGGCTGAGCGCGCCGACCTTTGCCTCATAGAGCAGCGGCAGCAGCGGCTCGAGTTCGACATCCTCGGTGTGCGGCCCGTCCCAATTGCCCCAACAAACATGGAGCCTGACCTTGTCGGGCGGGATGTCGGCGAGCGCGAGGTTGAGCGCCTCGACATGGAGCGCGACGCGCTCGAAGAACGCCGCGACCGGCTGGCCCTGGAAATAGGCCTGCTTGTCCATCGCGAGATCGGGCGCATCGAGCTGCAGCACGTGGCCGCGCGAGACGATGTGGTCGTACTCCTTCTTCATCTCGCGCGCGAGCGCCATCACATAGTCGCGCTCGGTGGGGTAGGCGGGATGGTCGGCGGCGCGCAGCATGGTGGTCGAGACGATGCCGGGCGAGGCCGCGGTCACGAAGGTCTCGGCGATTCGCGCCCTGCCGGCGCGATCGAGCGCGGCCTCGAAATGGTCCAGCTCGGCGCGCACCTGTGCGAGCGTCTCGTCATAGTGCACGGCGCCGGTCGCCTGCGGCGCGTTCCACACCTTGGGCGCCTTCTGGGTCTTGGCGTCCCAGATGCGCCGGGCCAGCAGCTCGGCGTATTTCGGGAAGTTCTGCAGGTCGATCGAGCGGTTGCGCTTGGATTCGCCGGAGAAGCCGGTCATGCGGTCCTTGGCGTAGATCGAGAAGCCGATGCGCGGCAGCTCGCCGTCGCTCACGATGTCGACGCCACTCTCGATCTGCTTCGCGATGATGCCGTCGAGCGCGTCGTCGAGCGCGCGGTCGAACGCTGCCGGCTCGACCGGCTCGCCATGATCCCTGGCGATCAGCAGCGCGCCGAGCGCCTCGCCGCGCGGCAGGCTGCCGACATGGGTGGTGAGGATGCGCTTCTCGCTGGCTTTCATCGTTCGCTTCTTGCCATTTCCTCAGTCGTCATTGCCAGATGCGCGGGCCGTGCCCCATTCAAAATCGTCATGGCCCGACTTGATCGGGCCATCCATCGCGCAGCGAGCGCGCGGCTGACATGGATGCCCCGGTCGAGCCGGGGCATGACGAAGGGGAAGGGAATGCCAGTGATCATCCGCGGGTCAGCGGCTTGAACCTGATGCGGTGCGGCTGGTCGGCCTCGGCGCCGAGGCGGCGCTTGCGATCCTCTTCATAGGCCTGGTAGTTGCCCTCGAACCACTCGACGTGGCTGTCGCCCTCGAAGGCCAGGATGTGGGTCGCGATCCGGTCAAGGAACCAGCGGTCGTGGCTGATCACCACGACGCAGCCGGCGAAGTCGAGCATGCCCTCTTCGAGCGCGCGCAGGGTATCGACGTCGAGGTCGTTGGTCGGCTCGTCGAGCAGCAGCACGTTGACGCCGGCCTTGAGCATCTTGGCGAGGTGCACCCGGTTGCGCTCGCCGCCCGAGAGCTGGCCGACCTTCTTCTGCTGGTCGGCGCCGCGAAAGCCGAACAGGCTGCAATAGGCGCGGCTCGGCATCTTGCGCTTGCCGCCGAGCTCGACATCGTCGCGGCCCTCGGAGATCTCCTCCCACACGCTCTTCTTCGCGTCGAGCGTCTCGCGCGACTGGTCGACATAGCCGAGCTTGACCGTCTCGCCGAGCCTGAGCGAACCGCCGTTCGGCTGCTCCTCGCCGACGAGCATGCGGAAGAGCGTGGTCTTGCCGGCGCCGTTCGGCCCGATCACGCCGACGATGCCGCCGCGCGGCAGGCGGAAGCTGAGGTCGTCGATCAGCAGGCGATCGCCATAGCCCTTGGAAAGGTGCTCCGCCTCGATCACCAGGTCGCCGAGCCGAGGGCCCGGCGGGATGACGATCTGCGCGGTCTCGGCGAGCTTCTCCGTGCTCTCCTGCAGCAGCGTTTCGTAGGCGGTCAGGCGCGCCTTGCTCTTGGCCTGGCGTGCACGGGGCGAGGCACGCACCCATTCGAGCTCGCGCTCGAGCGTGCGCATGCGCGCCGCCTCCTGCTTGCCCTCCTGCTCGAGGCGCTGGCGCTTCTGGTCGAGCCAGCCCGAATAATTGCCCTCGTAGGGGATGCCCTGGCCGCGGTCGAGCTCGAGAATCCAGCCGGCCACCTCGTCGAGGAAGTAGCGGTCATGGGTGACGGTGACGACGGTGCCCTTGTAGTCGGCGAGGAAACGTTGGAGCCAGGCCACCGATTCCGCGTCGAGATGATTGGTCGGCTCGTCGAGCAGCAGCAGGTCCGGCTTCTGGAGCAGCAGGCGGCAGAGCGCGACGCGCCGCCGCTCGCCGCCCGAGAGCTTGGCGACGTCGGCATCGCCCGGCGGGCAGCGCAGCGCGTCCATGGCGATCTCGGCGACCCGCTCGATGTCCCAGGCGTCCGCCGCGTCGATCTTCTCCTGCAGCTCGGCCTGCTCGGCAAGCAGCGCGTTCATCTCGTCGTCGGTCAGCTCCTCGGCGAACCTCGCGCTCACCTCGTTGAAGCGGTCGACCAGCGCCTTGGTCGGCCCGAGGCCCTCCATCACGTTGCCCATCACGTCCTTGGACGGGTCGAGCGCGGGCTCCTGCGGCAGGAAGCCCGAGCTCGCGCCCTCGGCGATGAACGCCTCGCCCGTGTATTCGTGGTCGAGCCCGGCCATGATGCGGAGCAGGGTGGACTTGCCCGCGCCGTTCGCGCCGAGCACGCCGATCTTCGCGCCGGGCAGGAAGGACAGCCAGATGTTCTTCAAGACCTCCCGCCCGCCGGGATAGGTCTTGGAGAGGGCCTTCATGACGTAGATGTACTGATAGGCGGCCATGCCGAAGCGTCCGGTGCAAACAAGGGGTGATTGTGTCGGCGGCCTTTTAGCAGACCGCGCGCGGCCGAGCCATCACGAAGCCGGGGCGAACGGCGCGCGTCACCCGGCCTCTTCGATCACCTTCTTGATCACGGGGTGATATTCGTCGCCGTGGCCGGCGGCGATGGCCTGCTCGAACAGGCCGCGCACCAGCTCGGCGCCCCTGGCGGTCACGCCGGTTTCCCTGGCGAGCGCGAGCGCGTAGGAGAGGTCCTTCAGGGCGTAGCGCACTGGGAAGGCATCGGTCGGGTAGAGGTCGGGCAGGGCGCTCTTCATGCCGTGGCTGCGCAGCGCGAAGCTGTCGGCCGAGCCGCGCGCCAGCGTCTCGAGCAGGAGCCTGCCGTCGAGGCCCGCGCGCGTGCCGATGACGAGCGCCTCGCACACCGCGTTCACCGTCTCGAACAGCACCATGTTGTTGAGCAGCTTGACCACCTGCCCGGCGCCGACCGCGCCGCAATGGGTGATCTCGCTGCCCATGAGCGAAAGGACCGGCCGGATGCGCGCGAACACCGCGTCGCTCGCGCCGACCATGATCGAGAGCGTGCCCTCGGCCGCCGCTTGCCGGGTGCGCGCGATCGGCGCATCGGCAAAATCGACGCCCTTCGCGGCGAACTTCCCAGCAAGCTCGCGGGACAGCGCGGGCGGTACGGTCGAGGTGTCGACCACGGTCTGGCCGGCGCGGACATGGGCGAGCACGCCGCCCTCGTTCAGGCAGACCGCGCGCACCTCGGGCTCGCCCGGCAATGAGAGCAGGATCAGCTCGGCGGCTTCGACCGCGACGGCGAGCGACGGCGCCGCGTTCACGCCGGCCGAGGCGAGCCGGGCGAGCGGCTCGGGGCGAACGTCATAGGCAATGACCGGCCGCCCGGCGTGCGCGGCAAGGTTGCGGCACATCGGCTCGCCCATCACGCCGAGCCCGATGAAGCCGATGGCGCCGATCTCGCTCATGAGCCGCCCGCGAGCGAGCGACGAATGATCGTCCGATGCATCATGCTTGCCGCCCTTGCGTCGCTCGCGGGGGTATATCGGCATCCGCGCTCGCAAGCAAACCTTGCCGTGCCGCCCCGCGCCTGACATAGACTAGCCTCCAGCCAGATAAGGAGGGAGAACCATGGCCAAAGCGGTCGGATGGGGATTGATCGGCTCGACGAGCTGGGGAGACCATACCTTCGGTCCCGCCATCAGTGCGGCGCGCGGTGCGAAGCTTGCCGCCGTGCTGAGCTCGAAGCGCGCGCACGCTGAGGCGTTCTGCAAGAAGCATGGCGCTTCGAGCGGCTACACCGATCTCGATGCCTTCCTGGCCGACCCGGCGGTCGAGGCCGTGTGGGTCGCGGGGCCGACCGACCTCCACAAGGAGCAGACGCTCGCCGCCTTGAAAGCCGGCAAGCACGTGCTGTGCGAGAAGCCGATGGCGGTCACGGCCAAGGATTGCGCCGCCATGGTGCGCGCCGGCGAGCGGAGCGGGCTCATCGTCGGCCTCGGCTACAACAACCGGCATCACCCTGATTTTCGGGCGGCGCATCGCGACTGGACCAAGGGCGTCTACGGCAAGCCGGTGCATGTGCGCATCCATCTCGTGGTGCCGTCGCCCGACACCAAGATCGGCTGGCGCGCCGAGCCGAAGAAGAGCGGCGGCTGGGCCATCGGCAATGTCGGCACGCACCTGATCGACCTGGCGCGCTGGTTCATGGGCGACGTCACCGAGACCTACGGGCACCTGTCGAACCTCGCCTGGGGCATCAAGGTG
This sequence comes from Alphaproteobacteria bacterium, assembly GCA_050173345.1. Lineage (GTDB taxonomy): Bacteria > Pseudomonadota > Alphaproteobacteria > UBA828 > UBA828 > SHWC01. The sequence continues at coordinate 667,884 of JBFXKW010000001.1, read as the reverse complement.
GACGACCACTCGCTGGTCAGCGTGGGCTTCCAGAACGGCGGCTCCGCCACCATCATGGCCGGCATGGGGCGCGTCTTCGGCGGCACCGGACGCCTCGAGCTCTACGGCACCAAGGGCTGGGTCATCTTCGACAGCGCCCTGTTCGGCGGCGGCGGCACGGTGACGACGAGCGTCAACGGCGCGAAGCCGCGCACGAAGCAGCTCAAGCCGGTCAACACCTACGCCCGCCAGGTCGAGGCGTTCGACCTCGCCGTTCGCGGCGGCCCCGCCTTCGAGGCAAACGCACGCGACGGCCTCGAAAACCTCAAGGTGATGGAGAAGGCGCGGGGATGGTGAGAGGGCGGGGGCTGCGAGGCCCCCCCGGTCCCATACCTCTTAAATCGTCATTGCCGGGCTTGACCCGGCAATCCAACGGGCAGCGGACTTGCTGCGAAGATGGGTCCCCCGGTCAAGCCGGGGGACGACGATAGGAAATCAGTGTCACAGCAGCGAGAGCCGCTGCTCCGCCGCCGGCACCGGCGCCTCGGGCAGGCCGAGCTCGCGGCGCACGATGTTGGTGCCCTGGACCAGCGCGATCATCTTGAAGGCCGCGTGGGTGCGGCTCATGCCCTGGCGCCCGAAGCCGCAATCGGTCGAGACGATCAGCCGCTCGGGCTCGATCAGCTTGGCCGCCTTGCGGACCAGGGCGGCGACCTCCTCCGGCGTCTCGATCTGGAGCCTGCGGTGCGACACCGCGCCGATCGCGATCTTCTTGTCCTTGCCGATGGCGGCCGCGATGTCGGCGAGCTCGATGCCGCCGTTCTCCGCGGTCTCGAACGTCACGACGTCGACGCTCAGCCGGTCGATATAGCCGAGCACCGGCCGGTAGCGCGCAGCGCCGCCGCCCAGGTTCTGCGCGAGCGGGTTGCCCCAGCAGGTGTGGCACCAGAGCTCGGTCCGCTCGCGGATCCCTTGGACCTCCCGGTTGAACGCCTCGACGTAGAAATCGAGCGGGATCTCCCAATCCGCCTCGCCGAAGAAGTGGAGGCAGGGCTCCTCGATCTGGATGACCGGGCAGCCCGCATCGGCGAGCTCCAGGTACTCGGCGTTGAGCTGCTCGGACAGCGCCATGATCACGGCGCGGCGGTCCTTGTAGTGCGTCTTGTCGTTGATGGTGATCGAATCGATGAGCTGGGCCGAGCAGGCGCCGAACTTCACCGGCCGCGCCGCGACCGACTGGCCCGCCTTCCAGGTGAACGCATAGTCGAGCGGCCCGCGCTCGATCGGGCCGGTGATGTCGGGCGGCAGGCGCGTCATCATGATCTCGTGCAGGATGTCGCCCGCCTTCTGCTCGCGGATGCTGCCGCCGAAGGGCAGCCGGCGGACGCCGTCGCGCCCAAGGCCCGCCATGCGGTCGATCACATAGCCGAACCAGTCCCGCCCGCCGATGTCCATGTCGAAGCGCATGTCGCCGTCGGTCACGATGTCGAGCCCGGCACGCTCCTGGTCCGCCACCAGCGCGGCCACCGCATCGGTATATTGCTCGCGGTAGACCGCATCGCCCAGCATGGCGCGCGAGAAGGCGCGGCCGTGCAGGTTCTCGCGGAACCAGCTCGGGCGCGGCAGCGAGCCCGTGATCGTGGTGGCGAGCGGCTTGCCCTTGGTGGCGACATACATGGCGTTCTCCTCCTCGGCCATAGGCGTCTGCTGGGGGGGGTGCGGGCAAGTAGAGGCGCGGCCTCGCGCCTTGTCCATAGCGACGGGCAGGTCAGCCATCTCGGGAAGCATGACTGCGGATGGTTGCCCTGGGGCGCTGGCGGCGCGATGATTCCCCGCGATGAATGAAAGGCTGGCCATGTCTGCTGCGACGAGGGACGTCCCGTTGGGCGAGCCGCGCGCCCGGCCGCGCGCCGCGCCGTTCCCGGCGAGCCTGTTCGCCTATGGCTTCCGCCCGTTCTTCCTGCTCGCGGGTGCCTATGCGTTCCTGCTGATCGCGCTGTGGCTCGCGGAGTTCCTGACCGGCTTCTGGCCGTTCGATCCGCCGCCGCTCGAGGCCCTGCACGTTCACGAGCTTTTCTATGGCTTCGTCGCCGCGGCCATCGCGGGCTTCCTGCTGACCGCGGTGCCGGGCTGGACGAACGGGCATGTCATGCGCGGCATGAGGCTCGCCGGCCTCGTCGCGCTGTGGGCGCTCGGCCGGGCGGCGGTGCTTGCCGCGGCCGCGTTGCCCGGCGCGCTGGTCGCGGCGCTCGACCTGGCGTTCCTTGCCGCGCTGCTCGGGTTGACCGCGCCCGTGCTGATCCGCGCCAAGCGGCCGCGCAACCTGCCGATCCTCGCGCTGCTGGCCGCGCTGATCGCGGCCAATCTGCTGTTCCACCTGTCATGGCTCGGCGTGGTGCCCGATGGCGTCTCCATCGGCACCATCATCGTGATCGACGTCGTGCTGTTCCTCGTCGCGATGATCGCCGGGCGCATCATCCCGGCCTTCACCCTGAACGCGCTCAGGCGGCGCGGCACGCCGGTCGAGATCAGGCCCTGGCCGAGGTTCGAGATCGCGGTGCTTGCGGCCACCGCGCTCATCCTGCCGTTCGATCTCGCGCCGCTCGGCGCGTGGCCGGTTGGCATCGTGGCCGCGGTCGCGGCGCTGCTCCATGCGCTCCGGCTGGCGCGCTGGTACGGGCATCGCACCTGGCCCGAGCCGATCGTGCTGATCCTGCATATCGCCTATGCCTGGATCCCGGTCGGGCTCGCGCTCAAGGCGCTGTGGCTGCTCGGCGGCGTCGGCATGCCCAGCACCCCGGTGCACGCGCTCACGGCCGGTGCGTTCGCGGGCATGATCATGGCGGTGATGACGCGCGCTTCGCTCGGCCACACCGGGAGGCCGCTGGTGGCACCGCCGCTGATCGCGGCAAGCTACGCGTTCGTCACGCTGGCGGCGCTGGTGCGCGTCTTCGTGCCGCTGGCCGACGGCGCGATGCTGGAGCCGGCGGTCATCGCGTCCGCCGGCCTCTGGCTCGTGGCGTTCGCCCTCTTCCTCGTCGTGTTCGCGCCGATCCTGTGCCGGCCGCGGCCCGACGGCCGGCCGGGCTGAGCGGGGCCGCGATGGACGGTCTCATGCTGGCGAGGGCGCTCCACGTCGTCGCGATCGTGGTCTGGATCGGCGGCGTCGCGTTCGTCACGCTGGCGCTGCTGCCGGCGCTCGCGCGGGACAGGGCCGGCGAGGGCTGGTTCGCCCGCTTCGCCGCCTATGAGCGGCGCTTCGCCTGGATCGCGCGCGTCATGGTGCTGATCGCCGGCGGCAGCGGCTTCTACATGGTCACCGCGATGGAGGCGTGGGAGCGTTTCGGCGACATCGCCTTCTGGTGGGTGCACGCGATGGTCGTCGTGTGGGCCATCTTCGCGCTCATGCTCTTCGTCCTCGAGCCGCTCGTGTTCGAGCGCCGGCTCGCCGCCATGGCAAAGCGCGATCCGGCGCGGGCGCATCGCCTGCTGACGCGACTCCACGGCTTCCTCCTCGCGCTCTCGCTGATCGCCGCGTTCGGCGCGGTGGCCGGCAGCCACGGCGCGTTCTTGTAAGGCGCCCTCAGTTCCACGGCATATAGCCGAGCAGGCCGAGCCAGAGCACCGCGACCGCCATCGAGAGCAGGGTCATCGGCACGCCGGCACGGGCGAAGTCCGCGAAGCTCAGGCGGACGCCCGAGGCCTGGGCGCGCTCGGCCACGATGATATTGGCGAGGCTGCCGACGAGCAGCAGGTTGCCCGCCAGGGTCGAGAGCAGGGCGAGGCCATAGAGCGCCCCTTCGGGCGGGCTCGGCCAGATCGACAGCAGGAGGACGACCGCGGGCACGTTGCCGATGGTGTTGCTGGCGACGAGCGCGAGCGGCGTCAGCACGGCGAGGTTGTCGGGCAGATGGCCGTGCACCGTGAGCCAGTGCAGGCCGTCCTTGGCGAGTCCGGTGCCGGCGAAGGCCGCCGTGACCGCGAAGAGGCAGACGAAGAGCAGGAGGAGCTGCCAGTCGACCCGCGCCATCATCTCCCGGGTCTCGACGCGCCGGCTGATCAGCAGGACCGCGCCGACCGCGAGCGCGGCGATCTCGCGCGGCAGCGGCGAGACGAAGAGGCCGATCAGCACCACGGTGGCGATCGCGCCCTTGGCGATCTGCCAGCGGTCGACCTCGATCGACGGCTCGGATGATGGTACGGGCATGTCGCGCGTGCCGAGCTCGCGCCGCCACAGCCAGAGCACCGTGAGGAAGACGATGACGAGCGCGATGGCGGCCGGAGCGGCGCAGACCGCGATGAACGACCAGAAATCGAGCTGGCCGGCCTGCCCGATCAGGATGTTCTGCGGGTTGCCGATCACGGTGGCCGCCGAGCCCGCGTTCGCCGCGCCGGCCAGGCCGAGCAGATAGGGCCGGGGGTCGGCGCCGCGCGCCCTGAGGCCGACGCAGAGCAGCGGCGTCATTGCGAACACCACGATGTCGTTGGCGAGCACGGCCGAAAGCGCGCCGCCCACGAGGATGGTCAGGCCGAGCAGCGTCGCGGGATGGGTCGAGGCGTGGGTGATCTTCCGCGCGCAGAGGTCATAGAAGCCGCCGAGGCCGAATTGCGCCGATATCAGCATCAGCGCGAACAGCAGGAGCAGGGTCGGCGCGTCGATGGCGCGGCCGACATCGCCGAGGTCGAGCGCGCCGCTCGCGAGCAGCGCGGCGAGCGCCAGCAGCGCGATGCCGGTCCGGCTGATCCTCAAGCCGGGCACCCGGCCCATGGCCATGCCGAGATAGGTGGCGATGAAGATGGCGACGATGAAGCTGGTCATGGTTGTCGGGAGGGCGGGCGCGGCGGGCGCGCAAGGATGCGCCGAAGTCGACGGCGTGACCAGAGGCGGCATGGCCTTGCGTGGCCGCCCGATCCCACTAGGCTGGCACGCCGTGAAGCCTTACCGAGGGCCGTGACGGAACGCCGGGATGATAAGAAAGGGCCACGGCCAGGGCGCGCAGCCGAGCGCCAAGGCACCGCAGCCGGGCGTCGCGCCGACGCTGCGCCGCGCGCTGTCACTGCCGATGATGGTGCTCTACGGGCTCGGCACCACGATCGGCGCCGGCATCTACGTGCTGATCGGCAGCGTCGCCGACGCCGCCGGCATGCACACGCCGGTCTCCTTCCTGCTCGCCTCGTTGATGGCCGGCTTCACCGCGTTCAGCTTCGCCGAGCTGACGGCGCGCTATCCGAAGAGCGCGGGCGAGGCGCTGTTCGCCTATCAGGGCTTCGGCCGGCGCTGGCTCGCCCTCTCGGTCGGGCTCGCGATGACGGGCGCGGTGATCGTTTCGGGCGGCGCCATCGTGCGCGGCTTCACGGGCTATCTGCTGAGCCTGGTCGCCGCGCCGGAATGGCTCGTCATCACGGCGCTCATCCTGGCGCTCGGCCTCGTCGCGGCATGGGGCATCCTGCAATCGGTGCTGGTCGCGGCGCTCCTGACATTGGTCGAGATCGGCGGGCTCCTGCTGGTGATCGTGGTCGGAGCAAAGGCGTTCGGCGACCTGCCGGCGCGCTATGGCGAGCTTCTCCCGCCGTTCGACGGGCTGGCCTGGTCCGGCATCCTGACCGGCGCGATCCTCGCCTTCTACGCCTTCATCGGCTTCGAGAGCATGGTCAACGTCGCCGAGGAGGTGAAGGACGTCCGGCGCAACCTGCCGCGCGCGATCGTGCTGACGCTCGGCATCACGACGCTGCTCTATGTCAGCCTCGCCCTGATCGCCGTGCTGCTGGTGCCGCCGGCGGAGCTTGCCGCGCAGCGCGCGCCGCTCGCCTATCTCTTCGAGCGCGGCGTCGGCCACGACACCCCGGTGCTGCGCCTGATCGGCGCGCTCTCGGCGCTGAACGGCGCCTTCATCGAGATCATCGTGGCCGCCCGCATCATCTACGGGCTGAGCGCGCAAGGCTGGCTGCCGTCCCGGCTCTCGACAGTGCATCCGCGCACCCAGACGCCGCTGGTGGCGACCGCCCTGGTCGTTGCGTTGACGCTGCTCTTCGCCTTGTTCGTGCCGATTGCGGCGCTTGCCGAGACGACGGCGCTGATCACGCTCGGCGTCTTCGCCATCGCCAACCTCGCGCTGATCGCCGTCAAGCGCCGCGAGCCGGGCGCCGCGGGGGGCGGGATCGTGGTGCCGATCTGGGTGCCGGCGGCCGGCTTCGTCATTTCCGCAGGCTTCTTCTTCCTCGAGCTGGTCAACCGCATCATCCGCTGATTGCCCGGCGCGGCGCGGCACCTTAAAGTCTCGCGGTCAAACCGGGAGACGATGATGACCAGCCGAAAGCCAGTCGATCCAGAAACCCTGAGCGCCGTTGCCGCCAAGATTGCCGACCTGCGCGTCTCGGCCGAGACCACGAAGCGCCATGCCGAGATCCTCGAGCCGATCCTGCAGGGCATCGAGGGCCTGCGCCGCCTGCCGCTCAAGAACGTCGAGCCGGCGCTGATCTTCCATCCGGTCGAGCGCCGGAAGGGAGGCAAATGATGGCCGCCCTCACCGAGCTGTCGGTCGCCGAGCTGGGCGCCGCGATCAAGAGCAAGCAGGCCTCGCCGGTCGAGGCCGTCAAGGCGCACTACGAGCGCATCAGGGCGGTCAACGACAAGGTCAACGCCTATGTGCTGCTGACCGAGGAAGCCGCCCTCGCCGAGGCCAAGGCGGCCGAGGCCGAGATCGCGCGCGGCAACTACAAGGGCCCGCTGCACGGCATCCCGATCGGCCAGAAGGATCTGATCGAGACCAAGGGCGTGCGCTCGACCGCGGGCTCCAAGGTGCTGATGAACCACGTCCCGAGCGAGGACGCGGTGGTCGCGGCTCGCTGGCGCGAGGCCGGCACCATCATGCTCGGCAAGCTCAACACGCACGAATTCGCCTATGGGCCGACCAATGACAGCTCGGCGTTCGGCCCGGCGCGCAACCCGTGGAACACGGAGTGCTTCAGCGGCGGTTCGAGCGGCGGCTCGGGCGCGGCGGTGGCGCTCGGCATGGCGGCGGGCGCGACCGGCACCGACACCGGCGGCTCGATCCGCATCCCGTCTGCCTGTTGCGGCACGACCGGCCTCAAGCCGACCTATGGCCGCGCGCCGCGTACCGGCATCTTCCCGCTGTGCTGGACGATGGACCATCCCGGTCCGATCGCGCGCAGCGTCGAGGATTGCGCGCTCTTAATGCAGCCGCTCGCCGGCCCGCACCCGCGCGACAAGGCGACCGCCGATCGCCCGGTGCCGGATTACGTCGCCTCGCTCAAGGCCGGCGTGAAGGGCGTGCGCATCGGCGTGCCGACCAACTATTTCTATTCAGCCGCGACCGAGGAGGTCGACCGCGCGGTGCGCGACGCGGTCAAGACGCTCGAAGGGCTCGGCGCAACGGTCGAGGAGGTCGACATCCCGGACATCGAGCATGCCGGGACCGCCGCGCTCCTGATGTACCTGGTCGAGGCGACCGCCTATCACGACGACTGGCTCAACGAGAAGTCAGCGCTCTTCACCGATCAGGTCCGCCTGTACCTCGAGCTCGGCAACTACGTGCTCGCCAAGGACTATGTGCAGGCGCTGCGCTACCGCACCCATCTCGGCGAGAAGATCGCCGACGTGTTCGAGAAGGTGGACGTGCTGGCCGTGCCCACCCTGCCGATCCCCGCGCACCCGATCGGCCAGGAAACCACCCTCGTGCGCGGCAAGGAGGTTTCGGTGTTCGGCTCGCTGATCCACAACACCGAGCCGTTCAACCTGACCGGGCTGCCGGCGCTCGTCATGCCCTGCGGCTTTTCCGGCAAGGGCATGCCGATCAGCCTGCAGCTCGTCGGGCCGCCCTTCGCGGAGGACCGCCTGCTGCCCATCGGCCACGCCTATCAGGGCGCGACCGACTGGCACCGGAAGCGGCCGAAGCTGTAGAGCAGGATCGTTTGGGATGGATCGCTCTGCGATCCATCCCAAGCGTGAATCCTGCTCTTTTCAACAGAGCGGGATCAGAGCGTCGAGGCGGAGAAGGTATCGCAGGCCCTCATGGCACCCTGATCGAAGCCGCGACGGAACCAGCGGATGCGTTGCTCGGCCGAGCCGTGCGTGAAGGAATCGGGCACGACGTGGCCCTGCGTCTGCTGCTGGATATGGTCGTCGCCCACGGCGCCGGCCGCGGTGATCGCCTCGTCGATGTCGCCGGGTTCCAGGATGCCCTTGGTGCGCTCGGCGTGATGCGCCCAGATGCCGGCCAAGCAATCGGCCTGCAGCTCGACGCGGACGGAGAGCGCGTTCTGCTCTGCGCGGCTGAGGCCGGGCCGCGCCTGCGCGACCTGGTCCATCACGCCGATCAGGTTCTGCACATGGTGGCCGACCTCGTGCGCGAGCACATAGGCCTGTGCGAAGTCACCCGGCGCGCCGAAGCGCTCGTGCAGCATGCGGTAGAAGCTGAGGTCGATGTAGACCTTGCGGTCCGCCGGGCAATAGAACGGCCCCACGGCTGATTCGGCGAAGCCGCAGGCCGAGCCCACGCCACCGGAGAACAGGACGAGGCTCGGCTCCTGGTAGGTCTCGCCGAGCTCCTGGAACAGCGCGTGCCAGACGTCCTCGGTATCGGCCAGGACGACGGCGATGAAATCGCGCTGCTCGTCGGAGCCGGCCGTCGTTCCGGTTTCGCCCTCGGGCGCGGTCCGGTCCTCGATCATCGCGTTCTGCGACGGCCCGAACAGGTTGCCGCTCGTCAGCAGGATGATGACCACGATCACGATCAGGCCGAGCCCGCCGCCGAGCTTCGAGAGCGGCCCGAGGCCGCCGCCGCCTAAGCCGCCGCCAAGCCCGCCGCCGAGCGGGCCGCCCAGGCCGGGAATGCGCGGGAAGCCAGATCCGCCCGATGATGGCGTCCTGCCACGCAGGTCTTCGATGTTGCTGCTCTGCCTACGGCCGCGCCAGCGCATGATCCATTGTCCCGTCCGGTCTCCAATATCTCGTACGGCCGCTATGCAGCCGCACCGATAGTATAGGGCGTGGGCCGCGTCCCTCGATGAGGATATTCGAGGGCCATTGCATGCTAGGCGGCCTGGGCTTCCGGCGGTGGGTACCCGAAGAAAGCCTCGCCCAGGCCGCCGGTTATCGCGATCAGTTCACGTTGAATCCAATCCAGCGTCTCGTGGAGCCCGGTCTCCATGATCGGCTGGATGGTGCGTTCCGACATCCAGTCTTCGAGCAGGGAGAGGCGGCGCGCGGCGGCCTCGCCGGCCGCGAGGTCGTAGTTGCGCCGCAGCGCGGTCAGCACGCGCGACGCCTCGTAGATGCAGGCGGCGACCGAGCGCGGGAAGCGGTTGTTGAGCAGCAGGAACCCCGAGACCGCCGCCGCCGTCATGCCCCTCGGATGGACCCGGCGGAAGGCGTGGAAGCCCGCCACCGAGCGCAGCAGCGCCCCCCACTGGCTGATGTCGAGCGCCGAGCCGACATCGTGGACCGAGGGCAGCAGGAGCTCGTATTTCACGTCGAGCAGGCGAGTGGTCTGGTCTGCGCGCTCGATCAGGGCGCCGAGCTGGTAGAAGTACCAGCCCTCGTCCCGGTAGAAGGTGCCTTCCACGATGCCGGTATGCATCTGGCAGCCTTCCTTGATGAAGGAGCAGATGCGATTGAGCGACTGCTCGCTCAGCCCGGCCTGATCGATCTCGCGCACCTGCCCGAAGAAGACGTTGAGGTGCCGCCACATCTCGGTGGAGGCGATGGGCCTGAGCTGGCGCGCGTTCTCGCGCGCCGCGCGGATGTTCGAGAAGATCGAGCCCGGGTTCTGCCGGTCCCGCACGTAGAAATTGAGGACGCCGTTCGCGCTGATCTCCCGGTGGCTCTCCAGGTAACGTTCCTCGTCCGCGTAGAGGCGCAGCACCGATTGCCAGTTCTGGGCGCCCTGGGCGTCGCGGCTGAAGCTCTCGTTGACGTCGAGGATGCGGGCGAGATCTTCGGCGCGCTCGATCTGGCGCCCCATCCAGAAGGTCGCATCGGCGTATCGGCTGAGGAGGTTGCTCAAGGCTGTTTCCTCATTGCTCAAGCACCCAGGTGTCCTTCGAACCGCCGCCTTGCGAGGAATTCACCACGAACGAGCCCGGCTTGAGCGCGACCCGGGAGAGGCCGCCCGGCAGCACCCAGGTCGAGCGCCCGGTGATCGCGAACGGCCTGAGGTCGACATGGCGTGGCACGATGCCGATCCGTGCCAGGGAAGGGCAGACCGAGAGGTCGATCATCGGCTGGCTCACATAATTCTCGGGCTTTGCCTCGATCGCCGCGCGACAGGCTTCGAGCTCCTTCCGGCTGGCGCGCGGCCCGATCACGATGCCGTAGCCGCCGGACTCGCCGACCGGCTTGACCACCAGCTTGTCCAGGTTGTCGAGCGTGAATTTGAGCCCGTCGGCCTCGCGGCACAGATAGGTGTCGACATTGGGCAGGATCGGGTCCTCGTCCAGGTAGTACTTGATCAGGCGCGGCACGTAGGCGTAGGCGGCCTTGTCGTCGATCACGCCGGTCCCGATCGCGTTGGCGAGCGCGACATTGCCCTTGCGGAACGCGCCGAACAGCCCCGGCACGCCGAGCAGGCTGGTCGGGTTGAAGGCCAGCGGATCGAGGAAATCGTCGTTGATGCGCCGATAGATGACGTGGACGGGCTGCAAGCCGCCGACCGTCCTCATGTAGACCCGGTCGTTCTCGACCACGAGGTCGCGGCCCTCGACCAGCGGCACGCCCATCTCGCGGGCAAGGAAGATGTGCTCGAAATAGGCCGAGTTGAAGATGCCGGGCGAGAGCAGCGCGACCTGCACGTCGAGCAGGCCCGGCGGTGCGAGCTCGACCAGCATCTCGGCGAGCTTCTGGCCGTAGCTCGAGACCGGCCGGATGCCGATGTTGCGCATCAGGTCGGGGAAGGCGCGCTGCATCAGGTGGCGGTTCTCGACCACGTAGGAGACGCCGGACGGCGTCCGCCCGTTGTCTTCGAGCACGCGGAAGACGCCGTCGCCGCCGCGCACCATGTCGGTGCCGCAGACGTGCATGTAGCTGCCGAACGCGACGTCCACCCCCACCATCTCCGGGCGGAAGTTGGGGTTTCCGATGAACAGCTCGGCCGGCACGATGCCGTCCTTCAGCACGCGCTGGCTGTGGTAGATGTCGTCGAGGAACAGGTTCATCGCGCCGATGCGCTGGATCAGGCCGCGTTCGAGGTGCGCCCACTCGTCTGCCGAGATGATTCTCGGGATCACGTCGAAGGGCAGGATCCGGTCGATCTGGTTCCGGTCGCTGTAGACCGTGAAGGTGATGCCGAGATTGTAGAGCTCGGCCTCGGCGTCCTTGGCCCGGCGGCGCAGCTCCGTCAGCTTGAAGCGGTCGAGCCGCTCGATGAAGAGGCGGTTGTGCGCGCACGGATTGTCGCGCGTGCCCATCAGCTCGCAGTAGTAGCCGCCGGGGTCATAGCTCGCCAGCAGCCCCGAGGTGCCCTGAAACGTCACGCGCGATCCCTCCGCCCCTGAGCGGCGAGTGTAGAGGAAGGTTGCGGGTGGGTCAGCACCGAGTCGTCATCAATGCCGCGGGCCGTCGTCTCCCCGGCTCGCCCGGTGCGGGAACTCGATCACGGCGGACCCGCTCTCGGGCTCGTGGCCGGCCGACACGCTCTCGACCTGCCGCACGTCCACGCTGACCGTCACGTCGTGCGCGCCGCCGCCGATGACCACGCCGTTGATCGGGCTGACGTCACCATAGTCGCGGCCCCAGCCGATCGTGACGTGCTCGACCGAGGGCAGCAGGTTGTTGGTGGGGTCGAGGTCGATCCAGCCATGGCCGGGTATCCACAGGCTGAGCCAGGCATGCGAGGCGTCGCTGCCGACCAGCTTCTCCTGTCCCGGCGGCGGGTAGGTGAGCAGGTAGCCGCTGACATAGCGTGCTGCCAGCCCGATCGCGCGCAGGCAGGCGATCTGAAGATGGGCGAAGTCCTGGCACACGCCCCGGCGGCCCTCGAACACCCGGTCGACCGGCGTCGAGACAGTCGTCGCGGTGCTGTCGTACTGGAAGGTCTCGTAGATGCGCCCGGTCAGGTGGAGCGCGGCGTCGAGGATCGGCCGCCCCGGCGTGAAGGATTCGAACGCGAAGCCCGCCAGATCTGAATCCGCGACGGTGAACGGCGATTCGAAGCGGTATTGCAGGGCATCGATGCCGGCCGCCGAGACGTCCTGCATCAGCCCGTCGCGCACCCGCTCCCAGGGCGGTGTCGCCTCCGCATGCGGCGTCGCGGGCGGCATGACCTCGACGACGCTCTTGGCGTGGATCGAGAGCGTCGTGTGGGCGGCTTGAAGCGTCAGGAACGCCACCCGGTTGCCGAAATAGTCGTTGCCGGTCTTGCAGACGCTCGCCATCGGGTCGACGAAGAGCGCGCTGCGATGGGCGGTCTGGTTGCCGGTCAGGCGCGGCAGCAGATGCAGCCGGTGGTGCGAGACCGAGACGGACTGGGCGTAGTGGTAGGTGGTGACGTGGCTGACCCGGTACATCATGGCCGGAGCCCGGCGCGGAACAGGTGGGCCGGCCGCGCCAGCTCGGCATGACTGAAGTAGATGTGCGCGATCCGCTCGGAGAGGCTCGGCAGCTCGGTGGCGAGCGCGTCGAGCAGAGCGGCAAGGTCGTCGCGATAGCCGCGACCGTCCGCCTTGGCGAGCTGCTCGACGTCGGCGACCTGGAGCCGCATGCGGAGCTGCTTGATGAGGCGCTGCTTCCTGGAGAGGCCCGGCCGGTCAGGCTCGCCGGGCAGGCTCTCGATATGGCGCTCGATCGCGGCGATCTGGAAGCCGACCGAGCGCGGGTTGCTCTCGTCCGCCAGGATCAGGTCGAGGACCGGCGCGAGCTGCGGCTGTGCGAGGTAGCGCGAGCGGTAGGTCATGAAGCTGTCGGCCAGCTCGAGCAGGAGGTCGAGCACGCCCGGCTCGTCGCTCTCGACCGGCAGCAGCGTGGTCTTGAGCAGCTCGACCATGTGCTGCGCCCGCTCCATGCGCCGGCCCATGTCGAGGAACACCCAGCCATAGCTGCGCGTCATGTTCTCCATTTCCATGCCGGCGAAGGCGGAGAGCGTCAGGATCTGCTCGTTCAGCGCGCCGAGCGCGGCGCCGACCTCGAGACGGCCGGGCCGCGTTTGCGGACCGTGGTCGTGCTGGAGCCTGTTGAGCGTGATCCAGGCGTCGATCGAGAGGCGGTCGCGCACCAGCGATGCGGTGCGCTGCAGGTTGCGCAACGCCTCGTGCACGCCGTTCGGGCACTGCGGGTCGTAGAGGATCGTGCTGAGCGACTGTTCGAGCGATTCCGGCCGGCCGGCGACCGCCGCTTCGGCATCCGGCGGCGACACCTGGCCGTATTTGACCAGGATGTCGAGCAGGCGGCGCATCACGGGCATGGAAGCGAGCCTGGAGTCTGCCGACAGGCGTTTTACCAGGCCCCGCAGCATGCGAAGGGTGCTCTCGGCCCGCTCGGCATAGCGGCCGAGCCAGTAGAGATTGTCGGCGGTCCGGCTCGGCAAATCGCGGCCGGTGCGGCGCAGCGCGACGTGCCCGTTCGTGCCGCCGAGCAGCGACACCATCCCGACCGGCGCGGTCGAGAGCACCCACGCATCCTTGGTGTCGCCGCCGCGGCTCATCTCGGCCGCGCGCGTGTCGTGCGATTGGATGACGCGCACCAGCCCGCCCGGCAGCGCGACGAAGTCGTCGCCGCTCGCGGCTACATAGGCGCGCAGCACGAACGGGCCGGGCTTGAGATGGCCGTCGCTGAAGCTCGGCGTCGTCGAGACCGTGATCAGCTCCTGCGCGACATAGTCGTAGCCGTGGCTCTGGATGCGGGCGCGCACCAGCGCCTTGAGGTCGGGTGTGAAGTCGGCGCCCACCGTCGGCTCGATGTCGTTGTGCCTGGGCATGCCGTTGTAGAAGGTGGGCTTCACGAGCAACCGGTCGAAGTTGTTCAACGCGAACGTCCCGGCATCGGCATGGCCGCACCACCAGGTCGCGACGTTGGGCAGCATCAGGTCGGCGTCGAGCAGCTTGCGGCACAGGCCGGGCATGAACGCCATCAGGGCGTCGCACCGCACGAGGCCCGAGCCCAGCGCGTTTGCCACGACGACGTTTCTGGCGCGCACCGCTTGCACCAGCCCGACCACGCCGCCCTCGGCGTCGCCGCGCAGCTCGAGCGGGTCGCACTTGTCGTCGGCGAGGTGGCGCACGATGACATCCACCTGTTGAAGCCCGCCCAGCGTCTTCAGGTAGACGCGATCGTCGCGCACCGTGAGGTCGGCGCCCTCGACCAGCGAGTAGCCGAGATAGCGCGCGAGATAGGAATGCTCGAAATAGGTGTCGCGCGACGGCCCCGGCGTCAGCAGCACGATGTGCGGGTCTTCGCGCGGCGCGCTGCGCACCAGGTTCCGGTGCATGGCCTGGAAGAAGGGCGCATGGCGGAGCACCTGGCTGTCGCGGTAGAGTTCGGGCAGCGTGTTCGACACCACGATGCGGTTTTCAAGCGCGAAGCCGGCGCCGGCCGGCGCCTGGGTGCTATCGTTTAGCACCCACCAGCCGCCGTCCGGCGCGCGCGCGAGGTCGAACGCGATGAAGTGCAGGTAGGTGCCGCCGCTTATGTCGATGCCGTGGCAGGCGCGCAGGAAGTGCGGGTTGCCGACCACGAGGGCGGCCGGGATCGTGCCGTCGCGCAGCAGGGTCTGAGGCCCGTAGAGATCCTTGAGGATCAAGTTGAGCAGCCGCGCCCGCTGCAGCAGCCCGGCTTCGAGCGCGCGCCATTCCTCATGCGGGATGACCAGGGGCAGGGGGTCGAGGCTCCACGGCCGGATGCGCTGCTCGGTATCGGCGAACACGTTGAAGTTGATGCCGTTCTCGTTGAGCATCCGCGCGGCGCGCTGCCAACGATGGGCGAGCGCGGCGGCATCGAGGCTCTCCAGGAAGCCGATCAGCTTCTGCCACTGAGGGCGCATCACGCGATCCGGCGTCAGCAGCTCGTCATAGGCAGCGCCGTCCGGCCGATAGTTGCGGATCAGCGCGTCGGCAGGCTCGGCTGGCTTTGCGCTGATCGGCGGCTGCGGCGCGTCCACGGTCTTGTCGTCCATTGGCTGTCCGCTAGTCGCGGTAGGAGGTATCCTCGCGGTCGAGGCGCCGGATCAAGGCTTCGAAGCCGATCTCGCCCCAGCGCGCATCGCCGGTGCCCTGGCCGGTCTTGACCGTGCGCTCGATCACTTCCTTGGGTGGCACGGCGAGCGCGCCGCCGGCCTGCGCCGCGATCTGGATCTCGCAGGTGCGCTCCAGATAGTGCATGAGCGTGAACGCCTCGGCGAGGCTGCGGCCCCAGGTCAGCGTGCCGTGGTTGCGCAGGAACATCATCCGGTTGTCGGCGAGGTCTCGCACGAACGTCTTCTGCTCGTCCGGGCGCAGGCCCGGGCCGTCATAGTCGTGATAGCCGATGCTGCCGGCATAGGTGATGGCGAACTGGTTGACCGGCAGGAGGCCGCACTTCTGCGCCGAAACCGCGACGCCCGGGATGGTATGCAGGTGCATGACGCTGTTGGCCTTGGGCTGCGCCTTGTAGACCGTGCCGTGGACCACCCAGCCGGCCGGGTTCACCTCGCCCGGCGTCTCGCCGATGTTGTTGCCCTCGATATCGACCTTGAGGAGGTTCGAGGCGATCACGTCGTCGAACAGCTGGCCGAAACCGATGAAGAGATAGGCGTCGGGCTCGTCGTCGAGGCGCACCGAGAGATGGGTGTAGATGAGGTCGTCCATGCCGCGGCGCGCGAACATGCGGTAGCAGGCGGCGAGCTTGACCCTCTGCTCCCACTCGGCTTCCGAGACGTTGAGCCGGCGGGCCGGCGCGGCTTTGGTCTTGACGGCGCGTGTCGCCATGGTGCTGTCCTCTTGCGCTTGTCGGGGCGGCGGAAATCTAGCATGTAGTCGGCGCGGAGGGGACATGACTCGGGAAGATTCGGATGAAACTTGAAGGCCTGCGCGTGCTGGACCTGTCGCGCTTCCTGCCCGGCCCCTACCTGACCATGACGCTCGCCGACCACGGCGCCGAGGTGATCAAGATCGAGGAGCCGCGCGGCGGAGACCCCAGCCGCGCGATCGGCGCGCGCGAGGCCGGCGTCTCGGTCTATTTCCGCAACCTCAACCGGGGCAAGAAGAGCCTGGCGCTCGACCTCAAGGCGGCGGAGGGCCGCGCGCTGTTTCTCAGGCTCGCCGAGAGCGCCGACGTGGTGGTCGAGACCTTCCGCCCCGGCGTCGCCGACCGGCTCGGCATCGGCTATGACGCGGTGCGGGCCGTCAATCCGCGGCTCGTCTATTGCTCAATCTCGGCGTTCGGCCAGTCGGGGCCCTACCGCGACAGGCCGGCGCATGACCTCAGCGTCGGCGCGCTCGCCGGCACGGTCGCGCTCAGCCAGGGCGCGGACGGCATGCCCTCTATGCCCGGCCTGCCACCGACCGATCTCGCTGCCGCGCTGCTCGGGCTCTCCGCCGTGCTGATCGCGCTGGTCGGCCGCGCCCGCACCGGACAGGGGGATTACATCGACCTCGCCATGTACGATGCCGCGCTCTCGTTCCTCGCGCCGGTCGCCGGCCAGGCGCTGGTCGAAGGCCGGGCGCCCGCGCCGGGCGGCGACCGCATCCTCGGCGGTGCCGCGCTCTATCGGCCCTACCGTACGAAGGACGGCAAGCACGTCACGCTCGGCGGCTCCGAGCCGAAGTTCCTCGAAACCCTGCTGACCGCGCTCGGCCGGCCGGACCTCGTCGAGATCGGCCGCAAGCCGGCTGGCCCCGACCAGGCGCCGCTGCACCGCTTCCTCGAGGAGACCTTCCTCACCAGGACGCGCGACGAGTGGACCGCGTGGTTCGAGGGCCGCGACATCTGCTTCGCGCCGGTGCTCGACATGGTCGAGGCGTTCGAGAACCCCAACATCGAGGCGCGCCACATGCTGGTGCCGCATGAGGGCGGCGGCCGGCAGCTCGGCGTCGCGATCAAGTATGCGCAGGAGCCCGGCCGCGCCGCGCCCCACGCGCCGGCGCTCGGCGAGCATAGCGAGGCCATCGCGGCCGGGCTCGGCTATGACGCCGCCACGATCGCCGCGCTCAAGGCCAAGGGTGTGCTCGGCGCCGCGCAGGTGCAAGGCAAGGCCGGATGACCGGGGGAAGCGTCAGGGTCAGCATCGCGGGCAGCGACCTCGCGTTCGATTGCGCGCCGGGCGATACCGTGCTGCGCGCGGGGCTGCGCGCCGGCATCGGCATGCCCTATGAGTGCAGCGTCGGGAGCTGCGGCACCTGCCGCTTCGAGCTGGTCGAGGGCGAGGTCGAGACCGTGTGGGACGCGGCGCCCGGCCTGACTGAGCGTGACAAGGCGCGGGGCCGCCGGCTCGCCTGCCAGAGCCGCCCCGCGGGCGCCTGCATCATCAAGCTGCGGCCGATGCCCGGCAACGTGCCGCCGGTCGCGCCGCAGCGTCACAGCGCGCGGCTTGTCGGCACGCGCGCGCTGACGCGCGACATGCGCGAGTTCGCCTTCCGCGCCGAGGGCGAGGCGGCGTTCGTGCCGGGCCAGTACGCCCTGATCGAGTTCGGGCCCGAGATCGGCCCGCGCGCCTATTCGATGTCGAACCTGCCGAACGCTGATGGCGAATGGCGCTTCGTGGTGCGCCTGGTGCCGGACGGGAAGGGCACCAGCGCGCTGTTCGGCGCCGCCGAGGGCCAGGCGTTCGAGCTGGATGGCCCCTACGGCCTCGCCTGCTACAGAACAAGCGAACGCGACATCCTGTGCGTCGCGGGCGGCTCGGGGCTCTCGCCGATGCTCTCGATCGTGCGCGCCGCCGCGCGCGATGCTCACCGGCGCATCCGCCTCTTCTATGGCGGCCGCACGCCCGAAGACCTGTGCGCTGAGGCCGAAATCCGGTCCTTGCCCGGCTATGGCGAGCGCATCGCCTGCGTCAGCGCGGTCTCCGACCTCGAGGCCGCGGCGCTCGGCGGCTTCACCGGCGAGACCGGCTTCATCCACGAGGTGGTCGAGCGCGCCTTGGGCGATGCGCTCAAGGACCACGAGATCTATTTCTCCGGCCCGCCCGCCATGGCCGACGCCATGCAGAAGATGCTCGTGCTCGGCCGCAAGGTGCCGGTCGAGCAGATTCACTTCGACCGATTCTACTAGCCGCCGGGCTTGCTCCGCTTGGCGAGCGCGAGGGTGCGTTGCGCCTGGGCGACGATCGGATAGTCGACGAAGCCGCCATCCACCTCGATCGAGGCGATGCCCTGGGCCTCGGCCTTCTCGAACGCAGCGAGGATGCGCTCGGCGCGCGTGACCTCCTCGGCCGAGGGCGTGAAGGCGGCGTTGACCACCGCGACCTGGTCGGGGTGGATGCACAGCTTGCCCTGATAGCCGAGCACGCGGGCATGCTGCGCGACCTTGGCGAGCCCCTCCAGATTGCGCACGTCGATATAGACGGTGTCGATTGGCGGCTCGCGGCCGGCCGCGCGCGAAGCAAGAGTCAGGCGCGCGCGGGCATCGGCGATCGCCACCTCGTCGGGCGTCAGGATCATGCCGAGGTCGCGGCTCAGATCGGCGGCGCCGAAGGTCAGGCGGCGGATGCGTTCGGTGCTGCGCGCGATCTCGTCGAGATGCGCGAGCCCCGTCGCGGACTCGACGATCGGGACCAGGTCGATCGAGCCGGGCCGGATGCCGTGGCGGCGCTCGAGCTGGCTCAGCACCCAATCGACCGCGGTCGCGTCCTTCGGCAGGTCGACCTTGGGCAGCACGATGCCGTCGAGTCCCGCTGCGGTCACGGCCACCAGGTCGTCATAGCAATGCGCCGTCTCGGCCGGATTGACCCGGATATAGAGCTTCGCCTCGCGCGGCAGGCTGAGCGCGGCCAGCGCCTCTTTGCGCGCGGCCGGTTTTTCCGGCGCGGGCACGGTGTCCTCGAGGTCGAGGATCACGGCGTCGGCGCCGCTCGCGAGTGCCTTCGGGATACGCTTCGGCTGGTTCGCGGGCACGAACAGGAAGCTGCGCAGCGGCTCGGCGATGTCGCTCATGGCTTTGCCGGGGCCTCGGGCTTGAGGCCGGCGATCGCCTCGATCACCGCGGTCAGCGCGAAGAAATCGTCCTCGCCGCGGCCCTGCGCGACCGAGGCGGCGTAGAGCTGGCGGATCAGGCCGGTGAGCGGCAGGGGCACGGCGGTCTCCTTGGCGGTCGAGAGCAAGAGGTCGAAATCCTTGCACATCATGCTGGAGGTGAAGGTCGGCGAGAAGTCGCGCGCCTTGAGCGGCCTGGTCTTGTAGCCGATCAGCGGCGAGGCGATGGCGCTCTGGTTGAACACGTCGAGCATGGTCGCCCAGTCGAGCCCGCCGCGCCGGCCGAAGGCGAGCGCCTCGCCGACCAGCGCGCCCATCGCGCCGACCATCATGTTGAGGCAGAGCTTCAGATAGCGCGCCTCCTCGTCCGGCCCGAGATGGAACTGCTTGACGCTCATCGCCGCGAAGGCGGGCAGGCAGCGCTCATAGGCGTCCGTTGGCCCCGAGGCGACGACGGTGAGCTTGGCCGCCTCGGCGAGCGCGACGCCGCCCGAGACCGGCGCGCGCACATAGGGGATGCCGCGCTTCGTAGCCTCGGTCGCGACCGCGGCGGAGGCCATCGGCGTCACCGTGCTCATGTCGACATAGACCGTGCCGGCCTTCGCGTTGGCGAGCACGCCCGCATCGCCGAGCGCCACGGCATGCAGCGCTCTGTCGTCCGAGATCATCGAGACGACGATGGGCGCGGCCTTGGCGAGCGCCGCCACATCGGCGCAGCGCGTGGCGCCGGCCGCTTCGAGCGGCGCGAGCTTGGCGGCGGTCGGGTTGTAGGCGGCGAGCGCGAAGCCCGCCTTCTGCAGGTTCCGGCACATCGGCAGGCCCATGCGGCCGGTGCCGATCCAGCCGATGGTCTTGTCGCTCGTGGTCATGGCGTCGGCTCCCCGATTCCGTGCAGCCCGTCCGAAGGGTGTAGCGATTGTCGCGGCCGCGCGCCAGTATGCGTCTTGCCTCGGCGCACGGGTGCCGTGCCGAGCATAGCAGGGGGAGAGCCATGGCCTATCCGAAAGCGTTCAACCATGTCGGCATCACTGTCACCGACATCGAGAAGGCGACCGACTGGTACGAGAAGGTGCTGGGCTGCCACGTCATCATGCCGCCGATGGACGCCTACGAGGACGGCGGCTATTTCTCGCAGATCGTCGCCGACATCTTCGGCAAGGGCTTCAAGCGGATGCGCATCGCGCATCTGAGCACGGCGGAGGGGCTCGGCATCGAGCTGTTCCAGTTCTACAAGCCGAAGACGACGCGCCGGAAGCCGAACTTCGACTATGCCCGCACCGGCATCTTCCACATCTGCGTGACCGATCCGAACATCGAGAAGCTCGCCCAGGCTATCGCCAAGAGCGGCGGCAAGCAGCGCAGCAAGATATGGAAGCTGTGGCCGGACAAGCCCTACAGGGTCTGCTATTGCGAGGACCCCTGGGGCAACATCGTCGAGATCAGCTCGCACGGCTACACCCAGACCTGGGCGAACTTCCACAAGCCGCATAAGCCCTAAGCCGGCAAGGCTCCCTGCATGCAACATCACTTCTCGTCATGGCCCGGCTTGACCGGGCCATCCAGGGGCGACGGCACGGCGCTTGCCAAGATTTCCTGGATGCCCCGGTCAAGCCGGGGCATGACGATGAAATGCGTCATTGCCGGGCATGACGATGTATTAGGTGTCAAGCCGACCGCTCCCGCGCCGCCATGATCTTTTCCGCCCCCCGCTTCGCGCCGTCCGGCGATCGCTATCTCATCGTGCAGTTCGGCGACGATGCGACGCTCGCGCTCAATTTCATGGCGCTCGGGCTCGATGCGGCGCTCAAGGCGAGCGGCACCAAGGGCGTCGTCGATACGGTCGCCTGCTACAACTCGCTGCTCGTCGAGTACGAGCCCGACGACATCGCCTATGGCGACCTCGAACGCGAGCTGGCGCGCCTGATCGAGGGCCTTGGCCCGATGAGCGAACTCGTCATCGAGAGCCGGATCCTGCACCTGCCCGCGATGTATGCCGATCCCTGGACCAAGGCGTGCATCGAGGACTATCGGCACAACATCGCGGATCGTCCCTACGACCCCGACCATGTCGCCGCGCTGAACGGGCTGAAGGACGGCGCCCATCTCGGCCGCGTGCACAGCGCGACCGAGCATTGGGCCGTCACCGTCGGCTCGTTTCCGGGCCTGCCGCTGCTGCGGCCGCTCGATCCGCGCTGCACCCTCACCGCGCCGAAATACGACCCGCCGCGCACCTGGACGCCGCAGGGCGCGCTCGGCCTCGGCGGCGTCTCGACCTCGATCTACACGCTGCGCTCGCCGGGCGGCTACCAGCTCATCGGCCGCACGCCGGTGCCGGTGTTCGACCCGACGCAGCGGAGCCCGGCCTTCAAGGGCGAGGTGGTGCTGCTCAAGGCCGGCGACCGCATCAAGTTCCGGCCGGTCGACCAGGACGAGTTCGAGGCGATCGAGGCCGCGGTGGCTGAGGGGCGCTATGTCTACGAGCTGATCGGCTACCAGAAGTTCTCGGTCGCCGCGCACGAGGCCTGGGCGAAGCGCCTCGAGGGAGGACCGCCGCCGCCATGATCGAGGTGCTCAAGCCCGGCCTTGAGACCACGGTGCAGGACTGGCCGGGGCGCAAGGGTCATTACGGCGTCGGCTTCCCGCCCTGTGGCGCGCTCGACCCGGTGTCGTTCCGGCTCGCCAACCTCCTGGTCGGCAACCCGCCCGGCACGGCCGGGCTCGAATGCCAGTTCATCGGCCCGACCCTGCGCTTCGCGGCCGACGCGGTGATCGCCGTCACCGGTGCGGACATGGCGGCGACGCTCGACGGCGCGCCGCTTCCGCTCTGGCAGAGCCACGCGGTGCGCGCCGGCCAGGTGCTTGCGCTCGGTCCGGCCCGGTCGGGTGCGCGGACCTATATCGCCATCGCGGGCGGCATCGACGTGCCGCCCTTCCTCGGCTCGCGTGCGACCTACCTGCTCGCCAGGGTCGGCGGCTTCGAGGGTCGCGCGCTGAAGGCGGGCGATGTCCTGCCGGTCGGCGCGGCCACGGCGCCGACGCCGGGCCGCGTGGTGCGGTCCGATCGCGTGCCGGTCATCGCGAGCGGCGGGTGCAGCATCGAGGTGGTGCCCGGCCCGAACGACGACTGGATCGACGCGCCGGGCCAGGCGCGCTTCTTCGCCAGCGGCTGGAAGCTCTCGGCGCGCTCCAACCGGGTCGGCTACCGGCTTGAGGGCCCGGCCTGGACCTTCACGCGCAAGGCCTATGACAAGGCGCCCGAGAACGGCTCGGAGCCCTCCAACACCATCGACCACGGCTATGCCATCGGCGCGATCAACCTGGGCGGCCAGACGCCGATCATCCTGATGAACGACGCGCTGACGCTCGGCGGCTTCATCAACCCCTATACGGTGGTCTCCGCCGCCTTCGCCAAGCTCGCCCAGGCGCGGCCCGGCGACCGGCTCCGCTTCGCCGCGGTCGGCGTCGAGACCGCCCAGGCGCTCCGCCGCGCGCAGGACCGGCTGTGCTCGTTGGAGAGTCTGGCCTAGCGCGTCTCAGGCCAGCGGCAGCGGCTTGCCGTCGGGGGAGAGCGGGTCGATCGGCAGGCGCTTGGCGATGCCGGTCGCCTCTTCCAGCAGGGCGCCGGCGGCGAGCGCCGCGCCATCCGCGCGCGGCGGCGCCATGATCTGGAGGCCGACCGGCAGGCCGTTCGCGGTGAAGCCGGCCGGCAGTGCGAGCACCGGGCAGGCGGTGAGCGTGAGCGCGAAGGTGATGCCGATCCAGGCGACGTAGTTGTCGAACTTCACGCCCTCGACCTCCTCGACATAGCGCACGTCGACATCGAACGGCGGCACGATCGCGGCCGGGCAGACCAGGAGGTCATAGCTCTCGAAGAACCGGCAGACCCGCTCGTAGAGCTTGCCGCGCGCGACCTCGGCGCGGCCGATCGCCTCGCCGTCGAGCTTCAGCCCCTTCTCGATGTTCCAGATCACCTCGGGCTTCAGCTTGTCTCGATGGTTGCGCAGCAGCTCGATCCGCTCGGCCGCAAACTTCGCGGCGCGCAGCACCTGGAAAATCTCGATCGCGTCGCGCAGGTCGGGTTGCGCCTCCTCGACGACGGCGCCCATCTCGGCGAAGCGGCGCGCCGCGGCCGCGCAGATCGCCGCGACTTCCCTGTCGACCGGGAACAGCCCGAGGTTCGGGCTGTAGGCGACGCGCTTCGGCGGCCTCGCCTCGCGCACACATTGGGCGAAGCTCTTGGCGGGCGGCGGCAGCGCCAGCGGGTCGCGCGGATGGTCGGCCGTCATGGCGTCGAGGAAGAGGGCGGTGTCGAGCACGTAGCGCGCCATCGGGCCGTTGACCGAGAGCGAGGAGAACGGCAGCGACGCCGGCCCGCGCGGCACGCGGCCTGGGCTCGGCCTGAGCCCGACGATCGAGCAGAAGCTCGCCGGCGTGCGCAGGCTGCCGCCGAGGTCCGAGCCCTGCGCCGCCCAGGCCTGGCCGGCCGCGACCGAGACCGCGGCGCCGCCCGACGAGCCGGCGCACGACTTCTCGACATTCCACGGGTTGCGCGTCTTGCCGAACACCTCGTTGAAGGTGCTGGCGCCGGCGCCGAACTCGGGCGTGTTCGACTTGCCGATCACGATCGCGCCCTTGGCTTCGAGAAGCTCGACCATGAGGTCGGAGCGCGCCGGCACGTTGTCGGCGTAGATCGGCGAGCCATAGGTGGTGCGCACGCCCTTGACCGCCGTCAGATCCTTGATCGAGACCGGCAGGCCGCCGAGCCAGCCGGGCGGCCGCTCGCCGCCCGAACGCGCCTCCTCCTCGATGCGGGCGGCATGGGCGCGGGCACGCGCTTCGCACAGCGTGGGCATGGCGTTGAGATGGGGGTCGGTCTGGGCGATCCGCGCATAGGCGGCGTCCACCAGCTCGCTCGGCGAAACCTCGCCCTTTGCCAGCCGCCGCACGGCCTCGGCCGCCGTCATCCGATAGAGATCGCCACCCATCGTCCCCCTCCCGATGTCACACGGCCGGGCTTGCGCGCCCGGCTGCCGTCCATACCATAGGGGAAGCGAGAGGGGAGAGCGCGATGGCATCCGAGCCTGGGCGTGGCGTACACGACATGGGCGGCCTGCCGGCCGGCCCGGTGCAGCGCCGCGAGCACGACTATGCGGCGTGGGAGCGCCATGTCGATGCGCTGATGATGCTGCTGACCCGCAGGGGCCGCCAGCTCATCACGGTCGACGAGCTGCGCCGCGGCATCGAGCAGCTCGGCGCCGAGGCCTATGACGGCATGAGCTACTACGAGCGCTGGATCGCCTCGATCGCCGGCAACCTGCTCGAAAAGGGCGTCATCACGGCCGACGAGCTGGGCCGGCGCATCGAGGCCGTCAAGGCGCGCTTCGAGGACAAGCCATGAGCGCCCGCTTCGCGCCCGGCGCGCGTGTCCAAGTGCGGTGTGCCTATCCGCCCGGCCATCTGCGCACGCCCTATTACATCCGCGGCAAGACCGGCGTGGTCGAGCGCATCTGCGGCGCGTTCCGCAACCCGGAGGAGCTTGCCTTCGGGCGCAGCGGCGAGCCCGCCCGGCCGCTCTACCGGGTGCGCTTCGCCCAGCGCGAGGTCTGGCCGGGCTATGACGGCGGCGCGCAGGACACCATCGACGTCGAGCTCTACGAGCACTGGCTGGAGCCGGCCTGACGGAGAGGAGACTCGGTCATGACGCATGCCCATACCGACGATCACGCGCACGACCATGCGCATGCTGAAAGCGGCACGCTCGGCTACTACGAGGCGATGCAGATCGCCGTCGCCGAGCTGTTGATCGAAAAGGGCCTGTTCAGCGCGGACGACATGCGCCGCGAGGTCGAGGCCATGCAGGCGCGCACACCGGCGCGCGGTGCCGCGGTGGTCGCGCGCGCCTGGACAGATCCTGCCTTCAAGGCCGACCTGCTGCGCGACGGCACCGCGGCCTGCGAGGCGCTCGGCATCGAGATGGGTCCGACGCGGCTCGTCGTGGTCGAGAACACGCCCGAGGTCCACAACGTCATCGTCTGCACCTTGTGCTCGTGCTACCCGCGCATGCTGCTCGGCCTGCCGCCCGACTGGTACAAGTCGCGGCCCTATCGCTCGCGGATGGTGCGCGAGCCGCGCGCGGTGCTCGCCGAGTTCGGGCTCGACCTGCCGGCGGAAAAGATCGTGCGCGTCCACGATTCGACGGCCGACATGCGCTACATGGTGCTGCCCGAGCGCCCCGCCGGCACTGACGGTATGGACGAGGCCGCGCTCGCTGCGCTGGTCGGCCGCGACTGCATGATCGGCGTCGCCGTGCCGACAGCGCCGTGAACGATCCCGCGGCCCAGGCGGAAGCAATCATCGCCACCGCGCGGCTTCGCCTTGCGCCCCTGGCCGCGGACGATACCGCGGCGTTCCATGCCCTCATGGTGGAGCCCGGCGTCCGGCGCTATCTGCTGGAGGACGAGATCGTATCCTACGCCTGGGCATCGACCGTGGTCGCGGACAACGCGGCGACCTTCGCCGCCTATGGCTGGGGCATCTGGGGGATACGGCTGAAGGAGCGGCCGAGGCTGATCGGCATCGCCGGCTTTCGCGAGTTCTTCGATCCGTCGGAGCTTCAGCTCATCTATGCGCTGCATCCGGATCACTGGGGCCGCGGCATCGCGAGCGAGGCGGTGTCCGCCGTGATCCGCTTCGGCATCGACCGGCTCGGCATGACCGAGATCCTGGCCTGCACCGACCTGCCCAACAGCGCCTCGCTCGCCGTGATGCGGCGGCTGGGCCTGCGCTTCATCCGCCAGGTCGACGATCGCGGCGCGCCGCGCGTCTATTACGGCATCGCCGCCGATGAATGGCGCGCACGCCAGGAAGCGCCCGGCTAATGCGCGAGCGGCTGGTCGAGCGCGAGACGACCGTCGAGGCGCCCGTGGGCGCCGTCTGGCAGGTGATCGCCCACACCGAGCGGGTCAATCAGGGCGTCGATATGCCTGCCTTCGCGATCGCCGAGCAAGCTCAACCGGACGGCTCGGTCCGTCGTTTCGGCCGCGGTCGCTTTATCCCGCCTTTCATGTGCGAATGGGAGGAGCAGTTCGGCCAATGGATCGCGCCGCGCGTCATCAATCAGCGCCGTGTCTTTTCCAAAGGGCCGGTGCGCGTGCTCGACGTCGAAATCGCGCTCGAACCCGAGGGCGAGCGGCGCACCCGCGTGCGCATTGTTTGTCGGACGCTGTGGGACTGGTGGCCGACCACCATCGTCGCGCGCCTCGGCGTGCTCGACCGGGAGATCGACAAGCGCCTACGGGCCGTCGTCAAAGCGGCGGCCCTCGCGGCCCGGCACGGCGAGGACTGGTCGCTGATGCCGCCGGCATTGCTGTCGGAGGCGGCCGGGCGGCGGCTCGCCGAGGCGCGCGGCCGGATCGAGCAGCGCGGCTATGAGCGCGCGCTGATCGACCGGCTGGTCGAGCACGCGCTGGGCGCGCCGTTCGACGTGGCGCGGCGCATCCGCCCGCTCGCGCTGGCGCGATCCTTCGGCCGGGACGCCGAGACCGTGGTCGGCCTCTGCCTCGAGGCCAACCGGGTGGGGCTCCTCGCAATGGCGTGGGAGCTGCTCTGCCCGCGCTGTCGCGGCGCGAAGCTGCGCGTCGAGGCGCTGCATGCGCTGCCGAACGGCGCCCATTGCCCGTCCTGCAACATCCACTATGACCGCGACTTCACGCGCAATGTCGAGCTGAGCTTCCGGCCCGAACGCTGGCTGCGCGAGCTGCCTGAGGGCGAGTTCTGCATGCAGGGAGCGGGCTCGACGCCGCACGTCCTGATGCAGCGGCTGGTCGAGCCCGGCGCCACCGCGGCAGTCCCGCTCGAACTCCCGCCGGGCCCATATCGCATCCGCACGGTCGAGCCGGGCGGCGCGGTCGATGCCGAGATCGCCGGCCCGGCGCAGGGCCTGCCGGTGGTGACGGCGAGCGAGACCGCGCTGAGCGCGGGCGCGCCGCAGCGGCCGGGACATTTCAGCTTCCACAACGGCACCGCGCGGCCGCTCCATGCCGTGCTGGAGAATCGGGCCTGGGCAGCCGACGCACTGACCGGCGAGCGGGTCATCGCCATGCCGGTGTTTCGCGAGCTCTGCCCGGAACAGGTCTTGCGCGCCGGCGACGAGGTCGAGATCGGCCGGGTCGCGCTGCTGTTCTCCGACCTCAAGGGCTCGACCGAGCTCTATGAGCGGATCGGCGACAGCGCGGCCTATGCCATGGTGCGCGAGCATTTCGGCCTGCTGTCCGAGGCCGTGCGAAGTCATGGCGGCGTTCTGGTGAAGACCATGGGCGACGCGGTGATGGCGGCGTTCCACGAGCCGGCGGATGCGGCGCGCGCCGCGCTCGCGATCGCCGCGCAGGTCGACGCCTACAACGCGCGCCACCCCGAGCGGGCGATCGCGCTCAAGCTCGGCATGCATGCCGGGCGCTGCATCGCGGTGACCACCGCGGGCGTGCTCGACTATTTCGGCGGCACGGTCAACCTGACCGCACGCCTGGAGGCGCAGAGCCGCGGCGACGACGTCGTGATCTCGCGCGATCTCGCCGAGGATGCCGGCGTCCGCGCCGTGCTCGCGGGGCTGCCGATGGAGCCCGGCAGCGCCATGCTGCGCGGCTTCGCCGAGCCCGTGCCGTTCGTGCGGGTGAGGCCGGCGGCGCGTCCTACCAGCGGTTCCTGAGCTCGCGCAGCTTGATGAACACGGTCTTCTCGTCGAGTTTGTCGGGCAGGTCGGGGAAGGCCTCGCGCAGGCGTTCGTGCACGCTCGGGCTGTGCAGGCGGAAGAAGGTGTTGATCTCCTTCTCGAGCGCGAGCGTGGTGACCAGCGCGTGGGCCGGGTCCTGCCCCTTGACCTCCTTCAGCAGCGCCTTGGCGCGCGCATTGTCAGGCTCCCGGTCGAGCGTGAAGCCGAGATTGTTGCCGATGTAGTCGTGGCCCGGATAGACCAGCGTATCGTCGGGCAGCTTGGCGAGCTGGCTCGCGAAGGTCTGGTAGAGCGCCACGGGGTGGCCGCCGCCATGGCAGTTGCCGGCGCCCGCGTTGAACAGCGTGTCGCCGCAGAAGAGCGCCGGCTGGTCCGTGTGTGAGAGCAGGCAGACATGGCTCATGGTATGGCCCGGCGTGTCGAGCGATTCGAGCTCGACGGTATGGCCCACCTTGATGATGTCGCCGGCCTTCACCCCGCGGTCCATGTGGGATATGCGGGCGCCCGCCTTGTAGTGCGCGATCAGCTTGGCGTGGGTGGCGCTGACCATCGCGTCGTTGCCGCCGATATGATCGTGATGCTCGTGCGTGTTGAGGATCTGGGTGATCTCGTAGCCGCGCTGCTTGGCGAGCGCGAGGCATTTCTTGTGGTCGAGCGGGTCGACGGCCAGCGCCTCGCCGGTTTCCTCGCAGGCGATCAGGTAGTTGAAGTTCCGATAGTCGTTTCCGGTCCAGATCTGCTCGACGATCACGGCGGCCTCCCGCTGGGCATGTGCACTGCTGTACCCTCACCCTAGTCGGCGAGGCCGGAAGATCAAGCCGGCGCGAAAATCTCCTGCGGCTCCGCCATGCCCTTGAGCGGGAAGCGGCCGAGCGTGACGAACTCTCCGGGGCAGCATGCCGCGAAGGCGGAGGAGACCACGAGCTGCCGGCCGAGCTGGCCGCTCATGCCTTCGAGGCGTGCCGCGAGGTTCACCGCCGGCCCGGTCACGGTGAAATCGAGTCGGGACGGCGCACCGACATTGCCGTACATCACCTCGCCGACGTGGAGCGCGAGGCCGAAATCGAGCGGCGGCTTGTCTTCGCCCGCGCGCCGGCGATTGAGTCGGCGCACGCCCTGAATCGCTAATTGGGCGGCGACGAGCGCCATCTCGCAGGCTTCCGCCTCGCTGGTCCGTTCGTCGATGCGGAAGATCGCCAGCATGGCGTCGCCGATGAACTTGAGCACCTCGCCGCCTTGCGCGCCGAGCGGCTCGGCCAGCGTCTCGAAGAAGTCGTTGAGCACGGCGATCAGGAACGGTCCCGGCAGGCGGTCCGACAGGCCGGTGAAGCCGCGCATGTCGCAATACCAGACGACCGCCGGGATGGTCTCGACCGAGCCGCGCCTGATCTGCCCGGTCAGCACGCGCTCGCCCGCCCCGTGCCCGACATAGGTGTCGAGCAGGGTCGCCGTCAGATTCCACGTCATGCGAAGCTCCAGAACAGTGGCGAGGCTCGGCAGCACCGCGTCGAGCATGGCCAGGTCGCCGTCCGTGAAGCCGCCCTGCCGCCGGGTGCTGATCGCCACCATAGCGGAGCGGCCCTGGGTGAGGACCAGGCGGCGCGCCAGGTAATCGGTATGGCCCTCGGCCTTGAGCTCCTTAAGGATCGGGAACGGCGGTTCCTCGTCGCCCTCGAGCCGGCGACGCACCATGTCCGCGCCGTCGTAGATGAGGCGCGTCGGGCTGTTCAGGTAGATCTGGGTGGTCTCGACGCCGTGAGGCAGCCGAAGCTCCACCATTGCCGGCTTGGCCTCGGTCCAATTGTAGGCGACCGCTCTCAATTCGGGGTGTAACGTCGGTTGCGAGAGGACGAAGCGCGCGATCGGCAGCCCGGCATCGCGCAGCCTCGCCACGAACAAGTCAAGAAGGGCATGAACGCTCGGTAGATGCCGCCCGTCCCTGATCAACCATTCGGCAAGATCGCTGCCTGCGCTCATGACCGTCTCGATCCCGCCTCGTGAATCCTGCTCTAACCGATACCGTGCCCGCTAAGCAGCAAAGCCCATCTCGCGGCAAAACGCTATGGACACCCTGCTGAACGCGGTAATCCCGATCTTCGGGCTGATGGCGGCGGGCTTCGCCGCCGGGCGCTTCGGCGTGCTCGGCGCGGGCGCAAGCCAGCCACTCAACCGCTTCGTGTTCTATTGCGCGTTGCCGGCGCTCTTGTTCCGCTCGGTCGCCTCGACGCCGCTCGGCGACGTCCTGCGCTGGGACTTCATCCTTGTCTTCACGCTCGGCATCGTCGGCATCGCCATGCTGTCGCTCGCGGCCTCCGCGCTTGCCCTCAAGGAGAGCGTCATGGCCGCGCTGATGCGCGCGGTGAACGCCACCTACGGCAATGTCGGCTATCTCGGCATTCCGCTCGCGGCGGTCGCCTATGGGGAACGCGCCGTGGTCGCGGCCGGCCTCACGGTGCTGATCAACGCGGTGGTGATCATCGCGCCGGCGACCGCCGCGGTCGAGATCGCGGCACGGCGCGGTGCCGGCAAGGCGCATGTCCTGCACGGCGTCGCGGTCGCGGTCGCCAGCAACCCGCTCATCCTCTCGATCGTGCTCGGCCTCGTTATCTCTGCCTGGGGAGAAACCCTGCCGGTCCCGATCGACACATTCCTCAGCCTGATGGCGGACACGGCCGGGCCGTGTGCGCTCTTCGCACTCGGGCTCTACGTCTCCGGGCGGCCATTGACCCGGCTCTATGGCCGGCTCGCGCTCGGCGCCGTCCTCAAGCTCGCCGCGTTTCCGGCGCTGGTCTGGGTGCTCGTCGTCTGGGTGATCCCGCTCGACCCGACGCTCGCGGCGGTCGCCATCCTGATGGCGGCGACGCCGATCGGGGCCGGCACCTTCGTGCTCGCCGAACGCTATGGGATCGACGCGGACGAGACCTCGACGGCGATCGTGGTCACGACGGCGCTGTCGATCCCGACGCTCGGGCTTCTGCTCGTGCTGCTTTCCTGATGGACCGGCGGCCCTGCCCGAGATCGCCGGTTGGCAAGCCGAGCCGGCTCGGCTCTAATCACGCCCCGCCGCCAAGGGTTCAGTTCCCGTCATGGACGTCATCGACGCGATCACCTCACGCCGCTCCGTGCGCGGCTTCCTGCCGACTCCGGTGCCGCGCGAGACCGTGGTGCGCCTGCTCGAGGTCGGGGCCCGCGCGCCGAGCGGCAGCAACATCCAGCCCTGGCGCGTGCATGTGCTCACCGGCGCGGCGAAGCAGCGGCTGAGCCAGGCCATGCACGAGCGGCGCGCCCGCGATCCCGAGGCTATGTGCGCGCAGTATCAGTACTACCCGGTGATCTGGCGCGAGCCCTACCTCTCGCGCCGGCGCAAGATCGGCTGGGATCTCTATGCGCTCTGCGGCATCCAGAAGGGCGACACCGAGAAGATGTTCCGCCAGCACGGCCGCAACTACGATTTCTTCGGCGCGCCGGTCGGCCTCATGGTCACGCTCGAGGCTGACATGGAGCTCGGCAGCTGGATCGATTGCGGCATCTTCGTCCAGTCAGTGCTGATCGCGGCGCGCGGTTTCGGCCTGCACACCTGTGCGCAGGCGGCCTGGGCCTATCATCATGACGTGGTGCGCGCCACCATCCCGCTCGACGACAGCGAGAAGGTGGTGTGTGGCATCGCGCTCGGCTATGAGGACGAGGCCGAGCCGGCCAACGCGCTCGAGACCGTGCGCGAGCCGGTCGAGAACTTCGCGGTCTTCCACGAGTGAGAGAGATTTCCCGATGTCTGCCCGCTTCAGCCTGACGCCGCCGAGCCTGCCGGAAGGCGCCGCGGCGCTGCGCGCCGAGCTTCGCGCCTTTCTCGACGACAGTCGCCGCGCGCTGGGCTGGATGCCGAACTCGAATTTCATGGCCGTGTTCTCGGCCGAGTTCAGCCGCGCGCTCGGCGCCCGCGGCTTTCTCGGTATGACCTGGCCGAAGCGCTATGGTGGCCATGAGCGGAGCGCGCTCGAACGCTACATCGTCACCGAGGAGCTTTTGGCCGCGGGCGCGCCCTGCGCCGCGCACTGGGTCGCGGACCGGCAGAGCGCGCCGCTGCTGCTCCGCTTCGGCACCGAGGCGCAGCGCCGCGACATCCTGCCTCGCGTGGCGCGCGGCGAATGCTATTTCTCAATCGGCATGAGCGAGCCGGATTCGGGTTCCGACCTCGCCTCGGTGCGCACCCGTGCGACGCGCACGGCGAAGGGCTGGCGCATCGACGGCGCCAAGGTGTGGACCAGCAACGCGCACGTCAATCACTACATGATCACGCTGTGCCGCACCGGGCCGGCGGGCGACAGCCGGCATGAGGGGTTCAGCCAGTTCCTGATCGACCTCAAGGCGGACGGCGTGGTCATCAATCCGATTGTCAACCTGCTCGGCGATCACGAGTTCAACGAGGTGGTGTTCGACGGCGTCGAGATTCCCGAGGACCGGCTGATCGGCACCGAGGGCGAGGGTTGGCGCCAGGTGACCAGCGAGCTCGCCTTCGAGCGCAGCGGGCCCGAGCGCTTCTTCGGCACCTTCCATTTGCTGACGGCGGCAATCGAGGCCGCGCGCGGCAATGGCGACGCTGCGGCGGAGCGGACGCTCGGCCGGCTGGTCGCGCACTTCCTGTCGCTGCGCAGCCTCTCGCTGGCGGTCGCCGGCATCCTCCAGGCCGGCGGGAACCCGGGCGTCGCGGCGGCGCTGGTCAAGGATCTCGGCGCCCGCTTCGAGATCGAGGTGCTGAGCGCTGTTCGGGAACTGCTGCCGGGCGTCGCCTCGCGGCCCGAGCCGGACGAGGCGGAAGACCTCGACGACGCGCTCGGCCGCGCCATCCTGCAGGTGCCGTCCTACAGCCTGCGCGGCGGCACGCCGGAGATCATGCGCTCGATCATCGCGCGGGAGCTTGGCCTGCGATGAGCGCGGACGTTTCCCTGGTCGCCGATACTGCGAACCGGCTGTTCGCCGATGCGGCGACTCCCGAATTGCTGCGCGCCGTCGAGGTTGGCGGCCTGCCGACCGCGCTCTGGGAGCTGGTCGAGGAAGCGGGCTTTACCGCCGCGCTGGAGCCCGATAGCGGCGTCTCGCTCGCCGAGGCGCTCGCCATCCTGCGCGCGGCCGGCGTCCACGCCGCGCCCATCCCGATCGCGGAGACCATGCTGGCGCGCCGACTGCTCGCGGAGGCCTGCATCGCGCCGCCGAGCGGCCCGCTCTCGATCGGCCTGCCGGCGGAGGGGCGTGAGTTGAAGTTGATTGAGGAGGGTAGCGGGCATGTCATCGACGGTGTGCTGGTCCGGGTGCCGTTCGCGCGCGATGGCGCGGCGTTCGCGACGCTGGCGCGCGGCGCACGCGGCAGCATGGTGGTATCCGTGCCGGTCGCCGAGGCAATCATCGACAGGAAGCGCAACCTCGCCGGCGAGCCGCGCGACGACATCCGCTTCGAGCATGCCAAGGTGCAAAGCGATGCGGCGGCGGCCGCGCCGGCCGGCATCGACGCGGAATGGCTGCTGCGCATGGCGGCGTTGCTGAGGAGCGCGCAGCTCGTCGGCGCGCTCGAACGAGTCCTGGAGATGAGCGTCGGCTATGCGAACGAGCGCAAGCAGTTCGGCAGGCCGATCGGCAAGTTCCAGGCGATCCAGCACCAGCTCGCCGCGCTCGGCGGTGAAGTCGCGGTGTCGGTGGCCGCGCTCGACATGGCGGCGCAGGCCGTCGCCGGCGGCTCGGCGCAGGCGGGCCTCGCGGTCGCCGCGGCCAAGGCCCGCGCCAGCGAGGCGGCCGGAATCGCCGCGCAGATCGCGCATCGCGTGCATGGCGCGATCGGCTTCACGCGGGAATATGGCTTGCAGCTTCTGACCCGCCGGCTGCTCTCCTGGCGCGACGACTATGGCACCGAAGCCTATTGGAATGCCGAGATCGGCCGCGCCGTGCTCGCGCCTAACGCGGGGCCGCTCTGGTCGGGCCTGTCGTCGCTTTGAGCCGGGCGGGGAGCGGCGTGACGCGCGCCCTCGACCTTGCGCGGCTGTTCAATCCCCGCGGCATCGCGGTGCTCGGCGCCTCGCCCGACCTCAACAAGATTCGCGGCCGCATCCTCGCGGCGTTGAAGAACGGCGGCTATGCGGGCCGGCTCGTCCCGGTCAACCCGAGCCATCGCGAGGTGCAAGGGCTGCCGGCGGTCTCCGCCGTGCGCGACCTGCCGGGCGGCATCGACCTCGCCATCGTCGCTATCCCGGCCGATCAGGTCGCGGCGGCGTTGAATGATTGTGCGGCGGCCGGCATCGGCGGTGCCGTGGTGCTGAGCTCGGGCTTCGCCGAGACCGGCGGCGCAGGCATCGCCTTGCAGCGGGAGGTGGAGCGGCTGGCACGCGAGCGCGGCATAGCCTTGCTCGGCCCGAACTCGGTCGGCTTCCTCAACAAGGCGGCCGGCATCACCGCGACCTTCAGCCCCGGCGGCTTGGCCGCGCCGACGCGCGAGATCCGGCACGCGAGAAGGATCGCCATCGCCTCGCAGAGCGGCGGGCTCGGCTTCGCGCTCTACAACCGCGGCATCGCGCGCGGGCTGCCGTTCAACCTGGTGGTGACGACCGGCAACGAAGCCGGCGTCACCTGTCTCGATGCGCTCGACTACGCGCTCGGGCTCGACGATACCGGCGCGGTGGTCATGTTCGTCGAGGGCCTGAGGGACGGCGAGCGCTTGCCCGGCTTCTCGGCGCGCGCCGCGGAGAAGCGCGTGCCGCTGATCGTGGCGAAGATCGGCCGCTCCGAGGCCGCCGCGCGCGCCGCGCTGTCCCACACCGGCAGCGATACCGGCGACGAGGCCGCCTATGCCCGTCTGTTCGACGAGGCCGGCGTGATCCTGGGCGACGACCAGGACGAGCTGCTCGACCTTGCGGCGGCCTTCGCGACCTCTCCGCTGCCGGAAGGGCCGCGCGTCGGCATCGTCACCATCTCCGGCGGCGCCGGCGCCTGGCTCGCCGACCGGGTGGCGGCGACGGGCCTCTCCGTCCCCATGCTGGACGACGCCACGCAGGCCGATATTCGCGCGGTCATCCCGCCCTATGGCACGGCAGTCAACCCGGTGGACATCACGGCGCACGCGCTCGAAATCGGCGGGCGCATCCGTGCCATCGAGGCGCTGATGCGCTCGCCCTCGGTCGATGCCGTCGCGGTGGCGGCAAGCCTCGCCGATGTCGGCCATCTGCGGAAGGAGCAGGGCGACCTCGCCCGGATCGCGGCGGAGGGGCGCAAGCCGCTGCTGTTCTACACCTACACCATGCCGTCGCCTGACAATCTCGCCGCGCTCGATGAGGCGGGCATCGCCTGCTACACCACGCTCGACGGCATGGCGCGCGGGCTCGCGGGTCTCTCGGCCTATGCGGCGCGCCGCCGCAGCATGAGGAGTGATCGCCGATGACGGATCAACCGGTCCTGTTCGACGTGAGCGAGCGCATCGCGACCATCACGCTCAACCGTCCGGACAAGCTGAACGCCTTCACCATCGAGATGGTCGATCTCTGGGCCGACCGGCTCGAGGAGGCATGCCGCCGCGACGACGTGCACGTCATCGTCTATACGGGCGCGGGACGCGGCTTCTGCGCCGGCGGCGACATCAGCCTCCTGATGCGCGCGCGCTCGGGCGCGGGGCCGGCGGACCGGCGCGGCGAGATCGCGGATCACGTCCATCGCATCCCGCGGGCCCTTGCCGGCACCGACAAGCCGGTGATCGCGGCGCTCAACGGCGTCGCCATCGGCGCCGGCCTCGACCTCGCGCTGATGGCCGACCTCCGCTTCGCCGCGGCATCGGCGCGCTTCGCCGAGACCTATGTGAAGCTCGCGCTCACGCCGGGCGCGGGCGGCGCCTATTTCCTGCCGCGGCGCACGGGCCTCGCCAAGGCGTTCGAGCTGTTCTGGAGCGGCGATTTCGTGGAGGCGCAGGAGGCCGAGCGGATCGGCCTGGTCAACCGCGTGCTGCCCGACGACGAGCTGATGCCGTTCGTCCGCTCCTTCGCGCGCCGGCTGGCGGCCGGGCCGACGCTCGCAGTGCGGGCGACCAAGCGCCTGTTGCGCCAGGGCCTCGAGGGCGACCTCGCCACCAGCCTCGACCTCTCGGCTTCGATCTACGGCGTGCTCGCCACCAGCTATGACCACGCGGAGGCGGTCGGCGCGTTCCTCGACAAGCGTGATCCGGTCTTCAAGGGGGAGTAGGATTGGGGCGGGATGCAAGCCGAACGATTGCCCGAGGGGCGCCAGTTCATCCAGCGCTACGACGCTACGGGCTTCCGCGTCGGCGGCGTGGACCTCGAGGGCGCCGTGCTGGTCCTGCCCGACAAGGCGATGCCGTGGCCGGTCTCGAGCCTCGCCGGCGTGACGCTCGATGCGTTGGCGCCCGTGCTGGAGGCCGAGCCGAAGATCGAGCTCCTGATCCTCGGTCTGGGCGAGGCGGGCGGGCCGCCGCCCGCGGCGATCGCACAGGCGCTGCGGCCGCATCGCATCGCGTTGGAGGCGATGAACACCGGCGCGGCCTGCCGCACCTTCAACGTCCTGACCGGCGAGGGGCGGCGCGTCGCTGCTGCGCTCTTCCCCGGCGTCTGGCGCGGCGCTCGCCCGTGACTTAAAACGCGAGAGGGCCGGGTCAAGCCCGGCCCTCCTTGCCGCAAATCTGCCGCCGCTCAATAGACGTTCTGAGCGGAGACCATCGCATAGAGCATCGGGATCGACAGCATGGTGTTGACGCGCGAGGTCAACATCGCGATGCGCCCCGCCCGCTTCTTGGCCTCGGGCGTCGCCTCGACGATGCCGAGCACCTTCTTCTGGTTCGGCCAGATGATGAACCAGACGTTGAACGCCATGATCAGTCCGAGCCACATGCCGATGCCGATCGCCGTGTGCTTGGCGACGGCGTCCGGGATGCCGAGGGCGAGCGCGTCGCCGATATAGTGGCTCCACCCCGCCAGGATCAGGCCGGTCACCACCGTCGAGAGCGCGGCCCAACGGAACCAGAACAGCGCACTTGGTGCGATGAATTTGGAGACCGCAGGCTTCTGCTCGTCGGGAATCTTCGGCATCGCCGGCGTCTGCACGAAGTTGAAATACCAGAGCAGGCCAATCCACATCACACCGGAAATGACGTGGAACCAGCGAAACATGAACAAGCCCCAGGGTTCGTCGAATAGGTTCATGACATGCTCTCCTTGGCTGCCTGCTCAGTTGCCTGTTTCGGGGGTGTTCGAGCTGCCGTCTTCCGGAGCCATGGTTCCTTCTCCGCTGTCGGCAGGCTCGCTGACGCTCGGCGCCGTCGCTTCGCCGGTGTCCCAATAGAAGATCGCGATGATCAACACCATGATGGCGGTGAGGATCACCCCGAGGCCGACCGTAGTGGAGAGCGATTCCAACGGATTTTTCATGTTGCCTCCTCGTTTTCCCCTCGTCACGCGGAGCGCCCACGCACCGCGGCGCGGAACGAATACCATACCAAAATACTCAATTGCTTCAAAAGCGGCCCCGGGCGCAGTGGCCGGCGCCGTCTTGGCACGGTCCCGGAAACGCCAGCGTGGCCGCGCCGTCCGGCGCGCCCGGGAACTCCGAGATGTCGAGAGGCATTTTTGTTTTGACGCGCAGCGCCGCACGATCGCTTGCGACTCGGCACCCGGTGTGCGTTTTATAACCCTTCGAGATTCGCATCGAAGCAGGGAAGAGATTCATGGCCTTTCAATTGCCGCCACTGCCGTACGACCAAAGTGCGCTCGAACCGGCGATCTCCGCGCGCACGCTCGAGTTCCATCACGGCAAGCACCACGCTGCCTATGTCACCAACCTCAACAATCTCGTGAAGGACACCGACCTCGCCTCCAAGTCGCTCGAGGACGTCATCAAGTCGGCTGCCGGCGACGCCGCCAAGGCCGGCATCTTCAACAACGCGGCGCAGATCTGGAACCACACGTTCTACTGGCACTCCATGAAGTCGGGCGGCGGCGGCAAGCCTTCGGGCGTGCTCGCCAAGAAGATCGACGCCGACCTCGGCGGCTTCGACAAGTTCGTGGAAGCGTTCAAGGCGGCGGCCGCGACCCAGTTCGGCAGCGGCTGGGCTTGGCTGGTCGTCGAGGGCGGCAAGCTCAAGGTGACCAAGACGCCGAACGCGGACACGCCGATCGTGCACGGCCAGACGCCGCTGCTCACCATCGACGTATGGGAGCACGCCTACTATCTCGACTATCAGAACCGGCGTCCCGACTACATCGCGACGTTCATTGAGAAGCTGGCGAACTGGGACTTCGCGGCGAAGAACCTCGGCGCCTGAATATTCAGCGCGGCGACCGAAAGGGCGGGGTGTCGGCCCCGCCCTTTTCCGTTACAGGTTTCAGCGCAGGCGAATACGGGCGAGGCGCGCCGCCTTCTGGCCGGAGCGGACCGCGCCTTCGATGGTTGCGGGCAGGCCGGTGTCGGTCCAGTCGCCGGCGAGCAGGAGATTCGGGTAGCGCGTCTCGGTTGCAGCACGCAGCGGCACGGCGCTTGGCACCTGCGCGAAGGTCGCGCGCTTTTCCTTGACGATGCGATAGGGCGGCAGGGGGTGGGGGGGCCGGTTGAGCGCCTCGGCGACATCGCGCCAGATCAGCGCCGCGATCTCCTCCGCCGGCTGCTCCGCCAGGGCATCTGCCGCGCTCACCGTCACCGAAACGACCGTGCCGCGCGCGAAGAGCCACTGCGCCGTGCCGCCGACCACGCCGAGGATGCCGCTGCCGTCGGGCAGCGTCACCTCCTCGTCCAGCCTGTAGTGGGCGTTCACGATGGCACGCGTTTCGAGCGGCGCCCGCAGGCCGGGTACCAGCTCGACCGCGACGGCCGGCGGCACCGCGAGCACGACGATGTCATCGTTGCCGAGCGCGATCCGGGTGTCGGCGAGCTCCAGCCCGGCCAGCCGCCCGTCGTCGATCTGAAGGGCACGCAGCCGCGTGTTGAAGCGAACCTCGCCACCCTCGC
This sequence comes from Alphaproteobacteria bacterium, assembly GCA_050173345.1. GTDB lineage: Bacteria > Pseudomonadota > Alphaproteobacteria > UBA828 > UBA828 > SHWC01. The sequence goes on along the minus strand of JBFXKW010000001.1, from coordinate 629,078 downwards.
GCTCGATGAAGCGGACACCGGGCTCGACGATGTCCGGTCCGAGGCCTTCGCGTGCGAAGTAGGGGCGGCAGGCCGCCTCGCCCGCGCCGAAGGTGAGCCGGATCACGGGCCAGAGCAGGGCGGCAGCGCCTTCGTCGATCGAGGCGTTGAGCACCGCGACCGTGAGCGGCTCGAACAGGCGCTCGACGATCGGGTTGTTCCTGTGGCGCAGCGCCGCGGCGACGGTCGCGTGCTTCGGCGCGAGGGCGAGCCGGAGGCCGATGAGATAGTCGGTCCAGCGCGTGCCGGGGATGCGCCGCGAAGGAGCCAAGATCCACCAGGGCAGGCGGCCGCGGTTGGGACGCACCGTCCAGCGCTCGCCCGAGCCGAGATCGACGAAGGGGAAGGCGGCGGCATCCGGGCAGGTCAGCCGGTCGCGCGCGCCGATCATGTCAAGATAGTGGAAGAGGGCAGGGTTGGCGCCGAGGATCAGGTGATTGCCGTTGTCGATCAGGCGCCCCAGCAGCTCGTCATGGTAGGAGCGGCAGCGCCCGCCGGCGCGGCCTGCCGCCTCGTAGATCGTCGTGCCGATACCCTGCCGCACCAGCTCGGCCGCGCAGGCGAGCCCGGCCATGCCGGCGCCGACGACGTGCACCCGGCCGGTCATCGCCGCTCCCTCGTTGCATGCGTGGCGCTGGTCATGGGCGGCCCGATATAGCCGAGCCGGGCGGGCACTGGCAAACGCCGGCCGGCCGGCCCATCTTGGCGGGCATGGATCGAGCCCGTTCCGATGCCTCGGCGCTGATCGACCTGGTGCGCCGCGTCGATCACGACCGCTATCTGTGCGCGCTGTTCGCGCCGCCCGAGCGGCGGCCGGCACTCTTCGCGCTGATCGCCTTCAACCACGAGATCGCGCGCGCGCGCGAGGCGGTGAGCGAGCCGATGCTCGGGCAGATCCGGCTGCAATGGTGGCGCGAGTCGATCGAGGGCATCTATGGCGGCACGGTACGCCGGCACGAGGTCGTCGAGCCGCTGGCCGATGCGGTCGAGCAGCATGGCCTGAGCCGGGCCTCCTTCGATGCCCTGATCGACGCGCGCGAACGCGATTTCGACGACGCGCCGATGGCCGACCTTGCGGCGCTCGAAGCCTATGCCGAGGCGACCGCGGCGCCGCTCGCCGCGCTGACGGTCGAGGCCCTGGGCGAGCGCGAGTGCGAAGCAGCGCGCTGCGCGGCGACCGCCTTCGCCCTGGTCGGCTTGATGCGCGCCGTGCCGTTCCACGCCGCCCGGTCGCGGCTCTATCTCCCGGCGGATCGCCTCGCGGCGCATGGCCTGAGCGCGGCCGAGGCGCTGTCGGGCCGCTTCTCGGCGCCGCTCGGTGCGGTCATCGGCGAGGTGCTCGGCCGGGCGGAGCAGCATCTCGCGGCGGCACGTAGCGCCATGACGGCGGCACCGCGCGCGGCACGCCCCGCCTTGCTGCCTGGCAGGCTCGCCGCGATGCATCGCGCGCGTCTCGCCGCACTCGGCAACAACCCCTACGACCCGCGCGCCACCATCGGCCCGCTGCGCCGCCAGCTCGGGCTGCTGATCGCAAACCTGTCGGGTCGGCTTTGACCGTGTTGTGACCGCGTGCGTTCCTGCGCAGCGGAGGTGCTGCTCGGACGCGGAATCGTCATCGGCCCAACTTTGAGCGCCTGGGGCCGCCGTGTTAGCCTGAAGCCGGCTGCTCAACTGTGACCGACCTTGGTCGGATCGCCGGCTGAGGTCTGAAAGGCATCCCCCAATGACCTTCACCTCTGGGCCCCGTTCCCGTCCCTCGCGTCGTGAGGTTCTGAAGACTGGTGCAGCCGGGGCGGCGTTGACCGCGGCGGCCGGCATCGCGCCGAGATTCCTCGGCGTGCGTTCGGCGCGCGCCGCCGATCTCGCCCCCGGCATGACCGGCGGGCCGACCGGCTTCCCCGGCGCCGAGCGCTACCAATACAACGCCGATATGTCGGAAGGCCGGGCGATCGAGGGTATCAAGGCGCTCAAGTCCGCCGGCAAGGCGCCCGACAAGCTCGTCCTCCTGATGATCGACGCCTCGATCGGCCAGTTCAACAAGCCGTATCCCGAGGGTGCCACCACGCTGCAATCGGTCTGGGAGAACGAGACCGGCATCAAGCTCGAAATGGTCGGGGCCGCCGCCGAGGACGTGTGGAAGAAGGTGCTGCAGGACACGGCGACCAAGTCCGCCGTCTACGACATCTATTTCCAGCCGTGGAACAATGTGGGCGACCTGGTCGAGGCCGGCGGCGCCTACAACCTCGACGAGTTCGTGGCGAAATACCAGCCGGACTGGTTCGACCCGGCGCGCGGCACGCCGACGCCGCAGATCGGCGAGCTGCTCTACAAATACGCCGGCTCCTACTACACGATCTCGTTCGACGGCGACTTCCAGACCTGGGTCTATCGCAAGGACCTGTTCGAGGATCCCGCCACCAGGTCGGAGTTCGAGGCGAAATACGGCTGGCCGCTCGGCCACCCCGAAACCTGGGCGCAGGTCGACCAGATCGCCGAGTTCTTCAAGGCAAAGGGCCTGAACGGGCACACCAACCTGATGAGCCCGTTCTGGGGCCTGCCGGTGTTCTACGCCCGCTATGTCAGCCAGGCGGCGCCCAACCACTACTTCTTCGACGAGAACGGCGTGCCGCTGCTCGATACCGACCAGGGCATCAAGGCGGCCGAGGAGCATGTGCGCAGCCTGCAATGGGCCAACAAGGATGCGCTGAGCTGGATCTGGGCCGAGCAGTACGGCTCGATGGCGAATTTGCAGTCCGTGATGTGCTCGACCTACACTAACATCGCGAAGTTCAACGACCGCTACGAGGCGGACGGCAAGCCCGCGACGCCGCTGACCGGCAAGCTCGGCTCGTTCCTGCCGCCGGGCAACAGGTTCGGCGATGAGCTGATCAGGCGGAGCGTGATCTACTACAACATCAACGCCGAGGTGTCGGCGCAGAGCAGCCACCCGGAGGCGGCCTACCTGTTCCTGCAATGGGCGAGCTCGACGCGCACCTACAGCATGCTGTCCGCCAATCCCGGCGGCACGTTCGACCCGTTCCAGAACGCCAATTTCGACGACCCGCTCGTGATCGACACCTATCACGACTACCATGTGCCGGTGATCCGCGAGACCATCCGGCGCTCCTGTCCGTCGATCAACTTCGCGGGCCAGAACGCGCTCGACAATGCGCTCGACGAGCAGCTTCAGGCGGCGCTCACCGGGCAGATCAAGCCGAGCCAGGCAATGAAGAACGCGGCAGAGGCGTGGAAGTCGATCATCGCGCGGCGCGGCGAGGCGCAGATGGTCGAGGCGATCCGCCAGAACCGCGCGGCGTGGCCTACGATGACCGAGACGGCCTGAGCGGCGTCACGCCGCGGCGGCACCGGCGCGGTCGAGCCAGCGCTCGAGGTCGGCGAGCGCGCGCCGGGCATAGGCCGGCTTGCGCTCGCGCCGTTTCTCGAGCTCGTCGAGCGGCGGGAACAGGCCGAAATTGACGTTCATCGGCTGGAACGTGCCCTTGCCGTCGAGATGGCCGCCGGTGATGTGGGCGAGCAGCGCGCCGAGCGCGGTGGTCGGCGGCGGCGCCACGATCGGCTCGCCGCGCAGCTCCGCGGCGGCGAAGCGTCCCGCGAGCAGGCCGATCGCCGCGCTCTCGACATAGCCCTCGACACCGGTGATCTGCCCGGCGAAGCGGAGGTTCGGCCGCGCCTTGAGCCGGAGCGCGCCGTCGAGCAGCCGCGGGCTGTCGAGGAACGTGTTGCGGTGGATGCCGCCGAGCCGGGCGAACTGCGCGCCCTCCAGCCCCGGTATGGTGCGGAACAGGCGCACCTGCTCGGCATGCTTCAGCTTGGTCTGGAAGCCGACCATGTTGTAGAGCGTGCCGAGCGCGTTGTCCTGGCGGAGCTGGACGACAGCATAGGCGCGCCTGCCGGTGCGCGGGTCGGTCAGGCCCACGGGCTTCATCGGCCCGTAACGCAGCGTGTCGAGCCCGCGCTCGGCCATCACCTCGATCGGCAGGCAGCCCTCGAAATAGGGCGTCGACTTCTCCCATTCCTTGAACTCGGTCTTCTCCGCGGCGCGCAGGGCCTCGATGAAAGCGACGTACTGCGCCTTGTCGAGCGGGCAGTTGACGTAGGCCGCCGTATCGCCGCCGGGGCCAGCCTTGTCCCAGCGCGACTGGCGCCAGGCGATGCCGAAGTCGATGCTGTCGGCATGGACGATCGGCGCGATGGCGTCGAAGAAGGCGAGCGCGTCCGCGCCGGTGAGCGCGCGGATCGCGTCGGACAGAGCAGGCGAGGTGAGCGGCCCGGTCGCGACGACCGCGGGGCCGTCGTCGGGCGACAGCAAATCGTGCTGCTCGCGGCGCATGACGGTGATCAGCGGCTCGGCGTCGAGTGCCGCCTGCACGCCCGCGGAGAAGCCGTCGCGATCGACCGCAAGCGCCTCGCCCGCCGGCACCTTGTGCGCGTCGGCTGTACGCAGGATCAGCGAGCCGCAGCGGCGCATCTCCTCGTGCAGCAGGCCGACCGCGCTGGCTTGCGCGTTGTCGGAGCGGAACGAGTTGGAGCAGACCAGCTCGGCGAGCCCGTCGCCGGCATGCGCCTCGGTCTTCCCCACGGGGCGCATCTCGCGCAGCTCGACGGTGATGCCGGCGCGCGCCAATTGCCACGCCGCCTCCGAGCCCGCGAGGCCACCGCCGATGACGATGACGCGCTCCGTCATCAGGCGACCTTGCGCCGTCCCTTGCGGCTCGACGCTGGTGTCTTCGTGAAGCGGCGCGCGCTCAGGAGGGGCGCGAGATACTGGCCGGTATAGCTCTTCGGGTTGGCGGCGATGTCTTCCGGCGTGCCGGTGCCGACCACGGTGCCGCCGCCGTCGCCGCCTTCCGGCCCGAGGTCGATGATCCAGTCCGCGGTCTTGATCACCTCGAGATTGTGCTCGATCACGACCACCGTGTTGCCGGTCTCGACCAGCGCGTGCAGCACCTCCAAGAGCTTGCGCACGTCGGCATAGTGCAGGCCGGTGGTCGGCTCGTCGAGGATGTAGAGCGTGCGGCCCGTGGCGCGCCGCGACAGCTCCTTGGCGAGCTTGACCCGCTGCGCCTCGCCGCCCGACAGCGTGGTCGCCTGCTGGCCGACATGGATGTAGCCGAGGCCGACCCGCTGCAAGGTCTCCAGCTTGTCGCGGATCGCCGGGATCGCCTTGAAGAACGCAGCCGCGTCGTCGACCGTCATCTCAAGCACGTCGGCGATCGAGCGGTCGCGATAAAGCACTTCGAGCGTCTCGCGGTTGTAGCGCTTGCCCTTGCACTCCTCGCACTGGACGTAGATGTCGGGCAGGAAATGCATCTCGATCTTGATCAGCCCGTCGCCCTGGCACGCCTCGCAGCGCCCGCCCTTGACGTTGAACGAGAAGCGCCCCGGCTTGTAGCCGCGCGCCTTGGCCTCGGGCAGGCCGGCATACCAGTCGCGGATCGGGCCGAACGCGCCGGTGTAGGTCGCCGGGTTGGAGCGCGGCGTGCGGCCGATCGGCGACTGGTCGATGTCGATCACCTTGTCGAGGAACTCCAGCCCGTCGATGCGCTCGTGCGCGCCGGCCTGGGTGCGCGCGCCGTTCAGCCGCCGGGCGAGCGCCTGGTAGAGCGTGTCGATGACCAGCGTGGACTTGCCGGAGCCCGAGACGCCGGTGACGCAGGTGAAGGTGCCGAGCGGGATGCGCGCCGTCACGTTCTTCAGGTTGTTGGCCTGCGCGCCGACCACGGTGATGGCGCGCTCCTGGTTCGTCTCGCGCCGCGCCTCCGGCACCGGCACCTGCTCGACGCCGGTGAGGTACTTGCCGGTCAGGCTGTCGGGCGAGGCCATGACCCGCTCCGGCGTGCCCTCGGCGACGACGTGGCCGCCATGCTTGCCGGCGCCCGGCCCCATGTCGATGACATAATCGGCGGTGCGGATCGCCTCCTCGTCATGCTCGACCACCAGCACGGTGTTGCCGAGGTCGCGCAGGTTCTTGAGGGTGGCGAGCAGCCGCGCATTGTCGCGCTGGTGCAGCCCGATCGAGGGTTCGTCGAGCACGTAGAGCACGCCGGTCAGGCCCGAGCCGATCTGCGAGGCGAGCCGGATGCGCTGGCTCTCGCCGCCCGAGAGCGAGCCCGAGGCGCGCGACAGGGTGAGATAGTCGAGCCCGACATCGACCAGGAAGGTGAGCCGGTCGTTGATCTCTTTCAGGATACGCCGGGCGATCTCGCGGTGCTTGGCGCTCAGCGTCCGCTCCAGCCCGCCGAACCACCCGGCGGCGTGGCGGATCGAGAACTCGGCCACCTCGCCGATATGCAGCTTGTTGATCTTGACCGCGAGCGCCTCGGGCTTGAGCCGGTAGCCGGCGCAGACATCGCAGGGCCGGCTGCCCTGGTAGCGGCCGAGCTCCTCGCGCAGCCAAGCGCTGTCCGACTCCCGGAAGCGGCGCTCCAGGTTCGGGATGACGCCTTCGAACGGCTTGACGGTCGCGTATTCCTTGAGCCCGTCGTCATAGGTGAAGCGGATCGGCTCGTCGCCCGAGCCGTAGAGGATCACCTTGCGCACCGCCTCGGGCAGGTCGCGCCACGGCGTCTCGGTGCTCTTCTTGAAGTGCCGCGCGATCGCATCGAGCGTCTGGCCGTAATAGGGCGAGGACGAGCCGGCCCAGGGCGCGATCGCGCCGTCGCGCAAGGAGACGTCCTCGTCGGGCACGACCAGGCTCGGGTCGAAATAAAGCTTGGCGCCGAGCCCGTCGCAGGACGGGCAGGCGCCGAACGGGTTGTTGAAGGAGAACAGCCGCGGCTCGATCTCGGCGATGGTGAAGCCCGAGACCGGGCAGGCGAACTTCGAGGAGAAGATGGTCTGCTCGCCCGAATCCGCGTCCTCCGCGATGGCGATACCGTCCGCCAGGCCGAGCGCGGTCTCCAGGCTGTCGGCGAGCCGGTTGCCGAGGTCGGGCTTCACGACCACACGATCGACCACCACCTCGATGTCGTGCTTCCGCTTCTTGTCGAGCGCCGGCGCCGCGTCGATGTCGTAGAGCTTGCCGTCGATCTTGACCCGCGTGAAGCCGCGCTTCATCAGCTCGACCAGCTCTTTGCGGTACTCGCCCTTGCGGCCGCGCACCACCGGCGCGAGCAGGTAGAGCCGGGTGCCCTGGGCCATCGCCTTGATGCGGTCGACCATCTGGCTGACGGTCTGCGCCTCGATGGGCAGGCCGGTCGTGGGCGAGTAGGGGATGCCGACGCGCGCGAACAGCAGGCGCAGATAGTCGTAGATCTCGGTGACGGTGCCGACCGTCGAGCGCGGGTTGCGCGAGGTCGTCTTCTGCTCGATCGAGATGGCGGGCGACAGGCCGTCAATGGATTCGACGTCCGGCTTCTGCATCAGCTCGAGGAATTGGCGCGCATAGGCCGAGAGGCTCTCGACATAGCGGCGCTGGCCCTCGGCATAGATCGTGTCGAAGGCGAGCGAGGACTTGCCCGAGCCCGACAGCCCGGTGATCACGGTCAGGCTGTCGCGCGGGATGTCGACGTCGATGCCCTTGAGGTTGTGCTCGCGGGCGCCGCGGACCTTGATGTCTTTCTGCATGGGCGGATGCGTGGCGCTGGTTGGGGAAGAACTATAGGGTGCCGGCCGGCGGATTTCGAGCCGCTCGGCAGGTTGTGGCGGGGCGTGCTTCAGCTTAGAGTGCCGCGAACGAAATGAGACCAAGGGAGATCGTCGGTCATGGCGGGTAGCGTCAACAAGGTCATCCTGGTGGGAAATCTGGGGCGCGACCCCGAGGTCCGCCGCATGCAGGACGGCAATCCCGTGGTCAACCTCTCGGTCGCCACCTCGGAGACTTGGCGGGACAAGGCGTCCGGCGAGCGCAAGGAGCAGACCGAGTGGCACCGCGTCGTGATCTTCAACGAGCGGCTTGCCGAGGTCGCCGAGAAGTACCTGCGCAAGGGCTCGAAGGTCTATGTGGAGGGTCAGCTCCGCACCCGGAAATGGACCGACCAGTCGGGCCAGGAGCGCTATACCACCGAGGTCGTGCTGAACCGCTTCCGCGGCGAGCTCACCATGCTGGACGGCGCGCGCGGCGCGTCCTCGGGCGGCGACTACGGGCCACCCGACGAGGCGCCGCCGGGGCCTTCCATGGGCAGCGCCCGGAGCGGGGCCGGCGGCGGCGATCTCGACGACGACATCCCGTTCTGAGGCTGCCTCCGGCCGGCCTTGCCGGCGTTGTTACAGGGCATTTTTTGAGGTAAAATCCAGGGTCCGTCGCGAATCCGCGGCCCCTCGCGATCTTCCTTTCATTTCAAGCAGCTAAAGATCGTCTTTGAACACCGCTCCACCCGTTCGGCCGCCCGGCGAGCCACCCTCGGCAGGGCGCGAGATTTCGCCCATCGCGATCGAAGAGGAGATGCGCCGCTCCTACCTCGATTACGCGATGAGCGTGATCGTGTCGCGTGCGCTGCCCGACGTGCGCGACGGCCTCAAGCCGGTGCATCGCCGCATCCTCTACGCGATGAACGAGGCGGGCTACGAGTGGAACAAGCCCTACCGCAAATCGGCCCGCGTGGTCGGCGACGTGATGGGCAAATACCACCCGCACGGCGACGCCGCCATCTATGACACGATGGTGCGCCTCGTGCAGGAATTCTCCATGCGCCTGCCGCTGCTCGACGGGCAGGGCAATTACGGCTCGATGGACGGCGATGCGGCGGCCGCGATGCGCTACACCGAGGTGCGCCTGGCGCACGCCGCGCACGCGCTGCTCACCGACATCGACAAGGACACGGTCGACTTCCAGCCCAACTACGACGACACGCTGAAGGAGCCGACGGTCCTTCCGGCCGAGTTCCCGAACCTGCTCGTCAACGGCGCGGACGGCATCGCCGTCGGCATGGCGACCAAGATCCCGCCGCACAATCTGGGCGAGGTGGTCGACGCCTGCCTCGCCTATCTCGAACGCCCCGACATCGGCATCGACGAGCTGATCGAGCACATCAGCGGGCCTGATTTCCCGACCGGCGCGCTGATCCTCGGCCAGTCCGGCATCCGCTCGGCCTATCACACCGGGCGCGGCTCGATCATGATGCGCGCCAGGAGCACGGTCGAGACGATCCGCAAGGACCGCGAGGCGATCGTGGTCACCGAGATCCCGTTCCAGGTCAACAAGGCCCGCATGATCGAGCGCATCGCCGAGCTGGTGCGCGAGAAGCGGGTCGAGGGCATCGCCGAGCTGCGCGACGAATCCGACCGCGACGGCGTGCGCGTGGTCATCGAGCTGCGCCGTGATGCCCAGGCCGACGTGGTGCTGAACCAGCTCTACCGCTACTCGCAGCTGCAGACCAGCTTCGGCGTCAACATGCTGGCGCTGAACGGCGGCAAGCCGGAGCTGCTCAACCTCAAGGACGTGATCGCGGCCTTCGTCTCGTTCCGCGAGACGGTGATCACGCGGCGCACCCGGTTCGAGCTGGCCAAGGCGCGCGAGCGCGCCCATATCCTCGCCGGGCTCGCGGTCGCCGTCGCCAACATCGACGCCGTGATCGCGCTGATCCGCCAGTCGCGCGACCCGGCGGAGGCGCGCGCTGCACTCACCGGCCGCGACTGGCCGGTACAGGACGTGCAGCCTTTGATCGAGCTGATCGGCGATCCGCGCCAGAGCGTCTCACCCGACGGCACCTGCCGGCTCACCGACGAGCAGGCGCGCGCCATCCTCGAGCTCCGCTTGCAAAGGCTGACGGCGCTGGAGCGCGGCAAGATCGACGACGAGCTCAAGCAGATCGTCGAGCAGATCAAGGAATATGTCCGCATCCTGCAGGACCCGGTTCGGCTGCGCCAGGTGCTCAGCGAGGAGCTGCGCAAGGCGCGCGACGAGTTCACCACGCCGCGCCGCACCGAGATCGTCGAGCTGGAATTCGAGTCCGACGTCGAGGACCTGATCCAGCGCGAGGACATGGTGGTGACCGTGAGCCATGCCGGCTACGTCAAGCGCGTGCCGCTCTCGGCCTATCGCGCGCAGCGGCGCGGCGGCAAGGGCCGCGCCGGCATGAGCACGCGCGAGGAGGATTTCGTCTCCCAGGTCTTCGTGGTCAACACCCATACGCCGGTGCTGTTCTTCTCGACCGCCGGCAAGGTCTACAAGCTCAAGGTCTACCGGCTGCCCGCGGCGGCGCCGCAAGCGCGCGGCAAGGCGCTGGTCAACCTCCTGCCGCTCGCGCCGGGCGAGACCATCTCGACGCTCCTGCCCATGCCCGAGGACGAGGCGAGCTGGAGCGATTTGCAGATGATGTTCGCGACCAGCTCCGGCTATGTCCGGCGCAACAGCGCGGCCGATTTCGCCAACGTGCCGTCCAACGGCAAGATCGCGATGAAGCTGGACGAGGGCGACTGGATCGTCGGCGTGCGCCTGTGCGCGGCGGAGGATGACGTGCTGCTTGCCGCGGCCGGCGGCCTTTGCGTGCGCTTCCAGGCCAGCCAGGTGCGCGAGTTCAAGGGCCGCAGCTCGCAGGGCGTGCGCGGCATGGAGCTGGCCGAGGGCGACCGCGTGATCTCGATGACCATCCTCGGGCACAGCAAGGTCGATATCGAGACGCGCGATGCCTATCTGCGCTGGTCGGGCGCGCGCCGGCGCGGCGAGCCGGCCGAGGAGCCGGCCGACCGCGCCGCGTTCGAGGCGCTGGCGCGCGACGAGCAGTTCGTGCTGTCGATCACCTCCGACGGCTTCGGCAAGCGCACCTCTGCTTATGAGTACCGCGTGACGCAGCGCGGCGGCAAAGGCATCAGGAACATCGACACCAGCCGGGAGGGCGCCGCGGTGGTTGCCGCCTTCCCGGTCGATGAGAGCGACCAGATCATGCTGGTGACGGATGGCGGCCAGCTCATCCGCTGCCCGGTCGACGATATCCGCATCGCCGGCCGCAACACGCGCGGCGTGCGCGTGTTCCGCCTGCCTGACGACGCAAGGGTGGTCTCGGTCGCGCGCCTCGTGGACGACGGCGAGAACGGCGCGGCGGAAGAAGCGGGCGAGCAGACCGACCAGGGAGGCGCCGGATGAGCGCGGGCACGCGGATCGGCATCTATCCCGGCACCTTCGACCCGATCACCTTCGGCCATGTCGACATCGTGAAGCGCGCGCTCACGCTCGTTGACCGGCTGGTCGTCGGTGTCGCCGTCAACATCGGCAAGGGGCCGCTGTTCGAGCTCGACGAGAGGCTCGGCCTCACCAGGCTGTGCCTGAACGACATCGACGGCGCCAATGGCCGGCTCGAGGTGCGCACCTTCGATACCCTGCTCATGCAGTTCGCGGTGTCGGTCGGCGCCAAGGTCATCATCCGGGGCCTGCGCGCCGTCTCGGACTTCGAGTACGAGTTCCAGATGGCCGGCATGAACACCCGCCTCAACCCCAAGGTCGAGACCGTGTTCCTGATGGCCTCGGAGCGCCACCAGTTCATCTCCTCCCGCTTCGTGAAGGAGATCGCCATGCTGGGCGGCGACGTGTCGAGCTTCGTGCCGGCCGAGGTGGTGCAGCGGCTCGAAAAGCGCTTCGGGCCGGCGCGCAAGCTCAACCAGGGCGCAAGCTGAGCCTGCCGGCGGTTGCGCGTCGATCTGTTCGACTTCGAGCTGCCGCGCGAGCGCATCGCGACGCGCCCGGCGGTGCCGCGCGATGCGGCGCGGCTGCTCGTGATCGGCGAGCGGCTTGACGACCGCTATGTGCGCGACCTGCCCGAGCTGCTCCGGCCCGGCGACATCCTCGTGCTCAACGACACCAAGGTGGTGCCGGCGCGCCTGTCGGGCCGGCGCGGCGAGGCGGCCGTCGAGGTCACGCTGACGCAGCCGCTCGGGCCGGAGCGTTGGTCGGCGCTGGCGCGCCCCGCCAAGCGCCTGCGGCCGGGCGACACGGTGAGCTTCGGCGAGGGCTTCGAGGCGACGGTCGAGAGCCGTGAAGGCGGCGAGGTGCGGCTCCGCTTCGCGCTTGCGGGCGAGGCGCTGCGCAACGCGCTCGAGCGCTTCGGCGCCATGCCGCTGCCGCCTTACATCGCGCGCCCTAGCGGTGCGGACGAGCGGGACAGGCGCGACTACCAGACGGTCTTCGGCCGGCACGAGGGCGCGGTGGCGGCACCGACCGCAGGCCTCCATTTCACCGAGGCGCTGTTCGACCGGCTCTCGGCCCGCGGCATCGGCCATGCCTTCGTGACCCTGCATGTCGGCCCCGGCACGTTCCTCCCGGTCACGGCGGACGATACGGGCGGTCACCGGATGCATGCCGAGCATGGCAGCATCGGCCAAGAGGCAGCCGACGCCGTCAATGATGCCGCAGGCAAGGGCTGCCGCGTCATCGCGGTGGGCTCGACTAGCCTGCGCGTGCTCGAGACGGCGAGCAACCAGGACGGCGTCGTCGCGCCGTTCGACGGCGAGATCGACCTGTTCGTCGTGCCGGGCTACCGTTTCAAGCGCGTCGATGCGCTGCTCACCAACTTTCACCTGCCGTGCTCGACGCTCTTCATGCTGGTCGCGGCGTTCGGCGGGCTGGATCGTATGAAACGCGCCTATGCGCATGCCATCGAGGCAGGCTATCGCTTCTACTCCTATGGCGATGCCTGCCTGATCTTTCCCGAGGGACGCTGATGCGCTTCAGCCTGCTCGGCACCGACGGCGCCGCCCGCATCGGCCGGCTCGAGACCGCGCACGGCGCGGTCCACACGCCCGCCTTCATGGCGGTCGGCACCGCCGCCACCGTGAAGGGGCTGCTGCCCGAGCAGGTCGAAGCCAGCGGCACCGAGATCGTGCTCGGCAACACCTACCACCTCATGCTGCGGCCGGGCGCCGAGCGCATCGCGCGGCTCGGCGGGCTGCACGCCTTCATGAACTGGCGCCGTCCGATCCTGACCGATTCCGGCGGCTTCCAGGCGATGTCGCTCGCCAAGCTGCGCACCATCGACGAGGACGGCATCACCTTCCGCTCGCATCTGGACGGCTCGCCCCGGCGCCTGACGCCCGAGGAGGCGATGCGCATCCAGGCGCTGCTGGGTTCGGACATTCAGATGGTGCTCGACGAGTGCACGCCCTTTCCTGCGAGCGAGGCGGAGGCGGCGGCCTCGATGCGCCGCTCGATGCGCTGGGCCGAGCGCAGCAAGGCGGCGTTCCGGGCGGGCGAGGGCAACGGCGTGTTCGGCATCGTGCAGGGCAGCGTCTACCCCACGCTGCGCCACGAATCGGCCGCCGCACTCGCCGCCATCGGCTTCGACGGCTACGCGATCGGCGGGCTCGCGGTCGGCGAGGGCCAGGCCCGCATGCTCGACGTGCTCGACGCGCTCGACGGTCATCTGCCCGCCGACAAGCCGCGCTACCTGATGGGCGTCGGCACGCCGGGCGATCTGGTCGAGGCGGTCGGCCGCGGCATTGACATGTTCGACTGCGTGCTGCCCACCCGCTCGGGCCGCACCGGCCGCGCCTACACCCATGACGGCACGCTCAACATGCGGAACGCCCGGCACCAGGACGACGCCGGGCCGCTCGACCCCGATTGTGGCTGTCCGGTGTGCGGCGCCTATGCGCGCGCCTATATCCATCATCTGTTCCGCTGCGAGGAGATGCTCGGGCCGATCCTCTTGACCCTGCACAACCTCCACTTCTATCAAGGGTTGATGGCCCGGCTGCGCCAGGCGATCGGCGAGGGCCGTCTCGCCGAAGCCGCGGCGGCGTTCCTCGCGCGCTACCGGGGCGGCACCGGCGAAGCGGAGGAAGCGGCCGCCGAAGCCTGAGAGCGGCCCACGCCTCCGAGCCTTTGCCGGCGCCTCCACGCCGTGCTAAACGGCACTCGACCGACGGCTGTTGAACTGAACGAGCCCGTAGCTCAGCGGTAGAGCATCTGACTTTTAATCAGAGGGTCCTGGGTTCGATCCCCAGCGGGCTCACCAATCGGATCAACGTACTAGCGGACAATCCGCCCACCCCCAGTCGCCGGTCGACGTGCTGGAGGGCTATCTTGTGGCTGGTGACCAGGTCGCGCTTGCTGAAATCGAACGCCGCCGCGTTGAGCTGGAGGCACTGTGCCGCCGCTGCCATGTGAGCCGTCTGGAGCTGTTCGGGTCCGCTGCGACAGGGCACGCGCGGCCCGGTGTCAGCGATCTCGATTTCCTTGTCGAGTTTGGGCCACGGCCCGTGGGCGGCTATGCCGATGACTATTTCGGCCTGCTTGAAGGCTTGGAGCGTCTATTCGAACGCAAGGTCGACCTTGTGGTTGGCTCGGCGATCAAGAATTCCTATTTCCGCGAAGCAGTTGAGAAGACCAAGGCGCTGCTCTATGCGGCTTGAGGCAAGGAAGTATCTGCACGACATCGAGCGTGCTGCCAAGCTTCTCGCCGAGTTCACCTCGGGCAAGGTATTCGTGGACTATGAGCGAGACGCTATGTTGCGCGCCGCGTCGAGCGCGAATTCGAGATCATCGGCGAGGCGCTTTCTCGCCTGGCCAAGCTCGACGAAGCCCTAGCATCGCAGATTAGCGACTATCGGCGCATCATCGCATTCCGCAACATCCTGATCCATGGCTACGCTGAGGTTGACGACCGCCTGGTTTGGGATGTCGTCGAGGCCAAGCTTCCGATCCTCCACCGCGAGATCGCAACGCTGATCAAAGAGAACGAAAGGTAAGGAACTCCTCAGCCCTGATTCCCGATTTGTGGGGAATTTGAACTGGAGTCTACCCCGGCGCCCTCTGGCCTCCGCCATTCCGCCGAGCTGCCAGCCTCTCCCAATGCTCCGACCGCATGCTGCCTGTCCCCATCCTCGCGCGGCATATCGGCCTCGGCGAGGCGGCCGATCAGTGCGGTCCAGGCCGGCGGCGGCAACAGGGTCCAGGCGAAGAGCAGGAGCAAGGTAGCCATCATGCGCCTCACTCTAGCACCGTTCCGGCCGGTGGTGCGGTCATGACCGCCCGTGCAGGGCGTGGCTGCCTGCCCGGTCGAGCCTCATCGCGGACGCGACTCCGCCGGTCGGCCATTGCTGGGCATTCCGAGGCCGAATGCTGAAAATATAGGACATATATCGATCGTCAATATTAAAATTCGAGGCTGATCTTCGTCGAATCCGCGCCGAAATCCAGAATATCCTTCTGGATATTTCTATTTCTCCGAGCATGGGAATCGATTACGGTATTCGCATGCACCGAGCGCGGCACCGGCGTTTCGCATTGGCTCTTAGCGGTTTCCTCCGCCGGGGCGGCCGCAGGCGACCGGCTCGCATCGGCATCACGATCCTCGCTGCTGCGGCGTGCCTGGCCGCGATCCTGGTTCCGCACGACGAGCTTGCCGCCGGCGAAGCCACGCGGCCGGCCGGCTCTATGACCGATGCGGAGCTTGCGCGAATCTCCGTCCTGCCGCCCGTGGCGGAGGGGGAGGCGCCCGACGCCTGGGCCGATGCTGCCGACCCCGCATGGCCCTCGCACGGCGCAAGTGCCTCGGGCGAGGAGAACGCGGCCCCCGGCGACGACAGCGAGCCCGTGTTGATGAACGACACCGCCGCCGCCATCGTGGAGGCCATGACGATGGACGGCGACCCGGGTGGTCCCGGCCCATCGGTCTCGATCAGCCCGACATCGCTGCAACTGCTCGATATCGACGACGGCAGCTGGGTCTCGCTGTCGCTGACCAAATCCGACGGCGCCTTCCAGACGACGCAATCACCCTGAAGTCCGGCACCGCCCCGGCAGCTACCGGGAGCGCCGACGGCCCCATCGACGACTCAAGCCCGCAGGAAGGACGCCGGTTGCGCTCGCGCGCCAGGCCCGTCGTGCAGGGCGGCCAGCGCCGCCAGGAAACCGCGCTGCCAAGCCTCGGCGCTGCTCTTCTTGATCGTGGCGAGCAGCGAGGCGTGGCGTGCCTGGCGTTCGGCAAGCGGCATGCGCAGCGCCTCGCTCAGCGCCGCCGCCACCTCGTCGACGTCATAGGGATTGACGATGAGTGCCTCGCCCATCGTCTCGGCCGCACCGGCGAAGGAGGACAGCACCAGCACGCCGGGATCGTCCGGATCCTGCGCGGCGACGAACTCCTTTGCCACCAGGTTCATGCCGTCTCTGAGCGGGGTGACGAGGCCGACCTTGCTTGCGCGGTAGAGTGCCGCCAGCTTCTCGCGCGGCACCGCACGCCTGATATAGCGCACCGGCGTCCAGTCGAACTCGGCGAACTGGCCGTGGATCGCGCCTTCGAGCCGGTCCAGCTCGCGCCGGATGTCGACATAGGATGGCAGCTCCTCCCGACTCGGCGGGCAGACCTGCATCAGCACGACCTGGTTGCGATATTCCGGCGAGGTTTCCAGCAGCCGCCGATAGGCCGAGAAGCGCTGGGGCAGGCCCTTCGAATAGTCCAGGCGGTCGACGCCGACGACGAGGGCGCGCCCGCCAAGCGAGGTCTTGAGGGATTCGACCTGGCTGCCCGTATCGGCGCTCGCGCTCAATGCGGCGAAGGCGTCGACATCGATGCCGACCGGGAACGCGCGCGCCACGGTTTCGCGGCTGGCGCTTCGCAGCCTGCCCGCGGGCAACGCCTCGGCGCGAAGCTCGCGCGATGCGTAGACGCGGAAGCACGCCGTGTCATTTTCGGTCTGGAAGCCGAGCAGGTCATAAGCCATCAGCTCGCCGAGGAGATCGCGATGGCCCGGGAGGGTGGCGACGACCTCGGTCGGCGGGAACGGAACATGGAGGAAGAAGCCGAGCGGCTGGCGGCAGCCGAGCCGGCGCAACTCGGCGCCGAGCGGCAGCAAATGGAAGTCGTGCACCCACGCCACGTCATCCGGGCGCAACAGATGCGCGAGGGACTCGGCGAAGCGGCGGTTGACGGCCCTGTAGGTTTGCAGGAAGCCGCGATCGAAGCGCACCAAGTCGGTACGGTAGTGGAAGAGCGGCCAAAGGCATTGATTGGCGAAGCCGTGATAGTAGCCGTCGCGCTCCTGGGGCGTCAGGTCGAGCGCTACCAGGTCGATGCCGCCGCTGCGTCTGGCGGCGGGGCTGCCGGCGCTCGCGTCGTCGCTGACCTTGCCGCTCCAGCCGAACCACAGGCCGCCGGATGCCACCATGGTATCGCCGATGGCGACGGCGAGTCCGCCGGCCTTCCGGTTGCGACGCGGGTCAACGATCCGATTGGAGACGATGACGAGCCGGCGCGCCCCTTGGGTTGACTGCGCCGGAGAATGGAGGCGGCGCTCTCCGCTGCCGCCGATCGGCGTCCTGATTGGCTGGGGACGCGCCGTGCTCCCGCCGCTTTCACGATTCGGGCCGATCCCGGCCTTGTCCCGGGAACCTTGGCCAAGCGGCCATCCGATCAGCCTCATCGTTTCGCCTCCCTTTGTTCTCTTCGCCGCTGCCGAGCGCAGGGCTCGACCATCGCGCTCGCGAGGAAGGGGGCCATCCGAGCTTCAAATGACATTTCAGGAACGCCGCTTGCCGGGCGGAGTTTCACCTGCCGTATCGCTTTTCCGAAATAGGGTGGGCGCGATCGCCGCCCTCGGACGTTCATATAGGGGCGGCTGCATGTCACACAAGGGAGAATCCTGGGGCAAAAGAACCCCGTACTGTTCGCCCCGATCAAGCGATTCTGCCCTAGGCGTCCCTCTTGCCATCGGCCAGCCCCGCGGCGATTTCGTTGATCTTGGCGGCCATGATGAAATCGTTTTCGTGGAGTCCCTTTATCTTCTTGGTCTGGAGGACGATGGTGGCGAAACCCCAGCCGAAGCTGATCGAGACGGGGTGATGAAACTCGGCCTCCGCCAGTTCGCCCACCCGAGACACAAAATCCAGCGCTACCCGAAAGTTCTTGAAGCGAAAGCGCGCCTCGATGGCGCTCGCATCGTCGCGGGCCTCCCAGCCGGGCACCTGGGGCAGCAACGCGGCCACCTGCTCGGCCGGCAAGGGCGGGATGCCGCCACGGCACGGCACACAGATCTTCTGCGACAGGCCGGTCTCAGCCATCGCTGCCACGCTCCCCGATAAACGTCCGGCAAGGCGTTGGGCACCGGCGTTCGGTTGTCCGCCTCGATCCTAGCGCATAGATAAGGCAAAATCTCGACTCGATACCCTCGACGAGCCACCGCGGTAGCGATGGACAGCTCAGGCAGATCGTCAGCCCTCGCGCTTCGCCCGAGGCCCGATTGGGCGCTTTTTCTCGATATCGACGGGACGATCCTTCATCTTGCCGAGACGCCGGACGGCGTCGAGCGGAGCGAGCGCGTGTGCCGCGTCCTCGAGGCGGTCTTGCACTGCCTGCGTGGCGCGGTCGCCCTGATCAGCGGCCGGCGCATCGACGATCTCGACCGGCTGTTCGCACCGCATACATTGCCTGCTGCCGGGCTTCATGGTCTCGAGCGCCGGGATGCCCGCGGCATCGTGTACGCGCAGGCGGCTTCCGAGACGCTGGACAGGCTGCGTCTACCCCTGGCTCACGCGGCGCGCGTGAACGAGGGGGTCATCCTCGAGGACAAGGGGGGTGCGTTGGCGGTGCACTATCGCCGGTCGCCGGAAAGGGCGGGTGAGATACGGAGCCTCGTCGACGATCTGGTGCGCCCGTTCGCGGGCGAACTGCACGTCATTCACGGCAAACTGGTGAGCGAGATCAAGCCGAGGCATGCCGACAAGGGCACGGCCATCCGCGAATTCATGGGCGAAGCGCCGTTCGTGGGTCATGTGCCGGTCTTCATCGGCGACGACGCCACGGACGAGGACGGCTTCGCCTGCGTCAACGCGCTCGACGGCCACGCCATTCGCGTCGGCAGCGGCGCAGACACGATCGCCCGCTACAGTCTCGCCGGCGTCGAGGAGGTCGTCGACTGGCTGGAGGCTTGGCCCTCGATGCTCCGGCGCGATTTTCGGAGCGTAGGTCGGTGAGCAATCTCGATCTCGCCGTCATCGGCAATTGCAGCTACAGCGCGCTGCTGGACAGGTTCGCCCGCATCGTCTGGTGCTGCCTGCCGCGCTTCGACGGCGATCCGCGCTTCTGCGCGCTGCTCGACGGCGCGAACGGCAATGACTACGGCTTCTTCGCGATCGAGCTTCTGGACCTGGCAGAGGCCAGCCAGCGCTATCGGGACAATTCGGCGATCATCGAGACGACGCTCCGCGACCGGCACGGCGCGGCGATCCGGGTCACCGATTTCGCGCCGCGCTTCAAGCAGTATGGCCGCATCTTCCGCCCGGCGGCGATGCTCCGGCAGGTCATGCCGCTGTCCGGCGCGCCGCGCATCAGGGTCCGGGTTCGTCCGGCCTTCGGCTATGGCCGGTTTCGCCCGGAGATCACGCACGGCTCCAACCACATACGCTATGTGATGCCGGACATGACGCTCCGCCTGACTACGGATGCGTCTGTCGCCTATGTGATGGACGAGGCGCCTTTCATCCTCGAGACGCCGTTGACCCTTCATCTCGGGCCGGACGAGACGCTCACGGCACCGGTCGGCGCCGTGTTCCGGGAATTTTTCGAGTATACCGACGATTACTGGCAGGAATGGTGCCGGTATCTATCCATACCGTTCGAATGGCAGGAGGCGGTCATCCGCGCGGCCATCACGCTCAAGCTGTCCAATTTCGAGGAGACCGGCGCCATCATCGCCGCGCCGACCACCTCGATCCCCGAAGCGCCCGATAGCGGCCGCAACTGGGACTATCGGTTCAGCTGGCTGCGCGACTCGTATTTCGTCGTGAACGCGCTCAACGCCCTGGGCGCGACCAAGACCATGGAAGAATATCTGAGCTATATCCTGAACATCGCGGCGGCTTCGGATGGCGGCTACCTGCAGCCGGTGTTCGGCATCACGCAGAGCAAGCAGCTCGACGAATCGATGGTGGGCTCGCTCTCGGGCTATCGCGGCATGGGGCCGGTGAGGATCGGCAACGGCGCCTATACGCAGGTCCAGAACGACGGATATGGCTCGGTCATCCTTGCCTGCACCCAGATGTTCTTCGACATCCGGCTGACCCGCAGGGGCGACGAGGCGCTGTTCGAGCGGCTCGAGGTGCTCGGCCGTCAGGCCGAGAAGCTGTGGAACCAGCCCGATGCCGGGCTCTGGGAGCTGCGCAACCGCCAGGCGGTCCACACCTATTCGAGCGTCATGTGCTGGGCCGCGTGCGATCGCCTCGCGAAGATCGCGGCGCGCCTTGGCCTGTCCAGCCGCGCGGCCCATTGGGCTCAGGCGGCAAGCCACATCCACCAGGAGGTTTCGGCAGGCGCCTGGAATCCTTGTCTGAACAGCTTCACGTCCAGCTTCGGGGGCGCTGCGGTCGATGCCGTGCTCCTGCTGCTGCCGATGCTCGGCTTCATTTCCGACCAGGACCCGCGCTTCGTCGGCACGGTGGCTCGGATCGAGCATGAGCTGCGCCGCGGGCCGTATCTGCTTCGCTACTCGGACGAAGACGATTTCGGCGTGCCGCAGGTGGCGTTCAACGCCTGCACCTTCTGGTACATCGACGCGCTTGCCGCGATCGGACGAAAAGCAGAGGCGCGCGAGCTGTTCGAGAACATGCTCGCCGCGCGCAACCCGGTCGGCCTCCTCTCCGAGGACATCGAGCCCGCGACCGGCGAGTTGTGGGGCAATTTCCCGCAGACCTATTCCATGGTCGGGCTCATCCATTCCGCGATCAAGCTGTCGAAATCGTGGGAGGATGCTTTCTGAAATCCGGCCTTGCCGGCCTTGCGGAAGCCCGACGCGCCGCCTGTGCCGCGCACGCCTCGATTCACCAGCGCGACGGTTGAGCCGGCCGCCGCGGCGTGCTGAAATTGCTCGCACGCCGGCCCGGCGTCTGGGCCGAGCCAGGAGAAGGGGGAGACGGGGCGATGGGCGAACCGAGCTACGAGGGCGATTGCTTCTGCGGCGCGGTGCGGTTCACGGTCACCGGCAGGCCGGAGGCCATGGGCTATTGCCACTGCAATTCGTGCCGCTCCTGGGCTGCTGCGCCGGTCAACGCGTTCTCTCTATGGAAGCCGGAGCGCGTCAAGGTGACCCGCGGCGCGGAGATGATCGCGACCTACCACAAGACCGAGCAGAGCTACCGCAAGTATTGCCGCAATTGCGGCGGCCACCTGATGACCGACCATCCGCCGTGGAATCTGGTCGACGTATATGCCGGCGTCATCCCCGCGCTTCCCTTCGAGCCCGCGGTTCATGTCCACTATGCGGAAAAGGTGATGGCCATGCGGGATGGCTTGCCGAAGTTCAAGGACATCCCGAAGGAGATGGGCGGCTCGGGCGAGATGCTGCCCGAGTGAGGGGTTGCCCCCGCTCGAGGCGGGAGAACGATCATAAGCGCAGGGAGAGGCGAAACCGATGGCAATAGAGGTCAAGTCGAAGAAGCTGCTCGATCTCATCGACGAGCATGCCGAGGTCGAGAAGCTCGCGACCGGCTTTCAATTCACCGAAGGGCCGATCTGGCACCCAAAGGAGAAGGCGCTCTATTTCAGCGACATGCCGATGAACGTCCGGCGGCGCTGGAGCTCACGGGACGGCGTCAAGGAGGTCAGGAAGCCGGCCAACAAATGCAACGGGATGACGCTCGATGACAACTTCAACCTCATTGTGTGCGAGCACGCGACGAGCCTGCTCGTGCGTGAGACGGCGAAGGGCGAGCGCCAGGTGCTCGCCTCGCACTACAAGGGCAAGGAGCTGAACAGCCCGAACGACGTGATCGTGAAATCGGACGGCGCGATCTATTTCTCGGACCCGACCTATGGGCGCATGCCGGTGTTCGGCGAGGAGCGCCAGCAGCAGCTCGATTTCCAGGGGGTCTATCGCGTGGACCCGAAATCGGGCGAGCTTGCCTGCCTGATGGACGATTTCGTGCAGCCGAACGGGCTCTGCTTCTCGCCGGACGAGAAGATCCTCTACATCAACGACACCGGGAAGGCGCATATCCGCGTCTTCGAGATGAAGGCCGATGGGACGCTCGGCAAGGGCCGCCTGTTCGCCGAAGGCATCGGCACGGGCACCTTCGAGGGCGGGCTGGTCGACGGCATGAAGTGCGACGAGCGCGGCAATGTCTATGTCACCGGGCCGCGCGGCATGTGGGTGTTCGCCCCAGACGGCGAGCATCTCGGCGTGATCGGCATGCCGGAGCACGCCGGCAATCTGAACTGGGGCGGAGATTCCTGGAGCGAGCTCTATTGCGCCTGCTCCACGTCGATCTATCGGGTCAGGCTCAAAGTGTCGGGCAACCGGCTCGGATATATGAGTTAGGGAGAGGGAACCGTGGCGATCAAGATCAATCCGAAGACGAGCGCGCTGATCATCCAGGATTTGCAGAACGACGTGATCATCGAGGGCGGCGCCTTCGCCGATTCCGGCGCGCCGGCGCACGCCAAGTCGCAGAACATCGTGGCCAACGTGAAGGCACTGGCCGCGGCGGCGCGCACGGCCGGCATGGCGGTGGTCCATGTCTGGTACGTGGTCGAGCCCGGCGCGCCCGGCCTCAAGCTCAACGCGCCGCTGTTCAAGGGCATCAAGGAGGCCAAGGCGCTGGTGCGCGGCACCTGGGGCGTCGCGCCGGTCAAGGGGCTCGAGCCGAAGAAGGGCGACTTCGTGGTCGAGAAGATGCGCATGAACGCCTTCCACGACACGCATCTCGAGACCATCCTGAAGGGGCTCGGCGTGGAGACGCTGCTGGTCTCGGGCGCCTGGACCAACTTCTCGATCGAGCACACCACGCGCCATGCCGCCGATGCGGGCTACCGCGCCGTGGTGCTGACCGACGGCACCTCGACCATCAACGACGAATGGCACAATGCGGGCATCAACTACGCGCTGCAGAACATCGCCGAGCGCGTGACCTGCGCCGAGGTGATCAAGGCGCTCAAACGCTGAGGGCAGCGGGTTCGCTTGCTCTCATGCTTCGACAAGCTCAGCATGAGGGTTCTGGTTTGCGGCCTCATCCTGAGCCTGTCGAAGGATGAGGCCACCGCACCGACCGGCACCGTCAGGCGGCGGCGCGCCTGTTCGCGCCGAGCGCCTCCAGGGTGTCCTTCAGGCTCTGCTGGAGGCTGATGCGCGGCGACCAGCCGAGCTCCTGCTTGGCGCGCGCATTGCTGATGTTCCAGCTGCGCCCCTTCATGGTTCCCACCATCTCGGGCGTGATCGTGCGCGCGGTCCCCATCAGCAGATGGCCGATCCGATCGAAGGCCGGCATCAGGCCGAGCATGAAGTCCGGCATGGTCGGCCCGACCTTCGGCGTCTTGGGGTCGATGGCGCGCACCGCCTCGGCGAGCTGGCGGAAGTCCACGGCCGCGTCGCTCATGGCGACGTAGCGCCCCGAGGCGCTCGGCGTCTCGAGCGCGAGCCTGTGCGCCTCCGCCACGTCGCGGACGTCGACGAACGGCAGGTCGGCGCGTATCACACCCATGCGGAACATCCCCTTGCGGATGTTCTCCACGACGTCGATGGTCGGCGTGTTGCGTGCGAAGCCTGGGCCGCTGACCGCGCCTGGCAGGATCGCGACCAGGTCGAGCCCGCTCTCCTTGGCATAGGCCCAGGCGCGGCGTTCCGCCTCGGTCTTGGCGCGGAAGTAGGGGACCGCGAGCTGCTCGTTCCATTGGCGTTCGTCGCGGGGCGGCGCGCCCCTCGGCCCGGGCCCGATCGCCACGCAGGACGAGGTGAAGACCACGCGCTTGACCCCTGCGGCCTTGGCCGCGCGCAGCATGTTGATGCCGCCTTCGACGCTGTCGCGGATGACGCTGGCCGCACCCTTCTTCGGGATCATCTCGTAGGTGGCGGCGACCTGGAACACGGCCTCCATCCCCTCCGCGGCGCGCGCGAGGGTATCCGGCTTCAAGAGATCGGCTTCGACGATCTCGACCCCGAGCGCCTGCAGGCGGGCGGTGCGCGCCGGATCGCCGGCGTCCCTCACGGACGCCCGCACCTTGTAGCCGCGTTCGACGAGATGCTTGGTCAGGACGAATCCGACATGGCCATTGGCGCCGGTCACGAGCACGGTCATGGCTTCCTCCCTAGCCCCCCGCGGCAGAGCTTGCGAGCGATTTGCCGGCGCGGCAAGTCCGGCGTGCCGGGATGCGATTGGCGTTGCGCTTCCGCGCCGGATGGGTTCCCGTACGCGCCGGGCCGGAACCGCGTTGCGGTTCCGTGGCTTGGGTTCGCAAGTTCAGGGAGCACAAAAATGGCAATCAGCGTGAGTGGGCAGGTGGCGATCGTAACCGGCGCGAGCCGCGGCATCGGGCGAGCCATCGCCGAGGTGCTGGCGGCGGACGGCGCAAAAGTCCTGCTCGTCGCGCGTTCCGAGGGCGATCTTGCCCAGGTCGAGCGCGCGATCGCGGCGGCCGGCGGCACCGCGGCCTCGTACAAGGCCGATGTCAGCCGCCGGGACGACATGACGGCGATGGCCGAGGCATGCCTGAAGCGCTTCGGGCGGATCGACATCCTCTGCCACAACGCCGGCATCTTTCCGACAGCGCCGGTCGAAGAGACGACCGAGGCGCTGTGGAACCAGATCCACGACGTCAACCTCAAGAGCACGCTGTTCGTCGTCCAGGCCTGCCTGCCCGCCATGAAGACGCAACGCTACGGCCGGATCGTGCTCACCTCATCGGTCGCCGGCATGCAGTCGGGGTTCCCGGGGATGGCGGCCTACGCCGCGACCAAGGCGGGGCAGGTCGGCTTCTCGCGCACGGCCGCGATCGAGTTCGGGCCGCACGGCATCACCATCAACTCGGTGCTGCCCGGCTCGGTCCTGACCGAGGGGCTCGCCGCGCTCGGTGACGACTATGTGAAGGAGGTCGGCCGCAGCATCCCGGTCGGCCGCGCCGGCGACCCCAAGGAGATCGCCCATGCGGTCGAGTTCCTGGCGTCGCGCGAGGCCGGCTACATCACGGGGCAGACGCTGGTGGTCGATGGCGGCCAGCGCCTGCCGCACACGCCCGCGATGTGGTCCGCGCAGATCTAGATCGAGTTGACGTAGTCGCTGGCGCGGATGCCGGGGTCGATGCTCTTCAGCTCGCCGGCGAGGCGCCGATCGACCGTGCCGGTCACCGGCAGGCCGGCATCGGCCTGGAAGCGGCGTACCGCCTCCCGCGTCGCCGGCCCAATCAGGCCGTCGATCTCCGACGCATAGTAGCCGCGCGTCGCGAGCCCGGTCTGCACCTCGCGGACCAGTTCGCGCGACGGCCCGCTGCTCGGCGTCGCCTTCTTGGCGTAGACCTTGGGCAGCGCGAACTTCATGTGGTCGAGCAGCTCCTTGCTCGCGACACCGTTGACGAGCAGGCCGGCATCCTTCTGGTACTGCCGGATCGCCTGCCTGGTGCGCGATCCCAGCACGCCGTCCACCTGGCCCGGCGTATACCCGTGCGCCGCAAGCTCCTCCTGGAGGTCGATGATGTAGGCGCGCGCCATCTGCGGCGGCATCTCTTCGACCGGCGTCTCGATCGGCAACGGCTCGGCTGCATGCGCCGCATCGCCCGCCGGCAGGCCCGCGGCAAGCGCGAGCCCCAAGCCGGCCAGGATCATGCCGGAACGTGCAACGCGATGAACGCTCATGTCTCGCTCCTGATCTGCCCTGGGCTACCTCAAGGATGCACCGAAATCCGGCCGAAATGCGGCTATCGGGATGTCGTGCCTTCGCCCCAGCTCAGCCCGAGCGCGCGGAGCGCGACGCAGGCGGCGCCATAGCCATTGTCGATGTTGACCACGGCAATGCCCGGCGCGCAGCTTGCCAGCGCGGCGCGCAGCGCGGTCTTGCCGCCGGCCGCGACGCCATAGCCGGTCGAGGTCGGCACCGCGACGATGAGGCCGGGCACGAGGCCGCCGACCACACTCGGCAGCGCGGCGTCCATGCCCGAGACCACGATGACCACCGGCAGGCGGCGAATCTCGTCGATGCGCTCCATCAGGCGCCATAACCCTGCAACGCCGACATCGCCGATTTCCAGCGCGCCCTTGCCGTAATATTTCAGCGTCCGGGCCGCCTCGGCCGCCACCGGCGCGTCGGAGGTGCCGGCGCTCAGCACCGCCGCCGTGAGTTCTCCGCCGCTCCTGGGCTGCCAGGCGAAATAGGCGGTGCGCGACAGATGGTCATGATCGAGCCGTTCGCGATGGCGCGCGGCGAGCGAGCCGAGCCGCTCGTCCGGCAGGCGGGTCAGCAGCAGCGAGGCGCCGGCCTCGGATGCATGGTCGAGAATCTTATCGATCTGCGCCGGCGACTTGCCCTCGCACAGCACGGCCTCTTCGAGGCCGAGCCGGTCGGGCCGGCTCAGGTCGAGCCGGATATGGGGGTCGTTCATGGCGATGCGCGGGGCCGGCCGTCGAGGAACGCGCTGCCGCGCCGGTAGGCGGCGAAGCTGATCGGCCGCTCGACCGCATAGTGTGCCATGCGCGCCGCAATCTCGGCGGAAAGCGCGTCCCGCTGGCTGGCGCCGAGCGTGCCGAGGACGCCCGCGTCCAGCTCGATCACCAGCGCGTCGCGGCGGACCCGGCAGCGCACCGTGCCGGCCGGGAGCGCGCTGCCCACGATGGCTTCGACCTCGTGGACCAGCGCGAGCATCGCCGGCTCGATCCTGAGCCCGGTCTCGATCCGGCTCGACAGGCAGGGCGAGGAGGGCAGCTCGGCGATGTCGCCGAGGCCGAGCTGCCGCGCGATCCGGCGCACCCCTGCCTTGTCGATGCCGGCTTCGACGAAGGGATGCCGGACGCCGTGGCTCTCCGCGGCCTTGAGGCCGGGGCGGACATCGCCGAGATCGTCCAGATTGGTGCCCGAGACGATGAGCTCAGGTGTGCGTTGAGCTATGGCGCCGTAGAGGTTCGATTTGCAGAAGAAACACCGATTGGAGGGGTTGGCGCGATAGGCGGCATCGCCGAACTCGCCGGCGTCGATGACCTCGAGCCGCCAGCCCTGCCGTTCCGCCTCGCGACGCACGCGGGCGGTCGCTTCGCGCGGCACGGCGGGCGAGACCGCGTGGAACATCTGCGCGCGGCGGTCGAGAGCGCGTTGCGCAACGGTCGCGAGCGTCACGCTGTCCACCCCGCCGCTCACCGCGACGGCGCAGCTTCCGGCCACCTGGAGCAGGGCAGAGAGGCTTGCGAGCGCGCCGTCGATGGCTTCACTGGTCATCGGCGTTGTCCGTCAAGGCTGCCACCACGGCGCGCCGCCGGGCGGCGTCGCGCTCGCGGCGATTGGCTTGCTTAGCGAGGTCGTCGCTCTCCGGCTTCGCGGTGCGGCGGCCCGATGGCCGCGTCGCCACCTTGACCCTGAGCTCCGGCGTGCCGGCCATATGGCGCGAAAGGACCGCGCGCTCGACCAGCGCGTGGCGCAACCCGATCGTCGTGGTCTGCTCGAAGCAGGCATGGATCACCGCGTCGCGCGCCTCGGGCACGGCCAGCACCTGGACCTGCACGGCGAGCCTTCCCTTCTTGGTCGTGACCGGGAGCTGGAGCACGTCGAGCACGCCGGCGACCGCGCGCACGCGCTCCAGCCCGAGCGCCAGATCCTCCGGGCTCTGGTCGTCGACCTCGAAGGCGATCAGCGCGACGTGCTCCTGCGTCCAACCCCGGTCATCCGGCTGCTGGGTTGCTTCGAGAACGAGAATACGCAGTACGTTGCTTAGCCCTGGCAGTCGCCGCGTGCCGAAGCCGAGGCCGCGGCGCAGCAGCCGGCCGGTCGGCACGGGCGCGGGCCGCGGGTTCAGTTGACGGATCACCGCCGCGCCGGTCGGCGTCACGCGCTCGCCCGCGATGCCGTCGTCATGCACCACGAAGCCGGCAAGCAGATCGACCACGGCGGGGGCGGGTACCGGCAGCGTCCCGTGCGCGGTTTCAATGCGGCCGGAACCGAGCGGCAGCGGCCCGATCGAATAGGATGCCGGGCCGATCGCCTCGATCATGGTCGCCGCCGCCACGATGTCGGCGATCGAATCCAGCGCGCCGACCTCGTGGAACGTCACCCGCTCGGGCGCGATGCCGTGGACGCCCGCCTCGGCCTCGGCCAGCCGCGAGAAGATCGCGCCGGCGCGGTCCTTGACGGCGGATGGCAGGGCGGATGCGGCGAGCCGCGCCTCGATCTCGGCGAGGCTGATATGCTCGTGCGGCGCGCGCGGGACCAGCACCTCGAAGCGGTGCCCCGCCAGGGTGTGATCGCGAAACGCGACCAGTTGGGCACGGGCCTCGCCGCCGGTGATTTCGGCGACGGCGTCGACGACCTGTCCGGCATGCTCCGGGAAGGCGTCCAGGAGGGCGGCGGCGATCATGTCGCCCGCGACGCCCCCGACCGGATCGAAATGGATGTGCTTCAACGCGATGTCTCGCCAACTGACTGATAACGCACGGCGGATTGTAGCGGCGCGGCGCCCAAGTCCCAAGCCGGCATCGCCCTTTCGGAGCCTGCGGCGCTTTGCTAGACAGGAGCCGTGCATTCGGCAGGGAGGAGCCCGGGCGGCGCGAGCCAGCGGGCGGGACCAACAAAGGGGAGATTAACGCGATGCGTCTCAAGGGCAAGAAAGCGCTGATCACGGGCGGTACCCAGGGCATCGGCGAGGCCATCGCCCTGCGCTTCGCCGCCGAGGGCGCCGAGATCGGCGTGGTCGCCAGCACCAGCCTCGACAAGGCCCAGAAGGTGTGCGAGCGGATCAGGCAGAGCAGCGGCACCGCTCATCCGTTCGTTGCCGACGTCGCCAAGCCGGGCGCGATCGTCGCCATGGTCAAGCAGGCGGAGAAGGCGCTCGGGCGGATCGACATCCTGGTCAACAACGCCGGCGTCTTCTATCAGACCAAGATCGGCGAGACCACCGAGGCTGACTATGACCGGATGGTCGATATCAATATCAAGGGCGTGTTCTTCAGCATCGATGCGGTCGCGCCCGGCATGATCGCGCGCAAGTCCGGCAACATCATCAACATCACGTCGGTCGCCGGCCAGGTCGGCATGAACGGCTATAGCGTCTATTGCGGCACCAAGGCGGCGCTCATCACGATGACCAAGGCGCTCGCCTGCGAGCTGGCGCCGAGCGGCATCCGCGTCAACGCGATCGCGCCCGGCAACACGGCGACCCCGATGAACCTGAACATCCGGACCGAGCCGCAATACAAGGCCATGCTCGACTACATGGCGATGCGCACGCCGAGCGGGCGCACCTATTCGGAGGCGGAGGACATGGCCGCGGCGGCGGCCTTCCTCGCCTCCGATGAGTCGCGGGCCATGCACGGCGCGACCATGGTGCTGGACGAGGGCATCTCCGCCGGCCTGTGATCGGCCGGTCCTGGCGGCCAAGCAGGCGGCGAGGGGGCGCCGCCGCTCGCATTGGCCGCGTAGCGCCCTATATAGCGGCTATGGCCGGTCAGGCGCCGCCTCGGGCGGCGCCTGACCGGCGTTCTCCGCCCATTTGCATAGGCTGATCTTCTTGATAGGTCTTATATTATGTATATTCTTGTGATGATCAATTAATATAAAATAAACACAGATTTGACCTCACCCTCTCTATTGATATTCCCTGCATCGTCCTGGCGGTTGGATCACGCCGTACTCGTCATCGAAGGCATGGCGCGAGGCCGGTCCGGCGCCGGTCGGGCCGGGCGTCGACCATGATCATGATCTTCAGCGATTTCGGGGTGGCGGGGCCCTATACCGGCCAGATGATCGCCGTCCTGAAGCGGTCGGCGCCCGAGACCAGCGTCATCGAGCTGATGTCGGACGCGCCGACCTTCGACCCCAAGGCATCCGCCTATCTGCTCGCCGCGCTGGCGTCGGACATCCCGAAAGACGCCGTCCTGCTCGGCGTGGTGGACCCGGGCGTGGGCAGTGAGCGCCGCGCCGTCGTCATGGAAGCCGGCGGGCTGCGGTTCGTCGGGCCCGACAACGGCCTGTTCGCGGTCGCGGCGCGGCGGCTCGGCGGCGCGCAGTGGCACGAGATCACCTGGCGGCCAGAGCGGCTCTCCGAGACCTTCCACGGCCGCGACCTGTTCGCACCGGCCGCGGCGTGCCTCGCGCGCGGCGAGAAGCTGGCCTCGCGGCCGCTTCCGCCCGAGGCGGTCGTCGGCCATGATTGGCCCGACGATCTCGCGGAGGTCATCTATGTCGATGCGTTCGGCAATGTCATGACCGGCTTGCGGGCGGCCAACATCGGCTTCGACCGTCGCCTCGTCGTCGGCGGCAGCATGATCGGGCACGCCCGGACCTTCTCGTCGGTCGGGCCGGGCGCCGCCTTCTGGTACGCGAACGCGAACGGCCTCTGCGAGATCGCGGTCAATCGCGGCCGGGCCGACATCGCGCTCGGCGTTCAGGTCGGCCTTGCCGTTCACGTCGTCGGAGGACGTTCGCCATGAACGAGACGCGCGCCCAGCCGAGCGAGGCGGAGCTTCGGTCGGGACGATTCCGGGGCGCCGACCTTACCGGACTCGTGCTGCGCAACGCGTCCTTGATCGAGGCCGACCTCGAAGGCGCCAAGCTGGTCGATGCCGACCTTTCCGGTACGGTGCTGCGTGGCGCACGGCTCAAGGGCGCCGACCTGGAAGGCGCCGATCTGAGCGACGCCGACCTCAGCGACGCCATGCTGCTGGCGGCGAACCTGGAACGCGCCAATCTCGGCCATGCCAGGCTGCGCACCGCCAACCTGCAGGGCGCTAGGCTGGTCGCCGCGCTCGCCGCGGAAAGCAATTTCTGGGGCGCGAACCTGAAGGTTGCGGACCTTTCCGAGGCCTATCTGGCGCGCGCCAACCTTGCCCAGGCGGAGATGGCGGGGGCGAAGCTGATCGGCGCCAACTTGACCGAAGCCAATCTGTGGAGCGCGGACTGCCGGCTGGCGCGCCTGGTCGACGCCAATCTGAGCGGCGCCGACCTCAGCCTCGGGCGCTTCCAGGAGGCTGACCTGTCGCGCGCGAACCTCGCCGAGGCCAACCTGACCAGGGCGAGCTTCAAGGGCGCCCGGCTGGTCTCGGTGGACCTCGCCGGCGCCAACCTGCTCGAAGCGCGCTTCACCAACGCCGACCTCCGCCAGGCCGATCTGCGCCGCGCCGATACGCGCGAAACCCATTTCGGCGGCGCGAACATGGCCGGCTCGATCATGCCGGACGGCACCGTCGAGCCGGGATGACCGGCGCCTTCCTACGCGATGGCGGGTGAGCCGGCCAGGGTCCGGTAGCTGAGCGCCGCCGGCTCGTAGGCGACGATGCGGTGGTTGTTGGTGTCGCTCACCAGGATGCGGCCATCGCCATCGACCGCGACGCCGGCCGGCTCTGCGAGTGGAACACAGAGATCGTCGCAGCAGACGTAGTTTCCATCGTCGAGGTCGGCGATCTTTTCCGCTTCGAGATCGACGATCCGCACCGCGCCATTGTAGCTGTCCGCGACCGCCAAGCGCCGGTCGTCGAGCCACGCGATGCCGAGCGGGTGCTGCAGCCGCGCCTCTGTGAAGCGCCCGTTGGCGTGGCCGAAATCGAACAGCCCCGTGCCGATGACGGTTCTCACCACCGGCGTGCCCTTGCCGAACTCGACCAGCCGGACCGAGGAGGTCTCGCTGTCGGCAAAGGCGAGCCGCGTGCCGGACGGGTCCAGCGCGAGGCCGCTCGGCTGCGCGAGCAGCGCATCGAGCGCCGGGCCGTCCGCGATGTCCTCGCCGCCATTGCCGGCGAAGGCGCGCACCGTACCGTCGGCAAGGTCGAGCACGCCGATCTGGTGCGTGCCGGCGTTCGCGAAATAGAGGCGGTCACCTTGCAGCTCCAGATCCCAGACCGAGGCGAGCGCCGCGTCGCGGCCGGGCAGGGGCGAGGCAAGGCGCGGCCCGCGGCGGCCGGTGCCTGCGAGCGTCGTGACCTCGCCACTCGCCCGGTCGATGCGCCGGATCGCGTGGTTCCCGGTGTCGGCCACGTAAATGAAGTCGTCGTCTGCGATCAGCCCCTGCGGGCTGTTGAAATTGGCGCGCTTCGACGGGCCGTCCTCGAACCCGGCTTGGCCCGAGCCGTAGCGGACCAGCTCGCGCCCCGCCTCATCCAGCACGGCGACCTGATGATGCCCGCCGTCCGCGACGGCCCAGCGGACGCTGCCGTCGCGCGTCGGCAGCCGCTTGAGCTTGCCCGGATAGAGCAGGGGGCCGCGCGCCCGCTCCGGCACGGCGAGGTCGAGCAGCCGCGCCTGGATGCTGCCGTCCTGCTTGCCCTCCGCGATGACGCGCGAGACGACCTCGAACAGGCGGTCCGGGTCGGGCTCGCCCGCGGCATGGCCGAGCACATAGCCGTCGGGCGAGATGAAGACGAGCGTCGGCCAGGCGCGCACGCCGTATTCGCGCCAGATCAGCATGTCGGCGTCCTGGATCACCGGATGGCGGATGTCGTAGCGCGCGATCGCGGCCTTGAGGTTGTCGGTATCGCGCTCGGCCTGGAACTTCGGCGAGTGCACGCCGATCACCACGACCTCCTCGGGGAACGCCTCCTCGATCCGCCGCAAGGTCGGCAGCACCTGCATGCAGTTGATGCAGCAGAACGTCCAGAAATCGAGGATCACCAGACGGCCCGCAATCTCCGCCAGCGAGAGCGGCTTGCCGATGTTGAGCCAGGGCAGGCCGTGGCGGCCGAAATCGGGGGCGTGGATCAGCGGCTGGTTCATGATGGCTCCGTCGGTCTCGATCGATTGCCTTAGACCATAGAGCGGGTTCATGGCTTGGGGTAGCCCGGCCTTGACGCGATGACGGCAAGCGGCTTCCCTGTGCGCCTGTTTCGCCTTCGCGCTCGGAAACCATGCCGCGTCTCGCCGCCAATCTGAGTTGGCTCTTCCAGGAGCACGACCCGCTCGACCGCTTCGCGGCGTCGCGCCGTGCCGGCTTCCGCGCGGTCGAGTGGCTGTTTCCCTACGACGTGCCGGCCGCGGCGACCGTCGCCGCGCTCAAGGATGCCGGCCTCGAGATGGCGCTGATCAACACGCCGGCCGGCGACTGGGCCAAGGGCGAGCGCGGCCTCGGCGCCGTACCGGGCCAGGAGCGCAGGTTCGCCGAAGCGCTCGATCAGGCGATCTCCTATGCGCGCGAGATCGCCTGCCGGCGTATCCATGTCATGGCCGGCCTCGTGCCGCCGGGTCATACGATCGAGGCGTGCGAGACGGTATTCGTCGAGAATCTGCGCATGGCCGCGCGCAAGCTAGCCGGCCACGGCATCACCGCGACCATCGAGCCGCTCAATTCGTTCGACGTGCCGGGCTATGTGCTGAGCGGCTCGGCCCAGGCACGGCGTCTGATCGAGGCGGTCGGCGAGCCCAACCTCAAGCTGCAATGGGACGCCTATCATCTGCAGATCATGGAGGGCAATCTCGCGGCGTCGTTCGAGCGCCACCGGGACGTCATCGGCCATGTCCAGATCGCCGGCGTGCCGGGGCGCAACGAGCCCGACATCGGCGAGATCAATTACGGTTTCCTGCTCGCGCACATGGACCGGCTCGGCTATCAGGGCTTCGTCGGCTGCGAATATCGGCCGCGCGCCGGCACGCTCGCCGGGCTCGGCTGGGCCGCGGCCTACGGCATCGAGGCGGGCGCGCAGGCGGCGCAATGAAGGGGAGGGCGGCATGACGGCGAAGATCGGCTTTCTCGGCATCGGGCTCATGGGCGAGCCGATGTCGGCCAACCTGGTCAAGGCGGGCTATCCGCTCACCGTGTGGAACCGTACGGCGTCGAAGGCCGAGCCGGTGGTGAAGCTCGGCGCGACGCTCGCGAGCACGCCCGAGGAGGCGACGCGCGGCACCGACATCATTGTCCTCATGCTCGAGAACGGGCCGACCGTGCGCGACGTGCTGTTCGAGCAGGGCGCGGCCAAGGGCATCGGCGAGGGCGCCGTCGTGGTCGACATGAGCTCGATCCCGCCTGACTATGCGCGCGAGCACGCCAGGCGGCTCAAGGCCGAGCGCGGCGCGGATCATCTCGATGCGCCGGTCTCGGGCGGCACGGTCGGCGCCGCGGCGGCGACGCTCGCCATCATGGCGGGCGGCGAGCCCGCGGTGTTCGAGCGGGTCAAGCCGGTGCTCGAGAAGATGGGCCGGCCGACGCTGGTCGGGCCTGCCGGCAGCGGCCAGCTCGCCAAGCTGTGCAACCAGGCGATCGTCGGCATCAACATCGTCGCGATCGCGGAGGCGCTGCTGCTCGCGGCCGCGGGCGGGGCGGACCCGGCCGCGGTGAGGAAGGCGATCACCGGCGGCTTCGCCGATTCGACCGTGCTGCAAATTCACGGCCAGCGCATGCTGGAGCGTAAGTTCCTACCCGGCGGGCGCGCCCAGGTCCACCTCAAGGACCTGAACTCGGTGCTCGACGCCGCGGCCGAGGCAAAGCTCGATTTGCCGCTCTCGACGGCGACGCGCGACCTTTTCAAGCTGCTGGTCGAGATCGGCGCCGGCCGCTACGACCAGAGCGCCGCGCTGCTCGCCATCGAGCACCTCAACAAGCCGGCCCGCGTCGGCAACACGCTCGACATCGTGCCGAAGGATTGAGGGGGCAGGCGGCCGGCTGCTTCTCTTCGGCACGCTCCGCTCCTCTTCGTCATACTCCGCCTCTCTTCGTCATACTCCGCGAAGGCGGAGTATCCAGGCGGGGCGGCACGGCAAGGCAAGCATCGTGCGCCTAGTCTGGGTCCCCCGGTCTCGCCTTCGGCTCGCCGGAGGACGACGATTGAGGTCTCGTCCTCACCGATCCACGAAGTCCTCGATGTAGCCGCGCACGATGGAATCGAGGTCGGCGTCGCCCTGCAGGCCGAGCGACTTGGCGCGCGTCGCGCCGACATGGCCGGGCCAGCCGCGGCAGATCGCCTCGATCGCGGGGTCCGGGGCGTAGCTGACCTCGCCGAGCTTGCGGTTGCCGGCGACGCGCTTCAGGCTCTCCACCATCTCGGCGACGGTGACTGAGAGGTTCGGCAGGTTGATCGTGCGGTCATGGCCGAGCGCCTCCGAGGGCACCTCGTGCAGGCGGATCAAGCCGTCCACCACGCTGCGGTAGCCGACGATCGCCATGCGGATGTCGGGGCCGACCGGCAGCGCAAAGGGCACGCCCGCGAGCGGCTCGCGGAACACGCCGCTGGCGAAGCCGGAGGCCGCCTTGTTCGGCTTGCCCGGGCGCACGATCACGGTCGACGGGCGGGCGCCGCGGCCGTCCAGGAAGCCCTTGCGCGTGTAGTCGTTGCAGAGCAGTTCGAGGATCACCTTGGTCATGCCGTATGTGGTCTTCGGCGTCACCTTGGTGTCGTCGGCCACGGCCTGCGTCACGCTGTCGACGCCGAACGCCGCGACGCTCGAGGTGAACACCATGCGCGCCTTGTTGGGCAGCGCCCGGCACGCCTCGAACAGGGCGATGCCGCCATGCAGATTGACCTTGAGCGCGAGGTCGAAATCCTGCTCGGCGCCGGCCGACACCACCGAGGCGAGGTGGAACACCGAGACGCTGTCGCCCGAAACCAGCTTGCGCAGGCCGGCGGCGTCGGCGATGTCGCCGGTCACCATCTCGGCGCGGCCTTTGAGGCTCGCGGGCAGGCTCGGCGGCGCCACCACGTCGAACAGCACGATCTCGTCGATCGGCTCCGGCGCGCCGGAGGCGCCGGTCAGCGTGCCGCGCTCGACCAGCCGCTGCGCCAGCAGGAGCCCGAGAAACCCGGCGCCGCCGGTGATGACCACCTTCATCCTGGCATCCCCTCTATCGTGACCGCCGCACAATGACGAGGCGCTCCGGGCCAGGCAAGCTTGATTCCGGCCGCGCAACCTCTATCGTGCCGGCTCAACGGCAGATGCGGGGCGCAACATGGCGGACCTGTCGGAGCTTTCTCCCAATGCCGCCCTGGTCGGCGTCAAGGGCTCGCGCGACCGGCTGGCGACACCCGCGCTCGTGTTCGACCTCGATGCGCTCGAGCACAACATCGAGCGGATGGCGGCCTTCGCGCGGGAGAAGTCGATCGGTCTCAGGCCGCACGTCAAGACCCACAAATCGGTCGAGATCGCACGGCGCCAGCTCGCCGCCGGCGCACGCGGCGTCTGCGCCGCGACGCTCGGCGAGGCGGCCGTGATGGTCGAGGGCGGGATCAGCGGCGTGCTGATCACCTCGCCGGTGGTGCCGCCCGCCAAGATCGAGGCGCTGATCGCGCTCAACCGGCATGCGGGCGGGCTGATGGTGACGACCGACAGCATGGCCAATCTGGAAGCGCTCGAAGCCGCCGCCAGGCGGGCCGGGCAGCGGCTCCGCGTTGTGATCGACGTCGATGTCGGCCTGCAGCGGACCGGCGCCGAATCTCTGCAGAGCGCGGTCGCGATGGCGCAGAAGGCGATCGGCTCGGACGCGCTGACGCTCGGCGGCGTGCAGGGCTATGGCGGCCACCTCCAGCACATCACGGGCTTCGACGAGCGGCGCGCGCAATCCAACGAGGCGCTGCGCCCGCTCGCCCTCCTGCGCGAGCAGTTCGAGAGCTGGGGCATCGCGGACGGCATCGTCTCGGGCGGCGGCACCGGCACCTACGCGATCGACTCCGAAGGCGGCGTGCTGAACGAGCTGCAGGTCGGCTCCTACGTCTTCATGGACGTCGAGTATGACGAGATCGAGCCGGCCGGCGGCGCTTGGCCGTTCCGCCCTTCGCTGTTCGTGGCGGCCAGCGTAATCAGCGCGAACCATCCGGGCCATGTCACGCTCGATGCCGGCCTCAAATGCTTCGCGACCGACGGCCCGCTGCCGCGCTTTGCCAGGGGCGCACCGGCCGGCGCCACCTACGGCTTCATGGGAGACGAGCACGGCAGGCTGAACTTCGCCAAGGCCGGCGAGCAGCTGCCGCTCGGCGCGATCGTCGAGTGCTTCGTGCCGCACTGCGACCCCACGGTCAACCTCCACGACGTCTATCATTGCGTGCGTGGCGATACGCTGGTCGACCTATGGCGTATCGACGCCCGCGGGCGGCACTAGCCGGGCGGCGCCATCCGGCGTCTCAATCAGCCGCCATAAACTTCTAAATTCCTGACGCAAATTACCGCCTCGCCCGCGCCCGGCCGACATCGGGTTGACACTGTTTCGCCACGCCATCACCATGCCGCACTCGCGTTTAGCCGCTTCGGAAGGCGGGCGCGAAGGGAGCGCGCACGTCAACAAAGTCTCGATCCAGGCAGGCCTCGCGAAAACCCGGAGCTGAACCCGTCCCCCGCCCATGAACAATCGGCCGGTCTATTTCATCGTCCGCTATCTGCTGATCGCCCTGGCGGTCGTCATCGTGCTGATCCCGACGGTCTGGATGGGCACGATGGCGTTCAAGCCATTCCCCGAATGGACGACGGCGGGCGGCGACCTCCACTGGCTGCCGCAGGCGCCGACCTGGGGCAATTTCGAGTACATCTTCACCGGCCAGACCGAGGGCCTGATCGTGACGCTCGACCGCACCGCCGAGCGGCCGATCCTGTCGAGCCTGGTGACCGCCGTGCTCGGCACCATGATCGCGGTCGTGGTCGGCACGCTCGGCGCCTATGCGGTGTCGCGCTTCCGGGTTGGCAACAACCTGCCGCTCTCCGTGCTCCAGCTCCGGCTCTTCCCGCCGCTTGCCGTGATGATCCCGGTGATGATCATGTGGGCCTCGCTCGGCATGATCGACACCTGGTGGGGCCTCTCGCTGATCTACGGCATCGTCACGCTGCCGTTCGCGTTCTGGCTGATGAAGACCTTCTTCGACGAGGTGCCGATCGAGATCGAGGAGGCCGCGCTGGTCGAAGGCTGCAGCCGCTTCCGCGTGTTCTGGAAGGTGACCTTGCCGATGGTCAAGGCGGCGCTGGCCTCGACCTGCCTGTTCGTGTTCATCCTGAACTGGAGCGACTATCTGATCGCCCTGCTGCTCACCCGCAAGGACTGGGTGACCATCCCGGTCTACATGAACTCGCTGGCTTCCGCGATGGGCGGCCAGATGTACGGCATGAAGGCGGCGCTCGGCCTGATCGCGGCGATTCCGCCGGTGGTCTTCGGCATTGCGATCCAGAAATACCTGGTACGCGGCCTGACCTTCGGAGCGCTCAAGCAATGACGGCCGACGTTCTCGAGCCGGGCGCGAGCAAACCGAAGATGAAGCACGCGCCGCGCACCCCGATGGAGGCCGAGGGCAAGCGGCTCGGCCTCCTGATGTCGTTGCCGGCGCAGCTCCTTTTGCTCTTCATCGTAGTGTTCCCGCTGCTGATGCAGGTCTATGTCAGCCTGTCCTGGTGGGGGCCGCTCGACGGCGAGAGTTGGCGCTACGCCTACCGCACGCTCAACTGGTTCGACAATTACGGCGAGCTGTTCGGCGACGGGCGGTTCTGGGGCTCGCTCGGCCGCACCATGCTGATCGTCATCGTGTGCGTGCCGGTCGAGTTCCTGCTCGGCCTCGGCCTCGCCACGCTCTTTGTCGACCGCTTCCCCGGCCGGCGCATCTTCTATTCGGTGCTGCTGACCCCGATGATGATCGTGCCCGCGGTCGCGGCCTACATGTTCTTCATGCTGTTCCAGAGCAACGGGCCGATCAACGACTTGGTTTCAGGGATCACCGGCCTCACCGTCGACTTCGTCTGGCTCAGCGACCCGAACCTCGCCATCGTCGCCGTCATGATCGCGGACATCTGGCAATGGACGCCGCTGATGTTCCTGATCCTGCTCGCCGGCATGATGGGCGTGCCCGAGGACCAGCTCAAGGCCGCCACCCTGCTCGGCGCCAGCAGCTGGCAGAAATTCTGGCGCATCGTGCTGCCCAAGATGAAGATGGTCATGATCATCGCGCTCGTGCTGCGCACGGTCGAGTGCTTCAAGATCTTCGACCTGCTTTACGTGATGACCCGCGGCGGCCCCGGCATCCAGACCGAATCGATCTCCGTCTACCTCTACAAGCTGACCTTCGAGCAGTTGGAGTGGGCCTATGTCGCCGCCCTCGGCCTCTTCGTGCTTGTCGTTCTGTCGTTGATCGCCTGGGGCGCGCTCTGGCAGATGCAACGGGCGCAGGCCCGCGCCCAGATTCAACCGGGGTCCTGACGATGGCGTCGATACGGCTCGACAGACTGACCAAGCGGTTCGGCAGCTTCACCGCGGTCGCCGAGCTCGATCTCCTGATTCCCGACAAGGAGTTCGTCGCGCTGCTCGGGCCGTCCGGCTGCGGCAAGACCACGACGATGAACATGATCGCCGGGATCGAGCGGCCGACCGACGGCCAGATCCTGTTCAACGACCGCGACGTCAAGAGCCTGCCGCCCAACAAGCGGGATGTCGGCTTCGTCTTCCAGAACTATGCAATCTTCACGCACATGACGGTCTACGAGAACCTCGCCTTCGGCCTGCGCGTCCGCAAGCAGGGCCGCGCCGATCTCGACCGCCGCGTGCGCGAGATGGCCGCCCTGATGCGCCTCGACGACAGGCTCG
Source organism: Alphaproteobacteria bacterium (assembly GCA_050173345.1). Classification (GTDB taxonomy): domain Bacteria; phylum Pseudomonadota; class Alphaproteobacteria; order UBA828; family UBA828; genus SHWC01. The sequence continues at coordinate 589,725 of JBFXKW010000001.1, read as the reverse complement.
AATGGCCGGCCTCCAAGCTCAGCGTGAACGAGCTGCAGAAGGTCGCGATCGGCCGCTCGGCGATCACGGAGCCCGCGATCTTCCTGCTCGACGAGCCCTTGAGCAACCTGGACGCCGCCTTCCGCGCCTTCATGCGCACCGAGCTCAAGCACCTGCAGCACCAGTTCCAGCAGACCATGGTATACGTCACGCACGACCAGATCGAAGCGATGAGCCTCGCGGACCGCATCGCGGTGATGAACCTCGGCGTGCTGCAGCAATATGGCAGCCCGGCCGAGGTCTACAACCGGCCGCGCAACACCTTCGTCGCCAATTTCATGGGCAGCCCGAGCATGAATCTCGTGCCCTGCGCGCTGCGCGAGGCGGCCGGCGGCCTCACGCTCGATTTCGAGGGTGCCGGCGTGGTCGATGTCTCGGGCGACGATGATCTCGTGCGCCGCGCCCGCAGCGCGCGCGAGCCGCGTCTCTATTTCGGCGCGCGCCCCGAGGACATGGAGCTCGCCGAGGCCGGCGCACCCAACGGCCTGAAGGCGCGCGTCACCTTCGTCGAGCCGGTCGGGCCGCGCACCATCGTCCACCTCGATGTCGGCGGGCAGCCGGTCAAGGTCGCCAAGGAGAAGCGCTTCCCGGTGCGCATCGGCGAGACGGTCACGGCGCTGCCGCCGCGCGGCAGGTGCCACCTCTTCGACCTTGCGACCGGCGCGGCGGTCGGCTTGGAATAGCGCCATGGCGAAGCTCGATTTCATCGGCGTCAGCAAGCGCTACGGCAAGATCGTGGCGGTGCAGGACATCGACCTGACGATCGCGGACAACGAGTTCTTCTGCATCTTCGGCCCGCCGAGCTGCGGCAAGACGACGCTGCTCCGGCTCCTGCTCGGGCTGGTCCAGCCCGACGAGGGCGACATCCTGATCAACGACCAGCGCGTCAACGAGCTTGGCCCGAAGGAACGCAACCTCGCGATGGTGTTCCAGAACCTCGCGCTGTTCCCGCACATGACGGCGGAGCAGAACCTGGCGTTCCCATTGGTCGAACGGAAGGTCGACAAGGCGGAGATCAAGCGGCGCATCGCCGCGGTCTCCGAGACGCTGCACATCACGAAGCTGCTCAAGAAGCTGCCGGCGCATCTGAGCGGCGGCGAGCGGCAGCGCGTGGCGATCGGCCGTGCCCTGGTGCGCGACCCGGCGGCCTTCCTGATGGACGAGCCGATCGCCGCCCTCGATGCGCGGCTGCGCGAGGAGATGCGGGTAGAGCTCAAGCGGCTGCAACGCGACCTCAACCACACGCTGGTCTACGTGACGCACGACCAGGAGGAGGCGATGTCGGTCGCCGACCGCATGGCGATCCTGGAGAACGGCATGATCCGCCAGGTCGGCACGCCGGACGAGATCTACAACCACCCGGCCAGCCGCTACGTCGCCGAGCTGATCGGCTCGCCGCCGATGAACTTCATCGAAGGCGTGTTCGAGCCGTCGAGCAGCACCTTCCGGGCCAATGATTTCGCCTTCGAGACGCGGCTGCCCGCTGCCGGTCCGAGTGGCGCTGGCGGCGCCGCGAGCCTCGCGATCCGGCCGGAGGACATCGCGATCCGCGAGTCTGGCGACGCCTCGGGCAACCTGGCCGCCGAGGTCTATGAGATCGAGCCGCTCGGCGCCTTCACCATCGTCGATGTCAACATCGGTGAGACCATCCTCAAGGTAATGGCGCCGGGCCAGCCGCACTACGAACTGCGCCAGCCGGTCCGCCTCGGCTTCACGCCGGACAAGTGCCACCTGTTCGACGGCGGCACCGGCGCCCTCATCGCCAGCGCGGCGTAGGCTCACCCTTCCTCCCTTGCGTCATGACCCGGCTTGACCGGGCCATCCATCGCGCAGCGAATCGGCTGCCGGCATGGATGCCCCGGTCAAGCCGGGGCATGACGAAAAAGGGAAGCCCGCCTCAAATCTTCTGCAACAGCTGGATCAGGCTCGAGGTGTCCCAGCGGCCGCCGCCGCGCTGCTGGACATGCGCGTAGAACTGGTCGACCAGTGCGCTGAGCGGCAGCAGCGCCTTGTTGCGGTTGGCCTCCTCGAGGCAGAGCCCGAGGTCCTTGCGCATCCAGTCCACTGCGAAGCCGAAATCGAACTCGCCCTTGAGCATGGTCTTGCCGCGATTGTCCATCTGCCAGCTCTGCGCCGCGCCCTTCGAGATGACCTGGACCACGCGCTCGCCGTCGAGCCCGGCGCGCTGGGCGAAGTTGAGGCCCTCGGCAAGGCCCTGCAGCACGCCCGCGATGCAGATCTGGTTGACCATTTTGGTGAGCTGGCCAGTGCCGGCCGGCCCCATATGGGTGACGTTCTTGGCGTAGCTCCAGATCACCGGCTCGGCGGTCGCGAAGCTTGCCTCGGCGCCGCCGACCATCACGGTGAGCTGGCCGTTGACCGCACCGGCCTGGCCGCCCGAGACCGGTGCGTCGAGGAAGCCGAGGCCCTTGCCCCGCGCGGCCTCGTCGAACTCGCGGGCGATGCCCGCCGAGGCGGTCGTGTGATCGACGAAGATCGCGCCCTTCTTCATGCCGGCAAACGCGCCGTCATCGCCATAGACCACGGCGCGCAGGTCCTTGTCGGCGCCGACGCAGGCGAAGACGATCTCGGCCCCCTTGGCGGCCTCGCGCGGCGTCCCGGCGGCGGTGCCGGCGTATTCGGCCGTCCATTTCTTGGCTTTCTCGGCGTTGCGGTTGTAGACGGTGACCTTGTGGCCCTTCTTCGACAGATGGCCGGCCATCGGATAGCCCATCACGCCGAGCCCGAGAAACGCGACCGTCCGCGCCTGATCGCCTGCCGCCATGAGTCAGTCTCCCCTCTGCTGAGTGGCGGGCATGATAGCGGCGGGGAAGGGGAGGAACAACGACCCGCGCGCGACGCTCAGGCGTCGCGTAAGGTGAGGGAAACCTCCATCTCGTGGCTGTCCTCGCCGGTGCGCACGTCGAAACCGAGCGTGCGCACCATTTCGAGCATGCGGTGATTGTCGGCGCGCACGCGGCCGACCACGATGCCGGTGCCCTTGTCGCGCAGATAGCGGATCAGCTTCTGCATCAGCGCATAGCCGAGGCCATGGCCTTTATAATCGCTGCGCACGACGATGGCGTATTCGCAGCGCTCGTTGTCGGGGTCGGTGATGCCGCGCACCACGCCCATGATCTCGCGCCCACCCCCGGAAGCGGTGCGCACCGCCACGAAGGCCATCTCGCGGTCATAGTCGATCTGGGTCAGGCGCGCGAGCTCGCTGTGCGACCAGGAGCGCACCTGGCCGAAGAAGCGGAGCACGACATCCTCGGGGGACAGGCTCGCGAGGAAGCGCCGGTGGTCCGGCTCGTCCTCCGGGCGGATCGGCCGGAGCAGCAGCGTCGTGCCGTCGCCGGCCGTCCAGTCCTCCTCCAGCTCGTGCGGGTAGGGGCGGATCGCGAGCCGCGCCACCGGGTCGCCGTCGCAGGGCACCAGCCTGACGCGCGCATCGAGCCCGATCACGCCCTTCGCGTCGGCGAGCAGCGGGTTGATGTCGACCTCGGCGACCGCGCCATGCTCGGCGACCAGCTGCGAAAGCGCGACGATCACGCCCTCGACCGCGGCGAGGTCGGCGGCCGGCACGTCCCGGTATCCCTTGAGACGGCGTGCGATCCGCGTGCGCTCGATCATGCCGCGGGCGAGCGCGCGGTTGAGCGGCGGCAGGCCGATCGTACGGTCGCCGATCGCCTCGACCGCGGTGCCGCCCTCGCCGAACAGCACGGTCGGCCCGAAGGTGGCGTCGACCGACGCGCCGACGATCAGCTCGTAGGCGCCGGGGCGGCGGATCATGGGCTGCACGGTGAAGCCGGCGAGCCGCGCCTCGGGCCTGGTGTCGCGCACGCGCGCCAGCATGCGCTCCGCCGCGGCCTTGACCGCCGCGGCATCCTCCAGGTCGAGCGCGACGCCGCCGACATCCGTCTTGTGCGTGATGTCGGGCGAGTTGATCTTGAGCACGACAGGAAAGCCTGCGCGCTGCGCCGCCTCGACCGCGGCGTCCGTGTCCGGCACGATCTCGGTGGTAGCGACCGGGATGCCGTAGGCCAGAAGCAGCGCCTTCGAATCCGCCTCGCCGAGCATGGTGACGCCCGAAGCCAGGCGATCGGCGATCAGCCGGCGCGCGCGCTCGCGGTCCGGCGCGCCGTCCTCGGCCGTGGCACTCGGCGTCTCCATGAGCTGGGCCTGGTTGGCGCGGTAGCGCACCATGTGGAGCATGCCGCGCACCGCCTGCTCTGGCGTCTGGTAGCTCGGCAGGCCGGCCTCGGCGAAGCGCCGCCGCGGCGCCTGCACCGCGGTCTCGCCGAGCCAGCTCGTCAGTACGCATTTCGAGGTCTGCGCCGCGACCTCGCAGACCACCTCGGCAGCCTCCATCGCGCTCGCGACCGCGACCGGCGAGTGCATGACCAGCACGGCATCGACGCCAGGGTCCGCCAGCGTGCGTTCGAGCGCCTCGCGATACCGGCTGCCGGGTGCGTCGCCGATGATGTCGACCGGGTTGCCGCGCGACCAGGTGGCGGGCAGCGCGGCATCGAGCGTCGCGATGGTCTCGGCCGCAAGGTTGGCGAGCGCGCCGCCTTGCGAGACGAAGGAATCGACGGCGAGCACGCCGGGCCCGCCGCCATTGGTCAGGATGGCGAGCCGGCCGTCGCCGACCGGCCGCGCATAGGCAAGCGTCTCCACCGCGTCGAACAACTCGCCGATCTCGTAGACCCGCAGCACGCCGGCGCGCCGCAGCGCCGCGTCGTAGACGTCGTCCGCACCGGCGAGCGCGCCGGTATGCGAGGCCGCGGCCCGTGCGCCCTCCGCCACGCGGCCGGCCTTGATCGCGATGACCGGCTTGTTGCGCGCGGCGGCGCGCGCCGCCGACATGAACTTCCGCGTGCCCGAGACCGCCTCGATATAGAGCAGGATCGAGCGGGTGTCGGGGTCGCCCGCGAGATAGTCGATGGCGTCGCCGAAATCGACATCGGCGCTATCGCCGAGCGAGATGAAATGGGAGAAGCCGATGCCGCGCGCCGCCGCCCAATCGAGCATGACGGTGCAGAGCGCGCCCGACTGTGCGATCAGCGCGATCTTCCCCGGTTTCGCCCCGACATGCGCGAAGCTCGCGTTCAGGCCGATGCCCGGCACCAGCACGCCCACCGTGTTCGGCCCGAGGATGCGCAGGAGATGGGGCCGCGCCGCCTCCAGCATGGCCTGGCGCACGGTCTGGCCCGCCGTGGTCTTGACCTGGCCGAGCCCGGCGGTGAGCACGGCCGCCGCGCGCGTGCCTCGTGTACCGAGATCGGCGATGATCGAGGGCACGGTTTCGGGCGGCGTCGCGATCACCGCCAAGTCGGGCGTGGCAGGCAGGGTCTTGACGTCCGGGTAGCAGAGCACGCCGGCGACAGCGCGGCGCTTCGGGTTGACCGGCATGATCGGGCCGTCGAAGCCGCCGGCTAGCAATTGGCGCATCACCACGTTGCCGACGCTGCCGCGCCGCTCGGACGCGCCGATCACCGCGACCGCGCGCGGCTTGAACAGGGCATCGAGGTTTCGAATGCTCATCTCGCGGCGCTCTCGGCCCAGGCCCCTTGGCTCAGCCGCGGATGGCTTGCGGTGGCGGCGACCTGACCCAGGGTCTCGAGGGGGGAGGGTCGACGCGAGGGGGTCGCGAGGTTACCCCGGGTCGTCGCATGTCGCCGCCAGCCGCAAGCTCGCGTTCAACATAAACATGCGGCCGGGTTCGGCTTTGAGCCATATCAAAGCGCCGCGCATTTTCGATGCGCCGCGCCACTTCAACCGCCCTCCGCGTGATTGGGAGGCAGCCGCTCGACGGCGAAGCCGCCGGCTTCGAGCCGGCCGACGACCGAGGCGACGTGGGCCTCGTCGCGCGTCTCCAGCACCACCACGAGGCCGGCCGACTTGGCCGAGAATTGCGAGAAGGCGCGCTCGTGAAACACCTCGAGGATGTTCGCCTGCGCGGCGCCGATGGTCTGCGCAACCCTGCCGAGCATGCCGGGCCGGTCCGGGATTTGGATTCTCAGCCGCGCGATCCGGCCGACGCGTGCGAGCCCGCGCATGATGATGGAGGAAAGCAGCCTGGGGTCGATGTTGCCGCCGGTCAAGATGAGCCCGACCCGCTTGCCGGCGAAGCGGCACCGTTCCTTCATCAGCGCGGCGAGCGGCGCGGCACCCGCGCCCTCGACGACCGTCTTTTCGATGTCGACGAGCTGGAGGATCGCCTGCTCGATCATGGCCTCGTCGGCGAGCAGGATGTCATCGACCAGCGCCTCGATGATCGGGCGCGTCTGCGCGCCCGGCGTCTTGACCGCGATGCCGTCGGCGACGGTCTGGCCGCCGGCCGGGCGCGTCTCGCCGCGGATCGCGTTCCACATGGAGGGGTAGAGCGCCGCCTGGACGCCATAGATGGCGATGCCGGGCGCGCGTGCCTTGACCGCGGTTGCGACGCCGGCGATCAGCCCGCCGCCGCCGATCGGCACGATCAGCGCATCGAGCGCGGCGCCGGAGGCGGCGATCTCGAGGCCGATGGTGCCCTGGCCGGCGATCACCGCGGGGTCGTCATAGGGATGGACGAAGGTCAGCCCCTGCGTCTCGGCGAGCTCGTGCGCGAACGCCGCCGCGTCGTCCACCGTCTCGCCTTCGAGCCGCACCGTTGCACCGAGCACCTCGGTGCCGGTGATCTTCACGAACGGCGTGCCGAGCGGCATCACGATGGTGGCCGGGATGCCGAGGCGGCCGGCATGGTAGGCGACGCCCTGCGCGTGATTGCCGGCCGACATGGCGACTACCCCGGCGCGCCGTTCCTCGGGCCGGAGCGTGCGCAGCTTGTTGAGCGCGCCACGGTCCTTGAACGAGCCGGTATATTGATGGTTTTCGAACTTGAGCCAGACTTCGGCGCCGGTCAGCTTCGAGAGCGTATCGGCGCGCTGGAACGAGGTCTTGACGATGGCGCCGTCGAGCGCCGCGGCGGCCGCCTCGATGTCCGCGATCGTGACGGTCATGCGCCGGCCGGCGCGAGGCTCGAAACGCCCATGCTGCACAGTGCATCGCGGGAGGCCTCGACGAAGCGCTCCATGTCGGGTGCGCGCACCTGCCCGATGCAGCCGACGCGGAAGCTGTCGGCACCCGCGAGCTTGCCCGGATAGATCAGGAAGCCGCGCCGGCCGAGCTCCTCATAGAAGCACTCGAAGCGGAAGCGCGGATCGGCCGGCATGCGGAAGGTGACGATGATCGGCGCCTGTAGCGTCTCGGGCAGCAGCGCTTGCGCGCCGAGCGCGGAGAGGCCGTTGACCAGGATGCGGCAGTTCTCCAGGTAGCGGGCGAACCGTCCGGCGACGCCACCCTCGGCGTCGAGCGAATCGAGCGCGGCGTCGAGCGCGGCGAGCACGTGCGTCGGCGGCGTGAAGCGCCATTGGCCGTTGTTCTCGAAGCCCTGCCACTGCCCGTGCAGGTCGAGGCTCAGGCTGTGGCAGTTGCCGGCCGCTGCCGCGAGCCGGTCGCGGCGCGCCAGCACGAAGCCGATGCCCGGCACGCCCTCCAGGCACTTGTTGGAGGAGGCGATCAGGGCGTCGATCGGGGTTCGGCGCAAATCGATCGGGATCGCGCCATAGCTGCTCATGGCATCGACGATCAGGCCGCGGTTTTCCTCGGCGGCCACTTCGGCGATCGGCTCCAGCGGATTGAGAATGCCGCTCGTCGTCTCGCAATGCACCAGCACGACACCCGCGAGGCCCGGCTCGGCGCGCAGCCGGCGCCTGATTTCGGCGGGATCGGGCGGCGTGTCCTCCGCGGTTTCGTATATGACGACCGGGCGGCCGATCAGCCGGCAGATGCGCTCGATCCGCTTGCCGTAGGCACCGTTGATCAGCACGAGGGCCGGCCGCGTCCGGTCGAGGAAGCTGCCGAGCGCGGCCTCGACCGCATAGGTGCCGCTGCCCTGGATCGGCACGCAGGCATGGCTCTCCTCGCCGAAGGCAAGCGCCGCCAGCCTGTCGCGCACCCGCCTGGTGAGCGCGATGAAGGCGGCGTCGCGCGAGCCGTGGTCGCGCAGCATGGCGGCGCGGGTTTCGGGCGCGGTGGTGAGCGGGCCGGGCGTGAGCAGGAGCGGGCCTTGCTCGGCCGCGTTGTGCCCCGCGGTGGGCCGGGAAGCCTGCCTCACGGCGGCACGGCCACGCCGTGGGCGGCGAACGCTTCCGGCGTGTCGAGGTCGAGCACGACGGAGCGGTCCGGGCTTTCGATCTCGTAGACGGCTTCGGCGTGGCTGCCGATCAGGTGGCGCGCGCCGACATCGCCGGACAGCCGCATGATCTCGGGAAAGTAGCGCGCCGCCCAGAGCACGGGGTTGCCGCGCTTGCCCTTGAAGGTGGGCACGCCGATGGCGCGGCCTTCGAGCGGGTTGAAGCCGCCGATCAGGCTGTCGATGATCTCGGGATCGGTGTTCGGCATGTCGCCGAGGCAGATCAGCGCGCCTTCGATTTCGCGCGGCAGGGCTTCGAGGCCGACGCGCACCGAGGTGCTCATGCCTTCGGCATAGTCGGCGTTGTGGACGAAGCTGACCTCGCGGTCCGCGAGCGCGGCGCGCACCGCCGCCGCCTGATGCCCGGTGACGACGATGACGGGCCGCGCCCTAGAGCGCAGCAGGGCATCGACCACGCGGCTGACCAGCGGGCGGCCGTCGAACGGCACCAGCAGCTTGTTGGCGCCGCCCATGCGACGCGACTGGCCGGCGGCCAGCACGATCGCGCCGATGCGCTTCGGCCCGCTCCGGGTAGTGGTGCTCGCTTTCGGGGAGGCCGGTTTTGGCGAGGCCTCGACGCGCGGCAGCGGCCGGCTCGGGATTTCCATGAGGAGCCCGCCGGCGCCCATGGTCATGATGTCGTGGCGCGTCATCGGCACGTCCGCGACCAGCCGTTGCAACACCCAGTCGAAGCCGTTGAGCTTGGGCGAGCGGGCGCAGCCGGGCAGGCCGAGCACCGGCGTATCGCCGTGATGCGCGAGCAGCAGGAGATTGCCGGGATCGACCGGCATGCCGAAATGATCGACCACGCCGCCAGCCGCCACGATGCCGGCCGGCACCGTATCGCTGCGGTCGGTGATCGCCGAGGCGCCGGCGATCAGCACCATCTCGCAGCCCTCGCCGAGCAGGGCGCGCACCGCAGCGGCGACCTCGGCGGTCTCGTGCGCACAGCGCCGCTCGGCCTTGAGTTCGCAGCCGAGCGCGTTGAGCCGCGCCCCGATCACCTTGGTCGTCGAATCGAGGACCTTCTCCTTCAGGCCGGGAAGCCGGGTCTGCACCAGGCCGACCGGGCGACCGCGCAGCCTGGCGATGCTCAGGATCGGGCCGCCCTCCTCGGCGATCTTGATGCAGCGGTCGAGCAACGCGCGCGAGGTCGAGAACGGGATGATCTTGACCGTCGCGACCATCTGCTCGGCTTCGACGAGGTCGAACGGGTGCAGCGTGCCGACGGTGATCGCCTCGTCGACCAGGTTGATCCGGTCGAGCCGGGCCTTGTCCACGATCACCAAGCCGCGCTCTTCCGAGAACAGATTGCAGCGGCCGGTGAACGCCTTGCCGAGCGAGACGCCACCACCCTTGATCGCGTGCGCGAGGCGGAGCGCGGCCTCGTCCTCGCCGACATCGTCGGCTTCGAGCGTCGCGCCGGTCACCGTGCCGATCCCGGCTTCCTTGAGGACCGCGATGTCGCCCGCGGTGACGATATGGCCTTTCTTGTAGGCGCGACCGGGCAGGCGGATGCTGTGGGCGAGGATCAGTCCCTCTGCGTCGTCGAGCGGGATCTCCGCGAACCTCATGCAGCCTCGTCCCGCGCCTCGGGCGTCTTGCGCCGCACCTGCGTGATCTCGGCCATGATCGAGACCGCGATCTCGGCCGGCGAGAGCGCGCCGATGTCGAGCCCGATCGGGCCGTGGATGCGTGCCAGCTCACGCTCGGTGAAGCCCTTGCCGGCGAGCCGCTGCAGGCGCTTGCCGTGGGTGCGCGTGCTGCCGAGCGAGCCGATGTAGAACGCCTCGCTCTTGAGCGCGACCTCGAGCGCGGGGTCGTCGATCTTGGGGTCGTGGGTCAGCGTCACGATCGCGGTGCGGCTGTCCGGCACGAGCTTCTTGAGCACGTCGTCCGGCCATTCGGTCGAAACCGTGATGTCGGGGAAGCGCGCGGTCTGCGCGAAGGCGCGCCGCGGATCGATCACCGTGACGCCGTAGCCGGCGAGCGCGGCGATCTCGGCGAGTGCCTGAGTGATGTGGACCGCGCCGACCACCACGAGGCGCATCGGCGGGTTGTGGACGTGGACGAAGGCTGTGCCGCCTTCGCCCTCGATCGGGCCGCTGCGGTCGTGCGCCAGCGCCTCGCGCGCCGCCTGCTCGATCGTGCTGCCGAACGCCTCGCCGACCACTTCGCCGTTCGAGTAGACGAGCGCCTGGGCGCCGCCTTCGAGCGCGGTGACGAGAGCGACCGGGCGCTTCGCCGCGCGGTCGCTCAGCAGCCTGTCCAGGATGGCGCGCTGCATGGCCGCCCTACGCCTCGACGCGCTCGACGAAGACCTTCACCTTGCCGCCGCACGCCAAGCCGACCTCCCAGGCCTGCTCGTTCGAAACGCCGAATTCGAGTGTGGCGGGCTTGCCGGTGCGCATGACCTCCTTGGCCTGCTGGATCACCGCGCCCTCGATGCAGCCGCCCGAGACCGAGCCGAGGAAGGTGCCCTTGTCGTCGACCACGAGCTGGCTGCCGACCGGCCTGGGCGAGGAGCCCCAGGTCGTCACCACGGTCGCCAGCGCGACCTGCCGGCCCTCGGCGCGCCAGGCCGCGGCGGTGCCCAGGATGTCTTGAACGTCGGTCGTCATGACGGATCTCCATGCACGCGTGGAGCGATATTCCTAACATGTAGGGCCGGGCGAAATCCCCCGCAATGGGTGCGGCACGCGGTCACTCGTCGCCGAAGCTGGCGGCGGCCCCGAACACCTCGTCCAGATGGCCGGCGCGCACCTTCTCGATATCGTCATGATATTTGAGAACGACGCCAAGCGTCTCGCCGAGCACGGCCTTGTCGAAGCGCTCGCGCCCGAGCGCGACCAGCGCGCTCGCCCAGTCGATGGTCTCGGCGACGCCGGGCGGCTTGAACAGCTCTAGCCGGCGCAGCATCTGCACGGCGCCGACCACCTGCCGGCTCAAGAGAACGGGCGCCTTGGGCACGCGCGCGTTGAGGATGGCGAGCTCGCGCTCGGCCGTCGGATAGTCGAGCCAGTGATAGAGGCAGCGGCGCTTCAGCGCGTCATGCACCTCGCGCGTCCGGTTCGAGGTGATGAAGACGATCGGCGGCTCGGCCGCCCTGATCGTGCCGATTTCGGGGATGGTGACCTGGAAGTCCGACAGGATTTCGAGCAGGTAGGCCTCGAACGGCTCGTCGGCGCGGTCGAGCTCGTCGATGAGCAGCACCGGCGGGCCTTCGGGCGTGGGGCTGAGCGCCTGCAGCAGCGGGCGGGAGATCAGGAAGCGCTCCGAGAAGATGTCCTCTGCGAGTGCGTCGCGGTCGCGGTCCTGCAAGGCTTCAGCAAGCCTGATCTCCATCATCTGGCGCGCATAGTTCCATTCGTAGACCGCCGAGGCGACGTCGAGGCCTTCATAACATTGCAGCCGGATCAGCGGCCGGCCGAGGCGCGCGGCGACCACCTTGGCGAGCTCCGTCTTGCCCACGCCGGCCTCGCCCTCGAGGAACAGCGGCCGCTTGAGCCTGAACGAGACGAAGAGGGCGGTCGCCAATGAGCGGTCGGCGATGTAGTCGCCGGCCGAGAGGGTCTTGAGCGTCTCGTCCACGGAGATCGGAAGGCTGGGCATGAGGGGTCCGTTGCGGGGATTCAAGGGGCTGGGGCCAGGTGCTCGGCCAGCTTATCAGGCTCGGACAGGGGGAAGCGCACGCCGGCGAATTCGGCATAGCCTCCGTCAAGCCGCACGGCGTCGCCTTGCGCTTCGTCAAAGCCGAGCGCGAGCACGATATCGGCGGGCTGCATGCGGGAGAGCAGGTCTCCGAGCGTCGGTTCGGCCGCGCCGGGGGGCGCCTCGTGAATGACCGCGACGCGCGCCGCCGAGATCACGGCGACGTCCCGCGCGCCGGCCATGCGGTGGGCGTGGCTGTCCTTCCCCGGCCGGTCGAGCGCCAAGGCGGTGCCGGTCCGGCTGACCACGCTGACGGCCAAGCCGCGGCGGCCGAGCGCCTCGACCAGTGCGGTCGCGGCATCCGCCCGTGCGTCATCGTCGTCTCCCACGATCCGGATCAGCCGCACGTTCGGCTAGAGCGCGAAGACGAGGATGAGGATGACGGCGATCACCACCAAGCCGCCGACCCAGAGCGCGGTGTTCAGCCCCTTGGAGCGTTTCGCCGTGCTCGGGGGATGGGAGGATGCGCCGGCCGCAGCGCGCGCTGTCGCGGATGCCGCCATCGAGGCGGTGCTGGACACGCCGGCACCGGCCTCCGCCGTGGCCTTGATCGCGGCATCATGGGCGGCTTCGGCCAGCGTCGGCTGTTCCGGGGGCGGCGCGGCCGCCTCGGCCGCGCCGGCTTGCGCCGCGCCGCCGACCTTCTCGGCGAACGCCGTGAAGAACTCGTTGGAGAGCTTCTTGACCGTGGAATCGATCAGCCGCGAGCCGATCTGGGCGAGCTTGCCGCCGACCTTGGCGTCGGCCTCGTAGGTCAGCACCGTGGCGCCGGGGCCGTCGTCGGCGAGATGCACCTTGGCGGAGCCCGAGGCGAAGCCGGCTGCGCCGCCCTGGCCCTCGCCGGTGATCGTGTAGCCGTTGGGCGGGTCGATGTCCGACAGCGTGACCGCGCCCGTGAAGCTCGCCTTCACCGGGCCGATGCGCGTCGTGATCTTGGCCTTCATCTCGGTATCGGAAGTCTTCTCGATCGATTCGCAGCCCGGCAGGCACTCCTTGAGCACCTCGGGGTCGTTGAGCGCCTTCCAGACCGTCTCGCGGTCGGCCGGGATGTGGTGTTCGCCGGTGATTTTCATGTCAGGCCCTTCGATGGTGTCGCGCCGGGGCTCCGGGTGGCACACCCCAAACTGCGGCATTTTAATCGTTTTTTGACCCTGGTCTCGCAAGTTTTGCGGGCCGCGCCGGGCCCCGGCCGGCCCTGGCTGAAGGATCGCATGAAACCCGCCGTTGCCACGAGCTTCGACGTCGCCGACTGGTTCATCCGCCGCTCCAAGCTCGAGCGCGTGCAGCTCTCGCCGCTCAAGCTGCACCGGCTGATGTACCTCGCGCACGCCGCCTATACCGGCGCCAACAACGGCGAAGCGCTGATGCCCTCGGTGTTCGTGGCGAGCGAGCTCGGCCCGATCGAGCCCAACCTCTACCGCGCCTTCGAGCACGGCACGCCCAAGGTCATCGTGCATGACCCCTCCGAAAGGGTGCGCTCCTTCCTGCTCATCATTTGGGAGAGATACGGCCACCAGCCCATCGAAGCGCTCAACCGGCTGCTCGCCAACGACGCCGCTTTCGAGCAGGCCAGGGCGGAAGGCGTCGGCACCGAGATTTCGCGCGCCGCGATGCGGCCGCTCGACGAGCCGGCCGCGCCGCCCGCCGTCCGGCTGGTGCGCGGCAAGCCGGTGCGCCCCTGGACGCCGCCGCAGGCGGCAGAACGAAAGCCGGTCGAGCCCGACTAGCGGCTCGCGTTCTCGCTAGCGTTGTCACCCATCTCCTTGAGCTTCTCCCGAAAGCGCTGGCAGGCGTCGCGGCTATCCACGCGCGGCGTGAAGCAGACCAGATCGAAGGGCAGGCCGGGCGGGTCGAACGCCGCGGCGTAGTCGGCCGGCGCGGGCCCGTCTTCCGATACTTCGATGAAGGCGAGGCTGGCGACGCCGGCGCCGCCGTCGATGCGGCGCAGATGGTAGGGTACGCCGCGGTCGTTGCGGCAGTGGCCGGTGCCCGCGATCAGCACCGCGCCGTTCGTCTCCGCCGCATCGAACAGCCGGCGCGCCATGCCGGCGTCGCGCACCACTTGCACGCGCGCCATCGCACGAACCACCTCGCCTTCGACATAGCCGCAATGCGCGGCCGAGATCTCGCGTTCCAGCGACGCTTGGAGGACGCCGGGCAGCGGCTCGGTCAGCCCGAGGCGGATGGCGAGGCGCTGCAAGGCAGGATCGCCGCGCCCCAGCGCCCGGACGGCATCCGGCGTGAAGCTGGCGGGGACGATGGGGAGCTCGGCCTCGAGCGCGACCTCGGCGATCGGCTGGTAGAGCCGCCAGGGCGGCCAGCCGGAATGTTCCCAGCCGATGGCCGGACCGAGGCCGGCCGCGTCCTTGGGAGCCTCGGCGAGATGACGTGCGAGCGCGCCCCGTTGAGTCGAAACCATCATCTCGAAGGCGACGGCCGGATGCCGTCCGCGCTCGACCAGCGCGCGGATGACATGAGCCTGGAGCCTATGATGATCCGGGTTGTCGTGAGTCTCGCCGAGCAGGACGTACTTTGCGGCACCCAGGCGATCGAGCGCGGCTGCCTCGTTCGGGAAGGACGCATCCCCGGGCGCATAGAAGCGCCCGACCAGGGGATGGTCCCGAAGATGCGGGCTTTGCCATGCTGGGACAGTCGGCTCGGCGGCCTCGCCGCGGCCGGTGAGCCAAGCCGCGGCGCCCGCGCCCGCCATGGCGGCGAGCATGTGCCGCCGCGTCAGGCCGCGCATGCCGTATCGGGTCAGTGCCCTGGCGCGCGCATCTCCGCCGGCACGACCTTGCCGCGCTCGACGATGACCTCGTCGTCGAGGAACAGCGTGCATTCCTTCATGGGTAGGTCGAGATGGCAGGCCGTGTCGTTGTCGCCGCCGAACTCGGTGTCGGGCCCGAGCGAGAACAGCACGTTGCCGTAGTACGCGCGGCCGTCCATGCCGATGCCGGGATGATCGACGCGCCATTCGCACTTCTCGTTGAGGCCCCAGCCGATGTGCGAGATGGCGTAGGCGCGCGGATCGTTGTAGGTCTCGACAAATTTTTTCAGCGCATCGGCTTCTGCGCCGCCCTTCAGCGCGACGACGCGGCCGTCGCGAATCTCGAACTCGATGCCGCGTTCGACGAACGTCTTGAGCGGATAGATGATGTCGCCCGGCTGCATCACCACGCGGCCGTTGACCTGCCCCTCGCGGGCGAGCGTCGCGAGGAAGCCGCCCGGCCAATGGTCCCAGCGGCCCGGCGAATCGGTGTAGCCGTACTCGGTCAGGATCGGCTTGCCGCCGAGGCCGAAGCTCACGTCGGTGCCGGCGTCGTTCACGAAACGCAGGGTCTCGGCGCGCCGGAAGCGCGCCTCCGCCGCCTCGACCCGCCGCCGCTGGTCTTCCGTCGGGAACAGCCGTTTCAGGATTTCGAACGGCTCGACCACCAGGATGACGCGCGCGCCGGCCTCCTGCATCTCGATCTGCTCGCGGGAGAACAGGAGGAGCATATGGTCGACCACCAGGTCAGCCGATTTGCAGGTGTCCATCGCATAGCGATGTTTCGACAGGCTGTTCTGGCCGACATTGGCGATGCGTTCGCTGGCGCTCGCCGCGTTCTCCGCCGGCAGGTGGACGTTCTCCATGTCCGCGCCCAGCTCGCGCCCGGCGGCCAGGAAGGTCGCGGCATAGTCCTGAAGCTGGTCGCCTTCGGAGAGAACCGCCACCTTGACGCCCGGCTTGACGCCGCACAGCTCAAGTTCGGTCTTGAATAGCTCGTACATCTCGCGCTGCTCGGCCGTCGCCATGAAAAGCTCCCGTCATTCCCGTAACCAACCATGCCTCGCGGGGCGCAGGCGGTGCCGCGTCCCCTGAAGGCCAACAGGGACAGTCTAGAAACTCGGCGAGCGGGCCGGCAAGGAGAATACGGCGCCGCCGGTAAGTGTTGACGCGGCACGGCTATTCCTCCATCACCTGCTGGCGTTTTCCCGAGCATGCCGGAGGAGACGGGCGTGATCAGCGGTGCCGCAGGGGCGCCGATCCGGGCGATCCGCGAGTTCTTGAGGATCGAGGCGTCCGGCGGCTTGCTGATGATGGCGATGGCGGTGGTCGCGCTGGTGCTGAGCAACACGCCGGCCGCCGACTTCTACCATACCGTGACCCATCTGCCGGTCGTCGTGACCGCGGGCGGCGTCGGCATCGAGAAGACGCTGCTCCATTGGGTCAATGACGGCCTGATGGCGATCTTCTTCCTGCTGGTCGGCCTCGAGATCAAGCGCGAGCTCAAGGACGGCGAGCTCTCGACGCGCGACCGGGCGCTGCTGCCTGCGGGCGCCGCGCTCGGCGGCATGGTGGTGCCGGCGCTGATCTTCGTCGCGTTCAACGTCCGCGACGAGGTCGCGCTGCGTGGCTGGGCCGTGCCGACGGCGACGGACATCGCTTTTGCACTGGGCGTCATGTCGCTGCTCGGGCGGCGCGTGCCGGCGTCGCTCAAGGTCTTCCTCACCGCGCTCGCCATCATCGACGACCTCGGCGCCATCGTCATCATCGCGATCTTCTATACCGCGCACCTCTCGTGGATTTCGCTGCTGGTCGCGGGCATCTGCATCGCGTTCCTGGTCGGCCTCAACCAGATGGGCGTGAGGCGGTTGACGCCCTACGTCCTGGTCGGCCTCGTGCTCTGGTTCGCGGTGCTGCAATCGGGCGTTCACGCCACGCTTGCCGGCGTGGTCCTCGGCTTCTGCATCCCGCTCAACGCGCCGAGCGGCCGCGACGAAGATTCGCCGCTGCGCCGGCTCGAGCACGCGCTGCACCCCTGGGTCGCCTACCTGATCCTGCCCGTCTTTGCGCTGCTCAACGCGGGGGTGAGCTTTTCCGGTATGACCGGCGATACGCTATCCGGCGGCGTCCCGCTCGGCATCGCGGTCGGGCTCTTCGCGGGCAAGCAGCTCGGCGTGTTCGGCGCCGCGTGGCTGCTGATCCGGCTCGGTGCGTGCCGGATCCCGAACGGGGCGACCTGGCCCCAGCTATACGGCACCTGCATTCTCACCGGCATCGGCTTCACCATGAGCCTGTTCATCGGCGGCCTGGCCTATGGCGAGGGCGGCCACTCGGCGGAGGTGCGCATCGGCGTCCTGGCCGGCTCCGTGGTTTCCGCCCTCGTGGGCGTGGCGATGCTCCGCCTCGTGCAACGCGCGAACGGGCAGGCTCACGGCACCTCGACCGCATAGGCGTCGGCCGGCTTCGCCTCCGCGATCAGCCCGCGCCCGGCGAGGAAGCGCGCGAAACGCTCATAGCGCGCGCGGTCGAGCGCAGCCGGCCGCAGCGCGAAGCGCGGCACGGTGTCCTTCCAGGCCCGCTTGTTGAGCTCGTCGTTGAGATCGGGGTAGGCCTCCGATGCCTCGGCCCACGCCTCGTCCGGGTGGTTGACGAGGTATTGCGTGCCGCGCTCGACCGCGTCGAGGAAGCGGCGCACCGCCGCCGCGTCGAAGCCGTCCCGCCTGGCGACGAAGATCAGCTCGTCATAGGGCGGCACGCCTTCCTCCTCGACGTAGAAGGCGCGGCCTACGCGGTTCTCGATGGCGAGCTGGTTCAGCTCGAAGTTTCTGTAGGCGCCGATCACCGCGTCGACCTGGCCCGAGAGCAGGGCCGGCGACAGCGAGAAGTTCACGTTGATCAGTGTCACGTCGTCGAGCGTCAGGCCGTGGCGCTCCAGCATCGTGCCGAGCAGCGCGTCCTCGAAGCCGCCGACCGAGTAGCCGACGCGCTTTCCCTTCAGGTCGGCGATGCTCCGGATCGGGCCGTCGGCCAGCGTGAGCAGCGTGTTGAGCGGCGTCGCGACCAGCGTGCCGACGCGCACCAGCGGCAGGCCCTCGGCGACCTGGACGTGGAGCTGCGGCTGGTAGGTGATCGCGAGATCGGCCCGGCCGGCGGCGACCAGCTTGGGCGGATCGTTCGGATCGGCGGGTGCGATGATCTCGACGTCGAGGCCGGCCTCGTCGAAATAGCCGCGCGTCTTCGCCACCAGGATCGGCGCGTGGTCCGGGTTGACGAACCAGTCGAGCACCAGGCTCAGGCGAGTGGGGGCTTCCTCGGCGCGCGCGCCGGAGAACGGCGAGACGGCCAGGGCGGCGAGCACGGCGAGGCAGGCGAGGGCGGCGCGAAGCGGCATCCTGTCAATCTCCCGATCTGGCTTGCGCGACCTCGGTGAGCCACGGCAAGCCGCGCCGGAGACCGAGGTCGACGATGAAGTAGAGCGCGACGCCGATGACGGCGAGCACGAGGAGCGCGGCGAACATCAGGTCGATCTGCATGCGGCCGTTGGCCTGCAGCATGAGGTAGCCGAGCCCGGCGCTCGAACCGACCCATTCGCCGACCACCGCGCCGATCGGCGCGACGGCGGCCGCGACGCGCAGGCCCGAGGCGAGCGCCGGCATGGCGGCCGGCACGCGGATATGCCAGAGCGCGCGCCAGCCTCTGGCGCCCATGGTGCGCGCGAGGTCGAGCCAGCCCGGATCGGTGCGCCTGAGCCCGTCATAGAACGCGGCGGTGACCGGGAAGAAGATGATCAGCGCGGCCATCGCGACCTTGGAGGCGATGCCGTAGCCGAACCAGAGCACCAGGATCGGCGCGAGCGCGAAGACCGGCACGGCCTGCGAGGCGACCAGCACCGGCAGCAGCCAGAGCCGGGCCGGGCGGAAATAGGCGAGCGTCAGGGCGCCCAGGCAGCCGAGCAAGGCGCCGAGCAGCAGCCCCAGCACGGTCTCGAGGAGCGTGACGCCGGCATGGCCGGCGAGGCGCTCCCAATGGCTGCCGAGCGCGCGCGCGACACGGAGCGGATCGGGCAGGATGTAGGGCGGCAGTTCGCCGAGCACGGCGACCGCCTCCCAGACCAGGGCGAGGCCGACGAGGAGGATCGGAAGGCGGAGCAGGCGCATGTTGGCTAGTCCAGCGCGCCGGTGTCGCTGGCGAGCAGGGTACGGAACAGGCGCGCCTCGGCATCGAGCACGGCGGGGTGGTCCGGCGGACGGGGAATCTCGATCGCGGGCGGTTCCGCCTCGATCAGCCGTGCCGGCCGGCCCGCCATGACCAGCACGCGCTGGCCGAGGCGGATCGCCTCGAGCGGATCGTGCGTCACCAAAACGATGGTGCGCCCGCGCAGCATCTCGACGGCGAGGTCTTGGAGTCGCAGCCGGGTGACCGCGTCGAGCGCCGAGAACGGCTCGTCCATCAGCACGACCGGGCGCTGCTCGGCGAGCGTCCGCGCGATCGCCACGCGCTGGCGCATGCCGCCTGAGAGCGTCGCCGGCCGGTCCGCCGCGCGCGCGCCGAGGCCGACCCGCGCCAGCAGGTCGCGCGCCGAGGCGTGGTCGCGCCGCGCGCCGCGCAGCGTGGCGCCGAGCTGGACGTTGCCGAGCGCGCTGAGCCAGGGCAGCAGCAGATCCTGCTGCGCCATGTAGGCGATCCGTCCGTGCAAGGGCTGCCCGTCGGTCGCGCGGATCTGGCCGGGCGATTCGGCCGGCTCCAGCCCGGCGATCAGCCGGAGCAGGGTGGATTTGCCGACGCCGCTCGGGCCGAGCAGGCAGGTCCACTCGCCCGGCCGCAGGCTGGCCGAGAGGTCGGCGAACAGCGCCCGCCCGGCATAGCTGAGCCGGGCGTTGACGATCTCGATCCCTGGGGGTTGGCCGCCAAGGGGGGCGGCTTGCCTGGCTGTCACCCGTTCTCGATTCCCTACGCCGGCATGACCCGGATCAGGTTCAAGGGGTCGTCGGTTTCCCGACCTCTCAGCCCGCCTGGGCTCCCCCCGAGATGTCACGAATTATTCGCCGATATGCCCCCTGCATCAAGGCCGCTCTCAAGGCCGCGTTTACGATTTATTCACCCTCGCATACGTATTCGTTAAGACATGTTCATCGGTCACAAGGCGGGTAGACCATGAGGCTCCAATTCGTGCCCCGTTCCGGTACGCGCCTCGACGCAGAGTTCGACGGCCATCTGTTTACCTTGTTTCTCGACGGTGCCGACCTACCGGTCAGCGACCCCTTTGGTCGCTGGCTGCTCGGCGTCGACGGCGAGATCGTCTCGAGCTTCGGCAGCCTTAACCAGGCCAAGCACGCGGCCGAGCAGTACGCGGTCGGGCTCGTGCTCGGCCCCGGCCTCGACGGTTTCACGAACCCGAACCGGCACAATTAGCGCGGGCGCAGCGGCCCTGCGGAAAACGGGTCGCACGCCGCTTTTCTTGGGGGGAAGAGAAGATGAATCGAGATTTCGCGCGCCAACTCATCGAGGCGCGTATGCGGCTGGGCTTGACCCAGGGCGAATTCGCGGCGCGCATCGGCGTCAGCCAGGGTTGCGTCTCACGCTGGGAGAAGGGGCGGCACAGGCCGAATCCGAGCGTGTTCATGCGCCTGCGCCGGCTCGGCCAAGCCACGGCCCAGCCGCCCTGGCATGAGGGCCAGGAAGCGCGCACCCGGCTCCGGCTGAGGCCGCTCGAGACACCGCGGCGCCGGCTGAGCGACCATCTGCGCGACTCGATCGACTGCGCGCTCAAGGCGGGCAGGGCCGAGTTCGTCACGCTGAAGCTGCAGCCCCTCCTCGCGGCGTGCCTCGAAGCCGACCGGCGCGACCCGCACGGCCGGCGCAGCGGCGATCGGGCTTCCGTCTCGTCTCGATCCGCCTGACAATGGCGCCATGCGTCTCGCATGGCGGTTCTCGTCGTCGGCGCTGGCGGCCTGCGTCCTCTGGGGCGCCGGCGCCCTACTGCTCGGCCGATCGGCACCGGCGGCCGAGACGCCGCGCGAGGTGATCCCGGTCGCGATCGAGACCGCGAATCGAACGGTCACCATCCAGGCCGAGGTCGCGTGCAGCCGCGCCGAGCGCGCGCTCGGCCTGATGGGGCGCGAAACGCTCGGCCCCGATGCGGGCATGATCTTCCTCGTCCCGAAGCCGCGGCTGATCCGCATGTGGATGGCGGAGACGCCCCTTTCCCTGGATTTCGTATTTTTCGATTCATCAGGTCATATCAGCAAGATAGAGAAAGAAGCGGAACCGATGAGCGAGAGTATGATCGATTCCGGCGGGAGCGCGGCCGGCGTGCTGGAGCTCCGCGGCGGGCGTGTCGATGAGCTGGAAATAGAATTGAAAGACAAAATATTATACGATTATCCTCAGTGGCGTTGTGAGGATTGACGGCCGCCTGTTCGAGCCGGCCGTGGCTATTGCCTTCGCGGCGGGCGCGCGATAATTGGGGGCCCGGCCGGGGTGTAGCGCAGCCTGGTAGCGCAGCTGCTTTGGGAGCAGCGGGTCGCTGGTTCAAATCCAGTCACCCCGACCATTCACCCGGATCGGCGGGGCCGGGTAGTCGGCGGGCGAGGATTAGGGGCAGCGTGCGATGGAAGTCAGGATCTACCAGCCTTCGAAGACGGCGATGCAGTCGGGGCGCGCCAAGACCCATCATTGGGTGCTCGAGTTCGTCTCCGACCAGCCGTTGAGCATCGACAGCCTGATGGGCTGGACCGGCTCGCGCGAGACGCGCCGCCAAGTCCTGCTCCGCTTCGACACCAAGGAGGAGGCGATCGCCTATGCCAAGCGGCAGGGCTACGCCTACACGGTGGAGGAGCCGCAGGAGCGGGTAATCAGACCGAAATCCTACGCCGAGAACTTTATCCGCCGCGTCTGAGCCGTCGGCGGCCGGGAGCCAAGCCTCAGTCGGTGAACCACTCGCGGGCGACGCCGGCGTGAAGCTCGCCGGGCTCCGCCTTGTTGTTGCGCGGCGCATCGAGATAGCTCTGCGCGGTCTGATCGCCGTTGGCGGCCGCCTTGCTCCACCAGAACGCCGCCTTCTCGTCGTCCTGCGGCACGCCGTCGCCCCAATGGTACATGCTGCCGAGCAGCCGTTGCGAATCGGCGTCGCCGGCTTCCGCGTCGGCCGTCACCGCATCGACGCTCCACGAGCTCGGGTTGCTGACGAATTCGTCCAGGTTGCGGTAGCCGCTCTGCGAGCAGGCGGCGAGCGCGAGGCCCGCGACCAGAATGGCGCCGACGCTCAATCCCCGCATTTCCCCGCTCTCCCCGTTTGCTCCATGGTTGAAGCGACGCTATCGTAAAACCGGATCGATGACCAGCGGACGCACGCCGCGTCATGTTGGCCTCGGGCGCCCGTAGCTCAGCCGGATAGAGCAACAGCCTTCTAAGCTGTGGGTCGCAGGTTCGACTCCTGCCGGGCGCGCCATTTCACCATTGAGGATTCGAACTGCAGGGCGGTCGAGCTATTCGAGTGCCCCGGATGAGGCGGCCTGATCGTCGGTCGGCCGGCACGGCGGGAGTCTTGTCCGGTCGCTGCGCTTCAAGCCAGCATCGTCAGTTCCGGCAGGGGCACAATTTCCGACCTGATCCGTGGCCAAAAGCATCATATTCAATTGTCCGACCAGATGGAGCGACGCGCATGGATATTCGTTTGGCGCTGAAGGAGTTGTGTGAGGCCTTCAACATGCATGATCTTGATCGGGTCATGGCGTTCTTTGCTGAAGACTGTGTCCTAGAGATGCCGCGGGGAAACAAGCCGTGGGGGGCTCGTTTCGAGGGTAAGCGGGACGTACGACAAGCACTGGCAACACGCTTTGATGGCCTGCCTGATGTCCACTACGGCAAGGACGAGCATTTTGTGGATTCGGCTTCCGACACCGGAATCTCGAAATGGATTCTCACTGGCACCACCCGCGACGGGATCAGAACGGAAGTCCAAGGCTGTGACTTCTATACGTTTCGAGACGGCAAGGTGATCCGTAAGGATTCATATTGGAAAATCGTGGAGTGAGAAATTCGAGGACGTGGTGCTGGCAACGACCGAAATTGCACCACGCCGAAAGCGTACATGAACCCTCGAAGGCGAAACTTCGAAATTATAAAGGCCCCGCAATAACATAGCGGTGCCCAGTTTCATCTCCACCGGTGCGGCGGAAAGGGTGAGACGGCGCAGGCAGCCGGCCTCGGAGCATAATCGCGCGCCGCCGCGAGCAGGACGAGCCAGATGTCCACCGCCACCAACCGTT
The DNA here is from genome assembly GCA_050173345.1 of Alphaproteobacteria bacterium. Lineage (GTDB taxonomy): Bacteria > Pseudomonadota > Alphaproteobacteria > UBA828 > UBA828 > SHWC01. The sequence continues at coordinate 566,699 of JBFXKW010000001.1, read as the reverse complement.
CGATCGTGTTCTACAGGTCGAGCTTCCATCCGGTCCGCGACGTGCTGGTCAGCGTGGCTTTGATGGTGATCTCGGCCATCGGGCTCGTGAAGGCGGGTTGGGACAGCACGCAGATTGCCGTGTTCGTGCTGATCGTGATTCCATCCTTCTGGTTCGGCGCCGTGTTCCTGTGGGGGCGGTTCCTTGCCCGCGGCAAGCCGGTCGTGACCCTGTCGCCGAAGGGCCTGCGCGATCTCCGCATCGCGCCCGAGTTCGTGCCTTGGAGCGCGATCCAGCATCTTTCGATCTGGGGCGGCGGCCGCTCCGGGCGCGCCATGATCGTGACGGTGCCGCCGGAGGTGCAGGAGCGCCTCGGCATGTCGCGGTTCGCCAGATGGGCGCACCGCATGAATGCCAAGCTCGGCGTGAAGGGATTGTGCGTGGGGGAGCAGCGCCTCAAGACCGATATCGAGACGCTCTTCGCTGCAACCGATGCCTATTGGAAGATATACCGCGACGAGCGCTAGGCGTCCGCGCCCCCGCCCCCGCCGTTGGCCGCGCGTGCCGGCTCCGTTCGAATGCGGCTGTCGCGATGCGCCCGCCTCACAGCGCGAGCTTGTTGTAGGCATCGAGCGCGGCGACCTTGTAGCACTCGGCGAGCGTCGGGTAGTTGAAGACGGTCTCCATGAAATAGTCGAGGCCGCCGCCGAGGCCGAGCACCGCCTGGCCGATATGGACGAGCTCGGTCGAGCCGGTGCCGATGGCGTGGACGCCGAGCAGCTTGCGCGTCTCGGCATGGAAGATCAGCTTGAGCATGCCTGAATCGTCGCCGAGGATCTGGCCGCGGGCGATTTCCCGATAACGCGCGATGCCGGTCTCGTAGGGCACGCCCTGGCGGGTCAGCGCGTGCTCGGGCTCGCCGACCATCGAGATCTCCGGAATCGCGTAGATGCCGACCGGGAAGTGCGCCGGCATCGGCCCGGCCGGCGCGCCGAAGGCGTGGCAGGCGGCGAGCCGCCCCTGCTCGGAGGAGGTCGCGGCCAGGCTCGGATAGCCGATCACGTCACCGGCTGCGAAGATGTGCGGCACCGCGGAGCGGAACATGGCGTCGACCTTGATGCGGCCGCGCTCATCCGCGGCGAGCCCGGCGCTCTCCAGCTTCAACGTGTCCGAGGCGCCGACGCGCCCGGTGCAGGCGAGCACGAGGTCGCCGATCATGCGCTTGCCCGATGCGAGATGGATGACCGCCTGCCGCGGCGGGCCGTCGCGCGCCTCGATGCGGCTCACCGTCTCGCCGAAGCGGAACGTCACCATCCGCTTGCGCAATTGGTGGATCAGCTCGTCGACGATCTCGAAATCGAGAAACTCGAGCGGGCGCTCGCGGCCATCGATCACCGTCACCTTGACGCCGAGCGCGGCGAACATCGAGGCGTATTCGATGCCGATCACGCCGCAACCGATCACGACGGCGCTGCGCGGCAGCTCGCCGAGCGCGAGGATGTCGTCGCTGGTCATCACGCAGGACAGGTCGCCCGACAGGCGGGTGCCGGGTTGCGCGCGGGTGCCGACCGCGATCAGCAGCTTGTCGGCGGTGACCTCTCGGCGGCCACTCATCGAGTGCACCAGGACCGCGTTCGCCCCGACGAAGCTCGCGCTGCCTGGGATCACGTCGATGCCGTTGCGGAAGAGCTGGTCGCGCTGGATACGCGTCTCGCTCCGGATGATCGCGCCGACCCGGGCGAGCAGCTTCTCGGCGGTGGCGCGCTCGGCGCTCGCCTGCAGGCCGTGGCCGCCGAAGCCGTCGCTCAGGCCGTTGCGGTTCTTGTCGAACGAGAGCACGGCCTCGCGGAAGGTCTTGGACGGGATGGTGCCGGTGTGCACGCAGACCCCGCCAACATCCATCTCGCGCTCGATGATGGCGACCCGCTTGCGAAGCTTCGCGGCCTGCACCGCGGCGCGCTGCCCGGCGGGGCCGCTGCCGATGCACAGGAGATCGAACTCGTAGGGATGGTTCATCGGCTCGCCGCCGCCCGCCCGGTTCAGACGCGGAGCTTATCCGACTTTTCCGTAACAGCGGCATGACGGTGATCGCTCGCCCCCGTTTCAGAGCATGGCCACGCATGGCCGGCGCCCATTGTGTGGGCGCTGCCATGGGTCCAGTATTCGCGCCAAAGGCGGTCACGCCGAACGGGGGAGTCCATGAGACGCAGGTTCGCGGCGGCGCTGGTTGCCGCCGTCATCGCATTCGGCGTCGCTGGCGCGCAGGCCGATCACGAGGCGGGGAGCGCCGGGAGCGGCTTCGTGCCGGCCGACATCGGGCCGCCTGAGCCGCCGCAGGGCATGGCCGAGATCGGCCGCGCCGGCACCGGCCGCGTGTTCCAGACCTGGTTCGGCGGCTCGAACTCGGCGACCAAGCTGATGCAGGCCTTCGTCACGGGCGTCGCCGACTATTTCGACGCGCCGCCGAGGGTCGAGGCCGCCATGCGCGACGGCGCGGACCGGCGTGCCGAGGCCGCGTTCTCGGCCGGCCTCGGGCGCGTGCCGGTGCGCGGCGTGCTGACCGTGATGGCGCAAGGCGAGGGCGGCCAGGGCATCATGATCATCGACTATGCCGATCGTCTCGCCCAAAGCTACGACGCGCTGAACGCGCCTCAGGGCGGCGGGGCAGGGCCGGCGCCGACCCCGCCGCTGCAGCAGGTCAGGATCCCCGACGGCTCGGGCACCATCGGCCTCGCGCCCGGCTGGCGCATCCGCAACGCCTATGACGGCGCGGTCGACATCGACGGGCCGGGCGGCGCGTATTTCGGGCTCGCCGGGCGCTCGCTGCTCACCACCGAGCCCTATGCCCAGATGTTTCCGCAGATGCCCTACGTCTCCTCGCTCGACCCGGTGCAGGGGCTCTACGAGGTGGCGGCGCAGAGCCAGCGGCTCGGCGGCCTGCCGACCCAGGTCGAGGTGCTGGGTGCCGAGCCGGTCCCCTGGCAGAACGGCCAGGCGGCGCTGATCCGCTTCCGCCTGGCAACGCCGCAGCAGGTGCTGGACAATTACGGCCTCTACGCGCTGATGCAGACCGATGCCGCGCAGGTGATGTCCTACTACACGGCGATCACGGCGCCGCCCGAGGTGTTCGAGCAGATCTTGCCGGCGGCGCTCGCCATGTGGAGCTCGTGGAGCGCGAACCCGGGCTTCCTCACCGAAAGGCTGCGCCGGGCGGCGGAGACGCTTCGCTCGAGCAACGACACGATCGCCGGCGGCAATGCCGGCGCGACCCGCGGCGGCGAGAACGCGAACGCCGCGTGGAGCCAGTATCTGCGCGGCACCACGACGCTCGAGACCGAGGAGGGCGGCGTGCGCGTGCGCGAGGAGGTCGACCGCGACTTCGGCCGCTACTGGGCTCGCGAGTTCCCGCAGGACTATCGCGAGGTGCCGCTGAACGAGCTGGTCGTGCGCTGAACCGAACCGGCCCGCATCTTCCTTTTTTCGTCATGCCGGGGCTTGCCCCGGGCATCCAGGCTTCGTGCGTGAGGCTGTGCGGTTAGGAACCTGGATTGCCGGGTCAAGCCCGGTAATGACGAAAAGAGAAAAGAGCGGGCAGGGGCGACGCCTATCCTTTTCAGAACCCTTCCAGCACCACCTTGCCCCTGGCCTTGCCGCTCTCGATGAAGGCGTGGGCGCGCTTGAGGTTGGCGGCGTTGATCGTGCCGTAGCGCTCGGCGAGGGTGGTGCGCAGGCGGCCGGCATCGACCAGCGTCGCCACCTCGTCGAGCAGCTTCGCCTGCTCTGCGATGTCGGGCGTCTCGAACATCGGGCGGGTGAACATGAACTCCCAGTGGAGCGAGGCGCTCTTGCGCTTCAGGAGGTTCACGTCGAGCGAGGGCGGATCGTCGATCACCGCAATGCGCCCCTGCGGCTTGACGGCTTCGGCGAGCGCGGGGAAGTGCCGGTCGGTCGCAGTCAGCGCCGCGACGTAGTCGACCAGCGGCTTGCCGATCGCCTTGAGCTGGTCGGCGAGCGGCTTGGCATGGTCGATGACGTGATGGGCGCCGAGCGAGCGGCACCATTCGGCCGTCTCGGGGCGCGAGGCGGTCGCGATGATCTCCAGCCCGGTGAGCTGGCGGGCGAGCTGGATCAGGATCGAGCCGACGCCGCCCGCGCCGCCGACGATCAGGATGGACCGGCCCTTGCCGCCGTCGCGCGCCACGCCGAGCCGGTCGAACAAAAGCTCCCAGGCGGTGATCGAGGTGAGCGGCAGCGCGGCGGCCTCGGCCACCGACAGGCTCTTCGGCTTGTGCCCGACGATGCGCTCGTCGACCGCCTGGTATTCGGAGTCCGAGCCGGGGCGGACGATCGAGCCCGCATAGTAGACCGCATCGCCCGGCTTGAAGCGGCGCGCCTCCGCCCCGACCGCTTCCACCATGCCGGCGGCGTCCCAGCCGAGGATGCGGGTCTCGCCTTCCGGCACCGGGAAGCGGGTGCGCACCTTCCAGTCCACCGGGTTGACCGAGACGGCGGCGACCTTGACCAGGATGTCGCGCGCGTCGGCTACGGGCTTCGGCGCGTCGAAATCGATTAGCGCATCAGTATCGGTGATCGGCAGATTGGCGCGGTGGCCGACGGCTTTCATGCGGGGGCTCCTATTGTCCGGCCGCCTCGCGCAGGCGGGCAAAACCGGCGTCGAGGTCGGCGATCAGGTCTGCCGGGTCTTCGAGCCCGGCATGGATGCGCAGCATCGGATAGCGCGGGTCGAGGCGCGACGGGTCGGCGCGCAGGAGGTGCGGCTCGGTCGGAATGATCAGGCTCTCATAGCCGCCCCAGGAATAGCCCATGCCGAACAGCGCGAGGCCGTCCAGCATGGCGGCGACCGCATCCGCCGGCACCGGCTTCAGCACCACGCCGAACAGGCCGCTCGCGCCCTTGAAGTCACGCTTCCAGATCGCGTGGCCGGGATCGCCGGGCAGCGCCGGATAGAGCACGCGCTCGACCTCGGGGCGCGCGCGCAGCCAGGTGGCGAGCTCGGTCGCGACCTCTTGATGCCTACGCAGCCGGACCGAGAGGGTGCGCAAGCCCCGCAGCGCGAGGTAGACGTCGTCCGGCCCGGCCGAGAAGCCGAGCTCCTCGAAGGCGCGGCGGATCGCCGGGTAGGACTCCTCGGTGCCGGTGATCAGGCCGAGCATGGCGTCCGAATGGCCGACCACGTATTTGGTGCCGGCCTGGATCGAGACATCGCAGCCGTGAGCGAACGGGTCGAAATAGAGCGGCGAGGCCCAGGTGTTGTCGATCATCACCGTGAGGCCGGCCTGCTTGCCGGCCTTGGCGAGCGCGGGCACGTCCTGCACCTCGAAGGTGAGCGAGCCCGGCGATTCGAGGAACAGCACGCGCGTGTTCGGGCGGATCAGCCGGACGAGATCGGCAGGCTCGATCAACGGATCATAGAACGTCATCTCGATGCCGAAGCGTGCGAGGTAGCTGTCGGCGAAGTGGCGCGAGGGCTGATAGGCGCTGTCGACCATCAGGAAGTGGTCGCCGGTCTTGAGGAAGGCGAGCAGCGCGCACACGACCGCCGCCTTGCCCGAGCCGACCACGACCGTACGATGGCCGCCCTCGATCCCGGCGATGGCCTCTTCGAGCGCGAAGGTGGTCGGCGTGCCGTAGCGGCCGTAATAGACCTTGCCGGGCGCGCGGGCACCCGGGTCCTTGAGCGCCTTGACCGTCGGGAACAGTACGGTCGAGGCGTGGTAGACCGGCGGGTTGACGATGCCGTGATGCGCGAACGGGTCGCGCCCGAGCACCGAGAGCCTGGTGTCGGGGCGGTAGCGTTTCCGGTCGTTCGGGCCGTCGTCCCGGCTCATCGCCGACGGGCGGCGTCCACGCAGGCGAGCGCCGCCATGTCGAGGATGGCGTCGGCGTCGAGCCCGTGCTTGTGGTAGAGCTCGGGGATGTCGCCGGATTCGCCGAAGCGCGTGGCGCCGAGCGGGTAGGGGCGCAGGCCCCCGACCGCGCCGAGCCAGGAGAGCGTGCTCGGATGACCGTCGATCACCGTGATCAGCGCGGCGCCGGGCGCGAGGCGGCCGAGAAGCGCCTCGGCATGCGAGACGGCGGATGGATCGCCGGCCGCGCGCGCCTTCAACGCCGCCAGCCAGCCATGATAGAGCCGGTCGGCCGAGGTCACGGCGAGCACGCCGAGGCCCGGAATCTCCTCGGCCAATGCCTGGTGCGCCTCCAGCGCCTCGGGCGCGACCGCGCCCGAATAGGCGATGGCGAGCGGCGCATCGCCCGACGGCTCGACCTGCCAGTAGGCCCCGGCGATCACGGCCGCCGCGGTCTCGGACGTCAGCGCGCGCTCAGGCTGCTCGACCGGGCGTGTGGAGAGCCTGAGATAAAGCGAGCCGCCGTCCTCGGCCTGCATATGGCCGAAGCCCCAATGCATGATGGCGGCAAGCTCGTCGCCGTAAGCCGGCTCGAAGAAGTCGAGGCCGGGCTGGCCGAGGCCGACCAGCGGCTCGACCACGGACTGGTGCGCGCCGCCCTCGGGCGCGAGCGTGAGGCCGGACGGCGTGCCGGCCAGCATGAAGCGCGCGTCCTGGTAGCAGGCATAGTTGAGCGCATCGAGCCCGCGCGCGATGAACGGGTCGTAGACCGTGCCGACCGGCAGCAGCCTGGCGCCGAACAGCGGCCCGGCGAGGCCGAGCGCCGCCAGCATGAGGAACAGGTTGTTCTCCGCGATGCCGAGCTCCATGTGCTGGCCGAGCCGGCTCATCGCCCATTTCTGCATCGAGACGACCTTCTCGGAGTGGAACACGTCCTCGCGGTCGGCCCGGTTGTAGATGCCGCGCTGGTTGACCCAGCCGCCGAGATTGGTGGACACCGTCACGTCGGGCGAGGTGGTGACGATGCGCTCGGCGAGCGGCCCGCCCTCGCGGCCGAGCTCGTTGAGGATGCGGCCGAAGGCCTCCTGCGTCGAGGCGCGCTTGGCGGCGCGGAACGGCAGCGCGGCCGGCAGCTCGACCGGCTCGCTCGGCAGCCGGCGCGCGCCGTCGCGGTTGAACGGCACGCCGGCGAGGAAGGCGCGCAGCGCCTCGGCCTCGACGTCGAGCCCGGCGAACGGCTCCCACTCCTCGCCGTCGGCGATGCCGTTCTGCTGCTTGAAGGCGGCCATCTGCGCCGCGTTCATCAGGCCGGCGTGATTGTCCTTGTGGCCGGCGAAGGGCAGGCCGTAGCCCTTGATGGTGTAGACGATGAAGCAGTGCGGCTTGTCGTCCTCGACCGCGCGGAAGGCCTCGAGCACGGATTCCATGTCGTGGCCGGCGAGATTGGTCATCAGCGCCTGGAGCCGGTCGTCGTCATGATCGTCGAGCAGCGCCCTCATGCCGTTGATGTGGCCGAGGTCCTGGGTCAGCCGGGCGCGCCACGCCGCGCCGCCCTTGAAGGTGAGCGCGGAATAGAGCTCATTCGAGCAGTCGTCGATCCACTGGCGGAGCGCCTCGCCGCCGGGCCGCTGGAACGCCTCCTGCTGCAGCTTGCCGTGCTTGAGGATCACGACGTGCCAGCCGACCGTGTCGAAGAAGTCCTTGATCTTCTGGAACAGGCTGTCGTTGACCACGCGATCGAGGCTCTGGCGGTTGTAGTCGATCACCCACCAGAGATTGCGCACGTCGTGCTTCCAGCCTTCGAGCATGGCCTCGAAGACGTTGCCCTCGTCGAGCTCGGCGTCGCCGATCAGCGCGACCATGCGCCCGTTCGGCCGCTCGGCCGGCGTCAGCTTGTGGAAGCGCAGGTAGTCCTGCACCAGCGAGGCGAACAGCGTGACGCCGACGCCGAGGCCGACCGAGCCGGTCGAGAAGTCGACGTCATCCGAATCCTTGGTGCGCGACGGGTAGGACTGTGCGCCGCCGAGGCCGCGGAAGCGCTCCAGCTTCTCGCGCGTCTGATTGCCGAGCAGGTATTGGATGGCGTGGAACACCGGGCTCGCATGCGGCTTGACCGCGACGCGGTCCTCCGGTTTGAGCACGTCGAGATAGAGCGCGGTCATCACGGTGGCGATCGAGGCGCAGCTCGACTGGTGGCCGCCCACCTTGAGCCCGTCGCGCGAGGGGCGCACATGGTTGGCGTTGTGGATCATCCACGACGCCAGCCAGAGCACCTTCTTCTCGAGCGCGCGCAGGCACGCCAGGCGCTCGGGCGTGGTGCCGTGTTTCAATCCTGCTTGAGCCATCGGAAATCGTCCCTCGTTCGAGCCTTGAGCAGTCACTTTACCAGAAGCGGCCCGATGCGCCGATGCCGACGACGATGAGCCCGAGATACATGTTGACGTGGATGATGCGGCGGATATTGGCGAGCGCCTTGCCGCCGGCCGGCAGGTCGCCGGCGTCGAGCGCGCCGCGGAAGCGCCGGTAGGGCAAAGCGAGCAGCAGGAGGAACAGCGCCACCATGACCCAGCCGATGCCCTGCATGATGTGGACGTGCAGCGGCGCGCCCGCGAAGCCGCCCATGCCGGCAAAGATCATGGCGTAGCCGGTGCCGAGCAGCACGCCGATCGCGACGCCGACGATGGGGAAGAAGATGGCGAAGCCGCGTCGCCAGAAGCCGAGGCGCTGCGGCGGCTCGAGCGGCCCGGCCGCGAGCCGTGCCACCCAATAGGCAAACACCATACCACCGACCCAGATCACGGCCGCGATGGCATGGAGCGCGAGGAGATAGGGCATGAAATCCTTGCGGGCGTGGGTTGCGGAGCGACAATAGGGCGGCGGCCTTCGGCCATCAAGCCGGCCGGCCCGCGCCGCCGCCGCTTTCAGGGGATCCTTTCGGACGATGCGCACCGCTCTCTTCGCCTTGACCCTATGCCTTGCCCTGGTGCTCGCCCCCTTCGCCGCGCACGCCGCCGAGGCGGCCCCGGCGCGCGAGGCGACGATCTACACCGACCCGGGCTGCCCGTGCGGAATCGAGTACGGCAAGTACCTGGAGGCGCACGGCTTCAAGGTAAACATGGTGATCTCGACGCCGGAACTCGACGCGATCAAGGCGAAGTACGCCATCCCGAGGCGGTTGATCGCCAACCAGTCGACCGTGATCGAGGGCTACGTGATCGAGGGCAACGTGCCGGTCGCGGCGATCGAGCGGTTGCTCGCCGAGCGGCCGCCGATCCCCGGCATCGCGCTGCCCGGCATGCCGTCCGGCTCGCCCGGCATGGACGGGCCGAAGCGCGCCGCCTTCCCGATCTTCGTCATCACCGACGACCCCCGCCCGCCGCTCTACGCCATCGAGTAGGCGTGTGAGCCATACATCCGGTCGTCATTCCGACCGTTAGGCGAGCTCGGGAACCGCAGGTTCTCGGCTGCAAGCCTTACGAGCCGGAATCCATGGTTCAGCGGTCCGTGCTCTGGGCAAGATGGATTCCCGCTTTCGCGGGAATGACGGAATAAGAGACCCGCACGCCGTTAAAACGTCACCACGCTTCGGATCGATTCGCCCTTGTGCATCAGGTCGAAGGCGTCGTTGATGCGCTCGACCGGCATGGTGTGGGTGATCATCGGGTCGATCTCGATCTGCTTGTTCATGTACCAATCGACGATGCGCGGCACGTCGGTGCGGCCCCTGGCGCCGCCGAACGCGGTGCCGCGCCAGACCCGGCCGGTGACGAGCTGGAAGGGCCGCGTCGAGATTTCCTGGCCCGCGCCGGCGACGCCGATGATGACGCTCTCGCCCCAGCCCTTGTGGCAGCATTCGAGCGCCTGGCGCATGGTCTTGACGTTGCCGATGCACTCGAACGAGTAGTCGGCGCCGCCCTTGGTGAGGTCGACGAGGTAGGGCACCAGCTCCTTGTCGCCGGTCTCCTTCGGGTTGACGAAGTGGGTCATGCCGAAGCGCCGGGCGAGCGCCTCGCGCTTCGGGTTGAGGTCGACGCCGACGATCATGGCGGCGCCGGCGAGCCGCGCGCCCTGCACCACGTTGAGGCCGATGCCGCCGAGCCCGAACACCACGACGTTCGCGCCCGGCTTCACCTTGGCCGTGTTGATCACCGCGCCGACGCCGGTGGTGACGCCGCAGCCGATGTAGCAGATCTTGTCGAACGGCGCGTCCTCGCGCACCTTGGCGAGCGCGATCTCGGGCACCACCGTGTAGTTGGCGAAGGTCGAGGTGCCCATATAGTGGAAGATGCGCTCCTTGCCGAGCGTGAAGCGGCTGCTGCCGTCGGGCATCAGGCCCTGGCCCTGCGTGATGCGGATCGCCTGGCAGAGATTGGTCTTGCCGCTCGTGCAGTACTCGCATTCGCGGCACTCGGGCACGTAGAGCGGGATCACGTGGTCGCCCTTCTTGAGGCTCTTCACGCCCGGCCCGCACTCGGCCACCACGCCCGCGCCCTCATGGCCGAGGATGGCAGGGAAGAGGCCCTCCGGGTCGTCGCCCGACAGCGTGAAGGCATCCGTGTGGCAGACGCCGGTCGCGCGGATTTCGACCAGCACCTCGCCCTCCTTCGGGCCTTCGAGATCGACCGTCTCGATGCTGAGCGGCGCGCCCGCCTTGTGCGCGACGGCGGCTTTGACCTTCATGATCTCCTCCCTCTGTCCGGCGGCGGCCACTCTAGTGTGCCTTCGGTATGCGCTTCAAGCCGCGGCACGGTTGCCCTAACCTCAACCATCGGCGCCCGCCCATGCGAAACGAGGCGCTCGCAACAGAGGCAGTGGAGGGACACGATGGCAAGCAGCAGCAAGGCAACCACGGCGCCCAGGAAACCGATGACGCCGCGCAAGAAGAAGGCCATGCCCGGCATGCGCGGCGTCGATCATATCGGCCTGACCGTGCCCGACGTGGACGAAGCAGTCGCGTTCTTCGTCGACGTGCTCGGCTTCGAGGAGTTCTACAACCTCGGCACCTTCAAGCGGCCGACCGGCAACTGGATGAAGCAGCATCTCAACGTGCACCCGCGCGCCGAGATCACCAACATGCGCATGATCCGCTGCGGCGCCGGGCCGAACATCGAGCTGTTCGAATACGAAGCGCCGGGCAAGCGCCGCAAGCTGCCGAAGAACAGCGACGATGGCGGCCACCACTTCGCGATCTATGTCGACGACATGGACAAGGCGGTGAAGCACCTGAAGAAGCACGGCGTGACGATCCTGGGCGGCCCGACGCTGAACGCCGGCAATGCCGAGGAGGGCGAGTACTGGTGCTACTTCCTGTCGCCCTGGGGCGCGCAGTTCGAGCTGGTGAGCTGGCCGCGGGGCCGCGCCTACGAGAAATGGTACACGCGGCACCTGTGGGACACGCGCAACCCGGCGGCGTGAGGACACAGCGCCGCCTGGTTGTCGCACGCGTTCTCTCCCCCCGTCATTGCCGGGCTTGACCCGGCAATCCAGTCTGGCGGAAAGACTGGATGCCCGGGTCGAGCCCGGCAATGACGAAGAAGACGAAAAAAAGAGCGAGGGGCCGGATGGCCCCTCGCGTGTCGTCGGCTAGGTAGGTAGCGCCAGGCCGCGTCGTCAATCCGCCGCCTTCTTCCTGGCCTCCTGGATCAGGCGCCAGAGCGTGTTCGGGCGGAGCGGCAGCTCGGTGATCTCGATGCCGAAGGGGGCGAGCGCGTCGCAGATCGCGTTGGTCACCGTGCCCGGCACCGAGCTCGGCCGGCCCTCGCCGATGCCGCGGCTGCCGAGCGGCGTGTACGGGCAGGGCGTCGGCGCGTGGGTCACCTTGATGTCGGGCACGTCGGCCGCGGTCGCGAGCTTGTAGTTCTCGAAGTCCGCGGTGAGCTGCTGGCCGTTCTCGTCATAGACGAACTGCTCGAACAGCGCGTTCGAGATGCCCTGCACGATGGCGCCCTGCATCTGGCCCTCGACGATCTGCGGGTTGATGATCTGGCCGACATCCTCCGAGGTGACCCAGCTCAGCATTTTGAACTGGCCGGTATTGATGTCGACCTCGACCTTGCAGCAATCGGCGTTGAAGCAGATCATCGGCTTGGCCGCCTCGAAGAACGCGGTGTGCTCGAGGCCGCCCGATTCGCCCGCCGGCATGTTGATCGGCGCCATGATGATGCGCTCGACCATCTCGCGGAAGGTCTTCCTGATGTTCGAGTTCTTTTTGTAGACGATCTCGCCGTCGGCGAACTCGAAATCGTCGGGCGTCGCGTTCTCGATCGCGAGGTCATGGATCATGAAGCGCCCGATCTTCTGCTTCAGCTCGGTGCAGGCCATCACGGCGGCGCTGACGAAATAGGAGCCGGCGCGCGCGCCGATCGTGCCCGAGCCGAACGGCGTGGTGCCGGTATCGCCGGTGGTCACCACGATGTCGTTCGGGTGGATGCCGAAGGATTGGGCGACCGCCTGGGCGACCGTGGTCTCGTGGCCCTGGCCTTGCGGCGCGTCGCCCTCGAACACGATGACCTTGGCGCGCGGGTCGATGCGCACGGTCGCGGCACCATAGCCGGGTTGGCTTTCCATCGGCACCAGGAGCTCCGAGGCGACGCCCGAGAGCTCGACGCCGAGCCCGAAGCCGATGCCGAGATAGCGGCCCTGCTTGCGCGCCGCCTCCTGCTCCTTGCGGAAGCCCTTGAGATCGACCTGGGCCATCAGGTTGTCCCACACCTTGTGGAAGTCGCCGGAATCGAAATATTCGCCGGTGATCGAGGTGTGCGGCAGATGGGTGACCAGGTTCTTGCGGCGGAAGTCGGAGGGCTCCATGCCGCACTTCTTGGCCACCAGGTCGATCGCGCGCTCCATGGCGAAGCGGGTCGGGAACTCGCCGAAGGCGCGCGCCGGCGAGAGCGCCGACTTGTTGGTGACCGCGACCTTGATCTTCACGTCGCCGATCGGCCAGTCATAGGCGTTCGGCATCTCGACGGCGCCGAGGAAGGGCATCAGGAAGCCCCAATAGACGCCCTCGCAGCCGTCGCCGCAATCGCCGACGCCGCGGTTCCTGAGCGCGAGCAGCTTGCCGTCCTTGGTGGCAGCGATCTCGATGTCGTGGATCTGGTCGCGCTCCTGGCTCACCGCCATCAGGTGCTCCTGGCGCGATTCGATCCAGCGGACCGGCCGTTTCAGCTCACGCGCGAGATATGCCACCAGCATCGGCTCGCGGTAGAACGGCGCCTTGACGCCGAAGCCGCCGCCCTGGTCGCGCGGCGCGATCACGCGGAGCTTCTCGCCCGGGATGTCGAGAATGTCCGAGAGCGCGAGGCGGTCGATATGCGGCCGCTGCGTGGTGATGTAGGCGGTCAGGCCGTCGGAATCGTCCCACAGCATGAGCGCGCCGCGCGTCTCCATCGGCGTCACGCCGCAGCGGTGCGTCTTGAAGCGCTGGCGCACCGCGACGTCGGCCGACTTCATGATGCGCTCGACCTCCTCGTCGTTCTTGGCGCGCGAGGCGTCGTCCGGCCCGCCGGTGAAGGTCATCTGGAAGATGATGTTGTCCGGCCACTCGTCATGGACGCGGAGCGAGGTGTCGGCCAGCGCCTTCTCGGGATCGCCGATATAGGGCAGGGGGTCGTACTCCACCTGCACGAGCTCGGCCGCATCCTCAGCCGTGTACTTGTCGCGCGCCACGACGGCCGCGACCGGCTCGCCGTGGAACTTGACCTTGCCGACCGCGAGCGGCCAATGCCTCGGATAGTTCGCGGGCAGCGCCGGCTGCACCACGGGCTGCGGCATCGGCTTGATCTTGTCCTTGATGTCCTCGCCGGTGACCACCGCGACGACGCCCGGCAGCTTCTTCGCCTCGCTGACGTCGATCTTCACGATCTTCGCGTGCGCCTGCTCGCTGCGCACGAAGACGATGTGGAGCATGCCTGGCACCACGATGTCGGCCAGATACTTGCCCTTGCCGGTGATCAGCCGGTGGTCTTCCTTGCGGTTGAACTTCGCGCCGACCCAGTTCGAGCCCGGTTTCGTGCTCATTGCTGACCTGCCTTCCTTGATCCGTTCCGAGTGATGAGTGCGTGGCGGTTCAGCCGGCGCGTTTGGCGGCATCGCGCACCGCGTCGACGATATGCGCGTAGCCGGTACAGCGGCACAGATTGCCGACCAGCCCGCGGCGGATCTCCTCGTCGCTCGGGTTCGGGTGCTTCTTCAGGAACTCGTCCATGTTCATCAGGATGCCGGGCGTACAGTAGCCGCACTGCAGCGCGTGATGGTCGTTGAAGGCCTGCTGCAACGGGGTCAGCTTGCCGTTCTTGGCAAGCCCCTCGATGGTGGTCACCTGATGGCCGTCGGCCTGCGCCGCCAGCATCAGGCAGGACTTCACGGCCTCGCCGTCGAGCTGCACGGTGCAGGCGCCGCACACGCCCTCGTAGGTGCATCCGATATGTGTGCCGGTGAGGCCCGCGACCTCTCGGATGAAGTCCGAGAGCAGCATGCGGAGCGGCACGCTCTCCTCGTAAGCCTCGCCGTTGATGGTGATCTTGACCGTCTTCTTCATGTCTCGGCTATCCCTTGAGCGTGGCGCGTCACTTGCCCGAGGCGCGCGCGAACGCGCTGGCGACGACCTCGGCGCCCAGTGAGCGAATCAAATTCTTGCGGTAATCGCTGTCGGCCCAGATGTCGCTCTGGGTCTCGATCTCGGCCGCCGCCTTGCCGACCGCCTCGGCGATGCCCTTGTCGTCGCCGGCCTTCTTGCCGACGAGCGCCGCCTCGGCGCCGCGCGCCCGCTTCGGTCCGCTGGCGAGGCCGCCGACCGCGAAGCGCGCCTTGGCAATGGCGCCGCCGCCGTCGAGCTCGATATAGACGCTGACGCCGACCACGGGCAGCGCGTCAGTGACCAGGCCCCATTTCTTGTAGGCGCTGCCCGCCTTGGCAGACACGGCGGGGAGGGTGATCGCGACCAGCACCTCGTCATCCTCGCGCGCGGTCTCGAGCGGACCCCTGATGAAGTCGTCGGCCGTGACGGTGCGCTTCCTGCCGGCGGCCGAGATCAGCTCCATCGAGCTGCCGACGCCGAGATTGGCGGCCGGCATGCACGCGGCCACGTAGTTCCAGCACAGGCTGCCGCCGATCGTGCCGCGGTTGCGCACCTGCCGGTCGCCGACATGGCTCGCAGCGTCGACGAGCGCCTCGTAGGCGCCCGTCAGCCTGCTCTCGGCGGCGATCTCCGCGTAGCGGGTCATGGCGCCGATGCGCACGCCCGCGCTCCCCGCGCTGACGCCCCTGAGATCCTTCACCGCCTGCAGGTCGACCACGCAGCGCGGGCGTACCAGGCGCGACTTCACCGCTTGCATCAGGCTCTGGCCGCCGGCGATGAACATCGCCTCGCCCGCCTCGTACTTGGTCACCGCCTTCAACGCCTCGTCGATCGAGGCCGGGCGCACATAGTTCTCTATTGCCGCTGGATACATCGTCTCCCCTCGTCAATCACGCGGCGCACCGTGCTGCGCCGCTCGCTCCTCTCCCGCGTGCCGCGCGCGGCACGGTACGTGAAACCTGGCTCGCGGGCCTCAGCCCGCGAAGCGGGGCTCGGGCAGGCCCCGAATGCCGAGGCCGGTGACCTTGAACAGGCCGCCGGCCAGGAATTGCGGCTTGACCTCCTTGGTGAACAGGTCGTGCACCGCCGGGTGCTTCACCCGCGCCATCGAGGTGAAATAGAGCTCGTCCATGTTGGGCCCGCCGAACATGACGCTCGTGATGTTGCGCACCGGCGTGCCGATGCGCCGGTCGACCGAGCCATCCGGCGCGTAGCGGATCAGCTCGCCGCCGATCACCATGGCGTTCCAGACATAGCCCTCGGCGTCCACGGTCGAGCCGTCATAGAGGCCGCGTTCCTCCTTGCTCGTGGCAAAATCTCGCCGGTTCGAGACCGTGCCGGTCTCGATGTCGTAATCATAGGCCCACATGACGTCCTGGAACGTGTCGGCGAAATAGAAGGTCCGGTTGTCCGGGCTCCAGCACGGGCCGTTTGCGCAGATGATGCCGTCGTCGAGCTTGGTGACCTTGAAATCCGGGTCGATCCGCCACAGCCCGCAAGCCTTGAGCTCCTCCTTGTCGTCCATGCCGCCGCACAGGAAGCGGCCGCGCCGGTCGACTTTGCCGTCGTTGAGACGGGTGCGCGGCTGATCGGCATCGACGAGCTGGATCAGCTCGTACTTGCCGGTGCCGAAATCGAAGATATAGAAGCCGTCATCGACCGCGAGCAGCGCGCCGCCGTTCTTGCGCAGCGCCATCGAGCCGATGTCCTTGTCCAGCGTCCAGTTTTCGACCTTGCCGGTCTTCGGGTCCATACGCCAGATGGTGGGCTTGCCGACCCGCCGCCCGGTGCAATCCAACCAATAGAGGCGCTGCTCCTCCACGTCCCAGATCGGGCCCTCTCCCAGATGATTCTCGCAATCCAACACGCACTCGATTCGAACGCTCATTCCAACGACCTGTCATTCTTAGGTTTTTGCGATGCGATCCTGCCCGACCGCCCGGTGGCAGCGCAGGGTAGTCGGTTGTCGCCGAGAAACCAAGCGTGCTTGGCGCTCGACGGCGCGGGCGCGATCACCTAAATGAACGGGGCGTCAGTTGCTAGGATAGGGTCCGGGTATGCGCATTCTGATCGTTCAGCATCACTCCAATTCGGGCGCCGGCCATTTGCTGGAGGCCGCGGCGCCGCGCGGCGTCGAGTGGTCGGAGGTGTTCCCATTGGAACGGGGCGACCCGATTCCCGAGACGCCTAACGGCTATGACGGGCTGATCGTCTTCGGCGGCGCGCCCAACGCCATGGAAGACGACAAGTATCCGTCCCTGAAGCCGACCGCGGCGCTGATCCGGGCGTTCCACGCCGAGGCCAAGCCGGTGCTCGGGATCTGCCTGGGCTCGCAGCTCGTGGCGCGGGCGTTCGGTGCCAGGGTCTACAAGGCCGAGCGCTCCGAGATCGGCTTCTACCAGCTTCGCCTGGGGCCGGAGGCCGACCGGGACGCGCTGCTCGGCGACGGCGTGCCGGACCCGATCCACCTCATCGAGTTCCACTACGACACCTTCGATCTGCCGGAAGGCGCCACGCTGCTGATGAGCGGCGCCGACTACGCACCCGTCCAGAGCTTCCGCATGGGCGAGACGACTTATGCCTTCCAGCCGCATTTCGAGGCAACGCCCGACCAGCTCCGCGACTGGCTCAAGAGCGCGCATCGTTGGGTCGAGAGCGAGCACCCCCACGTGCCCGGCCGCATCGAGGACGACCTTGCCCGGCACGGCCAGGCCGCCTACGACTTCGCCATGCGCGTCGGCGGCCGCTGGTTCGATACGGTCAAGGCGCGCCGCGCCGCCCGCTGAAGGAGCCGTAAATGTCCGCGATCAACGTGCAGGGTCTCGACCATCTGGTGCTGCGGGTCGCCGATGTCGAGCGTTCGATCGCCTGGTATCGCAGCGTGCTGGGCTGCCGGGTCGAGCGCACGCTGCCGAGCCTCGGCCTGACCCAGCTCCGCGCCGGCAGCTCGCTGATCGATCTCGTCGACGTCAACGGTCCGGCCGGCAAGCAGGGCGGTGCCGCTGCCGGCCGCAAGCGGCGCAACCTCGACCATTTCTGCATCCAGCTCGACGCGTTCGACGAGAAGCGCATCGCCGCGCATCTGAAGCGGCGGGGCGTCAAGCCGGGCGAGGTGGCGCGCCGCTACGGCGCGCTGGGCCACGGCCCCTCCATGTACCTGACTGATCCCGACGGCAATGTCGTCGAGCTCAAGGGGCCGCCGGACGCCGACCAGACCGAGCACATGCCGGACGCCCGCTATCCCGGCCGCCGCCGGGGCTAGCGTGGCCGCGGGTACGCCCGCCATCGCCGTACGCGACCTCACCGTCCGCATCGGCGGGCGGGTCGTGCTGGAGCAGGTCGGTTTCACGGCGCCGAAGGGCGCGATCACGGTCCTCGCAGGCGACAACGAGTCCGGCGCGACCACGGCGATCAAGGCGGTCGCCGGCATCGAGCGTGCGGCCGGCGGCACGGTCGAGATCGACGGCAAGGACGTCACCAAGCTCAGGGCCGGCCGCCGGAACGTCGCACTCGTGTTCGAGACGCACGCTTTGTTCCCTCACATGACGGTGTTCGAGAACGTGGCCTATCCGCTGCGCGTCGCGAAGCTCGGCCATGAGGCGATCGCGCGGCGGGTCGGCGAGGTGGCCGAGCTTCTCGGCTTTACTCATGTGCTCAATGAAAGGCCGCGGGAGGTCCCCGAGGGGCTCAAGCGGCGCGCGGGCCTCGCCCGAGCCGTCGTACGCGAGCCGGTGGCCTATCTGTTCGACCGGCCGCTCTCGAGCCTCGATGACGACTATCGCGGCGCCGCGCGGGGCGTGATCGCTTTCCTGCGCGAGCGTTTCAACGCCACGATCCTGATGCCGAGCGGTGACGGCGAGGAGGCTGCACGGCTCGCCGACCGGCTCGTCGTGATGTCGGCCGGCAGCGTTCTCCAGGAGGGCGCCGCCGCGACGGTGCGCGCCGCGCCGGTCAGCCTGGAGGTGGCGCAGCGGGTGATCGTGCCGCCGCTGGTGCTGCGCGATGCGGGCATCGCGGGGATCGAGCCGGCCGGGCTTCGGATTCGGACCTCGGAAGGGCGCGTGCTGCTGCTGCCGGTCGAGCCGGGCGATGCCGAGATCGGCGAGCGGGTGAGCCTCGGCGTGGTGCCGAGCCGCCTCCGGCAGGCGGGCTGGGATGCCCTGCCGCCGGATGTTTTCCTCCTGTTCGATTCGACCGGCCGCGGCTTCCCGCGCCGCGATGGCCCGGCCTCGGGTTGATCCTGCCGCGACCTGTCAAGATTGTTCGGGAACGCCCCGCCGCCTATATACGGGGCAACGATCTGGCGGCGTCGTCCGCGTGCGAGCCGGCGCGCTGTCGGCAATCCAGGGAGTGAGGGATGCGCAAGGCCGTCGTGGCCGGAACCGGCATCACCGAGTTCGGCAAGTTCAAGGACGAATCGCTCCGTTCGCTGACCGAAAAGGCGCTTGCCCGTGCGCTCGCCGACGCCGACGATATGCGCGTCGACGAGGTCGACATGGTGTTCTTCGGCAACGCGGCCGGCGGGCTCCTGAACGGCCAGGAATGCATCCGGGGCCAGGTGGCGACGCGGCACACCGGGCTGCTCGGCAAGCCGATCGTCAACGTCGAGAACGCCTGCGCCTCGTCCTCGACGGCGTTCCATCTCGCCTGGCTGTCGGTCGCCTCGGGCCATTGCGATGTCGCGGTCGCGATCGGCGCCGAGAAGATGTCGAACGAGGACAAGAGCGTGCCCATGAAGGCGCTCGAGGCGGCGGCTGACCAGGCCGAGCTCGAAATGTTGAAGACGCGCATCTCGCCGGATGGGCCCGGCACCGGCTCGGTCTTCATGGACCTCTACTCCGATCTCGCCAAGCGCTTCATGCAGCGGACCGGCGCGACGGCGCGCGACTTCGCCGCCGTCTCGGTCAAGCAGCGCCGGGCCGGCGCGCTCAACCCGATCGCGCAGTTCCGCGAGGCGGTGAGCGAGGACGAGGTGCTGCAGAGCCGCATGATCGCGCCGCCGCTGACGCTCATGATGTGCTCGCCGATCGGCGACGGCGCGGCCGCGCTCGTGCTGATGAGCGAGGAGCGGGCGGCGCGCAAGGCCATCCAGCCGGTCGAGGTGCTGGCCAGCATGATCCGCTCGGGCCGGGGCGACGAGCCCGATGCGCCGGCCTGCGCCACGGCCGCGGCGCAGGCCGCCTATGAGCGGGCCGGCGTCGGGCCGGAGGACATCGACGTCGCCGAGATTCACGACGCCGCCGCGCCCGCCGAGCTGATTCTCTCGGAGCAGCTCGGCTTCTGCCGGCCGGGCGAGGCGATGACGCTGCTGCGCTCGGGCCGGACGTCGCTCGGCGGCGACATGCCGATCAACCCGAGCGGCGGCCTGCTGAGCAAGGGCCACCCGGTCGGCGCGACCGGGGCGGCGCAGCTCGTCGAGCTGTGCGATCAGCTACGCGGCCGGGCCGGGCCGCGGCAGCGCGAGAACGCGCGCCTCGCGCTCGCCGAGAACGGCGGCGGCTGGATCGGCAATGATGCCGCCACCGCGACGGTCACCATCCTCGGTATCTCCTCTCACTGACCTGAATAGCGATTCACCGATCATATCGAGCTAGTGGCGGCGCCCCATGGCGCCGTGCTATGGCTCGCGCTATTCGGAGAGGAGCGGGGAGGAAGCACCATGAGCGAAGCCGCCATCCTGTGCGAAACCAGGGACGCCATCGGCGTTCTCACGGTCAACCGGCCGAAGACGCTGAATGCGCTCGACGTGCCGACGCTGCTCAAGCTCGAAGCCGGCTTAAGCCGGCTGGAGGCGGATCCGGCGGTCCGGGTGATTGTGATCACAGGCGCGGGCGAGCGTGCCTTCGTCGCCGGCGGTGACATCGCCGACCTCAATGCCCGCCGCGGCCTCGCGCACTATCAGGAGTTCGCCGAGATCGTGCATCGCGTGTTCCGCCGCTTCGAGTTGTGCGACAAGCCGACCATCGCGGCGGTCAATGGCTGGGCGCTGGGCGGTGGTGCCGAGCTGATGCTCTCGCTCGACATCCGCCTCGTCGCCGACAACGCGAAGGTCGGGCTGCCGGAGATCACGCTCGGCCTCTTCCCGGGCGCCGGCGGCAGTCAGCGCCTGGTGCGCCAGATCCCGCTGTGCCGCGCCAAGGAGCTGATGTTCACCGGCGACCGGCTTTCGGCCGAGGAGGCGGTCGCGCTCGGCCTCGCCAACCGCGTGGTGCCGCAGGCGCGCCTGATGGAGGAGGCCATGACGCTCGCCGGGCGCATCGCCGAGAAGTCGCCGCTCGTGCTCAAGCTGCTGAAGCGCGCGGTCAGGGACGGCCTCGAGATGCCGCTGCCCTCGGCGCTTGCTTACGAACAGGCTGTCATCGGCCTGGTGTTCGACAGCGACGATGCGCATGAGGGATGCACGGCCTTCCTCGAGAAGCGCCCGGCGCGCTTCAAAGGCGCGTGAGCCGCCGCCATGGATTTCCGGCTGAGCGAAGAACAGGCCATGATGGTCGAGACCGCGCGCCGGGTCGGCGCCGATTTCGGCCTCGACTACTGGCGCGAGCTCGACGAGCGCGGCGCCTATCCGAGCGAGATGTGGCAGGCGATCTGCACGGCCGGGTTGTGCGGCGTCGCGCTGCCCGAGGCGCATGGCGGCGCCGGGCTCGGCATGCTCGACATGGCGCTGGTCATCGAGGCGCTCGCAGCCTCCGGCGCGGGCTCGACGGTCGCCCAGCTCTTCATGCTGAACCCGATCTTCGGCGGCGTCGCGATCGCGAGGTTCGGCACCGACGCGATGCGGCGCGAGCTGCTGCCGGGGTTATGCGACGGCACCGTCCGCTTCTGCATGGCGCTGACCGAGCCCGACGCGGGCACCAACAGCCTCGAGGTGCAGACCTTCGCGGCGGCCGAGGGCAATGGCTGGCGCCTCAACGGCCGCAAGATCTGGATTTCCGCGGTGGCGGGCGCGCAGAAGATGCTGGTGGTCGCGCGCACCAAGAAGCGCGAGGCGGTGCAGCGCAAGACCGACGGCATCTCGCTGTTCCTGATCGACGTGGCGCGCGACGGCCTGAGCCATCAGCCGATCGCCAAGCTCGGCACGCGCTGCGTGCCCGCGAGCAACGTCTATTTCGACAATGTGCGGGTGCAGGCGGACGAGCTGGTCGGCGAGCTGGATGGCGGCTGGCGGCAGCTCCTCGACGTTCTGAATACCGAGCGCATCGTGACCACGGCCGGGCTGGTCGGCACGGTCGAGCTCGCGCTCAGGCTCGCGGTCGACTATGCCAACGAGCGCCGCGTGTTCGGCGACAAGCCGATCTCGTCCTATCAGGGGCTGCAGTTCCCGCTGGCGCAGGCCTATGCGGAAGCGCAATGCGCCCGCGTGATGAACCACAAGGCCGCGAGCCTCTGCGATCAGGGCTCAGGCTATGGCAGCGAGGCGAACGTCGCGAAGCTGATCGCGGCGCAGGCCTGCGCCGACGCCACCGAGCGCGCCATGCAGACCATGGGGGGCATGGGCTATGCCAAGGAGACGCATATCGAGCGGCTGTGGCGGGATTGCCGCCTGTTCCGCTTCGCGCCGGTCTCGGAGGAGATGATCCTGAACTTCATCGCCCAGCACGACCTCGGCATGGCGCGCTCGTATTGAGGCCGGCTTCAGCCTGCCCTGGAACTTATCCGGCGATGGTGGTCGGCGCGCGCCACCCGGGTCCGGTAGCGGCGGTTGGCGCCGGCAGCGACCGAGATCATCGATTGCAGCGGGCATTGGTCTGCCGCGTGCCTCGGCCGTGAGACGAACAGCTCCGTATGGTAGTGGCCGTCCGCCTCCTTGCCGCTCGGGCTGATCCCCTTCGCCCTCAGCTTCTCCATGACGCCGCGCTGCTCGTCGCGGTCGCCGAAGCGGCGCTGCACGAACGTGGTGCCCTCGAACTTCTCGGTGACGAGGCCCTGCTTGGCCAGGGTCGTTTCGATGCCGTCGTATGGGAACATCCTGAGCACGAACGAGGCGACCCACGGCATGACGCCTTCGGTGCATACCGACAGCTTCTCGAAGGTACGCTCGGTCACGTAACCGACGCAGCCGGTCGAGATGATGACATCGACGCTCTTCAGCGCCGCGCATTGTTCGGGCGTCGGCTCGCCGTTCTCGAAGTCGCCGACGATGCCGAAATCGAGCAGGCCGCAACCGACCGCGTACTCGATGGCCGGCGCGGAGATATCCATGCCGATGACGCGAACATTCTCGCGCTTCGGCCAGGAGGCGAAGAAATGCCGGTCGAGCTCGACGATCTCCGAGGCGGGCAGCGCCTGCATGCCGGGCGTGAGATAGCGGTCGTAGAGCGTTTCGAACGAGATCGGATAGCACAGGAGGGCCGCGTTGATGCCGTATGAGCATCCGATGTCGAGCACCGTCACGGGTCGGCCGAGCTCGGCGCGTCGGGCTTCGATGATCTGGCGGAAGATCGGGCGGGCGACGTCCGGGATCACATAGTCGAGTCCGCCCAGCACGCGGAAATAGTCGCGCGGATCGTCTCTCGTATAGATGTCGTCGAAGTTCAGTTTTGTCTCATTGGCTGCTGCGAAATCATGGCGTGTCACCGGACCGTCCTCTTACCGTTCAAACCAATAGCCGTCGCATTTCCGCATCGCGCGCCATGTGGCATGGCAGGCTAGCGGTCCGCGACGCTGCCGCGAACCAGTGCGGGTAATCTGGCGCCTCCGTTGACCTGAAAGGTCAACGCACACGCGCTCTCAAAGTTCACCGAAGAGCGGCGGCGAGTTGCCGCCGCGGACGCCGGCTCTCAGATACCGCCGGCGTCGGTGAACATCTGATCCATTTCGCGCGCCGGCTGCTCGCAACCAGCGCTGCCGACGATCTTCGCCGGCACGCCCGCGACCGTAACGCAGCGCGGCACATTCTCCAATACGACGCTCCCCGCGCCGACGCGGGAATATTCACCGATTTCTATATTGCCCAGCAGCTTGGCGCCTGCCCCCAACATCGCGCCCCGGCGCACCTTGGGATGCCGGTCGCCGGTTTCCTTGCCGGTGCCGCCGAGCGTCACCTCGTGGAGCATGGAAACGTCGTCCTCGACGACCGCGGTCTCGCCGATCACGACCGAGGTGGCATGGTCGATCATGATGCCGCGGCCGAGCCGCGCCGCCGGGTGGATGTCGGCGCCGAACACCTCCGAGGTCCGGGCCTGGAGGAAGAGCGCCATGGGCCGGCGGCCGTTGGTCCACATCCAGTGGGCCACGCGATAGGCTTGCAGGGCCTGGAAGCCCTTGAAGTAGAGCAGCGGCTGGATCAGCCACTGGCACGCCGGGTCGCGCTCCCTGACCGCCATCAGGTCGGCGCGCACCGCGTTGCCGATGTCGGGGTCGGCGCTCATCGCCTCGTCGAACGGCTGCCGCAACAGCATCGGCGACGCCTCGCTGCTGCCGAGCTTCTGCGCGAGATGGAAGCTCAGCGCGCCTTCGAAGCGGTCATGATTGAGGATCGTGGCGTGGAGAAAGCTCGCCAGCGTCGGTTCCTGCGCCGCCATGTCGGCGGCCTCGTTCCGAACGGTAAGCCAGATGGGGTCATGAATCGCGATCTTGGCTGCGCGCTTTTCCATAACGTCGATCCCGGGGGCTGGAATTGAGAATTTAGCTTAGCACATAACCTCAAGGTTGACAGATTCAAGGTTGGATCTGCCGCCATCCTGTCTCAGGCCGCGCCCATGCCCACGAACTCGCTGATCAGCGCGGGGTCGTCGAGCTGCTCGGGGCTGACCTCGCCCGTGATCTGGCCACGCTGGATGATCAGCACGCGCTCGGAGAGCGCCGCGATGAAATCGAGGTTCTGCTCGACCAGCACGATGGTGAGGCCGCGCTTGTCGCGCAAATGCCTGAGGATGTCGATGATCTCCTCGACGATCGAGGGCTGGATGCCCTCGGTCGGCTCGTCGAGCAGGAGCAGGCGCGGCTTGCCGCACAGCGCGCGGGCGAGGGCGAGAATCTGCTGCTCGCCGCCCGACAGCACGCCGCCCGGCCGTTCGAGCAGTGGCTTGAGCCGCGGGAACTCCTCGATGACCTCGTCGAACACCTCGGCCTCGTCGACCTTGTGCATCGCATAGCCGATGCGCAGGTTGTCGGCCACCGTGAGGTTCGGGAAGATCTCGCGGCCCTGCGGCACGTAGCCGAGGCCGAGGCGGTTGCGGCGGTAGGCCGGTTCGCGCGTGATCTCCTTGCCCTCGAACTCGATCCGCCCGCCGGTGGCGCGCAGGAGGCCGATCAGCGTCTTCAAGAGCGTCGTCTTGCCCATGCCGTTGTGGCCGAGGATGCCGACGAACTCGCCGTCCTTCACCTCCAGGTTGATGCCGTGAAGGATCGGGATGCGCCCATAGGCTGCGCGCAGGTCGGTTACCTTCAGCATGGTGGCTACACCGTGTGCTTGCCGAGATAGATGTCGCGCACCTGCTGGTTGCTCAGGATGTTTGCCATGGTGTCCTCGACCAGGATCGCGCCCTGATGGAACACCGTGACGCGCTGCGCGATCGCCTTGATGAACTGCATGTCGTGCTCGACCACGATCAGGGCGGCCTGGCGGTTGATCTCCCGGATCAGCTCGGTGGTGCGGCCGACCTCCTCGCCGGTCATGCCGGCGGTCGGCTCGTCCAGCAGGATCAGGCTGGGCTCCCCGGTCAGGACGATGCCGAGCTCGACCCATTGGCGCTCGCCGTGCGCGAGCTGGCCGACCAGCCGGCGCGTTGCATGGCCGAGGCCGATCCGCTGGATGATCTCGTCGGTGATGCGGTTGGCCTCGCGGGTCTTGTGATGGCGCCGCGCCGACAGCCAGATGTTCTCGTGCACGCTCAACCCGTCGAACACGCTCGGCACCTGGGTCTTGATGCCGATGCCGCGCCGCGCGATCTGGAAGGTGATGTCGCCGGTGATGTCGGTGCTGCGGAAGAAGACGTGGCCAGCGCTCGGCCTGTACTGCCGCGTCAGGCATTTGAAGAAGGTGCTCTTCCCCGCGCCGTTCGGCCCGATCAGGCAGCGCAGCTCGCCTTCCTTCATCGAGAAGTCGACATTGTTGACCGCCACGACGCCGCCGAAGCGCATGGTCAGGCCCTTGGTCTCGAGGATGACGCCATCTTGAGCCATCGTGGCATACCCCCTTGGCGCCGGCGCGGCCGGCCAGCTTTTTGAAGCGGAGCAGGCTGCTCCCGAGCGGTCAACAACTATTTTGCGATGCAGCAAAAGTCTCGCAACGCAGCAGGCGGCCTCGAGGTTTTCGACGCAGCCGCCTCAAGGCAACAGCACGCTCGATCCCGTCGTGCGCCGGCCTTGCAGCGCGCGATGGGCGTCTGCGGCGTCCGCGAGGGCGAAGCGATGCCGCACTTCGATGCGCACGTCGCCTGACCGGATGACCTTGAACAATGCCGTGGCGGCTTCGACCAGCTCGTCGCGCTTCGCGATGCAGGTCATCAGCGTCGGGCGCGTCAGGAACAACGAGCCGCGCTCGGTCAGCGCGTTGAGGTGGAGCGGTTCGACCGGACCGGAGGGTTGGCCGAACAGCACCATATGGCCGCGCGGGGCGAGGCAGTCGAGCGAGCCCATGAAGGTGGCCCTGCCGACGCCGTCATAGACCGCTGCGACGCCGGCGCCATCCGTCAGCGCACGCACGCGGGCAGGGAAGTCCTCCCGGCTGTAGTCGATGACGTGGTGGCAGCCATGTGCCAATGCGAGCGCGGCCTTCTCCGCCGACGAGACCGTGCCGATGACGACGGCGCCGAGGCGGCGGGCCCATTGCGACATGATGAGGCCGCAGCCGCCGGCCGCCGCGTGGATCAGGATGCTCTCGCCGGGCTTCACCGGGTAGCAGCGCCGCAGCAGGTATTCGGCCGTCAGGCCCTTCAGCATGGCTGCGGCGGCGATCTCGAAGTCGATGTCGTCCGGCAGCTTGACGAGCACCTCCGCCGGAATCAGCCTGGCCGCGGCATAGGCTCCCATAGGCGGCGCGGCATAGGCGATGCGGTCGCCGGGCACGACCGTCGAAACGCCGGGACCGACGGCCTCGACGGTGCCGGCAGCTTCGAAGCCCAGGATGGCCGGATACTCGAGCGGGTAGGGCTTGTCGGTGTCGCCATAGGCGCCGGTGCCGTCCCGCAGATAGGTGTCGACATAGTTGAGGCCGATCGCCGCGTGCCCGACCCGGGCTTCGCCCGGCCCGGGTTCACCGACGCTCACCTGCTCATAGCAGAGCACCTCGGGCCCGCCGGGCTTGTGCAGCCGAATCGCCATCACCATAATCGCACCCCGATCAAATGCGCGGCGACGTTAGCACGAAGCGATATCGGCGCCACGTTCACCGGCAACGATTGGAGGATCGAGGCGTGTCGATCAGGTGTCGAGCCTCGGGGGCCGGTCGCTCGACGATCGGAAAAGCATGGCAAGGGAGAGCACCCGCATGACGAACAAACTGACCGTATCCCAGCGGCTCGCGCGGCTCGAGGCCGTCGAGAGCATCCGGCGTCTCAAGCACAAATACTGCTGGTACTGCGACCAGGGCTACGACCCGGACGGCATCATCGGCCTGTTCACGAAGGACGGCGTCTGGGATGGCGGGCCGTTCGGGCGTCACGCCGGCCACAAGGAGATTCACAAGTTCTTCAGCGGGGTGAGCAGCCAGATCGTGTTTGCTGCGCATATGGTGCTGAACGAGCTGATCGACGTCTCGGCGGATTGCAAGTCGGCCAAGGGCGAATGGTGGCTGATCATGCCCTGCACGGTCCGCACCGAGTCCGGTGCGGAGGAAGCGCGCTGGCTAAACGCATACTATAACGAGAAATACATCTGCGAGCGCGGGAAGTGGAAGTTCAAGTCACTGAACCTTGATCTCAAATTCTTCGAGCCGCACCGAAAGGGCTGGGCAAAGACCTGAACGCGGCTTAGTGTACGTCACGGGGATGGCGCCGGTATGCCGCAGGAATGCTTCCGGCGGCAGGGGCCGGGCGCTATGATTTAGCCATGACGAAGCCGTGCCACAGGGGTTACGGGCGGCCTCGTTCGGCAGTGGAGATCAACTGGACATCGGGAGGGAAATGATGTCTCGAAACAAGAGGCCCACAACGGATGGAGCCGCCAAGGCCGCTCGCAAGGGGGTCAATCGTCGCGCCGTTCTGAAGGGTGCCGCGGCGGCGGCGGGTGTCGCCGTCGGCTCGAAGGCGGTCACCGGCTTCCCGACGATCTGGGCGCAGGAATTGAAGGACGTGACGATCACCCATGTCGGCATGTCCTACTCGACCATCATCGACATCGCGCGCAAGGCGACCGAGGATCTCGGCTTCACCGTCGAGATGTCGGTGACCGACCATCCCGGCTTCCTCAACCGCGTCACGACCCAGCCTGATTCGGTGGACATTGCCGACGGCGAGCTGTGGCAGCGCCTCCTCATCGTCCCGCGCGGCGTGCTGCAGCCGGTCGAGGTCAAGAAGATCAAGCTGTGGGACAAGGTCACGCCGATCTATACCGAGGGCAAGTTCGCCGGGAAGGAGATCTCCCGCGTCGGCGTCTCGCCCTATGAGGTCATGTATCTGAACAGCGCCGAGGGCAATGCCTTCAATGACGGCCCGACCGAGTGGGCGACCATGCTGCCCGGCGTCTACAACGCCGACACGCTCGGCATGCGCCCGGACCTGATCACCCGGCCGATCGAGAGCTGGGGCGAGCTGCTCAACGCCGAGTTCAAAGGCAAGACCGCGATCCAGGATATCCCCTCGATCGGCATCCTGGACGCCGCCATGGCGTTGCAGGCCACCGGCCAGGTCAGCTATGGCGACATCGGCGACATGACCCGCGAGGAGATCGACAAGACCATCGGCGCGCTGATCGACCTCAAGAAGGCCGGCCATTTCCGCGCGCTCTGGAACACCTTCGACCAGTCGGTGCAGCTCATGGCGGCCGGCGAGGTGGTGATCCAGTCCATGTGGTCGCCGGCGGTCACGGCGGTGCGCTCGCGCGGCATCCCCTGCTACTACGTGCCGCTCAAGGAAGGCTATCGCGGCTGGGGCAACGGCCTGTCGCTGATGAAGCACCTGTCCGGCATCAAGCTCGACGCCGCCTACGAGTACCTGAACTGGTACCTCTCGGGCTGGATGGGCGGCTTCATCGCCAAGCAGGGCTACTACATCTCGGTGCCGGAGACCGCCAAGGAGTTCCTCTCGGAAGACGAATGGGGCTACTGGTACGAGGGCAAGGCGGCCCAGGCCGACATCAAGGATCCCTATGGCAACGTGATGGAGAAGGCCGGCGCCACGCGCGACGGCGGCTCCTATCTGGATCGGTTCAGCAAGATCGCGGCCTGGAACACGCTGATGAAGGAAGCGGTCTATATGAACAACAAGTGGAACGAATTCCGCACGGCGTGACATCGAGAACGATCGGAGACGACGGCGGGACGGCGCGAGCCGTCCCGCTCGTTTTCTTGACATCCCGCAGCGCCTT
This sequence comes from Alphaproteobacteria bacterium, assembly GCA_050173345.1. Lineage (GTDB taxonomy): Bacteria > Pseudomonadota > Alphaproteobacteria > UBA828 > UBA828 > SHWC01. Next base: position 537,806 of record JBFXKW010000001.1, on the reverse strand, counting down.
CGCGTAACAGCGCCCCATGAGCCTATCGGTCCCTCCCAAGGCAAGGCCCTATGTCCAGGTCGCCCCGCTTGCGGTGACGCTGGTCCTGTTCGTGCTGATTCCGCTGGCCATGATCGTGGTGGTCAGCTTCTTCCAGTACGACATGATCACCGGCATCGTGCCGGCGTTCTCGTTCGAGAATTTCGCCGAGCTGTTCACCAACATGAACACGCTCCGACTCTATCTGAGCACGCTGAAATTCACGGCGATCACCTGGGCCATTACGCTGGTGATCGGCTTCACCATCGCGTATTTCCTGGTGTTCCACGTCCGCAACATCCTGGTTGCGATCGGCCTGTTCCTGCTCTGCACGGTGCCGTTCTGGACCTCGAACATCATCCGCATGATCTCGTGGATTCCGCTGCTCGGCAAATACGGCCTGTTCAACCAGGCGCTGATGGGCCTCGGCATCGTCGATGAGCCGGTGGAGTGGTTCCTGTTCTCCGACTTCGCCGTGATCGTCTGCTATGTGCACCTCTTCACGCTGTTCATGATCGTGCCGATCTTCAACTCCATGGCGCGCATCGATCGCACGCTGATCGAGGCGGCGCGCGATGCCGGCGCCGGCCCGATCCGGATCATGCGCGAGATCATCATTCCGCTCTCGAAGAGCGGCATCGCGCTCGGCTCGATCTTCGTGATCACCCTGGTGATGGGCGATTTCTTCGTCATCAAGATCATGAGCGGCGGCCGCGCCGCCTCGATCGTCTCGGCGATGTTCGATGACATCGGCATCCTGTTCTATCCGAAGGCCGCCTCGCACGCGGTGGTGCTGCTCATCGTCGTGACGCTCATCGTGACCGCGATCCTGCGCGTGGTCGACGTGCGCAAAGAGCTGACCCGGTAGGCGGCGGGGGAGGGCGAACCATGGCAGCCAGCCTGCAGAGCCGGTCGCACGTCAAGCGTGGCTGGAGCTTCTATGCGCTCGCCGGCTTCTTCACGCTGTTCGTGATCTTCCTCTACGGCCCGATGTTCTGCATCTACATCCTCTCGTTCCAGGGGCCGAATGCCGGCCTCACCTTCCCGATGCAGGGGCTCTCTTTCCATTGGTTCATCGCGCTGTTCACCCAGGCGCGCACCGGCGACATCGGCGGCGCGTTCGGGCGCTCGATTCCGCTCGCGCTGATCGTGCTGTCGCTCACGGTGGTGATCTCGGTCGCCGCGGGCCTCGCCTATCGGCGCCGCTTCATCGGCGCGGCGCCGCTCTTCTACACCTCGATCGCCAGCCTGATCGTGCCCGGCCTCGTGCTCTCGATCGGCATCGGCCTGATGTTCCAGATCATCGGCTTCCGTCCGCACTGGTATTCGTCAGCGCTCGGCGGCCATCTGAGCTGGACCCTGCCGTTCGGCCTGCTCATCATGTTCGCCGTCCTGTCGCGCTTCGATCCGGCGCTCGAGGAGGCGGGGCGCGACCAGGGCGCCTCGAACGTGCAGATCCTGCGCTACATCGTGATCCCGATCCTGTTCCCGGGCATCATCGCGGTGGCGCTCTTCGGCTTCACGCTCTCCTACGACGAGTTCCCGCGCAGTTGGGTCACGGTCGGCCCCAGCAACACGCTGCCGCTCGAGATCTGGGGCATGACGACGAACATAACCTCGCCTGCGCTCTATGCGCTCGGCACCGTGACCACGGCGATCTCGTTCATCATCATCATCATTTCGCTCGGTTCGATCGCGATCATCCAGCGCCGGCGCCAGGGCCTCGCCGCCCGCCGAGCCGCAGGCGGTTGACGGCACCGCCCGCGCGGCGGGAACATGTGCCGATGCCGGCCACCGGCATAGAGGAGGGGCACATGCCGAAGCGGCTGAGTGTCGAGGCCGTGGCGCAGTACCGAAGGGACGGCTTCTATTTCCCGCTCCGCGTGATGAGCACGCTGGAAGCGGCCGGGGCCCGCGCGAAGCTCGAGGCGGCGGAGGCGTCGCTCTCCGACACGCTCAAGGGCGCGCTCCGCCACAAGCCACATCTTCTCTTCACCTGGCTCGATGCCGTCGTCCGCCATCCAGTCGTGCTCGATGCGGTGGAGGACATCATCGGCCCCGACATTCTCTGCTGGTCCTCGCTTTTCTTCACCAAGGCCGCTCGCTCGAAGAGCTACGTTTCCTGGCATCAGGACGCGACCTATTGGGGGCTGAGCGAGCCCGAGGTGGTCACGGCGTGGATCGCCCTCAGCCCGAGCACGACGGCGTCAGGCGCGATGCGCGTGATCCCGGGCAGCCACCTCGGCGAGCAGATCCCGCACCGCGAGACCTTCGCGCCGAACAACATGCTGACCCGCGGCCAGGAGGTCATGGTCGAGGTCGATGAGCGCCAGGCGGTCGATCTCGTGCTGGCGCCGGGCGAGATGTCGCTGCACCACGTCAAGCTGGTGCACGGCTCCGGCCCCAATTTGTCGGACGACCGGCGCATCGGCTTCGCGGTCCGCTACATCCCGCCGCATGTGCGCCAGCTCGTCGATCGCGATAGTGCGTTGCTGGTACGCGGCGTCGACGAGCACCACCATTTCGATCACGAACGCCCGCCGCGCGCGGACCTCGATGCCGAGGCGTTGGCCCAGCACGCCGCGGTCTCGGCCCAGCACGCGCGCATCCTCTACGCCGGCACCGGCCGGCAGGACGCCAAGTCTTTCTAGTTAGAGCGTCGGGCTGTCGATCGGCAGGCCGAGCGCGGCGCGGCCGAAGGCGGTGGCGTTGACCTCCCAGTTCATCGTGATGTGCGCGTTCACCGCATGGGAGTCGCGGAAGAAGCGCTCCATCGGATTGCGCGTATAGAGCGCGCCGCCGCCGGCGACCGCGTAGAGCGCATCGACCGCGCGCGTGCAGAGCTGGCTGGCGAAGGCGCCGTCCCGCCGGTAGCGGGTGCGCTGCTCGGTGTCTGGATATTGATGGGCCGCCGCGAGCCGATACATCTCGTCCGCGTCGTTCCGAAGCAGGATGCGCGCGGTGTCGATGCAGGCGCCGGCCTCTGCCACCCGCAATTGGAGCGCGGCGTGGTCGGCCAGGCTCCGCCCGGTCGACTTCGCGGCGCGGGTCTTGGTCTCGGCGATGTAGGTCTCGTACATGCCCTGCGCGATGCCGATGCCCGCGCCGCCCTGCACGAAGCCGAACGCGGCGTAGGTCGGAATCCGATAGAGCGGCGAGCCGTGAAGAAGCGCGCCCGGCGCGGTGCCCATCTTCGTCTCGTCCACCGTGAGTGCGCGATGGCCCGGCACGAAATGGTTGTCGAGCTTGACGTCCTTGCTGCCCGTGCCGCGCAGCCCGACGACGTGCCATGTATCGATGATCTCGTAGTCGGCCTTGGGCAACATGAACATGATCATGACCGGCGGCCCGCCTTCGCGCTCGGGCTCGAGGAACGCGCTGCACATGTGCCAGTCACAGCCGTCGACGCCGCTCGCGAACGGCCAGCGGCCGGTCACCTCATAGCCGCCGGCAACGCGCTTCGCGCGGCCGAGCGGGAAGACCAGCGAGCCGCTCAGCAGCGCCTCGGGCTTGTTCCCCCAGATCTCTTCCTGGCAGGCCTCGGGCCAGCTCCCGATCATGAAGGCGTGCATGCAATACTGCGCGAGCACCCAGCCGGACGAGCCGCAGCCTGAGGCGACCGTGCCGCAGACCTCCATCATGGTGCTGAAATCGAGCTCGGCGCCGCCGAAGCGGGCCGGCTGCAGAACGCGGTTCACGCCGGTCGCGCGATAGTCGGCCAGGGTGGCTTCCGGCAGGCGCCGCAACGACTCCGTCTCGCTCGCGCGCTCCTGCACCTTCGATCTGATTTCCTTGGCGGCGGCGATGAGCGCGTTGCGTGACAAATCCGATTTCGTCGAGGCTTTCGTCATCGTGGCGTTCTCCGGCGTTCCGTCATTGCGGCGGGCAATCCGAACCGCGCGAACATAGTGGAGTACCGAGCCGGCGGAAACCGTCGACGGATGCGGACGAAAGAGAGCCGGAATCGCCGGGCGAATCGGACGTGCCCCGACGAGGTATGCGCCAGGGGTTATATCTTCGACCCATGCGGGCTCAGCATGGTCACGGCGACGGTTTCGATGTCCGAAACCATTGTCCGCGCTGATATGGCCGCCTGGCCGCGGATTCCGGTTTTCGACAGCCGTTCGCGCCTGCCGGATGTTTACGAATGGCACACGGGTTGCCCACAAAACGGTTTCAATCTTTCCACAATTCGATCCACAGGATTTTGCTTAGTCTCCGCCCTTCTGCGTTGATTCGCCCCGCGGGTCGCGGGATCATCATTGCACGTCAGGATTGGGTGGGGTGACCATGGGCGTTGAGGAGCCGATCGATTTCGATCGTGTGATCTCAGACCAGAGCTACCGGCGCGACGTCATCGACTATCTGAATCGTCGCGACTCAAACAGCTCATCGGGCATGGAAATGTACCCGCGCGACAGCGGCGCGACGACGTTCCGTTCGTTCGAAGGCAATTCTTCGCTCGCGCAAAACGATCTCTGAGCTTCCGGAGACGCCAGACACGCATGGCGGTCAGGCCGGCGACGTTTCCGATCGCCGGCCGCGATCCTTTGCGGGCTTTCTTGGTGCCGCTGTGTCGGCCAAGGTTCCGGCTGTGGGAAGCCTGTGCTTGTTCGCACGGCGCGGCTTGGGGTTGGCCGAACGCAAAGCAGCTCAGCGCGCTTCGATGGCGCCGAAGGGCCGAGCGCCGCTCGTTGGTCAGCCGCGCCAGAAGCGTGGCGCCAGCAGGATCAGCACGGTGAACAGCTCGAGCCTGCCGAGCAGCATGGCGGCGGACAGAATCCAGATCGCGCCTTCGGGCATCGTGCCGAAATAGCCGTTGGTGATGATCGGCCCGAGCCCGCCGCCCGCGTTCCCGATCGCCGAAGCGGCCGCGGAAAGGCTCGTCAACAGATCGTAGCCAAAGGCGGAGATCGCCAGCGCAACCACGACGAACGCGAGCAGGAACGAGAGCAGCAGCAACAGCGCGGATTGGGCGATGCCGTCGGAGACGGTTCGCTTGTTGTAGGTGACGTTGACGGCGGCATGCGGATGTTCGAGGCGCCGGAAGTGAGCCTTCATCACGGCGATCAGGATGCTGAACCGGAACATCTTGATGCCGCCCGAGGTCGAGCCGCTGCATGCGCCGAGCAGCATGGCGAAGAGCAGCAGGACATCGGCGAACGAACCCCATTCCTGGTAGGCGACGTTGGCGTGCGCCGTGGTGGTGACGAAAGAGATCACCGTGAAGCTTGCCCAGCGGAAGCTGATCCCCGGATCGACGCCGTGGCCCAGGATGCGCCAGACGCCCAAGGCGACGATGCCGGCGATGACGACGGTCAGGAACAGCCGGACCTGCTGGTCCATCACGAAGGCGCGCCAATCGAAGCGGAGCAGCAGCCGATAGACGAGGACGATGGGCACGCCGCCGAGAAACATGAAGAGCGCGCACACCGCTTCGATGGGAACGCTGTCGTAGAAGCCGATGGACGCATCGTGGGTGGAGAACCCGCCGGTCGACACCGTGGTCAGGCCATGGCAGACGGCGTCGAAGAAGCTCATGCCCGCAGCCCAATAGGCGATGATGGAGAGCAGGACGAGCCCGAGATAGACCGACACGGTCATGGCGGCGATCTGCGTCGCGCGGGGCAGCACCTTCTCGCCCTGCTCGGACGATTCGAGCCGGAAAAGCTGCATGCCGCCGACTCGCAGGAAGGGCAGCACCGCGAGCGCGAGGAGGATGATCCCGGCGCCGCCGAAGCCTTGCAGGATGGCGCGCCAGAGCAGGATGCCGGCCGGCAGGTCGTCCAGCCCGATGAGCGTGGTCGCCCCGGTCGCGGTGAGGCCCGACATCGCTTCGAAATAGGCCCGGCTGTAGCTCAGCTCCAGCCTTGCGAAGCTGAACGGGAGCGCGGCGAAGGCAGGCAGGATGATCCAGCTCAGCGTGGTGAGCAGGAAGGCCTGCCGGCGGTCCATGCTGAAGCGCTGGCGGCGGTTCGCCAGCACCAGCATGCCGCCGAGGAAGACCGTGACCCCGGCGGCGATCAGATAGACCTCCCAGTCCGGGTTGCCGGCCGAGCCATCGACGATGGCGGGCAGGGTCATGACAAGGCCAAGCGGCATCAGAAGTATGCCGACGACGTAGAAGACGGCGCCGAGCTTGGGAATCATGCGCGGCCTATCGGCATCGACGTCCGGGCGGACGGGCTTGCCAGCGGCCGGGCTGCGCCGGGCCGGCACCAGGGCGGCGCGCAGGCTGCGTGACGGACAGCGAAGAGGTTGCCGATCGGGCCGACATCAGGGTTTGGACTTGCCTGAAGCCTTGGTGGAGATGGTGCCGGATGCAGGGCTCGAACCCGCGACCCCCTGATTACAAATCAGGTGCTCTACCAGCTGAGCTAATCCGGCTTTGCATGCCCGGTCAACGCGTTATAGCACAGGCATGAAGAACGCAGAGAGAACTTTCGGGTGCCGAACCAAGCGGCTCTCCAGTGCCTGATCCCTGCGCCCGTGTCCGCTGCGTCGGCGCCGGCGGGCCTGCTTGAGGTGACACCATCGAAGAGGCGACATGACAATGCCTGTATATCACTTCGCCGGGATGGCGCTCGTCGAGGGCTTGGGGATGTCATATTCTTATTTCCTCTACGGTCTTCCATAAGAACTTCCTAGAAAATATTTTCGCATAACGGTGGAATGTTAACATTGTTTATTATTTGTTCTTGAATCAACGCTTGCGTTGGCCCGCCTGTTTGCGCAAACATAGTTCCAGCCAACTTGGAGTTTGTCCCCCGGCGCGCGCAAGCGGTCATCTCTGTACCATCCTTGTCATGGCCTTTAGGAGAAATGAGTGTGGCCGGCAAGGGCATGCACCGGGACGCACGCCCTTACGAGCCGCAATCCGCATCGCCATCATCGCCGCCATGGCCACAGCGCCGGCCGTGGCGGTGCAGGCCCAGGATGATCTGGACGAGCTGAGAGACCTGTCGCTCGAGGAGCTCGGCGCGGTCGAAATCACCTCCGTCTCGAAACGGCCGGAGCCGCTGAGCCGAGCCCCGGCGGCCGTCTACGTCATCACCAGCGAGGACATTCGCCGCTCCGGTGCCGTCAGCATCCCGGAAGTCCTGCGCCTCGCCCCCAACCTGCACGTCGCGCGGCTCAATTCGTTCACCTATGTCATCACGGCACGCGGCTTCAGCGGCACCGACGCTTCCAACAAGCTCCTGGTGATGATCGACGGCCGCAGCGTCTACACGCCGCTCCATGGCGGCGTGTTCTGGGACACCCAACACGTCTTGATGGACGACATCGAGCGTATCGAGGTGATTAGCGGCCCCGGCGGCACGCTGTGGGGTGCGAACGCCGTCAACGGCGTGATCAACATCATCACGCGCCGCTCCGCCGACACGCAAGGCGGGCTTGTGAACCTCGGCCTGGGCACCACCGACCGGAACGCCGACGCGCGCTTCGGCGGCAGCATCGGCAACGAGCTCACCTATCGCGCCTACGCCACGGCTTATGAGCGCAACAACACCGCGCTTGCCGACGGCAGCAGCGCGCAGGACGATTGGGATGGCCTGCAAGGCGGCTTCCGCGCGGATTGGAACGGCGAGGATGACCTCGTCACGCTCCAGGGCGACCTCTACAACAACACGCTCGATGGGGGCGGGCGGAATTCAGGCAACAACCTGATCGCCCGCTGGAACCGTGACCTGGGCGACGGGTCGGCTTTTCAAATCCAGGCCTACTACGACGAGGCCAACCGTTGGGTTCCCAGCCTCAGCGATTCGCTCACGACCTATGATCTGCAAGGCCAGCACACATTCTCGCTGGGCCGGCATCAAGTGGTTTGGGGCGCCGGCTACCGTGTCACCGACGACGAGTTCGTCAATGAGCTGAACACCGTCGTCTTGACGCCGCAGTCCGAGACGATACAGCTCGCCAATCTTTACGCCGAAGACAGCGTGGCGCTGAGCAGCGATCTCACCTTCACCTTCGGGACCAAGCTCGAATACAGCAGCTATAGCGGGCTCGAATACCTGCCGAGCGCGCGCCTGGCCTGGCAGGCGACGGACACCGCCATGCTGTGGTCCGCCATTTCGCGTGCGGTGCGCACCCCGTCGCGCCTCGATCGAGACCTCGCGGCGCCGGGCCTCGCGATCCCGGCGCCGGATTTCGAGTCGGAGACGCTGATCGCCTATGAGCTCGGCTATCGCGGCCAGCCGATGACCGACACCCTGCTGTCGGTTTCCTTGTACTACAATGACTACGATGAGATGCGGACGCTTGAACTCTCGCCGGCCGGCGGCCTTCCGGTGCAGATCGGCAATGGCGGAGAAGGCCACGTCTATGGGGTAGAGGTCTGGGGCGAGTACCGCGTGCAGCCCTGGTGGCGCCTGAGCGCCGGCTTCAACGCGCTGCGCAAGGAGTTCCGCCGCAAGACCGGCAGCACGGACATCTCGAATCTCCAATCCGCAGGGAACGACCCCGACTACCAGTTCCAAGTGCGCTCCTACATGGACCTGCCCGAGAACATGGAGCTGGATCTCGGCTTGCGTTCGGTGGACGACCTGCGCAATCCGAAAGTGCCGGGCTATGTCGAGCTCGAGGCCCGGCTCGGCTGGCGCTTCTCGGATGATCTCGAAATCTCGCTGGTCGGGCTCAATCTTCTGCACGACCATCATCGCGAGATCGGTACGGCGGAAGCGCGCCGCAGCCTCTATCTCAGCGCTCGCTGGAGATTCTGATTGTCGGGCCACGGCTGCCGAAAATGATATCCGGGCGCAGCAAGCTGTGTGTCTTTGCGGCGGGCCTGTTGCTGATCCTCTATGCCCTGGCTGCCCGGGCCGAGGTCGTCGATCCGCGCGAGTATGCGATCAAGGCCACGTACATCTACAAGTTTGCGCCGTTCGTCCAATGGCCCGACGCCGCCTTCGCTTCGTCGTCGAGCACGATCGACCTGTGCGTCGTCGGGGCTGATCCGTTCGGAGCCGTGCTCGAAGAGGCTATCGCGGGCCAGAGCATTCACGAGCGGCCGATCGTGCTTCGTCATGTCGCGATGGCAAGCCGGGATTCCGGCTGCCACATCATGTATGTCGGCGGCTCTCCGCTGCAGTCGGTAGCGGAGGCGCTGGGCGCGGTCCGCGGCGCTCCCGTGCTGACCATTACCGATGCGGCGCTCGATGCCGACGCCAAGGGCATCATTCACTTCGTCGTCCGGGACAACCGCGTCCGTTTCGATATCGACGACTACGCCGCTTCGGAAAACGGCCTCGTCCTCAGCTCGAAAGTGCTGAGCCTGGCGCTTTCCGTGAAACCGCGGGCATAGGGCGAAGTCTCTCATGCTGAGCCGGCTGACATTCCCTCGCCTTCGAAAACCGACGCCGGTGGTCGCATTGACGATCGCGGTCGCCCTGGTGCTCGGCGGCGTTGCCATGGCGGTTTTGAACGAACGCGCCTACAGCAACCAGAAGGCTAACGAGGTCGAGGTGCAGGCCCGGATTCTCGCGGCAACGGTCACCGCGGCTTTGGTGTTCGACGATCACGACGCAGCGCAGGAATACGTCAACGCGCTCAGGGTCAACCCCGAGATTCAGGCGGCGGCGGTTTATGGAAAGGGCGGTGCTCTGATCGCCACCTACACCCGCACGTCGGAAGAACCGCCCCCCGAGGCCTCGCCGGTCCACGATACCTATTTCGAGGAAGATCATCTGGTGCTCGCGGCGCCGGTGATTCAAGCCGGCACGGCCCTCGGCACGGTTTATTTGAGGGTGACGGCCGAGCCGCTGATCAACCGCATCGTGCGCTATGGCGGCATCGCGTTGCTCGTCGTCATGGCCGCCTTGATGGTCGGCGTGCTCGGCGTGAGCCACTCGGCGCTGGCGAAAGCCAATACGGAGCTCGGCGTGGTCAACCGCGAGCTCGAAGCGTTCAACTATTCCGTGTCGCACGACCTGCGCGCGCCGTTGCGGGCCATCGACGGGTTCAGCCAGGCCCTCCTGGAGGACTGCGCGGACCGCCTGGACGATCAGGGGCGCCGCCATCTGAACCGGGTTCGTCAGGCGGCGCAGCGCATGGGCCAGCTCATCGACGATTTCCTCGACCTTTCCCGGGTCTCGCGCCGGGAGCTCGAGGTCAGCGATGTCGACCTGGAGACGCTCGCCCTCGACATCATGCGCGAGCTGCGCTCGGACGCGCCGCAGCGCGAAGCCGAGATCAAGATTGCAAGCAGGCTGAGCGCGCGCGGCGACCCTCATCTCCTGCGCATCGCCCTGGAAAACCTGCTGGGCAACGCCTGGAAGTTCACCGCCGGCCGCTCGCCGGCGCTGATCGAGTTCGGCCAGACTCGTGTCGGAAACGCCAACGCCTTCTATGTACGAGACAACGGCGTCGGCTTCGACATGGCCCATGCGGGAAAGCTCTTTGGTGCTTTCCAGCGCCTCCACGATGCGCGCGAGTTCGCCGGCACCGGCATCGGGCTCGCCACTGTCCAGCGCATCGTCCACAAGCATGGCGGCCGCATATGGGCGGAGGCCGAAGCCGGCAAGGGTGCCGCCTTCTACTTTACGCTGTGATCGGAGGGATACGGTGTTGCAGAAGCCCATTCTTCTCGTCGAAGACAACCCGGATGACGAAGAGCTCACCTTGCGGGCGTTCCGCAAGAACAACATCAAGAACGAGATCGTCGTGACGCGCGATGGGGTTGAAGCGCTCGACTATCTCTTCGCCGAAGGCACCTATGCGGGGCGCGAGGCCAAGCACCTGCCGCAGGTCGTCCTGCTCGACCTCAAGCTGCCCAAATTGGATGGGCTCGAGGTGTTGCGCCGCATCCGAGCGGACGAACGCACGCGGCTGCTGCCGGTCGTCATCCTGACCTCGTCGAGGGAGGAGCGCGACCTGGTCGAGGGCTACCGCCTGGGCGCGAACAGCTATGTACGCAAGCCGGTCGACTTCGACGAGTTCCTCGATGCGGCCCGCAGCCTCGGCTTGTATTGGCTCCTGCTCAACGAGACGCCGTCGTCGTAAGTTGGGCAGGGGCGTAGGGAACCGATCATGAATACGCCACTGCGGGTTCTGCTCGTCGAGGACTCCGAGGATGACGTCGAGCTCATCCTGCGCGAGCTCCGCCGAGGCGGCTATGAACCGAAATACCGCCGCGTCCAGCAGGCGGCGACGATGATCGCCTCGATCGAGGGCGAGGTCTGGGACCTCATCCTGTGCGATTTCACCCTGCCCGGGTTCAGCGGCCCGCAGGCGCTTTCGATCGTCCGTGATCGCCGCCCCGACGTACCCTTCATCTTCGTGTCGGGCACCATCGGCGAGGAGGCGGCGGTCGCTGCCATGAAGGCCGGGGCCCAGGACTACGTCATCAAGGACAACCTTAGGCGGCTCGTGCCGGTGATCGAGCGTGAGCTGCGCGAAGCCGACGTCCGCCGCGACCGGGCACGTGCCGAAGCCGAGCGTCGTGCTGCGGAGTTCCGCTTTCGCCAGGTTCTCACCATGGCACCTGACGCCATCGTCGCGGTCGATGAGGATCATCGGATCACCATCTTCAACCGCGCCGCCCAGGAGCTCTTCGGGTATAGCGCCGAGGAGGTGCTGGGGCGCGTCGTCGATCTGCTGCTGTTGCCCTGCCAGGGCGACGCGTCGGGGGAACCTGCCGCGCCGCTCACGCGGTTTCCCGATCTTGCGAAGCAGGTGGCCGAACCGGGCGAGGTGGCCGGACGGCGCAAGACCGGCGAGGAGTTCCCTGCCGAAGCGTCCTTCTCGGAATTCATCGAGAACGGCAGGACGACCTTCATGGCCGTCATACGCGACATCACGCAACGCAAGGCGCTCGAGGAGCAGCTTCGGCAGTCGCAGAAAATGGAGATCGTCGGGCAATTGACCGGCGGCCTGGCCCACGATTTCAACAATCTGCTGCTGGTCGTGATCGGCAATCTCGAGCTCATCCAGGAGCAGTTCGAGCTCGACGCGCAGGCGCTCGAGCTGGCCGCGAACGCGCTCCAGGCCAGCTGGCGCGGCGCCGAGCTGACCCGCAAGCTGCTCGCCTTCTCGCGCGAGCAATCTCTCCAGACCGCAGTCGTTCAACTGAACGAACGCGTCGCGGGCATGGCGGTGCTGCTCCGCCGCACGCTCGGCGAACACATCGAGATCGAACTGGCGACCGCCGAGGATCTTTGGCTGACCGAGACCGACCCTGTCCTTGTCGAAGCGGCCGTCATGAACCTTGCCATCAATGCACGAGACGCCATGCCGGACGGCGGCCGGCTGACCATCGAGACGGCCAACGCATACATGGACTCCGACTATACGGCTCACAATCCCGAGGTGACGCCGGGCGAATACGTCATGATCGCGGTCACGGATACCGGCACCGGCATCGCGCCCGAAAATCTGAGCCGCGTCTTCGAGCCGTTCTTCACCACCAAGGAGGTCGGCAAGGGCACCGGCCTCGGGCTCAGCATGGTCTACGGCTTTGCCAGGAAGTCCGGCGGGCATGTGAAGCTCTACAGCGAAGTAGGTCACGGCACGACGGTGCGCATCTACCTTCCCCGCGCGGCGGCGACGCGTTCGGCGCCTGCCGGTGTTTCCGAGGCGGAGGCCGCGACGTCCGCCAAGGGCGAGCTCGTGCTCGTCGTGGAGGACAAGCCCGACGTGCGCCAGATCACCGTGGCGCAACTGAAGGATCTCGGCTACCGCACGGTCGAAGCGCCGAACGCGACGGTCGCGCTCGATCTCATAGCCCGCATGCCCGAGATCGATGTCCTGTTTACCGACATCGTCATGCCGGGCGACATGACCGGCTATGATCTCGGCCGCGCGGCGCAGGTGATGCGGCCCGGGCTGCGCGTCCTCTATACCTCCGGCTTCACCGAGCTGTCGCTCCAGCGCGACCGCCGCGGCGGCGGGCCGGTGCATCGGCTGAGCAAGCCCTATCGCAGGCAGGACCTGGCGCTCAAGCTGCGCGAGGTGTTGCGTGACGGCGATCCGCCGTCCTGAGCCGGCTTAGGCGTGCGGCGTCCTGTAAATTGGCCTGGTAGACAAACGCGAATTGGCTCTAGGCGAAAGCCATTTCCCGCGCCATCGTGATGCCCAGGACCGGAGGCACGCCGCCTGCCGGCCGAGGGGCATACCGGCGATGAGCACAACCCAGGAGACGATCCGGACGACCTGTCCGCGCGACTGCTACGACGCCTGCGGCATCGTGGCGGTCAAGCGCGACGGGCAGCTCGCCCATATCGTGGGCGACCCGGACCACCATGTCAGCCGCGGCAAGCTCTGCGGCAAGTGCGCGATCATGTACAACGGCGTCTACCTCGACCCGGCGGCGCGGCTGACGCGGCCGCTCAAGCGGGTCGGGCCGAAGGGCGAGGGCCATTTCGCTCCCCTCTCGTGGGACGAGGCGCTCAGCGAGATCGGCAGCCGGCTCGGCCGGATCGCGCGTGAGGAAGGCGGCCAGCGCATTGTCTACGCGCACTACACCGGCACGCGCTCGTTCATCGCGAGCCACTTTCCCCGCCGCCTGATGCACCGGCTCGGCGCGCACGAGGCCGACCCCGACAGCATCTGTAACAGCGCAGGCCAGGTCGCGCTCGAATACGTGATCGGCCACGCGGCGCTCGGCTTCGACCCGAGAACGGCGAAGGATGCCGCGTGTATCCTCGTGTGGGGCGCCAACCCCCACGCCTCGGCGCCGCACATGCACAGCCAGTGGCTGCGCGAGACCAAGGCCAAGGTGGTCGTGATCGACCCGATCGCGCACCCGACCGCGAAGCAGGCCGACCTGCATTTGCAGCCCTTCCCCGGCAGCGACGCCGCGCTTGCCTTCGCGATGATGCACGTCCTGAAGGCGGAGGGGCTGATCGATCGCGGCTTCCTCGCCGAGCACACCGTCGGTTGGTTGGAGCTGGAGGCCCTGATCGAGCCGACGACGCCCGCCTGGGCCGAGGCGCAGACCGGCGTGCCCGCCGAAAAGATCGTCGAGGCCGCGCGCCTCTACCGCAGCGGGCCCGCGCTGCTCTGGCTCGGCCAGGCGCTGCAGCGCCAGGGCCAGGGCGGCAACATCACCCGCGCCTGCGCATTGCTCCCCGCCGTCACCGGGAATTTCGGCAAGCCCGGCGCCGGCCTGCTCTATCTCAACGGCTCGGGCCGGCGCGGCGTCAAGGTCGACGAGCTTGCCGCCAAGCACCTGAGCAAGAGCCCGCCGGCCTTCAGCCATATGGACCTCGCCGCCCGCCTCGAAGATGCCGAAGCCAGCAAGGCGTTCATCTGCTGGAACATCAACCCGGCAGCGTCCAACCCCGAGCAGCGCCGGCTGCACGACGCGCTGCGCCGCGACGATCTCCTTACCGTCGTCGCCGACGTCTTCCAGACCGACACCACCGACTTTGCCGACTATGTGCTGCCCGCTGCGTCGTTCCTGGAGTTCGACGATCTGGTCACCAGCTATTTCGACCTGACCTTCTCGGCCCAGCGCAAGGTGGCCGAGCCGATGGGCGAGGCGCTGCCGAACCAGGAAATCTTCCGCCGGCTGGCCAAGACGATCGGCCTGAACGACCCGGAGCTCTACGAGCCGGACGCGCAGATCATCGGCCGCCTGCTCGAGCAGGTCGGCTGGCGCGAGGGCTTCGCGGCGCTGGCCGCGCGCGGCACCGTGTTCCTCTACGAAGAGCCGGTGATCCAGTTCGAGGGCCTGCGCTTCCCGACGCCGAGCGGCAAGATCGAGATCGCCTCCGAGCAGGCCGAGCGCAACGGCCACGGCCGGCTGCCGAGGCCGAGCGTGGACGCGCGGCCGAGCGGCGGCCGCTTCCGCCTGCTCTCGCCGGCCTCCGAGTGGACCATGAACTGCTCCTACGCCAATGACCCGACCATCCGGCGCCGGCTCGGCAAGGCGACGGTCGCGATCAACCCGCGCGATGCCGAGGCCGCCGGGTTGCGGGCGGGCGGCACGGTCCGCGTGCACAACGAGACCGGCGAGCTCGCGCTCCAGCTCGCGGTCTCGGCCGACGTGCCGCCTGGCGTCGCGTTGGCGCACAAGGGGCGCTGGCCGCGTCTTGCCGGTCCCGGCGAGGCGCACGCCAACGTCAATTGGCTGAACCCGGGCGAGAAGGCCGACATGGGCGAAAGTACCGCGGTTCACGCGGTCGAGGTGATGATCGAGCACGCAAGCGCTTGAAGAGCGATCGGGGGAACGCGTCACGAGGGCGGGGGCATGTGGCGAGTGGGAGTCGATGTTGGGGGCACGTTCACTGATCTGTTCGCCTGGCATCAGGTCACGAATCAGCCGATCTCGACCAAGGTCCTGACCACCAAGGCGGACCGCTCCCAGGGCGTGATCCGGGCCATCAGGCAGGCGGGCATCGAGTTTGCCGAGATCTCCCACCTTCTCCACGGCACCACGACCGCGACGAACGCGCTGATCGAGCGGGACTACCCCGAAGCCGCCTTCATCACGACCGAGGGCTTCCGCGACACCATCGAGATCGGCCGCCAGCACCGGCAGTTCCTCTACGACCCGTACCAGTCCAAGCCGAGCCCGATCATCCGCCGGCGCCATCGCTTCGTGGTGCCGGAGCGGATGTCGGCGGCCGGAACGGCCCGCCGCCCGCTCGATGAGGCGGCGGCGCGCGCGGTATCGCGGCGCGTCGCCGAGCATGATTTCGCCTCGATCGGCATCGGCTTCATCAATTCGTACGCCAATCCGGCGCACGAGCAGCGCATGCGCGAGATCGTGCTGGAGGACAGCCCGAACGCCCATGTGGTGATCTCCGCCGAGACGCGTCCGGTGTTCCGCGAGCATGGCCGGTTCACGACGACCGCGATCCGCGCCGCGCTGATGCCCGTGATGACCGGCTATTTTGACCGCCTCGAAGCCGCGCTCGGGGCCGAGGGATTCGGCGGCGCGCTGCTGATCCTGAAGAGCAATGGCGGCGTGATGGGCACCGCACTCGCCAAGCAGCGTCCGGAAGAGCTGATCGAGTCCGGTCCGGCCGGCGGCGTCGCCTACGCCGCCTACCTGACCAAGGCGACCCATTTCGAGAATATCATCCACACCGATGTCGGCGGCACCAGCTTCGACGCTTCGATCGTCGAGGCAGGCCACGGCCTGATCACGCGCAGCTACGAGCTCGAATGGGAGGTGCCGGTCAGCGTTCCCATGCTCGACATCAGGAGCGTCGGCGCCGGCGGCGGCTCGATCGCCTGGGTCGACAAGGGCAACTCGCTCCGGGTCGGGCCGCGGAGCGCCGGTGCCGATCCGGGCCCGGCCTGCTATCGGCGCGGCGGTACCGAGCCGACCGTGACCGACGCCAACCTGATCCTCGGGCGCCTGCATCCCTCGCTCGGCGGCAAGTTCGCGCTCGACGTTGAGGCCGCCGAACGGGCGATCGACGGCGTCGCGCGCGCGATCGGGCTGTCCAGGCTGGAGACCGCGGAAGGCATGATCCGCATCTCGTGCGAGGCGATGGCGCAGGCGGTGAAGGGCGTCGTGGTCGACCGCGCGCGCGACCCGCGGGACTATGTGCTGGCGAGCTTCGGCGGCGCCGGCCCGATGCACGCCTGCTTCGTCGCGCAGGCGATGAACGTGCCGAGGGTGCTGGTGCCGGCCCATGCCGGCGTCGCCTCGGCGTTCGGCGCGACCGCGATGAACCTGCGCCACGATCTCGAAAGCTTCCTCTATGCGCCGCTCGGCGAGGTCGATCTCGACCGGCTGAATGCCGGCTA
This sequence comes from Alphaproteobacteria bacterium, assembly GCA_050173345.1. Taxonomy (GTDB): domain Bacteria; phylum Pseudomonadota; class Alphaproteobacteria; order UBA828; family UBA828; genus SHWC01. The sequence continues at coordinate 521,087 of JBFXKW010000001.1, read as the reverse complement.
TGACGAGCTCGAGGCGCGCGGGCGCATGCTGCTGGCGGCGGACGGCGTGAGTGACGAGCGCATCGCACTCGCGCGCACCGCGCAGATGCGCTATCAGGGCCAGACCTTCGAGGTCGAGTGCGAGATTCCGTCGGGCCGGATCGAGAAGCGGCACTTGCCCGAGATCGCGAAAACCTTCCACGCGACGCACCGGCGGGACTACGGCGTCCACAGCGAGGACTTCCCGATCGTCTTCGTGGCGCTCGGCGCGACCGCGATCGGCAGGTTTCCCGATCCGCCGATCTTCAGGTCGAGCGCGAACGGCCACGATGCAGCGGCGAACCCGCGGCGCGTCTATTTCGGCGGGCGCTGGGTCGAGACGCCGGTCTTCGCGGCGGAAGGGCTGAGCGCCGGCATGAGCGTGCCGGGCCCGAGCATCGTGGAGTATGCGGATGCCTGCGCCGTGCTGCCGCCGGGCTGCACGGGCCGCATCGACGATATCGGCAACCTGCTGATCGAGGTCGGCACCTAGCTCAAAGGAGAAACGGTCATGGCGTCGGATCGAGCACTGGCGCGCCGCCACGCACCCGAAGCGGCAATCGACCCCATCACCTTCGAGGTGCTGCGCAACGCCTTCGAGTTCACCTGCGCGCGCATGACCACCATCCTGCAGCGCACCTCGTTCTCGCCGATCCTCTCCGACATGCTCGACTTCTCGAACGCGATCTACGACGAGAAGCTCCGCCTGCTCGGCCAGTCGGGCAACCCGGTGCATCTGGCCGCGATGCAGTACAGCGCCGACGCCTCGATCCGCAAATTCCCGATCGAGCAGATGAAGCCCGGCGACGTCATCGCGCTCAACGACCCCTATGACGGCGGCACGCACATCAACGACATCACCTTCACCATGCCGATCTTCCTTGGGGACGAGCTGCTTGGCTTCGCGGTGAGCCGGGGACATTGGATGGACCTCGGCGGCGGTGCAGCGGGCGGCCAGGCGTTCGGCACCCACGTCGCGGGCGAGGGGCTCCGGCTGCCGCCGACCAAGCTCTACGAGAACTACGAAATCCGCGGCGAGATCCTGGACATCATCGTCAGCAACACGCGCACGCCGCACTTCGTGCGCGGCGACCTTCAGGGCCATCTCGGCGCGCTTAAGGCGGCCGAGGCGGAGCTGCAGCGCCTCGCGCTGCGCTACGGCGTCGACACGGTCAGGGCTGGCATGAGCCAGCTCATCGACTACACCGAGAAGATCGTGCGCGCCGCGATCGAGGAGATCCCGGACGGCGTCTATGAAGGCGAGGACTATGCCGATACGGACGGCTTCTCGAGCGAGCCGGTCAAGATCAAGGTGACGCTCACCGTCTCGGGCTCCGACGTGACTATCGACTTCACCGGCTCGGCGCCGATCACCAAGGGCGCCATCAACTCGCCGATGGCGAACACGGCGTCCGCCGCCTTCTACTCGCTGCAGTTCTTCCTGGCGCCGCACGCGCCGTCGAACTACGGCATGCTGCTGCCGCTCAAGCTGGTGCTGCCGGAGAATTGCTGGCTCAACGCCAAGTGGCCGGCGCCGGTGATCGGCTGCACCACCTTGACGTCGTCAAAGATCACCAGCGCGATCTGGCAGGCGCTCGCCAAGGCGATCCCCGACCGGGTCACCGGTTCGACCTTCGCCGAGTGCAACTGGTTCGTCGCCGCGACCCGGGACCAGGCCGGCAACACCGACGTGTTCTCGGACCTGCCGGCCGGCGGCTGGGGCGGCACGCCCCACGGCGACGGCATGAGCGTGACCATGGACCCGCTCGGCAACTGCATGAACATGCCGGCCGAGACCGCCGAGCTCCTGTTCCCGATCGAATACGAGAGCTTCGAGTTGCGCCGGGATTCGGCCGGCCCCGGCCGGTTCCGCGGCGGCCTCGGCGCCGTCTTCAAGGTGCGCTTCCTGTGCGACGCCGAGCTCAGCATGGAGACGGCGCGGACGCGCGAGGGCACGCCCGGCGTGAATGGCGGCGGGCGCAGCGCGGTGCAGCGTTCGACCAGGATCGCGGCCGACGGCACGCGAACGGTGATCGGCGGCCTCGGGAGCGACGGGCAGTGGGTGAGCCCGCTGCTCGCCGCCCATCCGTTCGGCTATGGCGAGCGCTTCATGTTCGAGAGCACGGGCGGCGGCGGCTGGGGCTCGCCTTACGAGCGGCCGGCCGAGATGGTGCTCGACGACGTGCTCGAGGAGTACGTCTCGATCGAGGCCGCGCGAAATCAGTACGGCGTGGTCATCGACCAGGCGACGATGAAGGTCGACCAGGCGGCGACCCAACGGTTGCGGAGCGGCGCTCCCGCCTAAGGCCTGCGGCGCGACGAGGCCGCCTTGCGCCCGCGGGCCTGGGTCGCGCGCTCGAAGGCCTCGGCCAGGATGGCGACGCCGCGGGCGAGCGTCGGTTCGTCGAACGCGGCATAGCCCAGCACCAGCCCCTGATAGGGCGGCGCGCCCGCGCCGTATTCCGACAGCGAAGGCACCACGATGCCGTGCTCGGCCGCGCGCGCCGCGATCTCGGCGTCGAGGCCGGGCGCGGTGAACGGCGGCGCCAGCCTCGCCACGAGGTGCATGCCGCACTCCTTCGGCGCCACGCTGACGGCGTGGGAGAGCGCGGCGTCGAGCTGCCGCATGAGCGCCTCCTGGCGCTGCTGATAGAGGTTGCGCATGCGGCGGAGGTGCGCGGCGAAATGGCCCTCGGCCATGAACTCCGCCAGCACCGGCTGCGCCTGCATCGAGGGATAGGCGCCGAGCGCGAGGCGCGCCTTGGCGAAGAGCTCGACCAGCGCCTCCGACACCACCAGATAGCCGAGCCTGAGCGAGGGGAAGAGCACCTTGGAGAAGGTGCCGACATAGATCACGCGCCCATCCTCATCGAGACCCTGGAGCGCGGCAAGCGGGTTGGCGCGGTAGCGGAACTCGCTGTCATAGTCGTCCTCGACGATCCAGGCCTGCGCGTCGCTCGCCCATCTGATCAGCTCCAGCCGGCGTTCGAGGCCCATCGTGACGCCGAGCGGGTATTGATGGGAGGGCGCGACCGCGGCGAGGCGCGCCTTGGGCGCGAGACGGCGGCCGCGCTCGACGTCGAGCCCGTCCTCGTCGATCGGCACGTCGATGGGCCTCGCGCCCGCCCCGATGAAGGCGGCACGCAGTCCTGGATAGCCGGGGTCTTCGAGCCAGACCTGGTCGCCGGGGTCGAGCAGCACGCGCGCCGCGATGTTGTAGGCCTGCTGGGCGCCGGCGGTGATGACGATCTGGTCGGCGCTGCAGCGGAGCGCGCGCACCGAGGTCAGGTGCTTGGCGATCTCTTGCCTGAGGCCGTCATGCCCGCGCGGGTCGGCATGTTCGAGAAGGCTAGCGTCCGGCGCGCGCCAGACGCGCTTCAGGATGGCGCTCCAGGTCTTGAACGGAAAGCTGCCGGTATCCGGCATGCCGGGGACGAAGGGAACCGTCGGCAGGCGCCGCAACGACCTGAGCCCGGCCAGCATGGCGCCACGCCGGGACGGTTGCAGGGCAGGCCGGCCGATAGTCGATCCGGGCGGCCCGCGCTGCTTGAGGCCGAGCAGCTCCTCGGCGATGCCGGCGGAGACGAAGGTGCCCGAACCCACCTTGCCGTCGATATAGCCCTCCGCCATGAGCTGGTCGAAGGCGCCGGTCACGGTGGAGCGCGAGCAGCCAAGCTCCTCCGCCAGCGTGCGCGTGGCCGGCAGCCGCTCGCCCTGCGGCAGGCGGCGCGACAGGATGGCGTCGCGAAGCTGCGCGTAGATCTGCATGTGCAGCGGCGTTGCCGAGGCCCGGTCCAACGACATGGCCAGAAGCGGGGCGCGCGACCCCTGACGCATGGCGCGGCTCAGCGCAGGGCGGCGGCGTAGAGCGCGATCGCCGCCGCGTTCGAGACGTTCAGGCTCGTGATCGGCCCGCTGGTCGGAATCCGCGCCAGACAGTCGCAATGCTCGCGGGTCAGCCGCCGCAAGCCGGCACCCTCCGCGCCGAGCGCGAGGGCGACCTTGTCCTGCCCTCGGACGGCCTCCGCTATGGTCGATCTGGCCTCGCCATCCAGGCCAATACACCAATAGCTTAGTTCTTGTATTTCTGAAATCGCTCGAACCAGATTGACGACGCGGACGATGGGCACCAGCTCCAGCGCGCCCGACGCAGCCTTGGCGAGCGCGCCGGTCAGCTCGGCCGAGTGGCGCTCCTGCATGACGACCCCGGCGGCGCCGAAGGCGGCGGCCGAGCGCAGCACCGCGCCGACATTGTGCGGGTCGGTGACCTGGTCGAGCACGAGCAGGGGGCCGCTCCGCGCCGCGCACACCTCGTCCAGGCTCCGCTCTGGCAGGGGGGCGACCTGCAGCGCGACGCCCTGGTGCACGGCAGCCTGGGGGAGCACCTGGTCGATCTCCCGCCGCTCCATATATATAGGACTGCGAATTAGAACCGCGCCGGGCGCCGATTCGGGGATGGAAGCCAGCCGGGCCAGCGCCTCGTGGCCCTCCCGGGTGACGAGCAGCTTCCCGAGCCTGCGCTCGCGATTGGCGAGCGCGGCGGCCACCGCGTGCAGGCCATAGAGCCAGATGCTGCCGTCCTTGGGCCCTGATCGGGGCTCGTGAGACCGCTGTCGACGATGGGGCATGTTGCGCGCCATGGCGGCAGCGATTATAGTCATGTCGATGGCTGTTCCCACCGCTTCTGAGGCGTCGGCATTCCGATGGCTTGGAGACGGTGGCGTTTGCTATCTTACGTTGACTTTTCAGTGGGATTGCCCATAGTGCGGCCTCCCGAAACATGCGGCGTTTCTGGCTGGCGCGGAGGGGTGGCCGAGTGGTTAAAGGCAGCAGACTGTAAATCTGCCGACGTCAGTCTACGAAGGTTCGAATCCTTCCCCCTCCACCATGCGCGGCGGGCGATTGGCACCAGATGGGGGTCGGGTCCGGGGTCGGGCGGGTGTAGCTCAATGGTAGAGCTCCAGCCTTCCAAGCTGGCTACGCGGGTTCGATTCCCGTCACCCGCTCCAAACGGCGCGTGACGAGGGCGGTCGTGACCCACACGGCATACGAGGCGAGAAATCCAGCGAATTCGGGCTGCGGCGCCGGACCCATTATGACCTCCAGGGCAGCCGCGGCACGGCCTAGCGACGATCAACCGAACGGCAATACACAAGCAGAAGACGTGAAAAGCGATGGCGAAGGCGAAGTTTGAGCGGACGAAGCCGCACTGCAATATCGGGACGATTGGCCATGTAGATCATGGCAAGACGTCGCTGACGGCGGCGATCACGAAGGTATTGGCGGAGAGCGGTGGGGCGACCTACACGGCGTACGACCAGATCGACAAGGCGCCGGAGGAGCGCGCGCGGGGTATTACGATCGCGACGGCGCATGTCGAGTACGAGACGGCGAAGCGCCATTATGCGCATGTCGACTGCCCCGGGCACGCGGACTACATCAAGAACATGATCACGGGGGCGGCGCAGATGGACGGCGCGATCCTCGTGGTGAGCGCGGCGGACGGTCCGATGCCGCAGACGCGGGAGCACATCCTGCTGGCGCGCCAGGTTGGCGTGCCGGCGCTGGTGGTGTTCATGAACAAGGTAGACCAGGTGGACGACCCGGAGCTGCTGGACCTGGTCGAGCTGGAGGTCCGCGAGCTTTTGTCGAAGTACGAGTTCCCCGGCGACGACATCCCGGTGATCCGGGGCTCGGCGCTGATGGCGCTGGAGGACAAGAACCCGGAGCTTGGCAAGGAAGCGATCAAGCAGCTGATGGCGGCGGTCGATGACTACATCCCGCAGCCTGAGCGTCCGAAGGACAAGCCGTTCCTGATGCCGATCGAGGACGTGTTCTCGATCTCTGGGCGCGGCACGGTGGTGACGGGGCGCGTGGAGCGGGGCGTGATCAAGGTGGGCGACGAGGTTGAGATCGTCGGGGTGAAGGACACGGCGAAGACGGTTTGCACGGGCGTGGAGATGTTCCGCAAGCTGCTGGACCAGGGCGAGGCCGGGGACAATGTTGGGGTGCTGCTGCGCGGCACGAAGCGGGAGGAGGTCGAGCGGGGCCAGGTATTGGCGAAGCCTGGCTCGATCACGCCGCACACGAAGTTCCAGGCGGAGACCTACATCCTGACCAAGGAGGAGGGCGGCCGCCACACGCCGTTCTTCTCGAACTACCGTCCGCAGTTCTACTTCCGGACGACGGACGTGACGGGGACGATCGAGCTGCCGGAGGGCACGGAGATGGTGATGCCCGGGGACAACGTGCAGATGGTGGTGTCGCTGATCGTGCCGATCGCGATGGACGAGGGCCTGCGCTTCGCGATCCGCGAGGGCGGGCGCACCGTCGGCGCCGGCGTCGTCGCCAAAATCATTCAGTAGGAACGGCAGGCATCGTCGGGCGCGGGTGACGGACGTTAGGAGTGTAGCTCAATTGGCAGAGCGCCGGTCTCCAAAACCGGAGGTTGGGGGTTCGAGACCCTCCACTCCTGCCAGCGCGAGCGCCGAGAGCATCGGGACGACAGAGTAGATCGAACACGCAATGGCCAAGGTTTCGCCAGCAACCTATCTCCGTCAGGTTCGCCAAGAGGTCGAGAAGATCACGTGGCCGAGCCGCAAGGAGACCGCGCTCAGCACCACCATGGTGATCGTCATGGTCATCGTGATGGCGCTGTTCTTCTTCGTGGTCGACCAGCTCGTCGGCCTCGCGGTGCGCGGCATTCTCGGGATCGGCGGCTGAGCCATGTCGATGCAATGGTACATCGTCCACGTCTACTCCGGCTTCGAGAAGAAGGTGGCGACCTCGATCCGCGAGCAGGCGCGCCAGAAGGGCCTCGATCACCTGATCGAGGAGGTGCTGGTGCCGGCCGAAGAGGTGGTGGAGGTGCGCCGCGGCTCCAAGGTCCGCTCCGAGCGCAAGTTCTTTCCGGGCTATGTGCTCGCCAAGATGGAAATGACCGACGAGACCTGGCACCTGATCAAGAACACGGCCAAGGTCACCGGCTTCCTGGGCAGCGGCAACAAGCCGATCGCGATCTCGGAGGATGAGGCGCAGCGCGTGCTGCGCCAGGTCAAGGAAGGCATCGAGCGGCCGAAGCCCTCGATCCAGTTCGAGGTGGGCGAGCAGGTTCGCGTCTGCGACGGGCCGTTCACCTCGTTCAACGGTCTGGTCGAGGAAGTCGACGAGGAGCGCGCGCGGCTCAAGGTCGCGGTTTCGATCTTCGGGCGCGCGACGCCGGTCGAGCTCGAATATTCGCAAGTGGAAAAGGCCTGATCCCGCGGTCGCCGCGCACGGGCAGAACGGCAGGATACGAAGATGGCAAAGAAGATCACGGGTTACATCAAGCTGCAGGTTCCGGCAGGGCAGGCCAACCCGTCGCCGCCGATCGGCCCTGCGCTCGGCCAGGCCGGTTTGAACATCATGGAGTTCGTGAAGAAGTTCAACGCAGACACCGCCAAGCTCGAGCCTGGTATGCCGATTCCGGTGGTCATTACGGTGTTCGGCGACCGCACCTTCTCCTACATCACCAAGACGCCGCCCGTGAGCTACTTCATCAAGAAGGCCGCGAAGCTGCAGAAGGGCTCGAAGACGCCGGGCCGCGACCGCGCCGCAGGGTCCGTGACGATGGCTCAGGTTCGCGAGATCGCGGACCAGAAGATGAAGGACCTCAACGCCAACGACCTCGACGCCGCGTGCCGGATGGTCGTCGGTTCCGCCCGCTCGATGGGCATCAGTGTCACCGAGTAGCCGACCATGACCAAGCAGAGCAAACGTATCGTCGCCGCGCAGGGCAAGATCCAGCCCGACAAGGCCTATCCGCTCGACGAGGCGGTTCGCCTGGTGAAGGGGAACGCGGGCGCCAAGTTCGACGAGACGATCGAGGTCGCGGTCAGCCTCGGCGTCGATCCGCGGCACGCCGACCAGATGGTGCGCGGCATGGTGTCGCTGCCGAACGGTACCGGCAAGGCGGTGCGCGTCGCGGTCTTCGCCAAGGGCGCCAAGGCCGACGCCGCCAAGGCGGCGGGCGCCGACCTGGTCGGCGCGGAGGATCTCGCCCAGCAGGTCCAGGAAGGCAAGATCGACTTCGAGCGCTGCATCGCGACGCCCGACATGATGGGCGTCGTCGGCAAGCTCGGCAAGATTCTGGGCCCGCGCGGCCTGATGCCGAATCCCAAGCTCGGCACGGTGACGCAGGACGTCGAGGAGGCGGTCAAGGCCGCCAAAGGCGGGCAGATCGAATTCCGCGTCGAGAAGGCCGGCATCGTCCATGCCGGCATCGGCAAGGCGAGCTTCAGCGAGGCGCAGATCGCGGAGAATCTGCAGGCGTTCCTCGACGCCTTGCAGCGTGCCAAGCCGAGCGGTGCCAAGGGCACCTATATGAAGAAGGCGACGCTCTCCTCCACGATGGGGCCGGGCGTCAAGATCAGCCTCGGGTCGGGCGCCGGAGCCGCCTGAGGGAGCAGATTTCGAACGGGTCGCGGCGGGACTGTCTCGGGCTGTCGCTGCGATCCTCGGTGCGAGACGGTGTGAAACGATCGACTCGTACCGTTCCTGTCCGAGACCGCAGGCGCCGCCGGCGAGCGGCGGCTTAAAGGGATGCCCCGCCTGCCAAGACAGGGACTAGGCCCGCCGGCCTTGCGTCTTGATCCTTATGGTCAAGGCGCGGGGTGCCGATGTCGAAGCGCCGCCGCGGCTCTTGAGCCGGTCGGGGGCGCCAAGCGTCGGCGTGGCGTGTTTGGTCTCCACGTCGTTGGCGTGGGTACGGCGCATGAGCCGAAGGAGTACGAACCAACCGTGCAGAAAACCCAGAAGAAGGAGATCGTCGATCGCCTGCACGACCTGTTCGCTGATACGAACCTGGTCGTGGTGGCGGCCTACAAGGGCATGACGGTCGCCGAAACCACCGATCTCAGGCGGCAGATGCTCGCCGCCGGGGCCGGTCTGAAAGTGACGAAGAATCGCCTGGCCAAACGGGCCGTCGAGGGCACGCGGTACGACAATATCGTCTCCCTGTTCACGGGACCGACCGCGATCGCCTATTCGAAGGATCCGGTCGCGGCCGCGAAGATCGCCATCGGCTACGCCAAGAAGAACGACAAGTTCGTCGTTCTCGGCGGCGCGATGGGCGAGACGGTGCTCGATGCCAACGCGGTCAAGACGCTGGCCGAGATCCCCTCGCTCGACGAGCTGAGGGCGAAGCTGCTCGGCCTGCTTCAGGCGCCTGCGACCAAGGTCGCCGGCGTGCTGCAGGCACCGGCGGGGCAGCTCGCGCGCGTCTTCAACGCCTATGCGACAAAGGGCGAGGCGGCCTGAGCAGGGCGTTCGTCATCCATTCACAGGAATCGTACCGAGTTACGAAGCGAAGGAGTTACGACCATGGCTGATCTGGCCAAACTGGTGGACGAGCTGTCCGGCCTGACCGTTCTGCAGGCGGCTGAGCTCTCGAAGTTGCTGGAAGAGAAGTGGGGCGTCTCGGCCGCGGCGCCGATTGCCGTCGCGGCGGTTGGCGGTGGCGCCGCGGCGCCCGCCGAGGCGGCCGAGGAGAAGACCGAGTTCGACGTCATCCTGGCCGCGGCCGGCGCCAACAAGATCAACGTGATCAAGGAAGTGCGGGCGATCACCGGGCTCGGCCTCAAGGAGGCCAAGGACCTGGTCGAGGGCGCGCCAAAGCCGGTCAAGGAAGGCGCTTCGAAAGAAGATGCCGAAAAATTCAAGAAGCAGCTTGAAGGTGCCGGGGCGACGGTCGAAGTTAAGTGATTGCCGCCCGTCCCCCGAAAACGTCGATCGCGGTGCCGCGTGACCGGGCGCGCCTTCTGGCGCGCCCGGCCGCTGCGCCGTTTTTCGGCGTCGAGGTCTGACTGGAGGCCGGGCGCGTTCGGCGCCCGTACGTGATCGGGTTTACCAGCGAGAGGCGAACATGCCGCAATCGTATATGGGGTATCGCAGGCTCCGCCGCAATTTCGGTCGCATCGCCGAGGTTGCCACGCTGCCGAACCTCATCGAGGTTCAGAAGAAGTCCTACGACGCATTCCTGCAGAAGGACGCGACCCACGAGGAGCGCGCCAATGCCGGGCTGCAGGAGGTCTTCAAGTCGGTTTTCCCGATCAAGGACTTTTCCGACACCGCCTCGCTCGAGTTCGTGCGCTACGAGTTCGAGGAGCCGAAATACGACGTCGAGGAGTGCCAGCAGCGCGGCATGACCTATGCCGCGCCGCTCAAGGTGACGCTGCGCCTGATCGTGTGGGACGTCGAGACCGACACCGGCCTCAAGACCGTCCGCGACATCAAGGAGCAGGACGTCTACATGGGCGACATGCCGCTGATGACGGCGAACGGCACCTTCATCGTCAACGGCACCGAGCGCGTCATCGTCTCGCAGATGCATCGCTCGCCCGGCGTGTTCTTCGACCATGACCGCGGCAAGACGCACAGCTCGGGCAAGTTCCTCTATGCCGCGCGGGTGATTCCCTATCGCGGCTCCTGGCTCGATTTCGAGTTCGACGCCAAGGACCACGTCTATGTCCGCGTCGACCGGCGCCGCAAGCTGCCGGTCACGGTGCTGTTCCGCGCGCTCGGCATGTCGGCCGAGGAAATCCTGAATCATTTCTACGGGCACACCACCTACACCAAGGTCAAGAACGGCTGGAAGGCGCCGTTCGATGCCGAGCGCCTGAAGGGCGTCAAGCTGCTCAACGACTTGGTCAACGCCAAGACGGGCAAGGTGGTCGCCGAGGCCGGCAAGCGCATGACGCCGCGGCTGATCAGCAAGATCGTCGAATCCGGGATGACCGAGCAGCTCCTCGAGAGCGAGAACCTGGTCGGCCAGTACCTCGCGCTCGACCTGATCAACGAGGGGACCGGCGAGGTCTATGCCGAGGCCGGCGACGAGCTGACCCAGGCCCTGCTCAGCGAGCTGGAGGGTGCCGGGATTTCCGAGCTGCCGGTCCTGATGATCGACCACGTCAATGTCGGGCCCTATATCCGCAACACGCTCGCGATCGACCGTTCCACGAACCGCGAGGAAGCGCTGATCGAGATCTACAAGGTGCTGCGGCCGGGCGAGCCGCCGACCGTCGAGACGGCCGAGAAGCTGTTCTACGACCTCTTCTTCGGCGCGACGCGGATCGAGGCCGACACCGTCGATTGCTTCGCCGATCCCAAGAAGGCGCGCCAGCCGATCGCCACGCTCAACCGCGGCGACACGCCGAGCCTCTGGGTGCTCGACCAGGATAGCGGCTGGGCGCGGGTCATCGTGCCGGCGGCGGTCCGCCCGGCGCAGATCGAGGGGCCGGTCTGGGTCAAGACCGAGGGGCTCACCCCGGTGGTTTCCGAGCGCTACGACCTCTCCGCCGTCGGGCGGGTCAAGATGGCCATGCGCCTCGGCATGCCGTGGGACGACAGCATGCGCGTGCTGCGCCGGCAGGACCTGTTGGCGGTGGTCGGCACGCTGGTCGACGTCAAGGACGGGCGCGGCGAGATCGACGACATCGACCATCTCGGCAACCGCCGCGTGCGTTCGGTCGGCGAGCTGATGGAGAACCAGTACCGCATCGGCCTCTTGCGCATGGAGCGGGCGATCCGCGAGCGCATGAGTTCGGTCGACATCGACACGGTGATGCCGCACGACCTGATCAACTCCAAGCCCGCGGCGGCCGCGGTGCGCGAGTTCTTCGGCTCGTCCCAGCTCTCCCAGTTCATGGACCAGACCAACCCGCTGTCGGAGATCACCCACAAGCGGCGGCTCTCCGCGCTCGGGCCGGGCGGCCTGACGCGCGAGCGCGCCGGTTTCGAGGTGCGCGACGTTCACCCCTCCCACTACGGCCGGATCTGCCCGATCGAGACGCCGGAAGGGCCGAACATCGGCCTGATCAACAGCCTCGCGACCTATGCGCGGGTCAATCAGTACGGCTTCATCGAGAGCCCGTACCGCAAGGTCGAGAACGGCCGGCTGACCGACGAGGTGGTCTATCTGTCGGCCATGGAGGAGGGCAAGTACACCATCGCGCAGGCCAACGCCGAGATCGACAAGAAGGGCCAGCTCATCGGGACGCTGGTGAGCTGCCGGCGCAATGGCGAGTTCATCATGGCGCCGGCCGACCAGATCGAATACATCGATGTGTCGCCGAAGCAGCTCGTCTCGGTGGCGGCCGCGCTGATTCCGTTCCTCGAGAACGACGACGCCAACCGCGCGCTGATGGGCTCCAACATGCAGCGTCAGGCGGTGCCGCTGATCCGCGCCGAGGCGCCGCTCGTCGGCACCGGCATGGAAGAGGTGGTGGCGCGCGATTCGGGCGTCGCCATCGCGGCGCGGCGCGGCGGCACGGTGGCCCAGGTCGATGCGACGCGCATCGTGGTGCGTGCGGAGGACACGGCGGACGGCGCCTCCTCGGGCGTCGACATCTACAACCTGCTGAAGTTCCAGCGCTCGAACCAGAACACCTGCATCACCCAGCGCCCGCTGGTCACGGTCGGTGACAAGGTGGAGCAGGGCGACATCATCGCGGACGGCCCGAGCACGGACCTCGGCGAGCTTGCGCTCGGCCGCAACGTGCTCGTCGCCTTCATGCCGTGGAACGGCTACAACTTCGAGGATTCGATCCTGATCTCGGAGCGGCTGGTCAAGGACGACGTCTTCACCTCGATCCATATCGAGGAGTTCGAGGTGATGGCGCGCGACACCAAGCTCGGCCAGGAAGAGATCACGCGCGACATCCCGAACGTCGGCGAGGAAGGCCTCAAGAACCTCGACGAGGCCGGCATCGTCTATATCGGCGCCGAGGTGAAGCCGGGCGACATCCTGGTCGGCAAGATCACGCCGAAGGGCGAATCGCCGATGACGCCGGAGGAGAAGCTGCTCCGCGCCATCTTCGGCGAGAAGGCGTCCGACGTACGCGACACCTCGCTCCGCGTGCCGCCCGGCGTCTCCGGCACGGTCGTCGAGGTGCGCGTCTTCAACCGGCGCGGCGTCGAGAAGGACGAGCGTGCGCTCGCCATCGAGCGTGACGAGATCGAGCATCTTGCCAAGGACCGCAATGACGAGCTCGCCATCATCGAGCGCAACATCTACGACCGCCTGAAGGCGCTCCTGCTCAACCGGGTCGCGGTGCGCGGGCCCAAGGGCTTCGGCTCCGACGTCAAGATCACCGAGGACCTGCTGGCCAACTACACCAAGGGCCAGTGGTGGCAGATCGTGCTCAAGAACGAGCAGGTCATGGCCCAGGTCGAGACGCTCCAGAAGGAGCTCGAGACCAATCAGGGCCGCATCCAGGCGCGCTTCGAGAGCAAGGTCGAGAAGCTCCAGCGCGGCGATGAGCTGCCGCCCGGCGTGCTCAAGATGGTCAAGGTGTTCGTCGCAGTGAAGCGCAAGCTCCAACCCGGCGACAAGATGGCCGGCCGGCACGGCAACAAGGGCGTCATCTCGAAGATCGTCCCGATCGAGGACATCCCCTATCTCGAGGACGGCACGCCGGTCGACATCGTGCTCAACCCGCTCGGCGTGCCGTCGCGGATGAATGTCGGGCAGATCCTCGAAACCCATCTCGGCTGGGCGTCGCACGGCCTCGGCCGGCGGATCAACGAGATGCTTTCGGGGATTCGCAAGGGCGCGGGCTCGTCCGACCAGGTCCGCAAGTTCCTGCTGGACGTCTATGGCGACGGCCCGGCGCGCAGCAAGTCCGGCAACGGCGCGGCGGGCATATCGAGCCTCGACGCCGATGGCGTGGTCGAGCTGGCGCAGAGTGTCGAGGTCGGCGTGCCGATGGCGACGCCGGTGTTCGACGGCGCGCACGAGGCTGACATCGTGCGGCTGCTCTCGCTCGCCGGCCTCGATGCCTCGGGGCAGGAGACGCTGATCGACGGCCAGACCGGAGAGACCATCGAGCGCAAGGTGACGGTCGGCTACATCTACATGCTGAAGCTGCACCATCTGGTGGACGACAAGATCCACGCCCGCTCGATCGGCCCGTACAGCCTGGTCACCCAGCAGCCGCTCGGCGGCAAGGCGCAGTTCGGCGGCCAGCGCTTCGGCGAGATGGAGGTCTGGGCGCTGCAGGCCTACGGCTCCGCCTACACGCTCCAGGAAATGCTGACCGTCAAGTCGGACGACGTTTCCGGCCGCACCAAAGTCTACGAATCGATCGTGCGCGGCGACGAGAACTTCGAGGCCGGCGTGCCGGAATCCTTCAACGTTCTGGTGAAGGAGATGCAGGCGCTTGGCCTCGACGTCGAGCTTGATTCGGGCAATCGCTGAGCCTGCCGGCCGGCCCGACGAGGCCGGCGCGGAAGGAAGGAGAGACCATGAGTGAGTTGATCAACATCTTCGGTGCGGCCAGCGGCGCGCAGCAGTTCGACCAGATCCGCATTTCGGTGGCGAGCCCGGAGAAGATCCGGTCCTGGTCGTACGGCGAGATCAAGAAGCCGGAGACCATCAACTACCGCACCTTCAAGCCGGAGCGGGACGGGCTGTTCTGCGCCCGCATCTTCGGCCCGATCAAGGACTATGAGTGCCTGTGCGGCAAGTACAAGCGGATGAAGTTCCGTGGCATCGTCTGCGAGAAGTGCGGCGTCGAGGTCATCCAGTCGAAGGTCAGGCGCGAGCGCATGGGCCATATCGAGCTGGCCTCGCCGGTCGCTCATATCTGGTTCCTGAAGTCGGTGCCCTCCCGCATCGGGCTCCTGCTCGACATGACCCTGAAGGAGCTCGAGCGCATCCTCTATTTCGAGAGCTACGTCGTGGTGGAGCCCGGCCTCACCGCGCTCGGCCACCGCCAGCTCCTGAGCGAGGAGCAGTTCCGCGCCGCTCAGGAGGAGTACGGTCCCGACAGCTTCACGGCGCGCATCGGCGCCGAGGCGATCCGCGAGATGCTGTCGGCGCTCGATCTCGGCCAGGAGCGCGACCGGCTGCGCACCGAGCTCGCCGAGACCACCTCCGAGGCGAAGCGCAAGAAGCTGGTCAAGCGGCTCAAGCTGATCGAGGCCTTCGTGGCCTCCGGCAACCGGCCGGAGTGGATGATCCTCGAGGTCATCCCGGTCATCCCGCCCGAACTGCGCCCGCTCGTGCCGCTCGACGGCGGCCGCTTCGCGACGTCGGACCTGAACGACCTTTATCGCCGCGTGATCAACCGGAACAACCGCCTCAAGCGGCTGATCGAGCTGCGCGCGCCGGAGATCATCGTGCGCAACGAGAAGCGCATGCTGCAGGAAGCGGTGGACGCGCTGTTCGACAATGGCCGGCGCGGCCGCGTCATCACGGGTGCCAACAAGCGCCCGCTGAAATCGCTCTCCGACATGCTGAAGGGCAAGCAGGGCCGCTTCCGCCAGAACCTGCTCGGCAAGCGCGTCGACTATTCCGGCCGCTCGGTCATCGTGGTCGGCCCGGAGCTCAAGCTGCACCAGTGCGGCCTGCCCAAGAAGATGGCGCTCGAGCTGTTCAAGCCGTTCATCTATTCCAAGCTCGAGCGCTACGGCATGGCGACCACGCTCAAGGCGGCGAAGCGCATGGTCGAGAAGGAGCGGCCCGAGGTGTGGGACATCCTCGAGGAGGTCATCCGCGAGCATCCCGTGCTGCTCAACCGCGCGCCGACCCTGCACCGGCTCGGCATCCAGGCGTTCGAGCCCGTCCTCATCGAGGGCAAGGCGATCCAGCTCCATCCGCTGGTGTGCGCCGCCTTCAACGCCGACTTCGACGGCGACCAGATGGCCGTCCACGTGCCGCTCTCGCCGGAGGCGCAGCTCGAGGCGCGCGTGCTCATGATGTCGACCAACAACATCCTGAGCCCGGCCAACGGCAAGCCGATCATCGTGCCGAGCCAGGACATCGTGCTCGGCGTCTACTACCTCACCTACCAGCGCGACGGCGAGAAGGGCGAAGGCATGGCCTTCACCGACGTCGGCGAGATCGAGAAGGCGCTCGCCGCCGGCGCGGTGTCGCTGCACGCCAAGGTCAAGTGCCGCTACCGCGGCGTCGATGACGAGGGCAATCCGGCGGAGATGCGGGTCGAGACCACGCCGGGCCGCATCCTGCTGTCGGAGATCCTGCCGCGCCATCAGAAGATCAAGTTCGAGGCGATCAACCGGCTGCTCACCAAACGCGAGTTGTCGGCCGTGTTCGACATGGTCTATCGCCATTGCGGCCAGAAGGAGACCGTGATCTTCGCCGACCAGCTCATGAACCTCGGCTTCCGCTACGCGGCGAGGGCGGGCTTCTCGTTCGGCAAGGACGACATGGTGGTGCCGGCGCAGAAGGCCGAGCTGGTGTCGCAGACCAACGAGCTGGTCAAGCAGTACGAGCAGCAATACGCGGAAGGCCTGATCACCAAGGGCGAGAAGTACAACAAGGTGGTCGATGCCTGGTCGCAGTGCACCGATCGCGTGGCCAGCGCGATGATGGCGGCCATGTCGCAGTCCGATTCCGCCGATCGCGGCCGGAGCCGGTCGATCAATTCGATCTACATGATGGCCCATTCCGGCGCGCGCGGCTCGGAGGCGCAGATGAAGCAGCTCGCCGGCATGCGCGGGCTGATGACCAAGCCGTCGGGCGAGATCATCGAGACCCCCATCATCTCGAACTTCAAGGAAGGGCTCTCGGTGCTCGAATACTTCAACTCGACGCACGGCGCGCGCAAGGGCCTCGCCGACACGGCGCTCAAGACGGCCAACTCGGGCTATCTGACGCGGCGTCTGGTCGACGTGGCGCAGGATTGCATCGTCATCGAGAACGACTGCGGCACCGAAGACGCCATCACGGTCAAGGCGGTGATCGAAGGCGGCGAGGTGATCTCGCCGCTCAGCGAGCGCGTGCTCGGCCGGACCGCAGCGTCGGACGTGATCGACCCGGCGACGGGCGGGCTCATCGTGGCGCGCAATCAGATCATCGAAGAGTACCACGCCGACCAGATCGAGACCCTGGGCGTCGAGGCTGTCCGCATTCGCTCGGTGCTGACCTGCTCCAGCACGGACGGCGTGTGCGCGCTTTGCTATGGCCGCGACCTCGCGCGCGGCACGATCGTCAATGTCGGCGAGGCGGTCGGCGTCATCGCCGCCCAGTCCATCGGCGAGCCGGGCACCCAGCTCACCATGCGCACCTTCCATATCGGCGGTGCGGCGCAGCGCGGCGCGATCCAGTCGAGCGTCGAATCGGCGATCGAGGGCATCGTCACGATCGAGAACCGGAACGTCGTCACCGACAGCTCCGGGACGCTCGTCGTGATGGGCCGCAATTGCGAGGTCGTGATCCGCGACAAGCGCGGCACCGAGCGGGCGCGCCACCGCATCCCGTACGGCGCCAAGCTGTTCGTCGATGAGGGTGCGACCGTCGAGAAGGGGCAGACCATCGCCTCGTGGGATCCGTTCACCCTGCCGGTCATTTCCGAGCGCGCCGGCGAGGTGCGCTATGTGGATATGGTGGAGGGCGTCACCTTCCGCGAGACGATCGACGAGACCACCGGCGTGTCGAGCAAGGTGATCGTCGATTGGCGCCAGCAGCCGAGGGGCAGCGACCTGAAGCCGCGCCTTGCGCTGGTCTCGCCCGCGGGCGAGGTCATCAAGCTGCCCAACGGCCGTGAGGCGGTCTATTTCCTCTCCGTCGATTCGATCCTCAACGTCGAAACCGGAACCGAGGTCCATGCCGGCGACGTGCTGGCGCGCATCCCGCGCGAATCGTCCAAGACCCGCGACATCACCGGCGGCCTGCCGCGCGTCGCGGAGCTGTTCGAGGCGCGCAAGCCGAAGGACCACGCGATCATCAGCGAGGTCGACGGCCGCGTCGAATTCGGCAAGGACTACAAGTCGAAGCGCCGCATCGTCGTGGTGCCGGAGGACGGCGGCGACCGGGTCGAGTATTTCATCCCGAAGGGCAAGCACATCAGCGTGCACGAGGGCGATTTCGTGCGCAAAGGCGACCCCTTGATGGACGGCAACCCGGCGCCGCACGACATCCTGCGCGTGCTCGGCGTCGAGCCGCTGGCGATCTACCTGATCAACGAAATCCAGGAGGTCTATCGCCTGCAAGGCGTGAAGATCAACGACAAGCACATCGAGGTGATCTGCCGCCAGATGATGCAGAAGGTCGAGATCACGCAGCCCGGCGACACCACCTTCCTGGTCGGCGAGCAGGCGGACAGGATCGAGTTCGACGAGGTCAACGCCAAGGCGACCCAGGAGAGCCTGAAGCCCGCGAGCGCCGTGCCGGTGCTCCAGGGCATCACCAAGGCCTCGCTGCAGACCCGCTCCTTCATCTCCGCGGCGTCGTTCCAGGAGACCACCCGGGTGCTCACCGAGGCGGCCGTCGCCGGCAAGGCCGACGGGCTGGTCGGCCTGAAGGAGAACGTCATCGTCGGCCGCCTGATCCCGGCCGGCACCGGCAGCGTGGTGTCGCGGATTCGCCGAATCGCCGAGGAGCAGGCGCCCGAGGCCGTGCCAGCGGCGGAAGGCACCGCCGGCGCGGTCGAGAGCCCGGTGCAGCCGGCGGCCGAATAGCGGAATCCGGCGGGCCGGCGGGGGTTCGTGCCTCGCCGGCCCGTTGTATTTCGAGCCCCGCTCACGAGGCTGTGACATTTGCCCTGCAATTTGGGCAAAAGCCTTGTGATACCTGCTCTTTAGGCTTGACGCCCTGGGGCGGCGTCACTAGTATCCGCGCCTCCACCAGGGTACGCGCGGTGATTGCCGCACGCTAAGCGGTTGAAGGCGCTTGCCAATTTGGTGATTGACACGGCTATGCCAGCGGGCCGGCGAAACGAGCCCGGAGAGGCGAACGCGCTTCGCTTCTCCTTTTCGTTCGTCCGTCCCGTTGAACCCGCCGAGATCGAGAAACGCCAATCAAGGGGCGGTATTCGTCCATGCCGACGATTAACCAGCTGGTCCGCAAGGGTCGCGAGACCCCCAAGGTAAGAAACAAGGTTCCGGCGCTCGCGAGCTGCCCGCAGAAGCGCGGCGTGTGCACACGCGTCTACACGACCACGCCGAAGAAGCCGAACTCGGCGCTCCGCAAGGTCGCCCGCGTCAGGCTGACCAACGGTTTCGAGGTGACCAGCTACATCCCGGGCGAAGGCCACAATCTGCAGGAGCACTCGGTCGTCATGATCCGCGGCGGCCGCGTGAAGGATCTGCCGGGCGTGCGCTATCACATCATCCGCGGCACGCTGGATACCCAAGGGTTGCCGAATCGCCGTCAGCGCCGTTCGAAGTACGGCGCCAAGCGGCCGAAATAGGCGGAAGGAGACCGAACGTGTCGCGTCGTCACGCCGCCGAGAGGCGCGAGATCAACCCGGACCCGCTCTATGGCGACCTGGTGGTTGCCAAGTTCATGAACGCGCTCATGTACGAGGGCAAGAAGTCGGTCGCCGAGGGCATCGTCTACGGCGCCTTCGACCTGATCCGCGGCGGCAAGGGCGGGCAGGACCCGATCAAGGTCTTCCACGACGCGCTGGGCAATGTCGCGCCTGCGATCGAGGTGCGTTCCCGGCGCGTCGGCGGCGCGACCTATCAGGTCCCCGTCGAGGTCAGGAACGATCGTCGCCAGACCCTCGCGATTCGCTGGCTGATTCAAGCGGCGCGCGCACGCGCCGAAAGAACAATGACGGAGCGGCTGAAGAACGAGCTGATCGACGCAGCCGCGAATCGGGGAACCGCCGTCAAGAAGCGGGAGGACACCCACCGCATGGCGGAGGCCAACAAGGCCTTCTCGCACTACCGTTGGTAGCCCTCCACCCGAACCGACAAGAGAACTCCCATGGCACGCCAAACCCCGCTCGATCGATACCGAAACATCGGCATCATGGCGCATATCGATGCCGGCAAGACGACGACGACCGAGCGCATCCTGTTCTACACCGGCAAGTCCTACAAGATCGGCGAGGTGCATGAGGGCACCGCGACGATGGACTGGATGGAGCAGGAGCAGGAGCGCGGCATCACCATCACCTCGGCCGCGACGACCTGCTTCTGGCGCGACCACCGGGTCAACATCATCGACACGCCGGGCCATGTCGACTTCACCATCGAGGTCGAACGTTCGCTCCGTGTGCTCGACGGCGCAGTGGCGGTGTTCGACAGCGTCGCCGGCGTCGAGCCGCAGTCGGAGACAGTATGGCGCCAGGCCGACAAGTACGGCGTGCCGCGGCTCTGCTTCGTCAACAAGATGGACCGCACGGGCGCGGACTTCGATCGCTGCGTGGAGGAGATCAGGAGCCGGCTCGGCGCCAATCCCGCCGTGGTTCAATTGCCGATCGGCTCGGAGGCCAACTTCCAGGGCGTGATCGATCTCATCCGCATGAAGGCGCTCATCTGGAAAGACGAGACTCTCGGTGCCGAGTTCGTCGCAGGCCCCATCCCGGCCGAGCTCGAAGCGAAGGCCCAGGAATATCGCAGCAAGCTCGTCGAGCAGGCCGTCGAGATGGACGATGCCGCGCTCGAGGCGTTCCTCAATGGCGACGAGCCCGACGAGGCGACGATCATCCGCTGCCTGCGCATCGGCACCGTCAGCGGCAAGCTGGTGCCGGTGCTGAACGGCTCTGCCTTCAAGAACAAGGGCGTGCAGCCATTGCTGGACGCGGTGGTGGATTTCCTGCCGGCGCCGACCGACGTGGCGGCCGTCAAGGGCGTCGTGCCGGGCACCGATCAGGAGACCACCCGCAAGGCCGAAGACTCCGAGCCGTTCTCGGGGCTCGCCTTCAAGGTCATGACGGATCCCTTCGTCGGCTCGCTGACCTTCGTGCGGGTCTATTCGGGGCATGTCGAGAGCGGCAACACCGTGCTCAACAGCATCAAGGGCGACAAGCAGCGCATCGGCCGGATGCTGCTCATGCACGCCAACTCGCGCGAGGAGATCAAGGAGGCCTTTGCCGGCGACATCGTGGCGATCGCCGGTCTCAAGTCGACCACCACCGGCGAGACGCTGTGCGACCCCGCGAAGCCGGTCGTGCTCGAGCGGATGGAGTTCCCCGATCCCGTCATCGAGGTGGCGGTCGAGGCCAAGACCAAGGCCGACCAGGAGAAGATGGGCGTCGCCCTGCAGCGTCTCTCGGAGGAGGACCCGTCGTTCCGCGTCTCGAGCGATCAGGAGACCGGCCAGACCATCATCAAGGGCATGGGCGAACTCCATCTCGAGATCCTGGTCGACCGCATGCGGCGCGAGTTCAAGGTCGATGCCAATGTCGGCGCGCCGCAGGTGGCCTATCGCGAAACCTTCACGCGCGAGTACGTCTGCGACTACACGCACAAGAAGCAGACCGGCGGCTCCGGCCAGTACGCCCGCATCAAGGTCCGCTTCGAGCCCGGCCAGCCCGGCAGTGGCTACGCGTTCAAGAGCGAGGTGGTCGGCGGCGCGGTGCCGCGGGAGTACGTCCCGGGCGTCGAGAAGGGCCTCGAGGCGGCGCGCCAGACCGGCCCGATCGCCGGCTTCCCGGTGATCGATTTCAGGGTCGCGCTGATCGATGGCGCGTATCACGACGTCGATTCGAGTGTGATGGCCTTCGAGATCGCGGCGCGCGCGGCGTTCCGTGAGGCGGCGCAGAAGGCCGGCCCGGTCCTGCTCGAGCCGATCATGAAGGTCGAGGTGGTGACGCCGGAGGAATATCTCGGCGACGTGATCGGCGACCTCAACAGCCGGCGCGGCCAGATCGGCGGCATGGAGATGCGCGCCAACGCGCAGGTGATCCGCGCGATGGTGCCGCTCGCGACGATGTTCGGCTACGTCAACACGCTGCGCTCGCTCAGCCAGGGGCGCGCGCAGTTCACGATGGTGTTCGACCACTACCAGCAGGTTCCGGCCGCCGTCTCAGAGGAAGTTCGGGCGAAGTTCGCCTGATGGATGCCGGCCAGAGAGCAAACAGACGAGGCTAATACCGATGGCGAAGGCGAAGTTTGAGCGGACGAAGCCGCACTGCAATATCGGGACGATTGGCCATGTAGATCATGGCAAGACGTCGCTGACGGCGGCGATCACGAAGGTATTGGCGGAGAGCGGTGGGGCGACCTACACGGCGTACGACCAGATCGACAAGGCGCCGGAGGAGCGCGCGCGGGGTATTACGATCGCGACGGCGCATGTCGAGTACGAGACGGCGAAGCGCCATTATGCGCATGTCGACTGCCCCGGGCACGCGGACTACATCAAGAACATGATCACGGGGGCGGCGCAGATGGACGGCGCGATCCTCGTGGTGAGCGCGGCGGACGGTCCGATGCCGCAGACGCGGGAGCACATCCTGCTGGCGCGCCAGGTTGGCGTGCCGGCGCTGGTGGTGTTCATGAACAAGGTAGACCAGGTGGACGACCCGGAGCTGCTGGACCTGGTCGAGCTGGAGGTCCGCGAGCTTTTGTCGAAGTACGAGTTCCCCGGCGACGACATCCCGGTGATCCGGGGCTCGGCGCTGATGGCGCTGGAGGACAAGAACCCGGAGCTTGGCAAGGAAGCGATCAAGCAGCTGATGGCGGCGGTCGATGACTACATCCCGCAGCCTGAGCGTCCGAAGGACAAGCCGTTCCTGATGCCGATCGAGGACGTGTTCTCGATCTCTGGGCGCGGCACGGTGGTGACGGGGCGCGTGGAGCGGGGCGTGATCAAGGTGGGCGACGAGGTTGAGATCGTCGGGGTGAAGGACACGGCGAAGACGGTTTGCACGGGCGTGGAGATGTTCCGCAAGCTGCTGGACCAGGGCGAGGCCGGGGACAATGTTGGGGTGCTGCTGCGCGGCACGAAGCGGGAGGAGGTCGAGCGGGGCCAGGTATTGGCGAAGCCTGGCTCGATCACGCCGCACACGAAGTTCCAGGCGGAGACCTACATCCTGACCAAGGAGGAGGGCGGCCGCCACACGCCGTTCTTCTCGAACTACCGTCCGCAGTTCTACTTCCGGACGACGGACGTGACGGGGACGATCGAGCTGCCGGAGGGCACGGAGATGGTGATGCCCGGGGACAACGTGCAGATGGTGGTGTCGCTGATCGTGCCGATCGCGATGGACGAGGGCTTGCGCTTCGCGATCCGCGAGGGCGGGCGCACCGTCGGCGCCGGCGTCGTCGCCAAAATCATTCAGTAGTTCAGCAACGCTCGCCGGTTTGAGATAGGCGTTCGGACAAGCGGTCCATCGGGAACGGGTTATGGAAAGCCAGAACATTCGCATACGCCTAAAGGCGTTCGATCACCGCGTTCTCGATCAGTCGACGAGCGAGATCGTCAACACGGCGCGTCGTACCGGCGCGCAGGTGCGTGGACCGATTCCGCTGCCTACGCAGATCGAGCGCTATACGGTCAACCGCTCGCCGCACATCGACAAGAAGTCGCGCGAGCAGTTCGAGATCCGGGTTCACAAGCGCCTGCTCGACATCGTCGATCCGACGCCGCAGACCGTCGATGCTTTGATGAAGCTCGACCTCGCGGCCGGTGTCGACGTGGAGATCAGGCTCTAGGAGCGCGGTGCCATGGCTAGTTTCGTACGTGAACGGCAGCGCACGGGCCTCATCGCCCGCAAGCTCGGCATGACTCGCCTGTTCGACGCGGATGGCACGCACCATCCGGTCACGGTGCTGCAGCTCGACGGCTGCCAGGTGATCGCGCAGCGCACGCCGGAGAAGGACGGCTACAGCGCCGTTCAGCTCGGCAGCGGCAAGGCCAAGGTCAAGAACCTGTCGAAGCCGGAGCGCGGCCACTTCGCCAAGGCCAAGATCGAGCCGAAGAAGGCGTTGACCGAGTTCAAGGTGAGCGCCGACGCCCTGCTCGAGGTCGGCGCCGAACTGTCGGCCGATCATTTCGTGGCGGGGCAGCTCGTCGACGTCACCGCAACGTCGATCGGCAAGGGCTTCGCCGGTTCCATGAAGCGGCACAATTTCGGCGGCCTGCGCGCGACTCACGGCGTGTCGATCTCGCATCGCTCGCATGGTTCGACGGGTAACCGGCAGGATCCGGGCCGCGTCTTCAAGAACAAGAAGATGGCCGGCCATCTCGGCGACGAGCGGGTCACCGTGCAGAACCTGAAGGTGCTCGGCACCGACGTGGCGCGCGGCCTGATCATGCTGAAAGGCGCGGTTCCCGGGCCGAAGGGCAGCACGGTCCGCGTGTTCGACGCCAGGAAGAAGCCGGTGCCCAAGGAGGTGCCCTATCCGGCGTCGCTCAAGGGCGCTGGCGACGTCGCTGCGCCGGCCGAGGAGTGACCGACATGAAACTCGACGTCACCAACCTCGAGAACGCGTCCGTCGGCCAGATCGAGCTTGCCGATGCGGTTTTCGGCGTGCCCGTGCGCGCCGACATCCTGCACCGGATGGTGCGCTGGCAGCTCGCCAAGCGCCGCCAGGGCACCCACAAGGCCAAGGGCGTCAGCGACATCAGCGGCACCACGAAGAAGCCGTACAAGCAGAAGGGTACCGGCCGCGCCCGCCAGGGCTCGCTCCGCTCGCCGCAGTTCCGCGGTGGTGCTGCGATCTTCGGGCCGGTGCCGCGCAGCCACGCCTATGACCTGCCGAAGAAGGTGCGCAAGCTCGCGCTTAAGGTCGCGCTGTCGAGCAAGGCGGCGGACGGCAAGCTGATCGTGCTCGATTCGCTCGATCTCGCCGAGCCCAAGACGCGCCCGCTCGCGAAGAAGCTGGCCGAGCGCGGCTGGCTCGATGTGCTCATCATCGACGGCGATGCGGTTCAGGAGAATTTCGCACGCGCCTCGCGCAACCTGCCGAGCATCGACGTGTTGCCGCAGACCGGCGCCAATGTCTACGACATCCTGCGTCGCGACACGCTGATCCTGACCCGCAGCGCGGTTGAAGGGCTGGAGGCCCGTCTCAAATGAGCAAGGACGCCACCCGCTCCCGCTGGTACGAGATCATCCGCAGCCCGATCGTCACCGAAAAGGCGACGGGGATGGCCGATCACAACCAGGTTGCGTTCCGGGTCGCCGCCGATGCGACGAAGCCTGAGATCAAGGCGGCCGTCGAGGGCCTGTTCGGCGTGAAGGTCACGGCGGTCAACACGCTCATCGCCAAGGGCAAGATCAAGAGTTTCCGCGGCCGCAAAGGCTACCGGCCCGGCTACAAGAAAGCGGTGGTCAGTATCGCCGAAGGGCAGACCATCGACGTGATGACGGGAGTCTGAGCGATGGCGCTTGTAACCTACAAGCCAACCACGCCGGGGCGGCGCCAGCTCGTGCTGGTCAACCGCGCCGAGCTCTGGAAGGGCCGGCCGGTCAAGGAACTGACCGAGGGGCTGAACAGCTCGGGCGGGCGCAACAATCACGGCCACGTCACGGTCTGGCAGCGCGGCGGCGGCCACAAGCGGCGCTACCGCGTGGTCGATTTCAAGCGGCGCAAGTTCGACGTGCCGGCGGTGGTCGAGCGCCTCGAATACGACCCGAACCGCTCGGCGTTCATCGCGCTGATCCGCTACAGGGACGGCGAGCTGGCCTACATCCTGGCGCCGCAGCGGCTCGCCGTCGGCGACGAGGTGGTGGCTGGCGCGCATGTCGACATCAAGCCGGGCAACGCGCTGCCCATGCGCAACATCCCGGTCGGCACCATCATCCACAATGTCGAGATGAAGCCGGGCGGCGGCGGCCAGCTCGCGCGCGCCGCCGGCGCCTTCGTCCAGCTCGTCGGCAAGGACCAGGGCTACGCGCTGCTCCGGCTCGCTTCCGGCGAGCAGCGCATGGTGCGCGCGGAGTGCATGGCGACGATCGGCGCCGTCTCCAACCCCGACCATCAGAACGAGAGCCTCGGCAAGGCCGGGCGCAATCGCTGGAAGGGCCGCCGCCCGGTCGTGCGCGGCGTGGTGATGAACCCGGTCGATCACCCGCATGGCGGCGGCGAAGGCCGCACCTCGGGCGGCCGTCACCCGGTGACGCCGTGGGGCAAGCCGACCAAGGGTGCCAAGACGCGCAACAACAAGCGCACCGACAAATTCATCCTCAGGCGCCGGAAATAGGCGGAGGAGCGGAGTAGGGACATGGCGCGTTCGGTTTGGAAGGGCCCGTTCGTTGACGGCTATCTGCTGCGCAAGGCCGAGCAGGCGCGCAGCTCGGGTCGGCGCGACGTGATCAAGACGTGGTCGCGGCGCTCCACCATCATGCCGCAGTTCGTCGGGCTGACCTTCGGCGTCTACAACGGCAAGAAGTTCATCCCGGTGCTGGTCAACGAGAACATGATCGGCCACAAGCTCGGCGAGTTTTCGCCGACGCGGACCTTCCACGGCCATTCCGGCGACAAGAAGGCGAAGAGGGCTTAAGGCCATGTCGAAACCCGCCCGCCCCCGCTCGCTCGCCGAATCCGAGGCGCGCGCCGTGACGCGCAATCTGCGCACCAGCGCGCGCAAGCTCAATCTCGTCGCGGCATCGATCCGCGGCATGAAGGCCGGCGATGCCTTGACGGCGCTGCGCTTTTCGAAGCGGCGCATCTCGAACGACGTGCGCAAGTGCCTGCAGGCCGCGATCGCCAACGCCGAGAACAATCACGAGCTGGACGTCGACCGGCTGGTGGTGGCCGAGGCGAGCGTCGCCAAGGGCCTGGTCATGCGCCGCTGGATTCCGCGCGCGCGGGGCAGGGTTGGGCGGCTGCGCAAGTCGTTCAGCCACCTCACCATCATCGTCCGCGAGGAAGAGGAGAAGGCCTGATGGGTCAGAAGGTCAATCCGATCGGTCTTCGCCTCGGCATCAACCGGACCTGGGATTCGCGCTGGTTCGCGGATGCCGGCTACGCCAAGCTGCTGCACGAGGATCTGAAGATCCGCGAATACCTGCTGGAGCGCCTTGCCAAGGCCGGCATCGGCCGGCTCGTCATCGAGCGCCCGGCGAAGAAGGCGCGCATCACGATCCACACGGCGCGGCCGGGCGTGGTGATCGGCAAGAAGGGCGCCGACATCGAGAAGCTGCGCCAGGACATTGCGAAGCTGACCGAGAGCGAGGCCCATCTGAACATTGTCGAGATCAGGAAGCCCGAGCTCGAGGCGAAGCTGGTCGCCGAGAACATCGCGGAGCAGCTCGTGCGCCGCGTCGCCTTCCGGCGCGCCATGAAGCGCGCGGTGCAGTCGGCCATGCGGCTCGGCGCCCAGGGCATCCGCATCAATTGCAGCGGGCGGCTCGGCGGCGCCGAGATCGCGCGCATGGAGTGGTATCGCGAGGGCCGCGTGCCGCTGCACACGCTGCGCGCCGACATCGATTTCGGCCGGGCCACGGCGCGCACCGCGTTCGGCACCTGCGGCGTGAAGGTCTGGGTCTTCCGCGGCGAGATCCTGGCGCACGATCCGATGGCACAGGACAAGCGCGCGATCGAGCAGCAGCCCGCGCGATGACGCCGGTTTGAGGACGCAACGCCATGATGCAGCCTAAACGCACCAAGTACCGCAAGGCGCACAAGGGCCGGATTCACGGCAACGCCAAGGGCGGCACCACGCTCGCCTTCGGCGCCTTCGGGCTCAAGGCGATGGAGCCCGGGCGCATCACCGCGCGCGAGCTCGAGGCCGGCCGGCGCGCCATCACCCGCCACATGAAGCGCGCGGGGCGCATCTGGATTCGGGTGTTCCCCGACGTGCCGGTGTCCACCAAGCCCGCCGAGGTCCGCATGGGCAGCGGCAAGGGCACGCCCGAATACTGGGTCAGCCGCGTCAAGCCCGGCCGCATCATGTTCGAGATCGACGGCGTGAGCCGCCAGATCGCCGAGGAGGCGTTCGACCTGGCGGCCGCCAAGCTGCGCGTGCGCACGAAGATGGTCGCCCGCATCGGCGAGGGAGCTTAAACGATGTCGGCCGCAGAACAGCACCGCGACAAGAGCCTCGACGAGCTCAAGGATTCGCTGCGCGAGCTACGCAAGGAGGCGTTCAACCTGCGCTTCCAGACCGCGAGCGGCCAGCTCGAGAACACCGCGCGCGTGCGCACGGTGCGGCGCGACATCGCGCGCATCAAGACGATACTGGCCGAGCGGGCGCGCACGGGCGCCCGGCCGGCCGCGAAGGATTAGAGGGGAACACGGCTCATGCCTCGGCGCATCCTCCAGGGCGTCGTCGTCAGCGACAAGTGCGACAAGACGGTCATCGTCAATGTCGAGCGGCGCGTGATGCATCCGATCTACAAGAAGGTCGTGCGGCGATCGAAGAAGTACGCCGCGCACGACGCCGAGAACCTTTGCAAGGTCGGCGATACCGTCCGCATCCAGGAGTGCCGGCCGATCTCGCGCCGCAAGACCTGGGCCGTGGTCTGGCGCTCGGCCGAAGGCGCCGTGCCGGTTCCGGAAGCGCAGGTCTAGGCTGGGAGTCCCTGAGCGATGATCCAGGCAGAAACCCATCTCGACGTCGCCGACAATTCCGGCGCACGGCGGGTCGAGTGCATCAAGGTGCTCGGCGGCTCCAAGCGGCGCACGGCCTCGGTCGGCGACGTGATCGTGGTCTCGATCAAGGACGCGATCCCGCGCGGCCGGGTCAAGAAGGGCGAGGTGCACAAGGCGGTGATCGTGCGCACGGCGAAGGAGATTCGCCGGCCCGACGGCTCGGCGATCCGCTTCGACCGCAACGCCGCGGTCCTGATCAACGCGCAGAACGAGCCGATCGGCACGCGCATCTTCGGCCCGGTGACGCGCGAGCTGCGCGCCAAGCAGTACATGAAAATCATCTCGCTCGCACCCGAAGTGCTCTAGAAGCGGGACGCGGCGGAGGTTCGGATATGCCCAAGCTCAAGATCAGGAAGGACGACGAGGTCATCGTCGTGTCTGGGCGCGACCGCGGCAAGCGCGGCAAGGTGCTGCGCGCGCTGCCGGCGGAGAACCGCGTCGTCGTCGAGGGCGTCAACATCGTGAAGCGCCATACCAAGCCGAGCTATACGGAGCCGCAGGGGGGCATCAAGGAGAAGGAGGCCCCGATCCACGTCTCCAACGTTGCGCTGATCGACCCCAAGACCAACGGGGCGACGCGCGTGGGGTTCAAGGTGCTGGCGAACGGCCGCAAGGTGCGTTTCGCGAAGCGGTCCGGCGAGGTGCTCGATGCCTGAGAAACGTGTACGCGTCCGGCTGCACGAGCAGTACGAGAGCAAGCTCCGGGCCAAGCTGATCGAGCAGTTCGGCTACAAGAATCCGTTGCAGGCGCCGCGCCTCGACAAGATCATCATCAACATGGGCGTCGGCGAAGGCGCGACCGACCGGAAGAAGATCGATTCCGCGATCGCCGACCTGACGCTGATCAGCGGCCAGAAGCCGGTGGTGACCCAGGCCCGCAAGTCGATCGCGAACTTCAAGATCCGCGCCGGCATGGCGATCGGCTGCAAGGTCACGCTGCGGCGCGACCGGATGTACGAGTTCCTGGACCGGCTGATCAACATAGCGCTGCCCCGGGTGCGCGACTTCCGCGGCCTGTCCGGCAGGGCGTTCGACGGCCGGGGCAACTACGCGCTCGGCATCCGCGAGCAGATCGTCTTCCCGGAGATCGACTACGACAAGATCGACAAGATTCGCGGCATGGACATCGTGATCTGCACGACGGCCAAGAGCGATGCGGAGGCCAAGGCGTTGCTCGCCGGCTTCCAGATGCCGTTCGTGCAATAGGCAATTTCAGAGGAACCGCCTCAAGGCGAAGGACTGACCGATGGCAAAGAAGAGCGCGATCGAGAAGAACGAGCACCGCAGGCGCCTGGCCGCCAGGCTCGATGCCAAGCGGCAGGCGCTGCGTGAGAAGGTGCGCGATCGGTCGCTGCCGCCCGAGGATCGTTTTGCCGCCCAGCTCAAGCTGAACGAGCTGCCGCGCAACAGCTCGCGCGTGCGCATCCGCAATCGCTGCGGGCTGACCGGGCGGCCGCGCGGCTATTACCGCAAGTTCAACCTGTCGCGCATCGCGCTGCGCGAGCTTGCCTCCGCCGGCCAGCTTCCGGGCGCCGTGAAGTCGAGCTGGTAGGGGACGTCGAGATGCCGGTCACCGATCCGATCGCCGACATGATCACCCGCATCCGCAACGGGCAGCGGACCGGGCGGCGTGTCATCAAGTCGCCGGCCTCGAGCCTGCGCGCGGCCGTGCTCGACGTGCTCAAGAGCGAAGGTTATATCCGCGGCTACACGCGCGCCGAGCTGGAGGGCAACAAGGCGGAGTTCGAAATCGAGCTGAAATACAACGAGGGGCGGCCGGTCATCACCGAGATCCACCGCATCTCGCGGCCCGGGCGCCGGGTCTATTCCAGCATCGATGATCTCGCCCGCTTCTATAACGGCCTCGGAATCTCCATCCTGTCCACCTCCCAAGGCGTGATGTCGGACATCGAGGCCCGCAAGCAGCGGCTCGGTGGCGAAATCCTTTGCCGGGTGTTCTAGGAGGCTGCCATGTCGAGAATCGGCAAGAACCCGGTCCCGATCCCTTCGGGCGTCGACGTCCAGATCGCGGGCAACGAGGTGAAGGTCAAGGGCAAGCTCGGCGAGCTCCAGGCCACGCTGGCGCCCGAGGTCGAGGTCAGCAGGACCGAGCGGGGCGTCGCCGTCAAGCCGCGCGCGATGAACAAGCGTTCGCGCCAGCTCTGGGGGCTTTCGCGCAGCCTGGTGCGCAACATGGTGCAGGGCGTGACCGAGGGCTTCATCGAGCGGCTCGAGATCCAGGGCGTCGGCTACAGGGCGGCCCTGGAAGGCACGAACCTCAAGCTCGACCTCGGCTTCAGCCACAGCGTCATGTTTCCGATCCCGAAAGGCATCAAGATCGCCTGCGAAAGGCCGACCGCGATCGCGGTCAGCGGCATCGACAAGCAGCTCGTCGGCCAGGTCGCCGCCGAGATCCGCGGCTTCAAGCGACCCGAGCCCTACAAGGGCAAGGGCATCCGCTATGTCGAGGAGCAGGTCCGTCGCAAGGAAGGCAAGAAGAAGTAAGGGCCATGGCAAAGCAGCGTGAACTCTTCGAGCGGCGCGAGGCGCGGGTCCGCTCTCGCCTGAAGCGGCATGCCGCCGGCACGCGGGCGCGGCTCTCGGTGCACCGCTCGGGCCGCCACATCTATGCCCAGATCATCGACGATACCAAGGGCGTGACGCTCGCCGCCGCTTCGACGCTCGACAAGTCCCTGCGCGAGGGCCTGAAGTCGGGCGCGGACAAGGAGGCCGCCGGCAAGGTCGGCACGCTCATCGCGGAGCGCGCCAAGGCGGCCGGCGTGAGCGAGGTAGTGTTCGACCGCGGCGGCTACAGATATCACGGACGCATCAAGGCGTTGGCGGATGCCGCCCGCGAGGGCGGGCTGGCTTTCTAGAAGGGCGAAGCAATGGCAAGAGGCAACCCGAGCGAACGCCAGTCCCGCGGTTGGGACCGGGAGCGGGAAGAGTCGGAGCTTTCCGACAAGCTCGTCGGCATCAACCGCGTGGCCAAGGTGGTGAAGGGCGGCCGGCGCTTCGGCTTTTCCGCGCTCGTGGTCGTGGGTGACCGGCGCGGCCGCGTCGGGCACGGCTCCGGCAAGGCGCGCGAGGTGCCCGAGGCGATCCGCAAGGCGACCGAGCATGCCAAGCGCAACCTGATCCGGGTGCCGCTGCGCGAAGGCCGCACGCTCCACCATGACGTGCTCGGGCGCTCCGGCGCCGGGCGCGTCCTGCTGCGCGCGGCGCCGGCGGGCACCGGCATCATCGCCGGCGGCCCGATGCGCGCCGTCTTCGAGATGCTCGGCGTGCAGGACGTGGTGGCCAAGTCGATCGGCACGGCGAACCCGCACAACATGATCAAGGCGACCTTCGACGCGCTCACCCGCTGCAACGCGCCGCGCGCCATCGCCGCCAAGCGCGGGCGCCGGGTCAGCGACATCTTCGGCCGCGCCGAGCAGGCCGAGGAGAAGGAATAGGGCCATGGCGAAGTCGGCGAGCGGCGGCCGCATCACGGTGACCCAGATCGGCAGCCCGATCGCGCGGCGGCACGATCAGCGCGAGACGCTGATCGGCCTCGGGCTCAACAAGATGCACCGCAGCCGCGTGCTGGAGGACACCCCGTCCGTGCGCGGCATGATCGAGAAGGTCCAGCATCTGGTCCGGGTCGAGCCCGAGGACTAAGGAGCTTTTGTGATGCGTCTCAATGAGTTGCGGGACAATCCCGGAGCTTTGTATAAAGCCAAGCGGATCGGCCGCGGCATCGGCTCCGGCAAGGGCAAGACCGCGGGCAAGGGCCACAAGGGCCAGCACGCGCGCTCGGGCGTGGCGCTGAACGAGTTCGAGGGCGGCCAGATGCCGCTCTACCGGCGGCTGCCCAAGCGCGGCTTCAAGGCGCCCCACCGCAAGGCCTATGACCCGATCAACCTCGACCGGCTGCAGGAGGCGATCGACCGCAACAAGCTCGACGCCGGCCAGCCGGTGACCGAGCAGGCGTTGCGCGCGGCCGGCCTCGCCGGGCGATCCGGCACCGTCGGCGTCCGCCTGCTCGCCCGCGGCGAGTTGAAATCCAAGCTGACGCTCGACCTGAGCAGCGCGTCGAAGGCCGCGATCGAAGCGGTCGAAAAGGCGGGCGGCAGCATCACGGTGAAGCAGCGCGAGAAGAAGAAGCGGCTTCGCGGCTCCGAGAAGACCGGCAAGGGCGGCAAGGGCGCGAAGGGCAAGGCGGCAGCGCAGGCTGAGGCAGACGCCTCCTAGGAGGCGGGTCGCACCATGGCATCCGCAGCCGAACAGCTAGCCGCCAATTTTAATTTTGGTGCGCTCGGCAAGGCGAAGGAGCTGCAGCGCCGGCTCCTCTTCGCGCTCGGCGCGCTGATCATCTATCGGATCGGCACCTACATCCCGATCCCGGGCATCGACCCGGTGGTGATGCAGTCGATCTTCGAGAGCCAGGCCGGCGGCATCCTCGGCATGTTCAACATGTTCTCGGGCGGCGCGCTCGGCCGGATGACGATCTTTGCGCTCAACATCATGCCGTACATCTCGGCGTCGATCATCATCCAGCTGATGACGACGGTCTCGCCCAAGCTTGCCCAGCTCAAGAAGGAGGGCGAGGCGGGGCGCAAGAAGATCAACCAGTACACGCGGTACGGCACGGTCATTCTCGCCGCGCTGCAGGGCTACGGCATCGCGGTCGGCCTCGAGGGCTATAGCAGCAGCGCCGGTTCGGCGGTGATCGACCCCGGCACCTTCTTCCGCATCACCACGGTGGTGACCCTGACCGGCGGCACCATCTTCCTGATGTGGCTCGGCGAGCAAATCACCGCGCGCGGCGTCGGCAACGGCATTTCGCTGATCATCTTCGCGGGCATCGTCGCCGAGCTGCCTAGGGGCCTCGCTCAGCTTCTCGATCTCGGCCGCACGGGCGCGATGTCGCCGGCCCTGATGATCATCTTCCTGATCGGCGCGATTGCGGTGATCGCCTTCATCGTGTTCGTCGAGCGCGCGCAGCGGCGCATCATCGTGCAATATCCGAAGCGGCAGGTCGGTCAGCGCGTCTTCGGCGGCCAATCGAGCCATCTGCCGCTCAAGATCAACACCGCGGGCGTGATTCCGCCGATCTTCGCGAGCTCGATCCTGCTGCTGCCGATCACGGCGCTGAGCATGAACGCGGGCAGCGGCCCCGACTGGCTCACCGAGCTGTCGGGCTACATCGCGCACGGCAAGCCGCTCTACATGCTTCTGTACGCGGCGGCGATCATCTTCTTCGCCTTCTTCTACACCACGGTCGTGTTCAATCCGACGGATACCGCCGACAACCTCAAGAAGTATGGCGGGTTCATCCCGGGCATCCGGCCGGGCAAGAACACCGCCGACTATCTGAGCTTCGTGCTCGGCCGGCTGACCCTGATCGGCGCCCTGTACCTGACGGCGGTCTGCCTGCTGCCGGAGTTCCTGATCTCCGAGTACGCCCTGCCGTTCTACTTCGGCGGCACCAGCCTCCTGATCGTGGTTTCCGTCACCATGGATACCGTGAGCCAGATTCACTCCCATCTCCTGGCGCACCAGTACGAGGGCCTGATCAAGAAGGCCAAGCTCCGGGGCAGCCGGCGATGAACATCATCCTGCTCGGCCCGCCCGGCGCCGGCAAAGGCACCCAGGCGGAGCGCCTCGCCAAGCGCCTCGGCATCGTCCAGCTCTCGACGGGCGACATGCTGCGGGCCGCGGTCAAGGCCGGCACGCCGCTCGGGCTCAAGGCCAAGAGCATCATGGAGGCCGGCGGGCTGGTCCCGGATGCCCTGATGATCGACCTGATCGCCGAGCGGATCGACCAGCCGGACTGCAAGAACGGCTTCATCCTGGACGGCTTCCCGCGCACCACCGCGCAGGCCGAGGCGCTCGACAGGATGCTGGCCGAGCGCGGCCTGACGCTCGACCGGGTGATCGAGCTCAGGGTCGACGAGGCGGAGCTGACCGAGCGGATCGTCGGGCGCTTCAGCTGCGCCAAGTGCGGCGCCGGCTATAACGACGCCACCAAGCCGACCAGGAAGCCGGGGGTCTGCGACGTCTGCGGCGGCACCGAATTCACCCGCCGGAAGGACGACAATCGCGAGACCGTGACCGCCCGCCTCAAGGCCTACCGCGACCAGACCGCGCCGATTATCCCGTATTATCAACGGCACGGGCGGTTTGCCTCGGTCGACGGCATGGCGCCGATCGACGCCGTCGAGAAGGCCCTGGTCGAGGCCGTCGGGGGTTATGTAAATGGTTGACGCAACAGGGCGAACCGAAGATAATCGTCGCCCCTCCGTTCGTGCTGTGCGTTACGGTCGCAGCGCGCAATTTGCTTTGTGAGGAGACGAGAGCGTGGCACGCATCGCGGGCGTGAACATTCCTACAGCGAAACGGGTCGAAGTCGCACTCACCTACATCCACGGCATCGGGCCTTTCCAGGCCAGGAAGATCGTGGAGAAGGTGGGCATCGCGCCGGCGACCCGGGTGAGCGAACTGAGCGAGGCCGACACCATCCGGATTCGCGAGGTCATCGACAAGGAGTATACCGTCGAGGGCGACCTTCGGCGTGAAGTCGCGATGAACATCAAGCGGCTGATGGACCTCGGTTGCTATCGCGGCCTGAGGCATCGTCGCGGCCTGCCGGTGCACGGCCAGCGGACCCACACCAACGCGCGCACGCGCAAGGGTCCGGCGCGCCCGATCGCGGCGAAGAAGAAGTAACAGGGTAGACAGCATGGCGAAGACCAGCCGACCGCGCCGGAGAGAGCGCAAGAACATCTCGTCCGGTATCGCGCACGTGAACGCCACCTTCAACAACACCATGATCACGATCACCGACCTCCAGGGCAACGCGATTGCCTGGTCGTCGTCGGGGACCATGGGGTTCAAGGGCTCGCGCAAGTCCACGCCCTATGCCGCCCAGATCGCCGCGGAGGACGCCGGCCGGAAGGCCAAGGAGCACGGCGTGGTCGCGCTCGAGGTCGAGGTCAAGGGGCCGGGCGCCGGGCGCGAATCCGCGCTGCGCGCCTTGCAGGCCTCGGGCTTCGCCATCTCCGCGATCCGCGACGTGACGCCGATCCCGCACAACGGATGCCGGCCGCCCAAGCGGCGCCGGGTGTAGCTCGCATTCATGCGTCCGCGGCTCCTTCCGGGGCCGCTTGCGCCATTTAGAACGTCTGATTTTTCGCGAAACCCAGTTTCGCACTGATGAGGTCGCAGGCGTGATCCAAAGAAACTGGCAGGAACTGATCAAACCCTCGAAGCTCGCGGTCACTCCGGACGGCGACGGCTCGCGCCTCGCCACCGTGGTGGCGGAGCCCCTGGAGCGCGGCTTCGGCGTGACGCTGGGCAATGCGCTTCGCCGCATCCTGCTGTCCTCGCTGCAGGGGGCGGCCGTCACGTCGATCAAGATCGACGGCGTGCTTCACGAGTTCTCCTCGATCCCGGGCGTCCGCGAGGACGTCACCGATATCGTGCTGAACGTGAAGATGCTGGCGCTGCGCATGCACGGCGAAGGCCCGAAGCGCATCGCGCTCAAGGCGCAAGGGCCGGGCGAGGTGAAGGCCGGTCAGATCGAGACCGGCCATGACATCGAGGTGATGGACCCCTCGCTCGTCATCTGCACGCTCGATGAGGGCGCGACGCTCAACATGGAAATGACCGTGCAGACCGGCAAGGGCTATGTGCCGGCCGCGCTCAACCGGCCCGAGGACGCGCCGATCGGGCTGATCCCGGTGGACGCGCTCTACAGCCCGGTCCGGAAAGTCGCCTACAAGATCGACAATACCCGCGTTGGCCAGGTCACCGACTACGACAAGCTGACCATGCGGGTCGAGACCAATGGAACCGTGCGCCCGGATGACGCGGTGGCGCTCGCCGCCCGCATCCTGCAGGACCAGCTCCAGCTCTTCATCAACTTCGAGGAGCCGCGCGAGCTGCCGGTCGGCGGCGAGCGCGCCGAGCCCGAGTTCAACCCGAACCTCTTGCGCAAGGTCGACGAGCTCGAGCTTTCGGTCCGCTCGGCCAACTGCCTCAAGAACGACAACATCATCTATATCGGCGACCTGGTGCAGAAGTCGGAGCAGGAGATGCTGCGGACCCCGAACTTCGGCCGCAAGTCGCTGAACGAGATCAAGGAGGTTCTGGAGACCATGGGGCTTCGGCTCGGCATGGAAATCCCGAACTGGCCGCCGGAGAACATCGAGGAGCTGGCGCGCAAGCTCGACGAGCCCTATTGAGGCCGGCGACGCCGAGCGCCTTGGAGAGAACGCCATGCGTCATAGTCTTTCGGGCCGTAAGCTCGGCCGCCCCACCGCGCACCGGCGCGCGCTGTTCCGCAACCTCGCGACCGCGCTCCTGAAGCATGAGCAGATCACGACCACCCTGCCCAAGGCCAAGGAGCTGCGCCCGATCGTCGAGAAGCTGATCACCCTGGGCAAGGCGGATTCGCTGGCCTCCCGGCGGCGCGCGCACGCCTTCCTCAAGGACGATGCGGTGGTCGCCAAGCTCTATTCGACGCTCGGCCCGCGCTACGCCACCCGCCAGGGCGGCTATACCCGCGTGCTGCACGCCGGCATGCGCTATGGCGATGCGGCACCGATGGCGGTGATCGAGCTGGTCGAGCGCGACAAGTCGGCCAAAGGCCAGGATTCCGGTGCGGGCGGCGAGGACGCCGCGGCGCTCGATCAAGGGGGCGCGGCCGCCTGATCCTCTTGCCGGCCGGCGCCGCTATCGAGTCGAAGAAGGGCAGCCGATCGGGCTGCCCTTCGTGCTTTCGCGGGACTACATTGCAGGCGACGGCCATTCACCCAGGGCCGCGGCGATAGCGCATGGCCAAGCAGACGACACGATCGCTGTTCGATGACAGCGCGGGAACCCGCCCGCTCGCTGACCGGATGCGCCCGCACGCGCTCGGCGAGGTGCTCGGCCAGCAGCATCTGCTCGGCCCGGAGGGGCCGATCGGCCGCATGGTCGCGCGGCACCGGCTCGCCTCGATGATCCTGTGGGGGCCGCCGGGTTGCGGCAAGACCACGATCGCGCGCCTCCTCGCCGAGACCGTCGACCTTCACTTCGAGCCGCTGAGCGCGGTCTTCTCGGGCGTCGCCGAGCTTCGCAAGGTGTTCGAGGCCGCGCGCGAGCGGCGCGCCGCCGGACGCGGCACCCTGCTTTTCGTGGACGAGATCCATCGCTTCAACCGGGCGCAGCAGGACGCTTTCCTTCCCGTGGTGGAGGACGGCACGGTGGTCTTGATCGGCGCCACCACCGAGAACCCCTCTTTCGAACTGAACGCCGCGCTGCTCTCGCGCTGCCAGGTGCTGGTGCTGCACCGGCTGGACGAGCCGGCGCTCGAGGCGCTGCTCGGCCGCGCGGAGGCGCTCACCGGCCGCGAGTTGCCGCTCGACGCCGACGCGCGCGCCATGTTGAAGGCGATGGCCGATGGCGATGGGCGCTTCATCTTGAATCTGGCCGAGGAGTTGTTCGCCCTGCCCGCGGGTGAGCGGCTCGATACCCAGGCGCTGATGGCGGCCGTGCAGCGCCGCGCGCCGATCTACGACAAGAGCCAGGAGAGCCACTACAACCTGATCAGCGCGCTGCACAAGTCGCTGCGCGGCTCGGATACAGACGCCGCGCTCTATTGGCTGGCGCGCATGCTGGTCGGCGGCGAGGACCCGCGCTACATCGCGCGGCGGCTCACCCGCTTCGCCGTCGAGGATGTCGGCCTCGCCGACCCGAATGCCCTGCCGCAATGCCTCGCCGCCTGGGAGGCCTATGAGCGGCTCGGCTCGCCCGAGGGCGAGCTCGCGATCGTGCAGGCGGTGATCTATCTCGGCACCGCGCCGAAATCGAACGCCGCCTACGTGGCGCAAGCCGCCGCGATGGCGGCGGCCAAGCGCACCGGCTCGCTCAGCCCACCGATGCACATCCTGAACGCGCCGACCAAGCTCATGAAGGAGCTCGGCTACGCCAAGGGCTATGCCTACGACCACGACACGGCCGATGCGTTCTCGGGCCAGAACTATTTCCCGGACGGCATGAAGCGCGAGGCGCTGTACCGGCCGGCCGAGCGCGGCTTCGAGCGCGAGATAAGGAAGCGCCTCGACTATTGGGCGCGCCTGCGCGACAAGCTGGCAAGCGGGCAGGCCGCGCCGAGCGAGGCCGAGGAGACATGATCCAGGTTCTGGTCATCGCGGTGGGCGGGGCGATCGGCTCGGTCGGCCGCTACTATGTCGCGGGCGCGTTCGAGCGCTGGCTCAGCGGCGCCATCGGCGTCGGCTTTCCCTACGGCACGCTCGCGGTCAACGTCATCGGCTCGGCCGTGCTCGGCCTCCTGGTCGGGCTCTTCACCACGCTCTTCGAGACGACGCCCGAGCTCCGCCTGTTTCTCGTGGTCGGCCTGCTCGGCGGCTTCACCACCTTCTCGGCCTTCTCGCTCGATACGGTCGCCCTGTTCGAGAAGGGCGAGGCCGGCCGCGCGCTGCTCTACATTGCGCTATCCGTCGTGCTCTCCGCCGGCGCGCTCTACCTGGTGCTGCGCCTGGTGCGCTGGGTCTTGCCGTGAGCGCGGTACACAATATTGAGGTGACCGCCGACGAGGCGGAGCTCCGCCTCGACCGCTGGTTCAAGCGCCGCTATCCCGGCCTCTCGCACGGGCATCTCTCGAAGCTGCTGCGCACCGGGCAGGTCCGCGTCGACGGCGCGCGCGCCAAGGCGAGCTTGCGCCTCGTCGCCGGCAACACGGTCCGCGTGCCGCCGCTCGACATGACCGGCGATGCCGCCTCGAAACCGCCCGTACGGCAGGTGCCCGTAGCCTCCGAGCAGGAATTGGAGGCCGCGCGGCGCTGGGTGATCCATCGCGACGAGCACATCCTAGCCCTCAACAAGCCGCCCGGCCTCGCGGTCCAGGGCGGCAGCGAGGTGGCGCACCATCTCGATGCGCTGCTCGACGGCCTGCGCTTCGGCGCGCCCGAGCGGCCCCGCCTCGTGCACCGGCTCGATCGCGACACCAGCGGCGTGATCGTGCTGGCGCGCTCGGCGCAGGCTGCGCGTCGGCTCGCCGAGGCGTTCAAGCGCCGCGCGCCGCGCAAGGTCTATTGGGCGCTCGTCGCCGGCGTACCGACGCCGCTCTCAGGGAAGATCGACGCGGCGGTCGGCAAGCGCATGGGGCGCGGCGGCGAGAAGATGACCGTAATCGGCGACGCCGAGGACGGCCAGCACGCCGTCACCTTCTACCGCGTGCTCGACAGCGCGGCGAAGCGGGTGGCCTGGCTCGCCCTGATGCCGCGCACCGGGCGCACCCATCAGCTCCGCGTCCATTGCGCCGAGGTGCTAGGGACGCCGATCCTCGGCGACGGCAAGTATGGCGGGACGGCCGCCTTCCTGCCGTTCGAGGGCATCGAGAAGCGGCTCCATCTGCACGCCCGCGCGCTCGAACTGCCGGACCTGTGCGACGCCTCCGGCAGGCGCACGCTCCGCCTGGTGGCGGAGCTGCCGCCCCACATGGCGAAGGCGCTCAAGCTGCTCGGCTTCGATGCCGGCGCCGCGGGCGATCCTTTCGCGGCGCTCGAACCATGACGCGGCTCGTCATCTTCGATTGCGACGGCACCATCGTCGACAGCCAGCACCTGATCCACGCCGCCATGGTGGAGACCTTCGAGACGGCCGGGTTGATTGCCCCGCCCAACGAGGTGGTGCGCCGGGTCGTGGGCCTGAGGCTGGACGAGGCGATCGCGCGGCTCCTGCCGGAGGGCGATGCCCACCGCGCCGAGGCAATGGCGGAAGCCTACAAGGCCAGCTTCCAGCGCCTCAGAAGCGACCCGGCGACGCCACAAGATACGCTTTACCCGTCGGCCTACGAGACCATCGCGGCGCTCGCGCGCAATGGCTATCTCCTCGGCGTCGCCACCGGCAAGTCGCGCCGCGGCCTGCGCGTCACGCTCGAACGTCACGGCCTGATCGACTTCTTCGTCACCTTGCAAACGGTGGACGACGCACCGGGCAAGCCGGACCCGGCCATGGTCAGGCAGGCGATGGCCGAGGCCGGCGCGGCACCGCACGAGACCGTCGTGATCGGCGATACCGTGTTCGACATGATGATGGCGGCGAACGCCGGGGTGCGCGCGCTCGGCGTGGCTTGGGGCTATCATGAACCGGAAGAGCTGAGAGCGGCCGGCGCCATCGCGCTTGTCGGGCATTTTGCAGAGCTGCCGGGCAGCCTCGCACGCTGGCAGACCATGGAGGCGGAGGGCATCGATGCCGGATGAGCCGACGGAGCGCCGAAGCTGGTTCCGCTGGTGGACGATCCCGGCGGGCCTCGGCGCACTCGTCGTGCTCGTCATCGCGGCCGGCGCCATCGTCCTCGCCACCAGGGACGTTTCCGAGTTCAAGGGGCTGCTCGTCGCCGAGATGAGCAAGCAGACCGGCCGCGACTTCAAGATCGACGGCGACTTCGACCTCTCGATCGGGTTCTCGCCCGCGCTGGTGGCGGAGCAGGTCAGCCTCGCCAACGCGCCGTGGGGCAGCCGCCCCGAGATGGCGACGATCCGCCGGCTCGAGGTCCAGGTCGCGCTGTTCCCGATGCTGGGCGGCCGCGTCGAGACCAAGCGCCTGGTGATCGAGGGCGCCGACGTCCTGCTCGAAACCGATGCGCAGGGCCAATCCAACATGCCAAGCGTCGGCGAGGCCAAGCCCACCCGCGGCGCCGAGGACTCCGAGCTGCTCGCGGTGGACACGCTGGCGATCAGGGATTCGCTGATCACCATGCGCGACGGGCAGACCGGCACCGCGCGCATCGTCCTGATCGAGGAGGCGACCGGCGGCCTCGATGCCGCGACCAACAGGCTGAACCTCGACGCGACGGGGACGTTGAATCAGCTCCCGCTCACGGCCAAGGCATCGGTCGGCAGGCGCGGCCCCAAGGCGCCGCTCGCGCTGGAGGTCAAGGCCGGCGAGGCGACGCTCGCTCTGGAAGGCACGATCGACCGGCCCGCCGAGTTCGACGGCCTCGATGTCGCGGCAAAGCTGACCGCACCCAACGCAGCCGCGCTCGCGGCCCTGACCGGCGGCGGCAGCCTGTCGGCTGATGCCGGGCCGGTCGCCTTCGAGGGCCGCCTGACCGGCGGCGGCGATCTCTATGCCTTCGACGACTTCAAGGGCTCGATCGGCGAGACCCAGCTTGCCGGCTCCCTCGGGCTGAACCTCGCCGAGGAGCCGGCGCAGGTCACGGGCTCGCTCGCGACGCCCGCAGTCGACCTCGACAAGCTGCTCGGCACGCCCGCCGCGAAGGAGGCGTCCGGCGGCCGCATGTTCTCCGACGAGATCATCGATTTCAGCTGGCTCGAGAATGCCGCGATCGACCTCGATCTGATCGCTGGCTCGGCCGTCTATCGCGGCACCCATGTTGCAGACGTCAAGGCCAAGACGGCGGTCAAGCAGCGGGTCGCGACCATCGCGCCGCTCGCCGCCAAGCTGCTCGGCGGCACCATGGCCGGCGAAGTGAGGATCGACGCCTCCGGCGCGGTGCCGGCGCTCGCGCTCCGCGCCACGCTGCGCGGCATCGAACTGCGCGACGCGCTCGTCCTGCTCGATGTCGGCCAGTCCGGCCAGGGCAAGGTGGATATCGATGCCGACCTGAAGGCGGCGGGGGCCTCGCCCCGCGCGCTCGCCGGCTCGCTCGGCGGCAGGCTCGACCTGACCATGGGGCAGGGGCGGATCGACAACGACCTGATCGACCTGATCGCCGCCGACCTGATCCAGCAGCTTATGCCGTGGCAGGAGGCGCAGTCCTACACCACAGTCAACTGCATGGTGGCCCGCCTGCCGACCCAGCGCGGCGTGATGCGCGCGGAGACGCTGCTGCTCGACACCACGAAGATG
Organism: Alphaproteobacteria bacterium; assembly: GCA_050173345.1. GTDB lineage: Bacteria > Pseudomonadota > Alphaproteobacteria > UBA828 > UBA828 > SHWC01. Next base: position 478,931 of record JBFXKW010000001.1, on the reverse strand, counting down.
ACCATGGGCGGCTCGGGCACCATCGACCTCGGGCAGGAGAGGCTGAACTTGCGGCTGGTGCCGAAGCCGAAGGATCCCTCGCTGTTCAGCCTTGCGGCGCCGGTCCTGGTCCAGGGGCCGATGGACGACCCGAGCGTGGCGCCGGATGCCGAGGCGGTGGCGCTCGGCGTCGCGGGCTCGGCGCTCGGCACGCTGATCAACCCGCTCGGCATCCTGATCCCGTTCGTGAGCGGCGGCAGCGGCGGCGAGAACCCGTGCGTCGCCGCGCTCAAGAACCCGACCAAGGGGCCTGCGGCGCAATCCGCCGGCAAGAAGGACGACAGCCTGCTGAAGCCGCTCGACGACGCGATCGAAGGCATCGGCGGTTTTTTCGACTGAGCGGCCGGACATGAGGCGGTTCTACAAGCACGCGACGGCGGTCGAGATCGACGGCGGCTTCGGCGTCGCGCTCGATGCCAAGCCGATGCAGACGCCGGCAAGGCAACCATTGTTGGTACCGGCAGCCGGCCTCGCGGCGGCGCTCGCGGACGAGTGGAACGCGCAGGGCGAGACCATCGCGCGCGACGGCATGCGGCTGACCCGGCTCGTCTGCACGGCGATCGACCGCGTGCCGCACCACCGCGGCGCGTTCCTCGACGAGTTGGCAGGCTATGGCGAGAGCGACCTCGTGTGTTATCGGGCCGAGCGCCCGCGCAGCCTGATCGAGCGCCAGGCCGCGGCGTGGGACCCGCTGATCGCCTGGGCGGCGCACACCCACGGCGCCGCGCTCAGGGTGACGCAGGGCGTCCGCCCGATCGAGCAGCCGGCGGAAGCCGTGGCGAGGCTGCGGACGGCGGCCGATGTGCTCGACCCCTTCAGGCTCGCCGCGCTCCAGCTCGCGACCACCGCCAGCGGCTCGCTCGTGCTCGCCCTCGCCCTGGTCGTCGAGCACCTGGATGCCGCTGCGGCCTGGGAAGCCTCGCAGGTCGACGAGGCCTTCCAGATCGAGCAGTGGGGTGAGGATGCCGAGTTCGAGCGCCAGCGCGCGGCGCGGCGGGCCGACATCGAGGCCGCGGCGCGAGCCGTGCGGCACCTGCGCGGCGACGCCTGACGAAGTCGCCTCGATGGTTTGCCCACATGCTTCGACAAGCTCAGCATGAGGACCTTGTTTTCTGGCCTCATCCTGAGCCTGTCGAAGGATGAGGCCGCCTCGGGGTAGTGGCGAGCCGCCGGGCTTCGTGCTATCTGCAACCGGCACCGGCGGGGTCACCGAACGGTCATTCTATTCACCCAAGCGGCCGAGGCGGCCATGCAGGATATCGTCGCGAAACTCGAGGCGACTCGCGCCGCGGCCCGGCTCGGCGGCGGCCAGAAACGGATCGAGGCCCAGCACGCCAAGGGCAAGCTCTCGGCGCGCGAGCGCATCGAGCTTCTGCTCGATACCGGCACCTTCGAGGAATACGACACCTTCGTCGAGCATCGCTGCGCCGATTTCGGCATGGGCGAGCACAAGGTGCCGGGCGACGGCGTGGTCACCGGCCACGGCACGATCAACGGCCGGCTCGTCTTCGTGTTCAGTCAGGACTTCACGGTGTTCGGCGGCTCGCTGTCCGAGGCGCATGCCGAGAAGATCTGCAAGATCATGGACCAGGCCATGAAGGTCGGCGCGCCGGTGATCGGGCTCAACGATTCGGGCGGCGCGCGCATCCATGAGGGCGTCGCCTCGCTCGCCGGCTATGCCGAGGTGTTCCAGCGCAACGTCATGGCGTCGGGCGTGGTGCCGCAGGTTTCGGTGATCATGGGGCCTTGCGCGGGCGGCGCGGTCTATTCCCCGGCGATGACCGACTTCATCTTCATGGTCGAGGACACCGCCTACATGTTCGTCACCGGCCCCGACGTGGTGAAGACGGTGACGCACGAGGTGGTGACCCACGAGGAGCTCGGCGGCGCCAAGAGCCACACCGGCAAGTCGGGCGTCGCCGACCTCGCGCTCAGCGACGACGTGACCGCGCTCGCCGAGACCCGCCGCTTCATCGACTTCCTGCCCGCCAGCAACCGCGAGAAGCCGCCCGTCCTGCCGACTGCGGACCCGGCGGACCGCGAGGAACCCTCGCTCGATACGCTGGTGCCGGCCAACCCCAACAAGCCCTACGACATGAAGGAGCTGATCCTCAAGGTCGTGGACGAGCGGGATTTCTTCGAGCTCAAGCCGACCTTCGCCCGCAACATCATCGTCGGCTTCGGCCGCATCGACGGCGCGACGGTCGGCATCGTCGCCAACCAGCCCATGGTGCTGGCCGGCTGCCTCGACATCGATTCGTCGCGCAAGGCGGCGCGCTTCGTGCGCTTTTGCGACTGCTTCAACATCCCGATCGTCACCTTCGTGGACGTGCCGGGCTTCCTGCCCGGCACCGCGCAGGAGCATGGCGGCATCATCACGCACGGCTCCAAGCTGCTCTACGCCTTTGCCGAGGCCACCGTGCCCAAGGTCACGCTGATCACGCGCAAGGCCTATGGCGGCGCCTATGACGTGATGAGCTCGAAGCATCTGCGCGGCGACGTGAACTATGCCTGGCCGACCGCCGAGATCGCGGTGATGGGGCCGAAGGGCGCGGTCGAGATCATCTTCCGCGGCGCGCTCAAGGAGCCCGGCGCGGTCGAGGCCAAGACCGAGGAGTACCGCCAGATGTTCGCCAACCCGTTCGTCGCGGCGAGCCGCGGCTTCCTCGACGACGTGATCATGCCGCGCACCACGCGCAAGCGCATCGCCCGCGCGCTCGCCACCTTGCGCAACAAGGAGCTTTCCAACCCCTGGAAGAAGCACGGGAACGTGCCGCTGTGAGTACGCACGACATTTCCCTCAACGTCATGGCCCGGCTTGACCGGGCCATCCATCGTACAGCGGGCTCGTTGCTGGCATGGATGGCCCGGTCAAGCCGGGCCATGACGAGGGAAGGGCGGGCCGATCGTGCCATTGACCCCCGAGCCTGAACCCCCATGTTCCGCAAGATCCTGATCGCCAACCGGGGCGAGATCGCCTGCCGCGTCATCCGCACGGCCAAGCGGATGGGCATCGCGACCGTCGCGGTCTATTCCGAGGCCGATGCGGATGCGCTCCACGTCCGCATGGCGGATGAGGCCGTGCCGATCGGCCCGCCGCCCGCGGCCGAGAGCTATCTCAAGGCCGACGTCATCATCGAGGCCGCCAAGCAGACCGGCGCCGAGGCGATCCATCCGGGCTTCGGCTTCCTCTCGGAGAAGGCCGCGTTCGCCGCCGCGGTCGAGCAGGCGGGGCTCGTCTTCATCGGCCCGCCGGCCCCGGCGATCGCCGCCATGGGCGACAAGATCGAATCCAAGAAGCTGGCGCGCGCGGCCGGCGTTTCCACCGTGCCCGGCCTCGACCGGCCGATCGAGGACCTCGACGAGGCCGTGAAGGTCGCCGCCGAGATCGGCTATCCGGTGATGATCAAGGCCGCGGCCGGCGGCGGCGGCAAGGGCATGCGGCTCGCCCATTCCGAGGCCGCGCTCCGCGAATCCATGCAGTCGGCGATCAACGAGGCGACCGCCTCGTTCGGCGACGGCCGGGTCTTCATCGAGAAGTTCATCGTCAACCCGCGCCACATCGAGATCCAGGTGCTGGCCGACAAACACGGCCACGCCATCCACCTCAACGAGCGCGAGTGCTCGATCCAGCGCCGCCATCAGAAGGTCATCGAGGAGGCGCCGAGCCCGCTGCTCGACGCCAAGACCCGCAAGGCGATGGGCGAGCAGGCGATCGCGCTGGCCAAGGCGGTCGGCTACCACTCGGCCGGCACGGTCGAGTTCGTGGCGGACCAGGACCGGCATTTCTACTTTCTCGAGATGAACACGCGGCTCCAGGTCGAGCACCCGGTCACCGAGCTGACCACCGGCATCGACCTGGTCGAGCAGATGATCCGCGTCGCGGCCGGCGAGAAGCTCGCGCTCAAGCAGGCGGACGTGAAGCTCGACGGCTGGGCGATCGAGGCGCGCGTCTATGCCGAGGATCCGACGCGCGGCTTCGTGCCCTCGATCGGCCGGCTCACCGACTATCGCGAGCCGCCGCTCGGCGGCACCCTTCGGATAGACACCGGCGTCGAGGAAGGCGCCGAGATCAGCATGTTCTACGACCCGATGATCGCCAAGGTGATCGCGCACGGCAAGGACCGCGCCGAAGCGATCGCGCGGCTGCGCGACGGGCTGGATGCCTATTGCGTGCGCGGCATCTCGCACAATGTCGGCTTCCTGTCCGACCTGCTGGGCCATCCGCGCTTTGCCGAGGGCAGGCTCTCGACCGGCTTCATCGAGGAGGAGTACCCGGAAGGCTATGCCGGCGCCGCGCTGACGCCCGACGCGCTCGACGTGATCGTCGCGGTCGCCGCCACGGTGCATCACCGGCTCGCCAAGCGCGCCCGGCAAATCTCGGGCCAGGCCGCCGGCATTAAGGCCGTCGCGACCAATGAATGGTCGGTCGCCGTCGGCAATGCGGAGCATCTGGTCACCGTGCAGAACCGCGAGGCGCGCCTCGTGGTCGAGCGCGCCGGCGCCCGCATCGAGGTCGAGAGCGGCTGGACGCCGGCCGATCGGCTCTTCGTCGGGCGCGTGAACGGGCGGGCGGTGACGGTCCAGGTCGACCGCAACGGCACCAGGCAGCGCCTGTTCTGGCGCGGCATCGACGTGCCGGTCGCGGTCAGGAGCCGGCGCGCCGCCGAGTTCGCCGCGCGCATGCCGGAGAAGAAGCCGCCCGACCTGTCGCGCTTCCTGCTTTCGCCCATGCCGGGCCTCGTGGTCGCGATCCCGGTGCACGAGGGCGACATGGTCAAGGCCGGCCAGCCGGTCGCCATCGTCGATGCCATGAAGATGGAGAACGTGCTGCGCGCCGAACGCGACGGCCGCGTCGCCAAGATCCGCGCCGCCAAGGGCGACAGCCTGGCGGTCGATCAGGTGATCATGGAGTTCGAATAGGCGGGAGCCCCGCGCGATGGCGCATGAGCCCGGCACGATCTCCCGCCTGGTCCGCATATCCGGCCGCGTGCAGGGCGTCGGCTTCCGGGCATGGGTCGAGGACGAGGCGGTCGCGCGCGGCCTCTCGGGCTGGGTGCGCAACCGGCGCGACGGCACGGTCGAGGCGCTCTTCGTCGGCGAGGCCGGAGCGGTAGAGGCCATGATCGCCGCCTGCTGGCAGGGCCCGCGGCTCGCCGTGGTGACCGCCGTCGAGGTCGATTCCAAGGCGGCTGGCATTGCTGATACGGTCGGCTTCGTTCAGCGTCCTACCGAATAGGAGCATGTGATGACATTGACCACGCTCAGGAACATGGTCGGCCTGCCGGCCGGGGCGCCGCCGCTCAGCCAGTCCGCCCTGGTGATGATCGACTGCCAGAACACCTATCGCGACGGCGTCATGCGCTTGGTCGGCGTCGAGCCGGCGCTCGACGAGGCGCGGCGTGTGCTGGAGCGCGCCCGCGCCGCGGGCACGCCGGTGCTCCACATCGTGCACGACGCCGGCCCCGGCTCGCCCTATGACGTGCGCGCCGAGATCGGCCAGATCGCCGACAAGGTAGCCCCCGTGAAGGGCGAGCCGACCATCGTGAAGAACTTCCCCAATGCCTTCGCCAAGACCGATCTGCACGAGCGGCTGCAGGCGCTCGGCCGGCAGAACCTGATCTTCATCGGCTTCATGACTCATATGTGCGTCAGCTCGACCGTGCGCGCGGCGTTCGACCTCGGCTACAGCTCGACCGTGGTGGGCAATGCCACCGCGACACGGAGCCTGCCGGTGGGCGGCAAGGGCGTGGTCGACGCGCCGGAACTCCACAAGGCGAGCCTGTCGGCGCTCGCGGACCTCTTCGCGGTCGTGGTCAACGACGCCGGCGACCTGCCCGCATAGCCCGCCGCTACCCGCCGAAGATCGCCTCGAAGCGCTCCTTCAGAACCGCGTCCACCTCGGCCATCGAGACGTCGATGCCGAGTGCGGCGAGCGAGGTGATGCCGTGCTCGCGCACGCCGCAGGCGACGATCCCCTCATAGTGCGAGAGGTCGGGGCTGACGTTGAGCGACACCCCGTGGAAGCTGACCCCGCGCCTGACGCGGACGCCGAGCGCCGCGATCTTGGCCTCGCGGCGGCCGCCGAACTCGACCCAGACCCCGACGCGCCCCTCGCGCCTGACGCCCTCGACCCCGAAGGCGCCGACGGTCTCGATCAGCCAGCGCTCGAGGCCGCGGACCAGGGCGCGCAAATCCGGCGAGCCGGAGGGCGAGCGCGCCAGGAGGTCGAGCATCACATAGCCGATGCGCTGGCCCGGGCCGTGATAGGTGAACTGGCCGCCCCGGCCGGTCCGGTATACCGGGAAGCGGTCGGGCAGCAGCAGGTCGGCCGGCTTGGCGCTGGTGCCGGCGGTGTAGATCGGCGGGTGCTCGAGCAGCCAGACCTGCTCGGGCGCCGCCCCCTCGCGGATCGCGGCGGCGCGCGCCTCCATCGCCGCGACCGCCTCCTCATAGGGCACCGGCGCCTGGCTGATCAGCCATTCGAGGCGTGCTTGTGATGTTCGTCTCGGTGCCTGCGCCATGGACTCGGCAAGACGTACAGCGTTGTCGGCCGTCGTCATGATTTCACCCGGCCCTGGCCACATAGTACGGCCGGGTCAAGGCGCCACACCGCCATCACATAGCAAATCGAACGCGCTTGGTTATACTGGACGCAAGGCATTGTCTCTGGAGGACCTCAGATGGCGGACGATCTCCGCGAACGCGCGCTAGCATACCACCGGCTTCCCAAACCGGGAAAACTCGGCATTCACCCCACCAAGCCGATGGCGAACCAGCGGGATCTCTCGCTCGCCTATACGCCCGGCGTCGCCGCCGCCTGCGAAGAGATCGAGAAGGATCCCGAGACGGCGTACAGCTATACCTCGAAGGCCAATCTCGTCGCCGTGATCTCCAACGGCACCGCGGTGCTCGGCCTCGGCTCGATCGGCGCGCTCGCCGCCAAGCCGGTGATGGAAGGCAAGGCGGTTCTGTTCAAGAAGTTCGCCAACATCGACGTCTTCGACATCGAGATCGACGAGACCGACATCGACAAGTTCGTCGATACGGTGGCGCGGCTGGAGCCTACCTTCGGCGCCATCAACCTCGAGGACATCAAGGCGCCCGAATGCTTCGAGATCGAGCGGCGGCTCAAGGAGCGGCTCGGCATCCCGGTGTTCCATGACGATCAGCACGGCACGGCGATCACTGTCGCTGCTGCTGTGCTCAACGGGCTGCGCGTCGTCGGCAAGAGCCTCCCCTCGGTCAAGCTGGTGTGCTCCGGCGCCGGCGCCGCCGCCATGGCCTGCCTCGATCTCCTGGTCGAGCTCGGCATCACGCAGGGCAACATCACGGTCTGCGACCGCGAGGGCGTGGTCCACAAGGGGCGCGCCAACCTCGGCGCGGAGAAGCTGCGCTACGCGGTCGATACCAACGCGCGCACGCTGGCCGACGCGCTGAAGGGCGCAGACATCTTCCTCGGCGTCTCGGGGCCGGGTGCTGCGACCGGCGAGATGATCAAGCCGATGGCGCCGAAGCCCCTGATCCTGGCGCTCGCCAACCCGGTGCCCGAGGTGATGCCGGAAGACGCGCTCGCGGCGCGGCCCGACGCCATCATGGCGACCGGCCGGTCGGACTATCCGAACCAGGTCAACAACGTGCTCTGCTTCCCGTTCATCTTCCGGGGCGCGCTCGATTGCGGCGCGACCGAGATCAACACGCCGATGAAGCTCGCCTGCGTGCGCGCCATCGCCGACCTGACCATGGCCGAGGCCTCCGACGTGGTGGCCGCGGCCTATGGCGACCAGTCGCTCCGCTTCGGGCCCGAATACATCATCCCGAAGCCGTTCGATCCGCGCCTGATCACGACCGTGCCGGTCGCCGTCGCCAAGGCGGCGATGGAGAGCGGCGTCGCCAAGCGCCCGATCAAGGACTTCCGGGCTTACGCGGCCGAACTCTCCCAGCTCGTCTTCCGCTCCGGCTACATGATGCGCAGCGTGTTCGACCGCTCGGTCGAGGATCCGAAGCGCGTGGTCTATGCGGAAGGCGAGGAGGATCGCGTGCTACGCGCGGTCCAGCAGGTGTTGGACGAAGGCATTGCGAAGCCGATCCTGATCGGCCGCCCCGGCATCATCGCGGAGAAGATCGAGCGCCTGTCGCTCCGCCTCAAGGTCGGCGAGAACGTCCAGGTCGTCGAGCCCGCGGCCTATGACAGGTACGAACAGTATTGGCGGGAGTATTACCGGCTGATGGGCCGGGGCGGCGCGTCGCCCGCGACCGCGCAGATCAGGCTGCGCACGCTCAGCACCGTGATCGGCGCGATGATGGTCAAGCTCGGCGACGCGGACGCTTTGATCGCCGGCCCGGTCAGCCTCTACCGGCCCGAGCTCCTGTACGTGATCGACGTGATCGGCCTCAAGCCGGGCGTCACGGCCTGCGCCGCCATGCAGGTGCTGATCCTCTCCGAAGGCATCTACTTCATCACCGATACGCACGTGACCGAGAATCCGTCCGAGGAGGAGCTGTGCGAGACCGCGCTGCTCGCGGCCGAGCAGGTCGAGCGCTTCGGCATCACGCCCAAGATCGCCTTCCTGTCGAGCTCCAATTTCGGCAGCAACGACTTCCCGTCCTCCGTGAAGATGCGGAACGCCACCGCGCTCTTCAAGAAACGGGCGCCGCAATACGAGGCCGAGGGCGAGATGCACGCCGATACCGCGCTGAGCGAGAGCGTGCGCTTGGACCTGCTGCCGGATTCCAAGCTGTCGGGGCAGGCCAACCTGCTGGTGCTGCCCGACCTGACCTCGGCCAACATCGCCTACAACATCGCCAAGGTCCTGGCGAACGGCATCTCGGTCGGGCCGCTGCTGCTCGGCCTCAAGCAGCCGGCCCACGTCATGACCGCCTCGGCGACCGTGCGCGGCATCCTCAACAACACGGCGATCGCCGTGGTCGAGGCCCAGCAGCACCGCACCCAGCCGAGCGGCACCGCCACCCTGAAGCGCACGGCCTGAGCCGGGCGTGCAGGAGCAGCTGCCGGACGACACGGAGGTACAGCCCGGGCTTTCGGCGGATGGCTCGCCCGAGGGCCTCTATGGGCTGACCGACGAGGCTGTCGACGCGATCAGGGAGGCACTCGCCGCGGCCGACGCCGCGCGGGTGCTCGGCCTCGTCCGCCCCCTCCACGAGTCCGAGCTGGCCGACCTGATCGACCGGCTCGGCGTCGATGAGCGCCGTGCGCTGATCGCGACCGCGGGTTCGCTGGTGGGCGGCGAGGTGCTCGCCTACCTGGACGAAAATGTGCGCGAAGCGGTGATGCGCGACCTCGAGCCGCGCGAGATCGCCGCCGCCATCTCCGACCTCGACACCGACGATGCGGTCTCGGTGCTCGAAGACCTCGATGCGTCGGAGCTGCAGGAAGTCCTCGAGGCATTGCCGAGCGAGGACCGCGCCGAGATCGAGGACAGTCTCGCCTATCCGGAAAGCAGCGCCGGGCGTCTCATGCAGCGCGAGGTGGTCGGGCTGCCGGCGGATTGGAGCGTCGGGCAGGTCATCGACCATATGCGCGAAACCGACGAGCTGCCCGACGACTTCTACGAGATCTACGTCGTGGACGCGCAAGGCAGCCCGGTCGGCACGGTGCCGTTGTCGAGGCTGATGCGCTCGCAGCGCGCCGTCGTGCTGAGAGACATCATGGATGCCGAGGTCAAGTCGATCCCGGCGACCACCGATCAGGAAGAGGTCGCGCGGGTGTTCCAGCAATACAACCTGGTCTCGGCGCCGGTGGTCGCGCCGAGCGGCCGGCTGATCGGCGCCGTCACGGCCGACGACGTGGTTGGCGTTTCGGGCGCCGAGGCCGAGGAGGACGTGCTGCTGATGTCCGGCGTTTCCTCGCCCGACATCTATCGCGACGTGCTGCGCACGGCGAAAGGCCGCTTCACCTGGCTCTTCGTCAATCTCTTCACCGCCATGCTGGTGTCCTCGGTGATCTACCAGTTCGACGGCACGATCGAGCAGATGGTCGGCCTCGCGGTGCTGATGCCGATCGTCGCCTCGATGGGCGGCAATGCCGGCACCCAGACCATGGCGGTCGTGGTGCGCGCCATCGCCACGCGCGACCTGTCGCCCGCCAACGTCATGCGCGTGCTGCTCAAGGAAGGCGTGGTCGGCGGCATGAACGGCGTCCTGTTCGCCTCGCTCGTCGGCACCATCGCCGGCCTCTGGTACCGGGATTTGTGGCTCGGGGTGGTGATCGGCGCCGCGCTGATCATCAACCTGGTGGTGGCCGGGCTGTTCGGCCTGGTCATCCCTTATGCGCTCTGGCGGCTCAGGATCGACCCGGCGACCGCCGCCGGCGTCTTCCTCACCACCATGACCGACGTGATCGGCTTCGTGTCGTTCCTCGGCCTCGCCACGATATTCCTGCTCTAAAACCGGGTTTCGGGGCGGCCCGGAACCCGCTATGCTGCAGTGCAGTAGGGAGGTTCCCCCGATCCCGATGACCCCGAACCGCTACCTCGTGCTCGATTTCGGCCTCGGCGAGACGGCCGACATGATCCGCCAGTCCGTCGGCGATTTCGCGGCTGCGGAAATCGCGCCGCGCGCCGACGAGATCGACAGGAAGAACGAGTTCCCGCGCGACCTCTGGCCCAAGCTCGGCGCGCTCGGGCTGCACGGCATCACGGTCGAGGAGGCGTTCGGCGGCGCGGGCCTCGGCTATCTGGAGCACTGCGTGGCGATGGAGGAGATCAGCCGCGCCTCGGCCTCCGTCGGGCTCAGCTATGGCGCGCACTCGAACCTCTGCGTCAATCAGATCCGCCGCAACGGCAGCGAGGCCCAGAAGCGGAAATACCTGCCCAAGCTGATCTCGGGCGAGCATGTCGGCGCGCTCGCCATGAGCGAGCCGGGCGCCGGCTCGGACGTCGTCTCGATGCGCACGCGCGCCGAGCGCAAGGGCGACCGCTTCGTCGTCAACGGCAACAAGATGTGGATCACCAACGGGCCGGATGCCGAGGTGCTGGTGGTCTATGCCAAGACCGATCCCGAGGCCGGCAGCCGCGGCATCACCGCGTTCCTGGTCGAGAAGGGGATGACGGGCTTCTCGACCGCGCAGAAGCTCGACAAGCTCGGCATGCGCGGCTCGAACACCTGCGAGCTCGTGTTCGAGGATTGCGAGGTGCCGGCCGAGAACGTGCTCGGCGAGGTCAATCGCGGCACTGCCGTGCTGATGAGCGGCCTCGACTATGAGCGCGCCGTGCTCGCCGCCGGGCCGCTCGGCATCATGCAGGCCTGCCTCGACGCCGTGCTGCCCTATGTCCACGAGCGCAAGCAGTTCGGCCAGCCGATCGGCAGCTTCCAGCTGATCCAGGGCAAGCTCGCCGACATGTATACCAACCTCAACGCCTCGCGCGCCTATGTCTACGCGGTCGCGCGCGCCTGCGACCGCGGCGAGGCGACCCGCAAGGACGCCGCCGGCGCCATTCTGTTCGCCGCCGAGCGCGCCACCGCGGCCGCGCTCGATGCCATCCAGTGCCTCGGCGGCAACGGCTACATCAACGAGTTCGCGACCGGCCGGCTCTTGCGCGACGCGAAGCTCTATGAGATCGGCGCCGGCACCAGCGAAATCCGCCGCATGCTGATCGGCCGCGAGCTGTTCGAGGAGAGCGCATGAGCCGCGAAACGCCCCGCTCGATCGCCGAGGAGATCGCGGACTCCTACGCGCCCGGCCCGGACACGAGGGCGATCGAGGCGGCGTTCTACCGCCGCTTCGACGATGCCTATTTCTACAAGAAGGCGCTCACCCTCTATCACGGCCTGCAGAACAAGGATGCGCTGCTGCTCTTCTTCCAAACCGATCCGGGCGGGCTCATGGGATCGGACGACAGCGTCGTCGACATGCTCAAGGTCGAGATCCATCTCGCCGAGCTCGACCTGACGGAGCTTCTGTTCGCCTTCCTGGTCGCGCCGTTCCAGCCCATGCCGCACCCCGTCTTCATGGCGGGCTACCGGCGCGATCTGGTGCGCTGGGCGATCGACCGCTTCATCGCGGGCGACGCGGCGGCGCTCAGCAACGAGACGCTGCGGACGCGCGCCGAGCTGATCGAGTGGTCGCTCTACGCCCGGCTCGTGCCCGCGCAGCGCGGCGAAGAGTGGGCGCGCAACCTGGCCAACATCACGCGGCTGCTCGAGATCGCGGGGCAGCGCTATCTGAACGCGAGCGAGCTCAAGCCGCTCGCGCGGGGCCTGCATATCCGCCGCGACGAGACCGAGACCGCCCGTTTCCTCGACGGTCCGGAGGCGGATGCCGCGCGCGAGGGCCTGACGGAGTGGGTCGCCTATCACCGCACCAGGCGCCGCAAGGACGGCAAAGCGAGCTTCTACCGCATGATCAAGGCCGTCTCGCCCGAGCGGAGCGTCAATCTAGTTTATATGATGACGATGCTGCTGCGCTCGCTGAGGGAAACCCGCCTCGCCCGGCTGGAAGGCCGGTCCCGCGCCCCCATCCACAGCCTCGCCTCGATCGACGCCGCCATGCTCGACAAGCTGCCGCCCGGCGACGAGATCCGCACCAGGATCGGCGTCGTCGACGGCACCAGCATCGAATAAGCCACCACCATTCCCATGCCAGGAGAGCATATCATGAGCACATCAGATCCAGTCGTCATCGTGGGTGCCGCGCGCACGCCGATGGGCGGCTTCCAGGGTGATTTGTCCGACGCCAAGGCGGTCGAGCTCGGCACCGTCGCGATCAAGGCGGCGCTCGAGCGCGCCAAGGTCACCGGCGAGGACGTCGACGAGGTCATCATGGGCTGCGTGCTGCCGGCGGGGCAGGGCCAGGCGCCCGCGCGCCAGGCCTCGATCGGCGCGGGCATCCCGAAGGACGTCGGCGCCACCACCGTCAACAAGATGTGCGGCTCCGGCATGAAGGCCGTGATGTTCGCCAACGACATGATCTCGTCCGGCGCCAACACGGTGATGGTCGCGGGCGGCATGGAGAGCATGACCAACGCGCCCTACCTGCTCGACCGCGCCCGCGGCGGCTACCGCATGGGCCATGGCCGCGTGCTCGACCACATGTTCCTCGATGGGCTGGAGGATGCCTACGAGCCCGGCAAGCTGATGGGCGTCTTCGCGGAGAACACCGCGCAGAAATATCAGTTCACCCGCGAGCAGCAGGACGAGTATGCCATCACCTCGCTGAAGCGTGCCCAGGCGGCGATCAAGGACGGCAGCTTCAAGGCCGAGATCACGCCGGTCACGGTCAAGGGCCGCAAGGGCGAAACCCTGATCGACCAGGACGAGCAGCCGCTCAAGGCCAATCTCGACAAGATCCCGCAGCTCAAGCCCGCCTTCGCCAAGGACGGCACGGTGACGGCGGCGAACTCGAGCTCGATCTCGGACGGCGCCGCGGCGCTTGTGCTGATGCGCCGCTCCGAGGCCGAGAAGCGCGGCCTGACGCCGCTCGCCGCGATCCTCGGCCATGCCAGCCATGCCCAGGAGCCCGCCTGGTTCACCACCGCGCCGGTCGGCGCGATCCAGAAGCTCCTGAAGAAGCTCGACACCAGCGCCGACAAGATCGACCTGTTCGAGGTCAATGAGGCGTTCGCGGTCGTCACCATGGCGGCGATGCGGGACTGCAAGCTGCCGCACGAGAAGGTCAACGTGCATGGCGGCGCCTGCGCGCTGGGCCACCCGATCGGCGCGTCCGGCGCACGCATCCTGGTCACGCTGCTTGCCGCGCTCCAGAAGTACGGCAAGAAGCGCGGCATCGCCTCGCTCTGCATCGGCGGCGGCGAGGCCACCGCGGTCGCCATCGAGCGGCTCAACTAGGGCGCGGCGGCGTGCCGAGCCCTGAGCAGCAGTTGATCCCCGCCCGGGAGGGCCGCGCCTTGCGGCTCTCCCAGGGGCGGCTCGTCAGGCTGATCAACACGCATGGCGGCCAGGTGGTCGACACCTGGGCGTTCCGCGCCGATGACCTGGACGAGTTCATGTCCATGGCGCACAGCCGCGTCGCCCTCGGGCGTATCAACCCGAGGCAGGGCGACACGCTGGTCAGCAACAAGCGGCAACCGATCCTCACCATGACCGAGGACACCACCGCCGGCATCCACGACACGCTGGTCGCCGCCTGCGACCGCTATCGCTATGAGCAGCTCGGCGTCCAAGGGCCGCACGCGAACTGCACCGACAATCTCCGCGGCGCGCTCGATGCGCTCGGCTTGAAGGCGCCCACCACGCCGCCACCGCTCAACATGTTCATGAATATCCCGTTCGAGGCGGACGGACGCTTCCGCTTCGAGCCGGCGCCGGCCAGGGCGGGGGAGTTCGTCACCCTGCGCGCCGAGCAGGATGTCGTCGTCGCGTTCTCCGCCTGCCCGATGGACATCCTGCCGATCAACGGGCGGGACGCGGCGCCGCGCGAGGCGCATTTCGAGGTTCTGACCTGAGATCCCGGAGGCCGAGATGAGCGCGAGCGAGAACCCGACGCTGAGCCAGGAGCAGCTCATGGTGCGCGATATGGCGCGTGACTTCGCGCGCAACGAGCTCGCGCCCTACGCCGCCGAGTGGGACCGCACCGCGCATTTTCCGCGCCAGGCGGTGAGCCGCCTGGGCGAGCTCGGCCTGATGGGCATGATGGTGCCGGAGGAGCATGGCGGCGCCGGCGTCGATCACGTCACCTACGCGCTGGCGCTCGAGGAGATCGCCTGGGGCGACGTCTCGACCTCGACGATCATGAGCGTCAACAACTCCCTGGTCTGCGCGATCTTCAACCGCTACGGCACGCCGGCCCAGAAGGAGACCTACCTGAAGCCGCTGGCGCGCGGCGAGAAGCTCGGCTGCTTCTGCCTGACCGAGCCGCAGGCCGGTTCCGACGCCTCGGACCTGCGGAGCCGCGCGACGCTGAACGGCAACCACTATGTGCTCAACGGCACCAAGCAGTTCATCTCGTCGGGCAGCGAGGCGGATGTCGCGATCGTCTTCGCGGTGACCGATCCGTCGGCCGGCAAGAAGGGCATCAGCGCCTTCGCGGTGCCGACCGATACGCCCGGCTACAAGGTGGCGCGCAAGGAGGAGAAGCTCGGCCAGCGCGCCTCCGACACCTGCCAGATCGTGTTCGAGGACCTCAAGCTGACGCCCGACCATCTGATCGGCGAGCCCGGCGAGGGCTACCGTATCGCGCTGTCGAACCTCGAGGGCGGCCGCATCGGCATCGCCGCGCAGTCGCTCGGCGTCGCCCGCGCGGCCTATGAGGCGGCGCTCGCCTACGCCAAGGAGCGCAAGACCTTCGGCAAGCCGATCATCGAGCATCAGGCGGTCGCCTTCCGCCTCGCCGACATGGCGACCGAGATCGAGGCGTCGCGCCAGCTCCTGCTGCACGCGGCGCGCCTGCGCGATGCCGGCCAGCCCTGCCTCAAGGAAGCCTCGATGGCCAAACTGTTCGCCTCCGAGACAGCGGAGCGGGTGTGCTCGAACGCGCTGCAGACCTTCGGCGGCTATGGCTACCTCAACGATTTCCCGGTCGAGCGCTATTACCGCGACATGCGCGTCTGCCAGATCTACGAGGGCACCAGCGACGTGCAGCGGATCGTGATCGCGCGCCAGATCGCGGCTTCTTGACTCGCGAGGCCCCGGCCACAGGTTTAGCACTGTCAAGCGGGAGAAGGCCCGGAATGGCAGGTCGATTGCCCGGAAACGCGACGATGCTCTGCCTGGCGCTGGCAGGCATGCTCTTCGCGTCCGGCGCTCCGACCGCCGAAGCGGCGACGAGCTCGATCAACTGCAAGGGCGCGAGCACCATTTTCGGCCACCGCAGCGGCGAACGCGGCGCGCCCCGGATCGAGCTGGTGCGGAGCACGAGCAGCGAGGCCGGCGTCGAGGCGCTGCTCCGGCGCTATGGCTGGGAGCGCCTGATCGGCGAGGCAGAAGCCGTGCAGCTCTACCGCGCCGTGCCCGGGCGCTATCTCGTCATGGCGGTTTCGGCGCGCGGTTGTCATCTGGCGCACCAGCCCCTTGAAGAGTCCGAAGCCCGCGCCCTGCAATTCAAATAGCGCCGGGCGGCGCGCCCCATTGAAGGCGTGTCCGATCGCGCCCATGATGCGGCGCCTGCTCCCAGACCCGAGGGGTGACGCGTGGCCGAGCCGATAGACTTCTATTTCGATTTCTCGTCTCCTTACGGCTACATCGCGAGCGAGCGCATCGACGAGGTCGCGGCGCGCCACGGCCGCGAGGTCAGGTGGCGGCCGTTCCTGCTCGGCGCCGTGTTCAAGCTGGTCGGCACCGCGCCGCTGCTGGAGTATCCGTTGAAGGGCGACTATGCGCGCCGCGACATGCAGCGCGCCGCCCGGCAATTCGGCGTGCCGTTCTGCATCCCCGACGGTTTTCCGACGTCGTCGCTCGCCGCCTGCCGGGCCTATTACTGGCTCGAGGATGCGGCGCCGGCGCTCGCCAAGCCCTTCGCCCATGCCGTCTACCGGCGCTATTTCGCCGACAATCAGCCGATCGAGCCCGCCGCGCCCATCGTCGCGATTCTGGACTCGCTCGGCATGGACAAGGTGGCGGCCGAGGCCGCGCTTCAAGACCCGGCGGTCAAGGCGAAGCTGAAGGCCGAGGTCGATGCCGGCATCGCGCGCGGCGTGTTCGGCTCGCCCTTCATCTTCGTCGATGGCGAGCCGTTCTGGGGCTCGGACCGGCTCGACCAGATCGAGCGCTGGCTCGAGACCGGCGGGTGGTAGGCATGGCCGCGGGCATCCTGCTCGACCGGCTCGAGATCAACCACCCGGTCATCCAGGCGCCGATGGCGAGCGCCTCGACGCCCGCCCTGGTCGCCGCGGTGTCGAATGCCGGCGGGCTCGGCAGCCTGGGCGCGGCGCGCCTCTCGCCGGACGAGATCCGCGCCGCGATCCCCAAGATACGCGCTGAGACCAACCGCGCCTTCGCGATCAACCTGTTTGCGCCGCTGCCCGTGGTCGTGGACGACGCGAAGATCGAGACGGCGCGCCAATTGCTCGAACCCTATTACCGGGAGGTCGGGCTCGGCGAGGTGCCGATGCCGCCGACCAAGCCGCCCTACAGCTTCGACGACCAGCTCACCGCCGTGCTGGAAGCCCGCCCGCCCGTGATCAGCTTCACCTTCAACATGCTGCCGCTCGATGCGCTGCGCCGCATCCAGGCGACCGGCGCTACGCTGATCGGCACGGCCACCAACGTCAGCGAAGCGCGGGCGCTCGAAGAAGCCGGCGTCGATGCGATCGTGGTGCAGGGTTCCGAGGCAGGCGGCCATCGCGGCACCTTCATCGGCCCGTTCGAGGACAGCCTGATCGGCCTCATGGCGCTGGTGCCCCAGGTGGCGTCGGCCGTCCGCGTGCCGGTCATCGCGGCCGGCGGGATCATGGATGGCCGCGGCGTGCGCGCCGCGCTCGGGCTCGGCGCGCAGGCCGCGCAGCTTGGCACGGCCTTTCTCGGCTGCGCGGAGAACACCGCCGTCAACCCGCTCTACCGGGCCGCGGTGCTGAACGCTGCCGATGCTGCGACGACCGTCGCCAGGGTCTATACCGGCCGGCCGGCCCGCATGATCAGGAACCGCTACGTCAGCGAGATGTCGGCGCACACGGCGTCGCTGCCGGGCTTCCCGATCATGGGCGCGCTCACCATGCCGCTCGCCCAAGCCGCCATCGCGCAAGGCCGGGACGACCTCGTGCCCATGCTGGCCGGGCAGGGCGTCGCGCTCACCGCCGGCGATTCGGCGGCCACGATCCTGCGCCGCCTCGTCGACGCGCTTTAGCCAGGCGTTTCCTTGATCGTGTCGAGCGCGCGGCGATAGAGGTCGCGGTCGATGTTGCCGCCCGAGATGATGAGCCCGACCCGCTTGCCGGCCATCCGCTCGCGTTCCTTGAGCAGGGCCGCGAGCGTCGCCGCGGCGGCGCCCTCGGCCACATGGTGGGTGTCGGCGAAGATGATGCCGATCGCTTCGAGGATGGCCTGGTCGCTGACCGCCACGATATGGCTCGCGCCGCGCCGGATCGTCTCGAAGGCTTCCGCCACCGGCACCCGGCAGGCCATGCCGTCCGCGATGGTGTCGACATGGTTGGTCGAGACCGGCTGGCCGCGCTCCCAGGAGAGCGCGTAGCAGGGCGCCCCCTCGCTGACCACGCCGATCACCTCGGTCTTGAGGCCGAGCGCGTCCCGCGCTGCGATCACGCCGCAGATGCCCGAGCCGAGCCCGATCGGCACGTAGACCGCGTCGAGGTCGGGCGCCGCGCGGAACAGCTCCAGCGCATAGCTCGCCACGCCGAGCACCAGATCTTCGTGGAACGAGGGCACGAAGTGCAGCCCCTCGCTCGCGGCAAGCCGCTGGGTCTCCTCCAGCGCGGCCTGGAAGTCATGGCCGTGCTCGATGATCCTGGCACCGAGGGCGCGCATGGCGCGGTTCTTGTCTGAGGAATTGCCGTGCGGCACCACGACCGTCGCCTCGAGCCCGGTCCGCGCCGCCGCGAAGGCGATGCTCTGGCCGTGATTGCCGCGGGTTGCGGTGATCACGCCCCTGATGGCGGGCTGCGCCTGCCTGAGCCGCCCGAGATAGACCAGGCCGCCGCGCACCTTGAACGCGCCGATCGGGGTGGCGTTCTCGTGCTTGAGCCAGACCGTGCAGCCAACCCGCTGCGACAGCAGCTTCCACGGATATTGCGGCGTCTGCGGCACGCCCTGGCGCACCATCGCTTCCGCCGCCTCGAGCCTCTCAAGATCGATCGAACCCATCGGGAAGTCTCTTCGCAGGAAGGGATCGGGCGGCTAACCTACGCGGCCGGCCAAGGAACCCGTGGCGCCATGCTTCGCATCAACTCGACCGTCGATACAACATCCGAATCTTACGCCGAGAACGCAAGGGCGATGTCGGCGCTGGTCGCGGACCTGGACCAGACGCTCGCCGCGGTGCGCCTCGGCGGCGACCAAATGTCCCGCGAGCGTCACGAGAAGCGCGGCAAGCTGCCGCCGCGCCAGCGCGTCGAGGCCCTGATCGATCCGGGCTCCCGCTTCCTCGAGCTTTCGGCGCTCGCTGCCCACGGGCTCTATGGCGGCGACGTGCCCGCTGCCGGCATCATCTGTGGGGTCGGGCAGGTCGCGGGGCGCCATTGCGTCGTCATCGCCAACGACGCGACCGTGAAGGGCGGTACCTATTTTCCGCTTACCGTGAAGAAGCATCTGCGCGCGCAGGAGATCGCCGCCGAGAACCGGCTGCCCTGCGTCTATCTGGTGGATTCGGGCGGCGCCAACCTGCCGTTCCAGGACGAGGTGTTCCCCGACCGCGATCATTTCGGCCGCATCTTCTACAACCAGGCGCGCATGTCGGGCGCGGGGATTCCGCAGATCGCCGTGGTCATGGGCTCCTGCACGGCGGGCGGCGCCTATGTGCCGGCGATGTCCGACGAGACCATCATCGTCAAGAACCAGGGCACCATCTTCCTCGGCGGCCCGCCGCTGGTGAAGGCGGCGACCGGCGAGGTGGTGACTGCCGAGGAGCTTGGCGGCGCCGACGTGCACACGCGCATCTCGGGCGTCGCCGACCACATGGCCGAGAACGACCGGGACGCCATCGAGCGCGCCCGGCGCATCGTCGCCCGCCTCGACGGCCGGCCCGCCGCCGCCCGCCCGCGGCGCGACGTGCCGCCGGCCTATGACCCGAAGGAGATCTACGGCGTCGTGCCGGCGAGCCTGCGCAAGGTCTACAACGTCCGCGAGGTGATCGCCCGGATCGTCGATGCCAGCGGCTTCGACGAGTTCAAGGCACGCTACGGCACCTCGCTGGTTACCGGCTTCGCCGAGATCGAAGGGCACCTGGTCGGCATCCTCGCCAACAACGGCATCCTGTTCTCCGAGTCCGCGCTGAAAGGTACGCATTTCATCGAGCTGTGCTGTCAGCGCGGCATCCCGCTCGTCTTCCTGCAGAACATCGTCGGCTTCATGGTCGGCAAGCGCTACGAGGCGGGCGGCATCGCCAAGGACGGCGCCAAGCTGGTCACCGCGGTCGCCTCTGCCGAAGTGCCGAAGCTGACCGTGATCATCGGCGGCTCGTTCGGCGCGGGCAATTACGGCATGTGCGGGCGCGCCTACAACCCGCGCTTCCTCTGGATGTGGCCGAACGCGCGCATCTCGGTGATGGGCGGCGAGCAGGCGGCGAGCGTGCTCGCCCGCGTCCGGCGGGACCGCATCGAGGCCGAGGGCGGCGAGTGGCCCGCGGAAGAAGAGGAAGCCTTCAAGAATCCGATCCGCGAGCAGTACGACCGGCAGGGCCATCCCTATTACGCCTCGGCGCGGCTGTGGGACGATGGCGTGATCGACCCGGCGGATACCCGGGGCGTGCTCGGCCTCGCCCTTGACGTCACGGCTCACGCCCCGCTCGTACGCACCCGCTTCGGCGTATTCAGGATGTAGCCACCATGCCCGAAGGTTCGATTCTGCTCACGCAAGACGGTGAGATCGCCACGATCACGCTCAACCGTCCCGAGGTTCACAACGCATTCGACGACGAGCTGATCGCGAAGCTGACCCGCGAGCTGCGCCTGATCGCGAACGACAGCGACGTGCGCGTCGTCGTGATCGCCGCGCGCGGCAAGAGCTTCTGCGCCGGCGCCGACCTCAACTACATGACCCGCATGGCCGGCTTCACCGAGGAGCAGAACCGCGCCGATGCAGCCGCGCTCGCCGAGATGCTCTATCTGCTCGATTCGATCCCGAAGCCGACCGTCGCCCTCGTCCAGGGCGCCACGATCGCGGGCGGTGTCGGCCTGGTGTGCGCCTGCGACATCGCGATCGCCGCCAAGAGCGCGACCTTCTCGATCTCCGAAGTGCGCATCGGGCTGGTGCCGGCCGTGATCAGCCCGTTCGTCATCAACGCGATCGGGGTCAGGCGCGCCAACCGCTACTTCCTGACCGCCGAACGCATCGAGGCGGACGAGGCCGAGCGGATCGGCCTGGTGCATGACGTGGTGCCCGACGAGGCGCTCCAGGTGCGCGGCGACGCCCTGGTGAAGCAGCTCCTGAAGGGCGGGCCCGAGGCGCTCGCCGAGGTGAAGTCGCTGATCGGCGCCGTGCGCGGCCGCCCGATCGACGACAGCCTCGCGGCCGAGACCTCGCGGCGCATCGCGCGGGTCCGCGCCTCGGCCGAAGCGCGCGAGGGCATGAGCGCGTTCCTCGAGAAGCGCAAGCCCGCATGGCAAGCCTGAGCCCGAGCGGTGGCCCTGCATCTGATCAAGGTCGCGGTCGGCTGCGATAGCGTCGCCTATCTGCGCGGCTGGCAGAAGCGGCGGCTTGCCAAATTGCGCGCGGAGGGCCAGAAGCGGCCGCGCCTGCAGCACGTCACCCGCTTCGCGCCGAAGCGCGCCGAGGAAGTGCTGGACGGCGGCTCGCTCTATTGGATCATCCGGCATCAGATCCTGTGCCGGCAGCGCATCCTGGCGATCGAGCCGGCGCTGGACGAGGAGGGCGAGCCGGCCTGCGCGCTGGTGCTCGACCCCAAGGTCGTCGACGTCCTGCCGACGCCGCGGCGGCCGCATCAAGGCTGGCGTTATTTCGCTGCGGAAGACGCGCCGCGCGACCTCGACGGCAGGGCGCGCGGCAATGCCGACGCGATGCCGCCGAAGCTGATCGCCGAGCTCCGCGCGCTCGGCCTGCTCTGAGCGCGATTCGCCCGCGGCCCCGGCCGTGCTAGGATCGGCGCGGGCCAAGGCAGGGAGGGCAGGGCGATGGCGAAGACCCCGTGGGCACTCAAGGGCGACTACTTTGAGACCTGTAGCTGTGATTATCTCTGCCCGTGCATCCTCACCCGCATGGAGGCGGAGCCGACCGGCGGCGAATGCAAGGTCTCCATGGTGTTCCAGATCAAGAAGGGCAATTACGGCAAGCTCGCGCTCGACGGCCTTGCCTTCGCGGTGCTCGGCTACACGCCCGGCCCGATGGGCGACGGCAATTGGCGGGTCGGGCTGATCATCGACGACAACGCGACGGCGAAGCAGGCCGAGGCGATCGAGACGATCTGCTCGGGCAAGGTCGGCGGCCCGATGGCGATGATGGCGCCGCTGGTCGGCACGCACGCCGGCAGCGTGCGCGGCCAGTTCCAGATCGAGAAGAAGAAGATGGCGTTCTCGATCAAGGTGCCGGACCTGCTCGAGCAGCACGGCGAGGGCGTCGAGAGCCTGCCGGCGCCGGGCAAGCCGATCTATATCGACAATGCCGGCCATCCGGCCAACACGCGCCTCGCGCTCGCACGCGGCACACGCAGCCGCATCCACGCACTCGGCATCGAATGGGACGAACCGTCGCGCGGGCACAACGCCCACTTCGCGCCGTTCAGCTGGGCCTCGGCCTGACCCGCGCTTCCGGGAAGGCAGGGAAGCGATGAGCGGGGTTCAAGGCGGCGTGGCGGCAGATCCCGCGCCGCCCTCGGCCCGGATGCGCCGCTACGAACAGATCGCCATCGTTTCGTGCCTCGGGCTCATCATCGCCCTGGCCTGGCTCTACCTCGCCTATTTCGAGATGCCGATGGCCGCGCCGCCCGATGCCGGAGGCGTGATGGAGCACGCCGGCATGGCGATGGAGAACATGGCCGACATGCCGGGCATGGCCATGCCGGAGAACGCGCCGCAGATGACCATGGCGCCGCTCTCCTTCGGCCTGCTCGCCGCGATGTGGGTCGTCATGATGATCGGCATGATGCTGCCGAGCGCGAGCCCGATGATCATGATCGCCGCCCGGATGAACCGGGGCCGCGCCGATGCTTCCGGCGCGGCCTGGCTCGGCCCCTGGGCATTCGCGCTCGGCTACCTCCTGGCCTGGGCCGGCTTCTCGCTGGTCGCCGCGGCAGCGACGGTTGGGTTACAGGAGGGCGTGCTGGCGGGGCACGAGATGGCGATCCGAAACGGTTCGATCGGCGGCGCGGTCTTGATCGCGGCCGGCGTCTACCAGTGGACCCCGCTCAAATCCGCCTGCCTCGCCAAATGCCGCTCGCCCTTCGGCTATTTCATGAGCCGTTGGCGGCCGGGGCGCTTGGGCGGCGTGCGCATGGGCTTCGAGCACGGCCTCTTCTGCATCGGCTGCTGCTGGATGCTGATGGCGCTCATGTTCGTGTTCGGCGTGATGTCGCTGCCCTGGCTCGGCGCGCTCGCCGCCTTCGTGCTCGTCGAGAAGCTGGCGCCCAAGGGCGAGTGGGTCGCGCGCGCGGGCGGCGCGGCCATGCTCGGCGCCGGCGTCTACCTGATCGTCGCGGGCTGAGGCACGGCCATGGCGCAGCCGCTGATCATCGATTGCGACCCGGGCCAGGACGACGCGGTCGCGCTCCTGCTCGCCATGGCGAGCCCCGAGATGTTCGACCTGCTCGGGATTTGCGCGGTCGCCGGCAACGTGCCGATCTCGCGCACCGCCTACAACGCGCGCGTGATCCGCGAGCTGGCCGGCCGCCTGGAGGTTCCGGTGTTCGCCGGCTGCCCGCGCCCCATGCTGCTGCCGCCGACCACCGCCGAGCACATCCACGGCAAGCTCGGCATCGACGGCGCCGAGCTGCCGGAGCCCACCGCGCCGCTCGACCCCGCGCACGCCGTGGTCTGGCTGATCGAGACGCTGCGCGGCGCGGAGCGGCCGGTCACGCTCGCCACGCTCGGCCCGCTCACCAACCTCGCGGCCGCGCTCGTGATGGCGCCCGACATCGCCTCCAAGCTCGACCGGCTGGTCCTGATGGGCGGCGCGATCGGGTATGGCAACATCACCGCCTCGGCCGAGTTCAACATCCTGGTCGATCCGCATGCCGCTTCGGTCGTCTTCGGCGCGGGCCTGTCGCTCACCATGATCGGGCTCGACGTCACCCATCAGGCCAAGGCGACGCCCGAGCGGATCGAGCGCATCGCCGCTTCCGGCACCGGCGCGGCCCGGGCGGTCGCCGGCATGCTGAGGTTTTTTTCGGCGCGCTATGCCGCGGTCGGCCGGAGCGCCGAGGGCGCGCCGCTGCACGACCCCTGCGTGATCGCCTACCTGATGCGCCCGGAAATCTTCGAGGGAAGGCCGATGCGGGTCGACATCGAGACCGCGAGCGGCCTGACCCTCGGCCGCACCGTGTGCGACCCGCATTGCCGGGACGGCCGGGCCGCCAACGCCACCGTGCTCGAACGCATCGACGCCGAGGCCTATTTCGGGCTGATCGCCGAGCGCATGGCGAGGCTGCCCTGAGCCGGCGGCGCCTGCCGCGCGGTCTCGTTACCGTATCGCAACCGGCCGAAAACGCTTCGTTAATCCCTGTCTGACACTGTCTGGAGCCGCCTCGGCGCGTTCCTGCCGTCCTTGATTGCTGGGGGAGCGCAGGGAACGCGGCGAGTGGGTTGTTGGTTGCTGGGCGATCAGCCGGTGAATCGCCAAGGAGTTTGCTCATGTCGAGCAGGGCCGAAATGTACGAAGTGCAGACCTTGAAGCAGGGCCGCTGGACGATCCAAAGCCGCTGCCGCTCGGAAGAGCAGGCGATCGCGGAGGCGCACGAGTATTTCGACCGGCGCCAATGCGTCGGCGTCAAGGTGGTCAAGGAGGCCTTCGACGACAGCGCCAAGCTGTATCGCGAGCACACGGTATTCCGGCTTCCCTCGTCCGCCGCTTCGGCCAACCGGGTGCGCACCGACGCGCCGGCATCGGATAAGGTGTCGGAAGCGCCGGCACACAGCCCTCAGCCGCTGCGGCGCCGCAGCCTCCTCGCCATGATCGCAGGTGTGCGTCCCTGAAATAGGCGTAAAAACAATATCTAGTTATATATGTCTGATATTTTAGATTGACTTTTGTCCGCCACTCACGTGGCGGGTGAGGGCCGAGACGGCCCCTTCGCGCGGCAATCGCCCTTGGCTTCGGTTGCCCGAACCCTTATGTGCTTGATGGTTAACCCACGAGCACAGGCCTAACCCACTGATGTCGAGGACGATACGGCCGGGCGACCGGCCCCGGTCCGAGCTGCCCGCCGAGCAGGCCGGGAAGAACGCCGAGGTCGATGCCTTCCTGCGGGCCGCGGCGCGGCTGCCGGCTCATAAAGGCCAGCCCGCCCAGCCCAAGGGCCGGCTGCTGTTCGCGCTCGACGCGACCGCGAGCCGCCAGCCGACCTGGGATCGGGCCTGCGACATCCAGGGCGAGATGTTCGCCGCCACCGCCTCGCTCGGCGGTCTCGCGGTCCAGCTCGCCTATTTCCGCGGCATGGCGGAGTTCCGCGCCTCGCCCTGGGTGAACGACTCCCGCTCGCTCATCGACTATATGGCGGGGGTGCGCTGCGAGCGCGGGCTGACCCAGATCGAGCGCGTGCTCGCGCACGCCGTGGAAGAAGCGAAGCGGCATCGGATCAACGCGCTGGTCTATGTCGGTGACAGCATGGAAGAGATTCCCGACGGGCTGAAGGCGCTGGCGGGCGAGCTCGGTCTGCTCGGCATCCCGGTCTTCGTCTTCCATGAAGGCAACGATCCGGTCGCCGCCGAAACGTTTCGGCACATCGCGCGGCTGACGCGCGGCGCCTATCTCAGCTTCGATTCGTCGAGCCCGAGGCTGCTCCGCGACCTCTTGGCGGCGATCGCGATCTACGCCGTCGGCGGGCACGCCGCGCTGCGCGATTTCAGCAAGAGCGCGCGCGAAGAGGTGCGCCGGCTCACCCACCAGCTCGGATAGCGGGCCATCCGCGTTCTTCCGGGGCGTTGCCGGCTGGGTTAGCCTCTTGCCGAATGCCGCCTTGTCGGTCACGCGGTACCACGACGCCGAAGGTCGCCGATGTCTCCGATCCTGCTCGTCGTCATCGGCCTGGTCGCGCTCGGCGTCGGCATCCTGATCGCGCGCTGGTTCGCGCGGGCGAACCCGGCCGCCATCGTCAAAGCGCTGCGTTGGACGGCAATCGCCATCGCCTTTGTCGTGGTCGCCTTCGTCATGCTGCGCTTCGCCCCGCAGTTCCTGCCGGTGCTCCTGGTCTTCGCGGTGCCGTTCCTGATCATGCGCTGGGTGCGCTCTCGCGCCCAGCGCCGGCCGCCCTCGGGCGGCTGGCCGGGCGGCGCCCAGGCCGGCACCGGTCAGGCCTCGAACGTCGAGACCAGCTACCTCCGCATGACGCTCGACCATCAGTCCGGAGAAATGTCCGGCGAGGTGCTGCGCGGCCGTTTCGCCGGACGCCCGCTTTCGAGCCTCGGCAAGGAGGAGCTGCTCACCCTCCTGCTGGAGTGCCAGCGCGACGACCCGCCGTCCGTGCGCCTGGTCGAAAGCTATCTCGACCGCACCTTCGGCACCGACTGGCGCACCGGCGAATCCGAGCCGCAGGACGAGCAGCGCGGCGCCGAGAGGCCATCACCAGGCGACGGTAAAATGACGCGGGCCGAGGCGCTCGAGATCCTCGGCCTGGCCGAGGGCGCCGACCGCCAGGCGGTATTGGACGCCTGGCGCCGCCTGATCAAGCTGAACCACCCCGATCATGGCGGTTCCAAATACATCGCCGCCAAGCTAAATGAGGCGAAACGTGTCCTCATTGGCGAATAGCGAGTCGCTTGGCGAGCACCATGACGCGACCGATCAAGAAGGCCGTCTTCCCGGTGGGCGGCATGGGCACCCGCTTCCTGCCGGCGACCAAGGCCACGCCCAAGGAAATGCTCAGCGTGGTCGACAAGCCGCTGATCCAGTACGCGGTCGAGGAGGCGATGGCGGCCGGCATCGAGGAGTTCATCTTCGTCACCGGGCGCGGCAAGAGCGCGATCGAGGACCATTTCGACCATTCGGCCGAGCTCGAGGCGCTGCTCGCGGCGCGCGGCAAGAACGATCCCGCCGCGCTCGGCATGCTCAGGCTGCCGCCGGGCACCGTCGCCTATACGCGCCAGCAGGAGCCGCTCGGCCTCGGCCATGCGGTCTGGTGCGCCCGCCACCTGGTCGGCGACGAGCCGTTCGCCGTGCTGCTGGCGGATGAGCTGGTGATGGCCGAGACGCCGTGCCTTGCCCAGCTCGTCGCGCTCTACGAGCGGGTCGGCGGCTGCGTCTTCGCGCTGGCCGACGTGCCGCGCGAGCAGACCGCGCGCTACGGCATCGTCGACATCGCCTCGGATGACGGCGAGGTGGTCGAGATCAAAGGGATGGTCGAGAAGCCGGCGCCCGATGCGGCACCCTCCACCGCGTCGATCATCGGCCGCTATATCCTCCAGCCGGATGTGTTCGCCGAGCTCGACAGGCAGGAGACCGGCATCGGCGGCGAGATCCAGCTCACCGATTCGCTCGCGCGCCTCTTGGGCGCGACGCCGTTCCACGGCCTGCGCTTCAAGGGGCAGCGCTTCGATTGCGGCAGCAAGGCGGGCTTCCTCAAGGCCTCGATCGCCTATGCCATGAAGCGGCCGGAGCTGCGCGGCGAGCTGGAGCCGTTCCTTGCCGAGCTGCTGCGCCGGCCATAGGCGTTGCGCCGCGCGCGGTGCGCTGGATGATTCACGCGAACGATAAGGCTAAGCCATGCATGTCACGATGATCGGTACGGGCTATGTCGGCCTGGTCTCGGGCGCCTGCTTCTCCGAGTTCGGCTTCAACGTCTCCTGCGTCGACACCGATCGGGACAAGATCGAGGCGCTGCGCCAGGGGATCATTCCGATCTACGAGCCGGGCCTCGAGGCGCTGGTCGCCAGCAACATCCGGTCCGGCCGCCTGGATTTTACGACGCGGCTCGAAGACGCGGTGCCGCAGGCGGACGTCGTGATGATCGCGGTCGGCACGCCGAGCCGCCGCGGCGACGGCCATGCCGACCTCAGCTACACCCACGCCGCGGCGCGCCAGATCGCGGCCCATCTCGACGGCTATACCGTGGTCGCGACCAAGTCCACCGTCCCGGTCGGGACCGGGCGGTCGATCGAGCGCATCGTCAGGGAGGTCAGGCCGGACGCCGAGATGGACGTCGCCTCGAACCCCGAATTCCTGCGCGAAGGCTCGGCCATCGAGGACTTCATGCGGCCGGACCGCGTCGTGGTCGGCGTCGATGGCGAGCGCGCCCGCGCCGTCATGGCCGCGCTCTACCGGCCGCTCTATTTGCTCAAGACCCCGATCCTCTTCACCAAGCTCGAGACCGCCGAGCTCATCAAGTACGCGGCGAACGCCTTCCTCGCCACCAAGATCACCTACATCAACGAGATCGCCGATCTGTGCGAGCGGGTCGGCGCCAACGTGCAGGACGTCGCCGAGGGGATCGGCCTCGACGGGCGGATCGGCAAGAAATTCCTGCACGCCGGCCCGGGCTTCGGCGGCTCGTGCTTCCCGAAGGATACCCGCGCCTTCGCGCGCATCGGGCAGGAGGCCGGCGCGCCGAGCCGGATCGTGCAGGCCGTGATCGAGGTCAACGAGGCGCGCAAGGCCCGCATGGCGGACAAGATCATCGAGGCGTGCGGCGGGGAGGTCGTTGGCCGCTCCATCGCCGTGCTCGGCGTCACCTTCAAGCCCAACACCGACGACGTGCGCGAGAGCCCGAGCCTGACCGTCATCCCGGCCCTGCAGAAGGCGGGCGCGAAGGTGCGCGCTTACGATCCGAAGGGCATGGAGGAGGCGCGCAAGCTGCTCGACGGAGTTGCCTGGTGCGCGGACGCCTATGAGTGCATGGCGGGCTGCGACGCCCTCGTCATCATGACCGAATGGAACGAGTTCCGCGCGCTCGACTTCGGCCGGGCAAGGGCACTCCTGCGCCGGCCGATCATGGTCGACCTGCGCAACATCTATCAGCGCGACGAGATGGCGGCAGCCGGCTTCGTCTATGTCAGCGTCGGGCGCGCCACCAGCTATCCCGAGCAGCACGGTAAGGCTTGATGGCGGGGCACGCCTTCGATCCCACGCTGCTGCGCGAATACGACCTCCGGGGCGTCGTCGGCCAGACCCTGATCGACGACGACGCCTTCGCACTGGGCCGCGCCTTCGCGACGTTCCTGGGCGAAGAGCGCCCCAAGGTTTGCGTCGGCCGCGACGGGCGGCTCAGCTCGCCGTCCTTGAGCGCGCGCCTGATCGAAGGCCTGGTGTCGAGCGGCGCCGATGTGATCGACGTAGGGCTCGGGCCGACGCCGATGCTCTACTACGCGGTCCACGCCTTCGCGGCCGATGGCGGCGTCATGGTGACCGGCTCGCACAACGAGCCGGCCTATAACGGCTTCAAGCTCACCGGCCGCGGCGCGCGGCCCATCTATGGCGACGACATCAAGGCGCTCGGCCGGCTCGCCGGCGAAGGCCGCTTCGCGGAGGGCAAAGGCAAGCTCAGGGCCGAAGATATTCGCGACCGGTACGTCACTAGGTTACGGGATGGGCTGCCGCGCGATAGGGAGAAGCCCCTGAATGTCGGCTGGGACGCGGGCAACGGCGCGGCCGGCGACGTGCTGCGGCGGCTGGTGGCGACCCTGCCGGGGCGTCACGTCCTCCTCAACGACGCGATCGACGGCAGCTTCCCGAGCCACCACCCCGACCCGACGGTGCCCGAGAACCTCGACGAGCTGATCCGCGCGGTCGAGCGCGAGCGCCTCGACCTCGGCATCGCCTTCGACGGCGATGGCGACCGCATCGGCGTGGTCGATGGCCGCGGCCGGATCGTCTGGGGCGATCAGCTGGTCGCGCTGCTGGCGCGCGACGTGATCGCACGTCGCGGCAAGGATGCGCCGATCATCCTCGACGTCAAATCGAGCGCGGCCAGCATGGATCACATTGCCAAGGCGCTCGGTGGCCGTCCGCTGCTCTGGCGCACCGGGCACTCGCTGATCAAGGCCAAGATGGCGGAGACCGGCGCGCTGCTCGCGGGCGAGATGAGCGGCCACATCTTCATCGCCGACGACTATTACGGCTATGACGACGCGCTCTACGCCGCCGTCCGGCTGCTCAGCCTGCTCGGCGGCGGCGAAGCGCTGGACCGCATGCTGGACCGCCTGCCCAAGGCGATCAGCACGCCCGAGGTGCGCATCGACTGCCCCGAGGCGCGCAAGTTCGGCGTGGTCGGCGAGGTGCTCGGCAGGGCGAGGGCGGCGGGTTTGGAGATTCTCGACATCGACGGCATCCGAGCCACGACCGCCGATGGGTGGTGGCTGCTGCGCGCCTCGAACACGCAGCCCGCGCTCGTCGCGCGCGCCGAGGCGAGCACGGCCGAGGGTCTCGCGCGTCTCAAGGCTTCGCTGCGCCGCGACCTCGAAGCGTGCGGCGTCGCCGTGCCGGACTTCTAATCGCAAGACCGCCGTGACAGACTCTCCCGATCAGAACGAATGAAAGCGGGAGAGATCGGGGTGAGCGAGGAACTGAGTCAGCTATCGGCCGTCCGCCAGGTCGAGCTTTATCGGAAGGGCGAGCTGTCGCCGGTCGAGGTGACCCAGGCGGCGCTCAAGCGGATCGAGCAGGTCAACCCGCGCCTCAACGCCTTCTGCCTGGTGGATGCCGAGGCCGCGCTCAAGGCGGCGAAGGAGTCCGAGGCGCGCTGGCAGCGCGGCGAGCCGCTTGGCCGCGTCGATGGCGTCCCCGCCACCATCAAGGATCTCGTGATCTCCAAGGGCT
The DNA here is from genome assembly GCA_050173345.1 of Alphaproteobacteria bacterium. Classification (GTDB taxonomy): domain Bacteria; phylum Pseudomonadota; class Alphaproteobacteria; order UBA828; family UBA828; genus SHWC01. The sequence goes on along the minus strand of JBFXKW010000001.1, from coordinate 448,391 downwards.
GGCCGACGCTGCGCGGCTCGCGCGCGGTCGATCCCAAGCAGCCCTGGGCCGAGGACGCGCCGGCGGTTGCGCGCCTGCGCGAGCACGGCGCCGTGTTCCTGGGCAAGACCACGACGCCCGAATTCGGCTGGAAGGGGCTGACCGACGGCCCGTTGACCGGCGCGACGCGCAATCCGTGGAGCGACCGGCACAATGCGGGCGGCTCGAGTGGCGGGGCGGGCGTCGCGGCGGCGCACGGCCTCGGCACGCTCCATATCGGCACGGATGGCGGCGGTTCGATCCGCATCCCGGCCTCCTTCTGCGGCGTCTTCGGCTTCAAGGCGAGCTTCGGCCGGGTGCCGGTCTCGCCGCCGAGCCCGTTCGCCTCGCTCTCCCATCTCGGCCCGATGACCTTCACGGTCGGCGACGCCGCGCTGATGCTGAGCGTGATCGCCGAGCCCGACCCGCGCGACGCCAACGCCCTGCCTTACGAGCCGCGCGACTATCTGGCGGCGCTCGACGCCGGGATCGCGGGCGCGCGGATCGCGTTCAGCCCGACGCTTGGCTATGCAAAGGTCGAGCCGGACGTCGCGAAGGCGGTCGCAGAGGCGGTCCGGGCCTTCGAGGCCGCCGGCGCTCATGTCGAGGCTGCCGAGCCCGGGTTCGACAACCCGCTCGCGATGTTTCGCACCGTCTGGCATGCCGGCGCGGCCCAGCTCGTGCGCTCGTTCAGCCCGGCGCAGCGCGCGCTGCTCGATCCCGGCTTCGCCGTGATCGCCGGGCAGGGCGAGGCGCTCACGCTCGCCGCCTTCATGGACAACCTCACCGCGCGCATGGCGCTCGGCGCGGCCATGCGGCGCTTTCACGAGCGCTTCGACTTCCTCGTGACGCCGACCATGGCGACCACGGCGTTTCCGCTCAAACCCGAATATGGCGGCACGCCGCAGGGCTTCGACGACACGGTGTGGGACGACTGGAGCCCGTTCACCTATCCCTTCAACCTCACCGGCCAACCGGCTGCGACCGTGCCCTGCGGCTTCGCCTCGAACGGCCTGCCAGTCGGGCTGCACATCGTTGGCCGGCCCTATGATGATGTCGGCGTGCTGCGCGCCGCGCGCGCCTTCGAAGCCGCCAAGCCGGAACACTGGCGCAGGCCGGCAAACTAGAACATCTCCCGAACAAACTGCGACTTCTTCTTGACGAACGATTCATCAATCGTTGATAAGGACTTACGAACGAATCGCAGCAAGGGGGAGTCCCTGGGGATGCCGTTCGGGTTGAACCACCTGACGTGGCGCACATCCATTGCGCTCATTATCGCTGCGCTGCTGGTCTTCGGCGTCGGTATCGACCGGGCCGTCGCGGGCTATGCCGCCATCGTGGTCGATCAGGACACCGGCGAAGTGCTCCATGAGAGCCACGCCGACGACCTGAACTATCCCGCGTCGCTGACCAAGATGATGACGCTCTACATGGCCTTCACGGCCATCAAGAACGGCCGTCTGCGGCTCGACACGCCGCTCAAGGTTTCGAAGAACGCCGCCACCCAGCCGCCCTCGAACTTGAAGCTCAAGGCCGGCAGCACCATCAAGACCAAGGACGCGATCCTCGCGCTCGTCACCAAATCGGCCAATGACGTCGCGGTCGTGATGGCCGAGGCGCTCGGCGGCAGCGAGGAGCGCTTTGCCGAGGCCATGACGAAGCGGGCGCGCCAGCTAGGCATGAAGGACACCGCCTTTCGCAACGCCTCCGGCCTGCCGGAGGCCGAGCAGCTCACCAGCGCGCGCGACATGGCCCGCCTCGCGATCGCGTTGCGGCGGGATTTCCCCAGCTATTACAAATACTTCTCAACGACGTCGTTCACCTACAAGGGGCAGACCTACAGCAACCACAACAAGCTGCTCGCCTCGTACAAGGGTGCCGACGGCATCAAGACCGGCTACACCCATTCCTCCGGCTTCAACCTGGTCGCCACCGCCGAGCGCGGCGGGCGCCGCCTGGTTGCCGTCGTCCTGGGCGGCGACACCGGCCGGCAGCGCGACACCCAGGTCAAGAAGCTCCTGAACAGCGGCTTCGGGCTCGGCCCAAAGCCGCGCGACCTCAAGGTCGCCAAGCGGCCGCTGCTCAAGCCCACGCCCGCCCAGATCGCGAGCAGCCGCAACCGGGCGCTCGCGGCCAAGGCGCTCGAGCTGACGCCGCCGCCCTCGCGTCAGGAGGTGCTGGCGGGCAAGCTCGACCTTTCGCCGGAGCCGTCACTGGATGACGTGCTGGCGAGCTCGCTGGAGCTCGCGCCGCCGCCGTCGCGTGGCGGCGCCACGGTCGCCACGGCGGCCAGGGAAGGCAACAAGCCGCCCTACGGCATCCAGGTCGGCGCCTACGATACCAAGGCGGCCGCGGAGAAGGCGCTCAAGCGCGCCGAGAAGAAGGTCGGCGCCATCGTCAAGGGGACCGATACCGAGATCGACCCGATCAAGGCGAAGAAGGGCAAGACGCTCTATCGGGCCAAGTTCTCGGGGCTCTCCAAGAAGGAAGCCGCCGACGCCTGCAAGAAGCTGAGCAAGACCAAGCTCCCCTGCATGGTGATCAAGCTGCCGGCGGAGGCGCTGACGGTCGCCTCGGTCAGCGAGTAGGGATCAGCCCCTTCGCAGCGCGCCACTCGGCATCCGCCGAATCGCGGCCGTCGATCTTCCCGAAGCGAGACATGAAGGCGAGCGTCGCCGCGAGCAGCGCCGCCTTCTCCTCACGCAGCCAGCGTTCGAAGTCCCATTCGCCGTCGGTCGAGAGGCCGTCGTCAGCGACGAACACCAGCGCGTCCCTCGGCCCGCTCGCGCTTGCGACCGTCAACGGCACCGGGCGGTATTCCTCTCCTTCGTAGAAGGCCACGCGAGCCGCCTCGGCCGGTGACAGGTTCGGGACGAGCAGGCCGTCGACCGCGGCGCCCGGCGCCGGCCGCAGGATCGGATAGCTCTCGCCGTATACCCGGTGCCGGCGGTAGCCGTCGAGGCGCGCCGCTTCGCGCTCGACGCTCGCCGCGGCGCGGCCGAGCACGATCGCGAGCACGTCCGGGTCCATCAACGTGCCGAAGAAGAAATAGGGGAGGCCCGTCTCCGCGCTCACATCCCTCCCCATGCAGGAGCGTCCGGCGCTTCCATGCGGCGCCCCTGCGACTGATCCGCTAGGATGCCGCTCAGTCTCGCATGCATCGCCGTTTCCATCGCCCGGATCGTCATGCCGAACCTCAGCTCGCCGCGCCGCGTCGCCTCCGTCCTCACCGCCGCCCTCGTCCTGGCCGGCTGCACCTATGGCGGCGAGCCGCAGGATCCCGTCTCGCGCCGCATGAGCTATTTCAGCTTCCTCGCCGCGGACGACATTCGCACCGCCTGCGATTCCGGCGTCCAGGAACGCTACCGCTTCGTCTACAACGCCGAGTATAGCGTACAGGTGCGCGTCTACGAGATCGCGGTCGATCCGGCCAGCGGCGAGGGCAGGCTGGTGACGCGCGTGCTCGGCGGCGAGCGCCTCGGCCCATTCCAGTTCAATTTCCAGAGCTGGCTGATCGAGCAGGCGAGCACGCGCACGATGCTCCGCCCGCGTGACGTCCAGCTCGTGCGCGACACGCTGGCCGCCGCCGCCTTCACGGTGCCGCCGCCGCACCTCGTCGCGCTGTGGTCCGACGACTATTACTGGCTGGTGAGCGGCTGCGTGGCCGGCGCGTTTTACCAGAACGGCTATGCCTACCCGTCCGAGCGCTATCGGCGGCTGGGCTTCGCGCGGGTGCTCGGCAGCTATGACGAGTCCGGCATCCCGTTCGCCGAGCGACCGCCCGGCGATGCCCGCGTGACCGCCCGGCGCGTCCCGCACCGCGCCCAGGACGCCAGCACGATCGAGCCCTTCGTCTACTACATCGAGCCCTGACCGGCCGTCGCCAGGGCGCGCTCCTCGACACGGATGCGATAGGCGAGCAGCGCGAGGTTGAGGATGGTCGCGACCACCGCGATCGGCCAAGCCTCGAGCGCGACCGGGAGGATCGCGAGCTCGAGCGCGACGACAAGATAGTTCGGATGCCGCATGAACCGGTAGAGGCCGGTGCGGACCAGCGGCACGCCAGGCAGCACGATGATGCGCGTGGTCCAGCGCGCGCCGAGGCTCCACAGCACCCAGCCGCGCACGACCTGCAGCAGGCCATAGACCCCGATGAGCGGCCAGACGATCTCGATGCGGGCCTGCAGCGCAACATGGACGGCGAGCGCAAGCAGCCACGCGGCGTGCAGCAGCGGGAACAGGACGTAGTGGCCGCGGCCGTATTCGCGCCCGCCGCGAGCGCGCAGGCGCCTCTCGTTGCGGTAGGACCAGCCGAGCTCGCAACAGCGCTCGACCGCGACCGCGAGAAGAATGAGCCAAGCCGCCAGGCTCATGGCGGCTCCAATACGAGGAAGCCGGCGGTGAAGCCGGGGCCGAGGCTGGTGAGCAGGCGTCTCGGCCGGTCGCCGGCCAGGCCACGCCGCGCCGCGTCGAGGACGAACAGCACGCTCGCGGCCGACATGTTGCCGTGCTCGCGCAGCACCTGCCGGGCCGCCCGCATCTCGCCCTGCTGTAGTCCCAGGATCTCTTCCATGGCATCCAGCACCTTGGCGCCGCCCGGATGGCAGATGAACTCCTCGATGGATTCGAACGCATAGCCGGCCTTGGCCAGGAACGCATCGAGCACCGGGCGCAAGCGGGACCGGATCAGGGCGGGGATGTCGCGCGAGAACTGCACCCCGAAGCCGTCATCCTCGATGCGCCAGCCCATCACGTCGAGCGTGCCGGGAAAGCTGTGCTCGCCGGTCGCCGCGATGGATGGCCCGCCGCCTTCGGTCGAGACGAGCGCTGCCGCGGCACCGTCGCCGAACAAAGCGGTCGCGATCAGGTTGCTCTTCGACATGTCGCTCGACCGGAAGGTCAGCCCGCACAATTCGACCACCAGGAGAAGGACGCGCTTTCCCGGCAGTGCCTGGGCAAGCTGCGCGGCACGGGCAAGGCCGAGCACGCCACCGGCGCAGCCGAGCCCGAAGATCGGCAGCCGCACCACGTCGCGCCGCAGCTCGAGCCGTTCCATCAGCAGGGCATCCAGGCTCGGCGTCGCGATGCCCGAGGTCGAGACCATGACGAGGGCGTCGATGGCATCGAGCGGCTGCCCGGCCGTTGCCAGGCAGCGTTCGGTCGCCTCGCTCAAGAGGTCGAGGGCGTGCGACATGTAGAGCCGGTTGCGCTCGGCGAAGCTGTGCGGCTCGAGATACCAGGCGAGCGGCACGCAGGAGCGGCGCGTCCCGACCGCCGCGTTGAGGTAGACCGGAAGCAGCCGTTCGAGATCGGGGTAGGCCTTGCCGAACAGCGCGCCGGCCGCCGCCATGACATCGCCCTGCTCGATCACATGGGGCGGGCTCGCGGTGCTCAGCGCCAGAAATCGCGCGGCGGGGAGGGATGCCATGGCTCGGACGCCCTGACGGGAAGCCGGCAGGCGGATGAGCGCGGGGCCTGCGGCGGCGCTTCCGAACTATGGAGCCCCGCGGCGTCGGCGGAAAGCGCCGCGGCGCGTGTTCTCGCGGATTTGAAGACACGGGCTCGCGCTTTACGCGCCGGGCTTTCCTGTGTCTAGTGAAGGCCGATGGAGGCATCGACTCTGGCATGACGATGGACCAGACGCCGATTCCGGGCGCGCCGCTCCCGGTGCCGCCCCGCAAGCGAAGCCTGCTGGCGCGCCTGCGCAACTATTTCCTGGCGGGCGTGCTGGTTACCGCGCCGCTCGGGATCACGGCCTGGCTGATCTACAGCTTCGTTGACTATGTCGACACCACGATCCTGCCGCTCATCCCCGAGCCGTACAACCCCGAGAACTTTCTGGAACACAGCGTTCCCGGCCTCGGCGTCCTGATCCTGCTCGTCGTCATCACGCTGATCGGCGCCTTCGTCACCAATTTCCTCGGCCGCTTCATGGTGCGCACCGGCGAGCGGCTGCTCGCGCGCGTGCCGATCGTCCGCTCGATCTATGGGCTCATCAAGCAGGTGCTCGACGCGGTCCTCGCGCAATCCTCGACGGCGTTCCGGGAGGTCGTGCTCGTCGAATACCCGAGGAAGGACGTCTGGGTGATCGGCTTCGTCACCTCGACGCCCAATCCCGAGATCAGGGAAAAGGTGGGCGCCAACGTGGTCTATGTGTTCGTCCCGACCTCGCCCAACCCCACCTCCGGCTTCCTGCTCGTGGTCCAGGAGGCCGAGGTGGTGCGTTTGAAGATGTCGGTCGAGGAAGGGATCAAGCTGGTCATCTCGGGCGGCATCGTGAGCACCCCGGAAGAAAACAACAAAGTCGATCTCAAGGAGACCCGCAAGGCCCACAAGGTCGCCGGCAAGGGCACCTGAACGGAGATCGAAAAATCGGTCAGCCCGACGCGATCAGGCGGATCGCGGCGTCGCGCTCGAACAGATAGAGCAGTTGGCGGAGCGCCTCACCGCGCGGGCCCGCCAGCGTCGGGTCTCGATCGAGCACGAGGCGCGCATCGTCGCGCGCCATCGGCAAGAGATCGCCGTGAACGTCGATATCGGCGAGCTTGAAGGCGGGCAGGCCGCTCTGGCGCGTGCCGAGCAGCTCGCCGGCGCCGCGCAGCCGGAGATCCTCCTCCGCGATGCGGAAGCCGTCGTCGGTCTCGCGCATGATGCGGAGCCGCGCGCGCGCCGCCTCGCCGAGCGGCCCGGCATAGAGCAGCACGCAGCGGCCCGGCTGGCCGCCGCGCCCGACCCTGCCGCGCAGCTGGTGAAGCTGGGCGAGGCCGAACCGCTCGGCCTGCTCGACGATCATGATGCCGGCTTCGGGCACGTCGATGCCGACCTCGATCACCGTCGTCGCGACCAGAACGTCGAGCGCGCCGCCCGCGAACGCCGCCATCACCGCGTCCTTCTCGGCCGTCTTCATGCGGCCGTGCACCAGCCCGACGCGCTCGCCGAACACGCGGCGCAGGGCGGCGTGCCGTTCCGCCGCGGCGGCAAGGTCCACCGCCTCCGATTCCTCGACGAGCGGGCATACCCAATAGACCCGCGCTCCGTCCGCGACCGCCTGCTTGGTGCGAGCCACCACCTCGTCGAGCCGGTCGAGCGGCACCACTCGCGTCTCGATCGGCTTGCGCCCCGCCGGCCGTTCGGTCAGGCGCGACACGTCCATGTCGCCATAGGCGGTCAGGGTGAGCGTGCGAGGAATCGGCGTCGCCGTCATCACCAGCACGTCGACCGCAGCGCCCTTGGCGGCCAGCATCAATCTCTGATGCACGCCGAAGCGGTGCTGCTCGTCGATCACCACGAGCGCGAGGTCGCGGAACGCGACCTCCTCCTCGATCAGAGCGTGCGTGCCGATCGCGATGTCCGCCGCGCCGGAGGCGAGGCGGGCCAGCGCCTCCGCGCGTCCCTTGCCGCGCTCGCGGCCATGCACCAGGACCAGCTTCACGCCTGCGGCCGCGGCCAGCGGCTCCAGCGTCTTCATGTGCTGGCGCGCCAGGATTTCGGTCGGCGCCATCAGGGCCGCCTGCGCGCCGGCCTCGACCGCGATCAGCATGGCGAACAGCGCGACCACCGTCTTGCCGCTGCCGACATCCCCCTGCAGCAGGCGGAGCATGCGAGACGGCGCGCCGAGATCGGCCGCGATCTCTTGGATCGCCGCCTCCTGGCCGCTGGTCAGGGTGTAGGGCAGGGCGCGGCGCACCTTGTCCCGCAGCCGCCCGTCGCCGGCGAGGCTCCGGCCGCGCGCGCGCCGCACCCGGGCGCGCATCAACGCAAGAGCAAGCTGGTTGGCCAGCAGCTCGTCATAGGCGAGGCGCTGCCGTGCCGGCGTCTCGGGCGCCAGGGCATCGAGGGAGCTGGGTTCGTGAACCGCGAGCAGCGCCGCCCGCCAGGCTGGCCATGCCTGCCGGGCGAGCAGCGCCGGATCGTGCCACTCGGCGAGTTCGGGGAGCCGCCCCAGCGCCGCCCGCATGGCCTTGCCGAGCACCTTCAGGCTCAGGCCTTCGGTCAGGCCGTAGACCGGCTCGATCGCCCGCAGCGTGTCGATATCCTCGAGCGGCACGATGTGGTCCGGGTGGATCATCTGGAGCTTTTCGTCGTAGCGCTCGACCCGGCCGCTCACCACGCGCACCTGGCCGACGGGCAGCGCCTTCTCCAGATAATCGCCGCGCGCCCGGAAGAAGACGAGGTCGATGAAGCCGGTCTCGTCCGAGCAGATCACCTTGTAGGGCAGGCGCTGGTTGCGCGGCGGGCGATGCTCCTCGACGCGCACCGTCAGGGTGACGATCGCGCCGGTCGGCGCTGCCGCGAGCTTCGGCGCGAAGCGGCGGTCGATCACCCCGCTCGGCAGGTGCCAGACCAGGTCGATCACCCTGCCGCCCGCCACGCGCTCGATCAGGCGGGCGACCTTGGCGCCGACGCCGGGCAGCGCGGTAATCGGCGCGAACAGCGGATTGAGGACCGGCGGGCGCATGGCGAGCAAACCTACAAGCCGCCTCCGCCGCTGCCAACCGAACGGCGGGGCGAGAGCCGGTGCGGCGGCCTCATCCTTCGACAGGCTCAGAATGAGGCCGAAACTCAAGGCCCTCATGCTGAGCCCGTCGAAGCATGAGCGGACGGCACCCATCCCTACCACCGGGCGGGGCTGGTGCGGCAGAGAAGGCGTGCCTATGATGCCGCCCGAGCGATCCGCCATGAATCAGCAAAAGCACGATCTCGCCACCCGCAGGCGGCGCCTCCGCTTCCGCACGACCCATACCGGCTTCAAGGAGACCGACATCCTCCTCGGCGGCTTCGTGGCCGCTCATGTCGAGGAGCTGGACGAGGAGAGGGTCGATGAGTTCGAGCGGCTGCTCGACATCAACGACGACCGCGAAGTGCTGGATTGGATTACCGGACGCGCACCCGTGCCCGAGGCGTTCGCGACCCCGGTCATGACCCGCTTGATCCGCTATGTCAGCGAACGCCGCCGACCTTGAGAAGATGACCGGCGCTCCCGTGCTCGCCGTCGCGCTCGGGCGTCGCGGCCGCGTCGTCGTCGCGGGCACGCCCGAAGGGCTCGACGCCCGGCTGCTCGCCGAGGCCGCGCCCTTTGTGGCGCCGACCCCGATCCTCTACGTCGCGCGCGACGATGCCCGGCTCGCCCATATGGCGGCGTGCCTGCGCTTCTTCGCGCCCGAGATCGAGCAGATCGTCTTCCCGGCCTGGGACTGCCTGCCATACGACCGGGCCTCGCCGCGCGCGGACATCGTGAGCCAGCGCATGGCGGCGCTAGCGCGGCTGGCCGCGCAGCCGGGCGGAACCGGCCCGTGCGTGGTGCTCACCACGGTCAACGCCGCGTTGCAGCGCGTGCCGCCGCGCACGATGCTGACCGGCGCCTCGTTCAACATCGCGGTCGGCGCGACGGTCGAACGCGAGACGCTGGCGGCGTTCCTCGAAGCCAATGGCTACATCGCGACCGGCACCGTGATGGAGGCCGGCGAATACGCCCTGCGCGGCGGCATCGTGGACATCTTTCCCTCGGGCGGCGCGGAGCCGGTGCGCATCGACCTGTTCGGCGACACGGTGGAAGCCATCAAGCGCTTCGACCCCATGTCGCAGCGAAGCACCGGTCAGCTCGATGCGCTCAGCCTCTGGCCGGTCGGCGAGGTGCTGCTGACGCCCGATGCGATCAGCCGCTTCCGCGCCGGCTACCGCGCCCTGTTCGGCGCGGTGACCCAGGAGGACGCGCTGTTCGAGGCGGTCAGCGCCGGCCGGCACTATCCCGGCATGGAGCACTGGCTGCCGCTGTTCCATGACCGCCTCGATACCCTGTTCGACTATCTGCCGGGCGCGCCGGTCACCCTCGACGACCAGGCGGAGGAGGCGCGCGACAGCCGGCTCGAGGCCATCGCGGATTTCCACGAGGCACGGGCGAGCGCGCCCGCGACCTCGATGGAGGCCGACTACAAGCCGGTCCCGGCGGAGCGCCTGTTCCTCGATCTGGGCGATTGGGAGGCGGCGCTCGAAGGGCGCGGCGTCGGGCTGTTCTCGCGCCATCGCGGGCAGGGCGGGGGCGCCGCCGCGATCGATGCCGGCGGACGTCCGGCCCGCGACTTCTCCGCCGAGCGCATGGGCGGGCAATCGGCGCTCTTCGACGTGGTGCGCAGCCATATCGACGCCGAGCGCGACGCCGGCAGGCGCGTCGTGCTCGGCTGCGTCAGCGCCGGCAGCCGCGAGCGCCTGCGCCGGCTGCTCGTCGAGCACGGGCTCGACCGGCTAGCGGCGGTGGAGACCTGGCCTGAGGCGAAGGCGCGTCCCTCTGGCGAGGTCGCCCTTGCCCAGCTTCCCATCGACCACGGCTTCGTCGCCGGCGATCTCTCGCTGCTCACCGAGCAGGACATCCTCGGCGAGCGGCTGAGCCGGCCGGCACGGACCAAGCGCGTCCGCGCCGAGAACTTCCTGGCCGATGCGAGCGAATTGAAGGAGGGCGACCTCGTCGTCCACGAGGACCACGGCATCGGCCGCTATATGGGCCTCGAAACCCTCAGCGTCGACGGCGCGCCGCATGACTGCCTGCGCCTGCACTACCGCGACGACGACAAGCTGTTCCTGCCGGTCGAGAACATCGAGCTTCTGTCCCGCTACGGCTCGGCCGACCAGCCGGTCGAGCTCGACAAGCTCGGCGGCGCGCACTGGCAGGCCCGCAAGGCGCGCCTCAAGAAGCGCCTCCTCGAGATGGCGAACGAGCTGATGCGGGTCGCGGCGGAACGCCAGCTCAGGCCGGCCGAGGTGTTCGATTCCGGCGAAGGCGACTACGACGCCTTCGCGGCACGCTTTCCCTACACCGAGACCGAGGACCAGGCCAAGGCGATCGACGATACCCTGGCGGACCTCATCTCGGGCCGCCCCATGGACCGCCTGATCTGCGGCGATGTCGGTTTCGGCAAGACCGAGGTGGCGCTGCGCGCCGCCTATGCCGTCGCCGCGCGCGGCCGGCAGGTCGCGGTCCTCGCGCCGACCACGCTGCTCTGCCGGCAGCACTTCGCGATCTTCAGCGCGCGCTTCGAGGGCCTCCCCGTGCGCATCGAGCAGCTTTCCCGCCTGGTCTCCCCGAAGAAGGCGGCGGAGGTGAAGCGCGGCGTCGCCGACGGCTCGATCGACATCGTGGTCGGCACCCATGCGCTGCTCGGCAAGACCATCCGGTTCGAGCGGCTCGGCCTGATCATCGTCGACGAGGAGCAGCATTTCGGCGTGGCGCACAAGGAGCGGCTCAAGCAGCTCAAGGCCGGCCTGCACGTGCTGACGCTGACCGCGACGCCGATCCCGCGCACCTTGCAGCTCGCCCTGAGCGGGGTGCGTGACATGAGCGTGATCGCGACGCCGCCGGTCGATCGCCTGGCGGTCCGCACCTTCATCCTGCCGTTCGATCCCGTAGTGATCCGCGAAGGCATCATGCGCGAGCACTTCAGGGGCGGGCAGAGCTTCTACGTCTGCCCGCGGGTCGCCGACCTCGACGAGGTGGCGGCACGCCTGCGCGCGCTGGTGCCCGAGGTGAAGATCGGCATCGCCCACGGCCAGATGGGCGCGCTCGCGCTCGAAAAGGTGATGGCCGCCTTCTATGACGGCGCGTTCGACGTGCTGGTCTCGACCGCGATCGTCGAATCCGGCCTCGACCTGCCGCGGGTCAACACGCTGGTCGTGCATCGCGCCGACATGTTCGGCCTCGCCCAGCTCTATCAGCTGCGCGGCCGCATCGGGCGCTCGAAGCTGCGTGCTTACGCCTATCTCACCACGCCGCCCGGCAAGCGCCTGACGGATAGCGCCTTGAAGCGGCTCGACGTGATCCACCGGCTCGATACGCTCGGCGCCGGCTTCGCGCTCGCCAGCCACGACCTCGACATACGCGGCGCCGGCAATCTGCTCGGCGCCGAGCAGTCCGGCCACATCCGCGAGGTCGGCATCGAGCTCTACCAGCAGATGCTGGAGGAGGCGATCCGCGCCGCCCGCGCCGGGGCCGGCGGGCCGGCGCCCGAGCCCGCCTGGTCGCCCCATATCTCGATCGGCGCCTCGGTGCTGATCCCGGAGTCGTACGTCGCGGACCTCGATGTCCGGCTCAACCTGTACCGCCGGCTCTCCCAGCTCGAGGGCAGGGCCGACATCGAGTCGTTCCTGGACGAGCTGACCGACCGCTTCGGCCCGCCGCCCGACGAGGTGATCCACCTGATGAAGGTGGTCGCGATCAAGCGGCTGTGCCGGCAGGCCGGGGTCTCGCGCGTCGAGGCCGGGCCCCGGGGCGCCGTGCTCAGCTTCCGCAACGACACCTTTGCGGCGCCGGACAAGCTGATCGCCCTGGTTTCCAGGCCCGAGCACGGCCTCCGGCTGCGCCCGGACAACAGGCTGGTGGCGCAGCGCGACTGGGGCCGGACCGAGGAGCGGATTTCGGGCGTCGAAACCCTGCTCGAACGGGTCGCGGCGCTCGCGGCCTGAGGGGCGGGTTCCGGCGCAAGTGATTTTTTTGCTGTTGCGTCGGCCGTAACGCCTTGGGGATACTATCAAGATATCCCCGAGGCTGGCGGTAGGGACCGCAGAGTCCCCGCCAGGGGGCAGGGAAGCAAGCCAGGTAACGATATGGCGAGACCAGCCGAGCGTGCGGCAGAGACCATCGCGGCTGTCGGCGCAGAGCCCCGCAGCGTAACCATCCTGGGTTCGACCGGGTCGATCGGCTGCAACACGGTCGATCTCCTGGAACGCCACCGCGGCCGCTACCGGGTCGAGGCGCTGACCGCCTATTGCAATGTCGCTAAGCTCGCCGAGCAGGCCCGCCGGCTCGGCGCGAAGCTCGCGGTGATCGGGGACGAGCGGCGCTATCTCGATCTCAAGGCCGCGCTCTCAGGCACCGGCATCCGTGCTGCCGCCGGGCCGGAGGCCGTGGTCGAGGCCGCGGCCCAGCCGGCCGACTGGGTGATGGCCGGCATCGTCGGCGCGGCCGGCCTCGCGCCGACGCTCGCGGCGGTACGCCGCGGCGCGGTGGTCGCGCTCGCCAACAAGGAATGCCTGGTCTGCGCCGGCAGCCTCATGGTGGACGAGGTCCGCCAGCACGGCGCGACGCTGCTGCCGGTCGATTCGGAGCACAACGCGATCTTCCAGGTGTTCGATTTCACGCGGCCGGAGCGGGTCGAGAAGATCATCCTGACCGCCTCGGGCGGCCCGTTCCGCACCGCGGACATGCAGCACATGGCGGGCGTCACGCCGGAGCAGGCGGTCGCCCACCCGAACTGGGACATGGGCGCGAAGATTTCGGTCGATTCGGCGACCATGATGAACAAGGGCCTCGAGACGATCGAGGCCTTTCACCTGTTCCCCCTGCGCATCGACCAGATCGAGATCGTGGTGCACCCCCAGTCGGTGGTGCATTCGATGGTCGCCTATTGCGACGGCTCGGTGCTCGCGCAGCTCGGCTCGCCGGACATGCGCACGCCGATCGCCTATGCGCTGGCCTGGCCCGACCGCATCGAATCGCCGTCGCCGCGGCTCGACTTCGCGGGCGTCGCCACCCTGACCTTCGAGGCGCCGGACGATGTCCGCTTCCCGGCGCTGCGCCTGGCCCGCGAAGCCCTGGAGGCGGGCGGCTCGGCGCCGATCGTGCTCAATGCGGCGAACGAGGTCGCGGTGCACGGCTTCCTCAACCGCCGCATCGGCTTTCTCGACATCACGCGGATCGTCGAGCAGAGCCTTGAGGAAATCTCGCATCGGGCGATCGAGACGCTCGACGACGTCCACGCGATCGACGCCGAGGCGCGTCGGCTCGCGGGTACGTTGATGTGACGACCGGTGTCGGGCGGAGCGCTCCGCCGGTGACCGTGACCTCCGTCGGACACGAAGAGGGCAGGGCGCCGGCGCCCGGGGCCGGCCCGTCCGGCGACGTTCAGGCCCTGATCCGCGCCAACACCGAGAATTTTCCGGTCGGCTCCTTCCTGATCGCCAGGCAGTTCCGGCCGCATGTCCACGCCTTCTACCTGTTCGCGCGCCATGCCGATGACATCGCCGATTCGTCCACGCTCGAAGCCGAGGAGAAGGTGCGCCGGCTGTCGGCGGCGCAGGCCGCGCTCGGCGTCGACGAGCAGGCGTTGCCGGATTGGGCGCGCCCCTATCACCGCAGCCTGGTCGCGACCGGCAACACGCCGCGCCACGGCCGCGACCTGCTCTCCGCCTTCATCCAGGACGCCACCAAGCGGCGTTATCGCGATTGGGATGACCTGATGGACTATTGCCTCCGCTCCGCCGCTTCGGTGGGCCGGGTGATGATGGACATCCACGGCGAGACCGGGGCCGACATCGAGGGTTCGGACGCGCTCTGCAACGCGCTCCAGGTTCTCAATCACTTGCAGGACTGCAAGGAGGATTATCTCGAGCTCGACCGCGTCTATCTGCCGGAGCCCTGGCTCGAAGCGGAGGGCGGCTCGGTCGAGGACCTCGCGCTGCCCGCCGCGACGCCCGCGGTCCGCCGCGTCATCGGGCGTTGCCTCGATGGCGTCGATCGGCTGCTCGAACGCGCGGAACGCACGCCGCGGACGGTGCACCGCCGTGGCCTCCGGCTGGAGACCGCGCTCATCATCGAGCTGGCCAAAGCGCTGAGCGCCCGGCTCCGGCGCGACGACCCGCTCGCTGGGCCGGTCAAGGTGCCGAAGCCCGCCTGGCTCTGGCTCGGCGCCAAGACGGTGGTCAGGGCATGGTGAGCGGCAGCGGCGGGGCCGCCATGCCGGCGGATGCCGCGGCGCTCGTCGCCGGCGGGCAGCCTCATTCCCTGCCGATCCCGGCGTTCGACGACGCGAAGGCCTATGTGTCGGCGGTCGCGCGCCGCTCGGGTTCGTCGTTCCTGCTGCCCATGCTGTTCCTGCCCAGGCCGAAGCGCGAGGCGATGCTCGCGCTCTATGCGTTCTGCCGCGAGACCGACGATGTCGCGGACGAGGTGCCGGACGAGGCTGAGGCGCTCGCCTTGCTCGACGCTTGGCGCGACGAGATCGCGGCGCTCTACCGGGGCGAGCCGCGCCATCCGGTGACGATCGCCCTGGCCGAGCCGGTCGAGCGCTTCGGCCTCGCCCAGCGGCACTTCCTCGGCATCCTCGAAGGCTTCGATATGGACCGGCGCGGCCGCATGGTTAGGCCGACCATGGCCGAACTGGAGCGCTACTGCCATTGCGTGGCGAGCTGCGTGGGCCTGCTCTCGGTCTCGATCTTCGGCTATCGCTCGCCCCGCGTCCTCGATTTCGCCGAGCATCTCGGCCAGGCGTTCCAGCTCACCAACATCCTGCGCGACGTTCACGAGGATGCCGAGCGCGGCCGCATCTACCTGCCGATCGAGCTTTTGGAGCGCGAGGGCGTTCAGCATCTGCCGCCGCACGAGCTGCTGAAGACGGAAGGTGCGCGCCGCGTCTGCGTCGAGCTGGGCCGGCTCGCCCGGCAACGCTTCCGCCTTGCCTCCGAGGCGCTGCCGCCTGACGAGCGGCGGGCGATGCGCCCCGCGCTCCTGATGCGCGGCGTCTACGAGCCTTATCTGGACCGCATCGAGGCGCGGCAGTTCCGCCTCGACCTGCCGCGCGTCAGGTTCGGCGCGTTCCGCAAGCTGACGCTCCTGCTGCGGGCGCTGGCCACCTCCTAGCCCCGCACGCGCTCAACGGTCTTCGGCAGGCAGCGCGGGCAGGATCTCCCGCTCGGCGCGTATCACGTCCTCGGGGAAATCGATCTCGATCCAGGGCAGGCCGGCGACATCCTCCGCGCCGAACGTGCCGGGCGGTTCAGCCAGCAGCACCTCGCGCAGCGCCTCTTCGAAATAGTCGTCGGCATCGCCGCGGTCGATCAGGGCCTTCGCCGCCTCCACCAATTTAGCGGCGACGGTCTCGGTCAGGCGAAAGAAGCCGACGGATTCGGCGCAGCGATCGAAAGGCCGCTCGATCCTCTTGCGGAAATCGACCGGCGCGCCGTCCTTCAGCGCCAGCTTCATGGTCTCGTCGTCGAGCGCATGGCTCGGGTCGATCAGGAAGCAGTTTCGATGCCGCGTCTCGGCCAGGCGCCCCAGAATATGCCGGTCGTAGAGAACGTCGCCGTCCATCACCAGCACGTCGCCGCCCCTCGTCAGGAACGCGCGGAGGGACCAGAGCGTCACCACGCTGCCGCGCGTGAAATCCGGGTTGAGCACGGTGCTCACGGCCATGGAGGGCGGCAGCCTCAGCCGGCCGAGTTCGGCGCGGACCCGGCAGGCCTCGAAGCCGACCCCGATGGCGACCTCTGTGACGCCGATCGCGTGCAACGCGTTCAGGTGCCGCTCGAGCAGGCTGCGCCCGCCGAAGCTCAACAGGACCTTGGGCTCCGCCTCGGCGCGCGGGCCGAGCCTGCGGCCCACCCCGGCCGCCAAGATTGCCGCCCGCATGTCCCCCGCCCCCTCGATGCCGTCCTGCCGCCGGCTTTATGCCGTTAACCCAGGGCCGCAGCCAAGCGGCATTCGGCGAAAATGCCGCACCCGGGAAGGAAATCGGCGAACCTTCTCAGGCCGTCGTCATTTTGTCATACTGGCATAACAATGACGTGGCAGCGGAGTCGCATCAGCGATGGCCGATATTCATGCCGGCGGCGGGCTGGGCAGGCCGCAGGCTAAATCGCAGGACGTGCCCAAACGGCGCGCCCCACCCGATCAGTGGCTGGCCCGGCGGATGGTCCGCCCCCTGATCAACACGCAGGTGACGCCGAACCATCTTACGACGTTGCGGCTCATGCTCGGCTTGGCGGCCTGCGCCGCCTATGCCGTCGGTGATAATCTTTGGTTCGTGTTCGGGAGCATATTGTTCCTGATCTCCACCGTGATGGACCATGCCGACGGCGAGTTGGCGCGGATGAGCGGCAAGACCAGCCGGATCGGGCATCTCTACGATCTTTTCTCGGATGCCGCGGTCCAGGCACTGATCTTCGTGTCGATCGGCATCGGACTGCGGGATAGCTGGCTGGGCGAATCAGGCATTGCGCTGGGGCTGGCGGCGGGGACGGGGGTCGCGCTTCTCTTCATCGCGTGCCAGACTTTGGAAACGCGGCTGGGCACCAAGCAGGCCGGGGTGCCGAAGATCGGGATCTTCGAGCTTGAGGACGTTCTCTATATCATCGCGCCGATCACCTGGATCGGCGGCCTGGAAGTTCTGTTGATCGCGGCGGCAGTCGGCGCGCCACTCTTCCTCGCCTGGCTTTTGTGGCATCATCGAAGGGTAATCTTCGATCGAGAGGCTTGATGGCCACCTTACTGACCGGAGCGACCGGGTTCCTGGGCTCGGCGGTTGCGCGCCGATTGGTGGAGCACGGGCACGAGGTGCGCGCGTTGGTGCGGCATGGCGCGCGCATCGAGAATATCGCGGGCCTCGATGTCGAGCTGGTACTGGGAGACCTGACTGATCCCAGATCGCTCGAACGTGCCTGCCGCGGCTGCACCGCGCTCTTCCACGTCGCGGCGGACTACCGGCTTTGGGTGCCGCGCCCCGAGGAGATCTACCGGGCCAATGTCGAGGGCACGCGCACCCTGCTGCGCGCCGCGGGGCAGGCCGGCATCGAACGCATGGTCTACACGAGCAGCGTTGCCACGCTCGGCTTCACCGAGGATGGCTCGCCTGCCGATGAGCTGACCCCGACCAACCTCGAGCACATGATCGGACACTACAAGCGCTCGAAGTATCTCGCGGAGCGGGCCGTCGAGGAGCTGGTCCGCGAGGAGGGCCTGCCGGTCATCACCGTCAATCCGAGCGCGCCGATCGGCCCGCGCGACATCAAGCCGACGCCGACCGGCCGCATCGTGCTCGACTTCGCGTTGGGCCGGATGCACGCCTACGTCGAAACCGGGATCAACATCGTTCATGTCGACGATTGCGCGGAAGGCCACCTGCTCGCGTTCGAGAAGGGCCGGATCGGAGAGCGCTACATACTCGGCGGCCAGAACAAGACCCTGCTGGAAGTGTTCGAGACCCTGTCGCAGCTGTCCGGCACCCGGTCGCCGAGCCTGAGGCTGCCGCACAGCCTCGTCATGCCGATCGCCTATGCCGCCGAATGGTGGGCGCGCGCCTCCGGCGCCGAGCCGCGCGTGACGGTGGATGGCGTCCGCATGTCGCGCAAGCTGATGTATTTTTCGTCTGCCAAGGCCGAGGGCGAGCTTGGCTATCGTTCAAGACCGGCAAATGAGGCGCTGGCCGACGCCCTGCGTTGGTTCACGGATCAGGGCTATCTACAGCGAGGGGGGCGCATCGCAGCCTAACATGGAAGCAGTACCGGCACCGGTTGGCGAGATCACATATAAGCCCATGGCCGGATGCCGTTCCTGAGAAACTTACCGGAAAAGATGGGGGAGAGATGAGACGGGCGTGCACCGTTGCCGCGTCATGCGGTGCCATGGCATTGGCTTGCCTCGCCGTTGGGGCGAGGGCGGACCAGGAGCAGGCGCCTGATGATGGTTATGGCCTGGACACTATCGCGTTCGGCGTGCTGCTTCACGATGCCGGCGTGTTCGGCAATGGCAAGGAAGATGGCGTCGATTTCAACGTCGAACTGCGGTTGGACAAGCTGACCGGCGAGTTTTGGGGATACCTGCTCAATCCCCAGCCGCATATCGGGGTCAGCATCAACAGCGTGGGAGATACAAGCCAGGCCTATTTCGGACTCACCTGGCTGTTCGATTTCGGCGCGGGTTTCTTTGGCGGCGGCAGCCTGGGCGGTGCCGTCCACAATGGCGAAACGGACACGAACAGGCCCGACAAGAAGTCCCTGGGCTCGGTGGTGCTCTTCCGCGAATCGGTCGAGATCGGCTGGCGGTTTGCCCCGCGTCATTCGCTGAGCGTCATGCTGGACCATATTTCGAACGCCGGCCTGGCCAGCGAGAACGAAGGCCTCGACAATGTCGGGATTCGCTATTCCCTTCGGTTATAGCGTATGATTCAATGGTTTAGCACTTGCGACTCGACCGCCGCCGCGCTCAAATCGCTTCCGCGACCGATCGGCTTTGTAGTAACTTTGCAATGCTGGGCGGGAAGCCGAACGATGCATAAGCCGGCAACCGGAACAGAGGGGACGACCGCAGATGTCTAATACGCCGACACTGGACCAGGTCCAAAACCCGGGCGATACGCGAGGCCTCTCGGTCAAGGAGCTCAAGCTCCTGGCCAACGAGCTCCGGCAGGAGACCATCGATGCGGTCTCGATCACCGGTGGCCATCTCGGCGCCGGGCTCGGCGTGGTCGAGCTGACCGTCGCCCTGCATCACGTCTTCGATACGCCCCGCGACCGCCTGATCTGGGACGTCGGCCACCAGGCCTATCCGCACAAGATCCTGACCGGAAGGCGCGACCGGATCCGCACCTTGCGTCAGCCCGGCGGCCTCTACGGCTTCACCAAGCGGAGCGAGAGCGAGTACGACCCGTTCGGCGCGGCGCACTCGTCCACCTCGATCTCGGCCGGCCTCGGCATGGCCGTGGCGCACCGGCTGAAGGGCGAGCGCCGCAACGTCATCTGCGTGATCGGCGACGGCGCGATGTCCGCCGGCATGGCCTATGAGGCGATGAACAATGCCGGCTCGATGCCGCACCGGCTGGTCGTCATCCTGAACGACAACAAGATGTCGATCGCGCCGGCGGTCGGCGCGCTGAACGCCTACCTCTCGCGCCTGCTCTCGAGCCACTCGTTCCGCTCGCTGCGCGAGATCGGCAAGCAGTTCGCCTCCAAGCTGCCGAAATCCATGGGCGAGGCGGCGAAGCGCGCCGAGGAATATGCCCGCGGCATGGCGACCGGCGGCACGCTGTTCGAGGAGCTCGGCTTCTTCTACATCGGTCCGATCGACGGCCATAACCTGGATCATCTGATCCCGGTGCTGAAGAACGTGCGCGACGACGATACGCCGGGCCCGGTGCTGATCCATGTCATCACGCAGAAGGGCAAGGGCTACGCGCCCGCGGAGAACAGCGAAGAGAAGGGGCACGGCGTCAACAAGTTCGACGTGATGACCGGCGTTCAGGTCAAGGCGAAGACGGCGGCGCCGAGCTACACCAACGTCTTTGCCAAGGCGCTGATCGCCGAGGCGGCCGCCGACGACAAGATCGTCGCGATCACCGCGGCGATGCCATCCGGCACCGGCCTCAACAAGTTCACGGAAACCTATCCGGAGCGCGCCTACGACGTTGGCATCGCCGAGCAGCACGCCGTCACCTTCGCGGCCGGGCTCGCGACCGAAGGACTCAAGCCCTTCGCGGCGATCTACTCGACCTTCCTGCAGCGCGCCTATGACCAGGTGGTCCACGACGTCGCGATCCAGAAGCTGCCGGTGCGCTTCGCGATCGACCGCGCCGGGCTGGTCGGCGCCGACGGGCCGACGCATGCCGGCTCGTTCGACATCGGCTATCTCGGCGCCCTGCCGGGCTTCGTCGTCATGGCGGCGGCGGACGAGGTCGAGCTCATGCACATGGTCGCGACCGCGGCCGCGATCGACGACCGGCCGAGTGCGGTGCGCTATCCGCGCGGCGAGGGGATCGGCCTGCCGCTCCCCGAGCGCGGCACGCCGCTCGAGATCGGCAAGGGCCGGATCGTGCGCGAAGGCACGACCATCGCCATCCTCAACCTCGGCGCCCGCATGCCGGAATGCCTGGCCGCGGCCGACGAGCTCGGCTCGCGCGGCCTCTCCACCACGGTCGCCGACGCCCGCTTCGCCAAGCCGCTGGATGAAGAGCTGATCCGCCGGCTCGCGCGCGAGCACGAGGTGCTGATCACCATCGAGGAGGGCGCGATCGGCGGCTTCAGCTCGTTCGTGCTGCATTTCCTCGCGACCAACGGGCTCCTCGACCTCGGCCTCAAGCTGCGCCCGATGGTGCTGCCCGATCGGTTCGTCGCCCATGGCACGCCGAACGGCATGTACGAGGATGCCGGCCTGAACGCGCGGCACATCGTCGACACCGCGCTGATCGCGCTGGGCTCGAACTCGGCGGCCGCGCGGCGCGCCTGAGCGAGAGGCGGGCGCCGCCCGCGCCCGGCACGGCGTTGCAAGGTCAAGGGGTTCGCTCGGTCATGGCGGCAGTCGAAAGCGATTCTGCGGCGCATGCCGGCCGTGCCGGGCCGTCGCTGCTCGACCGGGCGTCGGCGCTGGCGGAGCGGGCCCGCGCCGAGCTGCTCGGTGCCCAGCGCGGCGACGGGCATTGGGTGTTCCATCTCGAAGCCGATGCGACGATCCCCTCCGAATACATCCTGCTCAACCATTTCCTCGACGAGCTTGATCCCGAGGTCGAGGCGCGGCTCGCCAACTACATCCGCGGCATCCAGAACGAGGAGGGCGGCTGGCCGCTCTTCGAGGGCGGCGAGACCGACCTGAACTGCACGGTGAAGGCCTACTACGCGCTGAAGATCACCGGCGATCCGCCGGACGCGCCGCACATGGCACGCGCCCGCGCGGCGGTGCTCAAGCGGGGCGGGGCGGCGCGCTGCAACGTCTTCACCCGGATCGCGCTCGCGCTGTTCGGCCAGGTGCCGTGGCGCGCCGTGCCGTCGATGCCGATCGAGATCATGTTCCTGCCGCGCTGGTTCCCGTTCCATCTCGACAAGGTGTCCTACTGGTCGCGCACCACCATCGTGCCGCTGCTGATCCTGATGGCGCTCAAGCCGCGTGCCAGGAACCCGCGCGGCGTCGGCGTGCGCGAGCTCTTCGTCACGCCGCCCGAGGAGGAGCGCCGCTACTTCGCCGTCCACAGCACGCTCGGCCGCATGTTCTACGGCGTCGACCGGCTGCTGAAGCTCTACGAGCGCATCCAGCCGGGCGCGCTCCGGCGGCGCGGCATCGACGCCGCGGTCGCCTGGTCGATGCAGCGCCTGAACGGCGAGGACGGCCTCGGCGCGATCTTCCCGCCGATGGCCAACCTCCTGATGGCGCTCGACCAGCTCGGCTACCCGCCCGACGACCCGGTGCGCCGCACGGTCCGCCGCTCGATCGACCTGCTGCTGACCGAGCCCGAGGGCGACCGGCAGTTCTGCCAGCCCTGCGTCTCGCCGATCTGGGATACCGGCCTCGCGGCGCTCGCCGCGCTCGAGGCCGGCGAGGCGCCGGAAAGCGGCACCATGCGCCGCGCCGCCGACTGGCTGAAGGAGCGCCAGATCCTCGATGTCGAGGGCGACTGGATCGCCGCGCGCCCCGGGGTCAGGCCTGGCGGCTGGGCGTTCCAGTACCACAACGACTACTACCCCGACGTCGACGACACCGCCGTGGTCGGCATGGCGCTGCACCGCATCGATACGGCGCGCTACGCCGAGCCGATCGCGCGCGCTGCCGAATGGATCATCGGCATGCAGAGCCGGAACGGCGGCTGGGGCGCCTTCGACGCCGACAACGAGAACTACCACCTGAACCACATCCCGTTCGCCGATCACGGCGCGCTGCTCGACCCGCCGACCGCCGACGTGAGCGCGCGCTGCGTCAGCTTCCTGTGTCAGATCGGCTACGGCACCGAGCATCCCACGGTGAAGCGCGGGCTCGACTATCTGCGCAAGGAGCAGGAGGAGAGCGGTGCCTGGTTCGGCCGCTGGGGCACCAACTACATCTACGGCACCTGGTCGGCCCTCTGCGCCTTCAACGCAGCGGGCGAGGACCCGCAGGCGCCGCACATCAGGAAGGCGGTCGCCTGGCTCAACTCGAAGCAGAACGATGACGGCGGCTGGGGCGAGACCGGCGACAGCTACTATGCGGAGCGCATCGAGCGTTCGTTCGAGCGCCGCTCGACCGCCTCGCAGACCGCCTGGGCGGTGCTTGCCCTGATGGCGGCGGGCGAGGTGGACAGCGAGCCCGTGCGTCGCGGCATCGCCTATCTGGTCGAGGCCCGGCGCGACGGCCTCCGCTGGCACGAGGAGGACTACACCGCGGTCGGCTTCCCGCGCGTCTTCTATCTGCGCTACCACGGCTACGCGGCCTTCTTCCCGCTCTGGGCGCTGTCGCGCTACCGGGAGCTGTCGTTGAGCAACGAGCGGCGGCCGCGCTACGGCATGTAGGCCGGGGGAACCACGGCGATCTACCAGCGAATCGGCATCGTCACCGGGGTCTTGCGCGAGGCGGCGGCGCTCGGCCGGCCGATACCGGCGGGCCTGCAGGTGCGTGCCTCCGGCGCGGATGCGGCGCGCGCCTATCGGCATGCCTGCGACCTTGCCGAGGCCGGTGCGGAGGCGCTGCTGAGCTTCGGCCTCGCCGGCGGGCTGCACCCGGCGCTCGGGCCGGGCTCGGTCGTCGTCGCCAATCAGGTGCTGGAAGTCGGCGCCGCGATGCTCGCGCCCGAGCCGGCCGGTTCGTTCCGCGAGCGGTTGCAAAGCATGTTCGCGCCGTTCGCCCGCGTCTTCGCCCAGCCGCCAGAGGCGCTGCCGCCGCCGACGGCGGACGCCGCCTACGAAACGGATGGCGGGCTCACGAAGCGGCTCGTCGAATTGAGCGGCGGCCGCGTCGCGCTCGGCCCGGTGGCCGGCGTCGAGCGCATCGTCGGCACGCGCGAGGGGAAGGTCGCGCTCTTCGCCAAGACCCGGGCGCTCGCCGTGGACATGGAAAGCCAAGGTGTCGCGCGCGCAGCCACGGAGCGCGGGCTGCCTTTCGGCGTGCTCCGCGTCGTGCTCGATCCGTCGAACCGGGAGCTGCCGTCCGTTCTCGCGCGCGCGGTGAGGCCGGACGGCTCGACCACGCTCCGCCCGATCCTCTGCGGGCTCCTGCTCAACCCGTTCGAGCTGGGCGGCCTGCTCTCGGTCGGGATCGATTCGGCGGCGGGCCTGCGCGCTCTACGCCGCGTTGGTGGTCGGCTTGGCCCCGCGCTCCTTGGCGGCCTTTGATTCGGCCTCGCGGACGCGGACCTCGGCCAGCTTCTTCTGCACGTGCAGGTCGAACACGTACTGGGCCGGCCGCGCATTGCCGAGCGGGATGTCGGGCGCCATCGGCCCCTCGGTCTTGACGCCGCGCAGCTTGACCCACATCGCGTGCAGCGGCCGCTTCAGCGTGTCGTTGACCGCGGTCGGCTCGTAGCCGCAATGCACCATGCAGTTCGCGCACTTCTCGTACTTGCCGGTGCCGTAGGAATCCCAGTCGGTCGTCTCCATCAGATCGCGGAACGAGCCGACAAAGCTCTCGCCGATCAGGTAGCACGGCTTCTGCCAGCCGAAGATGTTGCGCGTCGGGTTGCCCCAGGGCGTGCAGTGATACTCCTGATTGCCCGCCAGGAAATCCAGGAACATGGTCGACTGGCTGAACACCCACTTCTTGTCCTTGCCGCGCCGGAACACCTCGCGGAACAGCTCCTTGGTCTGCCGGCGCGACAGGAAGTGCTCCTGGTCGGGCGCGCGCTCATAGGAATAGCCGGGCGAGATGGTGATTGCGTTGACGCCGAGCTCCTCGGTCGCGTAGTCGAAGAACGCCGCCATGCGCTCGGGCTTGTGGGTCGAGAACACGGTGGCGTTGACGTTGACGCGGAAGCCCTTCTCCTTGGCGAGCTTGATCGCCTCGACCGCGCGCTTGAACACGCCCTTCTGGTTGACGGCGTGGTCGTGCTCGTCCTCGAGCCCGTCCAGATGGATCGAGAAGGTGAGGTAGGGGGACGGCTTGTAGTCGTCGATCTTCTTCTTGAGCAGCAGCGCGTTGGAGCAGAGATAGACGAACTTCTTGCGCTTGATCAGCTCCGCGACGATCTCGGGCATCTCCGGGTGGATCAGCGGCTCGCCGCCCGGGATCGAGACCATCGGCGCGCCGCACTCCTCGGCCGCCTGGATGCACTGCGCGACGCTCAGGCGCTCGTTCAGGATTTCGGCCGGATAGTCGATCTTGCCGCAGCCGGGGCAGGCGAGGTTGCAGCGGAACAGCGGCTCGAGCATGAGCACCAGCGGATAGCGCTCGACGCCCTTCAGGCGCTTGCCGAGGACATAGGCACCGACGCGGATTTGCTGGATCAGCGGAACGGACATGTTGCGCGGTCCTTATCAGGCCTTGAGGACGACGGGATGACGAATCCGGTTGAGCGCGGCGGCTACATCAAGCCGGACTGCGAGCGGCGCGGCGTGCGCCCGTCCTCGCCGGCCTTGACCAGCTGGTCCGGCAGCTTGAAGCGCACCCGCTCGCGGATGCCGCGCTGGAACTTGACGTTCACCGCGGCGAACTCGCGGAGCTTCGCGACCACCTCCTGGACGAGCTGCTCGGGCGCCGACGCACCGGCGGTGATGCCGACGCGCTCGACCCCGGCGAACCACTCGCGATTGATGTCGTTGGCGTCGTCGATCAGGTAGGTCGGCACGCCCATCTCGACGCCGATCTCGCGCAGGCGGTTCGAGTTCGAGCTGTTGCGCGCGCCCACCACGAGCAGGAGTTCGACGCCGGTGGCGAGCTCGCGCACCGAGGCCTGCCGGTTCTGCGTCGCGTAGCAGATGTCCTTCACGTCGGGGCCGTGTATGTCAGGGAAGCGGCGCTTCAACGCCTCGATCACGTCCCTTGTGTCGTCGACCGAGAGCGTGGTCTGCGTGACATAGGCGACCTTGTCGGGGTCGCGCACGTTCAGCTTCTCGACGTCCTCGGGCCGCGCCACGATATGGACGCCGTTCTTGACCCGGCCGCTGGTGCCCTCGACCTCGGGGTGGCCGAGATGGCCGATCAGGATCACCTCGTCGCCCTCGCGCTCGTAGCGCTGCGCCTCGATATGGACCTTGGCGACCAGCGGGCAGGTGGCGTCGATCACGGGCAGCGCGCGCAGCCGCGCATGGTTCTCGACCTTCTCGGAGACGCCGTGCGCGCTGAACACGGTCACCGCGCCGTCCGGCACCTCGTCGATCTCCTCGACGAAGACGGCGCCCTTCTTGCGCAGGTCGTCGACCACGCGCTTGTTGTGGACGATCTCGTGGCGCACATAGACGGGTGGACCGTAGACTTCGAGCGCGCGTTCGACGATCTCGATGGCGCGCTCGACGCCCGCGCAAAAGCCGCGCGGCTCCGCCAGAATCACATCCATGCCTGCCTCCGCGCTGGTGCCGCCTCGGCGGCCGCGCTCAAGGCCCGAGCGGCGGCGCCTGGACTCGGCGGGTGACACCAGAATCCGAGCGCGAAGCTATCTCATTGACGCGGTGCAAACAATGCAAAAATACCCTTGATTTCGCTCAGGAATTTTTCGCGGCGGGCAAGAAATCGCGGCACCTCGCGGGTTGCATTTCGACGGCGCCGTTCGATGATGGCGTCTCCCTCCGACCACCCCACCGGCCCGGAACACCATGACCCCCACCTTCGTCTACATCACCTGCGCCTCGGCGGACGAGGCGGCGCGCATCGGCACGGCGCTGGTCGAGGCGCGGCTCGCGGCCTGCGTCAACATCCTCGACGGCATGCGCTCGCTCTACTGGTGGCAGGGCAAGGTCGAGGCTGGGCAGGAGACCGTCATGATCGCGAAGACGCGCGACAGCCTGCTCGATGCGCTCACCCGCCGCGTCAAGGCGCTGCACAGCTATGAGTGCCCGTGCGTGGTCGCCTTCCCGGTGCAGGCCGGCAACCCGGATTACGTGGCGTGGATCGGCGCCGAGACCGAAGGGGCGCGGGCATGACCGGGCGGCGCAACATGAAGGGCTTTGCGACGCGCGCGGTGCATGCCGGGCAGCGCCCCGACCCGCAGACCGGCGCGGTGATGACGCCGATCTATCTCAGCTCGACCTTCGCCATGGAGGCGGTCGGCCAGACCAAGGGCTATGTCTATTCGCGGGTCGGCAACCCGACGCGCACGCCCTACGAAGCCTGCGTCGCCGATCTCGAAGGCGGCAGCGCGGCGGTCTCGTTCGCCTCCGGTCTCGCCGCGGCCGCGGCCGTGCTGGAGCTGCTCGACGCGGGCTCGCACGTCGTCGCGATGGACGATCTCTATGGCGGCATCAACCGGCTGCTGCGCGAGGTGAAGCCGCGGAGCGCGGGGCTCAAGGTCGATTTCGCCGACCTCTCGGTGCCCGGCGCGCTCGAGAAGGCGCTCAGGCCCGAGACCAAGCTGGTCTGGATCGAGACGCCGACCAATCCCCAATTGAAGCTGGTCGACCTCGCCGAGGTCGGCCGGGTATGCCGCGCGCGTGGCGTGCTCAGCCTGGTCGACAACACCTTCGCGACGCCGCGCCTGCAGCGCCCGCTCGAACACGGCATCGACCTCGTGCTGCACTCGGTGACGAAGTACCTGAACGGCCATTCAGACGTGATCGGCGGCATGGTGGTGGTCGGCAACAACCCGGAGCTCGCCGAGCGCCTGCGCTTCATGCACTACGCGCTCGGCGCGGTGCCGAGCGCGTTCGACAGCTTCCTGGTGCTGCGCGGCCTCAAGACGCTGCATCTGCGCGTCGACCGCGCCTGCGAGAACGCGCAGCGCATCGCCGCCTGGCTCGCCAGGCACCCGAAGGTCGAGTTCGTCAACTATCCCGGCCTGCCGGCGCACCCGCAGCATGCGCTCGCCAAGCGGCAGATGCCCGGCTTCGGCGGCATGGTGACGTTTCTGCCGAAGGGCGGGGTCGAAGCCGCGAAGCGCATCTCGGAGCGCACCGAGATCTTCCACCTCGCGGTGAGCCTCGGCGGGGTCGAGAGCCTGATCGAGCTGCCGGCCTTCATGACCCACCGCACCGTGCCGGCCGAGATCAGGGAGCGCGTCGGCGTGGTCGATGCCCTGGTGCGGCTCTCCTGCGGCGTCGAGGACCCTGACGATCTGATCGCCGATCTCGATCAGGCGATCGGGTAGGGGGCTTCCTAGATCTTGTTCAGGGCCTGGTCGAGGTCGGCGATGATGTCGTCGATCGTCTCGATGCCGACGGAGAGGCGGACCACGTCGGGGCCGGCGCCGGCCGCCACCTGCTGCTCGGGCGTGAGCTGGCGGTGCGTGGTCGAGGCGGGGTGGATGATCAGGCTGCGCGTGTCGCCGATATTGGCGAGGTGCGAGAACATCTCGACCGAATCGACCATCTTGATGCCGGCCTCGTAGCCGCCCTTCAGGCCGAAGGTGAAGACCGCGCCCGAGCCCTTGGGCAGGTACTTCTGGGCGAGCTTGCGATAGGGGCTCGACTTGAGCCCGGCATAGGAGACCCAGGCCACCTTCTCGTGGCGTTCCAGATATTCCGCGACCGCGAGCGCGTTGCTGCAATGACGCTCCATGCGCAGCGGCAGGGTCTCGACGCCTTGCAGGATGTTCCACGCCGCGATCGCCGAGAGGGACGGCCCGTAGTCGCGCAAACCCACCGCGCGCACCTTCGTGGTGAAGCCGAAATCGCCAAAGGTCTCGCCGAAGGTGAGGCCGTGATAGGCCTTGTCGGGCTTGGTCAGGCTCGGGAACTTGTCGTTCTGGAACCAGTCGAAACGGCCGGACTCGACCACCACGCCGCCCATGGTGTTGCCGTGCCCGCCGATGAACTTGGTAGCCGAGTGCACCACGATGTCGGCGCCCCATTCGAAGGGGCGGCACAGATAGGGCGAGGCCAGCGTGTTGTCGACCACGAGCGGGATGCCGTGGCGGCGCGCGATGTCTGCGATCGGCTCGAGGTCGAGCACGACGCCGCCGGGGTTGGCGAGGTTCTCGCAGAAGATGAACTTCACCTTGTCGGTCATCGCGCGCTCGAAGTTCTTCGGGTCGCGCGGGTCGACGAAATGGCACTTCCAGCCGAGCTTCGGGAAGCTCAGGCCGAACTGGGTGATCGAGCCGCCATAGAGGTTGCGCGAAGCGATGAACTCGTCGCCCTGGTCGAGCAGGGTGACCGCGACCAGGAACTGTGTGGCGTGGCCGGTGGCGCAGGCGACCGCGCCGCGGCCGTTCTCGAGCGCGGCGACGCGCTCCTCGAGCACCGCGACCGTCGGGTTGGTCAAGCGCGAGTAGATGTAGCCGAAGGTCTGCAGGTTGAAGAGCTCGGCGGCGTGGTCCGCATCCTCGAACACGAACGACGTGCTCTGGTAGATCGGCGTGGAGCGTGCGCCGGTCACCGGGTCGGGCCGCGCGCCGGCATGGATGGCCAGCGTCTCGAAGCCGTATTCCCGCGGCAGGTCCGGCTCGGCCGCGCGGGCTGGCGCCGCCTTTTTCGCCGCTTGCTTGGCCTTGGCTGGAGCCGTCTTCCGCTTCGTCATGCTCTGGGCGCCCTCAGGCTCTTCGAGGTGATGATGCGCGAGTTGATCCCGCTCCAGCTCAGCTCGCCGGAGAGCCGGGCATATTCGATCTTCGGGCAGCGGTTCATGATCACGGTGAGGCCAGCGGCCTCGGCAAGCTCGGCGGCCTCGTCGTTGCGCACCGTGAGCTGCATCCAGACCACCTTGATGTGCTTCTTGTCCTTGTTGGCGATCGCCTCCTTGGTGATCGCGAGCGCTTCCTTGGAGTTGCGGAAGATGTCCACCATGTCGATGTCGCCGGGATAGTCGGTGATGCTGGCATACACCTTCTCGCCCAGGATCTCCTCGCCGGCATGCTTCGGGTTGATCGGGATGACGCGGTAGCCCTTCTTGGCGAGGTATTTCATCGCGTAGAAGCTGGGCCGCCGCCACTGCGGACTGGCGCCGACCATCGCGATGATGCGCACGCGGCCGAGGACGCGGCGCAGCAGGTCGTTGGGATAGTCGTCATGCCGCGCCAGATAGGCCAGCGGATCGCCGTCCGTGGACTTGATCGCAACGTCGACCATGGGTGTTGGGTTGCCTCAGCTCATGGGGAAAGCCCGGAGGCCGGGGCGACAACTAGAGCCTCCATCCGCGCGCGGAGTCAAGGCGAGGGCGGCGCGCCGTTAGTGTCTAGCGGCCCCGCCAGTTCGGCTTGCGCTTGTGGAGGAAGGCATCGATGCCTTCCTCGGCGTCGAACGCCATCATGTTGCGGGTCATCACCTCGCTCGCATAGTCGTAGGCCTGGTTCAGGCTGATCTCGACCTGCCGGTAGAACGCCTCCTTGCCGATCGCGAGCGTGAGCGGCGACTTGGCGACGATCTTGTCGGCAAGCTCGGCGACCGCCCCGTCGAGCGCGTCATCGGGGACGACGTGGTTGACCAGGCCGATCTCGGCGGCGCGCTCGGCGTCGATCGCATCGCCGGTCAGCAGCATCTCCATGGCGTGCTTGCGCGCGACGTTGCGGGTCAACGCGACCATCGGCGTCGAGCAGAAGAGGCCGATATTGACGCCCGGCGTGCAGAACTTGGCGCTCGCGCCGGCGATCGCGAGGTCGCTGGTCGCGACCAGCTGGCAGCCGGCGGCGGTCGCCATGGCATGCACCTTCGCGATCACCGGCTGGCGCAGCCGGGTGATCGTCTGCATCAGCCGGCTGCATTGCTTGAACAGCGATTCATAGATGGCACGGCCCGGCTTCGCCTGAATCTCCTTGAGGTCATGGCCGGCGCAGAACGCCGGCCCGTTCGCGGCGATCACGACGACGCGCACGCTGGCGTCCCGGTGGATCGCGTCGAGCTCGCGCTGGAACGCGTTCATCAGGCCGACCGAGAGGCTGTTGCGCTCGGCCGGGCGGTTCAGCGTCAGCGTCGCCACCCCGCGATCGTCGTGCCTGAGCAGCGGGCGGTCGGACTTCTCGGAAGCGAGCGAGGCGGATAGCGCCATGGCATGCCCTTCGGATTGGACTACGAACTATAGCCGGCCCGCCGCCGGCCGGCCACTCCCTACGATGATACCTTTCTATAAACCGTCTGTTAAATATGGCTAAATCGGCTTGACAAAGCACGGATCGGGGTCATATTCGCGGCCCTGAATTGAGGCGCGCCGCCGCCTGTCGGCGTGCGGCCCGCGCGGAGTTCCCTGATGAAGACCTATTCCGCCAAGCCTTCGGACATCGAGAAGCGTTGGGTGTTGATCGACGCCGACGGGCTCGTGCTCGGCCGGCTCGCCAGCATCGTCGCCAGCCGGCTGCGCGGCAAGCACAAGCCGACCTTCACGCCGCACATGGACTGCGGCGACAACGTGATCGTGGTCAACGCCGAGAAGGTCAAGCTGACCGGGCGGAAGCTGACCGACAAGCAGTTCCATTGGCACACCGGCTATCCGGGCGGCATCAAGTCGCGCACGCCGCAGCAGACGCTCGAGAGCAAGCATCCCGAGCGGCTGATCGAGAAGGCGGTCGAGCGCATGGTGCCGCGCGGCCCGCTCGGCCGCCAGCAGATGGGCAACCTCCGCGTCTATCCGGGGCCGTCGCACCCGCATGAGGGGCAGCAGCCGGAGGTGCTGGACGTCGGCGCGTTGAATCCGAAGAACAAGAGGAGCTCGTCCCGTGGCTAGTGGCTCGCGCACCCTCACCTCGCTGGCCGAGCTGGGCCAGCCCGCCGGCAAGGCGGCGACCTCGGCAACCGAAGCGCCGACGCCCGAGCCGCAGATCGACCGGCTCGGCCGCACCTACGCCACCGGCAAGCGCAAGGACGCCGTGTCGCGCGTCTGGATCAAGCCGGGCTCGGGCCAGATCACGGTCAACAACCGGCCGCTCGACACCTACTTCGCGCGCCCGACGCTCAGGATGATCGTCAACCAGCCCTTCGCCACCACCGATCGCAAGACGCAGTACGACGTGATCTGCACGGTCGGCGGCGGCGGCCTGTCGGGCCAGGCGGGCGCGGTGCGCCACGGCATCTCGAAGGCGCTGGTGCTGCGCGAGCCGGCGCTGCGCAAGCTCCTCAAGGCGCAAGGCCTGCTCACCCGCGACCCGCGCGTGGTCGAGCGCAAGAAGTACGGCAAGGCCAAGGCGCGCCGCAGCTTCCAGTTCTCCAAGCGGTAGGCACCGCAGCCTTTGGGGCGATACTCCCAATCGTCATGCCCGGGCTTGACCCGGGCATCCAGGCTTCTTCCGCAGCATGCTTGCTCGATGTGGCATGGATTGCCGGGTCAAGCCCGGCAATGACGTCTGGGTGGTTTGCGCCAGCCCGACTGCGATTATGATGATTCTTACCCAGGGCCTGAGGCCGGCCATCGCGCCGGCGGGAAAGTGATCATGGCCAAGAATGCCAACGCGCTCAGGATCGGCGTGCTCGGCGCGAGCGGTTATACCGGCGGCGAGCTGCTGCGCCTGCTCGCGCTCCATGCCGGCAGCGACATCCGCATGCTGTCGGCGGAGCGGCGCGCCGGCCAGCCCCTGGCTGCGGTGTTTCCCCATCTCGCGGGGCTCGACGCGCCCGACCTGATCAAGCTCGACGACGCCGATTACGGCGCGCTCGACCTCGTGTTCTGCTGCCTGCCGCACGGCACCACGCAGGAGGTCATCGCCAGGCTGCCGAGGCATCTCAAGATCGTCGACCTGTCGGCGGATTTCAGGCTCGACCCCGCGAGCTACGCGACCTGGTACGGCCACGAGCATCGCGCGGTCGAGCTGCAAGGCGAGGCCGTCTACGGGCTGACCGAATTGAAACGCGCCGCGGTCGCCAAGGCCCGGCTTGTCGCCAACCCCGGCTGCTACCCGACCTCGGCGCAACTGCCGCTCGTGCCGCTGATCGAAGCCGGCGCGATCGAGGCCGAGGGCATCATCATCGACGCCAAGTCCGGCGTCAGCGGCGCCGGCCGCGAGGCCAAGGAGGGCTCGCTGTTCGCCGAGGTGAGCGAAGGCATCCACGCCTACGGCATCGCCAGCCACCGCCACGCGCCCGAGATCGAGCAGGGCCTGAGCGAGGCGGCCGGCGGGCCGGTCGTGGTCAACTTCACGCCGCATCTGATGCCGATGAACCGCGGCATCCTCTCGACGATCTATGTCACGCTCAAGGGCGGCGCGAGCGCCGACGATCTGCGCAGCGTGCTCGCCGAGCGCTATGCGGGCGAGCCGTTCGTGCGCGTGCTGCCCAAGGGCGGCGCGCCGGCGACCCGCCATGTGCGGGGCTCCAACCTCTGCCTGATCGGCGTCTTCGCGGACCGGCTGCACGGCCGCGCCATCGTGCTCTCGGCGATCGACAACCTGGTCAAGGGCGCCTCGGGCCAGGCCGTGCAGAACATGAACGTCATGGCCGGCATGCCCGAAACCACCGGGCTCGAGCAGGTCGCGCTGTTCCCGTGAGCGGACCGCTATTGCTGCCCTACAAGGGCGTGCGCCCGCGCGTCGCCGAGAGCGCGTTCATCGCGCCCGGCGTCATGCTGATCGGCGACGTCGAGGTCGGCGAGGAGGCCAGCATCTGGTTCAACTGCGTGCTGCGCGGCGATGTCAGCTATATCCGCATCGGCGCGCGCACCAACATCCAGGACGGCACGGTGATCCACACCTCGACCGACGGGCCGACCCTGGTCGGCGACGAGGTGACCGTCGCCCATATGTGCCTGCTGCACGCCTGCGTCATCGAGAACGCCAGCCTGATCGGCATGGGCGCCATCGTGATGGACCATGCCCATGTCGAGAGCGGCGGCTGGGTCGGCGCCGGCGCCATGCTGACCGAGCGCAAGCACGTCAAGGCGGGCGAACTCTGGCTCGGCCGCCCGGCGCGCATGACGCGCCACGTCAGCGACAAGGAGCGCGAGCGGATCGCCGGGCTCGCCGAGCGTTACGTCGTGCGCAGCCGCGAATATCGCGCCGCGCTCGGCCACGGCTGAGCCCACCACCCTCACAATATCGCTGTTGTGACGGCGCCGTGACCGGGCGCCGAGGTTTTCGCGTGGCCACGAAAATCGCCTTGCCGTCCGGCCGGCGACCTGCCGTAGGATAAAATTGTAGGGAGAAATTGTCCGACAAAAGAGGAGGACATCATGAGGAGGCTGATTGGGACCCTGTCTTTGCTCGCGGTGATCGGAGCGGCTTCGACGGCGGCGGCCGGCGACGTCTATGTCGTCGACAACGCCCAGGGCAAGCGCCCGATGGTTTTGCAGAAGGACGGTTTTGCGCTCGCCGACGTGCCGAAGATCGGCGAAGGAGCGAACCAGGGGTTTTCCTACGCCACCGCGCTCGAACTGCCGCTCGTCGGCATTACCGTCAATCGCGGCCGCGTCGAGCCGGGCGGCAGCATCACGGCCCATGAAGGGCCGAGCGCCTACGTCCTCTACGTCGTCGGCGGCACCGGCAAGCTGATCAACGTCGACAAGGACGGCAACACGACGTCCGAGATCGCCTACAAGCCCGAGGACGTCATCGTGTTTCAGCCGAACACGCTGCACCGCTGGGAGAACGGCGGCGAGCCGTTCGACTTCGTCGGTTTCGAATATCCGCAGCCGAAGCGCTGAGCGTCTTTCCGTTCCGGCGCCGATCGGCCGCGGGCTCTTGGAGCTACCGCGATCGGCGCCAGCGCCATTTCGGTTGAGTGGCGCGAGGCCGCTGGACCAACCTGATGCCGCTAGGAGCGGACCAGGACGTAGGAGCCCGGCGCGTCCTCGATCGGCTTGAGCTTGCCGTCGCCGGGCTTGCGGGCCGGCACCTTCTTGCCGCCGTGCTTGGCGGCGAAGGCGTCCCAGTCGGGCCACCATGAGCCTTCGTGCTGGCTCGCCCCCTCGAGCCATTCCTCGGCCGACATGCCGCGGCTGAGCGGGCCCGTGACGTAGCCATACTTGTTGGCCTCGGGCGGGTTGACCACGCCTGCGATGTGCCCGGAGCCGCCGAGCACGAAGCGCACCGGGCCGCTATAGAGCTTGGTCGCCTCGAAGGTGGCGGCCCATGGCGCGATATGGTCCTCGCGGCTCGCATAGATGTAGGTCGGCAGCTTGATCCTGGTCAGGTCGATCGGCACGCCGCCGAAGCTGATGCCGCCGGGCTGCACCAGCCTGTTCTCCTGGTACATCGTGCGCAGGTAGAACTTGTGCATCTCGGCCGGCATGCGCGTCGAATCCGAGTTCCAGTAGAGCAGGTCGAACGGGAAGGGGTCCTTGCCGAGCAGGTAGTTGTTGACGACGAACGACCAGATCAGGTCGTTCGCGCGCAGCATGTTGAAGGTGGTTGCCATGTCGCGGCCTTCGAGATAGCCCTTCTTGTCCATGCGCGCTTCGAGCGACTTGAGCTGCTCCTCGTCGATGAAGATGCCGAGCTCGCCGGGCTGCTTGAAGTCGACCAGCGTGGCCAAGAAGGTCGCCGCCTTGATCCGCTTGTCGTCGCCGGTCGCGGCGAGATAAGCGAGCGTCGCAGCGAGCAGGGTGCCGCCCAGGCAATAGCCGGTGACGAGCGCTTCCTTCTCGCCCGTCGCCTTGGCCATGGCGTCGAGCGCGGCGAGGATGCCCTCGTGCATGTAGTCCTCGAAGGATTTGTGCGCGAGCCGTTCGTCGGGGTTGACCCAGGAGATGATGAAGGTGGTGTAGCCGCGCGCGGTGGCATAGCGCACGAACGAGTTCTTCGGCTGCAGGTCGAGCACGTAGAACTTGTTGATCCAGGGCGGCACGATCAGCAGCGGCCGCTTGTAGACCGTCTCGGTGGTCGGCGCGTACTGGATGAGCTGGATCAGGTCATTCTGGTAGACCACCTTGCCGGGCGTGACCGCCACGTTCTTGCCCGGCTCGAACGCCTCGTGGTCGGTCATGCTGATGGCAAGCTTGCCGCCGCCGCGCTCGATGTCGCCGAGCAGATTCTTCAGGCCGCGCACCAGGTTCTCGCCGTGGCTGTCGATCGTCTCGCGCAGCACCGTCGGGTTGGTCAGCACGAAATTGGTCGGCGCCAGCGCATCGACGAACTGCCGCGTATAGAAATCGACCTTCTGCGCGGTCTTCTCGTCGAGTCCCTCGACGCTGCGCACCGTCGATTGCAGCCAGCGCGCCGTCAGCAGGTAGGATTGCTTGATGAAATCGAAGACCAGGCTGTCGTTCCACAGGGGGTCGCGGAAGCGCCGGTCATCCGGCGCCGGCGCATGGAGGGCCTGGCGCGGCGCTTCGCCGCCGAACATGCTGCTCGCGGCGTGCTGCCACAGCTCCATGTAGCCCTGCCAGAGCGAAAGCTGGGCCTCGAAGAGCTTGGCGGGGTCCGCCATCATCCGGGTCGTCATCTCGAAGAAGGCACGCCCGACGTTGAGCGGGTCGGCCGTGCCAAGATTCCCGCCCGATGCCTGATTCGACAGGAATTCCGAGACGATGCGCTGGCTCTTCGCAGCGATGCTCATGAAATCGTCGGCATCGGCCGCGGAGTCGGGCTGTTCCGTCTCTGGTGCGCCGGCAGCGCCCCCGGTTGATTTCACCGCCATGTTGTCCTGAGAACCGTTGTGCTGTACCAAAACGCCGATTTCGCGGCGGCAATCCAACGCTTCGCGAGTTAAGATTTACCGCTGGAATCGTCAAGCGGTTTCCACCTGGGACGGAGCATCATGCCCCGACGCGACGGGAAAGATAGTGCGGCGCGGTGTCGCCATCCAGTTCGGCGGGGCGCTCCGGCGGCGCGAGGCCTCGCCGGCTTGGCGCGGCTCGGCGCGATTGCCATGGCCGGCGTGCTGGTGGCGAGCTGCGCGGACGTGCCCGACGAGGCCAATCCGGCCCGGCTGTTCCAGAGCAGCGACGAGGAGCCCCCGCCGGGTGCCGGCGAGGAATTCCCCAACCTCGCCGAGGTGCCGGACGAGCCGCGCCCGTCCTCGACGCCCGAGCAGATCCGCGAGGTGCATGAGGGCCTGGTCGCGGACCGCGCAAATGCGCGCTACACTGATGCCGAGCTCCGCAATCGCTCGGTCGACGAGGTCGACTTCGCCACCGCATCGGCCTCGTCTGGCGAGACGCGCCGGCCGCTGTCCGCCGAGCGCGACCCCGCCGCCGCAGTCGCGGAAGCCGAGGAGATCGCACGGGCCGCCGCGGCCAAGGCGGAAGCCGCGCGGGCCGCGGTTGAAGCGGAGGCGCCCGCCGCCACGTCCGAGGTTGCATCGCCGGCACCCAATGTCGAGGCCGCACCGCTGGAGAGTCCGGCGGCCGAGCAGCCGGGGCAGGCCGGGCCTGCCACGTCGCTCGACGGCTTCAAGCAGCAATTCGCCGATGCGTTCTACGCGAAGGACGGCGCGCTGGAGACGGCGGCCGCGGTGCCGTCGAGCACCATCTGGTTCCAGCCCCTGTCCAAGGCGATCGGGCAGGAGCAGCGCGACGCGCTCAAGGAGATCGCCGCCGCTCAGGCCCGGCAGGGCGCCACGATTCTCGTGATCGGCCGAGCCCCGGCCTCGGCCGGTGCCGACGCGCTCGCCTATGACCGCGCGCTGGCGGCGGCGGCCGAGCTGGAGCAGCTGGGGGTGCCGGTCGATCGCATGCGGGTGTTCGCCGGCCCGGCCGATCCGAGCAGCGACGGCGCGGCGCCGGATCGCGTCGACATCTTCGTCGAATGACGGCCGGCCGAGCGCGCTAGCCTATCCGCCATGGCCCCCCGCACCATCAGGATCGGCATCGCCGGGCTCGGCACCGTCGGCGGCGGCGTGGTCAAGCTGCTCGCCGAGCACGCCGCGCTGATCGAGCGGCGCTGCGACGCGAGGCTCAGCGTCGCCGCGGTCACGGCGCGCGATCGCAACAAGCGGCGCGACCTGCCGCTCGGCGAGGCGCGCTGGCACGACACGGCGGAGGCGCTGGCCGCAGACGAGTCGCTCGACGTCATCGTCGAGCTGATCGGCGGAGCGGACGGCCCTGCGCGCGCGCTCAGCGAGATCGCGCTCGGCGCCGGCAAGCATCTGGTCACCGCCAACAAGGCGCTGCTCGCGCATCACGGCACGGCGCTCGCGCGTCTTGCCGACGAGCGCGGCGCGACCTTGCGCTACGAGGCGGCGGTCGCGGCCGGCATCCCGATCGTCAAGGCGCTGCGCGAGGGCCTCGCCGGCAACGAGATCACGGCGCTGCACGGCATCCTCAACGGCACCTGCAACTACATCCTGACCGCCATGCAGGACGGGGTGCGCGCCGGCAAGCCGGAGGGATTCGCCGACGTGCTCGCCGAGGCGCAGCGCCTGGGCTATGCCGAGGCGGACCCCACCATGGACATCGACGGTCACGACGCGGCGCACAAGCTCGCCATCCTCACCAGCGTCGCCTTCGGCTGCCCGGTCGACCTCGCTTCTGTCTATGTCGAGGGCATACGCGGCATCACGGCGATGGACATCGAGTATGCCCTGACCCTCGGCTACCGCATCAAGCTGCTCTGCATCAGCCGCCAGAGCGCGGACGGCATCCTGCAGCGCGTCCACCCCTGCATGGTGCCGGAGGGCTCGCCCATCGCGCATGTCGATGGCGTGTTCAACGCCGTGATCACGCAAGGCGACTTCGTCGGCCGCTCGATGTTCGAAGGGCGAGGGGCGGGCGAGGGGCCGACCGCCTCCGCCGTGGTCGCCGACCTGATCGACGTGGCGCGCGGCCTCAAGGTGCCGACCTTCGGCGTGCCGGCGGCCCAGCTCGCGGCGCGCAAGACCCTGCCGATGGCTCACCATGCCGGCCCGTATTACATTCGTTTGATGGTGGTGGACCGGCCCGGCGTGATCGCCGATGTCGCGGCCTGCCTGCGCGATCAGCAGGTGTCCGTCGAATCGATGCTGCAGCGCTCGCGCAATCCCGGCGAGGAAGTGCCGGTGGTGCTGACCACGCACGAGGCGTCCGAAGCCTCGATGAACCGGGCGCTCGATGCCATCGCCAAGCTCGGCACCGTGCTCGAGCCGCCGCACATGATCCGGATCGAAAACCTGTAGCCGAAAAGCGTGCGAGGCAAGGAATGACCGAGGCCCTGAAGCTGGACCGCAACCTGGCGCTCGATGCCGTCCGCGTGACCGAGGCGGCCGCGCTCGCCGCGTCGCGCTGGATGGGCAGGGGCGACGAAAAGGCCGCCGACCAGGCGGCGGTGGACGCCATGCGCAGCGCGCTCAACACCCTCGACATCCAGGGCACCGTCGTGATCGGCGAGGGAGAGCGCGACGAGGCGCCGATGCTCTATATCGGCGAGAAGGTCGGCAAGGGGAACGGCCTCGAGGTCGACGTCGCGCTCGATCCGCTCGAAGGCACCACGATCTGCGCGACCGGCGCACCGAACGCCCTCGCCGTCGTCGCGATGGCGGAGAAGGGCGGTTTCCTGAACGCGCCCGATGTCTACATGGACAAGATCGCGGTCGGCGACGGCCTGCCGGATGACCTGGTCGACCTGGACGAGACGCCGGCGGTCAACCTCAAGAACCTCGCCAAGGCGAAAGGCGGCGACGTCGCCGATCTCGTCGTGCTGATCCTCGACCGCCCGCGCCACCAGGAGCTGATCGCCAAGGTGCGCGAGACCGGCGCCCGCATCCAGCTCATCCGCGACGGCGATGTCGCCGGCGTCATCGCGACGACGCGGCTCAACCGGACGGTCGACATCTACATGGGTGCCGGCGGCGCGCCCGAGGGCGTGCTGGCGGCGGCGGCGCTGCGCTCGATCGGCGGCCAGATGCAGGGGCGGCTGATCTTCCGCAACGAGGAGGAGAAGTCGCGCGCGCGCGGCATGGGCGTCACCGACCTCAACCGGAAATACACGCTGACCGACCTGGCCAAGGGCGACGTCATGTTCGCGGCGACCGGCGTGACCGACGGCCCATTGCTGAATGGCGTCCACCGTTTCGCCGGCGGCGCGCGCACGCACTCGGTGGTGATGCGCTCGGTGACCGGCACCGTGCGCCTGATCGACGCCGCCCACGATTTCCGCCGTAAGACCCCGCCGGCCGGCGTCCACCCTTGACCGCGGCGACGCAGGCGAGCCGGGCGGCCGGGGCAGTGGTGGAGCCCGCCGCCGTACTCGACGTCGAGCGCTCGGTCTCGGGCCGGCGCTGGCAGTTGAGGGAGGCGCCGGCGCGCACCGTCGCCGCACTGTGCGAGGCGCTCGAAATCTCCGAAATCCTGGCGCGTGCGCTCGCCGCGCGCGGCGTCGGCCCGGAGGAGGCCGATGCATTCTTGAACCCGACGCTCCGCGCGCTGCTGCCCGACCCCTCCCATCTGCTCGATCTCGATGCGGCGGCGGAGCGGCTGGCGGCGGCCGTGACGGCCGGGGAGACGATCGGGATATTCGGCGATTATGACGTCGATGGAGCGACTTCGAGCGCATTGCTAATTCGTTTTCTTAGAAAAATCGGTGCGTCCACAGCAGTGCACATCCCGGACCGGGCGAAGGAGGGCTACGGCCCGAACCTGCCTGCGCTCGCAGGCCTCAAGGCGCAGGGCGCCCGCCTCGTGGTGACCGTGGACTGCGGCACGACCGCTTTCGAGGCGCTCGACGGTGCGCACCGTGTGGGCATCGAGGTGATCGTCGTCGATCACCATCTGGCGGAGGCCCGGCTGCCGGTCGCCGCGGCGCTGATCAACCCGAACCGGATCGACGAGAATTCGCCGCACCGCCAGCTCGCCGCGGTCGGCGTCACGTTCCTCCTGGTCGTGGCGGTCAACCGGGCGCTGCGCGCGCGCGGCTGGTACCGCAGCCGGCCCGAGCCGGACCTGCTCGAATGGCTCGACCTGGTCGCGCTCGGCACGGTCGCCGACGTGGTGCCGTTGACCGGGATCAACCGCGCGCTGGTGGCGCAGGGCCTCAAGGTCATGGCGCAGCGCCGTAATACCGGACTGGCCGCGCTCGCCGATGTGGCACGGCTCGACAGCCGGCCCACCGCCTACCATCTCGGCTACATCCTCGGACCGCGCGTCAATGCGGGCGGGCGGGTCGGCCAGTCCGACCTCGGGGTGCGCCTGCTCAGCACCGACGACCCCGACGAGGCCGCCGCGCTCGCGGTGCGGCTGCACGAGCTCAACCGGGAGCGCCAGGAGATCGAGGCCGCCGTGCTCGATGCCGCGCTCGAGCGGGTCGAGGCGCGCGGCATCGGCAACGCGCCGCTGGTCTTCGCCGCGGGCGAGGGCTGGCACCAGGGCGTGATCGGCATCGTGGCGAGCCGGCTCAAAGAGCGCTATGGCCGCCCGGCCGCCGCGATCGCGATCGAGGGCGAGATCGCCAAGGGCTCCTGCCGCTCGATCCCCGGGATCGACATGGGCGCCGCGATCACGGCGGCGCGCCAGGCCGGGCTCCTGATCAATGGCGGCGGTCACGCCATGGCCGCCGGCTTCACTGCCGAGACCGCGCGCCTCGCCGCGCTGGCCGAGTTCCTCATGGAGCGCCTCGGCGAACGCACCGCCGAGGCGATCGAGCGCGCCGGCCGCCTTTCGTTGGAAGCGGTACTGGCGCCGGAAGGGGCCACCATGGCGCTGGCCCACGAGTTCGAACAGCTCGGGCCGTTCGGCGCCGGCAACGCGGAGCCGAGGCTCGCGCTTGCCCATGTCGGCGTGGTGCGCCCCGAGGTCGTCGGCAACGGCCACGTACGCTGCCTGGTTACGGGAAACGGCGGCGCGCGCCTCAAGGCCATCGCGTTCAGGAGCGCGAGCGAACCGCTCGGCACGGCCCTGCTCGCGTCGCCGCATGGCACCGCCTTCCACCTCGCCGGCCGGCTCCGCCTCAACCAGTGGCAGGCGCGCGAGGAGGTGGAATTGCATATCGATGACGCCGCGCCGTCCCGGGGCGACTTCCGCGGCCCGGACCTCTGATGCTTGATTTCACGGCAAACGAACGTGTAGATAACGCTCAGTATTGCGTCCCCTTCGTCTAAAGGTTAGGACACCACTCTTTCAAGGTGGAGATACGGGTTCAATTCCCGTAGGGGACGCCAAAAAGAAGCGGTACGGGACACAGAATGCCCGGCGCCGCTTCGCACCGTGGGGGAAGACTCGTCGCGATCGGCGCGCCCGATCGGACGTTCTATCGATGGGGAGCAAGCTCGCGATGGCGACTGGCAGCGTAAAGTGGTTCAACGAGACCAAGGGTTACGGCTTCATCAAACCGGAAGACGGCTCCGGCGACGTCTTCGTACACATCTCCGCCGTCCAGGATGCCGGCCTGAAGACCCTGATCGAAGGGCAGCGGCTGCAATATGACGTGGGCGCCGGCCGCAACGGCAAGAACGCCGCCGCCAATCTGAAGATCCTGGCATAAGCCGGCCGGCACGATGCCCGGTGCCCCGCAAGTACGGGGGCGCCGCGTTCTCGTGCCGTTTCGGTGAAGCGTGCCTGGACGCGCCGACGCCACGACCATGGCCATAGAACGGCGTGGGCTGGCACGGCCTCGGCGCCGATGTTATCGTCGTCAATAACAACAAGACCAAACACGACAAACGACCTGGGAAACCACGTCTTTCGGGGAGAGGAGCCACCGAATGACCAAAACACGCATTGCGAAAGGAACGACCCGCCGCGGCGTCCTCAAGGCAGGCGCCGCGGGCCTGGCGCTGACATCGGCGATCGGAATCGCGCCTCGCTTCATCGGCCGCCCCGCCCATGCGGCGGATCTCGCGCCGGGCATGACCGGCGGGCCGACCGGCTTTGCCGGCGCCGAGCGCTATCAATACAACGGCGACATGTCCGAAGGCCGTGCGATCGAGGGCATCAAGGCGCTCAAGGCCGCCGGCAAGGCGCCCGATAAGCTCATCATGATGATTCTCGATGGCGCGATCGGCCAGCTCGTCAAGTCGTTCCCCGAGGGCGCCGACACGGTGCAGCAGGTCTGGGAGCGCGATTCGGGCGTGAAGCTCGAATTCATCACCGTCGCGACCGGCGAGGAGTTCACCAAGATCCTGCGCGACGTGACGGCCCAGGAGGCCGCCTACGACGTCTACACCATGCCGTGGAACTCGCTCGGCGACTTGGTGGAGGCCGGCGCGCTGGTCAATTGCGACGATTTCGCCGCGGCCCACAAGCCCGACTTCGACGATCCCGAGCGCGGCTATGTCGGCGGCGAGCGCGGCGTGCGCCAGCTCACCTATTATGACGGCCACCGCTATGCGGTGTCGCTCGACGGCGACTATCAGTGCTGGGTCTACCGGCGCGACCTGTTCGAGAACGAGGACGAGCGCAAGAACTTCAAGGCGAAATACGGCTACGAGCTGGACTACCCGCAGACCTATGAGCAGCTTGACCAGACCGCCGAGTTCTTCAACCGGCCGGACCAGGGCCTGCTCGGCTGCACCGACCTGCGCAACCAGGGCTGGGGCTACACCAACTGGTATCAGCGTTACGCCACCTTGGGCTCGCCCAACCAGTTCCTGTTCGACGATGCGGGCAACCCGCTGATCGACGGCGAGGCCGGCGTCAAGGCGGCGCAGGAATACGTCGACAGCCTGAAATGGCACTCGAAGGACGCCGTCTCCTGGAGCTGGCCCGAGCAGTACGGCAATATGGGCGAGGGCGGCGCCGCGATGACCTGCGCCTTCTCGAACATGCCGAAATTCCTCGACAACCCCGGCACCAAGGTCGGCGGCAAGCTGATCTCGGCGCTGCCGCCCGGCCGCAAGCAGGGCGACGGCCTGGTGCGCCGCTCGGTGCTCTGGTACAGCGCGATCGCCGGCGTCTCGACCCAGTCCAAGTTCCCCGAGGCGGCATGGCTGTTCACCCAGTGGCTCGGCTCGACCCGGACCTACACCTGGATGACCGGCAACCCGGCCGGCTACTACGATCCGTTCCAGCTCGCCAACTTCACGGATCCGCTGGTGGAGCAGTCATACAAGGGCTACCACCTGCCGACCATGCAGGGCGACGTGGCGCGCGGCGTGCCATCGCTCAACGTCGCCGGCGCCCAGGCGTTCCACAACGCGCTGGACGAGAACCTGGTC
Organism: Alphaproteobacteria bacterium; assembly: GCA_050173345.1. Taxonomy (GTDB): domain Bacteria; phylum Pseudomonadota; class Alphaproteobacteria; order UBA828; family UBA828; genus SHWC01. The sequence goes on along the minus strand of JBFXKW010000001.1, from coordinate 404,876 downwards.
GCGGCGACCACCGGGCAGAAGACCGCCGAGCAGGCGATGAAGGACACCGCCGAGGAATGGCGCAAGCTGATCAAGAAGAAGGGCGGCGACAAGCTGGTCGGCGCGATCAACGCCTATCAGGCCACCTGGCCCGACCTGGTCGACAAGGCTTGAATACGGCTCAGTCTGGGAGGACAACGATAAGAACAATCACGGGCGGGGAGCGATCCCCGCCCATTTTCTTTTTGAGAAGGTGGAGCGCGCTCTTTCTTCGTCATGCCCGGGCTTGACCCGGGCATCCATGATTGCAACGAGTCCGCTGCCCGATGGATTGCCGGGTCAAGCCCGGCAATGACGAAAAGGGGGATGCCGCCTCTCCTGGATGCCCCGCCGGCGCGGGGCATGACGATAAGAGAAGAGCAGGGCGGGCAGGCGCGCTATTCCCACCAATGGCCGGTCGTGAAGTCGTTTTTGCCGCAGCGGTCGACGCCGCGGACCAGCCAGATCGGGCGCTGGGTGAACTCGACCGGCACGATGCTCGATGCGTTGGTCACGTTCATGGCGCGGTCGAAGTGCGAGGCCGAGGGCATGTAGCGGAAGGTGATGCCGGCGCGCCGGCGCGACGAGGTGTTCGGCTCCGAGCCGTGCACGAGCAGCACGTCGTGGAGCGAAAGCTCACCCGGCTCGAGCTCGTTGTAGCGCGCTTGGGCGGGATCGAAGCGCGGATCGTCGATCTCGTTGTCGAGCGCAAACTTCGGGTTGGCAACGTTCTTGTGCTTGAAGTAACCCAAGCGGTGCGAGCCCGGCACCCACTGCATCGCGCCGTTCCCGCGGTCGACCCGGTCGAGCGCGATCCACATCGTGACGGTGGCCGGCGGGCGGATCGGCCAATACTCGCCGTCCTGGTGCCAGGGCACGCGGGCGCCGACGCCCGCCCGCTTGCAGAACAGTGCCGAGGTCCAGAACACGATGTCCGGGCCGATCACGGCCTCGACCAAATCGAGCAATGCCGGCGAGGTCGCGGCGTCGAAGAAGACCTTGGCGATCTCGCGCGCCTCGGCCATGTCCGCCCAGGGGATGTGGGGCAGGGGCAGGAAGTCCGGCGTCATCTCCGGGCGCGCGCGGAGCAGCCGCTCCATGCCGTCATGGAGCGCCGCGAACTGCGCCTCGGTCAGGCGGCGACTGGGCTTGACCAGGCCGTCCCGCCGATAGGTCTCGATCTCGGACGGGGTGAGCGCGCTCCGTGCCGCCGTCGCGGTTGCGGTCATGCCTTGGCTCCCATCGGTTCAGGCTTCGGCGTGGCGTTCGCGGCGGCGAGGCTGTCGCGCCACAACGCCCTGAGCCACCCGGCGCAGGCGACGCCCTGCTCGAACATCGAGTAGCGGCAGCCCGCACCATAGTCCGGCCTGCTGATGAACTCGGTCGAAACCTGGCCGAGCGGGCTCTCGGGGTGCGTCGCGTGATAGCGGAACAGGCGGCGCACGACCTCCTTCCACGGTTCGAGCAGGCTCTCGTCCCAGGCGTCGAACCACGCGCCGGGCGCGGGACGCAGCCAGGGATACTGGATGCCGCGGCCCGGCCGGCCGTCATCGTAGCGATGGAAGCTGTTCCTCGGGTTGCTGGGCACGGCGGCGCGCGCATGGGCGTGGCGGACATAGCCGGCCTCGATCCAGCGGTCGGTCACGGCGCCCGGCTTCCTCGGGTCGAGCACCAGGCGGCCCGCCTCGACGTCGCCCCTGATATCGCCGATTTCCTGTTCGGCCGGGTTGTCGATCTTGAAGATCACGTGCGAATGGTCGAGCGTCATGCGGAAGGGCACGCCGCGCGCCTCGACCAGCTTGGCCACGCGCTCGACGCGGCGGAAATCCTCCGACCACATGTTGACGTGGACCTCGAAGCAGGGCTCGACGCCGAGCGGCAGCCCGATGTCGCGCGCCCGCAGGTACCATTCGGCGACCTCGTCGTCAGTGACCGGACGGCCCGCCGCGTGGTCGGCCAGCACCTGCACGTTGTGCACGCGCGAGCCGAGCGCCTGCGCCAATCTGAGGTTCCGCTCGATCAGCGCCTCGTCCCGGCCGATCGTGTAGAACCAGCCGCCGGCGAGCACCGGCACGCCGTATTTCTCGCTCGCCTTGAGATAGGCGGGCAGGTCCTCCTCCGGCGGCGTCTTGTCCAGATAGTCGAAGACGCTGGCCTCCCTGACCATGCGGAACGTCGTGTCGATGTCGGGCGCGGGCTCGAAGTCGTTGTGCAGCACGTTGAGCTGCGTGATGCCGAACAGGAGCTCAGGCATGGCCGCGCCCTGAGCTTCAGCCGCGATAGAAGGCGGCCGCGGCGGCCTCGCCCTGCTGCAAGGCGAAGATCGAGGTGTAGCCGCCGGACCAGTCGGGCGGCGCCTCGCAGCGCCCGCCGTCGAACTCGATGGTGCGGGCCGGTTCGCCGCGCACGATCGCGCCGTCATAGCGGCATGGCATGACATAGGGTACGACCGGCAGGGCGTCGGCGGACGAATAGGCCTGCAGCAGCAGGGGACGCGCGCGCGTCGGGTGCCGGTTCGGCCGCGAGCCGTGCACCGCGCGATAGTTGTGCACCGTGACCGTGCCGGCCGGGCCCTGCAGGTAGACCGCGCTCTCGACCGCGGCGCGGCCGATCTCATTCGGGCCGATGGCGCCGGTCCAGACCCGGTGCTCGTCGTAGAGGCTGAACAGCTCGCGCCGGTGGCTGCCGGGCACCACGCCCATCGGCCCCATGGTCTCGTCCACCTCGGCGAGATAGACGCCGATGGTCAGCACGCTGTCATTGGTGTGCGGCCAGAACGGCTTGTCCTGGTGCCACTTGACCTCCTGCCCGCCGCCCGACCATTTGAAGTTGAGCTTGGAGTGGTGGAACTTGACGTCCGGCCCGAGCAGGTCTTCCGCGATGTCGGTGACCGGCGAATCTGAAACCAGCTCCCAGAACGTCGGATGATGCGCGACCGGCTGGTTGAGCCGGCGCAGGCGCGGCGTCGCGGCGCTGTGGCCCGTTTCGAGATCGAACTTGTCGTCGGAGCGCGTGCACGCGCGGCTTTCGTCGACGAACGCCTGCATCGTGGCGATCAGCCTGCCGAGCCAGGCCGCATCGAGGAAGCCGGGCAGGTGCAGATAGCCCTGCTCGAAATAGAAACGGCGCTGCGCCTCGCTTAGCCGCTTCGGCGGGTGCGCGAGGATGCTCTCCGGTCGCATGGCGGACCCCTCTCTCTGGCCCGCCAGTCTAGAGCAGGAGGCACGCTTGACGCTAGTCGGCCGCCTTCTTGGCGCCGCCGTTGATCGCGCGCCAGATCGACTGCGGCGTCGCCGGCATGTCGATGTGTGTCACGCCATAGTCCCTGAGCGCGTCGCAGATCGCGCTGATCACCGCCGGCGGCGCGCCGAGGCAGCCGGCCTCGCCCGCGCCCTTGGCGCCGATCGGGTTGGTGGTGCAGGGGAACTCGTTGTAGTTGAACTCAACCGCGCTCAGATCGTCGGCGCGCGGCATGGCGTAGTCCATGAACGAGCCGGTGACGAGCTGGCCCGAGGACGGATCGTAGATCGAGTGTTCGAGCAGGGCTTGGCCGACGCCCTGCGCGACGCCGCCATGGACCTGGCCGGCCGCCATCATGGGGTTGAGGATCTTGCCGAAATCATCGACCGCGACGAAGCGCATGATCTCGACCTCGCCGGTCTCGGGGTCGACCTCGATCTCGCAGATGTGGCAGCCGTTCGGGAAGGTGTTGGACGGCGGCTGGAAGTTGCCAGACTGGTCGAGGCCCGGCTCCATGCCCTCGGGCAGCGCGCCGGGGTCGCGCGCGATCTTGGAAAGCTCGACCAGGCCGATGCTGCGGTCGGTGCCGACAATGCGGAACGAGCCGTCGACGAATTCGAGGTCGCGCGGCGCCGCCTCCAGGCGATGCGCGGCGAGTGCCTTGCCCTTCTCGAGCACCGCCTCGGCGGCGCGCAGCACCGCGGAGCCGCCGACCGGGATCGAGCGCGAGCCGCCGGTGCCGTTGCCGGTCGCCACCACGTCGGTATCGCCCTGCACGACGCGGATCGATTCGAACGGCACGCCGAGCTTCTCGGCAACGATCTGCGCATAGGCGGTCTGGTGGCCCTGGCCGTTCGACTGCGTGCCGATCAAGACGGTCACGTCGCCCGAGGGCTCGAAGCGGACTTCGGTGGTCTCGTCGTCGCCGCCCGAACAGACCTCCATGTAGTAGGCGATCCCGATGCCGCGCAGCCTGCCGCGCTTGGCCGCCTCGGTGCGACGGGCCTGAAAGCCTGCCCAATCAGCCTTTTGTAGCGCTTCTTGGAGATTATACGCGAAGTTGCCGCTGTCGATGGTCTGGCCGAGCGGGGTCTTGTAGGGCATGGCGGATTCGGGGATGAAGTTCCGCCGCCGGATTTCGTCGCGCGGCAGGCCGAGCTCGGCCGCCGCGACATCGACCAGCCGCTCGAGCAGGTAGACGTTCTCCGGCCGGCCGGCGCCGCGATAGGCGTCCACCGGGGTCGTGTTGGTGAGCACGCCCTTGATCTGCGTGTAGACGACGGGTGCGGTGTAGACGGTCGGCAGGATGCGGGTGCCGGCCGTGGTCGGGATGAACGGCGCGAAGGTCGAGAGATAGGCGCCCATGTTGGCGAGCGTGGTGTGGCGCATGGCGAGGAAGCGGCCGTCCTTGTCGAGCGCGAGCTCGGCCTCGGTCAGGTTGTCACGCCCCTGCGTGTCGCTGACGAACGCGTCGCTGCGGTCGGAGACCCACTTGACTGGGCGGCCCAGCCGCTTCGCGGCCAGCAGCACCAGCGGGTATTCCGCGTACATGAAGATCTTCATGCCGAAGCCGCCGCCGACATCCGGCGTGATGACGCGGAGCTTGGACTTGTCGATGCCGAGCTGCGCCGCGATCAGCTTCTGGTGGAGGTGCGAGCCCTGGGTCGAGCAATAGAGCGTGTAGCGCTCGTCCTTCCCGTCGTAGTCGCCGATTGCGCCACGCGTCTCCATCGAGTTGACCACGATGCGGTTGTTGACGAGCTTGACCTTGACCTTGTGTGCCGCCTTGGCGAAGGCGGCATCGGTCGCCTGCCGGTCGCCGCTCTCCCAGTCGAAGCAGAGATTGCTGCCGAACTCGGGCCAGGCCTTGGGCGCGTCCGGGTCGAGCGCGGTCGCGAGGTCGGTGACGGCGGGCAGGATCTCGTAGTCGACCTCGATCAGCTCCGCCGCGTCCCTGGCCTGGTCGACCGTCTCGGCGACCACCATGGCGACGCCGTCGCCGACATGCTTGACCAGGTCGGCCGCGAGCACATGGTGCTTCGGGTCGGCGCGGCTCGTGCCGTCGCGGTTCTTGATCGGGATGAGGCAGGCGAGCGGCTGGATGCCCGCGCCTGCGGCGTCCTTCGCGGTCAGCACGAGGAGCACGCCGGGCGACTGCTCGGCCGCCGCCGTGTCGATCGCCTTGATCCGGGCATGGGCGTGGGGGGAGCGGACCATGACCGCCGCGGCCGTGTTCTCCAGCCGCACATCGTCCAGATAGCGCCCGGCGCCCTGGACCAGCCGGTCGTCCTCGACCCGCCGCACCGGCTGGCTCATCCCGAATTTCGCCATGCTTCCCTCCGATTCCTTTCGCAACTGCTCAATCTAGCGCAGATAGAAGGGCGGACAATCGGAGTCAACCGCGGCCTGCGTGGCGTCCAGGCGGGGGCTTGCCAATCCATCGGCGAATGAGGATGCTTTCCGGCCAAACCCGCGCGCGATGTCGTTTCGATGACATCGCCAGAGCTACGTGGACCGTGAACCATGTCGAGAAGCATCGTCGAGACGCTGATGGGTGCCTTCGTGCTGGCGGTGGCGATCGCCTTCGTGGTGTTCGCCTACAGCCGCACCACCGTCGCCACGGTGTCGGGCTACGAGGTCACCGCCAAGTTCAACCGGATGGACGGGTTGAGCCGGGGCGCGGACGTGCGGATCAGCGGCATCAAGGTCGGCTCCGTGCTCAACATGGCGCTCGACCCGGTGAGCTTCCAGGCAGTCGCGCGGTTCTCGATCGACCCGACGTTCAAGCTGCCGGTCGATTCCTCGGTCAGCATCGTCAGCGACGGGCTGCTCGGCGGCAAATACGCCTCGATCGAGCCGGGCGGCGCGGACGAGGTGATCGAGCCGGGCGGCGAGATCAAATATACGCAGTCCTCGATCCTGCTGGAGCAGCTGATCGGCAAGTTCGTCTTCGACGACACCAAGGCGCCGTCCGAAGCCCCGCCGCCGACGCCCTGATCCGGCCCGTTGCCCCGAATTGAATCGCGCATGAACGCCTTGATGCGCCTGCTTGGCCTGCTCGCCGTCACGGTCCTGGCCGCAGACATTACCGCCGGGGCAGGGCGCGCGGCCGAGGCCACGGCCGAGCTGCAGGCGCTCGACAAGGTCACCGCCCGGATTTCCGCGCTGCACGTCCCGATCGGCGGCACCGTCCATTTCGGCACGATCGAGGTGACCGCGCGCTCCTGCTACAAGGCGCCGCCGGAGGAGCCGCCCGAGAACGCGGCGTTCCTCGAAATCCACGAGGTGCGCCGCGGCGAGGACTCGAAGCTGTTGTTCTCGGGCTGGATGTTCTCGTCCAGCCCCGGGCTCTCGACGCTCGAGCACCCCGTCTACGACGTCTGGGTGGTCGATTGCCGCCCCGCGAGCGCGGACGGCTCGGCGGATACGGCGACCGGCCCGTCCTCCGAGTAGAACGAAGCCGGCCGCGACAGCGCCTCGGCGAGCCGCGCCAGATATTGCGAACGCGGGACTTCCGTCGCGCCGAAGGTGCGCAGGTGCGCCGTGACGAACTGGGTGTCGAGCAACAGGAAGCCGCCGCGGCGCAGCCGCTCGACCAGCGCCACCAGCGCGACCTTGCTGGCGTCGCGCATGATGCTAAACATGCTCTCGCCGAAGAAGGCGCCGCCCAGCGCCACGCCGTAGAGCCCGCCGACCAGCCGATCGTCCTGCCAGGTCTCGACGCTATGGGCGTAGCCGCGCTCGTGCAGCTCGACGAAAACGTCAACGATCTGGCCGTTGATCCAGGTCTCGCGCCGCTTGCCGGTGCGTCGCGCGCAGCCGCGCACGGTGCCAACGAAATCGCAGTCGGCGCGGATCTCGAATACGCCCGAGCGCATGGTACGCGCGAGCCGCTTCGGCACGTGGAAGCGATCGAGCGGCAGGATGCCCCGAAAGTCCGGGTCGATCCAGTAGACCTCCGAGGCGTCGTGCCGCTCCGCCATGGGAAACACGCCGCACGCATAAGCCTTGAGGATGAGATCGGGCGTCAGCTCGATCATGGGCGCGTTCCCGTTGCCCCGCTCAGGCCCCGCCGGCAAGCAGCCGTTCGAGCCAGGCGACGTCATAGTCGCCGTTGGCGAAATCCGGATTGGCCAGCAGCCGCAGATGGAGCGGGATGGTGGTGTCGACCCCGGTGATGACGAACTCGTTGAGCGCGCGCCGCATGCGCATCAGGCACTCGTTCCGGCTCTGGCCGTGAACGATGACCTTGGCGATCATGCTGTCATAGTGAGGCGGCACCCGGTAGCCCTGATAGATCGCCGAATCGACCCGCACGCCGAGGCCGCCCGGCGTGTGATAGCCGGTCACCTCGCCGGGGCAGGGCTGGAAGGTCTCGGGATGCTCGGCGTTGACGCGGCACTCGATGGCGTGGCCGCTATAGCTGATGTCCTTCTGCTCGAAGCCGAGCGGCGCGCCGGCGGCGACGCGGATCTGCTCGCGCACCAGGTCGATGCCCGTGATCATCTCGGTCACCGGATGTTCGACCTGGATGCGCGTGTTCATCTCGATAAAGTAGAAATGGCCGTTCTCGTAGAGGAACTCGACGGTGCCGACGCCGCGATAGCCGAGCGAGCGGATCGCGCGCACGACGCGGGCGCCGATCGCCTCGCGCTCGGCGGCGTTGAGGGCGGGCGAGGGGGCCTCCTCGATCAGCTTCTGGTGCCGGCGCTGCAGTGAACAGTCGCGCTCGCCGAGATGGACCACCGCGCCGAACTGATCCGCCAATATCTGAATCTCGATGTGGCGCGGCCGCTCCAATAGCTTCTCGATATAGAGCGAGCCGTCGCCGAAGGCGGCCTGCGCCTCGGCGCGCGCGGTGGCGTAGGCGCCGGGCAGGTCGTCCAGGATGCGCACCACCTTCATGCCGCGTCCGCCGCCGCCCGCGACCGCCTTGAGCAGTACGGGCAGCCCGATCCGCTGCGCCACCGCGCGGGCCTCCGCCTCGTCGGCGACCGCGCCGTCCGAGCCCGGCACCACGGGCACGCCGGCCTTCCGCATGGTCTCCTTGGCGCGCACCTTGTCGCCCATGATCCCGATATGCTCCGGCGTCGGGCCGATGAAGGCGAAGCCGTGCTCCTCGACGATCGAGGCGAAGCGCTCGTTCTCGGACAGGAAGCCGTAGCCGGGGTGGATCGCGTCGGCGTTGGTGATCTCGGCCGCCGCGATGATGGCCGGGATGTTGAGGTAGGAATCGCGCGCCGGCGGCGGCCCGATGCAGACCGATTCATCGGCGAGCCGGGTATGCATCGCCTCGGAATCGGCGGTCGAATGCACCGCGACCGTCTTGATGCCGAGCTCGTGGCATGCCCGGTTGATGCGGACCGCGATTTCGCCGCGGTTGGCGATCAGCACCTTGTCGAACACGGCGCGGCTAGCCGGCTATTCGATGGTCAAGAGGACTTCCCCGAACTCGACCGGTGCGCCGTTCTCGACCAGGATGCGCGTGACCCGGCCGGCGCGCGGCGCGCGGATGGGGTTCATCGTCTTCATCGCCTCGATGATCAGGAGCGTGTCGCCGGCCGCCACCGTGTCGCCGACCTTGACGAAGGGCGGCGCACCCGGCTCGGGTGCGACGTAGACCGCGCCGACCATGGGCGAGGTCACGGCGCCCGGATGGCTGGCATCCACCACGTCGGATGCCGGCGCGGCGGCGGCCGCTGCCGGCGGCGAGCCTGCGGGCACGGCCTGCGCCGGCGCGACCGCGCCGATCGTGGCGGCAACCGGCGCAAGGGTGCGCGCCACCCGGACCCGGCGGCTGCCCTCGCCGATCTCGATCTCGCTCAGGCCGGTCTCGCTCAGGATCTGGGCGAGCTCCCGGATCAGCTCGAGATCGGGCTCCAGGCGCTCGTCCGCCTCCCGCTTGTCCGCCGAAAGCTTCATCGCCATGGCTTCAGGTCCTTTGCGTGATCTTTGCGATCGCCTGGAGCGCGAGCAGATAGCCGTGCGAGCCGAGGCCCGCGATCACCCCCGTCGCCGCCTGCGACACGTAGGAGACGTGGCGGAAGCTCTCGCGGCGGTAGACGTTGGACAGGTGGACCTCGATGACAGGTATCTCCAGCGCGCGCAGCGCGTCCAGGATGGCAATCGAGGTATGCGTATAGGCGCCGGCATTCAAGATCACGCCGGCAAAACCGCTGCGGGCGCCCTGAATCCAGCCGACCAGCTCGCCCTCGCTGTTGGTCTGGCGGAAGTCGACGGCGAGGCCGAGGCCACGCGCGGCCTCCTCGCAGGCGGCCCTGAGGTCGTCGAGCGTCTCCCGGCCATAGATCTCCGGCTCGCGCAGGCCGAGCATGTTGAGATTGGGGCCGTTGAGGATCAATATCTTAGCCACCATCTACCCTACATACGGCATCCGCGCCGATTCCGTAAAGGCCCGCCCGAAACGTTGAAATCGGGCGCGGCACGCCGCCATACTAGCGCAAGACGCGGCCCGTCGATCGGGGGCCGAAAAGGACTAGACCGCCATGCAGCTTCGTATCAATGGCGAGACCCACAGCCTGGATGGGCCGCTCACCGTGGCTGTGCTGCTCGACAAGCTCGGGCTCGACGCACGCAAGATCGCGGTCGAGCGCAACCTCGAGATCGTGCCCCGGAGCGCCTATGGCCGCACGGGCCTGAGCGAGGGCGACCAGCTCGAAATCGTCCACTTCATCGGCGGCGGCGCGACCGCGGCGGCCGAGGCCAAGGCGGCGGACGACGACTTCTGGGAGGTCGCCGGGCGGCGCTTCCGCTCGCGCCTCCTGGTCGGCACCGGCAAGTACAAGGACTATGCCGAGAACGCCGCCGCGCTCGAAGCCTCGGGCGCCGAGATCGTCACGGTGGCGCTGCGCCGGGTCAACGTGACCGACCGCAACGCGCCGATGCTGATGGACTACATCGACCCCAAGCGCTTCACCTATTTGCCGAACACCGCCGGCTGCTTCACCGGCGAGGAGGCGGTGCGCACGCTCAGGCTGGCGCGCGAGGCCGGCGGCTGGTCGCTCGTCAAGCTCGAGGTGCTGGGCGACAAGAAGACGCTCTATCCCGACATGATCGAGACGCTGCGCGCCGCCGAGCTGCTCATCAAGGAAGGCTTCGAGGTGATGGTCTATTGCACCGACGACCCCTTGATGGCGAAGCGGCTGGAGGAAATCGGCTGCTGCGCGATCATGCCGCTCGCAGCCCCGATCGGCTCGGGGCTCGGCATCCAGAACCCGATCAACATCCGCTTGATCGTCGAACAGGCCAAGGTGCCGGTGCTGGTCGATGCTGGCGTCGGTACCGCGTCCGACGCCGCCATCGCGATGGAGCTCGGCTGCGACGGCGTGCTGATGAACACCGCGATCGCCGAGGCCAAGCACCCGGTCATGATGGCGAAGGCCATGAAGGCAGCGGTCGAGGCCGGCCGGCTTGCCTACCTTGCCGGCCGCATGCCGAAGAAGCGCTACGCCGACCCGTCCTCCCCGCTCGCGGGATTGATCTAGCTCGATCCCTTGGGGCATGGCCACGGCCCGCCATCGGGCCTGCTGGCCGGCCGCGCTTTCGTCACAGAGAAAAGAGGGGAATGCACCGGCCGCTTGTGCAGAGTCTTGACCCGCCGAGGGCAAGCAAGATCGCAGGGAGGCAGACGTGCGGGTCGGTTCTTTGCTGTTGCTGGGGATGATTGTCACCGCGGCCGGAATGCCAAGCGCCGTTGCTCAGAAAATCGATCTGTCCGACACCGCCAGTCTGCTCGCGCCTGGCGGCCATACTATCGGCGGCCCAGGCGTGTTCGACTTCCAGCCCAATCAGAGCATCAACGTCGCTGGCTTGAGCGGTACGGCCGACAGCATCTGTGCATCCGTTCTCGTGATCTCGGGGACCGTCGAAATCTCGGTCCTTGACGCGGCCGGCACCACCCTTGAAACCGGCATCGCCAACGCGACGCCAGGACCGGGCGGGCTCAGCGCTGGCGCGACCGCATGCGCCGACAATGTCGGGCTCGTCGAAGTGAAATGCAGCGCGACCTCGACCGAGGCCTGCAAAGGCGCATGGAGAGTGGACGAAAAGTAGCCCCAGTCCGCGCCGCCCGACGGTTGAACCCGCCGGCTTAGGCAGCGGCCGATAGCGGGTGGCGCTCGATGGCGCCTCGTTTCACAGTTTGCTCGCGGCCGCCTTGATGAAGGCCGTCGACAGTTCGGTCATGAACGGGCCGGACTCGATGCTCAGGAAGACGTCCTTCCTGACCGCCATCGTGCCGATCAGGTTCGTGGCGAACTCGTCGAAGAGCGGCCCGTCCGACGTCTGCTCCGCATCGAAAGCGAGCCCCTGTTCCTCGAACATGGCCATGCTCTGGCCGATCGCGGCCAGCGTGTTGCGCATTTCGCTGAAGCCGCGGCGCCAGGTGGTTCTCAGTTCGAACTCGTAGTCGATATTGTCGGCTGGCGAGACCCAGACGTAGGTGCATGAGCCGTCGTTGCCGGCCGGCTCGGCGCTGAGCGTTGCGCCGACGATCGCTTCCGCCTCGGCGCGGGTCACCAGCTCGCACACCGGGCGGAGCGGGGGCCGCTCCGCCATGCGCGCCTCGGCGGCCCCGATGCTCGCCGCGTCATCGACATCGAGCGGCGCCTCGATGCGGCGGAGCGCGGCGTCGGCGAGCGCCGCGGCTTGCGCGATGGTGGCCCGCGAACCGCTGATGTCGACGGTGACGAGCTGCTCGCCGCGCAGGGCGTGGAATTCGCAGCACATGAAGACGCGCGCCTCGTCCCACGCGCCGGTCAGGATCGTGCCGTCCGACAGCTTCAGCACGCCTTTCAAGCCGCCCTCGTCGACCACGTCGCCCAGCATGCCCATGGCGCCGAAGGTCGTGCCGCCGTCGTTCCACTCGACCCGAAGGTCGATGGAGCGATAGTCGGCGGTCTCATAGCGGCAAGCCTCTCCGTTTTCCGCAGGAATGGCGCCGCCGGCGCGGAAGGGCGGGCCAGCGAGCGGGCCGCCAAGCACCTCCTCCACTTCATCGGCGTTCAGCAGGGCGCACGGACTCGGGTCCGCCGCGGCTGCCGTCTTGCCCTGCGCGTGCGCCCCGTAGAGGCCGAGCACGACGGCAACCCAAAGCAGGGCGCCGAAGCCGGTCCTTTTCGCGAGAACGGGGATTTTGGCTCGATCGAGCATCGTGGACATTCCCTTCAACGTCCGGCGTTGGGTGGTCGCGATGGGAGCTGGCGGCAACGGCCTTCCTTATTCTTTCGTCATGCCCCGGCTTGACCGGGGCATCCATGGTTGCAACGAGTCCGTTGCCCGATGGATTGCTCGGTCAAGCCGGGCAATGACGAACAAATAGCCTCACGCCACGAAGCGGTCGAGCACCATGCCGGGCGGCGTGTCGTGCGGGACATAGGCCTTGCCGTCGAACACCTGGCGGCCATTGACCCAGACGCCGTGGACGCCGACCGGATCGCGGACCAGCCGGCTCTCGCCGCCGGGCAGGTCGAAGACCCGCTTGAGCGGCCCGCGGCCGACCGTCGCCGGATCGAACAGCAGAAGGTCGGCGAAGGCGCCCTCGCGCAGCTCGCCGCGGTCGATCAGGCGATACGACCTGGCGGGCAGGCTGGTGAGCCGGCGGATCGCATCGGCGAGCTCGAAGCTGCCTTTCTCGCGCACCCAGCGGCCGAGCAAATGCAGCCCGAACGCGGCATCGCACATATAGCGGAGATGCGCGCCGCCATCCGAGAGCGAGATCAGCCCCGCCTCATGCTTGATCAGCGGCTCGACCGCCTCCTCCTCGCTGTTGAGCAGCTTGGCGTTGAACACGGTCTTCAGGTCTTCCGAGAGCGCGATGTCGAACATGACTTCGGCCGGATGGCAGCCGCGCTCCTTCGCAATCACGTCGAGCGAGCGGCCCTCCAGCGCGCGATGCTTCGGGTCGGCCGTGAAGGCGACCTCGATCTTGTGCCATTCGCCGTTGAAGAGGCGCACCTTGGCGCGGGTCGACAGCTCGTCGATATAGGCCTTGCGGAAGGCGGGGTCGGTGAAGGCGCGGGCGAAGGCTTCCTTGGTCGCCGCGTTGCGGACCGGCTGCCAGGCCTCGAGCCCATACATCGGGTAGGCGCTGGTCAGCGGGAAGTCCATCGAGAGCGGCTGGCAGTTGACCTGCGCCATGACCTCGACGCCGCGTTCGCGCGCCGCCGCGATCTCGCTCATGATCGTCGCGCAGCGCTCCGGCACCGTCGCGTTGTAGTTGACCGCGGCGAACACCATCGGCCGGCCGGTCCTGCGCCCCATCTCTTCGAGGAAGGAGACATCGGTGCGCGGGCCGACGGTCATCTGAAAGACGCCGCGGCCGGCCTCCTTCAACGCATCGGCGAGGAAGAAGAACTCCTCGTCGGTCGCAAGCCGCGAGGGCATCGGCACGCCGCCGGCACCGTAATGGTTGTTGTGGGTGGTGGAGGCGAGGCCGATCGCGCCCGCTGCCATCGCGTCGGCGACGAGGCGCTTCATGGCAACCAGCTCGTCCCGGGTCGCCTCGCGCGTCGAGCCTGCCTCGCCCATCACCGCGGTGCGCACCGTGGAGTGCCCGATGAAGGCGGCGACGTTCGGATAGGCGCCCTTGCGGCGAAGTGCTGCGAGGTATTCGCCGAAACTCTCGAAGCTCCAGTCGATGCCGGCGCGGAGCGCAGCCAGCTCCATGCCTTCGACCTCGGCGAGGTTCTGCGCGACGATGTCGCGATAGGCGGGCGGGCAGGGCGCCAAGGAGAAGCCGCAATTGCCCATTACCACCGTGGTCACGCCGAGCGCGGGCGAGGGAGAGGCGGTCGAATCCCAGGTGAGCTGCGCATCGTAGTGCGTGTGCAGATCGACGATGCCGGGCGACAGCACGAGGCCATCCGCCTCGACGGTCCGGCGCGCCGGCTCTTTGATTTGCCCGATGGCAACGATGCGGCCGTCCTTGACCGCGACGTCCTTGCGTTCGAGCGGGCTGCCGAGGCCGTCCGCGACGTCCGCGCCCCGGATGAGCAGGTCGTGCACGATGCGCTCCCTGTCTGGGAAATAAGGATCAGTAGGGAGGGCCAGCCTAGCCGGAACCCGGCGCGGGTTCAAACGGCGGCGGTCAGCGGTCCGCGGCCGTCTTACGGTTGTCCGCCTCGTTGATGATGTCCTGCGCGCGCATCCACTGCGGCGTCCCCGCCTCGAGGCCGGCGAGCGCGCGCTCGGCATGGAAGCGTGCCTCCGGCCCGCGCCCGGTCAGGATGGCGGCCTCGGCGAAGGCGAGCGACGATTCGGCCTGCTCGCCATGGCGCCCGAGCGCGACGCCGAGGAAGTGCCAATGCGACGGGTAAGTGGGCTCGGCCGCGGCCGCGACCTTCAGGTTCTCGATGGCGAGCGGCAGCGACTGGTCGCCGCCCGCCTCGATCAGGGCGCGGCCGAGCTCATGGCGGATCATCGGCTGGTTGGGCGCGAGCTCAGCGGCGCGCTGATAGGGCGCGACCGATTCCTTGACCTTGCCCTGCTCGAACAGGATCTGGCCCTTCAGCTCGTGGAAGTAGGGGTCGTCCGGAGCTTCCGCGATCAGGGAATCGACCTCCTTGAGCGCGTTCGGCAGGTCGACCAGCCGGTGATAGATCACCGCGCGCGCGTAGCGTGCCGGCACGCTGGTATCGGTGGTCGGGTAGAGCTTGAACACCGTGGCCTGAGGCTCGAGGAAGCCGACCAGCTTCGCCACCATGCGCCGGTGCGCCTCGACTCGTTCGGGCGGATCGGGCGCATCGGAAAACCGCGACTGCGCGACATGATGCTCGACGAAGCTCATGCGCTCCCGGGTGAGCGGATGGGTACGCAGATAGGGGCTCTGGCGGCTGCTCGACAGCAGGTCCTGGTCCTCGAGCTTGTGAAACAGCTCCAGCAGGCCGCGTGCGGATTGCCCGGTCGCATCGAGGTAGCGGACGGCGGCCTGGTCCGCCGAGCTTTCCTGGGTTCGGGTGTAGCGCAGCAGGCCGGCCTGGGCTATGTCGGTGCCGCTCTGCATGATCACGCCGCCGGCCTGGCCGCCGCCGGCGGCCGATACCACCGCGCCGAGCACCATGGCGAGGATGGCCTCGGCGGTGGCGTTCTCGACGGCCTCCTGACGGCGGATCAGGTGGCCGCCCTCGATGTGGCCGATTTCGTGGGCGATCACGCCGATGATCTCGTTCGGCGTGTCGCTTGCCTCGATGAGTCCCGTGTTGATAAAAAGGTTGAGGCCGCCGGCGACGAAGGCGTTGATGCGGCCGTCGTTCACCAGGTGGATGCTTACCGCATCGCTGCCCAGATTGGCCGCTTCGAACAGCGGCGCCGCATAGGACCGGATCGTGCTCTCGATCTCGGCGTCCCGGATGAGTGATATGCGATCAGCCGCGCGTGCCTGCGGGCCCCATGCCAACCCGAGGGAGAGCGCGAGGATGGCGACCAGCACGATGCGCGCATCGTGCAAGACACGCGAGGGGAGGGGTCCCATTAGCTTGGTAAGTAGGCGCTTGAGGTGCATCCGTCAATTATCCCCGCGCTTTGTGGCGGGGTTTGGGCTGACGGTGCTGCTCGCCGCGTGCGGGCTCGATTCCGGCGATCAGCCGGCGCCGGGCGTGGTCGCCCCCAACGAGGCCAAGGGCTTCATCGGCGGCGTCGCGGCGGACGAGCCGCGCGCCGCGCTGGTCGCCCGCGACGTGCTGGCAGGCGGCGGCACGGCGGCGGACGGTGCGGTGGCGCTCTACTTCGCGCTTGCCGTCACCTATCCGTCGACCGCGAGCCTGGGCGGCGGCGGCGCCTGCCTGGTCTACCGGCCGAACGAGGACGGCGACAGCACGGAAGCGCTCGAATTCCCGGCACGCGCCTCGACCCTGGAGCCGGCAGGCGTCGAGCGCCCGAGCGCGGTGCCGGGCGTCGTGCGCGGTATGGCGGCGCTGCATGCCCGCTATGGCGCGCTGCGCTGGGAGCAGCTGCTTTCGCCGGCCGAGAATCTCGCCCGTTTCGGCTTTCCGATATCGCGCGCCTTCGCCGCCGATGTCGGCCTTGCCGCTGGCCCGCTGTTCGTCGACCCCGGCGCGCAACGGCTCTATGCGCGCACCGACGGTACGCCGCTCGGCGAAGGCGACGAGGTGACGGCGCTCGACCTCGCCGGCGTCCTGGCACAGCTCCGGCTCAAGGGCGCGGGCGAGTTCTATACCGGCGTGATGGCGGGCCGGCTGGCCGCGGCCGTGCAGCAGGCGGGCGGCACGCTCAGCCTTGACGAGTTGCGCGCGGTGGCGCCGGCGTGGCGCGAGACCGCCTCGCTCAAATACGGCGACAATGTCCTGCATACCGCGCCGCCACCGAGCCTCGGCGGCATCACCGCGCTTCGCCAGTTCGCGGCGCTCGCCGCCGACGACCGCTATAAAGAGGCCGGGCCGAGCGAGCGTCCGCATCTTGCCGCCGAGGCGTCGCTTCGGGCCTGGCGCGAGCGGGCACAGTCCAACGACGATGCACCGCTGGCCGCCGAGCGGCTCGAAGCGTTGCTCGCCGGCTATGACCCGGCGCGGCATCAGCCGGCCAGCGACCTCAGCGAGCCATGGCCATCCGAGCCCCCGTCGGGAACCAGCTTCGTGGTGATCGATCGCGCAGGGATGGCGGTCGCCTGCACCGTCACCCTCAACAACCTGTTCGGCACCGGGCGGATCCTGCCGGGCTTCGGCTTTTTCCTGGCGGCGATGCCGCGCGGCGCCGACCCTGCGGCGTCGATCGCGCCGGCCTTGCTGGTGAACCACAACACGCACCAGGTGTTCCTCGCCGCCGCCGCCACCGGCGGCGCGGGTGCCTCCAGCTCGCTCGCGGCGGTGCTCCGCGAGCTCCTGATCGACCAGGCACGGCTGCCGGCGGCGCTTGCGGCGCCGCGGCTCCACAACGGCGCCAATCCGGACCGCACCTATGTCGAGGCCGGCATGGGGACGGAGGCGACGGATCAGCTGCGCGAGCGCGGCCACGCGGTCAACGACGTGCCGGCGATCGGTCGGGCCAACGCGATCTCGTGCCCGGGCGGCCTGCCGCGCTCGCCCGAAACCTGCGAGTTCGGCACCGACCCGCGCAGCATGGGGCTCGCGGTCGGCGGCGTGTTTTAGCGTGAAATTAACGTAGACCGCTTACAGACCTGGCGATGTCGAAGCGCGCAGAGATACCGCCGTTCTTCGCCCTCGAAGTCCTGATCCAGGCGAACGAGCGGGCGGCGCGCGGCGAATCCATCATGCGCCTAGAGGCGGGCGAGCCCGGCTCGGGCCCGCCGCGCAAGGTCCTGGAGGCGGCCCACGCCGCCCTGGAGACGGCCAATCTGGGTTACACGGAAGCGCTCGGCATGCCGGCGCTCCGCCAGCGCATCGCGCGCCACTATGCCGACTATTACCGCGTGAAGGTTCCCTACGAGCGCATCATCCTGACCATGGGCTCGTCGGGTGCGTTCATCCTCGCCTTCATCGCGGCGTTCGATGCCGGCGACCGCATCGCGCTGGTCGATCCGAGCTATCCGGCCTATCGCAACATGTGCGAGGCGCTCGGCATCGAGGTGATCCGGGTGCATGCCGGCCTCGAGCAGCGCTACCAGCCGACGATCGAGCTACTCGATGCGCTCGATGTCCGCCCCCACGGCCTGATCATCGCCAGCCCCTCGAACCCGACCGGCACCATGATCGAGCGCCCACGCCTGCAGGCGATCGCGCGCTATTGCGAGACGAACGGCATCCGCCTCATCTCCGACGAGATCTATCACGGCATCACCTATGGCGAGCGCGCCGAGACCGTGCTGGCCTATTCCGAGCACGCTATCGTCACCAACGGGTTCTCGAAGTATTTCGCGATGACCGGTTGGCGGCTCGGCTGGGTCGTGGTGCCGGAAGACCTGGTGCGCCCGATGGAACGCCTGGCGCAGAATTTCTTCATCTCGACGCCGGCGCTCGCCCAGCACGCGGCGCTCTCGGTGTTCGACTGCCAGGACGAGCTCGACGCCAACGTCGCGCGCTATGCGCGCAACCGCGCCATCCTGATGGATGCCTTGCCCAGGCTCGGCTTCGACGATCTCTCGCCGTGCGACGGCGCGTTCTACATCTACGCCGACGTCTCGGGGCTGACCAATGACAGCGAGGCGTTCTGCGAGCGCATGCTCGCGGAGGCCGGCGTCGCGATCACGCCGGGCATCGATTTCGATCGCGAGCGTGGCCGGCGCTTCGTGCGCTTCTCGTTCGCCGGCCCGACCGAGCAGATCGAAACTGCCTGCGCCTCGCTCAAACGCTGGCTCCGCAAATAACCCAAACAAGGTAGAGCAGGATTCACGCTCGAGACGGGATCGCAAAGCGATCCCATCTCAAACGATCCTGCTCTAACGGCCGGTCAGAACCCGCTGCCACCATCCCCGGCGCGGCGGGCCGGAGGGTTGCGCCGGCTCGGCGCTCGGCGCATAGGGCGCCTCATCGCCGCCGTTCTGCAGGCCTACCTCCTCGATAGCGGCGTGCTCGACCGCGCTGTCCTCGGGTTGCTCCGGAGTAGGTTCGGGCTCTGCCGTGGCGACCGGTGGCGCTTCTTCGGAACGGATCGGCTGGAAGTCGCGGGGTTCGTCTCTCGACGCCTCGATCTCGGGGGGAGGGGCCTCGCTTTCATGAATGGCCGCGTCGGGCCGATATTCGGCCGGTGCCGGCTCGGCACCGTTCGCGCTCGACCAGGTATCTTCGGCAGCAACATCGCGGGAAGCGCCGGTGCCGCGACCACGGCGGCCGCCGCGCCGGCCCCGCCTCGTGCGGGGGCCGCGTTCGCGGCTCTCTTCTTCCTCCTCGGGCGAAGCGATGGCCTCGGCTTCGTCATGCTGTTCCGCCTCGGCGGCCTCCGCCGGCTGTGCGCCGGATTCGGCATCGGCAGCCACGCCGTTGCGGCCGCGCCGCCGCCGCCCGCCGCGGCGGCCACGCCGCCGCCGGCGCGCCGCCTTGCTGGCTTCGTCCTCGCCGCCGTCCGCACCGGCCTCGGCTGCCTCGCGCTCCTCCTCATGGCCGGGCACGCCTTCCTCGGCCGCCTCGATCGCCGGCGTCTCGACCACCTCGGGCTGCTTCGGCGCTGCCTCGCCGCGCCGGCGCTCGCGGCCGCCCGGCTCGCCGCGCGGCCGCCTGCGGCGGCGGGAGCGGCGCTCCGCGCCTGCCTCGGCGGCGCTCTCCTCCGCGGCGGCCTCCGGCGCCGCCTCGGCTTCCTCGCTGACAGCCTCGACCTCTTCTGCCTCGTCTTCCACCAGCTCGGGCAGATCGGCCATGTCGGCGCTGATCGGCACGGCCGCGCGCGTCTCGATCTGCGGCGGCTCGCTGCGTGCCCTGACGCGCTCAATCTCGTGGCCGCCCGGGATCAGCGTGTTGTCTTCCACGAAGGCGGCGGCAAGCTCGTAGCGTGCCTCGATATCGGCCAGCGCCTGCCGCTTGTGGTTGAGCACGTAGAGGGCGACGCGGGTCGGCACGTGGATGCGGATTTCGGCGGCCCGGCCGCGCAGGCCTTCCTCCTCGATCGCGCGAAGCACATGGAGCGCGGCGGACTCGGTGGAGCGCACCAGGCCCGAGCCGGCGCATGCCTGGCAGGTCTCCATGCTCGCTTCGGCGAGGCTCGGCCGGAGCCGCTGGCGCGACATTTCGAGCAGGCCGAAGGCGCTGATGCGCCCGACCTGGATGCGCGCGCGGTCCGTCTTGAGCGCCTCCTTGAGGCGCCGCTCGACCGCGCGCTGATTGCGATGCTCATCCATGTCGATGAAATCGATCACGATGAGGCCGGCGAGATCCCGCAGGCGGAGCTGGCGCGCGATCTCCTCCGCCGCTTCGAGGTTGGTGCGCGTCGCGGTTTCTTCGATGTTGCGCTCGCGCGTCGAGCGGCCGGAATTGACGTCGATCGCGACCAGCGCCTCGGCCTGGTTGATCACCAGGTAGCCGCCGGAGCGCAGCTGGACGTGCGGGCTGTACATAGAATCGAGCTGGCTCTCGATCTGGTAGCGGACGAACAGCGGCACGCGGTCGCGATAGGGCTGCACCTTCGAGGTGTGGCTCGGGATCAGCGTCCGCATGAAATCCTTGGCGATCCGGTAGCCTTCGTCGCCCTCGACCAGAATCTCGTCGATCTCCTTGGCGTAGAGGTCGCGGATCGAGCGGCGGATCAGGTTCGCCTCTTCGTAGATCAGGCAAGGCGCGGTCGAGCTGAGCGTCAGTTCGCGGATGCTCTCCCATTGCCGCATCAGATATTCGAAGTCGCGCTTGATCTCGGGCTTGGTCCGGTTCAGGCCGGCGGTGCGCACGATCAGGCCCATGCGCGACGGCACCTGAAGCTCGCTCGTGATCGCCTTGAGGCGGCGGCGATCTTCGGCGTTGACAATCTTGCGCGAGATGCCGCCGCCCCGAACCGCGTTCGGCATGAGCACGCAATAGCGCCCGGCGAGCGACAGATAGGTGGTCAGCGCCGCGCCCTTGGTGCCGCGCTCTTCCTTCACCACCTGCACCAGCATGATCTGGCGCTTCTTGATGACCTCCTGGATCTTGTAGCGCCGCGACAGCAGGGAGCGGCTGACCTGGGCGCGCCGGCGCTCCATGTCGTCGATCTCGTCGCCGCCGACTTCATCAACCGATTCGCGCTCGCGCTCGCGCGCCTCGGCCTCGGCAGACACCGGCCGGGCCGGTGCCTCCTCATCGGCCTCGTCCGCGGTTTCCTCGTGCGGGGGAGCGTCTTCTCCGCTCAGCGCGGGCGGCGTGCCGGGATCGGACTCCTCGGAAAAGGCTTCCTCGCCGAACCCGCCGGCCCCGCTCTCCGCAATCGGTTCGGAGGATGCCGGCTTGTATGGCGGAGCGTCGGCGGGCGAGGGGGCGTGTTCGTCAGGCGCCGCATCGCCCTCGGCCTCGCGGGATAGCTGCGGCGGTGGCGGCGAATCGAGCGCCGCCCATGAGGGGGATGGCTCGCCATCGGGATCGTCGTCCGTCCCCTGGTCCTGCCATGACTCGGGGCGTTCCGCATCGGCCGGGTCCGCCGGTGCGGCTTCGTAGCTCTCGGCGGTGTCGGGCGGCGCCCCGGTTTCGCCGGCAAGCGGCTCGTCGTGCGGGGCTTCGCCCTCGGCCCCGGAAGCTGCCGTGTGACCCGGCTGCGGCTCGTCGTCGCCGTCGTCCTCGTCGGCTTCGGCGGCCTCTTCCTGCTCGCGGAACAGGGCTTCCCGGTCCGACACCGGGATCTGATAGTAGTCGGGATGGATCTCGCTGAACGGCAGGAAGCCGTGGCGGTTGCCGCCATAGTCGACGAAGGCAGCCTGAAGCGACGGCTCTACGCGGGTAACCTTGGCGAGGTAGATGTTTCCTTTGAGCTGCTTCCGTGTCGAGGTCTCGAAGTCAAACTCGTCCAGCCGGTTGCCGGTCGCCACAACCACGCGAGTCTCCTCGGCGTGGCTGCTGTCGATCAACATTCTCTTGGTTGGCATATTTCGTTGTCCTGGAGGCATGACGGTGGTCGCCGCATGACGGCGCAGCCGGCCGTTGCCCGGTAATGAGGTCGAATGAGCCCAGCGCGCGCGGCCAGCACCCATCGAACACGGCAGCCGCATTTGCGTTCGGCTGCCAGGAAGGGGAGGTCCGCGCAACGATTGACGACATCGCTAGCTATTCGCCTGATGTTCGCTCTGGCTATGCAGGGCACCCGGCCGCCGCAGCGCGCTTTGCGCCACCTCGGCCCCCGCACGACCCCGGGCGGCGTTTCAGGCCGCATCTCCTGGAAGGGTCGCTCGCACGGCGCCGATCTATGCGCCGCGGCGGTGGTGCGATGGCCATGATATGGCGTAACCGCACGGCAAAACAATTGGAAACCCGAAATGGCGCGATTGCCGGGCGTTGCGGCAACCGTTGAACCCCCAAACGCAATTGCGGAGACTATCGGCGAGGGAGACTCGACGGGAGCCGGTTTTGGTCGTTGTCCGTAACTTGCTGATTCTTCTTATTGTTTCTGTCCTGTTCCTGGATACGGGCACGGGGCGGGCGGCATCCGCGCGCATCACCGACATCCGGATCGAGCTGGAGGGCAACACCACCTGGATCACCATCGAATCCGCCGGGTCGCTGCGCGCCGAGGCCTTCACGCTCGGCTCGCCCGACCGGCTGGTCATCGACTTTTCCCTCGTCGACTGGCCCGAAGGCGCCAGGATCCGCCTGCCGAACGGCGGGCTGGTCGGCAACATCCGTTACGGGCGCTTCGACCCCAACACCTCCCGCCTGGTGATGGACCTGCGCGGCCCCGCCTATGTCGCGTCCACCTCGTCGCAATCGGCCGGCGGCGGGGTCAACCGCCTGCGGCTCGGCCTCCAGCCCGCCAGCGGCGGGCAATCGATGCAGGGCAAGGTCACCATCGCGACCGCGAGCGGCGGCGAATCGATCTCCAACGTGACGCAGAACAACCGCGGCCAAGCCGACAGCGCAGAGCGCCTGGAGGAGACCGTGGCCACGGCGCTCGTGCTGCCGCCGGCGCCGCCGCGCCACGCCCGCACGGTGATCGCGGTCGATGCCGGGCATGGCGGCGTCGACCCGGGGGCGATCGGCCCCGACGGCACCCCCGAAAAGACCATCACCCTGACCGCCGCCAAGGAGCTCCGCCGCCAGCTCGAAGCCACCGGGCGTTATGACGTGGTGATGACCCGCACCTCGGACATCTACGTATCGCTCAGCGAGCGGGTCGAGATCGCGCGACAGGCCGGCGCCCAGCTCTTCGTCTCGCTGCACGCGGACAAGCATGACAGCCCGCGCCTGCGCGGCGCCTCGATCTACACCCTCTCGGAAAAGGCGTCCGACGCCGAGACGGAGGCCTATGCACGCCGCGAGAACCGTGCGGACGTGGTGGCGGGCGTCGCGCTGGCCGAGGAGTATGACGAGGAGGTCGCCAAGATTCTGTTCTCGCTCGTGCAGCAGTCGACCATGAACTGCTCGGCGCTGTTCGCCTCGACGCTGGTCGACGAGCTTGGGCAACATTCCCGCATGTTGCCCAAGGCGCACCGCTTCGCCGGTTTCCGGGTTCTGAAGGCGCCGGACGTGCCTTCCGTCCTGATCGAGCTGGGCTACCTCTCGAACCGCGAAGACGGGCGGCTGCTGCGCAACTCCAGCCATATCTCGAAGCTCATGCGCGGCGTGGTCTCGGCGATTTCGCTCTACTTAAAGAGCGACAAGTGTTGATGCCGCCACAGTGTGACCACATTTCTTCGTAGAAATGCCTATCCTGAGGACGGCGGAAGACGCAGGACGGTCTGCGCATAGAGGCCGATACCAGCCAGATGAAGCGTGCCCTCATCATTACCGGCGTGGTCATCGTCGCGCTCGTCGCCATCATCGCCGGCGCGGGCGCGGTCGCCTTCTACTATTACGGCAAGGATCTGCCGGACCATGAGCAGCTCGCGGGGTACGACCCGCCGGTCGTGACCCGGGTGCATGCCGGCGACGGCCGGCTGCTCGCGGAGTATGCCGTCGAGAAGCGGAGCTTCGTGCCGCTTTCGGCGATACCCAAGGACGTCATCAACGCGTTCCTGGCCGCCGAGGACAAGAACTTCTACGAGCATTTCGGCGTCGACCCGGTGAGCGTGATCAGCGCCCTGGTCACCAACATCTCCAATATCGGCGGCGACCGCCGGCTGGTCGGCGCGTCGACCATCACGCAGCAGGTGGCGAAGAACTTCCTGCTCAGCAACGAGCTCAGCTTCTCGCGGAAGATCAAGGAAGCCATCCTCGCCATGCGCATCGAGCGCAGCTACAGCAAGGACCGCATCCTCGAGCTCTATCTCAACCAGATCTATCTCGGCGCGGGCTCCTACGGGGTGGCCGCCGCGGCCATCGACTATTTCGGCAAGTCGCTGAGCGAGCTGACCATCGCTGAGGCCGCCTATCTCGGTGCGCTGCCCAAGGCGCCGAACAACTACCACCCGGTGCGCAACCATGACGCCGCCCTGGCGCGGCGCAACTGGGTGATCCGGCAGATGGTCGAGAACGGCGCGATCTCGAACGCGGAGGCCTTGCTGGCGCTCGCCGAGCCGCTCGAGATGCGGCCCCGGCCAAAGGCCGAGATGGTCAAGGCTGACTATTTTGCCGAAGAGGCCCGCCGCTGGCTGATCGCGAACTATGGCGAGGACAAGCTCTATCGCGGCGGCCTGTCGGTTCACACCACGCTCGCGCCGAAGCTGCAGGCGATCGCCGAGCGGGCGTTCCAGCGTGGCCTGCTGGCCTACGACCAGCGGCATGGCTGGCGCGGCCCGCTCGCCAACATCCCGCTCGACGAGGAGTGGCCTTCCGCGCTCGCCGTGCAGCAGGTCCCGGACGGCGCAGCGCTGGAGTGGCGGCTTGCCGTCGTCACCAAGACCGCCGCCAAGACCGCGGAGATCGGCTTCACGGACGAGACCGCGGGCACGATCGCGCTCGCCGACCTGGAATGGGCGCGAAGGATGCGGGAGGACCGCTCCCTCGGACCCGCGGTCGGCAAGGTCGGCGACGTGCTGAACGAGGGCGACGTCATCCTCGTCGAGCGGAAGACCGACGACAAGGGCCAGCCGACCGATGGCTATCTGCTGCGCCAGGTGCCCGAGGTGAGCGGCGGCATGGTGGTGATGGACCCGCATACCGGCCGCGTGCTGGCGATGGTCGGCGGGCTGTCCTACGGCAACAGCGAATTCAACCGCGCCACCCAGGCGAAGCGGCAGCCGGGCTCGGCGTTCAAGCCGTTCGTCTACCTGACCGCGCTCGACCACGGCTACACGCCGTCCACGGTCGTGATGGACGCGCCGATCGTGCTCGAGCAGGGCCCCGGCCTGCCGCTGTGGAAGCCGGAGAACTACGAGGAGAACTTCCACGGGCCGAGCACGCTGCGCTACGGCGTGGAGCATTCGCGCAACCTGATGACGGTGCGCGTCGCGCAGGCGGTCGGCATGCCGGCGGTCTCCGATACCGCCGAGCGCTTCGGCATCTACGACCAGATGCCCCATCTGCTCTCGACCTCGCTCGGCTCGGTCGAGACCACGCTGCTCAGGCTGACCAGCGCCTATGCGATCCTGGTCAACGGCGGCAAGCAGGTCGAGCCGGCGTTCATCGAGCGCGTCCAGGACAAGACCGGCGCCACCATCTACCGGCGCGACACGCGCCCCTGCGACGGCTGCCAGAGCGCGGTCTATGACGGCGGCCCGCCGCCCGAGCTCGCGGACCTTCGGGAGAGCGTCGCCGACCCGGTGAGCGCCTATCAGGTGGTCTCGATGCTCGAAGGCGTCGTGCAGCGCGGCACCGGGCGCAGCGTCGCCTCGCTCGGCTTTCCGGTCGCCGGCAAGACCGGCACGACCAACGACCAGCGCGACGCCTGGTTCGTCGGCATGACGCCCGACCTGGTGGTCGGCACCTATGTCGGCTTCGACACGCCGCGCAATCTCGGCAAGCGCGAGACGGGCGGGCGGGTCGCGGCGCCGATCTTCCGCGACTTCATGGCGGAGGCGCACAAGGGCGAGCCGGCGGTGCCGTTCCGCGTGCCGAACGGCGTCCGCTTCGTCCGGGTCGATCTCGAAAGCGGCGCGCTGCCGACGCGCGGCAGCGGAGAGGTCATCCTGGAGGCCTTCAAGCCCGGCACCGAGCCGACCCGTACCGCGCAGGCCAGCACCATCGGGCCGATCGGCGAGCCGGCGGACGCCGCGCTGGGCACGGGCACGGGCTTCGACTCCGCGGTCGATACCTCGCTCGACGGCCTATACTGACTTGACGCGCGCCGCCCGAGGCGGCTTTAAACCACGCCGAGCCAAGACTGCCTGAGGAGTCGCTATCCCATGCGCGCCGAAGTCGCCTCTCTCGCCAAGGAAATCGAGCAGTCGCTGGAGCTGCTGAGGAGGCATCTTTGACCTCGATGCCTCGACCAAGCGCCTCGCGGAACTGAACGCCCGCGCCGAAGACCCCACGCTCTGGAACGATCCCGCCGCCGCCGAGAAGGTGATGCGCGAACGCACCCGGCTCGATAGCGCGGTCGGCGGCTTTCGCGCGCTCGAGAGCGGCCTCGCCGATTCGCTCGGCCTCGCCGAGCTTGCGGAGGAGGAGGGCGACGAGGCGGTGCATGCCGAAGCGGTCGACGCGCTGCGCCGGATCGCCGCCAAGGCCAAGGCGCTCGAGCTCGAAGGCCTGCTCTCGGGCGAGGCCGACGGCAATGACTGCTTCCTCGAGGTTCACGCCGGCGCGGGCGGCACCGAATCCCAGGACTGGGCCGAGATGCTGCTCCGCATGTACGTGCGCTGGGCCGAGGCCCACGGCTACAAGACCGAGTGGATCGAGGAGAGCGCGGGCGAGGAGGCCGGCATCAAGTCGGCCACGATCAAGATCATGGGGCCGAACGCCTATGGCTGGCTCAAGACCGAGGGCGGCGTGCACCGGCTGGTGCGCATCTCGCCCTACGATTCGAACGCGCGGCGGCACACCAGCTTCGCCTCGGTCTGGGTCTTTCCCGTGATCGACGACACCATCGAGATCGAAATCCTGGACAAGGATCTGCGCATCGACACCTATCGCGCCTCCGGTGCCGGCGGCCAGCACGTCAACCGCACCGACAGCGCGGTGCGCATCGTCCACGAGCCGACCGGCATCGTCGTGCAATGCCAGAACGAGCGCTCGCAGCACAAGAACCGCGCCGCCGCCATGGCCATGCTGCGCGCCCGGCTCTACGAATTGGAACTACAGAAGCGCGAGGAGGCGGCGCAGGCGATCAACGCGCAGAAGTCCGACATTGGCTGGGGGCACCAGATCCGCTCCTACGTCCTGCAGCCCTACCAGCTCGTCAAGGATTTGCGCACCGGCGTCGAGAGCACCAACCCCTCGGCTGTGCTCGACGGCGACCTCGACCGCTTCATGGCCGCCTCGCTCGCCCACCGGGTGGGCGTGATCGGCGAGACGAGCGAGGCGAAGGCGTAGGGGCGCCCGGCGCTTTTTTCCTCGTCATGCCCCGCGCAGGCGGGGCATCCACTCAAATCGTCATGCGCGGACTTGATCCGCGCATCCAGGCTTCCACGATAAACTTTGGGACGGAAGCTGGATTGCCGGGTCAAGCCCGGCAATGACGCATGAGAGGGTATGCGACAACCCGTCCAACCAACACGCCGGCTTCAAATCCTCCGTCCGGCGCGGTGGCCCTCGTAGACCGCTTCGTAGGTGTAGCGGGGCGCGACGGCGTCGCCGATCGCCTCGACCGGGACGCCCTTGGCCTTGAGCGCGTGATAGAGCGAATCCTCGGAGCGCCGGCCGGTCGCCATCACGATCCAGTCGGCGGGCAGCACGGTCTCGGACTCCTCGTGGTGGACGTTGAAGAGGGTAAGCCTGTCCTCCTCGACCTTGCGCGGGAAGTGATCGACCATGATCTTGACGCCGGCCTTGTAGAGCTTCGGCATGATCCAGTCGAAATAGACGTCGAGCATGGTCTCCATGCCGACCATCGGCCAGCGCGTGACCAGCGTGACCGAGGCGGCGCCGGCCTCGGTCATGGCGACCGCGGTGAGCGGCGCGACCACGTCGCACATGTCGTCGAGCACCACGACATGGCCGGGGAAGGAGACGCCGGCGGCGCGCTGGCGCGCGGTCACCACCTCATCCCAGCCGATGCAGTTGCCGCTGTCCCAGCCGGCGACCGGCTCGGCGGTCCAGCCCTGGAAGCCGTCGACGCAGACCGACGAGCCGGTCGCGATCACCACATGGTCGGGCTTCTCGGCGGCGAGCAGGGCATCGAGGCCGTCCTCGCTCACCGGGCTGTCGGTCCTGATCTCGGCGCCGTTCTTGTGCGCCTGGTCGGCGAGCCAGCGCGCGATGTCGCCGAACTCGGCGCGGCTCGGCAGCAATGATTGGAGGCGGACATGGCCGCCGGTCTGCGATTCGCGCTCCAGCACCACGACCTTGTGGCCGCGCGCCGCGGCGATGCGGGAGAATTCGAGCCCGGCCGGGCCGCCGCCGATGACGAGCACGGTCTTGGGCTTGGGCGCCTTGATCAGCTTGCCCTCGCCCCACTGCCCCTCGCGCCCGACCGTCGGGTTGTAGACGCACTGCACGCGCCCGCCGAGGCTCACGCTCTTCCAGCAGAAATTGGCGGCGACGCAGGCGCGGATGTCGTCGGCCTTTCCTTCCTGCGCCTTCTTGGCCCAGAAGGGATCGGTGAAGAGCTGGCGCGCGAGGCAGATCGCATCGGCATCGCCGGCCTCGAGCAGCGATTCGGCCACGTCGGGCGAGGTGATGCGGCCGACCGCGAGCACCGGCTTGATCGAGACCTCGCGGATCTTGCGGGCATAGCCGCGCTCCCAGCCGCCCTGGAACTCCATCGGCGTGTGAATGAAGCTGTGATGCACGCCGGCCGAGACGTTGACGTAGTCGGTGTCCGCCGCCTTCTGGATGTCGGGCACGATCTTCCTGATGTCGTCGATCTCCAAATCACCCGGCCAGAACGAGGTCGAGTTGATGCGGAAGCCGAGCCAGGGCCCGTCGCCGATTCCCTTCCTGATGCGCTTCAGCGCCTCGATCGGAAAGCGCAGGCGATTCTCGTAGGAGCCGCCCCAGCGATCGGTGCGCTTGTTGTAGAGCGGCGAAAGGAACTGCCAGGGCAGGTAGCCGTGGGAGAGATGCAGCTCGACGCCGTCGAGCCCGGCCTCGATCGCGCGCCGGCCGGCGTCGCCATAGGCTTGCAGGATCTCCTCGATCTCCTCCTCCTCCATCGCCTTCGGCGTCGAGGCGCCGGGGAACTCGCCGAGCGGCACCTGGGACGGCGACAGGGTGTACCAGGTGGCGTTGTAGTCGTGATGCGGCGCCTGCTTGAAGGAGGGGAAGCCGCGCACGCCCGAGTGCCAGAGCTGGATGCCGAGCTTGCAGCCCTCGGCATGCACCGCCTTGGCGATCTCCGAGAGCGGCTTGATGTTGCGGTCGTCGTAGAGCTGCGGCATGAGCAGCGGCGCGCTGAGCGACGACGGATGGACGTGCGTGCCGCCGATGATGATGAGGCCGACGCCGCCCTTGGCGCGCTCGGCATAGTAGTGCGTCGCCATGTCGAAGAAGACGCCGTTCCACGGGTCGGTCACCCAGCTCGGGCAAGTCGGCGGAAACACCACCCGGTTCTTGATCGTGGCGTTCCGAATCTTCCATTCCGAGAAAAGACGTGGATAGCGCATGGTGCCCCTCGTTGCATGGCGCGCCGCTTCGCCCGCGGCTTGGCCATGCAAGCTAGCGCCTCGGGGCAGGCTCAGGCAATCACGCCGCGTCGTGTTCGTAGAAGGTGGAAGCGAGCCCGGCCCGCGCGCGGGCCTCGCGATTGAACGGCGGTTTCGGCGGTGCACCATGATGGCGGCGCACGAGATCGCGGAACGTTGCTTCGGGATCGAGGCCGCGCGCGGTGCAGAGCGCCTCGAACCAGCGCCGCCCGGCGGCGACGTGGCCGATCTCCTCAGCGTAGATGACATCGAGCACGGCGGCGCTCTCCACATCGCCGGCCGCGCGCAGCGATGCCGCCATGCCGGGCGTCACGTCGAGGCCGCGGGCTTCGAGCAGGAGCGGCACTACCGCGAGGCGCGCCAAGAGGTCGTGCGCGGTTTGCTGCGCCGAGCGCCACAGGCCGTCATGCGCCGGCAGATCGCCATAGGCGGCGCCGAGCGCGCCGAGACGGCCTGACAGCAGGCCGAAATGGCGCGCCTCGTCGGCGGCCACCGCGACCCAATCGTCGTAGAAGGCGCGCGGCAGAGCTTCGTTGGTGAAGCGGCCGATGATGTCCCATGCGAGGTCGATCGCGTTGAGCTCGATATGGGCGACCGCGTGCAGCAGCGCGATACGCCCCTTGAGCCCGTTCCGGCGGCGGCGCGGCATCTCGCGCGGCGGCAGCAAGGCCGGCGCCTCGGGCCGCGCCGGTCGATCGGGCATCGCGGCCGAGCCGACCCGGCCGATTTCGCCCGAACGCCACGCCTCGGCGAAACGCTGCGTGAGCGCGCGCTTCTGCTCCGGCGCGGCGCTCAGCAGCACCAGCCGCGCGGCATCGGCAAGCGAGGCGGGCAGGGTCAAAGCTCCTTGGACGCCGCAAGCACCTCCTCGACATGGCCGGTCACCTTGACCTTGCGCCAAATCTTGCGCACCACGCCCTTCTCGTCGATCAGGAAGGTGGCGCGATCGATGCCCATGTATTTGCGGCCGTACATGCTCTTCTCGATCCAGGTGCCGTAGGCCTCGCAGATCTTGCCGTCGGCGTCCGAGACCAGCGTGAACGGCAGATCGTACTTCTCCTTGAACTTGTCGTGCTTCGCCTCGCTGTCGCGCGACACGCCGATGATCTCCGCATCGGCCTTGGTGAACGCCTTCAGGTTGTCGCGAAAGCCGCATGCCTCGGCGGTGCAGCCCGGCGTATCGTCCTTCGGGTAGAAGTAGAGCACGACCTTGCGGCCCTTGAGGCTCGATAGCTTCAGTTTGCCGCCGCCATCGGTCGGCGCATTGAAATCCGGCGCCTTGTCGCCTTCCTTGAGCGCCTTGCTCATCCGCTACTCTCCCTGTTCTGTCGTTCCGCTGCATCGAGACGCTGCCGGGCCTCGGCCGCCGGGCGTTCGATATTACGCTCAAAGCAGGCGCGCACATAAGCCTCGGCGTCGAACAGCCGGCGCTTGACCGCGCCGAAATCGGACATGCCGGTCGAGCGCGTCAGCACCTCCTCGACCCCCGGGGGAAAGCTCAACTCGTCGCGCGCAGTGCCGACGGTGAGGCGAAGCAGGACTTGCAGGACGCGGTAGAAGTGCGCGATCCCCTCGAGCGCCTGCGCCTCTCCCGCCCTGATGATGTGGGCCGCCGCGAGCCGCCCGAACGCGCCGGCCGCCGACAGCGCCAGAACCTCCGGGTGCCGTGATGCCTCGCGGAGCTGCAGGTATTGCGCGATGAATTCGAGGTCGAGCTGGCCGCCGCGGCAATATTTCAGCCTCCAGGGGTTGTCCGTATGCCGTTCGGCGTCAATGCGGTGGCGCATCTCGGCGACATCGATGACCAGCCGGTCGGGATCGCGTTCGCGGCTCAGCACGGCGCGGATCCCGTCTTCGAGCCGGCGTGCCAGCGCGCGCGGCGCCGCCAGCAGCCGCGCCCGGGTCAGCGCCATGTGCTCGAAGGTCCAGGCGGACTCCATGTGGTAGCGCAGGAACGCGCCGATCTCGGAGGAGAACGGCCCGGCATTGCCCGACGGCCTGAGCCGGGTGTCGACCTCGAACAGACGGCCCTCGGGCGTCAGCGCCGTGAGCGCGCCGACCAGGCGCTGGCCCAGCCGGGCGTAGTATTGGCTCGCCGCGAGGGGGCGCTCGCCGTCCGATACGGCGTCGAGGCCCCGCGGCGTGTCGTAGACGAACACGAGGTCGAGATCGGATTCGAAGGTGAGCTCGCGCGAGCCGAGCTTGCCTAACGCGATCACGGCAAAACCGCCGCCCGGCACGCGCCCGTGAGCGCGCCTGAATTCGGCCTCGACACGCGGCAGCAGCACCAGGAGCGCGGTATCGGCAAGGTCGCTGAGATTGGCGGTCGCGGTGTCGCCGTCGACACGCGAGCGCAGGAGCTGCACGCCGACCTGGAATTGCCGGTCGTGGACGAAGCGCCTCACGGCATCGAGCGTGTCCTGGAAATCCTGCACGTTGCGGAGAAGCTGCTCCAGCTCGCCGATCATGGCGTCGCGGCCGGGCAGCGGCGTGTCGTAGTCGCCGGTAAGGACGCCTTCGAGCAGGCTGGGGCGCCGGCTGAGCTGCTCGGCGAGCCGAGGCGCGCTGCCCATGACATCGGCGACCTGATCGAGCAGCTCCGGGTTCGAGTAGAACAGCGAAAAGAGCTGCACGCCGGACGGCAGGTTCGACAGGAACTCGTTGAACTTCATGAACGCGGCGTCCGGGTTGGCCGTCGCGCCGAGCGCCTTCAGGAGCGCCGGCATCAGTTCGGTCAGAATCTCGCGCGCGCGGGTCGAGCGCGTCGCCCGAATGCGGCCATGGTGCCAGCCGCGGATGCAGGCGGCGATCGGCGCGGGTTCCCGAAAGCCGAGCGAGGCCAGGGTCCGCAGCGTGTCGGGGTCGTCCTCGGTGCCGGTGAAGACCAGATTGCCTTCCCCCGAGCCGAGCGCCGGCGCATCCTCGAACAGCTCGGCATAGTGCTGCTCGACCCGCTCCAGGTGCCCCTTCAGATCGTCGCCGAAGCCGGCCGGGTCGGCATAGCCCATGAAGGTGGCGATCCGCGCGAAACCCGCATCATCCGAGGGCAGGTTGTGGCGCTGCTCGTCAGCCACCATCTGTAGACGGTGTTCGAGGCGGCGCAGGAAGGCATAGGCCGAGATCAGCGTCTCGGCAGCCGCGCGCTCGGTGCGGCCGGCCGTGGCGAGCGCGCGCAGCGCCGGGCAGGTCGCCGCCACGCGCACCTCGGGCAGCCGGCCTCCCCAGATGAGCTGCTGGGTCTGCGCATAGAATTCGATCTCGCGGATGCCGCCCCGGCCGACCTTGATGTCGTGCCCGTGCAGGGCGACGACATGATGGCCCTTGTGGGCGTTGATCTGGCGCTTGATGGAGTGGATATCCTGGATCGCGGCGAAATCGAGATTCTTGCGCCAGACGAACGGCCGCAACCGCGTGATGAAGTCATGCCCGACCTCGAGGTCGCCCGCGACCGGCCGCGCCTTGATCATGGCGGCGCGCTCCCAGTTCTGCCCGAGGCTTTCGTAGTAGGCTTCGGCCGCGCCGATCGAGATGGCGAGCGGCGTCGAGCCGGGGTCGGGGCGGAGCCTGAGATCGACCCGCAGCACATAGCCGTCGCGGGTACGATCGCTGAGCAGGGTAACCAGTTGACGCGTGATCCGCTGCATCTCCTTGCCGACATCGAGCGTGGCCGCGGCCGGCAGGCGCTCGGGGTCGAACAGCACGATCAGGTCCACATCGCTCGAATAATTGAGCTCGCGCGCACCGAGCTTGCCCATGCCGATGACGGCGACGCCGCACTCGTGAAGCGGATGATCCGGGTCGAGCGGCGCCAACTGCCCCGCCGCCGCGGCGCGCCGCAGCAGATGCGCGAGCGCGGCATTGATCGCCGCGTCGGCGAAGCCGGAGAGGGCGGCCGTGACGCGCTCGAGCGGCCAGGCGCCGCTCAGGTCGCCCAGCGCGATGAGGAGCGCCGCCTGGCGCCGGGCGATGCGCAGCGTGGAGAGCACCTGCGGGCGCGGCTCGGCCGGCAGCGCCGGGTCGATCAGCCTGTCGATCAGGCGATCGAAGCTGACCGCGAGTCCCTCCGTCGCCGCGGCGCGCAGCAAAGCAGGCTCCAGGAGCACCGCCTGGCCCAGAAAGGACGAGTTGCCGAAGATCGCCGAAAGCAGGGCCCGGCCCGCCGGATCGCGCACCATCTGGGCGGCGAACGCCGGAACCCCGCCGCCCGTTTCGTTATTGCTATTGGCAACCCGTGCGGTCCACGCCTCGATGCCTTGCGCGGCAGCGACCGCATCGGCCGGCTTCGGCAGCTTCGCCATATCTGATATGAAAGGCAGGAGCGACATTCGAAGGCCTGAGGACATGCCCGAGCCGCGCCATTCCGCAGGCTTCTGACGGCGGCAGCCGCACCATAGCCGTCCCCCCATGAAAAGGGCAATCAAGCTGGCACTCCAGGTGGTGGCCGCGCTGTTCGGCAGCCTGGCGATCGTCTTTGCGGTACTGGCCTGGCGGCTCTCGGCCGGCCCGATCTCGCTCGGCTTCCTCTCGCCCTATATCGAAGAGGCCTTCGTGGCGGAGGACCTGTCCTATCGGGTCGAGTTCTCGGATACGATCCTCACCTGGGCGGGCTTCGAGCGCACGCTCGATATCGTCGCGCGCGACGTCAAGGTGCGGGACGAGCAGGGCGCCGTGGTCGGCAGCGTGCCGGAGCTGTCGTTCGGCCTGAGCGGGCTGCAATTGCTGCGCGGCAGGGTTTCGCCGACCGTCATCGAGGTGCTCAGGCCGCAGGTCTTCCTGCACCGCGCCCGCGACGGCACCATCAGCTTCGGCTTCGGCGAGGCCAAGGCCACGGGGCCGAGCGATCCCGTTTTCTCCAACCTCCTCGAGGGCGTCATCTCGCCGCGCGATCCGCGTAAGCCGCTCGGGCTCCTGCGCGAGGTCAGCGTGGTCGATGCCGACATCACGCTCGAAGACGAGAGCCTCGGGCTGATCCTTCAGGCACCGAAAGCAAACGTCGTGCTGAGCCGCGATCCGCGCGGGCTGGCCGGGCAGCTCGACCTGCTCGCCCGCATCGGCGACATCGAGGTGCCGGTCTCAGGCGAAGCCATCTTCGACCGCGACAGCGAGGTCATCCAAACCCATCTCCGCTTCGTCGACGTGTGGCCGTCGCGGCTCGCCAAGGTGCTCCCGCAGCTCGACGGCTTCAAATCGGTCGACCTGCCGCTGACCGGCGAGATCGACGTCGCGCTCGACAGCGCGGGCCGCATCGGCCGCGCCGCGTTCGAGCTGTCGGGCGGCGCGGGCACGCTCGCCATCCCCGGCGTCACCGCCGATACGCTCGACGTGGCGATCCTCCAGACGCGCGGCGCCATCGACGAGAACCTGGAGAGCCTGCGCATCGACGACCTGTTCGTGGACTTCGGCGGGCCGACCCTGACCTTCGCCGGCCTGCTCAGGGACGCGCCGGAGGGCGCGAGCATGAACGGCGAGCTCGTCCTCCTGGAGCTTCCGTTCGATGAGCTCGGCCGCTACTGGCCGGTCAACATCGCCGCCGACGGGCGCGACTGGATCACCTCGAACGTCAGCGTCGGCACCATGCGCCGGATCACCGCCGAGGTGGACATCGGGCCGGGCCGGCTGACGGAAGAGGCGCTCAGCCAGATCAAGCCCGGCGAGCTCTCGCTGGACTTCGCGTTCGAGAACGCGACGATGAACTATCTCGATTCCCTGCCCAAGGTCGCCGGCGTGAACGGCGAGGGCCACACCGACGGGCTCACCATGACCGTCGA
The DNA here is from genome assembly GCA_050173345.1 of Alphaproteobacteria bacterium. GTDB lineage: Bacteria > Pseudomonadota > Alphaproteobacteria > UBA828 > UBA828 > SHWC01. Next base: position 369,632 of record JBFXKW010000001.1, on the reverse strand, counting down.
GATGCGGGACGGCGTCGCGAACGGCATCCGGGCGACGCAGGGCAGGGCGGAGATGCGCGACCTGACCAGCACCAAGCCGTCGATGACCGTGCTGGTGCGCCTGGAAGGCGGCATGCGCGAAGCGCTCGAAATGCTGAACGCGCCGCGGCTGCGCTACGCCGACAAGGTCGGGCTGAAGCCTAGCCAGGTCAGCGGCAGCGCCGCGGCCGATGTCGGCGTCCAGCTCCTCATGCTGAAGACGCTGAAAGCCGAAGACGTCTCGATCAACTCGACCGCCACGATCGACGCGCTTGCCGTGGACGGCCTGTTCTCGACGTTCCAGGCGAGCGACGGCGCGCTCAAGGTCACGGTCGATTCCTCGAAGGGCATGGACGCCAGCGGCACGCTGAAGCTCGAAGGCGTGCCGACCAAGATCGTGTGGCGCGAGAACTTCCGGGCGAACGCCGCCTTCGCCAGCCAGTACGAGGTGTCGCTTAACCTCGACGAAGCCGCCCGCAGGCAGCTCGGCATCGACCTCTCGCCCTATCTTCAGGGGCCGTTGCCGACCGTGGTCCGCTATACCGAGACCGATTCGGCGCGCCGCGAAGCGGATGCGGTGCTCGATCTGCGCGACGCCAGGATCGACATCCCGGAGCTCTACTGGTCGAAGCCCGAGAACGAGCCCGCCGACCTCGCGCTCGATCTTGCGCTGCCGGAGGACGGCGGGGTCGTGGTGCGCAACTTCACCCTACAGGCGAGAGACGCGCGCTTCGAGGGCAACGCGACGCTCGACGCCTCGCTCGGCGGGATAGAGAGGGTCGAGATCACGCGGATGCTGTTCGGCCAGACCGAGGCGACCGCGCGCATCGTCCCGCCGAGCGGGCAGGACGCCACGTTGCGCGTCTCGGTCGGCGGCGAGAGCCTCGACGTCAGGCCCTACTTACGCGACCTGATGCGGGAGCGGGAGGGCCCGGTTCCCGATCTCGTGCTCGATGTCGATGTGAAGCGCCTGATCACGCGCGCCGATCAGCAGATCACCGACGCGCGCGCGCGCGTCACCTTCCATGATGACGGCCTGCAGACCGCCTTCCTGGAGGGCGTGCTCGCCAGCGGGGAAGCGGTCAGGCTGAGGCTCGAGCCGGAAGCCCAAGGCGGCAGGCGGCTGGTCGTTCAGTCCGACGATGCCGGCTCGGTGGCGCGCGCCTTCGACATCTACGACAACGCAATCGGCGGGAAGCTCTATCTCGAGGCGAGCATTTTCGATCAGGTCAAGGGAGAGCCGGTCGAAGGCTTCGTCCGGATCGACGACTACAAGGTGAGAGACGCGCCGACGCTCGCCGAACTGCTGGCGTTCGCTTCGGTCACCGGCATCGGCGACGTGCTGGCCGGCGACGGCATCGCCTTCGACCAGTTCTACATGCCGTTCACCATCTTCGGCGACCTGCTCACCATCAAGGACGCCAAGACGTCCGGCAGCTCGCTCGGCGTCACGGCAAGCGGAACGGTCAATCTGTCGAGCGAGGAAACCAACCTGCGCGGCACCATCATCCCGGTCTACGCGGTCAACAGCGCGTTCGCCTCGATCCCGCTGCTCGGAGACATCCTGAGCGGAGGCGAGGAGGGCGGCGGCGTGTTCGCGGCCACCTATACCGTGCGCGGGCCGCTCGAAGCGCCGACGCTGACGGTGAACCCGCTTGCCGCGCTTGCGCCAGGCTTCCTGAGAAACCTGTTCTCGATATTCGATTCAGGGGGCGGCGAGGGCGGCGCGGAAGAGGGTAATGGCGGCGGCGGGCCGCCCCAGGAAACCGACCGCTAGTCCGCCGCGCTTTCGGTCTGGCTGCCGGCAAGACCAAAGACGCGCAGGAACACCTCGGGGTCCTGCGCGCCGGAAACCGCGTAGCGCCCGTTCACGATGAAACACGGCACGCCGTTGATGCCGAGCTGGCGCGCCGCGACATCGCTCCTGGCCACTTCGTCGCGGCCCGCATCGCCCTCGAGCAGGGCACGGACTTCCTGTACCGGCAGGCCGGCTGCGGAAGCGGCCTCGACCAGCACCTCGGTATCGCCGATATTGCCGCCTTCCTCGAAATAGCGGCGGAACAGCACCTCGACCACGGCATCCTGCTTGCCGTGCTCGCCGGCGAACGCGATCAGCCGGTGCGAGTTCAGCGTGTTCGGCGTGACCGCGATCCGATCGAAGGCGAAGGGGATGTCCTCACCGCGGCCGGCGGCCTCGACCTGGCGGTAGATCTCGGCCGCCCGCTCGGGCGAGCCGAACTTCTCGGTCATATAGGCGCGGCGCTCCATGCCCTCAGCCGGCATGGTGGGGTTGAGCTGGAACGGCCACCACACGATCTCAACCGGCTCTTCGTCGCCGAACGACTTGAGCGCGCGCTCGAAGCGCCGCTTGCCGATGTAGCACCACGGGCAGATCGTGTCGGAGATGATGTCGACGCGCATGACCGGAAGGTTAGCACCTCCGGGACGCGTTGGCGACACCTCTGGAACAAGGGTAATGGATCAGTGCGGCGGTCTCATCCTTCGACAAGCTCAGGATGAGGTCGAAGATTAAAGCCCTCATGCTGAGCCTGTCGAAGCATGAGAGCAAAACGACGCACTACAAGAAAGAGAGATCGGGCCTCGCAGCTACCGCGCGGTGCTATGCGGCGACGCGCAGTGCCATGTCCTGCGCCCGGGCCAGCAGCGATTCCACCGTGTCGCCGGGCCTGAACTCCGCGCAGCCCAGCTCGGCGTGCAGCTTGATGGGACAGGCCACCTCCAGCACGCTGAACTCGGTGTGGCCGATCACCCCGCGCAGACGGTCCATGATCGAGGCGGTCGCCTGGAGCGGGTTCTCGGGCGTAACGATGCAGAACGAATGATCGCCGAGGCAGGCGCACAAATCCTCGCCGCGGATCAGGCGCGAGATCAGGTCGGCCAGCGTGCGCTGCAGCGCGGCACCGGCGCGCCGCCCCATATCGTGCCTTACGGCCACGAGCCCGGGCACGATGCAGGTGATCACGGAAAGGCTCAGAGTCCAGCGCGACGCGTCTTCGATGAGGAGATCGAGATGCTTGTGCAGGAATTCGAGGCTGAACAGGCCGGTGTTCGGGTCGTTGGTCTCAGGATGCGCATCGCCCTGATAGGCCGCACGCAGGCCCTCGCGCATCATGGCCTGGCGCATCGAGAGATCGAGCGAGCGCCGGATCGAGGCCGGCTCGAACGGGGCGACGATGACGTCGCTCGCCCCATGAATGAAGGCGCGGGCGCGCGAGCCGTCGCCTGCGTCCGGTTCCAGATAGACGATCGGCAGGTCGAACAGGGAGGAATGCCGGCGAATATCGGCGCACAGCTCGAGCGTGGCGTCCCCGGCCGCGGTGCCGACGATCACCACCGCGTCGTGATGGCCTTCGAGCAGCGCGCCGATCGCGTGAGACACTTCGATGGTCTCGGCCTTGTCGAGCGCCGCCGAAAGGTTCTTCGGTGTCGCCGCCTCCGCGCCGTCGAGATCGTCGGGACGGACCAGCAACACGCGCAGGCCGCGCTGCTTCTTCGGCAGGGCGAGCGCGGCGAAGCCGTCGATGCCGTAGCGGCCATAGGTCACCTTGCGGCGCAGCAGCTCGGCGCGCATGACCTTGAGGCGAGCCGCCGCCGCCAGCTTGGCGTGCAGCTCATCCAGCAGGATCGGCAGCTCTAGCAGGCCGTCGATCCTGCCTTGCAGCGCTTCGCCGATATCGGCGGCGTGGATGTTTCGGCCGGCAAGAAGCAACGGGATGCGATGGGTCACGGGATCGAGCCGCAACTCCTCCGCGGCGGCAGCCAGCTCGTCGGGCGGGAAGCCGGGCCCCAGGATCGCGACGTCGGGGCGATCGACCCTGGCGCGCTCCCTGATGCGCGCCGCGGACATTTCGATCAGCGCAAGGCAGCCGCCGGCGCGGAGCTGCGGGGCCATCTCGTTCAGGGCCGCCAGGCTGTTGTCCGCGATCAGAACGCGGGTGGTTCGGGCCATCGCGCACGCTCCGTTGATAGTCGGCCGATCGGCTCGCAGCATGGTTCCGAGTCGGCTAAGGTTGCGTTAACGGATGCCGCCCGGCATACCTTCGGTCCCGCGTCCGGCTTGATCCCGGCACGCGCCCGCCGCCCTTATCAACCGCCGCAAGCCCAGACGGCGCAATCTCACCAAGGGGAACCCAGGCACGATGGATTTCACGCTGTCGCCCGAAATCGACGACTACCGCCGGCGCGTCCAGGCGTTCGTGGCCGAGCATCTGATCCCGCTCGAAGCCTCGCCGGACAGTTTCGATCCCGAGCACGAGAACATCAGCTTCCCGCTGCTCGCGGAGATGCGCGCCAAGGCCAAGGCGGCCGGCCTCTGGGCGCCGCAGATGCCGAAGGCGCGCGGCGGGCAGGGGCTCAGCATGGTGGGGCAGGCGGCGTTCTACGAGGCCGCCAACTTCGGCATTTTCGGCCCCGCCACCTTCAATTGCGCGGCGCCCGACGACGGCAATATGCGCCTGCTCGAACAGGTCGCGACCGAGGCGCAGAAGGAGCGCTGGCTGCAGCCGGTCGTCGACGGCACGGTGCGCTCGGCCTTCGTGATGACCGAGCCACACCCGGGCTCAGGCTCGGACCCCGCCGGCATGATGCTCACCCGCGCCGAAAAGAAGGGTACCAAGTGGGTGATCAAAGGGCACAAATGGTTCATCACCGGGGCCGGCGCGGCGAGCCACTTCATCCTGATTGCGCGCACCTCGGACGATCCGAGGCGCGGCCTCAGCGCGTTCCTCTTCCACAAGGACCAGCCCGGCTGGGAGATCGTCCGCAAGGTGCCGATCATGGGACCGGAGGAGCATGGCGGCCATTGCGAGCTGCGCTTCGACGGTCTCGAAATCGCCGACGAGAACGTCCTCATGGAGATCGGCGATGGCTTGCGGGCGACCCAGATCCGGCTCGGGCCGGCGCGGCTGACCCATTGCATGCGCTGGCTCGGCCTGACGCAGCGCGCCATGTCGATCGCCCGCGCCTATGTCGGCGAGCGGCGCTCTTTCGGTACGCTGCTCGCGGAGCATGAGGGCGTGCAGTGGATGCTCGGGCAGGCCGCGGCCGACGTCCAGATCGGGCGGCTCCTCGTCATGCACGCCGCCTGGAAGCTCGACCAGGGCGACAAGGCGCGCAAGGAAATCTCGATTGCCAAGAACCATGCGGCGGAGACCCTGAACAAGGTGGTCGCCACCTCGCTCCAGCTCTGCGGCGCGCGCGGCTATTCCAAGGACACGCTGCTCGAGTGGATGTATCGCTACGCGCCCCAGGCACGGCTTGTGGACGGCGCCTCTGAAATCCACAAGATGGTGTTGGCGCGCTTCTACATGAAGGAGGCCGGGGAGTTCTGGTCCTGGGGGTAATGGAAACATTTGTGTCATTGACCCAAAAAATTAACCGACTCCGTGTCTTAACGTAACCTTCCGCTAAGGATTGAAATGCAGAATGCGCACCGGTCGACGCCCTGCGTCGCGCCGCCACGCGCATTCAATCATGACCGAGAAACCCTTGACCCAAATCGACAGCGACCTGGCCGAAGAAGCCGGCTTGGAGACCACGGCCACGATCATCGCGGCGGAGGCCCGCGCGGTCTCCGGCCTGGCGGTGGATCGCCGCGCGCGGCTCGCGCTCGAGCTCGCGGCGTTCGCGGTCGAGCACGGCGGCACAACGAGCGGCCACGACGCGCTTGCGCTCGGCCGTCAGCTCCGCGCGGTGGCCGACACCTGCACCGAGGCGGCAACGCTCTCCCACGGCTTGGTCGATCGGCTCAAGGCGTGAGGATCAGAGCGTTCATGCCAAGGCTCGCCACGCGTTCCAAGATGCCCCGCGCCCTGCTCGCCATCCCCCATTGGCCGCTCCGCGAGTTCTACCGCACCATCCTGGAGCGGGAAGGCTACGGGGTGAGGGAGACGGAGGGCCTCTACAGCCTCGGTCAGGCCGCCGATAATCCGCCGGACCTCGTCATCGTCTGCACCGACGATCCGCGGGTCAGGGCCTCGAACCAGGTCAATGATCTGATCAATCACCCGCGGGTGCGCGATCACGGCACTGCGTTCCTCGCGCTCACCACGCACGAGATGCAGCGGCCCCAGGCCGTCGAGGCCGGCTTCTCCGATTGCCTCACGCTGCCGGCGTCGATCGATCAGGTCAGGAACGTGCTGGCCGGCATCGCGCGGCGCAAGGCTCACCGCACCAAATCGCACGGCGTTCCAGAAGCGGCGGCCTAGAAAAGATCCCGCCGCAACGATCGGCGATCCCGGCCGGGCCTCGCTTTCCCTTCGATCAACGCATCACGCGGTCCCGCGCGCGCACCGCGGTGTCCGGGAAATCGGTGAACACGCCGTCGAGCCCGAGCGCGAAGAAGTGCTCGTACTCGCGGCTCGCGTCATTGCCGTAATCGACGGCAAGCGTCTCCGGCTCGTCGCGGAAGGTGTAGGCGTGCACGAAGAGGCCCGCCTTGTGCGCGTCGTCGATCAGCGAGTTCGCGGACTGCAGCGTGCCGTCGTCCTTCTCGAGCACGATGGTGCGCTTCCATGGCCCGATGCCGTCGGCATAGCGCGCGATGTTCGCGAGCTCCGCCGGCGTCATCAGATCCCGATAGGTGCGCGGGTCGTTCTTCGCGACGAAGTCGTAGGGCCGCACGTGGAACTCGTCGAAGAGCTGGACCAGCCGCACCCCGGTCATCCCTCGAAGGTCCTTCAGGTTCTGGGTCTCGAACGACTGTAGGAAGACCGGGCTCTGCTTGGTCGTGTAGCCGAACTGGGTGAGCGTCGCGACCAGCGGCTCCTCGAGCGACAGGCCGATCGAATCGAAGTAGCTGGGGTGCTTGGTCTCGGGATAGATGCCGATGACGCGGCCCTTCTCGGCGCTCTTGCGCTGGGCGAGCTGGATGACCTCGACGAAGGTCGGGATTTCGTAAAGGCCGTCCCAGCCGGTGGTGCGGCCGGCGCGGCTCTGCTTGGCGCGCAGGGTCTTGATCTCGGCCAACGTGAAGTCCTCGCTGAACCAGCCTTCGATCTCCGCGCCGTCGATCGTCTTCTTGGTCTTGCGGTCGGGGAACTTCTCGGCCACGTCGGTCGTCATGCCGAGCTCGTTCTCGTGGCGCGCGACCAGCACGCCGTCCTTGGTCGAGACCAGGTCGGGCTCAATGAAGTCCGCGCCCATCTCGATGGCGAGCTCGTAGGACGCCAGCGTGTGCTCCGGCCGGTAGCCGCTGGCGCCGCGATGGCCGATGACGAGCGGCGCCTCGTGGGCGAGCTGCTTTTCCCAGGCCACCGCGCCGGCTCCGGTTTCCGCCGCGCCGAGCGCCGGCACGACCGGGATGGAAAGAAGCATGATAGCCGCAACACCATGCCGGAGCATCCGCATGACGACATCCCCCTGGTCCGCACAATGTGATGCGGGGCGCCGCCGCCCCGCGCAGCCAAAAGGTGTCGCCGCACCACGTCGGAACGGCGTCAGGACGATGACGAAACGCGGACTCGCTTGGGCCGCGACGAGAAGGCGGAAGTGCCGTATTTGCTCGCACGAGATTCGTTCTTTATTCGTTCTTTCTGCTGTGCAATGCTTCCCACTGGCGAATCAACGCAGAGGTGGGAAGCGATGGCGGACAAGCGCACGCTGTTCCGGGAGTTGCACGACAAGCCAGGGACCTTCATCATTCCCAATCCCTGGGATGTCGGCACGGCGCGCATTCTCGCGGTCCTGGGTTTCCCGGCGCTCGCGACGACCAGCGCCGGCATGGCGTTCTCGCTCGGGATGGCGGAGGGCTTTGCCTCGCGCGAACAGACGCTCGGCCATTGCCGGGCGATCGTTGAGGCGACGCCGCTCCCGGTCTCGGCCGATCTCGAAAAGGGCTTCGGCGACAGCCCGGAGAGTGCGGCGGAGACGGTCATCGCCGCTGCCGGCATCGGTCTCGCCGGGTGCTCCATCGAAGATCACACCGGCGACCGGAGCCGGCCGATCTACGATTTCAGCCTTGCGGTGGAGCGCGTCGAGGCGGCCGCGCAGGCGCGCCGGTCGCTTCGCCACGATTTCGTATTGACGGCGCGCTGCGAGAATTTCCTGTGGGGACGCAAGGATCTCGACGACACGATCAGGCGGCTCCAAGCCTTCGAGAAGGCCGGGACCGACGTGCTCTACGCGCCGGGACTTAGAGACCTCGACGTGATCCGGCGCGTATGCGAGGCGGTGACCAAGCCGGTCAACGTCATCATGGGAATGCCGGGAACAACCTTCAGCCTGGCCGAGCTCGCGGATGCCGGCGTCAAGCGCGTCAGCGTCGGCTCGGCCTTGGCGCGCCTGGCTTTCGGTGCGTTCGTGGACGCGGCCCGGGAGATGCGCTCCCAAGGCACCTTCCGGTTTTCGGAAAAGGCCATCGGCTTCGCGGAGCTGGAGGGCTTCTTCACCGGCGCGACGAAGGCCTGACCGCCGCAACGGCCGTCCGGCTTTCCAGCCAATGCAGTCTCGCCGACCCCCGCCCCGAATTTCCGGTGCTCTGGTAGCGGCTTTCCTTTCGAAACAGGCGCGGCGCTGCTACGCTCCGCCATGCCGCGGCGTCGGCTTTCTTGCAACGATCCGATGGGGACGCCGCCTAGAGCGGGGGGCCACGCGCCATGCAGATCTCCATCATCGGCTTCGATCGCTTCACCGACATCGACGTGTTCATGCCTTGGGACCTGCTGAACCGTGCCCGGACGGCGGGCGCGCGCGATTGGCAGGTGCGCATCCTCGGCAAGACGGATCACGTCACCTCGGTCGCCGGGCTCAGAATCCCGACGCACGGGCGGCTCGACGAGACCGCGAGGAGCGATGCGGTGATCGTCGCGAGCGGCGTCGGCATCGAGGATTGCCTCAAGGACGAGGAGTTCCTCGATGCCTTGGTGCTGGACGAAGGGCGCCAGCTGATCGGCTCGATGTGCGCCGGCGCGGTCATCCTCGCGCACAAGGGCCTGCTCGCCGGCCGCACCGCGACGACCTACCCGACCTATATGGAGCGGCTGGCGCAGTATCCAGGCGTGCGCCCGGTGGACGAGCCGTTCGTGCGCCACGGCAATGTCGCGACCGCGGGCGGCTGCCTGGCGGCGCAACTGCTTTGCCAGTGGATGATGGAGACCCTCGCGGGGCCGGAGGTGTCGGAAGCGGTGCTGGCGTCGATCCTGCCGGTGGGCGAGGGGTGCAAGGCGTTCGCCGGCTGGGGCGATCCGGCCGCCGCCGCGAAGGCGAGGCAGGCGGCGGAGTGACCGGCCACCCCGGATAGGCTTCTACAAAATAATCATCTTCCATTTGTGGCGGGCCGCCGAGATGAAGATGAGCACTATGAATACGTTACCCGCTATGAGTCGGCGTGAGCACCGCGCCTCAAACCGTGCATCATCATTCCGCCGGGACGGCCGATGGCAATGGGGAGGACGATTCCTTGTCGGCCTTGCGGATGGACCAGATGCTATCGGTGGGGCCGTTCCTGATCCGGCGCGTGGTAGCGATGGCCATCCAGGCGAAGCAGAGCGCGCCGATGAAGGCGACGACATCGACGCCGATGGTTGCTGTGCTGCCATGCGCCCACATCCCAAGCGCGGGGAACAACAGCGCCAGCAAAGTCGTCAGCGGGATCGCCATCGTCGCGGCGGCGCACAGCCACAGCAGATGCACCGCCGAACGCGCCGCACCCCATGCGAATGCCCATGCGACTGAGCTAAGAAACACCGCATAATAGACATACTCGTGCCAGTGATTGAGGTCGGCGACGTGGCCATGCAGCCATTTGGTCGTGGCGATAGTGAGCGAGATGCCCGCCACACAGCCGAGGCACACGCCGACGGTCGCGCTGCCCAGGAGGCGTGTGGAACGGGACTGCTTGACCTCACCGCCCTTGCGCGCCTTCTTGCGGCGCGTCTCGATCCAAAGGAGGTTGCCCGAATAGAACAGCCACGCACCGGAGAAACCCAGGAAGAAGTATGCCCACGTAATCGTCGCCCCTTCATACTGCCCGGCGTGCAGGCCGTAGAACGTCTCTGACGCTCGACGATCCGGATCCTGACGCGATGGACGTGTGCGGTCTTTGAGCAATTCGCCGGTCACGGCGCTGAGCATGACGCCCCCAAGATGGTAATCTCCGACATAGCCACGTTCGGCTCCGGCGACTCTCACCGAAGCAGCTTTGTCTCCGATATTCTTGAAGATCATGAAGCGGGGCTCGAAATCGGGCACCTGCACTTTGAGTTTTTGAAGCAACTGTGAGGGAGCCATCATTGCACCCGCCTCGCCGGTCGGCTTTGGCGCTCTAAACGGCTCGTTATCGAGTTCGTTCAGGATTTCTTGCTTGCCGCCAAAAATAACACTTTCCTGCATGGACCAGAGTTCGCCGCTGAGGCTCAATGCGGTCGCGGTTATCGCCATCGCAATGTGAAAAGGGAGTGCTGTAATTCCGACGACATTGTGGGCGTCCAGCCACATGCGTTTGAGGTTCGTGCCGAGACGCAGCGCAAGGAAGTCCTTTACGAGCGACGGCAGCAGTACGATCACGCCGGCGATCAGCGCCACACCGTAGAGCAGCGAGACCACCCCCATGAAATACGATCCCCACGGTCTTGGAATCCCGACGCGCATGTGGATTTCATTGATGAACTCCGCCAGTTCGGACGGCTCCTCCTGCTCCGCCAATAGCGTGCCGTCAGGCTTGAGCGTCGCCCACCAATGGACGTGCCCATGCGGCTGACCCGCCTCGTGTGGCTCGTCCTCCTCCCAAGTTACCCGCGCGGGCTCGTTCTCGTGTCCCCGCAGATGCAGCTTGATACCTTCCTCCCGCGCTTCAGGATGCGCGGCGGCAACCAATTCAAGGAGACGGGGCGCATCGTCCAAAGGAACCGCTGCCACACCCACGGCAGGCGGCGACGGCGATTATGTCGTTGACAAACCCAACCGCTACCGGTAGGGTTTCGGGCATCAACTGGGATGCTCGCCATGAACACCATCCAACTCGCCCGATACTTCTCCGACGAAGCTGCGGCCATTGAGTTCATCGAAGCTCAGATGTGGCCGGAAGGGCCGGTTTGTCCGCATTGTGGCTCCGTTGATCGCGTGTATGTCCTCAAAGGCGTGAAGGACAAGAAGGGCCGCGAGCGCCTTGGCCTCAAGAAGTGCGGCGCTTGCCGTAAGCAATTCACGGTGCGCGTCGGCACCATCTTTGAGGACTCGCATATCCCGCTCAACAAGTGGCTGTACGCGATCCACATGATGTGCAGCTCGCGCAAGGGTGTCTCCGCCAACCAGCTCATGCGCGAGTTGGGTATCTCTTACAAGGCCGCCTGGTTCATGTGCCATCGCGTGCGCGAGGCCATGAAGGCCGAGCCAATGCGTTCCCTGCTCGGCTCCGGCGGCGGCGTGGTCGAAATCGACGAAACGTATGTGGGCGGCAAGGCAAGCAACAACCGCCACAAGGCGCGCACCGCGAAGGCCGGCAAGAAGGTCGCCGTTATGACGCTCGTTGACCGCGAGGGCGAGGCCCGGACCTTCGTGATCCCGAACGCGAAAAAGCAGACCCTACAGACGATCGCCCGGCCAATCGTCGATAAGTCCGCGACCATCGTTACCGACGCGCACATGAGCTATGAGGGCTTGGATAAGCACTTTGCGGCTCACCACGCCGTCGATCACTCCAAGCACTACGTTCGCGCCGTGATCCTGCATACCAACTTCGCCGAGTCCTACCACTCGCTGCTAAAGCGTGGCCTGATCGGCTCCTACCACCATGTCAGCGAGAAGCATTTGCCGCGCTATCTGCGGGAGTTCGAGTTCCGTTGGAACTCTCGGAAAGCCAAGGATGGCGAACGGACGCTAAGCGCGATCAAGGGGGCGGCAGGCAAGCGGCTTGTGTACTCTCAGCCAAGTTCGGAACGGTCAAAGGCATCGTGAACCGTCCGAATGTAGTAGATCGCGGGCCGCCCGCCAGCGAGCTTCACCTCGCCATCAACGATGAACACCTGATGGAATGGGTTCTCAGGTTTGCTGAGAACCGCTCGTTTGGCATCCTCGCTTAAGAAGTACAGCCGAACACCTTTGGCGCTGAACCGTTCAATCACGCCCCGATCGCCGTGGTGGCTCTTCGGATCGTCCCTAACCTGAAAGAGCGTCATCGGCTCAAGCTGAAACGCAAGGCGATCCGGGAGCGACGGGCTTAGGAATCGCCTCACCTGGTTCTGCACGGCGTTCGCCTGCACGGCGCTGAAGGTGTAGACCGGCATGTGCAAGTCCCCTTGCACCTGGAGAATGAGCTGTGACCCGCCATCTTTCGCGACAGGCTCGAAAACCTGCGCAACGCGCTCGGCTTCAATACGAGTCGGTTCTCGCTTCGCGGTGGCTGGCGTTTCCGAAAGGAAGAATTGAATCAGATCATTGAACTGAGCGAGAAAGGGGCTCAGGTAATCTCGATGCTCCCAAAGGAATGCCGTCTGATCATGGAGTTCCTGAAGCAGCGAGATGATGCTGCTGGTCCGAAGCTCCTTGATGTAGAGCTTGACGCCGCCTTCTGGCGTGATGCCGCCCTCTGATGCGACGTAATCCTCGTATGCCTGCCCAAGCGCCCAAAGGCTCTTTGTCAGGTCGAGAAGTTCGACCGGCTTCGAATTCTTGAGCTCGATCCGAAGCAGCCGCTCGTCTGCCACGCGCTTAGCCCAGCTTGCGGCGCCCTGGCTTCACCTTGAGAAGCCCGCCAACCGCCTCCTCGAACTTCAACGGCGCAAGGCTTACTGGCTCTGCACGACGGCGGGTTTGTCCATCAGGCGGCGCGCGATCAACCGAGCGCGCCTTTTCCCTCAATTTCCCTTTATTTCCCTGAACATTCCCGTTGCGGCTGGACATGGCCGGCTCCATAGTTCCCGAGTTCCGCACGGTACTAACATGCGGAGTCGGGCGGCCTAGGATTTATCCGAGTCCGCTCGCAGCCCGAAAGTGGGCAGTGACCTAGCCTTGAACTGGGCCTGCCACGATCCCCTGGAAAGGCGTGGCAGGCCTTTTTCTCTCTATGGCCCCGTGGCGAAACTGGTAACCGCAGGCGATCTGGGATCGCCCTCCTTCCCGGGATTGCGGGTTCGAATCCCGCCGGGGCCACTTCTCTCACCGCACATACCGTGATCTGACTAGCGATTCGCTCGGCGATTCGCTCGGCGATTCGCTAGTCAGATTGCATCGCATATTGCGGTGCCAGCTAGCTCCTATCAAGCGTTGGTTGACAACCACTGAACATCACCCAACCACTCGATGTGGGTTTGTCAACGCTACAATCGCCGCGGCGACGCCCAGCGTGCTATGGGCTCCTGAAACATGGTGAGCGCGCCCGCATAGAAGGCGATGAACAGCGCAAAGCCGCAAGTAATGCCGGTCCATGTATGAACGGTCTTGTAGAGCCTGACGACATCGGCGCGGATCATGTCGCCCTCACGCGAAGAAGTAGAAGCGACAGGCAAACAGCGCCGCGAAGGCGATGAGGTTCGCCGCGCCGAGCCACGCCCAAGCGGCGCGCCCGCTGCGAAACAGGAAGCAGAAGCCGAACACCGCGATCCAGACGAACACTTCCAGATAGCGCATCAGCGAGTAGCGCCCACCCGGCGCATCTATGCCCCCCGGCCCCAGATAGGCGTAGAGGCCGACCAGCGAGAGCGCGAGGCCTAGCCCGAGGATAGCCCCAGCGCTGGCCTTGCCCCACCAGTCGGGACGGATGTCGCCTGGCATGTCAATTCTTCCGCCCAAAGCTGCGGAGAGCGGCCGAATAAGGAAAGACGAAGAGACAAACCATCGCAACATGCAGCGCTACGAAGAAGCCAGCCAAGGGCCGCAATGCCGCGATCCATGCGGCAAGGCCAGCCGCCAACAGCACACCCCCCGCCACGAGCAGAGCCTTTCCGGGAGGAGCCTGCGCCAGCCACTTTTGATTGGGGCTGGCGAGGTAAAGGCATACACAACCGGCTATGGTCAGCGCCAGCGCTAGAAATACGACCATAGCTCAGAATTCTACGGTTGCCGAAAGCCAGAAGGTGCGCGGCGCGCCGAGCTGGATATACCTTAAGTTCGTTCCCGACCAATAGTCCTTGTCGAACACGTTATCGACACTGAAGCGGAGCGTGATCGGCTCGTCGTTCCATGGCGAGTCGAGGACATAACGTGCACCGAGATCGACGACCTCCCATGAAGGGATCTTCAAGTTCTCGTTGTTGCTGCTGGCCACTTGATCGCCGGTGTAGGTGACGCGGCCGGTCAGCGTCAGGCCTTGCAGGAACGGCATATCCCACTCGCCGCCGACCACAGTCCGGACGACTGGGACGCCGTCTGGCCGGTTGCCGTCATAGAGACCACCCTGGGTCTTCGTCTGTTGGGCGTCGATCAGGGTGACGCCACCCATCAGGCGAACGCTAGACATGACCTCGCCATAGGCGTTCAGCTCGATACCGCGATTGCGTACCTCGCCGTCGAGCGCCAGCGTCGGCTTCGGCGTGCCGGCAATGCTGACCGTGTTGGGTTGGGCGATCTGGAACGCCGCCAGCGTCGTCGTCACCGTTCCCCAGTCGACCTTGACGCCCGCTTCGTACTGCTTGCTGACATAGGGCGGAAATACCTCGCCAGCATTCGCATACTGTGTGCCGGCGATGGTTCCCCGCTGCAGATCTTCTATATAGTTGGCGTAGAGTGAGACGTTCTCCCATGGCTTGACGACCAACCCAAGAGCCGGAGTCCATGCGTCGCTCTCGTAGCTGGAGGTTTTGGCGCCGGTCGTCGTGTTGAAATTGCTGGCTTCCACTTCCTGGTAGCGGATGCCTGCGGTGAACTGGACCCGCTCGTCGAGGATCGACAAGGTATCGGCGATGCCGGTGCTGGAAACGCGGCTTTCGCTTGTTTTCTTCGGATCGCCAGGATCAGCGATGAACGGAGCGGGGCCGAATATCGGATTGTAGATGTTCGTGGTGTAGGTAAATGGGCTTGTCCTTCCCGCCTCTCCAGTCTCCATCTCGGACCGCGACAGGTTGAGGCTGACGGCATGGTCCACCGGCCCGGTCGTCGCTGTCGCCCTCAATCCGCCCTGCATGGACAGCACGTCATAGGCAAAATTCGAGTGCTCGACGTTACTCCACCCATAAGTTCCGCTCGTATCGAGCAGCTTCGGTTGGCTCGGGCCTATGAGCGTGAAATCCAATTTCTGCTTGCCGATGGCGGCATAGGCCGTGACATTGTCGGTAATGTCGAGTTCGCCCCGCACCATGCCTAGCGTCAAGCTGCTGGGTTGTTCGCTCCACACGGGATTGAGGCTGGTTCCGGCGTCGGGAGCCTTCGGAACGAAGACGACGCCGCCGCCGACACCGCTAACAACGAGCTGCTGTATATTCTGAGGGCTGGCGTCGTTCGACTGATGCGCGATATCAGCGGATACCCGGACGCGCTCGCCGCGATAGTCCAGATTGATCGCCGCCGATCCCACTTCTGCGGAGATCGGTTCCACCGCCGTATCGCCCTCGCGGTACGCTCCGTTGACGCGAATGCCGAACTGCTTCTCCGCGCCGAAGCGGCGGCCGACATCGAAATGAGCGCCAAGCTGCGAGAGGGAACCATACCGCGCGGTCAGCTCGGTGACCGGTTCGTCGCCGGCCTGCTTGGTGACGAGGTTGTACGAGCCGCCGGGACCGCCTGCCCCGGATGCCGCCATGCCGTTCAGCAGAGCGCTCGGCCCCCTAAGCACCTCGACGCGCTCGACGTAATCCATGTCCGGCGAACGCAACGGAGACATGCCCGCCAACCCGTTCAGACTACCGGAACCGGATGACAGGGCGGTCCGGAAGCCCCGGATATTTATTGAGCCGTCTTCGTCGCTCGCGCCGTTTTGTTTCGTCAGTATGGACGGATCATTCAATAGAACATCCTGAACGGTCCGCGCTTGCTGATCTTGAATCGTCTTGTTCGTGTAGCTGGTCTGCGAGAACGGCGTGTCCATCACGTCCTTGTTGCCGAGCATGCCGAGCTGTCCGCCGGTGGCCACCTGTCCGCCCGCATAAGGCGGTGGCAAGTTGCCAAGCACCGTTGTTTGCGACGGGCTCGCCCGGCCCTCCACCGTTATCGGGTTGAGCATGATCGTGCCGTCGCCGCTCTGCGGCGGCTTCTCCAGCGCCACCATCGACCCGTTGAGTCGCCAGGTCAGCCCGGTGCCGGCCAGCAGCGTTGTCAGCGCTTGCTGCCATGTCATCGTCCCGCGCACGGGCGCGCTGCGCAGGTTCTGCATGAGCGCGGCGTCCGCGGATGCCTGAAGCCCGGCCTGCCGACCGAACTGGATGAGCGCCTCGGTCAACGGCTGGCTCGGGATATCGAAGCTGCGCTGGGCGGCTTCGGTCGACGCCTGGGCGTAGGCCGGTGTCGCGGGCACGATCGCCGTCAGGGCCGTGGTCATCATCAGGGCCGCGAGGCCGATAGCGCACGCCCGGTCAGGGCGGGCAGCCGAACGCAAATGCAGCATCAGTTCCCCCTCAATCCATCAGTCGAATGGCGGGGTGTTTATGCGAATGCGACGCAACCGCACCCTTCTATTCAACAAACGGATGGCCGTCGGCCACTTCCAATGGATCGGGGAAACTTTTTTGCGGATCGCTCCAGGCTATTGAAGAACGGGAATAAATCGCGGGCCCCCGGCCGCTATTCGGCCGTGACGACGAGAAGCCAGGGTGTAATCTGCCGCACGGCGGCGCCATGGGAGGCGGCCAGATCGCGCAGGGTCTTCACGGGATCACGCAGGTCGTAGATGCCGCTGACGTGCCGGCCTGCGAAGGCGTCGTCCCGCACCACGATAGCCCCCTTGTAGTAGGGCCGCAGCGCGGCCACGACCTCGCCGGCCGGGCGATCCCTTGCCACCAGCTCGCCGCGCACCCAGTCGGCGATCTCGTCCGCCTGCGCGCTGCCGCGCACGGCCGTGCCGCGCCAGGTCACGCGCACCCAGTCGCCGTCGCGCAACTCTTCCGAGGTGCGCGGCGTGGTGCTGTCGTCCTCGACGCGGACATGGCCGTGCCGGACCGTCACCGCAGCGCCGTCCTCGCCGCGCCGCACCTCGAAGGCCGTCCCGAGCACGGTGGTGAGGGTCTCACCGGCAACGACGCGAAAGGGCCGCGCGCGGTCTGGCGTCACCTCGAAGAAGACATCGCCTTTCAGCAGCCGGACGCGGCGCTCGTCGGCCGCGAAGGCCACGTCGATGGCGCTCTCCGGCGCGAGCTGGACGCGCGTGCCGTCCTCCAAAGTCATGGTGCGCAGCTCCGCGGTCGCCGTCACCGCGTCGGCCTCCATGCGCAGCAATACGCCCGGCAGGATCACGATTAGCAGCAGGGCGGCGAGCGCCGCCGCGCCGATCCCGACGCCGAGCCGCCACGGCGTGAAGACAGGCCATCGCCAAAAACGTGCGCCTTGCCGCCGCGGACCGCGAAAAGAACGACGCGCACGCGGCAGCGACCGGGCGGTGTCCCGTCCGATGGCATAGGACGCCCAATGCTCCTCGTGCCGAGGCGTCCCCTTGCCGACTAGGTCGTAGGCGCGGCTGGTGCGCGCCCAGATTTCGGCGTTCAGGTCGCTGGCGGCGTGCCAGGCGTCAAAACGGGCGCGCAACGCGGCATCGTCGGGAGCGTCGGACAGAAGAACGAGCCAGGTCGCCGCTTCGTCCTCGGCCCGTTCACGGTCGGATTGCGGCGATGTTGTCATGCCACTCCCTTGGGCCGTGCCCGTCTCGGGAGGTCGCGCTCACCGTCCGACCAAACACGGATGAGGAAGGCTCCCTAGTCAATAAACGCATGGCGGACGATCGTTTCCA
Source organism: Alphaproteobacteria bacterium (assembly GCA_050173345.1). Classification (GTDB taxonomy): domain Bacteria; phylum Pseudomonadota; class Alphaproteobacteria; order UBA828; family UBA828; genus SHWC01. The sequence continues at coordinate 351,787 of JBFXKW010000001.1, read as the reverse complement.
ATGAAGAGCCGGCATCATGCACCGCGACTAGAGACGGCGCTGGCAATGGCGGACGCCTTCCGTCACCAGAACCTGGGCCATGGAGACGGAGATGCCGAAATGCTCCGCGATTTCCTTCAGGGTGCAGCCGCCGAAGCGGTGCATTTCCATGGCGATGCGCGTGCGCTCGGGCAGCTCGGCCATCGCGTCCATCACCCGTTGCAGCTCCTGGCGAGCGATCAACGCGCGCTCCGGCGACGGCATGTCCTCGGGAACGTCGGCGGCTATTTCCTCGGCGCCGCCGCGGATGTGCCGCTCTTCGAGCATCAGCTGGCGGCGGCGATCGACGGCGAGATTGCGGACGACCCGATAAAGATAGCCGACGGGTTCTTCGAGAAGCCGGCCGCTGGCCGCGGACCAGAATCTGAGGAAGGCGTCCTGAACAATATCCTCCGCCCGCCCGGGATCGCCGACGATCCCGTTCGCGTACTCCACCAGCTTGCGCCGGTGGGCGATATAGAGGTTCAGATTGCGTTCGTTTGGCACGCCGTGGATTGTCGTCCCCGCTCCTTGTGAGGCTGGAAGCCGTGGCGCATCGGATCGGCTTGCTCGCTCAATTGAGAACTATTCTCATTTGCTTGTATCCTCGGACGGTTCGATCCGCAACGTTCATGTGCGCGCTGGACCGCGCGGGCGGCACCTGGGGAGCTTCACATCGTGGCGTTCGATCTGAGGCAATTGCGCTATGCAGTGGCCTCGGCGGACCACAGGAGCTTCCGGCGGATGGGGTGGGATTCGAACCCACGGTGGGCTTGCACCCACGCCGGTTTTCAAGACCGGTGCCTTAAACCGCTCGGCCACCCATCCGATCAAAAAGGGAAGCACGCCGCTTCGAGATGAATATACCGCCATGCGGCGAGGCGGAAGGCTCGTTCGCCCCACTGTCATCGGTCGTGCTGGGTGCCGGCCGGTTGGTGACGAAGGTGGCGCTCTGGGAGAATAGCGCGCCGCCGATCCACATCGTGTTTTCCGTGTTCACCATCGGCGCGAACAGTGCGCTGGCGCCCGGTTCGATCTACGAAGCCGGCACCTCGCACAAAACTTCAATGGCCGTGAAGGGCACGATGGTGCATGGCCATGAGGTGTTCCCTGCAGTCCTTGCCGTTGAGACGCCTGTCAGGGCCACGCCGACCAAAGGCTGCACCGATGCACGGCAAAAGCCGGCGCATGCACCACAAAATTATTTCACCGACAACATGCTGCGACCTTGCACGCTTGCAGAAGGGAGTTGGACAGTCGGGCAGGGACGGTATTAGAGTGAATACAGATTCAGTTTTTTGCGTTCAGCATGCCTTTGAGAGGACAGGCACAGCCATGAACGCGACGCGGCGATTTCCGCGACGCGGCTTGGCGCAGGTAGCGCATCGGGGACTCCGCCCGCGTCGCAGGTTCCGCATCAGAGACGTGACGTCGATTGCGTGACCGTCTGGCGACAGCCTCTGGAGACCATCGATGACGAAGATGTTCGACCCCACGCCGCCCATCATCACCCGCCGCACCATGCTGAAAGGCACCGCCGCCGCGGTGATCGGTCTTGCACCGGTCATCGGCGGCAAAAGGAACGCACGCGCCGCCGACCCGAAGACGCTCGTCGTGGCAGCGCCGAGCACGCCGCAGAGTCTCGATACCCAGTTCGAGGGCGCTCTCGGCACCATCGACGCCGCCGGCGCGCTCTATGACTCGCTGATCGAGTATCAGAAGGCCCCGGATCCCAAGGTGCCCGCGGTGCGCCGCGAGAATCTCGAGCCCGATGGCGTCAAGGACAAGCTCGCCAAGAGCTGGGAGGTCGCCGATGGCGGCCTCACCACGCGCTTCTTCCTGAAGGAAGGCGTCAAGAGCAACTGGGGCAACGAGCTCACCGCCGACGACGTGAAATACACCTATGACCGCAAGTTCGCGGCCGGCGGGATGGGTCCGTTCTTCACCTCGGTGATCGGCCTGTCGAAACCCGAGCAGGTCAAGGTGGAAGGCCGCTACGTGGTCTCGTTCATCACCGAGAGACCGAACCCGATCAGCGTGATCGCCCATACCAACCTGTACAACCCGATCCTCGACGGCGCCAAATGCAAGGAGATGGCGAGCGACGACGACCCCTGGGCGCGCAGCTTCCTCGACAACGACACGGCTGGCTTCGGCCCTTACGTCATGCAGCAGCTCGCGCGCGGCCAGCAGGCCGTGTTCGCGGCACGCAAGGACTACTACGGCGATGCGCCCTATTTCGACACGGTGATCGTGCGCGAGGTGCCGTCCTCGGCCTCCCGCGTCTCGCTGCTGCAGGGCGGCGCCGTCGACATCGCGCAGTTCCTCGATCCGGCGGAATACAAGAGCCTCGCCAAAGCCGACGACGTCGCGGTCGAGACCGTCGCCGCTTCGTCTCAGCTATGGGCCTTCATGAACATCAAGGAGAAGCCGTTCGACAGCAAGCTGGTGCGCCAGGCCATGAACTATGTCTTCCCGCACGCGATCATGCTGAACACGGTGTTCTACGACCTCGCCGAGAAGCAGATCGCCTGCATGCCGCTTTTCTATCCGATGGTCCGGAAGGACCTCTGGCGATACGACACCGATCCGGACAAGGCCAGGGCGCTGCTGGCGGAGGCCGGCTATCCGGACGGCTTCGAGACCGAGATCACCTACAACGCGGGCGATCCCAACCAGGAGCGCATCGCGATCCTGTTCCAGACCGCGCTGCGCGAGATCAACGTCAAGCTGAGCCTGAAGAAGGTGCCGGCCGATATCTTTTTCAACTTCGTCGCGGATCGCGAGCACAAGATGATCTTCTACAATGACGCGGCGTGGACAGCCGACCCAGGCTATGCGCTGCAGCTCTATTTCTACTCCACGACCCACAACAACTACGGCAACTGGGCCAACCAGGAGTTCGACGAGCTGATCGACAGGGGCCGCACCGTGATCGACCCTGCGGAGCGGGAGAAGATATACTCGCGCGCGCAGGAGATCGTGATGGACGAATGCCCCTGGCTGTTCATGGCCTACACCAATTTCACCCTGGCGCACCGCGCCGACGTCCAGGGGTGGACCTACTACACGTCGAACAACCTGCGCTTCCAGGACTTCCACCGCCAAACATGATGCGCGGCATAAACGGGGAGGGACAATCGTGAGTGACGTGGAACGCGAACTGCGCCGCCTGAAGGACATCGAGGCGATCGTTCGCCTGCGCAGCCTCTATTGCTACTACGCCGACCTGAGGGACGGCGACAAGTGGTCCAGCCTGTTCACCGAGGACGGCGTGTTCGAGACCGACGTGTTCGGCATCCATCGCGGCCGCGAGACCATCCGCGCGCTGCAGCACCTGCCCTTCGCGGTGCACTATGTCGCGAACCCGATCATCGACATCGACGGCGACCGCGCGACCGGCAAATGGCTGCTCTTCGAGCCGTGCAGCTTTCCCGTGGGCAAGCGCAAGCAGCAGGTCTGGGGCATGGCCAAGTACGAGGATGTCTACGAGCGCGTCGGCGGCGAGTGGAAGTTCAAGCACGTCAAGCTGATCTCGCACACCTGGGCACCCTACGAGAAGGGCTGGGAAAAGCAGCGCATCATCGGCCAGAAGGCCGCGGCCAAGCCCAAGCCCAAGGCGAAAGCCAAGGCCAAAGCGAAGTCGAAGGCGAAGAAGACGGCGAAGAGAAGGTAGCGTCCGATCGCTGGCGCCGTTGAGGCGGCGCCGCGCGGTCCGCCAGGCTGCCGTTCAGCCCGGTATCCACTTCTCACGCGTCGGCCAGGCGTTGACCAGATTGCGCAGTGCCGGGTCGAGGTCGGGCGTCTTGATCGCCTCGGCGGCCAGCGCGCCGGGGTCGGTGTTGAAGGCGAGCAGCGAGAGATCGGTCATGCGCATCGGGTAGAGGATGCCGTCCAGGTGATCGACCTCATGCTGCAGCAGCATGGCCAGCCAATCCTCGGCCTCGAGCGTCACGGGCTTGCCCTCCTGGGTCACGTACTCGACCCTGATCTTGGTGAAACGCGGCACCTTGCCGTGCAGGCCGGGGAGCGAGAGGCAGCGCTCCCAGATCGGCTGCTTCTCCTCCGTCAACGGCGTCACCACGGGATTGATCATCACCGTCCAGGGGATCGGCGCGAGCTTGACGCCGGGCGGAATGCGGCTCGCCAGCACGCGGAACACCACGACGCGCAAGGAGACGAAAACCTGCGACGCCGCAATGCCCGCCGCGCCGAGATCCTCGATGGTATCCTGCATGTCCTGCGCGAGGCGCGCGATCTCGGGATCACCCGGGTTCCGGACCGGATCGGCAACGCGCCTGAGCACGGGATGTCCCATTCTGGCAACCGCTCGAACAGCCATGTCCGCTCCTCTGTCTCCGCCGGCCGAAGCCGCCCCCAAATATGCAACACGGCGCTCCCTGGACAAAGGAAAACAAGCTTATCAATAAGGCCACCGCGTGATCACCGTCTGTTCAATATCCGGCCGCGTCGGGGCTTGCTATCGTGACCCAACCATTTGACGGAGGGCTTCGCGGCCAATGACGCAGGAAGCGGCGGACACAACAACCTCTGGCGGGCCGACGGCAGGCGGCGATGCGTCGTCCGCGGTCGTGCAGGCAGCAACCGCGTCGAGCACGCTGCTGCGCGCGCGGCCCTGCCGCCACGGCACGATGCTCTATCTCCGGCACGACGCCTATGTCGGCCGCTCGCTCGACCTCTATGGCGAGTACGGCGAGAAGGAGTGGATGGTGCTCGGCCAACTGGTGCGCCCCGGCGACGTCGCGGTCGAAGCGGGCGCCAATCTCGGCTCGCACACCGTGCCGCTCGCCCGCAAGGTCGGCCCCAAGGGCGCGGTCCACGCCTTCGAACCGCAGCGCGTCGTGTTCCAGATCATGTGTGCGAACGTCGTGATCAACGAGCTGACCAATGTTCACGCCTACAACGCCGCGGTCGGCGAGCGGGCGGGCTCGATCGAGGTGCCCCCGGTCGCCTACGACAAGGGCAACAATTTCGGCGGCCTCTCGCTCGACGGCGTCAGCAACGCGAAGATCGTGCCCGGCGTCAGCGGCGAGACGGTCCCGGTCATGACCATCGACGCCCTGAAGCTCGAGCGCCTCAAGCTGCTCAAGATCGACGTCGAGGGCATGGAGCGCGCGGTACTGCTGGGTGCACGGGAGACGATCGCGCGCTGCAGGCCGTTCCTCTATTTCGAGGCCGATCGCGAGGAGCGAAATTACGACCTGATCTCGACCGCCTTCGAAATGGGCTATCGGCTGTTCTGGCATCTGCCGAGGCTGTTCAACCCGGAGAACTTCGACGGCAAGTCGGACAACGTGTTCGGCAGGATCGTCTCGCTCAACCTGCTGGGCGTACCGAAGGAATCCGACATTGCCGTCAAGAACCTTCGGGAGGTGACGAGCGCGCAGGATACGAACCCGCTTCGTGGGCCGGCATGAAGTCCGCACGGCATCCAATCCGCGATCATGATGCAAACGGTCTTGGCGCGCCCGGCCTTGACCCCTAATCTGCGCCGCCGATCGGATCATCCGAGCATGGGTTCCTGGCGCGAGAGGTTGCGGGCATGCGGTTGAAGAACAAGGTCGCCATCGTCACCGGCGCGGGCTCGATCGGGCCCGGCTTCGGCAATGGCAAGGCGATCGCCGTCCTGTTCGCGCGCGAGGGCGCCAAGATCTTCGCCGTCGATATTTCGGCCGCCGCCGCGGAGGAGACCCGCGCCCTGATCGCGGACGAGGGCGGCGATTGCGCGAGCCATGTCTGCGACGTCACCGACGCCAAGGCCGTGGCGGCGATGGTGGCGGCCTGCGCCGGGCGCTTCGGCGGCCTGAACATCCTGGTCAACAATGTCGGCGGCTCGGAGCCGGGCGGGCCGGCGGACATGAGCGAGGAGGCCTGGCACCGCCAGCTCGACTTCAACCTGACCAGCGCCTTCCTCTGCTGCAAGCACGCCATCCCCGCCATGGAAAAATCGGGCGGCGGTGCGATCGTCAACATCTCATCGGTCGCCGGCCATCGCCATATCGGCAATCACCACGTCGCCTATGCCGCGGCGAAGGCCGGCCTGCAGCAATTCACCAAGTCGGCCGCCGTGCAATACGCCGCCAAAGGAGTCCGCTTGAATGTCGTCACCGCCGGGCTGATGCACACGCCGCTCGTCGAGCAGCGGCTGGCGCGCCAGTACGCGGCGAACGATCTTCCGGCGCTGATCGAGAAGCGCCACCGCCAGGTGCCGATGGGCCGCATGGGCGATGGCTGGGACGTGGCCTACGCCGCCCTCTATCTCGCCTCCGACGAGGCGCGCTACGTCACGGGCGCAGATCTCGTGGTCGATGGCGGGCTGATCGCGGCGACGCCGCGCTAGAAGGAGAGCACGAGGACGGAGCCGGCCGCGAATATCGGCCGCAAGTCAGGACAAGACCGGAAAAGGGGAGGGAAGACGTGGCGTCATCCGATCGCAGCTTCATCACGCCGAAAGGGTACAAATGGCTCGACGGCCGCGCCGCCTCGGCGGCGGTCCGTTGCGGCAACCTGCTCTTCGTCTCGGGGCAGACCGCGACGGACGGCGACCTGGCGCCTGAGGCGCTGGGCGACGTCAAGGCTCAGGCCCGCATCGCCTTCGCCAAGCTCCGCGCCGTCATCGAGGGCGCCGGCGGCACGATGGACGACATCCTCGACATCATGTCGTTCCATACCGACCCGCGCGACATCGACGCCGTGCTGGAGGTCGCCCGCGACTGGCTGCCCGAAGGCCGCTACCCGGCGTGGACGGCGTTCGGCTCGACCGGACTGCAGCGCCCCGGCATCCTGGTCAGCATCCGCGCGATCGCGCATCTCGGGCAGGGCGAGAAACGCTGCGTCACGCCCGCCTCGATGAAATGGCTCGGCGCGCTGCCGGTCTCGGCGGGCTGCCGCAAGGGCAGCTACATGTTCGTCTCGGGCATCCTGTCCTCCGACGCGTCGGGTAAGGTCGTGAACGCGGGCGACCATGAGGCGCAGGCGCGCAATGCCTATGCGCGGCTCAAGGAGGTGATGGAAGCAGGCGGCAGTTCGCTCGATGACATCATCGACATGATCGCCTTCAACCAGGACGCCCGCGGCATGGACGCCTCGGTCGATACCTGGTGCAACGAGGCCGTCGCCGGCCTGCCGATCGAGCAGGCGACCTCCTACACCGCGATCGCCACCACCGGGCTCTATCGCCTCGGCCATGTCGGCGCCTACCGCGCGATCGCGGATTTCAGCCCGGGCCCGCGCGTGGCGCACAATTTGCCGTCGGTGCATTGGCACGAGCAGCGCGTCTCGGGCGCCACCAGGAAGAAGGGCGGCAGGCTGCTCGGCATCTCCGGCCAGGTCGCCTCGGACGGCAAGAAGAACATCATCGCGCGCGGCGATACGGCCGAGCAGGCGCGCTATTGCTTCGGCCAGATCAGGGGCGTGCTGGAGAAGCACGGCGCCTCGCTCGACGACGTGGTCGAGATCACCTCCTTCCACAAGGACCCGCGCGCCTGGGAGATCGTGATGGAGGTCGGCAAGGAGGTCTTCAAGCCGGGCAGGGGGCCGGCCTGGACCCCGGTCGGCGCCACCGGCCTTTATCTCGAAGGCTACCTCCACGAAATCTATGCACTCGCCATGGTCTGAGGGACAGCCCCATGCCGACCGTCCTCATCTATGACTCGGTCGAGCAGGCCGGCATCGACCTGCTTGCGGCCCGCCCCGGCATTGAGATCGTCACGGTGCCCGCCAACGACACCGGCAAGCTGCTCGCGGCGCTCCCCGCTGCCGATGCCGTGATCCTGCGCTACTACCATTTCGACAAGGCCGCCATCGCGGCCGGGGCCAAGCTCAAGGTCATCCAGCGCCACGGCGTCGGCTATGACCGGGTCGACGTTGCGGCCGCGACCGCGCGCGGCATCCCCGTCGCGACCGTCGGCGAGGCCAATTCGGTGACGGTCGCCGAGCTTGCGCTCTACTTCATGCTGACCGGCGCCAAGCAGGGTCTCACTCTCGACGCCATGACGCGCGCGGGCGAATGGAAGGCGCGCGAAACCGTCCCGATGATCGAGCTCTTCGAGAAGAAGGTGCTGGTCATGGGCTTCGGGCGCATCGGCTCGCGCGTCGCGCCGCGCTGCCAGGCCTTCGGCATGGAGGTCTTCGTCTGCGACCCCTATGTCTCGGACAACGCGATCAAGGCCAAGGGCTTCATGCCGGTCAGGGACTTCCGCGCGGTGCTGCCCGAGATGGATTTCGTCACGCTGCATACGCCGCTGACCGACGAGACCCATCATCTCTTCGACCGCGCCACGATCGGGCGCATGAAGGACGGCGCGGTGCTCGTCAACACCGCGCGCGGCCAGGTCGCCGACAATACCGCGGTTGCCGAGGCGCTCTCGAGCGGCAAGCTGTTCGCCGCTGGCTTCGACGTGTTCGAGCCCGAGCCACCCGGCACCGAGCACCCCCTGGTGAAACATCCGCGCACCGTGCTGACGCCCCATGCCGCGGCATTGACGCGCGAGTGCAACCGGCGTACCTCGGTCCGCTGCGCGCAGAACGCGCTCGATGCGATCGATGGCCGGCTCGATGGGTCTTATGTGGTCAACCCCGAAGTGCTGTCTCGCTGAAGCATTGAAGCGATTCCGCCGCCGCGCGAGCTTCGCCGCCGTGCTGAGCATGGTGGTGCTGATGCCGGCGGCGTGCGCGTCGGACGGCGACGGGTCGGCCGATCAGGCCGCCGGAGATGGCGCCCCGGCGGTCGCAGCCGTCACGGAGCCGGCGAATGCCGGCTTCGCCGCGTGGCTCGCCGAGCTGCGCGCCGAGGCGCGGCAGCGCGGCATCAGCGAGGCGACGCTCGATGCCGCGCTCGACGGCGTGCAGCCGATCCAAAGGGTCATCGAGCTGGATCGCAAGCAGCCCGAAGGCACCATGACGTTCGAGCAGTATCTCGATCGCGTCGTGCCTCAAGGCCGCATCGACAAGGCACGGCAGCGCCTTGTCGAGAACCGCGCGCTGCTGGAGAAGGTCGAGCAGCGCTTCGGCGTCGAGGCCGAGTTCATCGTGGCGCTCTGGGGCATCGAGAGCGACTTCGGCGAGCATATGGGCAACTTCCCCGTCATCGACGCGCTCTGCACGCTCGCCTATGACGGCCGGCGCTCGGCCTTCTTCAGGGCGGAGCTCTTCCACGCGCTGACGATCCTCGATGAAGGGCATATCGACGCCGATTCGATGGAGGGAAGCTGGGCCGGGGCCATGGGCCAGGCCCAGTTCATGCCCTCGAGCTTCGTGAGCTATGCCATCGACTTCGATGGCGACGGCCGGCGCGACATCTGGACGACTCGGGAAGACGTGTTCGCCTCCGCGGCCAACTATCTCGCCACGATCGGCTGGAAGCACGGCGAAGGCTGGGGCCGCCAGGTCCGCCTGCCGGCCGGCTTCGACGCCGCCGCGGCCGCGGCGGAGGAAGCGCCTCGGCCGGTCTCGGCCTGGCGCGCCAAGGGGCTGCGAACCGTGCTCGGCGCGCCTCTCCCGGCGGCGGAGGACAACCGGCTCGCCACCCTCGTCCTGCCCGGTGGCGAAGGCGGCCCGGCCTATCTCGCCTACGACAACTACCGGGTCATCCTGCGCTGGAATCGCTCCAACTACTTTGCGCTGGCCGTGGCACAGCTTGCCGAGCGAATCCGCGATCGGTAGTATCCGCGCAACCGATTGTAGATAAGCGAGGGTACGGCCCCATATGTCGCATAGGCCGATGCTCCGCAGGCTGCTGATCCTGCTTGCCGGCGCCGCCCTGCTCGGCGGCTGCGCAGAGACCGAACTGGCTTCGCACACCGCGAAGGTGCTCGTGCGCGACGACCCGTCGGGCGGGCGGCGGCCGAGCGAGCCCGTGCCGGAGGGCTACAAGCTCGGCAAGCCCTACCAGGTGGCGGGCGTCACCTATTATCCCTATCACGACTCCCGCTTCGTCGAGCAAGGCATCGCGTCGTGGTACGGCTCGGAATTCCACGGCCGCAACACCGCGAACGGCGAGCCCTTCGACATGAACGCAGTGACCGCCGCGCACAAGACGCTGCCCTTGCCGAGTACGGTGCGCGTCACCAACCTGGAGAACGGGCGCTCGGTCCTGGTCCGGGTCAACGACAGGGGGCCGTTCGTGAACGGCCGCGTCATCGACCTGTCGCGCCGCGCCGCCCAGTTGCTCGGCGTCTATGGGCCGGGCACGGCCAAGGTTCGCGTCGAGTTCGTCGAGTTCGCATCGCTCTACGGCAGCGAGACCGCGATCGCCCAGAATCGGCCGGCGCTACGCGCGCAGCCGGCCGTCGCGGTGGCCGCCGCGGCGTCGCCGATCCGCCAGAGCGGTGGCTTGATCTCGACGGCCGAAGCGTCCGAGCCGGCGCCGGCGGAGGTGGTGCTGTTCACCCCGAGCCAGGCGAACAACATGTTCGTCCAGGTCGGAGCGTTCGCGAGCAAGGACAACGCCAACCGGCTCAAGGGCACGCTGCTCGATATGGGCGATGCCGTGGTCCAGCCGGTCAACGCGAACGGGCGGATCCTCTACCGGGTGCGCTTCGGGCCGATCGCTTCGCTCGACGCCGCGGACAGCCTGCTCGATCGCCTGATCCGTTCGGGCCACACCGAGGCGCGGCTGGTCGTCGAGACCGAGTGAAGCCGCTTGGCCGGCCGTCGCCGGCACCATAGGCAGTTGGAGAGGTTTCACGTGTCGATGTTCCCGGAGGCTGCTCCCTCATCAGCAAGACCCGCCGGATCACAGCGCCGTTGCAGCCGGCTCGGCCTGGTCGCGCTCGCCGTATTCCTCGCGCTGGCCTTGGCTCTGACGCTGCGCCCGGCCCACGCGGTCGAGACTCTGGCGCGCGAGATGATCCTGGTCGATGCGACGACCGGCACCGTGCTCGCCCACAAGAACGCAGACGAGCGCATGCCGCCATCGTCGATGAGCAAGCTGGTGACGCTCTATGTCGCGTTCGAGCTGCTGCGCGACGGCAAGCTCAGGATGGACGACGCGTTCCGCGTCAGCGAGAAGGCGTGGAGGACCGGCGGCTCCAAGATGTTCGTCGACCTCAATACGACGGTGAAGGTCGAGGAGCTGCTCCGGGGCATCATCATCCAGTCGGGCAATGACGCCTGCATCGTCCTGGCGGAAGGGATCTCGGGCAGCGAGGAGGCGTTCGCCGAGCTGCTCAACAAGCGCGCCGCTGAGATCGGCATGAAGAACAGCCACTTCGTCAACGCGACCGGATGGCCCGATCCGCAGCACTACACCACCGCGCGCGACCTCGCGATCGTGGCCTATCGGCTGGTTCATGACTTCCCGGAGTACTACCCGATCTTCGCGGAGAAGGAATACACCTACCACAACATCCGCCAGGGCAACCGCAACCCGCTGCTCTACAGCTATGCGGGCGCCGACGGCCTGAAGACCGGTCACACGGAGGAGGCGGGCTACGGCCTGACCGCCTCGGCCGTGCGCGAGGGGCGCCGCCTGATCCTGGTCACCAACGGCATGGCCGACGTCAACGAACGGGCGCGCGAGACCGAGCGGCTGCTCGACTACGGCTTCAACAACTTCAAGAACTACAGCCTGTTCAAGGCGGGCGAGACGGTCTACGAGATGCCGGTCTTCTTCGGCGAGAAGTCGACCGTGGCCGCCGTTTCGGCCTCGGACGTCGTGATCACGCTGCCGAGGAACGCCGGGCGCAGCATGAACATGCGCGTCGTCGCGCCCGGTCCTGCGCCCGCGCCCGTCGCCAAGGATGCGCCGATCGCCAAGCTCGTGATCAGCGCCGAGGATTTCGGTCCCATCGAGCTTGGCCTGGTCGCGGGCGAGAGCGTCGACAAGGCGTCGGGCTTCAGCCGCATCGGCCCGGTGATAAAGCACCTCTTCTCGGGCGGCTGAGGATCGGCGACCATCGCCGCATGGCGCGAGGACGCTTCATCACCTTCGAAGGCGGGGAAGGGGCCGGCAAGTCGACCCAGGTGCAGGCCCTGGTCGCACGGCTGAACGCCTCGGGCATCGCCGCGGTCGCGACGCGCGAGCCCGGCGGGGCACCCGGCGCCGAGCTGATCAGGCGGCTCCTGGTCGATGGGCCTGCAACGCGCTGGGAGCCGCTCGCCGAGGTTCTGCTGCACTTCGCGGCGCGGCGCGAACATGTGGTGCGCACCGTATGGCCGGCGCTCGAACGTGGCGAGTGGGTGGTCTCCGACCGCTTCGCCGATTCGACCATGGCCTATCAGGGCTTCGGCCAGGGCGCCGATCGGGGCGCGATCGGCGCGATATGCCGCGCCACCCTCGGCGCGTTCGCGCCCGACCTGACCATCGTGCTCGACCTGCCGGTCGAGCTCGGCCTCGCCCGGGCCGAGGCGCGCGAGAACGGGGGCAAGAGCCGCTACGAAAGGATGGACCGGGCCATGCATGAGCGCCTGCGCGACGGCTTCCTCGCGATCGCGCGCGGCGCGCCGGAGCGCTGCGTGGTGCTCGACGCCACGGCCGACGCCGGCAGCGTCGCAGCCGCGGTCAGCGCCGCCGTGAGCGAGCGGCTCGGGATCACGCTCGATGGCCGCTAGCGCGCAAGAGAGTTTCGCGGGCCTGCCCCCCGAACCGCGCGCCAACCCGTCGCTGCTCGGCCACGAGGCTGCCGAGCAGGCGTTTCTTGGCGCCTGGCGGGGCGGGCGGCTGGCGCATGGCTGGCTGCTCGGCGGCCCGCGCGGCATCGGCAAGGAGACTCTGGCCTACCGCATCGCGCGCTTCGTGCTCGCCGGCGGTGAGGCCCCGACGCTCGCGCTCGAACCGTCCGACCCGGTCTTCCGCCGCGTCGCCGCGCGCGGCCATAGCGACCTCTTCAGCCTGGAGCGGCAGGTCAACGAAAGGACCGGCAAGCTGCGCGGCGAGATCGTCGTCGAGGACGCGCGCCGGCTCAGCGAGTTCCTGGCGCTGACGCCGGGCGAGGGGGCATGGCGTGTCGCCATCGTCGATGGCGCGGAGGAGATGAACCGCAACGCGGCCAACGCGCTGCTCAAGGTGCTGGAGGAGCCGTCCGCGTGCACGCTGCTGATCCTGGTCAGCCACGCGCCTGGACGGCTCCTGCCGACCATCCGCTCGCGCTGCCGCTTCCTGCCGCTGCGACCGCTCGATCATGCCGGGTTGCGCGAGGTGCTGCGGCCGCTGCTCGCGACGCTATCGGCCGGCGACGCCGAGACGCTCATCGCGCTCGCGGACGGCAGCCCCGGACGAGCGCTCGCCCTTCATGACGCCGGCGGCGTCGCGCTCTACCGCGAGCTGGTGGCGCTGCTCGGCACGCTGCCGGCCCTGGACCCGGGCCGGCTCCATGCGCTCGCCGATCGCGCCGCAGCGGGGGAGGGGCGCGACGGCTTTCGCCTCGTCGGCGAGCTCTTGCTCGCCGCGCTCGCCCGCCTCGTGCGCCCGGCGGGACGCGAGAGCGACGCGCTGGAAAGCGCGGAGGCCGCGCTTCGCCAGCGCCTGCTCGGCGCCGGCCGCGGCCTTGATCAATGGGTCGAGGTATGGGACAACCTGCGCCGCCTTTTCGCCAGGGCCGATGCGATCGAGCTCGAGCCCAGGCAAACCCTGATCGGCGCATTCAGCGCGCTGGAACGCGCGGCGCGCCCCTGAGCGGCCCCGCCTCGGGCCACCCTCGCGCCGAGGGTCACGCAGGAGAGACTCCGATGCCGCCCGGCCCGCCGGCCTATTACATCACGACGCCGATCTACTATGTGAACGACTCCCCGCATATCGGGCACGCCTATACCTCGCTGGCCTGCGACGTGCTGGCGCGCTTCATGCGGCTCGACGGCTATCGCGTTCACTTCCTGACCGGCACCGACGAGCACGGCCAGAAGGTTGAGAAGGCGGCAATCACGGCCGGCCGGCAGCCGCAGGACTTCGTCGACGAGGTCTCGCAGCGCTTCCGCGCGCTCGGCGTCGCGATGGGCTACAGCAACGACGACTTCATCCGCACCACCGAGCCGCGCCACATCGCGGCCTGCCAGCATCTCTGGGAAGCGATCAAGGCCAATGGTGATATCTATCTCGGCAAGTATGCCGGCTGGTACTCGGTGCGCGACGAGGCGTTCTACGCCGAGGACGAGCTGCGCGCCGGCCCGGACGGCCACAAGCTCGCGCCCTCCGGCGCACCGGTCGAATGGGTCGAGGAGCCGAGCTACTTCTTCCGCCTGTCGGCCTGGCAGGAGCGGCTGCTGCGCTTCTATGACGACAACCCGGATTTCATCGCGCCGGACAGCCGGCGCAACGAGGTGACCAGCTTCGTCCGCGGCGGCTTGCAGGATCTCTCCATCTCGCGCGCCAGCTTCAAATGGGGCGTGCCGGTGCCGGGCGATCCCGCGCACGTCATGTATGTCTGGCTCGACGCGCTGACCAACTACATCACCGCGGTCGGCTATCCCGAGATCGAGAGCCCGCTCTACAAGAGCTTCTGGCCGGCCGACCTGCACATGGTCGGCAAGGACATCGTGCGCTTCCACGCAGTCTACTGGCCGGCCTTCCTGATGTCGGCCGGCGTGGCGCCGCCGAAGCGCGTCTTCGCGCATGGCTGGTGGACCAATGAGGGCCAGAAGATTTCCAAATCGCTCGGCAACGTGATTGACCCAATCCAGCTCGTCGAGAAATACGGCCTGGACCAGGTGCGCTACTTCCTGCTGCGCGAGGTGCCGTTCGGCAATGACGGCGACTTCTCGCACGCCGCCATGGTCCGCCGCATGAACGCCGAGCTTGCCAACGATTACGGCAATCTGGTGCAGCGCGTGCTCTCGATGATCAACCGGAACTGCGACGCCCGCGTGCCGGCGCCGGGGCCGTTCGCGCCGGAAGACGAGAGGCTGATCAAGCTCGCCGACCTGCTGCTCGATGCCATGCGCGAGCCGATGCACCGCCAGCAGTTCCACCTCGCGCTGGAGCGCCATGGCGAGGTGGTGAGCGCGGCCAACCGCTATGTCGACGAGCAGGCGCCCTGGGCGTTGCGGAAGACCGATCCGGCGCGCATGGCGACCGTGCTCTACGTGCTGGCCGAGACGATCCGCCGGCTCGCGGTGCTCAGCCAGCCGTTCATGCCGGGCGCGTCGGCGCGCATCCTCGACCAGCTCGCCGTCGGCCGGGAGGCGCGCGACTTCATCGACGCGTTCTCGCCCGAGGCGGCGCTGACGCCCGGCACGGCGCTGCCCGCGCCGAGCGGGGTGTTCCCGCGCTTCGTGGATGAAGCCGCGGCCTGAGCGCGGGGCCGCCGCGCGGACAGGAGGTCTCACGCGTGACGAGCCGCGCCGTCCTGGTCGATAGCCATTGCCATCTGGACTTCCCCGATTTCGTGGACGACCTGGACGGCGTGCTGGCGCGCGCCCGCAACGCGGGCGTCGGCTGGATGCAGACGATCTGCACCCGGCTCGGCTCGTTCCCGTCCGTCGCGGCACTCGCCGAGCGCAGCGACCGGCTGTTCTGCTCGGTCGGCGTTCACCCGCACCATGTCGCGGAGGAGCCGGTTCCGGTCACCGCCGAGGCCCTGCTGGAGCGCGCCGCGCACCCCAAGGTGATCGGCCTCGGCGAGACCGGGCTCGACTTCTACTACGACCACGGCCCGCGCGACCAACAGGAGGCGAGCTTCCGGGCGCACATCGCTGCCGCGCGCGAGAGCGGCCTGCCGATCATCGTGCACACCCGCTCGGCCGACGACGAGACCATCCGGATCATGCGGGAGGAGGCGGAGCAGGGGGCCTATCCCGGCGTCATCCACTGCTTCACGGCGAGCCGCGCGCTCGCCGAGGCGGCGCTCGCGCTCGGCCTCTACATCTCGATCGCCGGCATCGTGACCTTCAAGAATGCCGGCGATCTCCGCAACACCGCGCGCGATATCCCGCTCGACCGCCTGCTGGTCGAGACCGACGCGCCCTATCTCGCGCCCGTGCCGTTTCGCGGCAAGCGCAACGAACCCGCGTTCGTCGCCCAGACCGCCGCCGCGCTGGCGGAGCTGAGGGGTATCACACCCGAAGCTCTGGCTCGGGCGACCACCGAGAACTTCTTCAGGCTCTTCTCGAAGGCACGTCGGGAGAGCCCTCTTTCAGAATGAAAATCACCGTCCTCGGCTGCGGCACATCGAGCGGGGTTCCGATGGTGGGTTGCGCCTGCGCCGTGTGCCGGTCGGACCATCCGCGCAACAAGCGCCGCCGCGTCTCGATTCTGGTCCAAGAGGAGGACGCCAGCCTGCTGGTGGACACCTCGCCGGACCTTCGCGAACAGCTGTTATCTGCCCAGGTTAGTCGCTTGAGCGCCGTTCTTTATACGCACGGTCATGCCGATCATTGCCATGGGATCGATGACCTGCGCTCGATCAACTACCACATGAATACAGCGCTCGACAGCTATGGAACCGAAGAGACTTTGGCCGCTATCCAGGCGCGCTTCGGCTATGCCTTTCGCGAGCCGGCGAGTTGGTGGCACAGCCCGTCCCTCAGGCCGCGTCCGGTCAATGAGCCGTTCGAGGTCGAGGGCGTGCGCGTCACACCCTTCGAGCAGGTTCATGGCCGCGGCGTGACCACGGGCTATCTCTTCGGAGCCGGCGAGGCGGCATATTCGACCGACGTCAACAGCCTGTCCGACGATGCTTTCGAGCTGCTTCATGGCGTCCGGCTGTGGGTCGTCGACTGCCTCGGCTATCAGCCGCATCCGAGCCACGCGCATCTCGAAATGACGCTCGGCTGGATCGAGCGCGTCAAGCCAAGGCTCGCCGTGCTGACGCACATGTCCCACCAGTTCGACTACGAAACGCTGCGCGCCGAGCTGCCGGATGGCGTGGTGCCGGGCCATGACGGCATGGTGATCGAGACCGGCGCCCTTTGATTCGACCCACCCATATATTTTCCATAATATATATTATGCGAATTTATGATGCCTTGAGGCAGCCCTCGCCGGGCGGCAAGATTGGTGCTCCGAGAGCGGCTTGAATCGCCTCGTTCCGAAACAGGATCACCCCGGAGCAAGCATGCCTCCCACCAACACGGAGCGCCTGATCGAGGTCATGGCGCGGCTGCGCAACCCGGACGGCGGCTGCCCGTGGGACCTCGAGCAGGACTTCGCCTCGATTGCGCCCTACACGATCGAGGAAGCCTACGAGGTCGCCGAGGCGATCCGGCAGGACGACATGGCGGCGCTCAAGGAGGAACTCGGCGACCTGCTGCTCCAGGTCGCCTACCACGCCCAGATGGCGAAGGAGCGTGGCGCCTTCGATTTCGAGGCGGTCGCCGGCGCGATCGCCGACAAGATGATCCGCCGCCACCCGCATGTCTTCGGCGACGCCACGGTGGCGAGCGCGGGCGCCCAGACCAAGGCGTGGGAGGCGCAGAAGGCGGAAGAGCGCCGCGCCAAGCGCGAGCCAGCCGACGCGCCGGCTTCGGCGCTTGACGGGGTGGCGCTCGCCCTGCCCGCCTTGCTGCGCGCCGAGAAGCTGCAGAAGCGCGCTGCGCGCGTCGGCTTCGACTGGCCGGATGCCGCCCCGGTGTTCGACAAGATCGGGGAAGAGCTCGGCGAAATCCGCCACGCGCTCGACGCGCCGCCGCTGGACCAGGCAAGGCGGGCCGCGCGGCTGCATGACGAGATCGGCGACCTTCTGTTCGCCTGCGTCAACCTCGCCCGCCACCTCAAGGTGGACCCGGAAGACGCGCTGCGCGCGGCCAACGCCAAGTTCGAGCGCCGCTTCCACCATATCGAGCAAAGGCTTGCCGCGGACGGCCGCTCACCCGACGACGCCGGTCTCGACGAGATGGAAGCGCTCTGGCAGGAGGCGAAAAAGGGCGAGACCGCGTAGCCTTCCCGCCCCGCCGGAAACGCCGAGGGCCGCAGCCCTTCCGGACTGCGGCCCTCTCTTTGAGCGATGCGCCCGGCCCGAGAGCCGACGCGAACGGATTTGCTACATGCCCATGCCCGGCATGCCGTGGCTATGGCCGTGATGGTCGCCGCCGGCCTCCGCCTTCGGCTCCTTCTTCTCGGCGATCATGGCCTCGGTCGTGATCAGGAGGCCGGCCACCGACGAGGCGTCCTGCAACGCGGTGCGTACCACCTTGGCCGGGTCGATGATGCCGGCCTTGATCATGTCGACATACTCTTCCTTCTGCGCGTCGAAGCCCTGCGTCTGGCTCTTCTGCTCGAGCAGCTTGCCGACCACGAGCGAGCCGTCGACGCCCGCGTTCTCGACGATCTGCCGCACCGGCCACTGCAACGCCTTGCGCACGATGTTGACGCCGTGGTCCTGGTCCGGGTTCTCGCCCTTGACCTTGTCGAGCGAGCGCGTGGCATAGAGCAGCGCGACGCCGCCGCCCGGCACCACGCCCTCCTCGACCGCGGCGCGCGTCGCGTTCAGCGCGTCCTCGACCAGGTCCTTGCGCTCCTTGACCTCGGTCTCGGTGGCGCCGCCGACCTTGAGCACGGCAACGCCGCCGGCGAGCTTGGCCAGCCGCTCCTGCAGCTTCTCGCGGTCATAGTCCGAGGTGGTCTCCTCGATCTGGGTGCGGATCTGGCCGCAACGGCCGGTGATGTCGGCCTTCTTGCCAGCGCCCTCGACGATCGTGGTCTCGTCCTTGGTGATCGCGACGCGCTTGGCCTTGCCCAGCATCTGGAGCGTCACGGCCTCGAGCTTGATGCCGAGCTCCTCGCTGATCACTTGGCCGCCGGTCAGGATCGCGATGTCCTCGAGCATGGCCTTGCGACGGTCGCCGAAGCCCGGCGCCTTGACCGCCGCGACCTTGAGCCCGCCGCGCAGCTTGTTGACCACCAGCGTCGCCAGCGCCTCGCCCTCGATGTCCTCGGCGATGACGAGCAGCGGCTTGCCCGACTGCACCACCGCCTCCAGCACCGGGATGAGCGGCTGCAGGTTCGAGAGCTTCTTCTCATGGATCAGGATGAACGGCGAATCGAGGTCGCAGCTCATCTTCTCGGCGTTGGTGATGAAGTAGGGCGAGAGGTAGCCGCGGTCGAACTGCATGCCCTCCACGACGTCGAGCTCGGTCTCGAGCGACTTGGCCTCCTCGACCGTGATGACGCCTTCCTTGCCGACCTTCTGCATCGCCTCCGCGATCATCTTGCCGACCGAGGTATCGCCGTTCGCCGCGACGGTGCCGACCTGCGCGACCTCCTCATGGGTCGAGACCTTCTTGGCGCGCTTCTCGATGTCCGCGACGATGGCGCTCGCCGCCAGGTCGATGCCGCGCTTGAGGTCCATCGGGTTCATGCCGGCGGCGACCGCCTTGGCGCCCTCGCGCACGATCGCCTGCGCCAGCACCGTCGCCGTCGTGGTGCCGTCGCCCGCGATGTCGTTCGTCTTGCTCGCCACCTCGCGCACCATCTGCGCGCCCATGTTCTCGAACTTGTCGGCGAGCTCGATCTCCTTCGCGACCGTGACACCGTCCTTGGTGATGCGCGGCGAACCGAACGACTTGTCGAGCACCACGTTGCGGCCCTTCGGGCCGAGCGTCACCTTCACGGCGTCGGCCAGAATGTCGACGCCGCGCAGCATGCGCGCGCGGGCATCGGCTGCGTATTTGACTTCCTTTGCGGCCATTTATCCTTGCTCCCTCTAGCGCTCGATGACGCCCATGATGTCGGATTCCTTCATGATCAGGACGTCCTCGCCCCCGATCTTGATCTCGGAGCCCGACCATTTGCCGAACAGCACCCGGTCGCCCTTCTTCACGTCGAGCGGGCGCAGCTTGCCGCTGTCGTCACGCGAGCCGGCGCCGACCGCAACCACCTCGCCCTCCTGCGGCTTTTCCTGCGCGCTGTCGGGGATAATGATGCCGCCCGCGGTCTTCTGCTCCTGCTCCACGCGCTTGACCACGACGCGGTCGTGCAGTGGTTTGATCTTCATCCGATCGCTCCGTCTTTGATGGATGGGGGTTTAGCCTTGTATTTCAAAAGGCTGAACCTGAATTCTGCAGGCTGTTAGCACTCGCCTGTTTCGAGTGCCAGCGATATATCGAATCGGCCCGGGGCTGTCAACAAACGCCCCCGTATTTGAGCCCTTTTTCGCCGGCAAAAGGCGGCCGAGCCGCCCTACTCCGCGGCGTGCTCGGCGCTCGCGGGCTCGACCCGCACGACGCCCGGCCGGCTCATGGCCTTGTCCAGGGTCTCGGGCGCGAGGCGCATCTTGAGGATGATCCTGTCCGCCTCGTCGCGACGCTGGAGCACCTCACCATGCCGATAGAGCCAGGCGAGCCCGGCGCCGTCCGCCGGCGCGACGCCGAGATCGACCTCGATGCGGCTCTGGGAGAGCTTGGCGTCGATCGCCGCGAGCAGGGCTTCGATGCCCTCCCCGGTCAGCGCCGAGACCGCGATGCGCCTGGGCTGCTGGAGGCCGGCCTTCGGGGTCAGGAGCGCGGCCCGCCGGTCGGGATCGAGCCGGTCGATCTTGTTGAGGACCTCGATCATCACGCTGTCGATCCGCTCGGCCAGCCCCATCTCGCGCAGCACCGCGTGAACGTCGGCGAGTTGGGCAGCCGTGTCGGGATGGGCAATGTCGCGGACATGGAGGATGATATCGGCCTCGACCACCTCCTCGAGCGTGGCGCGGAACGCGGCGACCAGGTCGTGCGGCAGGTCGGAGACGAAGCCGACCGTGTCGGAAAGGATGATGCGCCGGCCCGAGGGCAGGTCGACGCCGCGCATGGTCGGGTCGAGCGTCGCGAAGAGCTGATCGCGCGCGCTCACAGCAGCGCCGGTCAGCCGATTGAAAAGCGTTGATTTTCCGGCGTTCGTGTAGCCCACCAGGGCGACCACGGGATAGGGCACGCGGCGGCGCGCCTTGCGGTGCAGGGCGCGCGTCTTGACCACGGTTTCGAGCTCCTGCTTCAGCTTGGCGATGCGCTCGCGGATCTGGCGGCGGTCCGCCTCGATCTGGGTTTCGCCGGGGCCGCCCAGGAAGCCGAAGCCGCCGCGCTGGCGCTCCAGGTGGGTCCAGCTCCGCACCAGGCGGCTCTTCTGGTAGTTCAGGCTGGCCAGCTCGACCTGGAGCCTGCCCTCGCGGGTGCGCGCCCTGGCGCCGAAGATCTCCAGGATCAGCCCGGTGCGGTCGATCACCTTGCAGCCGAGCGCACGCTCCAGGTTGCGCTGCTGGATCGGCGACAGCGGACAGTCGATCACCGTGACCGTGATCTCCGCCTCGGCGACGATCGCCTTGAGCGCCTCGACCTTGCCCGAGCCGAGCAGGGTCGCCGGCCGCGGCGACGTCAGCTCGATGGCTTCGGCGTGTGCCACGTCGAGGCCGATCGCCTGCGTCAGGCTGACCGCCTCCTCGAGCTTGGCGTCGAGATCGCGGCGCGCCGCCGGCGCATGAGGCGCGGCCGCGCCTGCGCCCGCGGCACCGTCATGCCGTCGCGACCTGAGCAGCGAGACATGCACGACCGCGGCGCGGCCGGCGGAACCGCCGGCCTCGCCCGTCAGACTTTGGGTATTCACGTCAGTCAGGCGTCCGCCTCGTCCTTACCGCCCTCGAAAAGCTGGATCGGCTGGCCAGGCATCACCGTCGAAATGGCGTGCTTGTAGACGAGCTGCGAGTGGTTGTCCCGACGCAGCAGCACGCAGAAATTATCGAACCAAGTGATCACACCCTGCAGCTTGACGCCGTTCACGAGGAAAATGGTGACCGGCAGCTTGCCCTTGCGCAGGTGGTTGAGAAAAGTGTCCTGCAAATTCTGGGTCTTCTCGCCTGTCATGTCTTTGTGTCCCCAGTTGTTTCGTTATCGGGGCGTATTTGGCGCCGGAAGCCCGAAAAGCCTTGGCCCGCTCGCGTGCGAACCTCGGGAAACGGGCACCGGCCCCGTACGACTTATATGGTATGGCCGAAGCCGCTGACAAAGGCCATCAAATCGGCAAGCGACGAAAAATGCAGGTCGGGCTCGTGGGCCTCGTCGCCGTCGAGCGCGGGCAGCGCGCCGACCACAACCGAGACACAGCCCGCGCGCCGGGCGCACACCACGTCGATGCCGGTATCGCCGACATACCAGACGTCCGGTCCGCCCGCGAGCCGGCCGGGCTCCAGCACATGGGCCATGGCAAGCGGCGACGGCTTGTCCTCGGGCGTATCGGTGGCGCCGCCCAGCCGGGCGAAATAGTCCGCGACGCCAAGGTGCTCGGCCTCGGCGCGCAGCAGGTCGCCGTTCTTGCTGCTGAGCACCGCGAGATAGGCGCCGCGCCGCGCAAGCCCGTCCAGCAGGGCCGTTGTCTCGGGCATGAGGCGCACGTTCGAGAGGTGGAGGCTGCGATAGGCACGATAGAAACGCGCCGCCGCGGCCTCCGCGTTGGCGCCGAACAGGCCGGGGAAGGCCTCGCGCATGGAGCGGCGCACCCAGCCCTTGGTCTGCTCGATCGTCCACGGCTTCAGCCCGAAAGCCACGAGCGTCTCGCGCAGCGCCTCGTGGATGACCTGCCAGCTATCGACCAGCGTGTTGTCCCAGTCGAAGACGACCGCTTTAGGCGGCCCGAACGACGCGCCGTTCATCAGGACGCCGGCGCCCGGTAGTGCGTGAGACAGAGTGCGCGAAGCCTGCTCGCGATCTCGCCGGGATGGCCGTTCGCGATCGGCCTGCCATCGACCGAGACCACCGCGCGCACCAGCGACGTGGTCGAGGTCAGGAAGGCCTCGCGCGCGTTCGACAACTCGTCGAGGCGGAACGGACGCTCGATCACCTCATAGCCCGCCTGGCGCGCGAGCCGGAGCACGGTTGCCCGCGTAATGCCGGGCAGGATCTCCGGCCCGAGCGGCCGGGTCAGCAGGCGGCCATCCGCATCGACCATCCAGGCGTTGGTCGAGGCGCCCTCGGTGATCGTGCCGT
Organism: Alphaproteobacteria bacterium; assembly: GCA_050173345.1. Taxonomy (GTDB): domain Bacteria; phylum Pseudomonadota; class Alphaproteobacteria; order UBA828; family UBA828; genus SHWC01. The sequence goes on along the minus strand of JBFXKW010000001.1, from coordinate 328,921 downwards.
CGGGGCGCACGAACCACGCCTCGAACGCGCCCGCCTCCCGCGCCTTCTGCTTGGCGAGCACGTTGGCGAGCAGTGCCGTCGATTTGATGTCGCAGCGCCCCCAGCGCAGGTCAGGCGTTGTGATGATCGCCGCGCCGGAATCCAGGCCGGCATCGCTCGGCCATGACAGCCATTTCGCGCTCGCCACCAGCGTCGGACGGACGGGCTGCTTGGGAAAGCCATGATCGCGCGGCGCGGCGCCGCGGCTGGCTTGCACGTAGAGGATGCCGTCGACGATGCGGTTGCGTTCGACCACCTCGCGGCAGATCACGTTCAGCGCCGCGGGCGGCACCGGCGCCTGGATGCTCAGCTCGCCGAGCGAGCGGGCGAAACGATCGAAGTGCGGCTTGAAATCGATGATGCGGCCGTTCGCGACCGGCGCGACCTCGTAGACGCCATCCGCAAGCTGAAAACCGCGATCCTCGACCGCGACATGCGCGAGATCGGCGCGCTGGTAGCGTCCATCGACATAGGCGACCCGGAAGCTGCTCATGCTGCTGATGCCCTTCTGGCTCAGAAGAACTCGACCCGCACGGCGAAGAGCTGCTCGAGCCGCTTGACCGCGGTCTGGGCGACGAAGGCGACCACCCGGTCGTGCGGCCGGATCACGGTGTCGCCGCGCGGGATGATCACCTCCTCGCCGCGCACGAGCGCGCCGACCAGGATGCCGGCCGGCAGCTTGACCTCACGCAACGGACTGCCGACCAGGGAGGAGGTTTCCAGCGCCTCCGCCTCGACGATCTCCGCCATGCCGTCGCGCACCGAATGAACCGCGTGGATGCGGCCCCGCCTGATGCGCTGCAGGATGGTCGAGACTGTCGATTCCCGCGGGCTGACCGCCGCGTCGATGCCGAGCGGGCCGACCAGCGAGGCATAGCCCGCGTTGTTGATCAACGAGATCGCCCGCTGGCAGCCGGCGCGCTTGCCGAGCAGCGAGGCGAGGATGTTGACCTCGTCGTCATTGGAGACCGCCATCATCGCCTCGCATTCGGCAATGCCTACCTCCTCCAGGATCTCCTTGTCGAGCCCGTCGCCATTGATCACCACGGTGCGGCCGAGCGTCTCGGCGACGTAGCGGGCGCGCTCCGCATCGAGCTCGATGACCTTCAGGTTGATCCCGCTATGGGTCTGCTCGAGGTCCTGAGCGAGGAACAGGCCGACATTGCCGCCGCCGACGATGACCATGCGGCGCGCCTCCTTCTCCTCGTGGCCGAAGGTTGCCATCGAGCGTTCGAGGTGGCCGGTCTCCGTGACGAAATAGACGTCGTCGCCCGGCAGCATCTGGTCGTCGCCGCGCGGCACGATGACGCGGTCGTTGCGGACGATGCCGAGCACCACGATGTTGAGGCTCGGGAAGATTTCCGTGAGCTGGCGCAGCGGCGTGTTGATGACGGGGCAATGCTCGTCGCAACGCACGCCGACGACGCGCAGCCGCTCGTTGCCAAAGCTGATCATGTCGAAGGCGCCCGGCACCTGAAGCCGGCGCGCGATGGCGCGCGCCACCTCGATCTCGGGCGAGATCACCAGATCGATGGGCAAATGCTCGCGGCGGTAGAGGTCCGCCCAGGCCGGGTCGAGATAGGTCTGCGCGCGGATGCGGGCGATCTTCTCGGGCGTCTCGAACAGCGAATGGGCGACCTGGCAGGCCACCATGTTGACTTCGTCGAAGTGGGTGACGGCGACCAGCATGTCGGCGTCGCGCGCGCCGGCCCGGTTGAGCACGTCGGGATGTGCCGCGTTGCCGACGATGGTGGTGACCTCGATGGTATCGGCGATCTTGCGGATGACCTCCGGCCGATTGTCGATGACGGTGACGTCGTTGGCCTCGCCCGCCAGATGGCGCGCGATGCTGGAGCCGACCTGGCCCGCCCCGCATACGATGACCTTCATGTCGGGCTGTCTTCCGCCTCAGCCGCCCGCGTTGCGCTCAAGGGCCGCGCTCGCGCACGTCATCGCCGATGCCGAGCGATTTCAGCTTGCGGTGCAATGCCGAGCGCTCCATCCCGACGAACTGCGCCGTCTTCGAGATGTTGCCGCCGAAGCGGCCGATCTGCGCCATCAGATAGTTGCGCTCGAAGACCTCGCGCGCCTCGCGGAGCGGCAACCCCATGATCTCCGACGAGCCGTCCGCGCGGGCGATCGGCACCGCGGCCGCGGTCAGCTCCGGCGGCAGCATGTCGGCCCTGACCGGCGCGCCGGGCTCGTTGCCCGACATGATCATCACCCATTCGATCACGTTGCGGAGCTGGCGCACATTGCCGGGCCAGTCATAGGACTGGAGCACGGCGAGCGCGTCGGCTGCGATCGTCCGCCGCGCGATGCCCGAGGATTCGGCGGCCCTCATGAGGAAATGGTCGACGAGGAGCGGTATGTCCTCGCGCCGCTCCGACAAGGCGGGCATCGGCATCGGAACCACGTTCAGCCGGTAGAACAGGTCCTCGCGGAACCGGCCCGCCTCGATCTCGGCCCGGATGTCCCGGTTGGTCGCGGCCATGACCCTGACATCGACCTGGACGCGATGGCCGCCGCCCACCCGCTCGAAGGTCTGCTCCTGGAGCACCCGGACGATCTTGCCTTGGGTCTCGACCGGCATGTCGGCGATCTCGTCGAAATAGAGCGTGCCGCCATGGGCCCGCTCGAACATGCCGATGCGCCGGGGGCTGCCCGGGTCGGGATAGCCGCCCTCGGTGCCGAAGAGCTGCACCTCGAGACCCTCGGGCTCCATCAGGGCGGCGTTGACGACGACGAGCGGCCCGTCCTTGCGGCGCGAGCGCGCGTGGACGAAGCGGGCGAGCGTCTCCTTGCCGCAGCCCGCGGGCCCGGTGATGAAGACGCGGCTGCCGGTCGGCGCGACCTTCTCGGCCGAGGCGCGCAGCGCGTTCATGATCGAGGTCCGCCCGACCAGCGCCGTCTCGGGCCCGAGCCTGAGGCGCATCTCGGCATTCTCGCGCCTGAGCCGCGCCGCCTCGAGCGCGCGCGACACCATCACCAGGAGCCGATCGGTCTTGAACGGCTTCTCGATGAAGTCATAGGCGCCCTTCTTGATGGCGGCCACCGCGGTCTCGATGTTGCCGTGGCCGCTGATCATGAGGATCGGCAGCTCGGGGTGCAGCGCCCTCACCCGTTCGAGCAGCTCCATGCCGTCCATCGGGCTGCCCTCGAGCCAGATGTCGAGGATGGCGAGCGCCGGCGGCGGCATGGTGTCGATCAGGGCGAGCGCGGTGTTGCTGTCGGCGGCGACCTTGGCCGAATAACCTTCGTCTCCCAGGATGTCCGCGAGCAGCGAGCGAATATCAGGCTCGTCGTCGACGATGAGGATGTCGGCAGCCATCACGCGCTTCGCTTCGAACTGATCCCGCTCATCTCCGAAGCGTTATCCTCGGGCACGACAAATGCAAGACCGATGCACGCGCCGCCGCCCGGGCGGTCGCCCAGGATCAGCTCGCCGCCATGATCCTCCATGATCTTGCGGACGATGGCGAGCCCGAGGCCGGTGCCCTTTTCCCGCGTCGTGACATAGGGTTCTGTCAGGCGCGCGCGGTGGTCGCGGGGCAGGCCCGGCCCGTCATCCTCGACGATGAGGGTGCGATGCCGGTCGGTACGCTCGATCCTGATCCAGACATGGCCGCGCACGCCGTCACCGTTCCGCCCCCGAATCGCCTCGGCCGCGTTCTTGAGGAGATTGGTGATCGCCTGCCCGATCTGCCGTGAATCGCATGCGATGACGACCGGCTCGTCGAGGCCGACCGGCTCGTAGCTGATCTCCGGGTTGGCCATGCGCTGCAACAGGATGGCCTGGCGGGCGAGCGCGCTCAGGTTTTCCCGCTTGATGACCGGCGCCGGCATGCGCGCGAAGGCGGAGAACTCGTCGACCATCTGCCGGATGTCGCCGACCTGGCGCACGATGGTGTCGGTGCATGCCGTGAAGATGTCCGGCTCGGTTTGAATCTCGCGCAGGTACTTGCGCTTGAGCCGTTCGGCGGAGAGCTGGATCGGCGTCAGGGGGTTCTTGATCTCATGCGCGATGCGCCGCGCCACGTCCGCCCAGGCGGCGGTCCGCTGCGCCGCGACCAGGGCTGAGATGTCGTCGAAGGTGACGACGAAGCCGTTGCCCTCGCCGCCCGCGCTTTCGCTCACGATACGCACGATCAGGGTGATGGTGCCGCCCTCGCGCTTGATATCGACCTGGGCCTGGGCCACGCGGTCCGGCCGGGCGCGCGCGTCGCGCAGGAGTTCGGCCATTTCCGGGATGGCCTGGTCGAGCCGCTGGCCGACCAGGGCCTCGGCGCTGACGCCGAGCAGGCTGAGCGCCGAACGATTGGGAAGGGTCACGACGCCGTGCGCGTTGAGCCCGAGCACACCGGCCGAGACGCCCTCGAGCACGGCCTCGGTGAAGCGCCGGCGCTCATCGAGCTGGCTGTTCGTCGCGACCAGCTCGGCGCGCTGGCTCTCGAGCTGGCCGGTCATGCGGTTGAAGGCGCGGCTCAGGCTCGCGATCTCGTCGTCCGGCGCGCCTTCGGCGACGCGCGCGGCCAGGTCGCCGCCGCGTACCCGCTCCGCCGCCGCGATCAGGGAGCCGACCGGGTTGACGATCTTGTTGGCAAACATGAGACCGACCCAGATGGCGGCGAGCAGGATGAGCAGCGCGACGACCACGAAGATCAGGACGAAGGTGATCTCGATGCCGGAGCGTTGCGATTCCAGCTTCTTGTAGTTCGCGACGGTGCGCTCGACGTTTCTGACGTGATCGAGCACCCCGGACTCGATGAACCGCCCGACGAAGAGATAGCTATCCACGAAGCGGTCAAGCCGGACGAGCGCGCGGACGCGATCCTCGGTCTCGGAGCCCAGGATCACGGTCTCGCCGTCCTCGGCCTGCTGCATCGCGGGTTCCGGGATGCGTTCGAGCCCGAGCGCGAAGGTGAGGCCGTCCTGCGCCAGAACGCGACCGTCGCGCGTCAGCACCAGCGCCTCGCTCAGGCCGCGCAGCTCGGCGAGCGTGCCGACGAGCTGGCTCAGCCGCGCCGGGTTCTGCATGAGCTGCGGCACCTGCCGGTTGATGTCGGCCGCCATCGCGAGCGCATCGGCCCTGATGCCGGCGCGGTGCTCGGCAAGGTAGGCATCGGCGACCGCGGCGGACTCGTCGAGCGCGACGCGCACCTGCTGGCTGAACCAGGCCTGCAGGCCGAGATCGAGGAAGAGCGCCGAGAAGATCGAGACCAGGATCGCGGGCGTCACCGCGACCACGCCGAACAGCGTGACGAGCCGTCCCTGAAGCCGCGAGCCGGCGGAGCCGCGGCGCCGTTCGAGCCAGAGGCGAACCAGCCGATGCGCGACCACGGCCCCGAGCAGAAGCAGCAGGACCAGGTCGACATTGAGCAGGATGAGCACGGTGCGCGGGTTGGACTCGAACGGCGCCGAGCCCGACATCGCAAGATAGGTCGAGATGCCGGAGGCGACCGCCGCCGCCATCAGCGCGATCGCGAGCCGCCGCGCCACGCCGACACGGGCGAACCAGCGATTCAACCGGCCGAAGAACGAGAGCGGCGCCGCTCCGGCCGTATCGCTACTTGAGGTCGCGGATGACATGGAGTTCCAGGTCGCGGATCTTCTTGCGCAGCGTGTTGCGGTTGACCCCGAGCAGCTTGGCCGCCTGGACCTGGTTGCCGCGCGTGGCGGCGAGCGCGATCGAGAGCAGCGGCCGCTCCATTTCCCTGAGCACGCGATCATAGAGGCCGCTGGGCGGCAGCGCATCCCCGTGCGCGGCGAAATAGCGCGAGAGGTGCTGCTCGACCGCGAGGCCGAGGCTCGCCGTCTCCTGCTCCTGCGCCGCACCCCGGGCTTCCATGGCCGCCGGCGGCGCCTCCGCATCGGCGAGCGCGGCATCGACCGCCTCGGGGCCGATCTCGTCGCCGCCATGAAGCGCGGCCAGCCGGCGCGCCAGGTTGCCGAGCTCGCGCACATTGCCGGGCCACGCATAGGCGCTCAGCCGCGCCATGGCTTCCGGCGACACGGTCTTGTGCGGCAGCCCCTCGGCCGCGGCCCGGTCGAGAAACGCCCTGACCAGGAGCGGAATGTCGGTCCTGCGTTCGCGCAGCGGCGGCACGCTGATCGGGACCACGTTCAGGCGATAGAACAGGTCTTCCCTGAACAGGCCCTGCCCCACCATCTGGCGAAGGTTGCGATGGGTCGCCGCGATGATCCGCACATCCACCTTGATCGGCACGCGCCCGCCGACCGCGGTGAACTCGCCGTCCTGCAGCACGCGGAGCAGGCGCGTCTGCGCTTCCATCGGCATGTCGCCGACCTCGTCGAGGAAGAGCGTGCCGCCATCCGCCTCCTCGAAGCGGCCGGCCTTGCGGGCGATGGCGCCGGTGAAGGCGCCCCGCTCATGGCCGAACAGCTCGGATTCGACCAGCTCGCGCGGGATCGCCGCCATGTTGACCGCGACGAAGCGCTGGTCGCGGCGCTTGCCGAAGGCATGCAGGGCGCGCGCGATCAGCTCCTTGCCGGTGCCGGACTCGCCCGTGATCAGCACGGTCAGATCATTGCCGGTCAGCCGCGCGATGACGCGGAAGACCTCCTGCATCGCCGCCGACTGGCCGATCAGGGGGAGCGCCTCGCCGCCGCTCGGTTCCGCGGCGGCCGCGCCGCTCGGTTCCTGGCGCCGCGGTGCCAGCGCACGCTGCACGGCCTCGATGAGCAGATTGAGGTCGAACGGCTTGGGCAGGTAGTCGAACGCGCCGCGTTCGCTGGCGCGCACCGCGGTGAGCAGGGTCGAGCGCGCACTCATCACGATGACGGGAAGCTCGGGGCGCGCCTTGCGCACGCGCGGCAGCAGCTCGAGGGCATCGCCGTCGGGAAACACCACATCGGTCACCAGGAGGTCGATCCCCTCGCCCGTGACCTTGCGCCACAGCGAGGCTGCGCTCGATACCGTCTCGACGTCGTGGCCGAGGCGGGCGAGCGCGCGCAGCAGCACGGTGCGGATGCCCTGGTCATCGTCGGCGACCAGGATGCGGGCGGTGCGCGGCGCGGCAAGCGTGTTCACGGCTTGGCCCCGACCGGCGCCGCCGGCATGAAGACGCGGAACTCGGTGCCGCGCGAATCGCTCGAATATTCGATGGCGCCGCCAAGGTCGCGCACGATCTTGGCGACCAGCGCGAGGCCGAGGCCGGAGCCCGACGCCTTGGAGGTGACATAGGGGTCGAACAGGTTGTCGCGGATGGCATCGGAGATGCCCGGCCCGTTGTCGCGGATGGCGATGCGGATCGGCGCCTGGTGCCGCTGCCGGCCGTCCGACGCAGTCACCATCAGGCCGGATTCGTAGGCGGTGCCGAGCACGATCTCGCCGCCGGTCTCGGGCACCGCTTCGGCCGCGTTCTTGACCAGGTTGAGGCAGAGCTGGATCAGCTCGTCCTTGTTGCCGAGCACCGGCGGCAGGGACGGGTCGTAAGCCTCGACGATGCGCACATGCGAGGCGAAACCGTTCGCCGCCAGCATGCGCACCCGCTCCAGCACCTCATGGATGTTCACCGGCTCGCGCGGCAGCGGCGGCACGTCGCCGAACGCCTCCATGCGCGTGATCAGCGATGCGATCCGGTCGACCTCATCGCGAATCACCCGGGCGAGCTCGCGATCGGGCTCGCTCGCGCCCTCCTCGAGAAGCTGGGCCGCGCCCCGGATGCCCGACAGCGGGTTCTTGACCTCGTGCGCCAGCATCGCGGCCAGCGCCCCCACGGCGCGTGCCGATTCACGCTGCTGATGCTGGCGGTCGAGCCGATGCAGGATGGCGCGCTCGCGCAGGCAGAGCAGGACCGGCACCGTGCCAGGCGGCTGATGGCCGAGCGGCGCCACATCGAGATCGACCTCGAACGACACGCCGCGCCGCGGCAGCACGAGCCGGACGGCATGCTCCCTCACCGGCTGGGCCAGGGAGCGCGTGCGGTCGATCAGCGCGAACACCGGGCTGTCCGACGGCAGCACATGCTTGAGTCCTTCCGCGAGGTAAGCCCCGCCCGCCCCGAACAGCTCTTCCGCCGCCGGGTTGACGTAGCTCACCCGGTCATCGGCTTCGATCCGCGCGATCCCGAACGGAAGCGCCGCCAGCATGCTTTCGTCGCCGCTCGACGCGGCGCCGGTCGTTTTCGACCCATCGATGAAAGAGAGGAGCGACTGCGACGTGGTCACGTATTATGCAGGTTCATCATCTGCCTAAAAACTAAGCAGAGACTAGCCCAGCCCGTGCCGCGAGGCAAGCCCATCAAATCAAGGGTGCTCGCCCCCTTGCGGGCCGTAGAACACCACCCAGACCGCGAAATCGTCCGTGAAGCTTTCGAACCGGTGGGTCACGCCGGCCGGGACGAACAGCATGTCCCCTGGTGCGAAGGCGCGGCGCTCGGTGCCGTTGAGGAACACGCCCGAGCCGCGCGCCACCACGTAGACCTCGTCCTGGTCGTGCGGCTGCTGAGGATCGGAGCCGCGCGGCGCGTAGACGCCGATCCGCGCCGTGCCGTGGGTCAGCACGACCTCGAACGGCTTGGGCTTGCCGTCGCGCGCGGCGATCGCGGCGAGCGCGCCGTCCAGCTTGGCGGACCAGTCGCGCGGGGGCGGATGCGGGCTGTCGGCGGCGGCCTTGCTCGTGCTCATGGACGGCAGCCTAACAGGAAACCCGGCGGCGCGGCATTGGCAATGAGGCGGCCCGCCTGTAGCTTCGCGACCGAACCCGATTCGCAACGCAGGGACACGAGGGATGCCAGGCGTCGCCGCCCTGATCGTCGCCGCGGGCCGCGGCCATCGCGTCGGCGGCACGATCCCTAAGCAGTATCGGGAGCTCGCCGGCCGCAAGGTGCTGTACCACACGGTCAACGCGCTGGGCGGCCATCCGCGGATCGAACTTCTGCGCGTGGTCATCCATCCGGATGATGAGGGCCTGTACCGGGACGCCGTCAGCGGCCTGCCGTCGAATGTCGCGACCAAGCTGCTGCCGCCCGCCCACGGCGGCGCTCGCCGGCAGGATTCGGTCAGGCTCGGCCTCGAAAGCCTTGCCCAGGCGGCGCCCTCCCACGTGCTGATCCATGACGGCGCGCGACCGCTGGTCTCGCCCGCCGTCATCGAGCGCACCATCGAGGCGCTGCAAGGGGCGGACGGCGCGATCGCGGCGCTCCGGGTCAGCGACACGCTCAAGCGCGAGGGCGACGGCAGCCGCATCGCCGACACGCTCGACCGCAAGGGGCTCTGGCGCGCGCAGACGCCGCAGGGGTTCCGCTTCGAGACGATCCTGCGCGCGCATCGCGACGCCGCAACCGGCCCGGAGCTCACCGACGACGCGCAGGTCGCGGAGCTGGCCGGACTCGCGGTGAGCCTGGTCGAAGGCGAGGAAGCCAACCTCAAGATCACCACGCCGGAGGATTTCGAGCGCGCGAGCCTCGCTCTCGGCCAGACACGACAGGCGTCCGACATAACGGCGTTCGAGCCGCGCACCGGCATGGGTTTCGACGTGCACCGCTTCGGCCCCGGCGACCATGTGATGGTCTGCGGCGTGCGCGTGCCGCACGATGCCGGCGTGATCGCGCACTCGGACGGCGATGTCGGGCTGCACGCTTTGGTCGATGCGGTGCTCGGCGCGCTCGGCGCGGGCGACATCGGCGCCCACTTCCCACCGAGCGACCCGAAATGGCGCCACGCGGATTCCGCGCTGTTCGCGCGCCACGCCGCCACTCTGGTTCGCGAACGCGGCGCGCGCATCGGCCATGTCGACGTCACGGTGATCTGTGAGCAGCCCAAGATCGGCCCGCACCGGGCGGCGATGGTCGCCCGCGTCGCCGAGCTCTTCGGCATCGACGAGCATCGGGTCAGCGTCAAGGCGACGACGACCGAAGGGCTCGGCTTCACCGGGCGGCGCGAGGGCCTGGCCGCCCAGGCCGTCGCCACGCTCCTCGTGCCGGCGCAACGACACCCGCCGACATGATGGCGATGTGGCGCTCGCTGCGACGGGGCTCGGCCTTCTCGGCGGACGCGCTGATCGCCACCTGGTTCGGCGTCGGCCTGGTGCCGGGCGCGCCGGGCACCGCGGGCTCGCTCGCCGCGCTCCCCTTCGCCTGGGCGATCGCGACCTATCTCGGCCCGCTCGGGCTCGCGGTGGCGGTCGCGGTGGCGTTCGTTGCCGGCATTTGGGCGGCGGACCGCTACGCGCGCAAGCGCGGCGTCGCCGATCCCGGCGCGGTCGTGATCGACGAAGTGGCGGGGCAATGGCTCGCGCTCATCCTGGTGCCGCCGAGCCTCGTCAACTACGCGATCGGCTTCGCGCTCTTCCGCCTGTTCGACGTGATCAAGCCCTGGCCGATCAGCGCGCTCGACCGCAGCGTCAAGGGCGGCCTCGGCGTCATGCTCGACGACCTGCTGGCCGGCGCGCTCGCCGCCATCCTGCTGTGGAACGCCTGGATCTGGGTAGAGCCATGAGCGCACCGGACCACGACAAGGCGGCCCGCCTGCTCGCGCTGTGCCGGCAGCGCGGGCTCAAGCTCGCGACGGCGGAGTCCTGCACCGGCGGGCTCATCGCCGGGCGGCTGACCGACATCGCCGGCTCGTCGGATGTCATGGACCGCGGCTTCGTCACCTATTCGAACGCCGCAAAGACCGAGATGATCGGCGTGCCGGCGGCGCTGATCGTCCGCTTCGGCGCGGTCAGCGAGCCGGTCGCGCGCGCCATGGCGGAAGGCGCCCTCGCCCGCTCCAACGCCGACATCGCGGTCGCGGTGACCGGCATCGCCGGGCCCGGCGGCGCGACACAAGGCAAGCCGGTCGGCCTCGTGCACTTCGGCTGTGCAAGGCGCGGCATGGCGACGCGCCACCGGCGCGAAGTCTTCCCCGGCGACCGCGCCGCGGTCCGCCAAGCGACCGTCGAGGCCGCGCTCGATCTCGCGCGCGAGGTGGCCGAGGCCGAGGAATCTACAGGGCTGTGATCGCCGATACAGCGGGGGTATTCATATCGGCCACAGCGTACCCGGCATCCACCACTCTATGAATGAGCGACCCCGTACCATGAACGTCGGAAGAAGCCTCTCAGGGCTGCCTTGCTGCCTCGGCGCGATCGGGCTCGGGGCGATGATCGGCCTGTCGCCGCCCGGCCTCGCCTCGGCGGCCGACGGCGAGGCGCTGGCGCGCGCCATCGCCGACACGCCGTTCGACCAGAGCCAGTTGCGCGACGGCTATCGTCTGCTGGAGACGGTCGGCGACGAGCCGGTCCCGCCGGAGGCGGCCGAGTACGGCATCGTCGCCGGCGTGATGTCGAGCTTCGAAAGCCCGCGTGAGCACTTCCGCGAGGCGCTCGCCTTCTATCTCATCTTTGCGAGCAAGGAGCAGGCCGAGGACTATTACGATTTTCAGTTCGTCGAGACGGCGGACGAGAACAGCGGGCTCTTCACGATCACCGAGCTGACGGTCGAGACGCCGGACCACGCCGCCGTGCGGGTCCTCTGCTATCTGAGCGCGGCCGGGGAAGCGTTCAGCTGCATGTACCTCGAAGCCGAGCTCGCGACCGTCATCCAGATAGTCGCGGGGCCTTCGCCGGGGTACCACGAGAGCACCGACGAGGAGCAACTCTTCCAGGCCTTCCTGATAAGCGACGGCCCGCTCGCCCTCTCCGGCGTCATGACCGCCGCACGGACGCACCTGCTCCGCGCGGCCGGGCGCTAACCGCCTCTCGTCGCGGTCCTCACGGTCGCCAGCGCGTCGATCAGGTCGAACACCCGCGCGACATAGTGGTCGTGCGCGACGAAGCGGGCATCGTCGCCGCGCAGCGCCGCCTCGACGGCGTCGATCAGCCTGAGCAGCCGGCGCCGGTGCAGGCCGAGCCGGCGCTGCACCGGGTCGGAGACCACGCCCGAGAACGCGCTCACCGCCGCGAGGCCGGCCGCGACGCCGCCCGTCATCACGACGCTGAAGGCGAGCGGCGCAGCCGTCGGGAACAGGCCGTACCACACGCTGCCGAGCGCCGCGCCGAGCGGGAAGGCCGAAACCGCGGCGTGCTGGAGCAGCGCGTGCGCCGCGACCGGGCCGAGCGTCAGCGCGCCCGGCGTCAGCTTGTGGAACAGCAGCATGCCGACGCCGGCCGAGGCGAGCCCGCTCGACAGGTCGGCGGCGGCAACCCGCGTCGCCGCGTAGGACGAGACCGCATGACGGATACGCGCCTGCGCCTCCGGCGCGAGGCCGAGCGCGGCGCGGTCCGCCAGCGCCTCGACCCTGGCGTCGGCGAGGATCTCCTCGGCGAAGGCATCGCGCTCGACGCTGCGCCCAGCCTGCCGATAGGGCAGCCCCAGCAGCTCGGAGAACAGACGCCACTCGATCTCGCGGCCGACATCGGTGTCGAGCACGAGGCGGCGGCGGTCGAGCCGATCCGCGATCCCGTGCCGCTTGAGCGCCCGCGCGCCAGCGACCAGCGTGCGACGGGCGAGCTCGGGCCCGGCGAGCGAGATGTTGGTCGGCGCGCGCACGAGGTCCCAGCCGAGCGCGCGGCGGTTCAATTCGAGGGCGCCGAACAGCGAGTAGTTGCGGTCCACGAAGGTATCGACGCGGGCGCGGCAGAGCGCCGCATAGCGCGCCGCCGCGTCATGCACCACCGACGCCGCGAGGCGCTGCGTTTGTGTATCCGCTTGGGTATCCGCGGGACGAGAAGCTGCCGTGGCAGCAGCCGGCAGTGCGACCGTCTGAGGCATGGCGCGACTCCCTAGTGCCCGGTCGGGCTCAAGGATTCGACCGTCTTCGGCGCGCCGTAGATCGCGCGCGCCCGCGTCTCGAAGGCGCGCACCATGTGGTGCACCGCCTCGCCAAACAAGCCGGCGATGACCCGGCTCAAGAGCTTCGAGCGGAACTCGAAATCGACGTAGAAATCGACCAGGCAGCCATCCGGGTGCGGCTCGAAGCGCCAGCGGTTCTCCAGGTGCCGGAACGGCCCGTGGACGTATTCGACGTCGATCTGCCGCGGCCGGTCGAGCAGCACGCGGGAATGCCAGCGCTCGCGGAACATCTTGAAGCCGATCAGCAGGTCGGCCCGGATTTCGCCCGGGTCGCGGCCGACCACGCGGCAGCCGAGGCACCAGGGCAGGAACTCGGGGTAACGCTCGACATCGGCCACCATGTCGAACACCTGCTCGACCGAATAGGGCAGCACCCGCTTCTCGGCGTGTCGGGGCATGGCGGCGCAAGCCCTTCCGGGCTCAGCGGGTGGCGGCCAGCTTCGCCTCGCGCGCGGCGCGCAAGCGGCGGAAATCGTCACCGGCATGGTAGGACGAGCGGGTCAGCGGCGAGGACGAGACCATCAGGAAGCCCTTGGCGTAGGCAAGCCGCCTGTATTCCTCGAACTCGTCCGGCGTGACATAGCGGTCGATCGCGTGATGGCGCGGTGTCGGCTGGAGGTACTGGCCGATGGTCAGGAAATCGACGTCGGCGCTGCGCATGTCGTCCATCACCTGGAGCACCTCGCGGCGCTCCTCGCCGAGCCCAACCATGATGCCGGACTTGGTGAAGACCGAGGGCTCGAGCTCCTTCATGCGCGCGAGCTGGCGCAGCGAATGGAAGTAGCGGGCGCCGGGGCGCACCTCGGTATAGAGGCGCGGCACGGTTTCCAGATTGTGGTTGAACACGTCGGGCCGCGCCTTGGCGACCGCTTCGAGCGCGCCCGGCTTGTTGCGGAAATCCGGCGTAAGCACCTCGATGGTGGTCGAGGGCGAGGTCTCGCGGACGCGCGCGATGCAGCGCACGAAATGATCGGCGCCGCCATCGTCGAGGTCGTCGCGATCGACCGAGGTGATGACGACATGCTCCAGGCCGAGCCCGGCGACGGCTTGCGCGACCTCGTCCGGCTCGTGCGGGTCGAGCAGGTCAGGCTGGCCGGTCTTGACGTTGCAGAAGGCGCAGGCGCGGGTGCAGACCGAGCCGAGGATCATGACGGTCGCGTGACCCTTGGCCCAGCACTCGCCGATATTGGGGCAGGCCGCCTCCTCGCAGACCGTGTTGAGCCGGTGCTCGCGCACCAGCTTGCGTGTCTCGGCGTATGCCGCGGAGGTCGGCGCCTTGACCCTGAGCCAGGGCGGCTTAGGCAACCGCTCGGCCCGCTTCACGATCGGCGCCACGTTGTCGTCGCTCATTCGACCACCAATCCGGCCCTTCTCACGTCCCTAGATGTGGAGGGCGCGGCCATAGGCGTCAAGCACCGCTTCATGCATGGTCTCGGAGATGGTCGGGTGCGGGAAGATGGTGCGCATCAGGTCCTCCTCCGTCCCTTCCATCGTGCGGGCGATCGTATAACCTTGAATTAACTCGGTAACCTCCGCGCCGACCATGTGGGCGCCGAGCAGCTCGCCGGTCTTGGCGTCGAACACCGTCTTGACCAGGCCCTTGGGCTCGCCGAGCGCGATCGCCTTGCCGTTGCCGATGAACGGGAAACGGCCGACCTTGACCGTGTAGCCCTGCTCCTTGGCGGCCCGCTCGGTGAGACCCACCGAGGCGATTTGCGGCCGGCAATAGGTGCAGCCCGGCACGTTGCGGGTATCGAGCGGGTGCACGCCCGCGACGCCCGCGATCCTCTCGACGCAGACTACGCCCTCGTGCATCGCCTTGTGGGCGAGCCAGGGCGGCCCGGCCAGGTCGCCGATCGCGTAGACGCCGGGCTCGCCGGTCGCGCCCCACTGGTCGATCACGACGTGGCTCTTCTCGACCTTCACCTTAGTGCCTTCGAGGCCGATGTCCTCGACATTGCCGACGATGCCGACGGCGAGGATCACCCGGTCGACGGTAAGGTCGAACGGCTTGCCGCCCTTGGGCTCGATCGTCGCGGTAACGTTGCTCGCGCCCTTCTTCAGCGCCTTCACCGTGGCGTCGGTATGGATCTTGATGCCCTGCTCCTCGAACGCCTTGTGCGCGAAGGCGGAAATCTCCTCGTCCTCGACCGGCAGGATGCGCGGCAGCACCTCGACGACCGTGACCTCGGCGCCGAGATCGCGATAGAAGCTCGCGAACTCGATGCCGATCGCGCCCGAGCCGACCACCAGCAGGGATTTCGGCATGGCGTCCGGCACCATCGCTTCCTTGTAGGTCCAGACCAGCTTGCCGTCCGGCTCGAGGCCGGGCAGCGACCTGGCGCGCGCGCCGGTCGCGAGGATGACGTGCTTCGCGCTCAGGGTCGCGACCGGCTTGCCGTCCTTGCTGACCTCGATCTTGCCCTGGCCGGCGAGCTTGCCCCGCCCGTCGAACACCGTGACCTTGTTCTTCTTAAGCAGGTACGCCACGCCGTTCGAAAGCTGGCCGGCGACCTTGCGCGAACGCTTCACCACCTTGGCAAGGTCGAACGATATCTCTTTGGCCGAAAGGCCATAATCGCCGAGATGATCGAGCGCGTGCTTGATCTCGGAGACGCGCAGCAGCGCCTTGGTCGGGATGCAGCCCCAGTTGAGGCAGATGCCGCCCAGATGCTCGCGCTCGACGCAGGCGGTCTTGAGCCCGAGCTGGGCCGCACGGATGGCGGCGACATAGCCGCCCGGCCCGCCGCCCACGACCACCACGTCGAAGCTGGTATCGGCCATCGGAAACCTCTCCGGCTCGAGCCGCGCGGGCTAGAGCAACATGGTCAGCGGATCCTCGATCAGACCCTTGAACACCTTGAGGAACTCGGCGCCGGCCGCGCCGTCCACCACGCGATGGTCGCATGACAGCGTGACGCTCATGATGGTCGCGATGGCGAGCGCACCGTCCTTGACCACGGCGCGCTGCTCGCCCGCGCCGACCGCGATGATGCAGGATTGCGGCGGGTTGATGATCGCCTCGAAGTGCTTGATGCCGTGCATGCCGAGGTTCGAGATCGAGAAGGTGCCGCCCTGGTATTCGTCCGGCTTGAGCCAGTCCTTGTCCTTCGTGGGCAGGCGGGCGCGCCGGGCCAGCTCCCGCATCTCATCGGAAATCTCGAGCAGGCCCTTGTGGTCGGCATTGTGGATGATCGGCGTCACCAGACCCTCGTCGGTCGCGACCGCGACCGAGACGTCGACCGTCTTGTAGTAGCGGATCGTGCCGTCGAGCCATGACGCGTTGACGTGGGGCAGCTTGCGCAGCGCGAGCGCCGAAGCGCGGATCACGAAGTCGTTGACCGACAGCTTGTAGCTCTCCGAACGCGCGTTCAGCTCTTTCCGGACCTTGAGCAGCTCATCGATCTCGCAATCGATGGTCAGGTAGAAGTGCGGCACCTGCTGCTTCGCTTCGAGCAGCCGCCGCGCGATCACCTTGCGCATGTTGCTCGCCGGCACGTCCTCATAGAGTGCGCCGGGCGCCGCCGGGGCACGCGTCGGCGCGGCCACCGGCGCCGGTGCAGCAGAGGGCACGGCGGCCGGCGCCTTCGCCTGCGCGCCGGAAGCGATCGCCGCTTCGATGTCGGACTTCACGATACGCCCGTGGGGGCCTGAGCCTGTGAGCGCGGCGAGGTCGAGGCCGGCCTGCTCGGCCATGCGGCGCGCCAGCGGGCTCGCGAAGACGCGCTCCTGCGCGCCGCTCCTGGCGGCGGCAGGCGCAGGCGCCGGCTTGGCTTCGGTGGCAGGCGGCGGTGCAGGCGCAGGTGCGGCTTCCTTTGGCTTGGCCGCTTCGGCCGGCGCCGCCGCTTCCTTGGCGGGTGCAGCCGCGGGCGCGGCGGCACCGCCGAGGTTCATGCCTTCGAGGGCTGACTTGTCCTCGCCCTCTTCGAGGATCACCGCGATCACCGCGTTGACCTGAACGCTCTGCGTGCCCTCCGGCACCACGATCTTGCCGAGCACGCCCTCATCGACCGCCTCGACCTCCATGGTGGCCTTGTCGGTTTCGATCTCGGCGAGCACGTCGCCGGGGCTGATCGGGTCGCCCTCCTTCTTGTGCCACTTGGCGAGGTTGCCTTCCGTCATGGTCGGCGACAGCGCCGGCATCAGCACGCGAACTGCCATGTCTCGTTCTCCCTGTCGTCCGGGCAACCGCCCGGACCGTCAAGCCTTGTAGCAAACCGCCTTCGCAGCGGTGACGATGTCGTCGACCTGCGGCAGCGCCATCTTCTCGAGATTGGCGGCGTAGGGCAGCGGCACGTCCTTGCCTGCGACGCGCGCGACCGGCGCATCGAGATAGTCGAACGCCCGGTCCATCGCAATCGCCGAAAGCTCGGCGCCGATGCCGCAGAACGGGAAGCCCTCCTCGCAGGTGACCAGCCGGCCGGTCTTCTGCACCGAGGCGAGCACGGTCTCGGCATCGAGCGGGCGGATGGTGCGCAGGTCGATCAGCTCGGCGTCGATGCCTTCGGCGCTCAGTTTCTCGACCGCCTGCATCGCCTTCGAGATCATGATCGAGTAGCCGACGATGGTGACGTCTCGCCCCTGGCGCACGATGTTGGCCTTGCCGATCGGCACCGTGTGGTCCGCGCCCTCGGGCACCTCAAAGCTCTGGCCGTATAGCAGCTCGTTTTCGAGAAACACCACCGGGTTCGGGTCGCGGATGGCGGATTTGAGCAGGCCCTTGGCGTCGCCTGCCGACCAGGGCGCGACCACCTTGAGCCCGGGGATGTGGCCGTACCAGGCGGCGTAGCATTGCGAATGCTGGGCCGCGACCCGCGCGGCCGCGCCGTTCGGGCCGCGGAACACGATCGGGCACTTGATCGTGCCGCCCGACATGTAGAGCGTCTTGGCCACGGAATTGACGATGTGGTCGATCGCCTGCATGGCGAAGTTGAAGGTCATGAACTCGACGATCGGCTTGAGGCCCATGAACGCGGCGCCGGCGCCGATCCCGGCGAAGCCCATCTCGGTGATCGGCGTGTCGATCACCCGCTTCGCTCCGAACTCCTCCAGGAGGCCCTGGCTCACCTTGTAGGCGCCCTGATACTCCGCGACCTCCTCGCCCATCAGGAAGACGTCGGGGTCGGCGCGCATCTCCTCCGCCATGGCGTCGCGCAACGCCTCGCGCACGGTCTGAACCGGCATGGCCGCGCCTCCCTGCTCAGCTCACATAGACGTCGGTGAGGAGCTCGGCGGCGGCGGGCTCCGGGTTGTTCTGGGCATACTCGGCCGCCTCGTTGATCACCGCCCTCACCTCTTTCTCGATTTCCTTGAGCATGTCCTCGTCGGTGTGCTTGCCCTCGAGCAGGAGCTCGCGCACATGCTCGATCGGGTCGCGCTCGGAGCGTATCCGCGCGACCTCCTCCCGGCTGCGATACTTCGCGGGGTCGGACATCGAATGGCCGCGGTATCGGTAAGTGAGGGCTTCGAGCACGATCGGCCCCTTGCCGCTCCGGCAGTATGCGACCGCCTCGTCCGCCGCCGCCTTGACCGCGACCACGTCCATGCCGTCGACCTGCCTGCCCTCCAGGCCGAACGCCTCGCCGCGCCGATAGAGATCGTGCACCGCGGTCGAGCGCTGCTGCGACGTGCCCATGGCGTACTGGTTGTTCTCGATCACGAAGATGGCGGGCAGCTTCCAGAGCGCCGCCATGTTGAAGGCCTCGAACACCTGGCCCTGGTTGGAGGCGCCGTCGCCGAAATAGGCAACCGCGACGCGGTCATTGCCGCGATACCAGTTGGCGAGCGCGAGCCCGGCCCCGAGCGGCGCCGGCGCGCCGACGATGCCGTGCCCGCCATAGAAGCCGCCTGCGGGATTGAACATGTGCATCGAGCCGCCCTTGCCCTTGGAGATGCCGCCGGCGCGCCCCGTGAGCTCGGCCATCACCGCCTTCGGGTCGGCGCCGGAAGCGACCAGGTGGGCGTGGCAGCGATAGCCGGTGATCACCGAATCCCCCGGCCCGAGCGCGTGCCGGATGCCGATGACCACGGCCTCCTGTCCGATGTAGAGATGGCAAAAGCCGCCGATCAGGCCCATGCCATACATCTGGCCGGCCTTCTCCTCGAACCGGCGCAGCAGCAGCATCTCGCGAAAATAGGCGAGCAGCGTCTCGCCGCTGGCCTGGGGCGCGCCGCCCGGCCGCTCCTTCTTCTTCGCGAGTGCCATGCCGACCTCCCTTGCGCTGCGCGCTGCGACCTGACCCGTGGCCCGGCGGCAAGCTACAGGGAAAGCCGGAGGCCGGCAAGCAAACCAGCCGTCTGAAAGTTAGCATGACAAGATTGAATACCCGATGCGCCGCGAACGCGGCTTCGCGGGCGCTATTCCGGCCGGTTGATGATGACGATTTCGTCCGGCGAGGAGAGGTTGAGCACGGCGCGCGCGCGCTCGTCCAGGAGGTCGAGGTCGAGGCTCTCCGGGCGCAGCCGGGCGACCCGGTGTTCGAGCGCGGCACGCTCGGCCTTCAACGTCTCGACCTCGGCGCGCAGCAGCTCGGCCTCGTTGGACTTCGAGAGCCAGGCGAGCAGGCCGCGATCACCCTGCACCGCGTGGTAGCCGAAATAGACGATGACGAGGCAGCCAAGCAGCGGCAGCACCAGGTGCCGCGCGCGATAGCGAATCTCTCTCGGCAGGCTCGACATGACAGCAACGAATCACACTCGATTCGTTGCTGTCAACATGCGTCGCATCGAGCGGTAGCCAAGGAGTCGCAGCGAACCCGCTCAAGCCGTGGTCAGGACCGTCCGGCCGGCATAGCGCGCGCTCGCGCCGAGCTGCTCCTCGATCCGGATCAGCCGGTTGTATTTGGCGGTGCGGTCCGAGCGTGCCAGCGAGCCGGTCTTGATGCGCCCGCAATTGGTGGCGACCGCGAGGTCGGCGATCGTGGTGTCCTCGGTCTCGCCCGAGCGATGCGACATCACGGCGGCGAAGCCCGCGCGCTGCGCCCGCTCCACGGCGGCCAGCGTCTCGCTCAGCGTGCCGATCTGGTTGACCTTGACGAGGATCGCGTTGGCGGCGCCCGAAGCGATGCCGCGTTCGAGCCGCGCGACGTTGGTGACGAAGAGGTCATCGCCGACCAGCCTGAGCTTGTTGCCGAGCGAGCCGGTGAGCACCGTCCAGCCCTCCCAATCGTCCTCAGCAAGGCCGTCCTCGATCGAGACGATGGGATAGCGGGCGGCGAGGTCTTCATAGAGCCGGATCAGGCCCGCGGCATCGAGCGCCCTGCCCTCGCCTTCCAGTGCATAGCGCCCGCCCTCGAACAGCTCGGTCGCCGCGACGTCGAGCGCGATGGCGATGTCGTCGCCCGGCTTGTAGCCCGCCTTCTCGATCGCCCGCATGATGAAGCCGAGCGGCTCGTCGGCGCCCTTGAGGTTGGGCGCGAAGCCGCCCTCGTCGCCGACATTGGTGCCGTGCCCGGCCTCCTTCAAAAGGCCGCGCAGCGCGTGGAAGATTTCGGCGCCCGCGCGCACCGCCTCGGCGAGGCTCGGCGCGCCGACCGGCATGATCATGAACTCCTGGACGTCGATCGCGTTGTCGGCATGCGCGCCGCCGTTCAGGATGTTCATCATCGGCACCGGCAGGAGCCGCGCCTCGACGCCGCCGACATAGCGGTAAAGCGGCAGGCCGAGCCCGTTCGCCGCGGCGTGCGCCACCGCGAGGCTGACGCCGAGCGTCGCGTTGGCGCCGAGCCGCGCCTTGTTGGGCGTGCCGTCGAGCTCGATCAGGGTGGCGTCGATCTTGGCCTGGTCGAGCGCGCTCAGGCCGGAGAGCGCCGGGAAGATCTCGCGCTCGACCGCCTCGCAGGCGCGGCGCACGCCCTTGCCGCCATAGCGCGGCCCGCCGTCCCGGAGCTCGACCGCCTCGTGCGCGCCGGTTGACGCGCCGGACGGCACGGCGGCGCGCCCGACGGTGCCGTCGGATAAATGCGCCTCGACCTCGACGGTCGGGTTGCCGCGGCTATCCAGGATTTCGCGCGCGATGAGGTCGACGATGGAGAGGCGGTCCATGCTCGGTTCCGGGCTGGCGTCAGGGTGAGGTATCGGGCGCGCTAGCTATAGGGCGCCAGCGGATTCGGGGCAATGGGCGGCTCAGGCCGGCCTGCCCTTGGCCAGACGGTCGAACGCGATCAGCGTGTCGAGCAGCGCGGGCAGCGCCTTGAGCGGCACCATGTTGGGGCCGTCGGAGGGCGCCTTGTCGGGGTCGGGGTGGGTCTCCATGAAGACCGCGGCGACGCCGACCGCGACCGCGGCGCGCGCCAGCACGGGGACGAACTCGCGCTGGCCGCCGCTCGAGGTGCCCTGCCCGCCCGGCTGCTGCACCGAGTGCGTGGCGTCGAACACCACCGGGCAGCCGGTCGCCGCCATGATCGGGATCGCGCGCATGTCCGAGACCAGCGTGTTGTAGCCGAAGCTCGCGCCGCGCTCGCAGAGCAGCGTGTTCGGGTTCCCGCTGGCGTCGAGCTTGGCGACCACGTTCGCCATGTCCCACGGCGCGAGGAACTGGCCCTTCTTGACGTTGACCGGCCGCCCGGTCTCGGCCGCGGCGACCAGCAGGTCGGTCTGACGGCAGAGGAACGCCGGGATCTGCAGCACGTCGACCGCCTGCGCCGCGCGGGCGCACTGCTCGGGCAGATGCACGTCGGTGATCACCGGGCAGCCGAATCTCTCGCGCACCTCGGCGAGGATGGGCAGGCCCTCGTCGATGCCGATGCCGCGCGCGGCCTTCAGGCTGGTGCGGTTCGCCTTGTCGTAGGAGCTCTTGTAGATCAGCGGCAGCTTGCGCCGCGCCGTGATCTCGACCAGCGCCTCGGCCACCTCGAGCGCATGCTCGCGGCTCTCGATCGCGCACGGCCCTGCGATCAGCGCGAGCGGCAGGTCGTTGCCGACCTCGAAGCCGCCGATCCTGACGTGACGGGGTTCGGCCAAGCCGCGCGGCCTCAGACCAGCCGGGACTGGGCGACCGCGGCCTCGATGAAGGAGGCGAACAGCGGGTGCGGGTCGAACGGCTTCGACTTCAGCTCGGGGTGGAACTGCACGCCGATGAACCAGGGATGGTCGTCGCGCTCGATGATCTCGGGCAGCGCGCCGTCCGGCGACATGCCGACGAAGCGGAGCCCCGCCCCTTCGAGCGCGTCTCGATAGTTGATGTTGACCTCGTAGCGGTGGCGGTGCCGCTCGTTGATGTGGTCGCGGCCATAGATGTCGCGCACCCGGCTGCCGGCCGCGAGCACAGCGTCATAGGCGCCGAGCCGCATGGTGCCGCCGAGATTGCCGCCGACCGAGCGGCGCTCGATCGCGTTGCCGTGGGTCCACTCGGTCAGGAGGCCGACCACCGGGTCCTGGCACGGGCCGAACTCGGTCGAGCTCGCGCCCGGCATGTCGGCGAGGTGGCGCGCGCTCTCGATCACCGCCATCTGCATGCCGAAGCAGATGCCGAAATAAGGCACGCCGCGGGTGCGCGCGAAGCGCACCGCCTCGATCTTGCCGCTGACGCCGCGTTCGCCGAAGCCGCCCGGCACCAGGATGCCGTGCACGTTCTCCAGATGCTGCGCCGGCGTCTCGCTCTCGAAAACCTGCGAGTCGATCCATTGCATCTCGACGCGGACGTTGTTGGCGATGCCGCCATGCGTCAGCGCCTCGGCGAGCGATTTGTAGGCGTCCTGCAGCCCCGTGTACTTGCCGACCACGGCGATCGAGACCTCGCCCTCTGGTTGGAGTACGCGGCGCACGATCTCGTGCCAGCCTGCGAGGTCGGGCTCCCGCTCGTCCTCGATGCCGAAATGCTTGAGCACCTGGGAATCGAAGCCCTGCTCGTGATAGGCGATCGGCACCTCGTAGATGGTGCGCACGTCGAGCGCCGGGATCACCTGCTCGACCGTGACATTGCAGAAGAGCGCGATCTTGCGCCGTTCCGAGGCCGGGATCGGCTGGTCGGAGCGGCACAGCAGAAGATCGGGCTGGATGCCGATGCTGCGCAGCTCCTTGACCGAATGCTGGGTCGGCTTGGTCTTGAGCTCGCCGGCCGAGGCGATATAGGGCACCAGCGTCAGGTGGATGAACATGGTGCGTTCCGGGCCGAGCTCGTAACCGAGCTGGCGGATCGCCTCGAAGAACGGCAGGCCCTCGATGTCACCCACCGTGCCGCCGATCTCGACCAGCACGAAGTCGGCATCCTCGGTGTCGGCGACGATCGCTTCGCGAATGGCGTCGGTGACGTGCGGGATCACCTGCACCGTGCCGCCGAGATAGTCGCCGCGCCGCTCCTTGGCGATCACGGTCTGGTAGATGCGCCCGGCGGTGACCGAATCGCTGCGCCGCGCCGGCACCCCGGTGAAGCGCTCATAGTGCCCGAGGTCGAGGTCGGTCTCGGCGCCGTCGTCGGTGACGTAGACCTCGCCGTGCTGATACGGGCTCATGGTGCCCGGGTCGACGTTCAGATAGGGATCGAACTTGCGCAGGCGGACCTTGAAGCCGCGTGCCTGCAGGAGCGCGCCGAGTGCCGCCGACGATAGTCCCTTGCCTAGAGAGGAGACCACGCCGCCGGTGATGAAGATGAAGCGCGCCATGGACGTTAAGGCTACCAGAGTTGAGGCAAGGGCATAACCCAATTGCCGAGAACGTTCGTAAAGCCGCCGCCAGCCTTGGCGTGCGGCGAGACGTCAATTGGCCTGGGGCACGCTCGGCGGGCTGCCATCGGCGGGCGCCGTCTCCGACTCGGTGCCAGACGGGGGCACCGCGCCGGTCGGCACGTCGGGCTCGAGCGGCGCCTCGTCGATCTCCTCGGGGAGGAACTGGCCGACCGCCTCCTTCGGCGGCTCGGTTTCCATGACCGAGCGGCCGCGCTTGTTGCCGCCTTCGAGAATGACGAGGACGAGGCTGAGGATCATGAACGCGGCGGCAAGCCCCGCGGTGATCCGCGTCAGGAAGTTGGCGGTGCCGCGCGCCGAGAACATCCCGCCCGGTCCGCCGCCGCCGATGCCGAGCGCGCCGCCTTCGCTGCGCTGCACCAGCACGACGCCGATCAGCGCCAATGCGATCAGGATGAGGATGACGAGAAGGATGGTCTGCACGATCGGTCCCTACCGGCTCGATACCGTTTCGAGGCTCGCCCCGGCTGCTTCACAGATTGTCCAAAACGCAGCGGCGTCAAGGCTGGCGCCGCCCACGAGCGCGCCGTCGACACCGTCGAGCGCCAGCAATGCGACGGCATTCCGGGCGTTGACGGAGCCGCCATATAGCACGCGGGGACGCGCCGCGCCGCCCGAAAATCGACCGGCGCAGAAATCGTGAATCAGCCCGTGAACCTCGAGAATCTCGTCGGGCGTCGCGGTGCGGCCGGTGCCGATCGCCCAGATCGGCTCGTAGGCGATCGCGAAGCTTCGCCCGGCCATCTCCTCGCCCAGGCTCCCCGCGAGCTGCTCTCGCACGACGGCGGCGGTTTCGCCGCGCTGGCGTGCCGCCTCGCTCTCGCCGACGCAGACGATCGGCACCAAGCCTGCCTCCAAGGCGGCGGCGGCCTTGGCGCGCACCTGCCCGTCCGTCTCGCCATGGGCGGCGCGGCGCTCCGAATGGCCGACGATGACATAGGTGCAGCCGGCATCCGCCAGCATCGGCGCGCTGAGGTCGCCGGTATGGGCGCCGCTCGGCGCGACATGGCAATCCTGGGCGCCGAGCCCGACGCCGCTGCCATCGAGCGCCGCCCTGAGCTCGACGAGGAGCGTCGCCGGCGGGCAGACCACCACGTCGCAGCCGAGGCCGCCCTGCCCGCGCGCCATTTCTGCCAGGGCGCGGGCGCGATCGATGCCGTCCCGCCTGAGGCCGTTCATCTTCCAGTTCGCCGCGACGAGACGCCGCGGCGCGAGGCCTGTTGCCATCGCCCACCCTGCCGCCGGTTCGGGGCTGTTTGCCGCGGCCGGGTTCTAGCATGGGCGGCAGGCCCATGCCCAGCGCGCCCACGGGCCGCGAGTTCGCGGTTGCCCCGCGCCGGGGCCGGCGCCTAAAATCGGGCCGTCTCGCCGCACGGGGCTTGTGCTGCATCAAGAGGTTAGCCGGTGGATTTTCAGAAGATCACGAAGAAATGGGCCGGGCGCGGCGTGCTGCTGATCTTGGTCGTCGCGTTTGGCGTCTGGGGCATCGGCGACGTGCTGCGCGGCGGCGGCGGCGGCGCGGACGATGTCGCCGTGATCGGCGACGAAAGCATCAGCGCGCAGCAGCTCCAGAACGAGTTTCGCCGCGACCTTCAGCGCATCCAGCAGCGCAACCCGGAACTGACGACCGAGGACGCGCACCGGCAGCGGCTCTATGTCCAGACCCTGCTTCGCTTGGTCGGCCAGGCGCTCGTCACGCAGGAGGCCGAGCAGCTCGGCGTCGTCATCTCCGACGATCTGGTCCGGCGCGAGATCGCCGACGAGCCCGCGTTCCACAACGATCAGGGCCGCTTCGACATCGCGCTCTACGAGGCGGCGCTCCAACGCAACCGGCTCACGCCCGAGAGCTATGAGGAGATCGTGCGGGGCGATCTGCGCCGTCAGCAGCTGATCGATACCGTGGCGGCGAACCGGCCGGTGCCGACAGCGCTCACCGAGGCCGTCTACCGGGTTCGCCAGGAGCAGCGGAACGCGGTCGTCGCCATCGTGCCACGCGACGACGCGCTCGAGATCCCGGACCCGGACGAAGCGACGATCGAGGCGTTCCACAAGGAGCACGCCGCCCAGTTCACCGCCCCGGAATATCGCACCATCACCCTGCTGCGCCTGACCCCCGAACTGCTCGTCGACACGATCGAGCTGAGCGACGACGATCTCCGCGCCGAATACGACGAGCGCGTCGCCGAGTTCGCGGTGCCGGAGCAGCGCACGGTCGAGCAGGTGCTGGCGAGCGACAAGGCGCTCATCGACGAGGCCGCCGTCCTGTTGAAGGAAGGCCAGGACTTCGATGCCGCAGCCGCCGCGATCACCGCGAAGGGTGCGACCGTCAACGTGCTCAACGACGTGGCGAAGGACAGGCTGCCCCCCGATGTCGGCGACATCGTCTTCGGCTTGGCGGAAGGCGGCGTCAGCGAGCCGGTCGAGACCGCATTCGGCCACGGCATCTTCCATGTCAAGCAGGTCAAGCCGGCGCGCACCAAGCCCTTCGAGGAGGTACGCGAGCAGCTCAAGCAGGAAATGTCGCTCCGGCTCGCCGCCGACAGCATGATCCGGCTTGCCAACACGATCGAGGACGAGCTCGCGGGCGGCGCCAACGTGGAGCAGGCCGCCGCCGCGGTCGGTGTCGATACGATCACCCTCACCTTCGACGCGGCCGGCCTGGACAAGGACGGCAAGGAAGTCCTGGCTGGCGAGCCGGAACGCGAGGATGTCGTGGTCGAGACCTTCGCGCTCGAGCCGGACGGCGATACCGGGTTTCGCGAATCCAAGGAGGGTGCCGCGTTCGTCGCCCACCTCGACACCATCGAGCCTTCGGCGCTGCGGCCGCTGGCGGAGGTGCGGGACAGCGTGATCGCCACCTGGCGCATCACCGAGCGTATGAAGGCAGCCGAAGCCAAGGCCGATGCCCTGGCTGCCGAGGTCAAGGCCGGCACGCCGCTCGCCGACGCGGCCGCGGGCTATGAGCTGGTCGAGCTGAACGGCCTGGTGCGCAACCGCCCGAGCGGCCAGCGCGGCGCCACGACCGCGATCGAGCGCGAGCTGTTCGTACAGGACCCGGCCAAGCCGACGCCGATCGTCGATACCATCCCGCAAGGCTATGCGGTGGCCCTGCTCAAGGACCGGACGATTCCCGATCCCGGCGCCGCGGCGGCCGAGCTGGAACAGCTCGGCACCACGCTCGGGCAGCAGCGCAACGAGGACCTCTCGATCGCCTACCAGGCGGCGCTCGAAAGGCGCTTTGGCGTCGGCATCAATCAGAGCCGGATCGAAGCGCTCTTCGCCCCGCAGTCCTGAACGGTATAGAGATCGCCGCTTCGCCCGCGGCGGCGCCCTTGACGGGCGGCCGTTCGCCCGGTTTGCTGCGGCCGAACCAATCGAGGGCGTGATCTTCAATCATGGCCGAACCGAGTGACATGAAGGCGGTGCTGCGCGACGTCGCCGAGGGCAAGCGCCTGTCGATCGAGCGCGCGCGCCATGCCTTCGAGCTGATGATGGCGGGCGAGGCGACGCCGTCCCAGATGGGCGCGTTCCTGATGGGCCTGCGCGTGCGCGGCGAGACGGTCGAGGAGATCACCGGCGGTGCGATGGCGCTTCGGGCGCGCGCGGTCAAGGTCTCGGCGCCGGCAAACGCGATCGATACCTGCGGCACCGGCGGCGACGCGCGCGGCTCCTTCAACATCTCGACCGCGGCGGCGATCGTCGCCGCCGGGGCCGGCGTGCCGGTCGCCAAGCACGGCAACCGCGCGCTTTCCTCGCGCTCCGGCTCCGCCGACCTGCTGGTCGCGCTCGGCGTCAACCTCGACGCGGAAGTGCCGCTGATCGAGGAATCGCTCCGCATCG
The DNA here is from genome assembly GCA_050173345.1 of Alphaproteobacteria bacterium. Lineage (GTDB taxonomy): Bacteria > Pseudomonadota > Alphaproteobacteria > UBA828 > UBA828 > SHWC01. The sequence goes on along the minus strand of JBFXKW010000001.1, from coordinate 301,563 downwards.
CGAACATCGGCTTCATGATGGCGCCGCGCCATCACGGCGCCACGCACCATGTGGCGCCGGCCCGCGTCGAGCTCGGCGTGCGCACCATCTTCAACCTGCTCGGCCCGCTGTCGAACCCGGCCGGCGCCAGGCGCCAGCTCATCGGCGTGTTCGCGCCCGAATGGCTGGAACCGATGGCGCTGGTGCTGCGCAATCTCGGCGCGGAGCGGGTCTGGGTCGTGCACGGCTCGGACGGGCTCGACGAATTGACCACGACCGGGCCGAGCGAGGTCGTCGAGCTGAAGGACGGCGTGGTGCGCCGCTTCGAGGTCACGCCCGAGCAGGTCGGCCTGCCGCGCGCGAGGCTCGACGATCTGCTCGGCGCCGACGGCGAGGGGAACGCGCAGGCGCTGCGCGCGATCCTCGACGGCGCGCAGGGGCCGTTGCGCGACATCGTGCTGCTCAACGCCGCCGCCGCGCTGGTGATCGCCGACAGGGTGCCCGATCTCAGGAGCGGCCTGCAGCTTGCCGCCAAGGCGATCGACAACGGCCGCGCGCGCGCCTCGCTCGAAGCGCTGATTGCCGTGACCAACCGGCCGCCGCCCGAGGAGCCATGAGCGACACCCTCGCCCGCATCTGCGCCGACAAATGGCAGCATGTGCAGCGGCAGAAGGCGCTGCGGCCCCAGGCCGGCCTGCTAGCGGACGCCAAGGCCGCATCCGCACCGCGCGGCTTCGCCCACGCCCTCACGGCCAAGGCGGCGGGCGGCGGCTTCGGGCTGATCGCCGAACTGAAGAAGGCGTCGCCGAGCAAGGGGCTGATCCGCGCCGATTTCGACCCGCCGAGCCTCGCCCGCGCCTACCAGGCGGGCGGCGCCGCCTGCCTCTCGGTGCTGACCGATGCGCCTTACTTCCAGGGCGAGGACGGCTTTCTTGTCGCCGCGCGCGCCGCCGTGGACCTGCCGGTCCTCCGCAAGGACTTCATGCTCGATCCCTACCAGGTGGTCGAGGCGCGCGCGCTCGGCGCGGATTGCATCCTCCTGATCATGGCGGCGCTCGCCGACGATCAGGCGGCTGAGCTGGAGGCGGCCGCAGACGAGCTCGGCATGGACGTGCTGGTCGAGGTGCATGACGAGGCCGAGCTCGACCGCGCGCTGCGCCTCAACGCGCGCCTGATCGGCATCAACAACCGGGACCTCAAGACGCTGAAGGTCGACCTCGCGACCAGCGAGCGGCTGGCGCCCCGCGTGCCGGCGGAGCGCGACGTGGTGTGCGAGAGCGGGCTCGAGAGTCACGCCGATCTCGCGCGCATGGCCGCGATCGGCGTGCGTCGCTTCCTCGTGGGCGAGGCGCTGATGCGCCAGCCGGACGTCGCCGCCGCGACCGCCGCCCTGCTCGGGCCGGCGGCGGCACCCCATGACGGCCGGCTCAGCCATTTCGACGCGGAGGGCCGCGCTGTCATGGTCGACGTCTCGACCAAGCCAGTGACCGAGCGCAGCGCGAGCGCCGCCGCGAGCGTGTTCATGCAGCCGGAGACGCTGAAGCGGATCATGGAGGGCGGCATCAAGAAGGGCGACGTGCTCGCGGTCGCGCGGCTCGCCGGCATCATGGCCGCGAAGCGCACGCCGGAGCTGATCCCGCTCTGCCATCCGCTCGCGCTCGACGCGGTCAGCCTCGATCTCCGCTGCGACCCGAAACGGAACGCGGTGGACATCGTGGTGACCTGCCGGATCACAGCGCGCACCGGGGTCGAGATGGAGGCGCTGACCGCCGCCTCGGTCGCCGCGCTCACCGTCTACGACATGTGCAAGGCGATCGACCGCGGCATGCGCATCACCGACCTCCGCCTCACCCACAAGGCCGGCGGCAAGTCCGGCGAGTTCAAGGCCGGTTGAGCGCCCGCGCCATGCTCAGCGTCGAACAGGCGAGCCAGCGCATCCTCGAAGCCATCGAGCGGCTGCCGGCCGAGACCGTGAGCCTGGCGGACGCGGATGGGCGGGTGCTCGCCGAGAACGTCGCGGCAAGGGTGACCCAGCCGCCCTGGCCGGTCTCGGCGATGGACGGCTATGCGGTGCGCGGCGCCGACGTCGCGCACGCGCCGGCGACGCTGCGCGAGATCGGCATCGTTCACGCGGGGGCGCAGTTCGAGGGCAGCGTGGCGCCGGGCGAGGCGGTCCGTATCTTTACCGGCGCGCCCCTGCCCCCGGGCGCCGACACCATCGTCATTCAGGAGAACGTCGAGGCGGAGGGCGAGCGCGTCCGCGTCCTTTACGACACGCCGACCGGCCGCTTCGTCAGGAAGGCCGGGCTGGACTTCACGGCAGGCGAGGTCGGCCTCGAAGCGGGCCGCCGCCTCGATGCGCGCGCGATCGGCTTCGCCGCCGCCATGAACGTGCCGTGGCTGCGCGTCACGCGCCGGCCGCGCGTCGCCGTGCTCGCGACCGGCGACGAGATCGTGATGCCGGGAGAGCCGATCGGCCAGAGCCAGATCGTCAGCTCCAACGCGCTCGCGCTGATGGCGGCGATCCGGCGCTTCGGCGGCGAGCCGGTCAACCTCGGCATCGCGCTCGACAACGCCGCCTCGCTCGGCACGCTCGCCGCGGGCGCGCGCGGCGCGGACCTCCTGCTCACCACCGGCGGCGCCTCGGTCGGCGAGCACGACCTGGTGCGCGACGTGCTTGGCAGCGCCGGGCTCACGCTCGACTTCTGGAAGATCGCCATGCGCCCCGGCAAGCCGCTGATGTTCGGCCGGATCGGCGATGCCCGTCTGATCGGCCTGCCCGGCAACCCGGTTTCCTCGCTGGTCTGCGCGCTCCTCTTCGTCAAGCCGGCGATCGAGCGGATGCTCGGCCTCGCGACCGTGGGCAACGCGCTGGAGAGCGCGACGCTCGGCCGCGACCTCGGCGAGAACGACGAGCGCCAGGACTATCTGAGGGCGGCGCTCTCCGCCGGGCCAGACGGCGGCGCGGTCGCGACCGCCTTCCCCGTGCAGGACAGCTCCATGATGTCGCTGCTGGCAAAGGCCGGCTGCCTGATCGTCAGGCCGCCTCACGCGCCCGCGGTCAAGGCGGGCGAGCGCGTCACGATCATCCGGCTCGATACGATCTGAGCCCGGCGAAAGGCGTGCCGCGGAGCGGCGCTAAGTCTTGCCGCTTGACATGGATGCAGAACTAACCTAGAACGCCCGCCGAACGTTTCTTATTTGTTCGACCCAGCGTGGAGGACCGTTACGTGCTGACCAAAAAGCAGCTCGAACTTCTCCTCTTCATCGACTCGCACATGAAGAAGCACCAGACCGCGCCCTCCTTCGAGGAGATGAAGGAGGCCGTCAAGCTGCGCTCCAAATCGGGCATCCACCGCCTCGTCACCGCGCTCGAGGAGCGCGGCTTCCTGCGCCGCCTGCCCCACCGGGCGCGGGCGCTGGAGGTGATGAAGCTGCCGCAGCAGAAGGGCGAGGAGCGGCCCCACCTGGTCTCCTCCGCCAGCCGGCCGGCCAACGTCATCCCCGGCGATTTCGGCCATGACAGGGGCAACGGCGCCGGCAATGGCCGGCCCCGCGTGGTCTCCGTCCCGCTCTACGGCCGCATCGCCGCCGGCGCGCCGATCGAGGCGCTGCGCGACGACACGGCGCGGCTCGATTTGCCGACCAGCCTGCTCGGCTCGGGCGAGCACTACGCCCTCGAGGTCGAGGGCGATTCGATGATCGAGGCCGGCATCTTCGACGGCGATACCGCGATCATCCAGCGCTGCGACACGGCGGAGAACGGCACCATCGTCGTCGCGCTGGTCGACGACAGCGAGGTCACCCTGAAGCGGCTGCGCCGCAAGGGCGAGTCGATCGCGCTGGAGCCGGCGAACCCGGCTTACGAGACCCGCATCTTCGGGCCGAGCCGGGTGCGCGTTCAGGGCCGCCTGATCGGCCTGCTCCGCCGCTACTGAGCCGATCCGTCAGCTTCCCCCGCGGCCGCCGCGCGCTCCTCGGCGCGCTGGCGGGCCGACTTGCGCGGCGGCGCCCAGGGCCGCTCGCCGCGCACCTGCCCGACGGTCTCGACCACGACGCCGCCGGGCTCGATCCAGAGCGCGTGCGTGCCGTGGCGCCATAGATCGAAGCGGTCTATGCGCAGCACCGGCGCCGGGCAGCGGAGCCGCAGCGGCATCAGTGCGACCAGGACATCGGCGCGGCCGCACTCGTCGAGCAAGGCGCCCCGGCCCAGCACGACGGAAACCGCCCGTCCTTGAATCGTGAAGACGCACGCCTCGCTGTCGCAATGCGGGTCGCGTACGGCCGCCGCCTCGTTGGCCCCTTCCGCCGCCGCCGTATCGACCGCATCGAGCGGCCAGGCGCCGGCCTCCTCGCGGCCGGCGCGGCGCAGCCAGGAATCGCCGACGAAGCGCGCGGTGCGGCGCGACGACAGCCAGAGCTCGCCATCGTCGGCGCGCGCGGCGAAGAGCCTGGCACCGCCGTCGATCAGGAGGTCGGGCGGCCGCGCCACCGCCCAGACGACGACCGCCGCCGCGATCGGCGCGAGACCGAGCAGCCTGGCCCGCCGGCGCCAGAGGCAGAGCCAGAGCATGCCCGCCACGACGAGGGCCAGCGCACTCGGCGGCATGGCGGGCACCAGCGTGACCGCGCCGTGCCAGCCCGCCACCATGCGCGCCGTGGCGGCGATGCCATCGAGGCCGAGCGACATGGGCACGAGCGCGAGGCCCTCGGCGCCGAACGGCATGAGCAGCAGCGCGACCACGCCCCACGGCATCACCCAGAGGCCGGTGAGCGGCACGGCGGCCAGGTTGGCGACCAGGCCATAGTCGGCGAAACGGTTGAAGTGGTAGAGCGCGAACGGCCCGGTCGCGATGCCGCCGATCAGCGAGGTGAAGGCGACCGCGAGGAGATAGACCGCCGGCCGCTGCCAGAGCGGCACGTGGGCCGAGAGCCGGCCGAGCGGACGGCGGATCGCCTCATAGGCCGCGATCAGGGCCATGGTCGCGCCGAACGACATCTGGAAGCTCGCCCCGAGCACCGCCTCCGGCGCGATCAGAAGCACGATCAGCGCCGCCCACATCAGGAAGCGCATGGAGAGGCTGGTGCGGTCGAGCATGATGGCGACGAGCACGAGCGCGACCATCAGGAACGCGCGTTGCGTCGGCACGCTGACGCCGCTCAGCAACAGGTAGCCGAACGCGGCGATCAGCGCCGCGGCGGCCGCCCACTTCTTGATCGGGTAGCGCAGTGCGATCGCCGGCACGAGGGCGAGCCCGGCCCTGAGCGCGACGAACACGAAGCTCGCGACCAGGCTGAAATTCAGGCCGGAGATCGCGATCAGGTGGGCGAGCCCGGAATCGCGCATCGCTTCCATCAAGGACTCAGGCATGGCGCTCCGATCGCCGATCAGCAACGCCGCCGCCAACGCGCCGTTTTCGCCGGGCAACCCTTGGATGAACCGGCGGCTCACCGTCTCGCGCAGCCGCCTCAGGGCGCCGGCCATGCCCAGCTCGGTCGCCGGCTCGACGACGGTCGCACCGCCCAAGGCAAAGCCGAAGCCGCCGAGCCGCTCGAAATAGGCCTGGCGGCCAAAATCCCAGGCGCCCGGCGACGTCGGCTCGGGCGGCGGGCTCAGCACGGCACGCAGCTCAACGCGCGCCCCGGCCTTGATCTCGCCGCCATCGGCCGGCGGCGAACGGACGGTGACGCGCACCCGCTCGGGCGCCGCATTAGCTGGCAGCCCCGCGATGTCGAGGTCGCCCAGCACCAGCTTCTGATCGCGCGCGACGGCGTCCGCCTCCAGCACGGTGCCGACGACGCGGGTCGGGCCGATCCTCGCCTCCAGCACCGGCGCCGCCACCATGCCGGTGCGCAGGCAGGCGACGCCGAAGCCGAGCGCCACCAGCCCAAGCCCAGCGAGGGCGAGCGCCAGGAAATGGCGCCGGCGCAAGACGAGCGCGGCGAACAGCAGGCCGCCGGCCGCGGCGAAGCCGGGCCAATACGGCGGCTCGGCAGGCAGCGAGAAGTAGACGAGCACGCCGACTCCGACCAGCACCGGCAGCCAGAGGATCCAGCGGTCGCGCTCGGCGGAGAGCCAGTCCCGCAGCGCCGCGAGCGCGCGTTCGAGCCGGCCATGGTCGTACCCGGTCCGACCATCGGCCTCGGCCCATTCGTCGATCGGTGCGCTCGGTTCCGCCATGGCGGGCGATATGCTACATCCCCGCCTGCCCCGCGGCCGGGCCTATTCGATCAACAGCAGACCCCAGGCATGACCGTCGTCACTCGCTTCGCCCCCTCGCCCACCGGCTATCTGCACATCGGCGGCGCGCGCACCGCGTTGTTCAACTGGCTGTTCTCGCGCCACCACGGCGGCAAGTTCCTGCTCCGCATCGAGGATACCGATCGCGAGCGCTCGACCGAGGACGCGGTGCGCGTGATCCTCGAGGGCCTGCGCTGGCTCGAGCTCGACTGGGACGAGGAGCCCATCTTCCAGTTCTCGCGCGCCGCGCGCCATGCCGAGGTCGCGCGCGGCCTCCTCGCCCAAGGCAACGCGTATCATTGCTACGCGACGCCGGAGGAGCTCGCGGCGATGCGCGAGAAGGCGCGCGCCGAAGGCCGCTCGCCGCGCTATGACGGCCGCTGGCGCGACAGGGACCCGAAGGAGGCGCCAGCCGGCGCCAAGCCGGCGATTCGCTTCAAGGCGCCGCAAACCGGCACCACCGTCGTCGATGATCTCGTGCAGGGCCGCGTCGAGGTCGCCAATGCCGAGCTCGACGACATGGTGCTGCTGCGCGCCGACGGCACGCCGACCTACATGCTCTCCGTGGTGGTCGACGACCATGACATGGGCGTCACCCATGCGATCCGGGGCGACGATCATCTCACCAACGCGTTCCGCCAGACCCAGCTCTTCCTCGCCTGCGGCTGGCAGCCGCCGCGCTATGCGCACATCCCGCTGATCCATGGCGCAGACGGCGCCAAGCTCTCCAAGCGGCACGGCGCGGTCGCGCTCGACGCCTATGCCGCGCTCGGCATCCTGCCAGAGGCGATGCGCAACTACCTGCTCCGGCTCGGCTGGAGCCATGGCGACGACGAGATCATCTCGACGGAACAGGCGATCGAATGGTTCGACCTCGATGCGGTCGGCCGCTCGCCGGCGCGCTTCGACATGGAGAAGCTGCTCAGCCTGAACGCGCACTACATCAAGGAGGTCGATGCGGCGCGGCTGATTGCGCCGGTGCGCCGGCGCATAGAGAACACGCTCGGCCGGGAACTGAGCGCCGAGGAGCCCGCGCGGCTCGATGCCGTCCTGCCCGGCCTGCGGCCGCGGGCGCGCAGCCTGAACGAGATCGCGGACGGCGCCATGTTCCTGTTCCGGAGCCGGCCGCTCGCGCTCGACCCGAAGGCGGCGAGCCTCATGAACGATGATTCGCGCAGGCTGTTGCGCGGCCTCGCCGGCGTGCTCGGCGGCCTGCCGGCCTGGGACGCTGCCGCGCTGGAGGGCGCGGTGCGCGGCTATGCCGAGCAGGCCGGCGTCAAGCTCGGCGCGGCGGCGCAACCGCTGCGCGCGGCGCTTACCGGCGCTACGGTTTCGCCGGGCATTTTCGATGTCATGGCGGCGCTCGGCAGGGAAGAAACCTTGGGCCGAATCAACGACCTCGCCGACGCTGCGAAACCGTCATAAACGACGAATTGAAAACGAAAATCGGCCACCGTATCATGCCGGCACGAAGTTCCACGCACGGCCTTCGCGCGACGGAGGGTGCCCAGGCGCTAGAGCACGGTCCGATCAGGTTGACCCAACCTGATCGGTGAATCGTGCTCTAACGTGTTGAGTAGAGCAGGATTCACGCTTGAGATGAATCGCGGGGCGATGCCATCTCAAACGATCCTGCTCTAGCTCGGCCCTGAGCGCCCACGGCGTCGTTCTCCGGCCGTATTGTCTCTTGCAAGGGGGCCGCTTATGGCAGCCAGAACGGTCAAAGAGCTGAAGCCGTCGCGCACTGTGGTGTTCACGGACGGTGCCACCAGCAAGCCGGTCGAGCTCGGCGTCCTCGACGGCACGCTTGGCCCGGCCGTCGTCGACGTGCGCTCGTTCTACCGAGAAACCGGCTACTTCACCTACGACCCTGGCTACATGTCGACCGGGAGCTGCCAGTCGGGCATCACCTTCATCGACGGCGAGAAGGGCGTCCTGCTCCATTGCGGCTATCCGATCGACGAGCTTGCCGAGAAGAGCAGCTTTCTCGAGGTCGCCTACCTGCTGCTCAACGGCGAGCTGCCGAAACATAACGAGCTGAAGGCGTTCGACACCGCGATCACGCGGCACACCATGGTGCACGAGCAGATTCAACTGCTCTATCGCGGCTTCCGCCGGGATTCGCACCCGATGGCGGTGATGATCGGCGTGGTCGGCGCGCTCGCCGCCTTCTATCACGAGGACACCGACATCAGGAACCCGACCTCGCGGGTGATCGCGTCGCATCGGCTGATCGCCAAAATGCCGACGATTGCCGCGATGGCCTACAAGTATTCGATCGGCCAGCCCTTCATCTATCCGCGCAACAACCTGAACTACGCCGAGAACTTCCTGAACATGATGTTCGCGGTGCCGTGCGAGGAATACAAGATCAACCCGGTGCATGCCCGCGCGATAGACCGGCTGCTGATCCTGCACGCCGACCACGAGCAGAACGCCTCGACCTCGACGGTCAGGCTCGCCGGCTCGTCGGGCGCCAACCCCTATGCCTGCATCGCCGCCGGCATCGCGACGCTGTGGGGCCCGGCCCATGGCGGCGCCAACGAGGCGGTGCTCGAGATGCTCAACGAGATCGGCGACAAGAAGCGCATCCCGGAGTTCATCAAGCGCGCCAAGGACAAGGACGACAGCTTCAAGCTGATGGGCTTTGGCCATCGGGTCTACAAGAACTTCGATCCGCGGGCGCGCGTCATGCGCGAGACCTGCCATGAGGTGCTCAACGATCTCGGCATCCACGATTCGCCGCTGCTCGACGTGGCGATGGAGCTCGAACGGATCGCGCTGGAAGACGACTATTTCATCGAGCGCAAGCTCTACCCGAACGTGGATTTCTACTCGGGCATCATCCTGCAGGCGCTCGGCTTCCCGACCAAGCTGTTCACCGTGCTGTTCGCGGTGGCGCGGACGGTGGGCTGGGTGGCGCAGTGGAAGGAGATGATCGAGGATCCCGAGCAGAAGATCGGCCGGCCGCGCCAGCTCTATACCGGCCCCGCGAAGCGATCCTTCGTACCGCTCGGGCAGCGTGGCTAAGAAGGTCCAGGGCGATCACGGCCCGCGCCGGATCGGCGCGGCGCCGTCGTCGCGCGCCCAGGGCCTCGCGACAGAACCGATCGAGGAGATTGCCGGCCGGGTGCGGCGCCTCGCGCCGCGCGCCGCCAACGACAACGAGCCGCAGCACCGCTTCGCCAGCCTCGCGAAGCCGGTTGCCCTTGCCGCGGTCTCCGCGGCGCTCGGTGGCTTGATCGCGGCTTTGCTGCTTGGCTGAAGCCGAAGGCTAAGCTTTGGGGCGCTCGATCAGCTCGATCTTGTAGCCGTCAGGGTCTTCGACGAACGCGATCACCGTTGTGCCGTGCTTCATCGGTCCGGGCGCACGCGGGATCTTGACGCCCTCCTTCTCGAGCGTCTTGCAGGTGCCGTAGATGTCGCCGACCCCGATGGCGAGATGGCCGAAGCCCGAGCCCAGCTCATAGGGTTCCGCCTGGTCCCAATTGTGGGTGAGCTCGATCACCGTGCTCGATGCCTCGTCGCCATAGCCGACGAACGCCAGGGTGAAGCGGCCGCCGGGATAGTCGTTCTTGCGCAGGAGCTTCATCCCGAGCAGGCGGGTGTAGAAATCGAGCGAGCGGTCGAGGTCCTTCACCCGGATCATGGTGTGGAGGATCCGCGCGTCCCTCGTCGCTGCCGCTGCTTGCGTCGCCATCTCACTGCCCCTTCGCTGTTGCGCGTTCGGCGCGTCGCCGCGCCATGATTTCGAGGATCACCGCCGCCGCCCGCTCGCTCGGCGCCATCTCCCCGGCCCTGAGCGCGGCCACCGCCTCCTTGAAGCCTTCGATTTGAGCATGCCGGGCCGGGCCGTCAACCATGACCTCTTCGAGCGCCGGCGCGAGCCGCTCGGGCCGGCAGGCGTCGAGCACGAACTCCGGCACGATCTGCCGCTTCAGGATCAGGTTCACCAGCGTGATATAGGGTACCTTGACGATGCGTCGAGCGATCGCCGCGGTGAGTGGGTTCATGCGATAGCCGACCACCATGGGAAGCCCGGCGACCGCGAGCTCCGCCGAAACCGTGCCCGAGACGGTGAGCGCCGCGGTGCCGGCGGCGAACGCGCCGAGCTTCTCCTCGCGCCCCTCGACGACCGTCACCGCCAGGCCGCGCCGCTCGACCGCCGCCTCGACCTCGGCCTTCAGGTGCCTGACGCAGGGCAGCACCAGTGAAAGCCCGGGCCGCTTGCGCTGGAGCCGTGCCGCCGTCTCCAGGAACACGGCGAGCGTGCGCCTGACCACGCTGCGCCTGCTGCCGGGCAAGATGACGAGGACGGGCGCATCCGCCGGGATGCCGTGCCTTGCGCGGAAGGCGGCGCCATCAACCGCGCCGACGCCCTCTTCGAGCGACGGGTGGCCGATGAAGGTGCAGGCGAGGCCGTAGCGCTCGAAGAACGGCGGCTCGAACGGCAGCAGCACCAGAAGATGATCGAGGAAGCGCGGCAGCTCGGCGGCGCGCGCCGGCCGATAGGCCCAGACCTGCGGCGCGACGATGTGCAGGCGCGGCGCGCCGATGCGCTTCAGGCGGCACTGCACGCGAAACGCAAAGTCGGGCGAATCGATGCTGACCACGGCCGCCGGCCGCGCCGCGAGCGCGGCATCGGCGACCTCGCGGATGCGCCTCAGGAGGCGCGGGATGTGGGGCACCACCTCGGCCAGCCCCATGACGGCGAGCTCGTCGATCGGGAACAGGCTGGCCAGCCCTTCGCCCGCCATGCGGTCGCCGCCGACGCCGGCGAAACGGACCGCGCCGCCGACCTGCCGCTTGAGCGCCGCCATCAGATGGGCACCGATGACGTCGCCCGAGGCTTCGCCGGCGATGAGGAAGATCAGCGGCGCATCCGCGGCCGCCGCGCTCACGGCGCTTCGATCCCGATGACGAAGACGCCGCGCTCGTCGGCCGCCTCGACGACGCCGCGCCGGTCGATGATCAGCGACGCCCCGGCCTCCAGCGCGACGCCGGCGAGACCGGCATCCGCGATGTTCTGGATGGTGCGCGGGCCGATGGTCGGCAGGTCGGCGCGCGCCTCCTGCTTGGGCTTCTTGAGCTTGACCAGAACGCCGCCCGGATCGTCGCGCCGCAGCCTGGCGCAGCGCTCGATCAGCGCGTCGGTGCCCTCGATCGCCTCGACGCCGAGCACTACCCCTTGCTGGACCACCACGGCCTGCCCGACATCGACGGCGCCGAGCTGGCGCGCCACCCGGACGCCGACCTCGATGTCGCGGCGCGCGGCGTCGTCCGGCCGCACGGCGCCGAGCACGCCCTTCGGCGTGGTCACGTCGTCGAGCAGGTCGTCCGCACCCACGACGCGGAAGCCCTCGCGCTCCAGCTCCTGGACCAGGAGCGCGAGCAAGGCGTTGTCACCCTGGCCCGCCGCCTTGCCGAGCCGGCCGAGCAAGCCGATCGCCCGCAGATCGAGCTTGAGCGTGCTCAAGGAAGGCCGCGCGATCGGCCCGATCATGACGACCTCCTCGCAGCGCTCGGCCGAAAGGCCCTTGAGCAGCGCGCCGACCGCGCCGAGCCGGAACCATTTGTGCGGGACATTTTCGCAAGTCGCGGGCTCGGTGTAGCCCTCGAACGCCGCGACGAACACCGGCCGGCCGATGGCGAGGCAGCGTTCCACGACGCGGCGCGGCAGCGGCCCGCCGCCCGCGATGACGCCGAGCTTGCCGCCGCTACTGGTCATGCCGGCGCAAGGGAATCAGGCGGCGTTGCGCCGCGGCTGGCAGATGGCGCGGTCGCTCGCCGACTGGATGAAGCGGACGATCTCCATGACCGGCTCATTGTTGGGGAACAGCTCGGCCACGTCGGCCAGGCGCTCGACCATGGTGCCTTCATCGGCGAACAGCAGGCGGAAGGCGCGGCGGATATCGTGCAGCGCGTTGCGATCGAAGCCGCGCCGCTTGAGGCCGACGATGTTGAGCCCGCCGAGCCGGGCGCGATCACCCATCGCGGAGCCGTAGGGGATCACGTCGTTCTCGACGCCGGACATGCCGCCGATGATGGCGTGCTTGCCGATGCGCACGAATTGGTGGACGGCGGCGAGCCCGCCGAGGATGGCCCAGTCATCGACCTCGACATGGCCGCCGAGGGTGGCGTTGTTCGCCATGACGACGTGATTGCCGACCCGGCAATCATGGGCGACGTGCGAGCCGATCATGAAGAGGCAATGGTCGCCGACCTGCGTGAGCAGGCCGCCGCCGGCCGTGCCCGGGTTCATGGTGACGTGCTCCCGGATGATGTTGTCGGCGCCGATCTCGAGGCGCGACGGCTCGCCCTTGTACTTGAGGTCCTGCGGCGGATGGCCGATCGAGGCGAACGGGTAGATGCGGGTGCGCGGCCCGACCCGCGTCCGGCCCGCCACGACGACGTGCGAGACCAGGACGACGCCATCGCCAAGCTCGGCATCGGGCCCGACGACGCAATAGGGGCCGATCTCGACATCGGCCCCCAGTCGCGCGCCCGGCTCCACGATCGCCGTGGCGTGAATGGCGGCCATCAACTGTCCTCCAGGATCATGGCGGCGAAGGTCGCGTCCGCGACGAGCTGATCGTCGACGCGCGCCTCGGCCTCGAACTTCCAGACGCTGAGCCGGCGCTGCTTGCGCTTGACGAGCAGGCGGAGCTGATCGCCAGGCACGACCGGACGGCGGAAGCGCGCGCTGTCTATCGACATGAAGTAGACGAGCTTGCCGGCGGAGGACGGCCCGAGCGTATGCACGACGAGCACGGCGGCGGTCTGCGCCATCGCCTCGATGATCAGCACGCCCGGCATGACCGGCCGCTTCGGGAAATGGCCCTGGAAATAGAATTCGTTGATCGAGACGTTCTTGATCCCGGTAGCGCTGTCATCCGTCACGACGTCGACCACGCGGTCGACGAGCAGGAACGGATAGCGATGCGGGATCAGGCCGATGATGCCCTCGATGTCGTACTGGGCATACTCGGTCTTGACCGCGGGGGACTGCGTTTCGCTCATCAACCTGATCCAGCCTTCTTCGCCAGCTTTGCGAGCGCGGCGGTCTGCCGGTGCCAATCGCGGATCGGGACGGCGGGGTAGCCACCCATGGTGGCACCCGGCGGCACATCCCGCATCACGCCGCTCTGCGCCGCGAGCCTGGCGCCGCTGCCGATCGAAATATGGCCCGCGAGCCCGACCTGGCCGCCCAGCATCGCGAAATCGCCGAGCTTCGAGCTGCCCGAAATGCCGACCTGGGCCACGATGATGCAGCCCCGGCCGATCTCGACGTTGTGCCCGATCTGAACGAGATTGTCGATAAACGTCCCCGCGCCGATGACGGTGTCGGGCCCCGAGCCCCGGTCGATCGTGGCGTTCGCGCCGATCTCGACGTCGTCATGGACGATCACGCGCCCCAATTGCGGCACCTTGACGTGGCCGCGCGGATCGGGCGCGAAGCCGAAGCCGTCCTGGCCGATGCGGACGCCCGGATAGATCGAGACCCGCGCGCCGATCAGGCAATGGCTGAGCGACGCGCAGGCGCCGATCCGGCAGTCGGCGCCGATCACGACGCCGTCGCCGATCACCGCGTTCGGGCCGATGAGGCTGCGCGCACCGATCTCCGCGTTCGCGCCGATGACCGCGCCCGCTTCGATCCGGCAACCCTCGCCGACTGACGCGCTGGCATCCACCACGGCGCTCGGCGCGACGCCGGGTTCCGGCGCCACCCGCGGATAGAAGGCCTGCGCCGCCAGCGCATAGGCGCGATAGGCCTGCGGGCTCACCAGCAGGTCGACCCCGGGCGGCGCGCGCCTGGCATGCTCCGCGCTGAGGATGCAGGCACCGGCACGCATCGCGGCGAGCGCGTCGACGTACTTGACGTTGTCGAAGAAACTCAGCTCATCGGGCCCCGCCGTGTGGAGCGGCGCCACGTCGGCGATCAGGCGCTCGGGATCCGCGCCCTCAGAAAGCGCCGCGCCGATGCGCTCGGCGATCTCTCCCAGGCGAATCGGGCCGGCACGTCGATGAAACCGCGCATCCGCCATGGGACGTCATCACTGGCCGGACTTCGCGGGGGGCGCGCTGAAATCAAGCTTGACGCTGGGCAGGTTCTTGTTGAGCTGGGCCAGCACCTCGTCGGTGATCGCGAGCGAAGGCTGGGCGAACAGCGTCTGTCCCTCCGGCAGAACCAGCGTGAAGCCGCGCTGCTTGGCCATGCCTGCGATGATGTTGGCGAGCTCCTGTTGCACCGCCTTCAGCCCCTCGCCATAGGCGTGGTCGAGCACGCGCCGGCGCTCCTGCACCTGGCGCTGAACGGCCCCGACCTGCGACTCGAAATCGCGGCGCTTGGTCTCGAAGGCATCGGCCGCGAGCACGGATTGCTGGCGCTTCAGCTCCTGCTCCTGATCGCGTAGCCGCTTCTCCTGGGCGGATACCTCGCCCTGGAACTCGCTGCGCTTCTTCTCGACCTGATTCTGGATCGAGGTCATCGCGGTCGATTGGCGCAGGATATCCTGCACGTCCACCACGGCGATGACGGCGGGCGGCAGGTCTGCCGCCCGACTGGCGCCGGGCGCGGCAATTGCGGCCATGAACAGCAGGCAGGCAAGTGCCACAAGGGGGGTGGCGAAACGCGACATCAAAACCTCGTGCCGAAGCTGAAGCGGAACAATTCGGTCTTGTCGAAGCTCTCCTTGAGATAGGCCTGAGCAAAATCGACCCGAATCGGACCGAAGGGCGAAACATAGGAGAAGCCGATACCGGCGGCGGCGCGCGGATTCTTCACATCCGCCACCTCGGGGCCTTCGTCATCCACCGTGAACAGGCTTCCGACATCGGTGAAGACCCGGCCGCGAAGGTCGACGTCCTCGATGATGCGGAGCGGCATGCTCAACTCGAACGTCGTCGAATAGAAGAAATTGCCGCCGAGCGCATCGTCGGTCAACAGGTCGCGCGGCCCGACGCCGCTCGTCTCGAAGCCGCGCAAGCTGGCGCCGCCGAGGAAGAAGCGGTCGTTGACCCGGACGTCGTCTCCGAACAAACCCATCATCCATCCGACGCGCCCGGTCACCGATGCCACCAGGTCCTCGAAGACCGGATAGTAGTAGCCCGCGCGCCCCGTAAGCTGAATGAAGTTGACGTCGCCGCCGACCCCGGCGAAATCCTGGCCAGTGCCAAGATAGTAGCCTTCCGTGGGATCGATGCGGTTGTCGCGCCGATCATAGAGAAAGCTCTGTCCGATCACCGACTTGACGGAGCTGCCCGCCTGGGCCTGGATGAAGCGGGATGCCGTGCTCGGGATGTTGCTGATGTCGTCGAAGCTCAGACGATAGCCGACATTGTGGGTCAGGTTCTCGGCGATCGAATAGCCCATGCGCAGGCCGAAGCCCGTGTTCTCCTCGTCATACGAGCTTTCGTCCTGGAAGTCGGTGGTGCGCCGGAACACGTCGAAGCCGGCGGAGATGTTGCGATCCAGGAAGTAGGGCTCGGTGAAGGAGAGGTCGATCTCCTGCCGGCGGCCCGAGATCAGGAAGCCCAGCCTCAAATCCTGGCCGCGGCCCATCAGGTTGCGCTCCGTGATGCCGATATCGGCGAGCGGGCCGTCGAGGCTCGAGAAGCCGGCGCCGAAGCTGAGTTCGCCGGTCGATTTCTCCTGCACCTGCACGGTGACCACCGAACGATCGGGCTCATCGCCCGGATCGGCGCGGACCTCGACGGTATCGAAGAAGCCGAGGCCGCGAATCCGGTCGCGCGAACGCCGGATCTTGGCCGCGTTGAATGCGTCGCCCTCGACCAGACGGAACTCGCGGCGAATCACCTTGTCGAGCGTGCGCACGTTGCCGGTGATGTCAATCCGGTCGACATAGACGCGCGGGCCCTCGGCGATCTCGTAGGTCACGTCGATGGTCAGCTTCTCGCGATCGCGCTCGACCGCGGGCTCGATGTCGACGAACGCATAGCCGTAGTTGCCCACCGCGTCGGTCAGCGCCTGGATCGAATCCTCGACCTCGTCGGCGTTATAGGTATCGCCGGTGAAGGTCGTCAGCAGCGGCTTCAGCGTCTCGACATCGACACCCTTGAGCTGGCTCTCGACGTCGATCGCGCCGAAATTGTAGCGCGGGCCTTCTTCAACGGTGAAGGTGACGAGGAAGCCCTCGCGATCCTTGGTCAGCTCGGCGACCGCCGACAGCACGCGGAAATCGGCATAGCCTTCCTTCAGGTAGAACCTGCGCAACAGCTCGCGATCGAAGGTGAGCCTGTCGGGATCGTAGGTGTCGTCGCTCGTGAAGAAGCGATACCAGGCGCTCTCCCTGGTCGCGATGACGCCGCGCAGCTCGCTGTCGCTGAACCGCCGGTTTCCGACGAAGCTGATCCGCGTGATCTCGGTCACCGGCCCCTCGTCGATCTCGAACACCAGATCGACGCGGTTCTGCTGCAAAGGAATCACCTTGGGCTCGACCTTCGCCGCGAAGCGGCCGCTCCGGCGGTAGATCTCGAGGATGCGCTGGACATCGCTCTGCACGCGAGGCCGCGTATAGACGACGCGCGGCTTGAGCGTCACCTCCGCCTCGAGCGCGCTGTCGTCGATCTTCTCGTTCCCCTCGAAGGCGACCCGGTTCACGATCGGGTTTTCCACGACGCGGACGATCAGGGTGCCGCCCTCGCGCCGGATGGTGACGTCGGCGAACAGCCCGGTGGCGAACAGGTTCTTCAAGGCATCGTTGATGGTCTGCGCATCGAACGGATCACCGATGCCGACCGACAGGTAGGAGCGCACCGTCTCCGCCTCGATGCGCTCGTTGCCTTCGACCACGATGCCGAGAATCTGGCCGGCGCCCTGCTCCTGCGCCATTGCGGCAATACCCAGCCCTCCCGCGCCGGAACACGCGGCGAGGGCGAGAAGGACGCCCAGAATGTATCGGCAAACTCCTCCACGACGCCTTGGCGTCAGCACATCGGGCCTCGCCTCAGAACAGATCGAACACGCCAAGCCGAATGAGATCTTTGCTCGTCACCCAAACCATCAGCGCGATGACGAGAACGAAGCCCACGCGCATCCCGATTTCCTGGAAGCGGGGCTTCATCGGACGCCCCGCGATCGCCTCCCAAAGATAAAAGATCAGATGACCACCGTCCAGCATGGGCACGGGGAACAGATTGATCAGGCCGAGATTGATCGAGAGGATCGCCATGAAGAAGATCAGGCTCATGAAGCCGCCGTCCTTGGCGATCTCGCCCGACATCCGGCCGATCTGTATGGGGCCGCCCAGCTCATCCGTGGAGCGGGAGCCGGCGATCATCTGGCCCACGGCCTTGAGCGTGCCGTAGGTGATGTTGGCGGTCTCGCGCACCGCCGACCACATGGCGGTGCCGGGGTCGACGGAGCGGAACGCGATCTGCCCGCCTTTCACGCCGAGTCGGCCGACATAACGCACATTGCCTAGCCCGTCATCGACCTCGGCCAGCTCCGGCGTCACGCTGAGCGGTACTTCTGCGCCGTCGCGACTCACCACGAGCGAAAGCGGCTTGCCGGGGTTCTGCTCGACCAGCTTCTGCAAATCCTCGAATCGATCGATCGGCTGGCCTTCGATGGCGACGACGCGATCGCCCGGCTGCAGGCCGCCCGCCTCGGCGGCGCTGCCCGGCATGATCTCCACCACCTCGGGCACGGTGTAGCGCTCGCCGACGAATCCGAAGAGGAAGGCGAACACGACGATCGCGAACACGAAATTGCCGAGCGGGCCGCCGAGCACCACGGCGGCGCGCTGCCCCACCCTCTTGTGGTGGAACGAAACGCGCTTGTCCTCCTCGCCGATCTCGGCGAGCGAACCGGCGCTCGCGCCGCTCGCCGCGTTGGCGTCGCCCCAGAACTTCACATAGCCGCCGAGCGGCAGCAGGCTGAGGCGCCAGCGCGTGCCGTGCCGGTCGCGAACGCCGAACAGCTCGGGGCCGAAGCCGATCGAGAACACCTCGACCCGCACCTTGTTCATGCGCGCGACGAGGTAGTGCCCAAGCTCGTGCACAAACACGATGACCGAGATGGTCACCAGGAACGGCCAAGCGTAGTCCCAGATTCCGGAGATCGTTTCCATGCTGGTTCAGATGGCTCGCCTTGAGCCGAGGCGCGACGTCGGGTCCCTGAGGTAATGCAGCTTCGCTCCAGCCCAGCCACTCGTCAAACCAAGCCGGAAAGCCGAATCGGTCGGGATGTGATCGCTAGATACTAGGGATCGGCCTGCTCGATTGCAAGGCGGCCGCGGTCCGGCGACCACGCACAAGCATTTGAAGGAATAGACAATTATAGTTACCAAGCGCGGCATCAGGTACTGACCCACAACAAGCTCTCCCCGCCGCCGATCAGAACGGCGAGGCAAAGCCCGAGCGCGGCCGGCGCATAACCGTCGAGCCGGTCGAGCAGGCCGCCATGGCCGGGGATCAATCCGCCGGCATCCTTCACCTTGTAGCGCCGCTTCATGGCGGATTCGAGGAGATCGCCGGCCTCCGCCAGCAGGCCGACGAGCAGGCCGGCCAGGGCAAGGCGTGCCGGCGCAGCCAAGCCCGCCGTCCATCCCGCCGCGGCGACGCCGTAGCCGAGACCGACGGCAACCGCCACCGCCGCCGCGAGGCCGCCGAGCGCACCGGCCCAGGTCTTGTTCGGGCTGAGCCTGGGCCACAGGCGCGGCCCGCCGACGGCCCTACCGACGAGGTATGCGCCGGTATCGGTCGCCCAGACCACGCCGAACAGCCATAGGGTGAACGCCCTGCCCTCGCCCGGGCCGCCGCGCAGCCAGCCGGCCGCCAGCCCGACCACGACGATCGCCAGCACGCCGATGGCCGCGAGCCACGGCTCGCGCCGCCCCGAAGGCGTCGGCCCGAGCGACAGGCGCAGCCACTCATAGGCCATGCCCACGACGACCAGCGCGACCGCGGCATAGAAGGGCCAGCCGCCCACATAGGCGAGGCCGAGCGCCGCCGCGGCGAGCGGCACCGCGGCGACGAGCCGACGACGCAGCTCGGCTGACCGGCGCTTCGCTTCAGCCGCCGGCCCCGCCGAAGCGTCGTTCACGGCGTTGATATTCGCGGACCGCGTTCCCGAGATCGGCCCGCGAGAAATCAGGCCATAGCGTGGGCGTGAAGATGAACTCGGTGTAGGCGGATTGCCAAAGCAGGAAATTGCTGACGCGCTGCTCGCCGCTGGTGCGGATGACGAGGTCGGGGTCCGGCGCCTCGGAGGTCTGCAACGCCTGGCGGAACACGCTCTCGTCGATGCGCTCGGGGTCGATCTCGCCGTCGCGCGCGCGGCGCGCCAGCTCCCGCGCGGCGTCGAGGATTTCCTGCCGGCCGCCATAGTTGACGGCGACCATCAGCGTCAGCCGCCGATTGGCGCGCGTGCTCTCCTCCGAGGCCTCGATGAGCCGATGGATGTCGTCCGGCAGCCGGCTGCGCTCGCCGATGAAGCGGATGCGCACGCCGTTGCGCACCAGATCACCGACCTCCCGCCTGATGTAGAAGCGGAGCAGGCCCATCAGGTCGTCGACCTCGGCGGCCGGCCGCTTCCAGTTCTCCGCCGAGAACGCATAGATGGTCAGGTATTGGATCCCGAGCTCGATGCACGCCTCGACGCATTCGCGCACCGCGCCGACGCCCTGCCGATGGCCGGCGATGCGCGGCAGGCCGCGCGCCTTCGCCCAGCGGCCATTGCCGTCCATGATAATGGCGACATGGCGCGGCACCGATGCACCGCCATCGAACGAGGGAGCAAGCGCCATCGCTCAGACCTGCATGATCTCTTTTTCCTTGGCCGCCAACAATTGGTCGATCTGGCCGATCGCCTGATCGGTCAGCTTCTGCGCTTCGTCGGATTGCTGGCGGGCGGCGTCCTGGCTGAGCTGGCTCGCCTTCTCGAGCTTCTTGATCTTCTCCATGCCGTCACGGCGTACATTGCGCACCGCGACCTTGGCCTGCTCGGCGTATTTGTGCGCGACCTTGGCCAGCTCGGCACGCCGCTGCTCGTTCAGCTCGGGGATCGGGATGCGCAGCAACTGCCCCTCGGCGATCGGGTTGAGGCCGAGCGAGGCCTGCTGGATCGCGCGCTCGACCGCCTTCACCTGGTTGCGGTCCCAGACCTGCACGGTGATCATGCGGGGTTCGGGCGCGTTGATGGTGGCGACCTGATTGAGCGGCAGATGCGCGCCATAGACCTCGACGGTCACCGGCTCGAGCAGGTGTACGGAGGCGCGCCCCGTGCGCAGGCCCGCGAGCTCCTGCTTGAACACGTCGACCGCGCCCTGCATGCGACGCTTGATGTCCGATAGATCAGCCTCAGTCATGATCGTGAGCGCCCTCCCGGATCACTGTGTGCGGACCTTTGCCTGCCAACACGGCGGCAAGCCCCCCGGCCTGCCGGATCGAGAATACCACGATCGGTATGTTGTTATCGCGCGCAAGCGAAATCGCCGAGGCATCCATGACCTTGAGGTCACGCGCGAGGACGTCGAGGAAGGTCAGGCTATCGTACCGCTTGGCGCTGGGGTCGCGCTCCGGGTCCGCCGAGTAGACGCCGTCGACCTTGGTTCCCTTGAAGAGGGCGTCGCAGCCCATTTCCGCGGCGCGCAGCGCGGCCGCGGTATCGGTCGTGAAGTAGGGGTTGCCGGTGCCGGCGGCAAAGATCACGAGCCGGCCCTTCTCCATGTGGCGGACCGCCCGGCGCCTGATATAGGGCTCGCACACGGTCGCCATCGGGATCGCGGAGAGCACGCGGGTCGGCACGCCGCACTTCTCCAGCGCGTGCTGCATGGCGAGGGCGTTCATCACGGTCGCGAGCATGCCGATATAGTCCGCGTTGGCCCGCTCCATGCCGGCCGCCGCACCCGAGATGCCGCGGAAGATGTTGCCGCCGCCGACCACCGCGCAGAGCTGCTTGCCGGCGGCGTGGACCTCCTTCATGTCGGCCGCGATGCGGTCGACCGTCGTGCTGTCGATGCCGTATGGCGCGTCGCCCATCAACGCTTCGCCGGAAATCTTGAGCAGCACGCGGCGAAACTCGGGACGTGGCGACATGGCGGCTCCGGCTCGGGCTCGGTGCGGCGCGGCCGATTCGGCGCACGCAGCCCCGCGCCACCCGTCTCACCGCTGGTTGGGCGACGATACTACACTTGCTCTGCCGCTGCCAAACCGCCTCGCGGCCGGGGCGTCGCGCGCCTCAGGAGCCCTTCGCCGCGGCGGCGACCTCGCTCGCGAAATCGCCCTCCTCGCGCTCGATGCCCTCGCCGATCGCGAATCGAACGAAACCCTTGACGGCGATCGGCGCGCCGGCGGCCTTGCCCGCCGCCTCGACGACCTTGCCGACCTTGCTCTCGCTGTCGATCACCCAGACCTGCTCGAGCAGCGCGACTTCCTCGTAGAACTTGCGGAGCCGGCCCTCGACCATCTTCTCGATGATATTGTCCGGCTTGCCGCTCGCCTTGGCCTGATCGACCAGGACGGCCCGCTCGCGCGCCAAGAGTTCGGGATCGAGGTCGGCCGGCGAGACCGCCTGCGGATTGGCGGCGGCCACGTGCATCGCAAGCTGGCGCCCGATCTCCTGCAGCGCCTCGGCGGGCGCCGAGGATTCGAGCGCGACCAGCACGCCGATCCGGCCGAGCCCCGGCGCGATGGCGCCGTGCACATAGGAGGCGACGAGGCCGTTCGAGACGGAGAGCCCCTGGGCGCGCCTGAGGCCGATGTTCTCGCCGATGGTCGCCACCAGGTGGGTGATCTCATCCGCGACGCTCCGGCCGCTCCTGGCCAGCTTGGCGGCCTTCAGGCTCTCGACGTTGCCGCTCGCGAGCGCGGCCTGCGCGATCTCGCGCACGGCTTCCTGGAATTGCGGGTTGCGCGCGACGAAATCGGTCTCGGAGTTGACCTCGACCACGGCGCCCCTGCCGCCCTCGACCGCGATGCCGACCAGGCCTTCGGAGGCCACCCGGCTCGCCTTCTTGGCCGCCGCCGCCAAGCCCTTCTTGCGCAGCCAGTCGACCGCGGCCTCGAGGTCGCCGGCGGTCTCCGCCAGCGCCTTCTTGCAGTCCATCATGCCGGCGCCGGTCTTCTCGCGCAGATCCTTGACCAGCGCCGCGGATACAACAGCCATGCGCGCCTTCTCCCTTGGATTCCTGAGCTTCGGAGCTCGTGGTCAGCCGGCCGGCGGCGGGGCGTTCTCGGCGGCGGCCTCCGCGGCCGGCTCGGCCGGCAGCGTCTCGATCACCTCTTCCGATTCGCCGATGTCCTGGCCGCTCGCCACCATCTCCGCCTGCAGGCCGTCGAGCACGGCGCGCGCGAACAGCTCGCAATAGAGGTTGATGGCGCGCGTCGCGTCGTCATTGCCTGGGACCGGGTAGGTGATCTCCGTCGGGTCGCAGTTGCTGTCCACGATGGCCACGACCGGGATGTTGAGCTTCTTGGCCTCCTGGATCGCGATCGCCTCCTTGTTGGTGTCGATCACCACGATGATGGACGGCAGGCCGGCCATCTCGCGAATCCCGCCGAGCGCGCGGGACAGCTTGTCGCGGCGGCGGGTGAGCTGGAGGACTTCCTTCTTGGTCAGCCCGATCTCGGACTCGGAGAGCCGCTGGTCGAGCTCGACCATGGTGCGGATCGAGCTGGACACCGCCTTCCAGTTGGTCAGCATGCCGCCGAGCCAGCGGTGATTGACGTAGTACTGGCCGCTGCGCTTGGCGCACTCGGCGATCGGCTCCTGCGCCTGGCGCTTGGTGCCGACGAAGAGCACCCGCCCGCCGCCCGCCGCGGCATCCCGCAAGACCTGGAGCGCGTGATCGAGAAGCGGAACGGTCTGTTCCAGATCAATGATATGAACGCCGTTCCTGACACCGAAGATGTATGACGCCATCTTCGGGTTCCAGCGCTTGGTCTGATGGCCGAAATGAACGCCGGCTTCCAGGAGCTGGCGCATGCTGTATTCAGGCAAAGCCATGATTCGTCGTCCTTTTCCGGTTGTGCCACCGCGGGCTGTGGCGACGGGAAGACCCGCCGCACCGGTCCGGCAGGCTGTGCACCGGTGGGTGCCGACAGCCGCCTTGCCCGCGTGAGAATTCGCCCGGTTCCCCGGGCGCCGGCTACATAGCGCCGGGCCGCCCCGGAGGCAAGGGGAAACACCGGCATTCAGGCATCGGCGACCGCGAGGATGCCCGGAATCGCGGCGATTTCGGCCCGGATGGCCGGCGACAGCGCGATCGGCCTGGGCAGGTCGAGGACGACCTCGTCGGCGTCGAGCCGGATCATGAGGGTGATGCGGCCCTTGCCCGCCTCGGCACCGGCGACGATCTCGGCGAGCCGGCCGAGCGGCGCGGCATCGCTGAGATGCACGGCGAGCCCGGACATCTGGCCGGCGAGCCGCGGCGCGAGATCCTCGACCGTCTGGGCGGTGATCTTGGTCGCGCCGTCATCGATCCGCGCCGTCGCGGTGACGAGGACGGAACGGCCGGGCTCGATCAGTTCGCGCGCCACGGCATAGACGTCGCGGAACACGGCGACCTCCTGGCTCCCCGTGGTATCCGACAGGCGGATGAAGGCGAAACGCTGGCCGGCCGCCCCTCGCTCCTGCTTGCTCAGGACCACGCCGGCGACGCGCAGCCGCTGCTGGCCGCGCTCGATCGCGTCGGTCAGCCGGTCGAGCGGCGTGACGCCCAGCCGCGCGAGCGCCGTGCCGCAGCCATCGAGCGGATGGGCCGAAAGATAGAAGCCGATCGCCTCGTACTCGTTCATCATGCGCTCGAGCGGCGGCCAGTCCGGCACGTTGGGCAGCACGGGGCGCGTCGCCTCGACGCCGGTGGCCGCGCCGAACAGCGACGATTGGTTGCTCGCGCGGCTCTCGGCGCTCGCCACCGCGTGGCGGACCAGCAGCTCCGCGCCCTCGAACAGCCGGCGGCGATTGGCGTCGAGCGGGTCGAACGCGCCCGCCTTGACCAGGTTCTCGAGCTGGCGCTTGTTGACGGCGCGCGCGTCGAGCCGTTCGGCGAGGTCGAACGGGTCGCGGAATGGCCCGCCCGTCCGGCGCGCCTTCACGATGGCTTCCGTCGCCGCCACGCCGACATTGCGCAGCGCGGCCAGCGCGTAACGCACCGCCTGCGTGCCGTCCTCCAGCCGCTCCACCGAGAAGCCGACCTCGGAGCGGTTGATGTCGGGCGGCAGGAGCCGGATCGAAAGCCGGTCGAGCTCCTGGCGCATGTTGTTGATCTTGTCGATGTCGCCCATGTCGAGCGTCATCGAGGCCGCGAGGAACTCGACCGGGTAGTTGGCCTTCAGATAGGCGGTCTGGTAGGCGACCAGCGCATAGGCCGCGGCATGCGACTTGTTGAAGCCGTAGCCGGCGAAGCGCGCCACCAGCTCGAAGATCCGCGCGGCGTCCACCTTGGAGACGCCGTTGCGCATCGCGCCCGAGATGAAGGTCTCCTCCTGCGCGTCCATCTCGGCCTTGATCTTCTTGCCCATGGCACGGCGCAGCAGGTCGGCGCCGCCCAGGCTGTAGCCGGCGAGCACCCGCGCGATCTCCATCACCTGCTCCTGGTAGATGATGACGCCGAAGGTCTCCCTCAGCGTCTCGACCAGGCTGGGGTGCAGATAGTCCGGCTGCTCGGTGCCGTGCTTGCACGCGATGTATTTCGGGATGTTGTCCATCGGGCCCGGCCGATAGAGCGCGACGAGCGCGATGATGACCTCGAAGGCATCGGGCTTGAGCTGGCGCAGCACGTCGCGCATGCCCGAACCTTCGAGCTGGAACACGCCGACCGTCTCGCCCGCCGAGAGCATCTCGAAGGTTCGGGCATCGTCGAGCGGGATGCGGTCGAGGTCGAAATCATCTTGCCCGCCCTTGCGGATCAGCTCTGTCGCCTGATCGAGGATGGTGAGCGTCTTGAGGCCGAGGAAGTCGAACTTCACGAGGCCCGACAGCTCGGCATACTTCATCGAGAACTGGGTGGCCATCATGCTGGCGCGCGGGTCGCGGTAGAGCGGCACCAGCTCGTCGAGCGGCCGGTCGCCGATCACGACGCCCGCCGCGTGCGTCGAGGCGTTGCGGTAGAGCCCTTCGAGCTTGAGCGCGATGTCGATCAGCCGGGCGACCTGCGGGTCGCTCGTGCGCGCCGCCTGTAATTGCGGCTCGCCCTCGATGGCCTGGGCGAGCGTCACCGGGTTCGCCGGGTTGTAGGGCACCAGCTTGCTCAGCCGGTCGACCTGGGTGTAGCTCATGCCGAGCACCCGGCCGACGTCGCGCAGCGCCGCGCGCGCCTGCAGCTTGCCGAAGGTGATGATCTGCGCAACGCGGTCCTTGCCGTAGCGGTCGCGCACATAGTCGATCACGCGGTCCCGGTGGCTCTGGCAGAAGTCGATGTCGAAGTCGGGCATCGAGACGCGCTCGGGGTTGAGGAAGCGCTCGAACAGAAGCCCGAATTGCAGCGGGTCGAGGTCGGTGATGGTGAGCGCCCAGGCGACCACCGAGCCGGCGCCCGAGCCGCGCCCCGGCCCGACCGGGATGCCTTCCGCCTTGGCCCATTTGATGAAGTCCGCGACGATCAGGAAGTAGCCGGGGAACTTCATGTCGATGATGACGCGAAGCTCGTAGGCGAGCCGCTCGCGATAGGGCTTGGCCGCGGACTCGCGCGCCGCCGCGTCCATCTCCGGCGTGAAGACCTGCGCGGCGAGGCGGCGCTCCAGCCCCTCCTCGGCCTCCTGCGTCAGGATCTCGGCCTCGCTCCGGCCGCTGTCGTCCGTATAGGGCGGCAGGATCGGGTGGTGCGTCGGCACCTTGAAGGCGCAGCGCCGGGCAATGACCAGTGTGTTGTCGAACGCATCAGGCAGATCGGCGAACAGCGCGCGCATCTCCTCCGCCGAGCGGAAGCCGTGATCGGGAGTCAGGCGGCGCCGCTCGGGCTCGTCGACGAGCGCGCCATCGGCGATGCAGAACAGCGCGTCATGCGCGTCATACATGTCGCGCGGACCGAAATAGGCATCGTTGGTAGCGACCAGCGGCAGGCCGAGCGCATCGGCCATCTCGATGAAGGCGGGCTCGGTACGCGCCTCGTCGTCGAGG
Source organism: Alphaproteobacteria bacterium (assembly GCA_050173345.1). Classification (GTDB taxonomy): domain Bacteria; phylum Pseudomonadota; class Alphaproteobacteria; order UBA828; family UBA828; genus SHWC01. The sequence continues at coordinate 275,260 of JBFXKW010000001.1, read as the reverse complement.
CCGTGGCGCATCAGCTCGACATAGAGCCGGTTCGGGAACGCCGCGGCCAGCCGTTCGAGCAGGGCCTGGGCGGCGTCGCGCTGGTCGCGCAGCAAGAGGCGCCCGACTGGCCCGGCCGGGCCGCCGGTCAACGCGATGAGCCCCTCCGCATGCGCCTCGATGTCTTCGAGGCGGAGGCTCGGCTCGGCATGGGCATCGCCCTCCAGGTATCCCTTGCTCGACAGCTTCATCAGATTGGCGTAGCCGGCGGCGTTCTGCGCGAGCAGCACCAGCCAGTCGCGCGTGTCGCGGCCCTTCGGCCGCGCGTCCGCCGCCTGTGCCGTCTCGATCGGCAGCTCGCAGCCGATGATCGGCTGGACGCCCGCCTTCGCCGCGGCCAGCGAGAATTCGAGCGCGCCGAACAGATTGCCGCGATCGGTCACGGCGACCGCCGGCATGCGCTCGGCCCGGCACAGGCCGATCAGCTCGTCGATCTTGATCGCCCCCTCGGAGAGCGAATAAGCCGAGTGGACACGGAGATGGACGAAATCGGCGTGGCTCATGGGGCACTCGGACTCGGGATGGGTCTCGCGATTCTAGCGGTCGGCGGCCGCGCGGCCAGCGCCGAATTCCACATTAACCAAGGGCCATACTGCGGCTTTCAAGGCCGGTAGAAAGCTGTTACCCTTATCCAAATTGCCCCCGGTTATGTGGAGGAACGCATGTCTGTGAATGGCACTTCTGGAAACGGCACCAACGGCGCACGCCACGTCGTCGAAAGCGAGGTCGGCCTGCGCGAAATCATGGGGCCGACGATGGACCTCGCCATCCACAAGTCGCGGCCCAAGCTCGACATATACTGCAAGGAGTTCATCAGCCGCTCGCCGTTCCTGTGCATCGGCACGTCGAACGCGGAAGGCAAGGCCGATGTCAGCCCGCGCGGCGACCCGGCGGGCTTCGTGCAGATCATCGACGACAATCACATTTTCATCCCGGACCGCCCCGGCAACAACCGGCTCGATACGATGAGCAACATCATCGAGAATCCGAATGTCGGGCTGCTGTTCATCATCCCGGGTTTCAACGATACACTGCGTGTCAACGGCAAGGCCCGCATCGTTCAGGACCACACGCTCGCCGACAAGGCTAAGATTCGCGGCAAGGCGCCGAAGGTGGGTATCCTGATCGAGGTGCAGGAGGCCTTCCTCCATTGCGCCAAGGCGTTCAAGCGCTCGAACCTGTGGGATCCGGCAAGCTACCAGAAGCGCGAGGACATGCCGACCCTCGCCCACATGATCCTCGAGCAGGTCGCGCCGGAGGACAAGCCGCCGACCGAGCAGGAGATCAAGGACGCGGACGAGTTCGTCGAGGACAACTACAAGACCGGGCTCTACTGAACCGGGTCCATAAGCCGGACAAGGAGGCGCGCCGAGGCCACGGCGCGCCTCTTTTTCGCCCTCAGTTGCCGGGCGCGCGCAGTCGCGCCGTCCAAGCCTCGATGAGCTGGGCCTCATCGAGGCTTGGTGTGGACTCATCCCTTCCGCAATCGCTTCAAACCGATCCGCTTCGCCATGGCGCGGTCGAGCCAGCGATCGGGCATGGCGCGCGGCAGGTCCCAATTGACGAGGCGGTTGCGCACCACCGCGTAGCGCGCCCTGGGCCGCGGCGTGGTCAGCGCGACATGGACGATCTCGGCCACCCGAGATGGCGGCAGGCCGGCGCGCCCGGTTTCCGCGACCATCTTGCCGAAGCGCTCCAGGACACCGGCGTAGTCGGTGCCGGCATAGCGCGCGAAGCCGATCCGTTCGGCCTTGTCCCAGATCGGCGTGACGACCGAGCCCGGCTCGATCGTGACGACGTCGATGCCGTAGATCATCAGCTCGCGGCGCAGCGCATCGGAGAGCGCTTCGAGCGCGTGCTTGCTCGCCTGGTAGGCGCCGATGAAGGGCACGACCAGCCGGCCGCCGACCGAGCTGATGTTGACGATGCGGCCCGGCTGGCCCGCGAAGTCGCGCCGGGCGCCGAGCAGCGGCAGGAAGGCCTGGGTCACCGCGACCACGGCCACCGCGTTGACGCGCAAGACTTCGAGCAGCTCGCCAACCGGCTGATGCATCAGCGGCCCGCCCGCCGGCATGCCGGCATTGTTGACGAGGCCGAAGAGCGGCGCGTCTCCGAGGGCCGCCTTCACCTCGGCCGCCGCGGCCGCGATCGCCGCCTCGTCCGTGACATCGAACAGGAGCGGCGAGAAGCCGGCCCCGAGCTGCTTCGAGAGGCGCTCCGCATCGCCCGGCTTCCGCACGCTGCCGAAGACCCGGAAGCCGTCGCGCAGCAGGCGCTCCGCCGTGGCATGGCCGATGCCGGTGGAGACGCCGGTCACGACCACCGTTCGGCCCTTGAACCGGTCAGACATGACGTCCCCTCCCCCCCCCCCCGATGCCGGCAGGCGCTTGCGCCGCCCGGCTAGTGCTCCACCACGCGTCCGTCCTCTAGCGCGAGGCGCCGATCCATGCGGCCGGCAAGCTCGGTGTTGTGGGTGGCGATGAGCGCCGCCGAGCTGGTCTGGCGCACCACGTCGACCAGCCCTGCGAACACCGCCTCGGCCGTGGCGTGGTCCAGATTGCCGGTCGGCTCGTCGGCGAGCAGGAGCACGGGCCGGTTGGCGAGGGCGCGCGCGATCGCGACCCGCTGCTGCTCGCCGCCCGAGAGCCGCGCCGGACGATGGCCCTCGCGCGCCGAAAGCCCGAGCGATGCCAGCAGCGCCCGCGCGCGCTCGCGCGCCTTCCGCTTGGAGACGCCGGCAATCATCTGGGGGAGCACGACGTTCTCGAGCGCCGAGAACTCGCGCAGGAGATGGTGATACTGATAGACGAAGCCGAGCTTCTCGCGCCTGATCTGCGTGCGCCGCCGGTCGCCGAGCTGGCCGCCGGAGGCACCGTCGATGATCACCTCGCCGACGCTCGGCCGCTCCAGCAGGCCGGCGATCTGCAAGAGGGTGGACTTGCCGGAGCCTGACGGGCCGGTGAGTGCCACGATCTCGCCGGGCCTCAGCGAGAACGAGACGCCCTTCAAAACCTCCAGCGCCTGGCCGCCCTGCTCGAAGGTCCGGCGTACGTCCCTCAGCACCAGGACTTCGCCGGCGCGCTCATTCATAGCGCAGCGCCTCGACCGGATCGAGCCGCGCTGCCCGCCATGACGGGTAGATGGTGGCGAGCAGCGAGAGCCCGATCGCCATGAGCACGACCGCGACCACCTCGCCCGGCTCGATCTTGGCCGGCAGTTGCGAGAGGAAGCGGATCTCGGGCGCGAACAGCTCGGCGCCGGTCAGGCTTTCGAGCCAGTTCTTGATCTTGTCGATATGCACCGCGAAGGCGACGCCGAGGCCGAGCCCGATCAGCGTGCCGATGATGCCGATGGCCGCGCCGTTCATGAAGAAGATGCGCATGACCTGGCCGCGCGTGGCACCCATGGTGCGCATGATCGCGATGTCGCGCCCCTTGTCCTTCACGACCATGATCAGCCCGGCGATGATGTTGAACGCGGCGACCAGCACGATGAGCGTCAGGATCACGAACATGACGTTGCGCTCGACCTGCAGCGCGTTGAAGAAATGCGCGTTGGTGCGCCGCCAGTCGACCACGCGATAGCCGAGGCCGGCGGCCTGCCGCGCCGCCTCGGCATAGACGTCGATCTGGTCGGGATCGGCGGTCAGCACCTCGATGCCGGTCACCGCGTCGGGCATCTTGAAATAGAGCTGGGCAAGCTCGAGCGGCATGTAGACGAAGCTCGAATCGTACTCGTACATGCCGACGTTGAAGGTGCCCGCGACGGTGAAGCTGCGGGCGCGCGGCACGGTGCCCATCACGGTCGGGTTGCCCTGCGGCGAGATCAGCGTGATCTGGCCGCCGACGCCGATGCCGAGGCGCGACGCCAGCCGATCGCCCACGATGACGCCCTCGCCGGCGTCGAAGCCGTCGAGCGAACCGGCGTTGATGCTGGCGGAGAGCAGCGGATACTTGGCGAGATCGGCGCCGCGTAAGCCCCGCACCAGCGCGCCGCTCGCACCGGCGCGCGCGGTCGCCATCACCTGACCCTCGATCGTCGGTGCCGCCGCCACGATGCCGGGGATCGCCCCGAGGGCGCCGGCGACGCGGTCATAGTCGGTGAACGGCGCGGCCTCGGCATAGACCATCATGTGGCCGTTGAGGCCGAGGATGCGGTCGAGCAGCTCCTCGCGGAAGCCGTTCATCACGCTCATCACGACGATCAGCGTGCCGACGCCGAGCGCGATGCCGATCAGCGAGAACGCCGCGATGACCGAGACGAAGCCCTCCTGCCGGCGTGCGCGCAGATACCTGAACGCGACCATGCGCTCGAAAGCGGAGAACATCAGACTGCTCCCTCGCTCATGGGATTTGCAGGCGCCGCCCGCCTCATGTCTACCGCCTCTCCTTCACGAGAGACTCAAGGTGGGGAGTAATTGCGGCGTCACCGAGGCATCAAGCCGCAACCAGCCGCGCCACGGCATCGTCGGGCGACAGCTCGTCGGCTGCGGAGACGGCGCCGCGCGCCTTGAGCTCGACCTTGCCCGAGGCCGCGCCGCGCGGGCCGACCGCGACCTGCCAGGGCAGGCCGATCAGGTCCATCGAAGCGAACTTGACGCCGGCCCGCTCATCCCGATCGTCATAGAGCGCCTCGACGCCGGCGCGGCGAAACTTCGCGTACAGCTCGTCCGCCATGGCATCGCAGGCGGCGTCGCCGCTGCGCAGGTTGACGAGGCCGGCCTTGAACGGCGCCACCGGCGCCGGCCAGATGATGCCCTTGTCGTCATGGCTCGCCTCGATGATGGCGCCGACCAGACGCGACACGCCGATGCCGTAGGAGCCCATCTCGACCGCGATCTCCGCGCCGCTCTCATCGGTCACGGTCGCCTTCATCGCCGCCGAATACTTGGTGCCGAAATAGAAGATATGGCCGACCTCGATGCCGCGGCCATGATGGAGCCGCTCTGCCGGCACGCGGCAGGTCTTGGGATCGTGCTCGTCGTCGGTCGCGGCGTAGAGGCTGGTCCAGCGGTCGACGAAGGGCTGGAGGTCGCTGTCGTAGTCGACGGTCTCCTTCAGCGGGTCGGAGTCGAGCCAGGCCTTGTCGCAATAGACCGCGCTTTCGCCGGTATCGGCGAGCACGATGAATTCGTGGCTCATGTTCCCGCCGATCGCGCCGGGGTCCGCCTTCATCGGAATCGAGGTCAGCCCCAGGCGGCGGAAGGTGCGCAAATAGGCGAGGAACATCTTGTTGTAGGAATGGCGCGCGCCGGCGAAATCCAGGTCGAAGGAGTAGTTGTCCTTCATCAGGAACTCGCGCCCGCGCATCACGCCGAAGCGCGGGCGAACCTCGTCGCGGAACTTCCACTGGATCTGATAGAGATTCTTCGGCAGGTCGCGATAGCTCTTCACGCACTGGCGGAACAGGTCGGTGATGACCTCCTCGTGCGTCGGGCCATAGAGCATGGGCCGCTCGTGGCGGTCCGTGATGCGCAGCATCTCCTTGCCGTAGGCGTCGTAGCGCCCGCTCTCCTGCCAGAGCTCGGCGGGCTGGATCGACGGCATGAGGAGCTCCTGGCAGCCCGCGGCATCCATCTCCTCGCGCACGACCTGCTCGATCTTGCGCAGCACGCGATGGCCGAGTGGCAGCCAGGTGTAGATGCCGGCGCTCGACTGGCGGATCATGCCGGCGCGCAGCATCAGCCGGTGCGAGACGATCTGCGCCTCGGTCGGCGTCTCCTTCAGGAGCGGTAGGAAGTAGCTCGACAGCCGCATCATGGTCCCCGTTAGAGCAGGATCGTTTGAGATGGAATCGCAGAGCGATTCCATCTCGAGCGTGAATCCTGCTCTACTCAACAAATTAGAGCACGATTCACCGATCAGGTTGAGGCAACCTGATCGGACCGTGCTCTTGCCCGACAGCACGGCCCCTCGGGCCGGGAGGACTATATGCCGAAGGACGGCGGCTTGCGCAACCAGCCGGGGTCCGGCCGGTGGAGGGGGTCAGTCGGCCTGGCGGGCTTGCAGGGCGGCGCAGGCCTCGGCGCGGGCATGCTCGTCCTGGTCGTCGAGCGGCCTGCCGTTGAAGTAGACGCGGCCCTCCCTCACCGTGACCTCGCCGATGCCGATCTCGCTGTCCTCGACGAAATCGACGCCCGAGCCCGCGGGCCCGGAGAGCGCATCGCCGAGCGGCGTGGTGAGGTCGATGCGATATTCGTGCCCGGGGCCGACCAGGGGCTCCGACGCGCCGCCGAGCTCGGCCGGTGCGACGGGGTTGCCGTCAACGTCGATGCCCGGCTGGTAGGCGACGTCGGGGTCGGGCTCATGGATCGTGACGGACTGGCAAGGATCCCCGACGAACACGGTGCCGTCCGCGCCGATGCTCGGATCGCCCTGGGCAAGCAGGTCCGCATCGGCCGCCATGACGAGCGACGCCCAGCCGAAGGCGGCCGCCCCGAGGCTGCCCGACACGAAATAGAGCGGAACGGTTCTCCACATGTCGCGAGTATGGGCGACCGCCGTTAACCGAGGCTTGGCGTTTCTGGTTAACGCCGCGCCCAGGCCGGCCCGGCCGCGAGCGCCCGCTTGTAGGCCGGGCAGCCTGGCATGTGCGCGCCCGGCAGATAGCCGGTCGAAACCAGGAACTCGCGCGCGATCTCTCCACCCATGAAGCGGAAGGTCTTCCTCATCAGCTTGGTCCAGCCGTCGAGGTCGCGCGGGTGATGCGCATCGAGCCAAGCGCCGAACGAGCCGTGGCTCGCCCTGATCTCGATCAGGCGGTTGGCGTTCTCGATGGCGGCATCCACCTTGAGCCGGTTGCGGATGATCGAGGGGTCGGCCAGGAGGCGCGTCCTCTCCCTCTCGCCATAGCGGGCGACGCGCTCGATCGCGAAGCCGTCATAGGCGCTGCGAAAGCCCTCACGCTTCTTCAGGATGGTCAGCCAGGAGAGGCCCGCCTGGTTGATCTCCAAGACCAGGCGCTCGAACAGGGCATCGTCGTCCGCGATCGGGAAGCCGTACTCCGCGTCGTGATAGGGGCCGTGGAACGGATGGCCGGGCGCGACCTCGCAATAGCTCGTCATGGACTACTCCCCGAAATCCTCGAGCGAGAGCCACCCGACCTCGACGACTGCGACGATCGCGCCGACGATCACGGCCGTGATGGCGGTGGTGATGATCGCCTTCCTGACCAGCATGGGCTTCTCGGGCGCGCTCGGCACGTGGCCGGGCTCCGGCTTGTCCGGCGCCTTGACGCCGAACGGCAGCGCCATGAACCAGACGAGCCACCAGATGATGACGAAGACGAGCACGATGGCGGTCGGACCCACGCTCAGCGCTCCTCGAGCTCGATCAGCGTACCGGCGAAATCCTTCGGGTGCAGGAACAGCACCGGCTTGCCGTGCGCGCCGATCCTGGGTTCGCCGTCGCCGAGCACGCGGGCGCCGCTCGTCTTCAGCCGGTCGCGCGCCGCCAGGATGTCATCGACCTCGTAGCAGACATGGTGGATGCCGCCCGAGGGATTGCGCTCGAGGAAGCCTGCGATCGGTGACTTGTCGCCGAGCGGATGCAGCAGCTCGATCTTGGTGTTGGGCAGCTCGACGAACACGGTCGTCACGCCGTGCTCCGGCAGGTCCACCGGCGCGGAGACAGTGGCACCCAAGGTCTCGCGATAAATCCGGGTTGTGGCCTCGAGGTCGGGCACGGCGATGGCGATGTGGTTCAAGCGTCCGATCATGGCGGTGCGCCCCCTACACGCGCACGATCAGCACGTCGATGACCGGCCGCTTGCCGCGCTTGGCCAGCACCGTGCGCCTGACCGAGAGCCGCGCCGCCTCGCGCATGGTCTCCTCGTCCCGGCGCTGCTGGCCGTCCAGCTTGTCGATCGCGGCTTCGACGGCGTCCGCGATCTCCTGGTGCTCCGGGTCGGTATCCTCCTCGGCCGCGACGCCGTGGCTCGAAACCTTCGGCTCGGCCAGCAGCGCACCGCGCCTGTCCACGACAAGGGTGACAAAGACCGCGCCGTTATCCTTGAGCCGGCGGCGCGCGCGCAACGTCTCGTGATCGAGCGGCAGGAGCTGCGAGCCGTCGAGCGCGAGGCGCCCGGCATGAACCGTGCCGATGGTGCCGGCCGCGCCCGGCGCGAGCCGTACCACGTCGCCGTTCATCACCTCGATCGCCTGCGGCACCTGCAGCTCCTTGGCGAGCGCCGCGTGCTCGCGCATATGGCGCACCTCGCCGTGCACCGGGATCGCGATGCGCGGCCGCACCCAGCGATACATGTCCCGGAGCTCGTCCTGGCAGGGATGGCCCGAGACGTGGATGTCATGGTCGCGCTCGGTCAGCACCTTGATGCCGCGCGCGATGAGCCGGTTGTGCAGGCGCGCGATCGCGACCTCGTTGCCGGGGATGATCTTGGAGGAGAAGATCACGGTATCGTCGGGGCGGAGCCGGATGCGCGGATGGGTGTCGGTCGCGATGCGGGCCATGGCGGCGCGCGGCTCGCCCTGGCAGCCGGTGCAGATATAGAGCGCGTTGCCGGGGTCGAGCGCGGCCCCCTCGTCCTCGCCGAGGAAGCGGACGGATTCGTCGAGATAGCCGGTCGCCCGCGCGGCGCGGACATAGCGCCAGAGCGAGCGGCCGACCAGCACCGGCTCGCGGTCGTTCTCCAGCGCCGCAATAGCAACCGTGTTGAGCCGGGCGAGGTTGGAGGCGAACAGGGTGACGGCGAGGCCGGCCTTCATGGCGCCCACCATCTCGATCAGCTCGCGGCGCACCTCACCCTCCGAGCCCGAACGGCCGGGCGAGAGCGCGTTGGTCGAATCGCAGACCATGGCAAGCACGTCGCCGGCGCCGAGACGTTCCAGCGCGGGCCGGTCGATGTCGTCCCCGACCAGAGGCTCCGGGTCGATCTTCCAGTCGCCGGTGTGCAGCAGCGTGCCGAACGGCGTGCGGATCGCGACCGCGCTGGGCTCGGGGATCGAGTGGGTCAGCGTGATGTATTCGAGCGCGAAGGGGCCGAGCGTGAACGAGCCGGAGAGCGGCATCTCGATCAGCTCCAGCTCATCGGCGAGGCCCGCGTCGTTCAGCTTGTCGCGCAGCACGGCCGCGGTGAACGGCGTGGCGTAGACCGGGCAGCGCAGGCGCGGCCAGAGATGGGCGACGGCGCCGAGGTGATCCTCGTGCGCGTGGGTCAGCACGATGCCGAGCAGGTCGTCGCGGTGCTCCTCGATGAAGGCCGTGTCCGGCATCAGCACGTCGACGCCGGGCACGGCATCACCCGCGAAGGTGATGCCGAGGTCGAGCATGATCCACTTGCCCCGGCAGGCATAGAGATTGAGGTTCATGCCGATTTCGCCCGAGCCGCCGAGCGGGACGAAGTGAAGCGCCTCGGGATCGATTTGGAGGGTTTCGCTCATTTCGGCTTGCCGGCGTTGAGCCGGTAGATGTCGAGCAGGCCGAGCGTGGTCAGATCCGGTGCGACGCGCTCGATCGCACTGGTCGCGTGGGCGAACAGCGATGCCAGGCCGCCGGTCGCGACCGTGGTGACGGGCGCCGGAAGCTCGGCCTTCATGCGGCTCACGATGCCTTCGATCAGCCCGACATAGCCCCAATAGATGCCGGACTGCATGGCCGGCACCGTGGCGCGGCCGATCACGCTTTGGGTCGGCTCGACGGCGATGCGCGGCAATTGCGCCGCCGCGCGATGCAGCGCCTCGAGCGACAGGTTGATGCCGGGCGCGATGACGCCGCCCTCATAGGCGCCGTCGGCGCCCACCGCGTCGAAGGTCGTGGCCGTGCCGAAATCGATGACGATCAGCGTGCCGGGGTAGCGCCGGTGCGCCGCGACCGCGTTGACCAGCCGGTCCGCGCCGACCTCGCTCGGCCGCTCGACGTTGACGCGGATGCCGAGATCGACGCCGGGCTCGCCGATCACGAGCGGCTCGACCCCACAATAACGTTCGCAAAGCTGACGGAGCGCGAACTGGCTCTGCGGCACCACGTTCGAGATGATGGCGGCGGCGGTCGAGCCGAGCGAAAGCCCGTCCCGCTGCAGGAGCTGGTCGAGCCAGACCGCGTATTCGTCGGCGGTGCGCCGCGGCTCGGTCGCCGCGCGCCACTGCCCGCGCAGCGTCTCGCCCTCGAACACGGCGAACACCGTGTTGGTGTTGCCCACGTCAATCGCGAGGAGCATCCAGCTTGCTTCCCTCACCGAAGAATACCTCGCCCGCCGCGATGACGCGCCGGCCGCCCGAAGCCAGATCGAGGAGCAGCGCCCCGCTCGGATCGAGGCCCGCGAAGCGGCCTTCGAGCGGCTCCTGCTCGAGCCGGACCGTGACCGGCGAGGACAGGCCGAACGAGCGGGCAAGCCAGGCCGCCCTCACCGCCTCGAAGCCTTCCTGCCGCCAGCGGTCGTACCAGCCGGCGAGCGCCGTTAGATAGCGCGCCGCCGCGGCCTCGACGCCGAGATCGGTGGTGCCCTCATCCCTCAAACTGGTCGAGGGATGCGGCCCCTTCAAGCCCGGATGGTGGGCCAGGTTGATGCCGACCCCGAGCACCAGCCAATCGAGCACCGTACCGCTCGCCGACGATTCCGGCAGGATGCCCGCAACCTTGCGGCCATTGACCAGCACGTCGTTCGGCCATTTGCACAAGACCGAGGCCGAACGCGCGACGAATGCCTTTGCCACGTCGAAGACGGCCAGCGCCGCGACGAACGAGATCTGGGCACCGACGATGGGCGTGCATTTAGGCCGCAAGATCACGGAGGAATAGAGGTTGCCCCTGGGCGAGGCCCAGGCCCGGCCGCGCCGGCCGCGGCCCGCGCTCTGCGCCGCCGCGAGGATCACGGTGAACTCGGGCTCGCCCGCCTCGGCGCGTCGCTTCGCCTCGATGTTGGTGCTGTCGATCTCATCGAACCTGACCAGACGGTAGCGCGGCTCGATCTCGGCTAAAGCGGGCATGATCGGGAGCCGGCGGCCCCGCCTCGCTCAGCGCTGGAAGAGCGCCGCGGCCGCGGCCTGGGCGCCCGACAGGATGGGCGCCGGATAGGCGAAGAAGAGCGCCGTGATGATGCCCGATACCCCGATCACGGCGACGATCTCTCGGCCGACGGGGCGGTCGAGCGCCTCGGTCGGCTCGTCGAAATACATCAGCTTCACGATGCGCACATAGTAGTAGGCGCCGACCACGCTGGCCAGCACGCCGGCGATCGCGAGGCCGTAGAGCCCGGCATTGACCGCGGCGAGGAAGACATAGAGCTTGGCGAAGAAGCCGGCGAACGGCGGGATGCCCGCCATCGAGAACATGAAGATGCCGAGCACGGCGGCCATCGCCGGGTTGGTCTTGGAAAGGCCGGCGAGGTCCGCGATCTCCTCGACCATCTGGCCCTTCTGGCGCATGGCGAGCACGGCGGCGAAGGCGCCGACGGTCATCACCATGTAGAGCGCCATGTAGATGAGGACGCCACGCACGCCCTCGGGCGTCGCGGCGGCGAAGCCGACCAGCGCATAGCCGACATGGCCGATCGAACTGTACGCCAGCAGCCGCTTGATGTTGCGCTGGCCGATCGCAGCGAAGGCGGCGAACGCCATCGAGGCGATCGAGATGAACAGGATGATCTGGTGCCAGCTCGACGCCAGCTCGCCGAACGGCCCGACGAAGACGCGGAGCAGCAGCGCGATCGCCGCGATCTTGGGCGCCGCCGAGAAGAACGCCGTCACCGGGGTCGGCGCACCCTCGTAGACGTCCGGCGTCCACATGTGGAACGGCACGGCCGAGACCTTGAAGGCGAGCGCGGCGGCGATGAAGACGAGGCCGATCAGGACGCCGAGCGGCAGCGCGCCCGGCCCGTAGCCGGCGATGCCGGCCGCGATCGCCTCGAAGCCGGTGCCGCCGGTGAAGCCGTAGACCATCGAGGCGCCGTAGAGCAGCAAGCCCGAGGACAGCGCGCCGAGCACGAAGTATTTGAGGCCGGCCTCGGTGGAGCGCACCGCGTCGCGCCGGAAGGCGGCGACGATATAGAGCGAGAGGCTTTGCAGCTCGAGCCCGATATAGAGCGCGATCAGGTCGTTCGCGGAGATCATCAGCATCATGCCGAGCGTCGCGAACAGGATCAGGATCGGGAACTCGAAGCGGCTCATCTGCTCGCGCTTCACATAGCCGAGGCCCATGAGCAGCGTGGCCGCCGCACCGATCAACACCACGGACTTCATGAAGGTGGCGAAGGTATCGACCACGAACATGCCGCCGAAGGTGGTCTGGCGTTCGCCGTCGAAGCCGAGCACCAGGGCGAGCGCCAACGCCATGGTGCCGGCACTCGCGAAGGTCAGCGCCACGGTCGAGCGGTTGCCGGTAAAGACGCCGACGAGCAAGAGGATGCAGGCGACGCCGGCGATGACGATCTCCGGCAGGGCGGGCAGATAGTCGGGGGTGATGAATCCGTTCACGGCACCCGCCTCACCGCGCCGCCGCGATCAAGGGGATCTGCCCGGCGACCTCGAGCGCCTCCGGCGTTATCACGCGGGCAAGCTGGGTCTGCGTCATCATGTGGAGCACGGAGGCGTGCAGCACGTCGAGGATCGGCTTCGGGTAGATGCCCATGAAGAGCGCGAGGCCGACGAGCGGCGCGAAGACGCCGATCTCGCGCCAGTTCAGGTCCTTGATGGACTTCAGATCTTCCTTGGTGAGCTCGCCGAAGATCACCCGCCGGTAGAGCCAGAGCATGTAGGCGGCACCCAGGATGATGCCGATCATGGCGGTGGTCGCGACCCAGGTATTGGCCTGGAAGGCGCCGACCACCGAGAGGAACTCGCCGACGAAGCCGCTGGTGCCGGGCAGGCCGACCGAGGCCATGGTGAAGATCATGAAGACCAGGGCATAGGCCGGCATGCGGTTCACCAGGCCGCCATAGGAGGCAATCATGCGCGTGTGCATGCGGTCATATACCACGCCGACGCAGAGGAAGAGCGCGGCCGAGACGATGCCGTGCGAGAGCATCTGGAAGATGCCGCCCTCGATGCCCTGCTGGGTGAAGGTGAAGATACCGACCGTCACGATGCCCATATGGGCGACCGAGGAATAGGCGATCAGCTTCTTCATGTCCTCCTGCATGAGGGCGACGAGCGAGGTGTAGATGATCGCCACCACGCTGAGGGAGAAGACGAACGGCGTGAAGAACTCGCTCGCCTCCGGCAGCATCGGCAGCGAGAAGCGCAGGAAGCCGTAGCCGCCCATCTTCAGGAGGATGCCGGCAAGGATGACCGAGCCGGCGGTCGGGGCCTCGACATGGGCATCCGGCAGCCAGGTGTGGAACGGCCACATCGGCAGCTTGACCGCAAAGGAGGCAAACAGCGCGAGCCATAGCCAGGTCTGCGCCTCGCGCGAGAACACGTGCGCCGTGATGGTCGGGATGTCGGTCGTGCCGACCTGCAGGTACATGAACAGGATCGCGAGCAGGAACAGCACCGAGCCGACCAGCGTGTAGAGGAAGAACTTGAAGGCGGAATAGACCCGCCGCTCGCCGCCCCACACGCCAATGATCAGGAACATCGGGATGAGCTGGCCCTCGAAGAAGATGTAGAACATCACGAAATCGAGGGCGCAGAAGACGCCGACGACCAGCACCTCCATGGCCAGGAAGGCGATCATGTATTCCCGCACGCGGGTTTTGATCGCGTCCCAGCTCGCGATGATGCAGATCGGCGTCAGGAAGGTGGTCAGCACCAGGAAGAAGACCGAGATGCCGTCCACGCCGAGATGATACGAGATGCCCCATTCCGGCAGCCACGGCACCTTCTCGACGAACTGGTAGCCGGGGTTCGAGGTGTCGAACTCGGCGATCAGCACGAGCGAGATGGCGAAGGTGACGATCGAGCTCCACAGCGCGACCTGCCGCGCGTTGCGCGCGACCGTCGCTTGATCGCCCCTGATCATCAGCAGGAAGGCGATGCCGAGCAGCGGCAGGAACGTGACGGTCGAAAGGATGGGCCACCCGCTCATCGCCGCCTCACGGGGTGCTCGCGAAGAGATACCAGGTGACGATCGCCGCGACGCCGATCAGCATGGCGAAGGCGTAGTGGTAGACATAGCCGGTCTGCAACCGGCCCGCGCGCTGCGCGAGCGCGCGGGCGGCGCTCGCCAGCCCATCCGGCCCGAGCCCGTCGATCAGGCCGCCATCGCCCCGCTTCCATAGCCCGTAGCCGATATACTTGGCGGGCCGGACGAAGACGGCGTCGTAGAGCTCGTCGAAATACCACTTGTTGAACGAGAAGAGGTAAAGCGGGCGCAGCGCCGTCGCGAGCTTGGGCGGCAGGTCCGGCCGCGCCATGTAGAGGAAGTATGCGGCGGCGATGCCGAGCACCGCCACGATGGTCGGCAGCGCCTTGACCCAGAACGGCACGTGATGCGCCTCCTCGAGCGCGGTGTGGTGCTCGAGCACGAGGATGGAGCTGCCGAACAGGCCGCCATGCTCGCCGATCATGGGCAGCAGCAGGTAACCCGAGACGATGGCACCCGCGGCGAGCAGGATCAGCGGCACGGTCATCACCCAGGGCGATTCGTGGACATGCTCCATGACGTGATGGTCGGCCCGCGGCTTGCCGTGGAAGGTCAGGATCAGGAGCCGCCAGGAATAGAAGGCGGTCAGCACGGCGGCGAGGATGCCGAGCCAGAAGGCGTAGTCGCCGAGCCCGGTATGGGCGGCGAAGGCGGATTCCAGGATCGCGTCCTTCGAGAAGAAGCCGGAGAAGAACGGCACGCCGGCGAGCGCGAGGTTGCCGATCCACATCAGACCGTAGGTCAGCGGGATCAGCTTCCAGATGCCGCCCATGCGGCGCATGTCCTGCTCGTCCGACATGGCGTGGATCACCGAGCCCGCGCCGAGGAAGAGCAGCGCCTTGAAGAAGGCGTGGGTGGTGAGGTGGAAGATGCCCGCCTGATAGGCCGAGACGCCGCAGGCGAAGAACATGTAGCCGAGCTGGCTGCAGGTCGAATAGGCGATGACCCGCTTGATGTCGTTCTGGGTGATCGCGATGGTGGCGGCGAAGATCGCGGTGGTCGCGCCGAAGAAGGTCACCACCGAGAGCGCGGTCGGCGCGTACTCGAAGAGCGGCGAGCAGCGCGCCACCATGAAGACGCCGGCGGTCACCATGGTCGCGGCGTGGATCAGCGCGGAGACCGGAGTCGGGCCTTCCATCGCGTCGGGCAGCCAGGTGTGCAGCAGGAACTGGGCGGATTTGCCCATGGCGCCGACGAAGAGAAGGATGCAGGCGACCTCCAGGATGTCGAACTCGCCTGACAGGAAGCTGAAGGTCTGGCCCGCGATCTCGGGCGCCTTCGCGAAGATCACGTCGTACTGGATGCTGCCGAAGGTGAAGTAGATCGCGAGGATGCCGAGGCCGAAGCCGAAATCGCCCACCCGGTTGACCACGAAGGCCTTGATGGCGGCGGCGTTGGCCGAGGGCCGCTTGTACCAGAAGCCGATCAGCAGATAGGAGACGAGGCCGACTCCCTCCCAACCGAAATAGAGCTGGAGCAGGTTGTCGGCGGTGACCAGCGCCAGCATGAAGAAGGTGAAGAGCGAGAGATAGGCGAAGAAGCGCGGCTTGTGCTCGTCATGCGCCATGTAGCCGAGCGAATAGACATGGATCAGGAACGAGACCACCGTGACCACGAAGATCATCACGCCGGTCAGCTCGTCGACCCTGAGCGCCCAGTCCGCCGTGAAGCTGCCCGAGCTGATCCACTCGAAGAGGTCGGCCTTGCCCGGATTGCCGCCGAGCGTCACGTCGGCGAAGGTGACGACGCCGAGCGCGGCCGATGCACCCATCGCGACGACAGTGACCAGCGGCGCCACGCGCTGGCCGAGCGCGCGGCCGAACAGGCCCGCAATCGCCGCTCCGACGAGCGGCAGAAAGACCGTCGCGATCGCAAGCCCCACGGGCGTTCAGCCTTTCATCAGATTGACGTCTTCGACCGCGATGGAGCCGCGGTTGCGGAAATAGACGACCAGGATGGCGAGGCCGATGGCGGCCTCGGCGGCGGCGACCGTCAGCACGAACATGGCGAAGGCCTGCCCGGTCATGTCGCCGAGATAGGCGGAGAACGCGACCAGGTTGATGTTGACCGCGAGCAGCATCAGCTCGATCGCCATCAGGATGACGATGACGTTCTTGCGGTTCAGGAAGATGCCGAACACGCCAAGCGTGAAGAGGATCGCCGCGACGGTCAGATAGTGGGTCAGTCCGATTTCCACGACGCCCCCTCCCCCGGCTTCACGTCGGTGAGCCGCACGGCCTCACTGGGCCGGCGCGCCACCTGATCGGCGATGCGCTGGCGGCGTACGCCGGGCCGCCGTCGATGGGTCAGCACGATCGCCCCGATCATGGCGACCAAGAGCACGAGGCCCGCGACCTGGAACAGATAGCCGTAGTGCGTATAGAGGATGTTGCCGAGCGCCTCGGTGTTCGGCACCTGGCTGGGCTCGGGCGTCGGCATGGCGACCGTCTCGGGCTTCTTGATATCGACCGAGCCCGAGGCGAAGACGAGGATCAGCTCGGCGAGCAGGATCGCGCCGATCACGGCGCCGATCGGCAGATACTGCATGAAGCCGGCCCTGAGCGCGGCGAAATCGACGTCGAGCATCATCACGACGAAGAGGAAGAGCACGGCCACCGCGCCGACATAGACGATGACCAGGATCATCGCCACGAACTCCGCCCCCATCAGCACGAAGAGGCCGGCCGAGCTGAAGAACGCGAGAATCAGGAACAGCACCGAGTGGACCGGGTTCCGCGAGCCGATCACCGCCATGCCCGCGCCGACCGTGATCACGGCAAGGACGTAGAAGACGATGTTCTGGATGATCATCGGCCGGTCCGCGCCTGGTCGTCTTAACGGTAAGGCGCTTCGGCGGCGAGATTGGCGGCGATCTCGCGCTCCCAGCGGTCGCCGTTGGCGAGCAGCTTCTCCTTGTTGTAGAGCAGCTCCTCGCGGGTCTCGGCGGCGAACTCGAAGTTCGGCCCCTCGACGATGGCGTCCACCGGGCAGGCCTCCTGGCAGAAGCCGCAATAGATGCACTTCACCATGTCGATATCGTAGCGCGTGGTGCGCCGGCTGCCATCCTCGCGGGGTTCCGCCTCGATGGTGATGGCGAGCGCCGGGCAGATCGCCTCGCACAGCTTGCAGGCGATGCAGCGCTCCTCGCCGTTCGGGTAGCGGCGCAGCGCATGCTCGCCCCTGAAGCGCGTGCTGATCGGGCTCTTCTCGTGCGGGTAGTTGACCGTCACCTTGGGCTTGAACATCTGGCGGAAGGTGATGGCGAAGCCGACCGCGAGCTCGGTCAGGAACAATGACCGCAACTTCTGATCCACGAAGGCCATCCGCTTCTCCTTCGCTCCTACGCCGTCCGCGGCGCCCGGCGCTGGCCGGCCATATCACACTGCCCCGCCACGCCGCAACCGCTCACCCGCCGGCCGCCGTTTCCGGCAGCCAGCCGAACAGGTGCAGCGCACCCGCCACGATCACCAGCCAGGCGAGCGACGCCGGCAGGAACACCTTCCAGCCGAGCCGCATGAGCTGGTCGTAGCGGTAGCGCGGCAGCGTCGCCCGGGTCCAGGTGAAGATGAAGACGATCACCGCGGTCTTGAGCAGGAACCAGACCACACCCGGGACGTAGGTGAACGGCTCGACGTGGAACGGCGGCAGCCATCCGCCCAGGAACAGCACCACGCAGATGCCGGACAGCAGGATGATGTTGGCGTACTCGCCGAGCATGAACATGACCCAGCTGATCGCCGAATACTCGACCTGATAGCCGGCCACCAGCTCGCCTTCGGCCTCCGGCAGGTCGAACGGCGTGCGGTTGGTCTCGGCCAGCGCCGAGATGAAGTAGATGACGAACATCGGGAAGAGCGGGATGAAGAACCACAGGCCCCGCTGCGCCTCCACGATGTCGTTCAGGTTGAGCGAGCCGACGCAGAGCAGCACGGTCACGATGACGAAGCCGATCGAGACCTCGTAGGAGACCATCTGCGCCGCCGAGCGCAGCGCGCCGAGGAAGGCGTATTTCGAGTTGCTGGCCCAGCCCGCGACGATGATGCCGTAGACGCCGAGCGAGGAGACCGCGAAGAGATAGAGGATGCCGACATTGACGTCGGCCAGCACCAGGTGCTGGTCGAACGGGATCACCGCCCAGCCGATCAGCCCCAGCGAGAAGGTGATGATCGGCGCCAGGATGAAGAGCGCACGGTTGGCGCCGGCCGGGATGATGGTCTCCTTGAAGACCATCTTGACGCCGTCGGCGAGGAACTGCAGCACGCCGAACGGGCCGACCACGTTGGGCCCGCGCCGGAGCTGCATCGCCGCCCATACCTTGCGCTCGACATAGCTGAGCATGCCGACCACCAGCATGATCGGCACCGCGATGGCCAGCACATAGCCGACCGTCAGCAGGAGCGGCAGCAGGTAGTCGTGCCAGACGCCGGTGTCAGCCATGGGTACCGGTCTTCGCTTGCGGGGAGGCGAGGAACGCTTCGACGCACTTCACCATGGTCTCGGACGCCCGGCTGATCGGGTCGGTCATGTAGTAGTTCGCGATCGGGTTCCGGAACGGCTCGGCGCCGAGCGGCCCGGGCGTGCCGAAGTCGCCGAACGCGGCCGGCTCGACCTGGCCGAGCGCGCGGAAGCTCGGCGCCACCTCGCCGAGCCGGCGGCGCACCGCCTCGATGGTGTCGTAGGGCAGGCGCCGGCCGAGCTTCTCCGAGAGCGCGCGGATGATCTTCCAGTCCTCGCGCGCCTCGCCGAGCGGATGCACAGCGCGCCAGGTTCGCTGCGGCCGGCCTTCGAGGTTCACGTAGGTGGCGTTCTTCTCGGTATAGGCGGCGCCGGGCAGCACGACGTCCGCCCGCCTCGCGCCGGCATCCCCGTGATGGCCCTGATAGATGACGAAGGCGTTGCCGAGCTTGGCGGTGTCGAGCTCGTCCGCGCCGAGCAGATAGACCGCCTCGATGTCGCCGCGCTGCGCCCCGGCCAGGATGGCGTCGAGCCCCCTGCCCCCGCCTCCCGGCACGAAGCCGAGATCGAGCCCGCCGACCCGCGCGGCCGCGGTGTGAAGCAGGTTGAAGCCGTTCCAGCCCTCGCGCACGAGGCCGAACTCCAGCGCGATCTGGCGCGCCGTGGCGAGGATGTGCGCGCCGTCCGGCCGCGCCAGGGCGCCCATGCCGAGCACCAGCATCGGCGCCTTGGCATCCTTGAGCGTCTGCGCGAAGGCATCACCGCCGCTCGCCACCGCATCGAGGCTCTGCGGGCCGGCGCCGAGATGCACGTAAGGATAGGTCAGGTCCACCGCCTGGCCGATGAGGCCGATTGTGAAGCCGCCGCGCAGCCAGCGCTTGCGCAGGCGCGCGTTGACGAGCGGCGCCTCCCAGCGCGGGTTGGTGCCGATCAGGAGGCAGGCATCCGCCTGCTCGATGCCGGCGAGTGTCGTGTTGAACAGATAACCGGCGCGGCACGACGGATCGAGCGCGGCACCGTCCTGCCGGCAGTCGATATGGGGCGAGCCGAGCGACGCCATCAGTTCTTTCAGGAGCAGCATCGCCTCGGCGTCGGCGAGGTCGCCCGCGACCGCCGCGATACGCTCGCCGGGCAGGCCGGAAAGCCGCGCCGCGATCGCCTGGAACGCCTCGTCCCAGCTCGCCGGCCTGAGCTTGCCGTCGCGCCGCACGAAGCAGCGATCGAGCCGACGCTTCATCAGGCCATCGCAGGCGAAGCGCGACTTGTCGGCTAGCCACTCCTCGTTCACCGCCTCGTTCAGGCGCGGCAGGATGCGCATCACCTCGGGCCCGCGCGCGTCGATGCGGATGTTCGCGCCGACCGCGTCGAGCACGTCGATGCTCTCGGTCTTCCGCAGCTCCCATGGCCGCGCGGTGAACGCATAGGGCTTCGAGGTCAGCGCGCCGACCGGGCAGAGGTCGATGATGTTGCCCGAGAGCTCGGTGTTGACCACGGCCTCTACATAGGGCCCGACCTCCATCCACTCGCCGCGCCCGGTGAGGCCGAGCACCTCGACGCCGGCCACCTCCTCGGCGAAGCGGATGCAGCGCGTGCAATGGATGCAGCGGGTCATGAAGGTCTTGACCAGCGGCCCCAGCTCCTTCTCCTTGACCGCGCGCTTGTGCTCCTCGTAGCGGCTGTAGTAGCGGCCATAGGCCATGGCCTGGTCCTGCAGGTCGCACTCGCCGCCCTGATCGCAGATCGGGCAGTCCAGCGGATGGTTGATGAGCAGGAACTCCATCACCCCTTCCCGCGCCTTCTTGACCTGCGGCGTGTCGGTATGCACCACCATGCCGTCGCCCGCCGGCATGGCGCAGGAGGCCACCGGCTTCGGCGACTTCTCGACCTCGACCAGGCACATGCGGCAATTGCCGGCGATCGACAACCGGTCGTGGTAGCAGAAGCGCGGGATTTCGGCGCCCGCGGCCTCGCAGGCCTGCAGCACGGTCGAGCCCGGCGGAACCTCGACCTCGACGCCGTTGACGATGAGCTTCGGCATGGCGCGCTGTTCCCCCGCTAGGCCGCCTCGATCGCGGGCGTCAGCCCGAGTCGCCCGCTGGCTAGCGCGCCCTGCGCGATGCGGATGCGCGCCTCCAGCTCGTCGCGGAAATGGCGGATCAGGCCCTGCACGGGCCAGGCCGCCGCATCGCCGAGCGCGCAGATGGTATGCCCCTCGATCTGGCCGACCACGTCGTTGAGCCGGTCGATCTCCTCGATCGTCGCTTCGCCTTTGACCATGCGCTGCATCACGCGATAGACCCAGCCGGTGCCCTCGCGGCACGGCGTGCACTGGCCGCAGCTCTCGTGCATGTAGAAGTGCGAGAGGCGCGCGATGGCTGCAATCACATCGGTTGTCTTGTCCATCACGATGACGGCCGCGGTGCCGAGGCCGGAGCGCACGGCGCGCAGCGAATCGAAATCCATCAGCACGTCGTCGCAGATCGACTTCGGCAGCAGCGGCACGGACGAGCCGCCCGGGATGATCGCCTTGAGATTGTCCCAGCCGCCGCGCACGCCGCCGGCATGCTTCTCGATGAGCTCCTTAAGCGGGATGCCCATCTCCTCTTCCACATTGCAGGGCTGGTTCACATGGCCCGAGATGCAGAAGACCTTGGTGCCGGTGTTCTTCGGCCGGCCGAGCGCGGCGAACCATGCGCCGCCGCGCCGCAGGATGGTCGGCACCACCGCGATGGTCTCGACATTGTTGACGGTGGTCGGGCAGCCATAGAGCCCGACGCCGGCCGGGAACGGCGGCTTCAGGCGCGGCCGGCCCGGCTTGCCCTCGAGGCTCTCGAGCAGCCCGGTCTCCTCGCCGCAGATATAGGCACCGGCGCCCCGATGCAGATAGAGGTCGAAGTCCCAGCCCGAGCCGCAGGCGTTCTTCCCGATCAGCCCGGCCGCATAGGCCTCGTCGATCGCGGCCTGCAGATGCACCGCCTCGTTGTAGAACTCGCCCCGGATATAAATGTAGGCCGTATGCGCGCGCATGGCGAAGCCGGCAAGCAGGCAGCCCTCGACCAGCTTGTGCGGATCGTAGCGCATGATGTCGCGATCCTTGCACGTGCCGGGCTCGCTCTCGTCGGCGTTGACGACGAGGTAGTGCGGGCGCTTGGGATCGATCTGCTTCGGCATGAAGGACCATTTGAGCCCGGCCGAGAAACCCGCGCCGCCCCGCCCGCGCAGGTCGGACGCCTTGATCTCCTCGACGATCGCGTCGTGGCCCCTCTCGATGAGCGCCTTGGTGCCGTCCCAATCGCCGCGCTTGCGCGCGCCTTCGAGCCGCCAATCGTGGAGGCCGTAGAGGTTGGTGAAGATGCGGTCGGAATCTTGCAGCATCAGGAAGGCTCGATCTCTTTGAGCGTGGTCGGGCCGGCCGCCGGGCATGAACCGCGGCGGCCCGTCTGCGAGCCGGTCTTCACCGTCTCGCCGCGTCTCAAGGCGCGCAGCAGCTCCCTGAACGAGTCGGCCGTCAAATCCTCATAGAAGTCGTCGTTGATCTGCACCATGGGCGCATTGACGCAGGCGCCGAGGCATTCGACCTCGACCAGCGTGAAGAGGCCGTCGGCGGTCGTCTGGTTCAGCCCGATGCCGAGCTCCTGCTGCGCCACATAGCGCAGATCCTCGCTGCCGCGCAGCCAGCAGGGCGTGGTGCGGCAGAGCTGCACCAGGTGGCGGCCGACCGGCTTCAGGTTGAACATCGTATAGAAGGTGGCGACCTCGTAGACCTTGATCGGCGCCATCGAAAGTACGCTCGCGACGTGATCCATCGCGGCGCGCGGCAGCCAGCCGCCGTTCTGCCGCTGCGCGAGGTCGAGCAGCGGCAGCACCGCGCTCGCCTGCCGGCCCTCGGGATATTTCGCGATGATGGCTTCGACACGCGCCTTGTTCTCGGGCGAGAACGCGAAGGCCGCGCCGCCATCGGCGCCATTGCCGCTCACCGGTCGATCTCCCCGAACACGATGTCCATGCTGGCGAGGTTGGCGACCGCATCGGCCAGCATGTAGCCCCGGCTCATATAGTCGAGCGACTGCAGATGGGCGAAGCCCGGCGCCCTGATCTTGCAGCGATAGGGCCGGTTGGTACCGTCCGCGACGAGGTAGACGCCGAACTCGCCCTTCGGCGCCTCGACCGCGCAATAGGTCTCGCCGGCCGGCACGTGATAGCCCTCGGTGTAGAGCTTGAAGTGGTGGATGAGGGCTTCCATCGAGTGCTTCATCTCGCCGCGTGTCGGCGGGGTGATCTTCTGGTCCTGCACCTTGACGGGCCCCGGCTCCATGCGGTCGAGGCACTGGTCGATCAGGCGCACGCTCTGGCGCATCTCCTCCATGCGCACGAGGTAGCGCTCATAGCAATCGCCCGTGGTGCCGACCGGGATCTGGAAGTCGAGCTCGTTGTAGATTTCGTAAGGTTCGGCGCGGCGCAAATCCCAGGAGACGCCCGAGGCGCGCAGCATCGGCCCGGTGAAGCCCCAATCGAGCGCCTCGGCGGCGCTGGTCCGGCCAATATCGACCGTGCGCTGCTTGAAGATGCGGTTCTCGGTCAAGAGCCCGTCGATCTCGTCGATCACCTTCGGAAACTTCCGGTTCCAGTCCCGGATATCGTCGAGCAGGCTCTGCGGCAGGTCGAGCGCCACGCCGCCAGGGCGGAAATAGGCGGCATGCATGCGCGAGCCCGAGGCGCGCTCGTAGAACTCCATGAGCCGCTCGCGCTCCTCGAAACCCCAGAAGAACGGCGTCATCGCGCCGACGTCGAGCGCCATAGTGGTGATGTTGAGCAGGTGATTGGCGATCCGGCTGAGCTCGCTATAGAGCACGCGGATCACCCGGCCGCGGCGCGGGATATCGATGCCGAGCAGCTTCTCGGTCGCCAGCGCGAAGGCGTGCTCCTGGTTCATCGGCGCGACATAGTCGAGCCGGTCGAAATAAGGTACGGCCTGTAGATACGTCTTGTACTCGATCAGCTTCTCGGTGCCGCGGTGGAGCAGGCCGATATGGGGGTCGACCCGGTCGACGATCTCGCCGTCCATCTCGAGCACGAGGCGCAGCACGCCATGGGCCGCCGGGTGCTGCGGCCCGAAGTTCACCGTCATGCTGCGGATGTGGCGCTCGGTCATGGCTTGGTGGCCTTCTCGTCGCCCGGCAACACGTATTGCGTGCCTTCCCAGGGCGACAAGAAGTCGAAACGGCGAAACTCCTGCGTCAATTTCACGGGCTCGTAGATGACGCGCTTCTGCTCGTCGTCATAGCGCATCTCGACGAAGCCGGTGAGCGGAAAGTCCTTGCGCAAGGGATGCCCCTCGAAGCCGTAGTCGGTGAGGATGCGGCGGAGATCGGGATGCTCGGAGAAATAGATGCCATAGAGATCCCAGGTCTCGCGCTCGAACCATCCGGCCGCCGAGTAGAGGCCGGTGACCGAGGGCACCATCTCGCCCTCGCCGACCCGGACCTTGACCCGGATGCGCTGATTCCGGCTCACGCTCAAGAGGTGGTAGACGACATCGAAACGCGGCTCGCGCTCGGGATAATCCACGCCGCAGACATCGATGAGCTGCTCGAACGCGCACTGGCTGTCGTCGCGCAGGAACTTGATCACGCGCAGGATCGCTTCGGGCCGCGTGACCACGGAGAGCTCGCCGCGTTCGAGCGCCGGCGCGTCGACATAGTCGCTCAGCGCGGCGCCGATCCGCTCCCCAAGCTCGCG
Organism: Alphaproteobacteria bacterium; assembly: GCA_050173345.1. Lineage (GTDB taxonomy): Bacteria > Pseudomonadota > Alphaproteobacteria > UBA828 > UBA828 > SHWC01. Next base: position 250,991 of record JBFXKW010000001.1, on the reverse strand, counting down.
CAATGTCTCGACGTCGGCCATCGGGTCCGGTCCGCGCTCCGTTCAGCGTTCGATCGTGCCGATGCGGCGGATTTTCTTCTGGAGCTGCATGACGCCGTAGAGCAGCGCCTCCGCCGTCGGCGGGCAACCCGGCACGTAGACGTCGACCGGAACGATCCGGTCGCAGCCGCGCACCACGGAATAGGAGTAGTGATAGTAGCCGCCGCCATTGGCGCAACTGCCCATCGAGATGACGTAGCGCGGCTCCGGCATCTGGTCGTAGACCCGGCGGAAGGCCGGCGCCATCTTGTTGCAGAGCGTGCCGGCGACGACGATCACGTCGGACTGCCGCGGGCTCGCCCGCGGCACCATGCCGAGCCTGTCGATGTCGTAGCGCGCGCCGATCATCTGCATGAACTCGACGCCGCAGCAGGCCAAGCCAAACGTCAGCGGCCAAAGCGAACCGGTGCGCGCCCAGTTGACCAGCTTCTCGAGCTGCGCGACGACGATACCCCGCTCGGCCAGCTCGTCGGTGACCAGCCTGAGTGCCGCGTCTTGATCCGGGCCCGGCGCGAGCACCCGGCCGGGCAGCCCGGCTGTCGTCGTCTCGCCGCTCATTCCCACTCGAGCGCCCCCTTGCGCCACTCATAGATGAAGCCGATGGTCAGGATGCCGAGGAACACCAGCATCGACCAGAAGCCGTAGAGCCCGATGCCGCTGAAGGAATCCGCCCAGGGGAAGAGGAAGGCGACCTCCAGGTCGAAGATGATGAAGAGGATGGCGACCAGGTAGAACCGGACGTCGAACTTCATGCGGGCGTCTTCGAAGGCATCGAAGCCGCATTCATAGGCTGAAATCTTGTCCGGCGCGGGCTTCTGCGGCGCCACCACATAGGAGGCGGCGACCATCGCGACCGCAATGGCGACCGCGATCCCGAGGAAGATCAGGATCGGCAGGTACTCGAGGAGGAACGAAGACGAAGCGGTCATCGGCGCGCGCTGATCCGATTATCCCGCCGGGGCCGCTCGCCCCGAGCCCGGGCGCCGCCCCAGCATAGAGCGCCCACGCTCGCGGTGCCCGCCGCACATGCGGACCGTTGCATTTCCACCACCGCCGGCAACGGCCATCAGAGACCGCGGCATGCCGAGCGGTGGCGGGAGCGACGGGACTTGAACCCGCGGCCTCCGGCGTGACAGGCCGGCGCTCTAACCAACTGAGCTACGCCCCCAAAACCCTCTCCGCCGCGTCGAGCCGACGGCTGCGGAAAGCGGCCTCATGTACTGCACCGTATCATACCGGTCAAGGAGCTTGCCTTTCGTTAACGTATATAGAGCGGCGGCAATGGTGGGCGATGACGGACTCGAACCGCCGACATTCTCGGTGTAAACGAGACGCTCTACCAGCTGAGCTAATCGCCCGCATGCCACGCCCGGCCCCGGCCCCTCGCCGGTTCGCGGCAATCTAGCCCGAAAATGCCGATGCCGGCCACCTTCCGGTAGCCGGCATCGCCAGATTTGAACCCGCCAGAGGCAGCCGGGCTAGGGCGCGATCATATCCGGTCGAGACAACCGAGAACCCGAACGCGCTCTAAATCTCTTGTCAGGGCGGAAATCGTGTTTGCGATAGGCCGCGAAACCGCGCCATCGCAAGTGGCACGCCCTAGTTCACCGCGTCCTTGAGCGCCTTGCCGGCCCGGAACTTGGGCTGCTTGGAGGCCGCGATCTTGATCTCTTCGCCGGTCTGAGGATTGCGCCCCTTGGTCGCCTTGCGCTTCACCACGAGGAAGGTGCCGAAGCCGACGAGGCGCACCTCGTCGCCCTTCTTGAGTGCCCTCTGGATGGTGTCGAACACCGAATCAACGGCGCGCGCGGCCTGCGCGTTGGCCAGATCCACATCGGCCGCAACGGCCTTGACGAGATCGTTCTTGTTCACCCGTGTAACCCCCTTTTAGGTTGGCGTGGACATGCCGGGACTTGGCGGTGTCGCCGATGCGACTCGGCAGCACTGGCCGAAAGTGTAGAGCGCTGTTTTTCACGGCGTCAACGCGCGACAGGCCTGAAACCCAAGCCCACAGCGCGATTCGCGCATTTATTCTTGTCGGAGTCGCACGATTGCCCGAGTCGAAAGGGCGCGCCGCACGAAACCGCGCGGCGCGCCCTTCAGAAATAAACCTTCAATGGGTCAGCAGGTTGCCGACCTTGTCGGCGTCCTCGCCCGCTTTCGCCTCTTCGCTCGAGACCACGCTCTCCTCGGCCTCGTTCCACTCGATCGGCACGAGCGGCTCGACCAGCGCGTGCTTGAGCACCTCGTCCACGGTCGAGACCGGGACGATGGCGAGCGCCCGCTTGACGTTGTCGGGAATGTCGGCGAGGTCCTTCTCGTTGTCCTTCGGGATCAGCACCGTCTTGAGCCCGCCGCGCAGCGCCGCGAGCAGCTTCTCCTTGAGGCCGCCGATCGGCAGGACGCGGCCGCGCAGCGTGATCTCGCCGGTCATCGCGACGCTCCGGCTGACCGGAATGCCGGACAGCACGGAGACGATCGAGGTGATCATGGCGACGCCGGCCGACGGCCCGTCCTTGGGCGTCGCGCCCTCGGGCACGTGGACGTGGATGTCGCGCTTGTTGAACACGGTCGGCTTGATGCCGAACTGCACCGCGCGCGACTTGACGTAGCTCTCGGCCGCCTGCACGGACTCCTTCATCACGTCGCCGAGCTTGCCGGTGGTGATCACCTTGCCCTTGCCCGGCAGCGTCAGCGCCTCGATCGAGAGCAGCTCGCCGCCCACCTCGGTCCAGGCAAGCCCGGTGGTGACGCCGACCAGATCGTCGAGCTCGGCCTCGCCATAGCGGTACCGGCGCACGCCGGCGTAGGAGCCGAGGTTCCGGCGCGTCACCTTCACCTGCTGCTGGCCCTTGGACAGGATCTTCTTCATCGCCTTGCGCTGCAGGTTGGCGATCTCGCGTTCGAGATTGCGGACGCCCGCCTCGCGCGTGTAGTAGCGGATCAGGTCGATCAGGGCGTCGTCGGTGATCTCCCACTCGCCCTTCTTGAGGCCGTGGCCCTTCAGCTGCTTCGGGATCAGGTGCCGCCGCGCGATCTGGACCTTCTCGTCCTCGGTGTAGCCGGGGATGCGGATCACCTCGAGGCGGTCGAGCAGCGCCGCCGGCATGCGCAGCGTGTTCGCAGTGGTCACGAACATCACGTCCGACAGGTCGTAGTCGACCTCCAGATAGTGGTCGTTGAAATGCTCGTTCTGCTCGGGGTCCAGCACCTCGAGCAGCGCCGATGACGGGTCGCCACGGAAGTCGGCGCCCATCTTGTCGATCTCGTCCAGGAGGAAGAGCGGGTTCGAGGACTTCGCCTTCTTCATGGACTGGATGATCTTGCCGGGCATCGAGCCGATATAGGTGCGCCGGTGGCCGCGGATCTCGGCCTCGTCGCGCACGCCGCCGAGCGAGACGCGCACGAAGTTGCGCCCCGTCGCACGCGCGATCGACTGGCCGAGCGAGGTCTTGCCAACGCCGGGCGGCCCGACCAGGCAGAGGATCGGCCCCTTCATCTTCGGGATGCGCTGCTGGACGGCGAGATATTCCAGGATGCGCTCCTTGACCTGCTTCAGGCCATAGTGATCCTCGTTCAGGATCTTCTCGGCGTTGTTCAGGTCGCGCTTGATCTTGGTGCGCTTCTTCCAGGGGATGCCGAGCAGCCAGTCGAGATAGTTGCGCACGACGGTCGCCTCGGCCGACATCGGGCTCATGGTCCTGAGCTTGCGGGCCTCGGCCTGCGCCTTCTCGCGCGCCTCCTTGGTGAGCTTGGTGCGCTTGATGCGCTCCTCGAGCTCCGACACCTCGTCGCGGCCGTCCTCGGTCTCGCCGAGCTCCTTCTGGATCGCCTTGAGCTGTTCGTTCAGGTAGTACTCGCGCTGCGTCTTCTCCATCTGGCGCTTCACGCGCGAGCGGATCTTCTTCTCGACCTGCAGCACGCCGATCTCGCCTTCCATCAACTGGAAGACGCGCTCGAGCCGCTCCGCGACCGAAGCGATCTCCAGGAGCTGCTGCTTCTCCTCGATCTTGATCGAGAGGTGCGAGGCGACGGTGTCGGCGAGCTTGCTGGCGTCGTCGATCTGGCCGATCGAAACCAGCACCTCGGGCGGCACCTTCTTGTTGAGCTTCACATAGCTCTCGAACTGCGACACCACGGTGCGCGCCAAGCCCTCGACCTCCTGCGGATTGCCGCGCAGCTCCTCGATCGGCTCGACATGGGCCTGGAAGAAGCTGGCCTCCTCCGTGAAGCGCACGATGCGCGCGCGCCCGCCGCCCTCGACCAGCACCTTGACGGTGCCGTCGGGCAGCTTGAGCAGTTGCAGCACGGTGCCGACCGTGCCGACCGTGTAGATGTCGGAGACGCCCGGATCGTCCTGGGCGGCGTTCTTCTGGGCGACCAGCAGGATCTGCTTGTCGTCCTTCATCACGTCTTCGAGGGCCCGAACCGATTTCTCGCGGCCGACGAAGAGCGGCACGATCATGTGCGGGAACACCACGATGTCGCGCAGCGGCAGCACGGGGTGGACCGGGAAGCGGGAAACGTCGAGCATCACAACCTCGTCACTCTCTGGCACCCAGCGGGGCGGGCACAACGCACCCGCCCGGCCGGAGCCGAATGAGTTTCAATTGGGCGTGAGATTCCCCTCATTCAAGGGGGCATCAGGACGCGGTCGAAGTGGCGTCCTCGCGGCGGTCCGCATAGATGAGGAGCGGCTTCGCGTGGCTCTCGACCACTTCGGCCTTGATGACGACCTCCTCGACCGTGTCGTAGCTCGGCAGCTCGAACATGGTGTCGAGCAGGATGCCTTCGAGGATGGAGCGCAGGCCGCGCGCGCCGGTCTTCCGGGCGATCGCCTTCTGCGCGACCTTGACGAGCGCCTCGTCGGCGAAGGTCAGCCGGACGTCCTCCATGTCGAACAGCTTCTGGTACTGCTTGACCAGGGCGTTCTTCGGCTTGGTCAGGATTTCGATGAGCGCCTCCTCGTCGAGATCCTCCAGCGTCGCGATCACCGGCAGGCGGCCGACGAACTCGGGGATCAGGCCGAACTTCAACAGGTCCTCGGGCTCGACCTCGCGCAGGATCTCGCCGGTGCGGCGCTCCTCCGGCGAGCGCACGTCGGCGCCGAAGCCGATCGAGGTGCCCTGCCCACGCGCGCTGATGATCTTCTCGAGGCCCGAGAAGGCGCCGCCGCAGATGAACAGGATGTTGGTGGTGTCGACCTGCAGGAACTCCTGCTGGGGATGCTTGCGCCCGCCCTGGGGCGGCACCGAGGCGACGGTGCCCTCCATGATCTTGAGCAGCGCCTGCTGCACGCCCTCGCCCGAGACGTCCCGCGTGATCGACGGGTTGTCGGACTTGCGCGCGATCTTGTCCACCTCGTCGAGGTAGACGATGCCGCGCTGCGCACGCTCGACGTTGTAGTCCGCCGACTGCAGGAGCTTGAGGATGATGTTCTCGACATCCTCGCCGACATAGCCGGCTTCGGTGAGCGTGGTGGCATCCGCCATGGTGAACGGCACGTCGAGGATGCGCGCCAGCGTCTGCGCCAGCAGCGTCTTGCCGCAGCCGGTGGGCCCGACCAGCAGGATGTTCGATTTCGCGAGCTCGACGTCGCTCGCCTTGCCGCCATGGGCGAGGCGCTTGTAGTGGTTGTGGACGGCGACGGAGAGCACCTTCTTCGCGTGGTGCTGGCCGATCACGTAGTCGTCGAGCACGGCACGGATTTCGCCTGGCGTCGGCACGCCGTCGCGGCTCTTGACCCGCGCCGTCTTGTGCTCCTCGCGGATGATGTCCATGCAGAGTTCGACGCATTCATCGCAGATGAACACCGTCGGCCCCGCGATCAGCTTGCGGACCTCATGCTGGCTCTTGCCGCAGAACGAGCAGTAGAGCGTGTTCTTCGAGTCGCTGCCGCTGGACTTGTTCATGTCCGCACCGTCACCGTTCCGACCGAAGGCTGTAACCCCGACCCTTGACCGGCTTGCCTGCCTGCAAGGCCCGGAAACACCTTCGAATCTTAGTCACTGTCAAAAACGTGGCACCCAATTCCCCTCGCTGTCTAGCCAAAACTGCGGCCAATCCGCTTGACGAGACCGCGCGAGGAGCCTAACCGCGCCTACCCCAACAAACCCTTACCCTCACTTCGTTAACATTTATTTAGGCTTTTTTTCGGCGCTGTCATCGGCGGCCGGGCGCTTGGTGATCACCTCGTCGACGATGCCGAACGTCTTGGCGTCCTCGGGCGTCATGAACTTGTCGCGCTCCAGGTTCTCCTCGATCACCTCGATCGCCTGCCCCGTGTGATGGACGTAAATCTCGTTCAGGCGCTTGCGGAGCGAGAGGATTTCGCGCGCGTGGATCTCGATGTCGGTGGCCTGGCCCTGGAAGCCGCCCGAGGGCTGGTGCAGCATGATGCGCGAGTTCGGCAGGGCGAAGCGCTGCCCCGCAGCGCCCGAGCACAGCAGGAGCGAGCCCATCGAGGCGGCCTGCCCGATGCACAGCGTCGAGACCGCCGGCCGGATGTACTGCATCGTGTCGTAGATCGCGAGGCCGGCCGTCACCAGGCCGCCCGGCGAGTTGATGTAGACCGAGATATCCTTCGACGGGTTCTCGGATTCGAGGAACAGGAACTGCGCCGAGATCAGGCTCGCCATCTCGTCGTGGATCGGGCCGGTGATGAAGATGATGCGCTCCTTGAGGAGCCGGGAATAGATGTCGTAGGCGCGCTCGCCGCGGTTGGTCTGCTCAACCACCATCGGCACGAGGACGTTGCCGTAAGTCTCGATGATGTCCGCCAAATCGGTGTCTCCTGGATGCAGCCTCGGAATGATGGGTCGCGCGCCGGCTCGAGGCGCGCGCTACCCGGCGTTTCGATCTAGGCGCCTTGGCCCGCGGCCCCCTGGCCTTCTTCCTCGTCGGGGTCCGTGAGCAGCTCGGCCGGGGTCACGCTCTGCTCGGTGACCTTGGCCATCTTGAGGAGGAAATCCACCGTCTTCTCCTCGAACACCGGCGCACGGAAGCGTTCGAGCGCGTTCGGGTTGTTGCGGTAGAAATCCATGATCTGCTTGGGCTGCGCGATGCTGCGCGCGCTCTGCATCGCGGCATGGAGCAGGTCTTCGCGCTCGACCGTGACGCCGTTCTGCCGGCCGACCTCGGCGAGCAGCAGGCCCAGGCGGACCCGCCGTTCCGCGATGCCGCGGTATTCGACCTTGCCGTCGGCCTCGGACTTGCCGATCACCGCCTCGACGGTCGACTTGGTCTGCTCGGCCTCGGCCTTGATCTGACCCCAAATCTGCTGGAATTCCTGCTCGACCATGCTCTCCGGCACAGGGAAGGTATATCGCTCGGCGAGCTTATCAAGGAGCTTCCGCTTGATCTTGGCGCGGGAGACGTTCTCGTAGTCCTGCGTCAGGCGCTCCTGGACGGCGGCGCGCATCGCCTCAAGGGATTCGTAGTTGAAGCGCTTGGCAAGCTCGTCGTCGATGGCGACCGGCACGGGCTCGCGCACCTCCTTGACCTTCACCTTGAAGCTGGCGGCCTTGCCGGCCAGCGTTTCGCGCGGATAGCGCTCGGGAAAGGTGACCTCGACGGTACGCTCGTCGCCAGCTTTGGCGCCGGTGAGCTGGTCCTCGAAGCCGGGGATCAGGGCGCCCGAGCCGAGCACCAGCTCGAAATCGTCGGCCTTGCCGCCGTCGAACGTCGTGCCGTCGACCGAGCCCTCGAAATCCAGCAACAGTTGATCGTCGGACGCGGCTTCCCGCCCCTCGGCCTTGTCGTAGCGCCGCTCCGAATCCGCCACGCGCTGCAGCGCCGCTTCGATTTCCGTTTCGTCGGGCTTGGCGGTTTCCCGTGTCAGCTCGATCGTCGAGAAATCGCCGAGCTCGACCGCCGGCAGCACCTCGAAGCCCATCTTGAACTCGAGGTCCTTGCCGGGGTCGTAGCCCATGATCTCGAGCGTGGGCTGGCCGGCCGGGCGGACGTTCCGGTCGGCGATCGCCTTGGCCGAGGTCTCCTGGATCTGCTTCTCGATGACCTCGGAGAGCACGGCGCCGCGAAAGCGCTGGCGTACCACGTTCATGGGCACCTTGCCGGGGCGGAAGCCCTTCAGGCGGACGGTCCGGCTCAACTGAGCAAGGCGCTTCTCGACGGCGGATTCGAGCTCGGTGGCCGGGACAACGACCTTCAGCTCCCGTTTCAACCCCTCCGACAGGGTCTCTGTCACCTGCATGGCGTCATACGCTCCTCAAGACGATGGCTGTGCATTCACCGGTTCGCGCGCCGCTCCGGATCGGCTGGGGCGCTCGACGGCCTGCCCGAACGGGCTAGACGGACATGGTGCGGGCGAAGGGACTTGAACCCCCACGACTTTCGTCACCAGATCCTAAATCTGGCGTGTCTACCATTCCACCACGCCCGCATCCTTCGCGATTTGGGCGCATGTCGCGTTCCCGGCCGGGCCGGAAGGCGCGTCGAAGGCCCTCAATTCCGAATCTCGTACCATAAGCAGGGTTCGCCCCGGTCTCAAGTGCCTGCCTAACGCGGCAGCCCCGGCGCGGCCCGCTCAACCCAGCAAGGCCCGCACCGCCGGCGCGGCCGCGATCCGCCCCTCGCCCCGATAGGCCTCGTGATTGGCCTCGATCTCCTCGGGACGGTAGCGATAGTTGACCATCAGCCCGAAGGATTGCTTAAGGCCGTTCGGCGAGTTGTCGCCGCGCCAGTTCAGGCGCTCGACGCGCGCTCCGTTGTTGAGGTGGAAGCGCGCCACCCGGTCGAGCGGCTCATTGCCCTGCTTCGCGGTCAGCAGGTAGCGCGCGGCCAGGCGGAGCATCGGCGCCTCCAGCGCGTCGCTTAGGGCCTCGTTCCGATGCCACGGCCCGTCGAGCAGCTTGCCGAGCAGCTCAGCCGTTGAGGCAGCGTCCGGCTCGAAGGCCCTGAGTGCCTTGGCGGCCGGCGCCGTGAGCAGCGTGTCGTCGCCCGCCGCGATGCGCCGCTCGACCCAGTTGCGGAACCCGGGCAGCGGCGAGAGAGTGGCGAAGGTCTTCAAGGTAGGCAGCTCGCGCGACAGGTCGTCGAGCACCCGTTTGATGAGGAAACCGCCGAACGACAGCCCCACCAGGCCGCGCTGGGCGTTCGAGATGGAATAGAAGATCGCGGCGTTCGCGCTCTTCGGATCGTCGGCCGGTGCGTCCCTGTCGAGCAAGGCCTGGATGTTGTCGGCGAGGCCGTCGACCAGCGCGACCTCGACGAAGATCAGCGGCTCGTCCGGCATGCTGGGATGGAAGAAGGCATAGAAGCGGCGGTCGGAATCGAGCCGGTTCTTGAGGTCCTGCCAGGAGCGCACGCGATGCACCGCCTCATAGGCGGCGAGCTTCTCGAGGAGTGCCGCCGGCGCGTGCCAGGTGATGCGCTCCAGCCTGAGCAGCCCGATGTCGAACCAACCGGTCAAGAGCTCGCGCAGATTGTCGTCGAGCGCCCGCAGGTGAGGATCGTCCCCCACGGTCTCGCGAAGCTCGGTCCGCAGATCAACCACGAACTTGACTCCGCTCGGCAATCCATTGAATTGCGCAAGCAAACCGACATAGGGTGGGGTCAGCGCCGCGCGCAGCCGGGCTTGGGCACGCAGGCGCGCCTCGGCGTCGCCGGCCCGCTTCAACGCTTCGACCGCCGCGTTGACGACCTCATCATCGACCCCAAAGTCACGGGCCAGCAGATTGAAGAAACGCTCCTTTCCGCTCCCGCTCAACGACAGGTAGACGCGCCCGAGCTCGGCGGCGCGGGCGCGGGCAGAAACCTCGCCGCCCGCCCCCTCGACGCAGGCCGCGATCTGGCGCTTCAGGGTCGGCAGGTCGTCGTCCGGCAGATCGGCCCGGACCGGCGCACGGCTCGGCAGCCGGCCCTGCGAGGTCAGGTCGCGCCAGGCCGAGCGCATGCGCGAGATCGCCCGCTCCAGCAGGGCAGAGCGGACTTCGGTGCGAGCCTCCTCACCGGTCATGGTCGTCCCTTCGTTCAGTCGCCAGCCCGCGCAGCACGGCCGGCAGGGTTTCGGACAGGTCCTCGGCGATCAGCCCGGGCCCGAACAACTTGGCGGCCTCGGCGTGCATCCAGGTCGCGGCGCAGGCCGCCTCGAACGCCGGCATGCCCTGCGCGAGGAGCCCGAGCACGAAGCCCGCGAGCACGTCGCCCGCCCCGGCGGTGGCGAGGTAGGCCGGTGCGTTGGCGTTGATCGCCGCGCGGCCGTCGGGTGCCGCTATGGTGGTATCGCCGCCTTTCAGCAGCATGACGGCGCCGCTCAAGGTTGCCGCACGGCGTGCGCGCGCGAGCTTGTCGCCTTCGAGCGTGAAGAGGCGCGCGAACTCGCCCTCGTGCGGCGTCATGACTGCCGGACCGCGGATCGTCCTGAACAATCGATCTGGCGCGCCGGCGAAGCTGGTCAACGCGTCGGCGTCGAGCACGCAGGCCTTGCCCGCGGCGAGCGCCGCGAGCGCCCGCTCCGTCGTCGCCGAACCGACGCCCGCGCCCGGCCCGATCAGAAACGCGTTGCGCCTGCGGTCCGCAAGCTGGTGATCAAGCTCGTCGAGCGGCGCCGTCATCACCGCGACCAGGCTGGCGGCATAGACCGGGAGCGCCTCGCGCGGCGCGACCGCGGTGACCAGCCCCGCCCCGATGCGCAGCGCGCCGCGCGCCGCGAGCCGGGCCGCGCCCGAGGTCTCGGCGCCGCCGACGACGAGCGCATGGCCGCGGTCATACTTGTGCCCGCTCAGGCGCGGCCGCGGCAGGAGATCGAGCCAGAGCGCGGGCGTGTTCTCGAACGTGCTCACGCCGAGGCCGTCCACGACCGCGTCCGGGATGCCGATGTCGGCGACCTCGATGTCGCCCGAGAGCTCCCGGCCCGGCAGCAGGAGGTGGCCGGGCTTCTTTCGGCAGAACGTGACGGTCAGCGCGGCCTGCAAGGCCGCGCCGCGCACCGCGCCGGTGTCGCCAGCGACCCCGCTCGGCACGTCGACCGCGACTCTGACCAGATCGTCGGCGGCGTTCGCCGCTTCGACAAAGGCGCGGGCAACGCCGTCCAGATCGCGCGCGAGGCCTGCGCCGAACAGGGCATCGACCAGGAGCCCTTGGCCTTCGAGCAGGCCCGTCGCGAGCGGCTCGGCCGCGCCCCCGTAGCGCTTCGCGGCCTCCGCCGCGTCACCCTTGAGCCGGTCCCTCTCGCCGAGCAGCGCGACGCGCACCTGCCAGCCCCTGGCGGCGAGCAGGCGCGCCACGACGAAGCCGTCGCCGCCATTGTTGCCCGGCCCGCAGGCGACCAGCACCGGACGCGGCGCATAGCGGCGCTCGATCGCCCGCGCGATGGCGGCGCCGGCGTTCTCCATGAGCACCGGGCCCGGCGTGCCCGCCGCGATGGTCGCCGCGTCGGCGCGATGCATCTCGTCCACCGTCAGCACGGCGTCGCGGCTCGATCGGCTCGTCGTGGTTGAAGGTTGCTCGGCCATGCTGTCCGGCGCTGGATCGGGTTCGCCCTTGCCTGCCCGGCTGTGCTTATAGACTAATGCGCGCCGGGGTACGACAGGGCGGCGCGAGGGAGAACCTGACGATGAATGATGCAAACGCAGGCCGTCGCGTCGAGCCGAGCGCCTGCCCGAGCGGGTGCGCGATCGCCGCGGCCGTACGCTCCGGCGCGCTGACGGCGCGGCAGGCATTGGCGGACGCGCTCGAACGCGTGTCGCGCACCGAACCCGAGGTGCAGGCCTTCGAATACCTCGATGCCGATGCGGCACTGGCCGAGGCCGACGAACGGGACGCCGCGCGCCATGACGGGCCGCTGGCCGGCGTGCCGATCGGCGTGAAGGACGTCATCGACACCGCCGACATGTCGACGCGCAATGGCTGCGTCCACGAGTTCGAGCGCCGCCCCGCGGCCGACGCCACCGTGGTCAAGCGGCTGCGCCGCGCCGGCGCCGTGGTGCTGGGCAAGACGACCACGACCGAATGCGCCTTCTATCACCCGACCCGGACGCGCAACCCGCACGACCTCGGCCGCACGCCCGGCGGCTCGTCGAGCGGCTCCGCGGCGGCGGTCGCCGCCGGCATGGTGCCGATCGCGCTCGGCAGCCAGACCGCCGGCTCAGTGATCCGGCCCGCGGCGTTCTGCGGGGTGTGGGGCATGAAGCCGAGCTTCGGCATCGTGCCGCGCACCGGCGCGCTGATGCTCGGTCACTCGCTCGATCACATTGGCGCGCTGGCGGGCAGCGTCGAGGACGTGGCGCGCGCCATCGACGCGATGTCGGGCGATGACGGCGCGGACGTCGCCGCTTTCGGCCAGCGCCCGACCAGGCTCGAGCACGCCCTCGCCGCGCCGCTCGGCCGGCCGCGCCTCGGCTTCGCGCCGAGCTTCGCCTGGCCCGAGATGGAGCCGGACGCCGCCGCGCGCTTCGAGACGCTCGCCGCGCGCCTCGGCGCCGCGAGGATCGACATGGGGCCGGATTTCGAGGACGCCGTCGCGGTTCACCGCTGCGTGATGTCCCACGAGATGTCCTACCACCTCTGGCAAAAATATCTGGACGGCGGCGAGCGGCTGTCGAGCCATCTGCGGGCGTTCCTCATCGAGGGCCGCGGCATCGAGGCGGACCGCTATTTCGGCGCGCTCCAGCGCATCGCCCAGATGAAGGCGATAGCCGAACGGTTGATCCGACCATTCGATGCCGTGATCACGCCGGCGGCGCCGGGCGAGGCGACCGAGGGGCTCGCCTTCACCGGAAGCCGCGCCTTCTGCCTGCTGTGGACCATGCTCGGGCTGCCCGCCGTCAACGTGCCGGGCCTGAAGGGCGCGGCCGGCTTGCCGCTCGGCGTCCAGGTGATCGGCGCGCTCGGAACGGATGCCGAGACGCTGCGCGCCGCCGCCTGGATCGGCCGGGAGCTCTCGACCACAACCGCTTGATAACTCGCGACCCCGCGCTAAAGTCCTGGCCACCACAACCGATCCCTGGCATGGCACGGTATCGCTTCGCACACGCGGCCCATCCCGACGCGCGCCATCTGGTCGATCAGTGCGCGGCTGAGCTTGCGCGCGACGGCGCGAGCGGCGGCCTCGGCTTCCTCTATGTCTCGGATCAGCACGCGCGCGAGCTTCCCGGCATCGTGGCGCGCCTCAAGGAGACGACCGGCACCGCGGACTGGGTCGGCTCGGTCGGCATCGGCGTGTGCGCGACCGGCCGGGAATATTTCGGCTCGCCCGGCCTCGCCGCCATGATCGCGGACATCGGGCCGGGCGACTATCGCCTGCTCCCCACCATCCGGGGCGATCTCTCTGGCTTCCGGTCGGAGTGCGGCGCGTGGTGCGAAAGCGCCGGCAGCCATTTCGGCGTGGTCCATGCCGACCCGCGCAACGGCCACGTGCCGGACATCGTCGAAGGGCTCGCAGGCGCAATCGACGGCTATCTGGTCGGCGGCATCAGCTCGTCGCAGCACAGCCCGCAGCAGATCGCGGGCGGCGTCACGGAGGGGGGCGTCTCCGGCGTCCTGCTCTCCGAGAACGTCGCGGTCGCCACCGCGCTGAGCCAGAGCTGCTCGCTGATCGGCAGCATGCACCGGATCACCCGTGCCGAAGCGAACGTCATCATCGAGCTCGACGACCGCCCGGCGCTCGACGTCTTCAAGGAGGACATCGGGGAATTGCTGGCGCGCGACCTGCGCCGGATCGAGGGCTTCATCTTCGTCGCCCTGCCCGTACGCAGCGTCGATACCGGCGACTACCTGGTCCGCCACATCGTGGGCATCGACCAGCCGCGCGGGCTCGTCGCGATCTCCGAGATGGCCGAGGTCGGCCAGACCATCCAGTTCTGCCGCCGCGACGCCCACGCCGCCGAGGAAGACCTCGTGCGCATGGTCGGCGGCCTGAAGCGGCGCATCAACGGCACCCCGCGCGGCGCCACCTACTATAGCTGCGTGGCGCGCGGGCCGAACATGTTCGGCGAGGAATCGAACGAGCTCCGCCTGATCCAGCGCGAGCTCGGCGACGTGCCGCTGGTCGGCTTCTTCTGCTATGGCGAAATCTCGCACCGCCGGCTCTACGGCTATACCGGCGTGCTCACCCTCTTTCTCTGAGCAGCGGCCGGCCGATGCGCAGCTTCAGACGCGAGATCACGCTGAACCTCCCCTCGCGCACGGGTTTCGTGAACATCACGCGGGAAGTCGAGGTGTGCCTGCGCGAAAGCGGCATCCGCGAAGGCATCGCGCTGGTCAACCCGATGCACATCACCGCCTCGGTCTTCATCAACGACGACGAGCACGGCCTGCACCAGGACTATGAGCGGGTGCTCGAACGGCTGGTGCCGCATGGGCCGATCGAGCAGTACCGGCACAACGATACCGGCGAGGACAACGCGGACGCCCACATCAAGCGGCAGCTCATGGGCCGCGAGGCGGTGGTCGCGGTGACCGAGGGCCGGCTCGATTTCGGCACCTGGGAGCAGATCTTCTATGGCGAGTTCGACGGTCGCCGGCCGAAGCGCGTGCTGATCAAGATCATCGGCGAATGACCTCTACGACCGATCGAGGCGGGCCCATCGTGGTCTTGACCGGCGCCGGCATCTCCAAGGAATCCGGCCTGCACACCTTCCGCGACCCGGACGGCATCTGGGCGCAGCACCGGATCGAGGACGTGGCGACGCCCGAGGCGTTCGCGCGCGATCCCGGCCGCATCCACGCCTTCTACAACGCGCGGCGGCGCCAGCTCGTCAACAGCAACATCGCGCCGAACGCGGCGCATCTCGCGCTCGCGAGGCTCGAGCGCGAATGGCCGGCGCCGGTGCTCGTCGTGACCCAGAATATCGACGATCTTCACGAGCGCGCGGGCACGCGCGCCCTCCTTCACATGCACGGCGAGCTCAAGAAGGCGCGCTGCGCCGCGTGCGGCAACACCGAGCCCGAGGCAGGCGACCTGAGCGTCGAGATCGCCTGCCTCGCCTGCGGCACGATCGGCAGCCTGCGGCCGCACGTCGTCTGGTTCGGCGAAATGCCGCTCTACATGGACGAGATCGCGGACGCGCTCTCGCGCTGCACGCTCTTCATCTCGATCGGCACGTCGGGCAATGTCTACCCGGCGGCTGGCTTCGTGCAGGAGGCGCGCTTCGGTGCAGGCGCGCATGCCGTCGAGCTCAACCTCGAGCCGTCGCTCGGCGAAAGCCTGTTCGAGGAGAAGATCTACGGGCCGGCGACCGAAGTCGTGCCGGCCTATGTGGACGAGCTGCTCAGGAAAACGCCTTGAACGCGATCACCGTGAAGGTGTCGCGCACGCCCGCGATGCGTTGCAGCTTCTCGGTGACGAAGCGGCCGATGTCGGCCTCGTCGTCGAGGTAGGACTTGATCAGCAGGTCATACTGGCCGGAAATCGAATAGATCTCTGAAATCTGCTCGACGGTCTCGATCGCCTTGCTGGCCACGTCATAGGCGTGGCCCATCTCGCACTTCACCATGACGAAGATGGTCTTCATCGCGTCTTCCCCCGGATTCCGGGGGAAGCTTACTTCGCTCCCTGCGCGCTTGCACGCCTAACCGGAAGGCGCAGGAAATCGGGGACGTGATCGCCCATCCCGACGACCGGGCCGTCGACATTGCGCGATCCACTCGGCGCGGTGCGCTTGCCGGCCGGGCGCGGTGTCGCCTCGCGCCGCGCCTCTCGTTCGGGCGCGGGTCGCCGCGCCTCTCGTTCGGGCGCGGGTCGCCGCGCCTTGCGCTCGGGCGCGGGCCGCCGCTCCTTCTTGGCGCGCGCGGGCGCCTCGGCGTCGTGGCCATCGTGGGGCCGGCTTTCCTGGGCCGGCGCTTCGGCCTCGGCCGCTGCGGGCTTGCGTCCCTCATCGAGCGGCGACGGCGCCTCGGGCACCGGCCTGCCGATCAGCTTGACGATCGCGTCGAGATAACGCTCGTCGTCCGGCGACACGAAGGTCACCGCCGAGCCGGCGCGGCCGGCGCGGCCCGTGCGCCCGATGCGGTGGACATAGTCCTCGGCGTTCATCGGCACGTCGAAATTGTAGACGTGCGAAACCTTCGAGATGTCGAGCCCGCGCCCGGCGACGTCGCTCGCGATGATGACCTTGAGCTTGCCGCTCTTGAACGCGGCGAGGGTCTCGGTGCGCACCGACTGCGGCAGGTCGCCATGCAGCTCGCCGACATCGAAGCCATGCTTCTTGAGGTGCGAGCGGAGCGGCCCGATATCCTTCTTGCGGTTGCAGAAGACGAGCGCGCTTTCGTAAGACGCCGCGCGCAGCAGCGCGAGCAGGGCATCCCGCTTCCTGGAAGGCGGCAGGCGGATGATCTTGTGGTCGACCGTCTCGGCAACCGTGGCCGACGGCGTGACCGACACTTCCTTCGGGTTGATCAGGAAGGCATCGGCAAGCCGCCTGATCTCGGGCGCGAGGGTGGCCGAGAACATCATGGTCTGACGGATCTTCGGCAGGCGGGCGACGATGCGCTCCACATCGGGAATGAAGCCCATGTCGAGCATGCGGTCCGCTTCGTCGATGACCAGCACCTTGACGCCGCCGAGCATCACCGCGCCGCGCTCGAACAGATCGAGCAGGCGGCCCGGCGTCGCGATCAGCACGTCGACGCCGCGATCGAGCAGACGCTCCTGCTCGGTCATGGCCTCGCCGCCGATCACCACGGCGTGGCTCAGCTTGTGGTTCTTCCCGTAGGTCTCGAAACTCGCCGCGATCTGCTGGGCGAGCTCGCGGGTCGGCGCGAGGATCAGCGCGCGCGGCATGCGCGCCTTGGCCGTCCCGGCGTCGAGGATGTCGATCATCGGCAGCGTGTAGCTTGCTGTCTTGCCGGTGCCGGTCTGGGCGCAGCCCAGCACGTCCCTGCCCTGCAGGATCGGTGGGATCGCCTTTTCCTGGATCGGGGTCGGTTGGGTGTAGCCGCATGCCGCCACGGCCTCGAGCAGCGAAGGACTCAGGCCGAGGTCTTCGAAAGTCATGGTGCCGGAAATCGTACTACTTCCTTCAGAGGTCGGAGTCAGGCGATCCGCCGTATCGGCGGACCCCATCAATTGCTTGTGGTCTCAACGAGATTTGCTCGCTCTTACGCGGAAAAGCAAGCTGTAAGCAGCGTCAACTCGCTGCTTCGTCGCGGAATACCATAGAGAAGAATGGTTAAGCCGATGTTGCGGTTCCAGTTCCGATGATCACGGAAAGTCGTCGCCGCTGCCCAGATTAGGATCACGGAGCGGAAACAGATCCATCGAGAGCAGGTGAATCAAGCGGTTAAAGCGCTCATCGCCGAGCCCGCTCAAACCGTCGGCGTAGCCGACTGAACCACTCAGGAGCTGCCGGGAGCTGCAGAAGGCGGCGACGACGCGGATCGAACCGTCGGGACTCGGCTGGCCGCCCGCCGCGGCGGCACGCTCCGGCGCGCAGGCGGCCATGCTGTCGAAGCTCGGCACCGGATTGAAGACCATCGAGACGAAGAGCGCCGGCGTAGCCTGCCCGGACGGGTAGCGCACGAAGGCGATCGGCCCGACGCCGAGCGGCCGGGCCGACAGTTCCGCCAGCACATGCGCTTCCACGGCCTCCGCCGAGGCATTCATGAACGCGCCGCCGCTGACGATGGTCGGCAGCGAGCCCTTGCTCGCGGCATATCGCAGATACTGCGTCGAATAGGCGACCCAATCGCCCCTGATCGTCTGCACCCCGCCGAGCCCCGCGCAGGCCACGAGCCCCACGGCGAGCACGGCGACGGCGATCGGGTTCCATGGTTTCATCGGACGAATACGCCGGGTTTGACCCGGCGTCCTGCTATACGTCGAGCTCGGCCACCAGGTCGGCGTGCTCCTGGATGAACTTCAGCCGCGCCTCGGGCTTGCGGCCCATCAGGCTTTCCACCCTGAGCCTGGTCTCGGCCTCCTGCCCCATCGGGATGGTGACCTGGAGCAGCGTGCGATGCTTCGGGTCCATCGTCGTCTCGCGAAGCTGGGCCGGCGGCATTTCGCCGAGGCCCTTGAAGCGGCTGATCTCCACCTTGCCGCGGCCGTTGAACTCCCCAGCGAGCAGGCGCTCGCGGTCGGCATCGTCGCGCGCATAGGCGGTGCGCGCGCCCTGGGCCAGGCGATAGAGCGGCGGCTGGGCGAGATAGAGCCGGCCCTGCTCGATGAGCTGCGGCATCTCGCGATAGAAGTAGGTCATCAGCAGCGCGGCGATGTGTGCGCCGTCGACGTCGGCGTCGGTCATGATGATGACCCTCTCATAGCGCAAGGCATCGATCGAGAAGCGGCTGCCGGTGCCGCAGCCGAGCGCGAGCACCAGATCGCTCAGCTCCTGGTTCGCCTGCAGCTTGTCGCTGGTCGCGCTCGCCACGTTGAGGATCTTGCCGCGCAGCGGCAGCACGGCCTGGGTGGCGCGGTCCCTCGCCTGCTTGGCCGAGCCGCCGGCGGAATCGCCCTCGACCAGGAAGATCTCGGTGCCGTTCGCGGAATCGTTGCTGCAATCGGCGAGCTTGCCGGGCAGCCGTGCCTTGCGGCCGGCCTGCTTGCGCGCGACCTCCTTCTCCTGGCGGCGGCGCAGGCGCTCCTCGGCGCGCTCGACGATGCGCTGGAGCAGCGCGCCCGCGGCCTGCGGGTCGGCGGAGAGCCAGTGATCGAAATGATCCTTGACCGCGCCCTCGACCAGGCGCGTCGCATCCGCCGAGGACAGGCGCTCCTTGGTCTGGCCCTGGAACTGCGGGTTCCTGAGGAACAGCGAGAGCACGACGCAGGCGCCGCGCATCACGTCCTCGGCGATGATCTGGGCGGCGCGCTTGTTGCCGACCAGCTCGCCATGGCTCTTGAGGCTGCGCGCGAGCGCCGAACGGAGCCCGGCCTCGTGCGTGCCGCCCTCGGGCGTCGCGATCGTGTTGCAGTGGGAGGCGATCAGGCCGTCCTCGTCGTCGGGCCAGGCCACCGCCCACTCGACCCTGCCCTGCTCGTCGGCGAACGCGGCCTCGCCGGCGAAGGGCTGCGGCGTCAGCGTGCGGCGGTCGCCGAGGATGGCGCCGAGATAGTCGGTCAGGCCGTTCGGGAAGTGCAGCGTCTCGCGCGGCGGCGTCGGGTCGCCCTTGCGCAGCAGCGCAGGCTCGCACTGCCAGCGGATCTCGACGCCGCGGAACAGATAGGCCTTGCCGCGCACCATGCGATAGCAGGTAGCCGGGTCGAGCGCGGCCTGCTTGCCGAAGATTTCCGGATCGGGATGGAAGCTGACCCGCGTGCCGCGCCGGTTCTTGGCCGCGCCGAGACTTTCGAGCTTGGTGGTCGGCTTGCCGCGCTTGTAGCTCTGTTGCCAGAGCTTGCCGTCGCGGGCGACCTCCACCGTCATGGCGTCGGAGAGCGCGTTGACCACCGAGATGCCGACGCCGTGCAGGCCGCCCGAGGTGGCGTAGGCCTTGCCGCCGAACTTGCCGCCCGAATGCAGCGTGGTGAGGATCACCTCGAGCGCCGACTTGTCGCGGAACTTCGGGTGGCGGTCGATCGGGATACCGCGCCCGTTATCGACCACCATGGCCGAGCCGTCGGTGGCCAGCGACACCTCGATCCAGCTCGCATGGCCGGCGACCGCCTCGTCCATCGCGTTGTCGAGCACCTCGGCCAGCAGATGGTGCAGCGCGCGGGCGTCGGTGCCGCCGACATACATGCCGGGCCGCCGGCGCACCGGCTCCAGCCCTTCGAGGACCTCGATGTCCTTCGCGGTGTATTCGCCGCCGCTGCCGCCCGCGGCCTTGCGGCTCGAAGCGGCACGCGCCGGGCGGCGCGTCTCGGCGAAGTCGAACAGGTCGGCTGGTTTCTTCATGGCGTACCCCGGAAAACAATGGCGCCATGTATACGGTACGCGGATTGCGTCCTACAACAACATGTGGGGCCGGCGAGAGGGTGTCTCGCCGGCCCCAGCGGGCGCGATCGGCGCGGGCTGCAGACGCGCCGACCGACGGCCTGTCCGCCTATTCGATGCCGAGCAATGCCTTTGCCTTGGCCAGCGTCGCGACCGATTCGTCGTGCTTGCCCGCCTGGTGGAAGGCCTCGCCCTCGGCGCGCAGCTTGGTGACCTCGGCGCGATCCGCCTCGCTCAACTGCGCGGTATTGAGCGCCTCGTCGATCTTCTTCATATCCATGGGGCACTGGAACGCGAACGCTGGCGCTGCGACCAAGACGCCGACCACCGCGGCCAGGGCGAGAACCTGCTTCAGCATGCTGTCCTCCCGTCTTGGCATATGCCCAATCTGCGAGCGACGATCCCACGGCGGGCGTGCCACCTCAAATCACTTTCCTGTGGCAAACGCAGAGTCAAATAACTGAACCGAAACCATAACCTTCCAACCAGCCGGCGCCGCCGACACGCCCGGCCAGAGCAGGACGATAATGCTTAGGATAGACGTCTATTCGGACTATGTCTGCCCCTATTGCTTCCTGGCGGAAGGCCCGCTCGAAGCCGCCGCGGCGCGCTTCGCGGGTCGCGTCGAACTGGAATGGCGGCCCTTCGAGCTCCGCCCCTATCCGACGCCGACGCTCCGGCCCGAGGGCGACTACCTGCAGCGGGCCTGGGCGTCTTCCGTCTACCCGCTTGCCGCCTCGCTCGGCGCCGAGATCGTGCTGCCGCGGGTATCGCCCCAGCCCTATACCCGGCTCGCCTTCGAGGGCGCGCTGTTCGCCGCCGAGCACGGCCTTGCGAAGGCATACAACCACCGGATGTTTACGGCTTTCTTTCAAGAGGAACGCGATATCGGCGAACCTGAAGTATTAGCTACGCTCGCGGGCGAGATCGGGCTCGACGCCGCGGCATTCGAGGCAGCCCTGGAGCAGCGCGCTTACCGGGAGCCGTGCGCGCGCCTGCTGCGCCACGCGCATGAGACCCTGGGCATCTCATCGGTTCCCACCATCGTGATCGGCGCGCGGGCCATCGCGGGGCTGGCGCCCCAGGCGCAGCTCGAAGCGATGATCCAGGCCGCGCTCGATGCGGGAGGGAACGAAACGCCACGATCCGATCAGGGAGCCGGGCTGCCCTGACGCTACTCGAACGGCGTGACTTCGATGCTGTCGCCGGCGCGCTGGCCCGAATAGGTTTCGCCCTGGCGCGGTGCCATGGTGATCGCCACGCGCGAGCCGCCGAACAGCAGGCTGCGGCTCTCGATCTGGATCGTGGCGATGCGCTCGCCGCGCGAGAAGCTGAGCACGCTCACGTCGGTCTGGATCGAGGCGAGCGGCTCCCAGCCGTAGTTGGGCATGCGGTCGCGGTAGAAGGCGAAGGCGGAGACCGGCGAGAGGCCGGTCTCGAGCACCAGGCGCCCGGTCCAGCGGTCGAGACTGCCGAGCACCAGGGAATCGTCGACCACTTGGTCGGCGCCGCTCGGCATCGGCACGTCGGAGATGCCGCGCACGGCCGTCGTGGTCGCCGCCGCCCCGCCCGAGGCGGAGCTCGACGGCACCGGCTCGGGCGCGCAGGCCGAGAGAAAGCCGAGCAGGCCAAGCAGGGCCAAGACCGAGAGGACCGACAGCGCGCTGCGAATCGACATCATGGCGGAATCGTAACATGGCGACGGATCGCGCCAGCCATAACGATTGGCGCCTCGTTACCGCAAGCTTCGGCGCCCTACCATGAGATAGGGATGGTCACCGCCGAGAATCGGCACTATGTCTGAGGGGCGAGGCCGCATGCAGCGACCCCGTATCTCCCCTAAAACTCGCCCCGGCCAGGTGCCGGGGCGCTTGTTTTCCGGGACCCGCACTGTCTCGAAATCTTCACTGATCCGCCCGAATCCGGCCCGGCGCCGCGTGTAGAACGCAAGGCGTCGCAGGCAGCGGCCTATCCCTCGGAAGCGCAGGCAGCGACACCCTTCCAGAGACCCCGCCTGGCCCCGCTTCGGCGGGGCCTTCCTTTTCGCGACGGTGCCTGCCGCGAACGAACGACACGGCGCGACCGGAACCAATCGGTCGGCCGTGTATGGATCGATCAGCAGACGAGATGGGGCGAGCGATGGGACTTGAACCCACAACCCCCGGATCCACAATCCGGTGCTCTAACCAGTTGAGCTACGCCCGCCATGCGCCGCCGAACGGCGCGCGTGGATAATATGGGGAGCGGCCTCCGTCAAGCAACGGAGACCTTGTCCTCATCGGCCAGGAAGGCGCGGATGCGGCGGCAGGCCTCCAGAATCTCCTCGGTGCTCGCGGCGTAGGAGAAGCGGATATAGCCCTCGCCGTGGATGCCGAAGCTGGTGCCGGCGATGACCGCGACGCCGGCCTCCTCGAGCAGGCGGGTCTGCAGCTCCTTCGACGAGAACCCGGTGCCCTCGATGTTGGGCATGGCGTAGAACGCGCCGACCGGCTCGACGCAGCGGAAACCCTGAATCTGATTGAGCTCGCGCAGGATGACGCGGCGCCGCTCGTCGAACGCCTTGCGCATCCGCTCGACCGAATCCTGCGGCCCCTTGAGCGCCTCGATCGCGGCGTATTGCGTCGCCGCGTTGACGCAGGAGTTGCTGTTGACCGCAAGCCGCGTCGCCTGCGCAGCGAGCCCGCTCGGCCAGACGCCGTAGCCGATGCGCCAGCCGGTCATCGCATAGGTCTTGCTCCAGCCGTCGAGCAGGATGACGCGGTCCCTGAGCGCAGGGTAGGCGAGCAGCGAGACGTGCTGGTTGTCGCCATAGGTCAGGCGGCAATAGATCTCGTCGCTCATCACCGCGACCTCCGGGTGCGCCTCGAGCCCGGCGGCCAGGCGGTCGAGCTCGGCCTTCGGCACCACGCCGCCGGTCGGGTTGGCCGGGCTGTTGAGCATGATAAGGCGCGTGCGCGGCGTGATCTTGGCGAGCACCTCCTCGGCGCTGAACGAGAAGCCGTTGCGCTCGTAGAGCGGGATCGGAACGGGCGTCGCACCGGAGAACTCGATCGCTGAGCGATAGATGGGAAAGCCGGGGTCGGGATAGAGGATCTCGACGCCGGGCTCGCCGAACATCAGCGCCGCGAAGAACATGGTGACCTTGCCGCCGGGCACCACCACCACCTCGTCCGGGTTCACCGCGACGCCGCGATACTTTGCGATGTCGGCCGCGACCGCCTCGCGCAGGGGCAGGATGCCGTTTGCCGGCGTATAGCCGTGATGGCCGTCCCTCAGGGCCTTGATCGCCGCCTCGACCACGTTGTCGGGCGTGCGGAAATCGGGCTGGCCGATGCCGAGGTTGATGACGCTCCTGCCCTCGGCCTCGAGCGCCTTGGCGCGTGCCAAAACCTCGAAGGCCGTCTCGGTGCCGAGACGGGCCATGCGCTCCGCCAACATCATGGGGCTTCCTCCGTGCCGCAAGGGCGGGCACTATGCCAAAGCGAAGCCGGTTCGAATAGCCTCGCGCTGCGCTGATCCGTTTTCGGGCAGGCTGCATAACAAATAGGCATCAACCGCTGCCGGCACTCCGCCATCGGGATAAAAAAGCTTTAAGCGCCAATAGATTAGAAGGCCAATGGGAGTTGGCACGAAGCATGCGACCTGGAGATCGATCGCGATGGAAAGAGATGCCAGCGCGACGGATGGGCGCGCCGTCGCGACGATGGCGAGCGCCCACCCAACCGGAGAGCGGAGCACGACGAGATGAAAAAAATCGAAGCCATCATCAAGCCTTTCAAGCTCGATGAGGTGAAGGACGCCCTGCACGAGGTGGGGCTGCAGGGCATCACGGTGACTGAGGCCAAGGGCTTTGGCCGCCAGCGCGGCCACACCGAGCTCTATCGCGGCGCCGAGTACGTGGTCGATTTCCTGCCCAAGGTGAAGATCGAGATCGTGCTCGAAGACCAGCTCGTCGAACGCGCCATCGAGGCGATCATCCAGGCCGCCCGCACCGGGCGCATCGGCGACGGCAAGATCTTCGTCACCAACGTCGAAGAGGTCATTCGGATCCGCACCGGCGAACGCGGCCCCGACGCGATCTGAGCGCCGTGCCACGCGCTCCTCACTACCCCCCAACAAGCAGCCAATAACAGGATGAAACCGAAATGACCGACGCGAATACCGTATTGGAGACGATCAAGGAGAAGGACATAGCCTATGTCGACTTCCGCTTCACCGACCCGCGCGGCAAGTGGCACCACACCGCCCAGCATGTGCGCACGGTCGATGAGGGAATGTTCGCCGACGGCTTGATGTTCGACGGCTCCTCGATCGCCGGCTGGAAGGACATCAATGAATCGGACATGAACCTGATGCCCGATCCGGCGACCGCCTGCATCGACCCGTTCGCGGCGCAGCCCACGCTGATCCTGACCTGCGACGTGATCGAGCCCTCGACCGGCCAGGCCTATGGGCGCTGCCCGCGCTCGATCGCGAAGCGCGCCGAGGCGTATCTCGCCTATTCCGGCATCGGCGACACCGCCTTCTTCGGGCCCGAGGCCGAGTTCTTCGTGTTCGACGACGTTCGCTTCGACGTGGCGGGCCATCAGGCGTTCTACTTCCTCGACCAGGAGGAAGGCCCCTACAATTCCGGGCGCAAGTTCGAGGACGGCAATACCGGCCACCGGCCGGGGCCGAAGGGCGGCTACTTCCCGGTGCCGCCGGTCGATTCCATGTCGGACATCCGGGCCGAGATGCTGACCCACATGAACGACATGGGCCTCCAGGTCGAGAAGCACCATCACGAGGTCGCGCCCTCGCAGAACGAGCTCGGCTCCACCTTCGAGACGCTGCTGACCGCCGCCGACAAGATGCAGATCTACAAGTACGTCGTGCACATGACGGCGCACTCCTACGGCAAGACCGCCACCTTCATGCCGAAGCCGATCTATGGCGACAACGGCTCGGGCATGCACGTGCACCAGTCGATCTGGAAGGACAGCAAGCCGCTCTTCGCCGGCAGCGGCTATGCCGACCTGTCGAACAACGCGCTCTACTATATCGGCGGCATCATCAAGCACGCGCGCGCGCTGAACGCCTTCACCAACCCGACCACGAACAGCTACAAGCGGCTGGTGCCGGGTTACGAGGCGCCGGTGCTGCTCGCCTACTCGGCGCGCAACCGTTCCGCCTCGTGCCGCATCCCGCACGCGGCGAGCCCCAAGGGCAAGCGCGTCGAGGTGCGCTTCCCCGATCCGGCCGCCAATCCGTATCTGGCCTTCGCGGCCATGCTGATGGCAGGCCTCGACGGCATCGAGAACAAGATCCATCCGGGCGATGCGATGGACAAGAACCTCTACGACCTGCCGCCCGAGGAGCTGAAGAACGTGCCGACCGTGTGCGCCAGCCTGCGCCAGGCGATCGAGGCGCTCGAGGCCGATCACGAGTTCCTGCTCAAGGGCGAGGTGTTCTCGAAGGACTCGATCGAGGGCTATCTGGCGCTCAAGCAGGAGGAGATGAAGATCTTCGACCTCACGCCGCACCCGGTCGAGTTCAAGATGTATTACTCGGTCTGATGCCTAGGCATCCCCTTCCTTCCTCCGGGAGCGGCGGGAGGAAGGGGATGCCGGGTCGAAGAATCAGTCGGCGGCCGGCACGAGCGGCCGCCTTCCTATTAGGCTCTCCCTAAGCTCCCTTTACAACCAAGGCTTCGGCGTGGTTGAATCGCTTCGCTAATCATCCGACGGCCCGCGCCCCGTACCGAGCCCGGCTAGACCGCAGGCTCCCCCGCCCGACATTTCCGCGGCCGTTCGCTTTCCACAACTCCTAAGGTCGTGAGAGGACGCATCATGGGCGCGTTCAGCATCTGGCACATTCTGCTCGTTCTTGTCGTGGTTCTGCTCGTCTTCGGGGCCGGCAAGCTGCCCCGCGTGATGGGCGACTTCGCCAAGGGCATCAAATCCTTCAAGCAGGGCATGAAGGAACCGTTCGAATCCGAGAAGGCCGAGACGCCGACCGGCCGCGTCGCCGACGCGCGGACGCCGGAAAGCGATCCCGCGAAGCCGACGACGAACGAGAAGGCGTAAGCGCGGCCCGGAAAGCCCGCCCGGCGCCGTTCGCCCGGGCGGGCCGGCACGGTTCTACTGCGTGGTCGAGAAGCTCTCGCCGCAGCCGCAGGTGCTCTTGACGTTCGGGTTCTTGAACTTGAAGGAGGCGCCGAGCTTGTCCTCGACATAGTCGAGCTCGGTGCCGATCAGGAACATCACGGCGCGCGCGTCGATCACGATCTTGACGCCCTTCTCCTCGACCACCTCGTCGAACTTCGCGACCTCGGTCGCGTAGTCCATCGTGTAGCTCATGCCAGAGCAGCCGGCGTTCTTGACGCCGACCTTGAGACCGATCGCGGGCTCGGGCTCGGGCCTGAGTGCCATCAGCTGCTTGACCCGCGCGGCCGCGGCATCGGTGAGGGTAAGGATGTTCTTGCTCATCATCGTCGCTACCAACCTGTGTGCACCGCTAGAGCATTCCGGTCTCTAGCTTGGCCGCCTCGCTCATCCGGTCCGGCGTCCAGGGCGGGTCCCAGACGATCTCGACCTCGACGTCGCGCGCGTCCGGGACGTTCGCCTCGATCGAGGCCTGCACCATGCCGGGCATCTGGCCGGCGACCGGGCAGCCCGGCGCGGTCAGCGTCATCTCGATGAAGATGTCGTTCTCGGGGCTGAGCTTGACGTCGTAGATCAGCCCGAGCTCGTAGATGTTGACCGGGATTTCCGGGTCGTAGACGCCCCTGAGCGCGGTGACGATCTGGTCCTCGAGCGGATGGCCTTCAAGGGGCAGCAGCGCCTCATGGGCAGGCGGCCCCTCGCCTCCCCCTACCGCCGCCGGCGAGGGAGAGGAAGAGGGCTGCGCCTCCGCCGGCGCCGGCGAGGCATCGTCGCCGTCAGGCGACCAAGCCTCGCGCGTCTCGACCGGCGGCGGCGCCTCGGCGCCCTGGGCCGCCGGGCCTTCCGCGTCACGTTCCTTGAAGAGGCCGAACAGGCGCTTCATTCGGTCGATACCTCGTCGCGCTTGCCGTCGAGCGCGGCCATCAGCGTGTGCCAGGCGAGGGTCGCGCACTTCACCCGCATCGGGAACTCGCGCACGCCGGCCAGCACGATGAGCTTGTCGAGCTCAGCGGTCTCGAAGCCGCCGTCGCAGGCGGCATCGCCCGAGGTGACGAGATGGTGGAAACGATCAAACATCTCATGGACTTGCTCGACAGTCTTGCCCTTCAAAATCTCCGTCATCATCGAGGCGGAAGCCATTGAAATCGCGCAGCCCCTGCCCTCGAAGCGGATGTCCTCGACGATCCCGTTCCTGGTCTTCAGGTAGATCGTCACCGTGTCGCCGCAAAGCGGGTTGTGGCCATGCGATTCGCCGGTCGCATCGGCCAGAGGACCGAAGTTCCGCGGTGCCTTGCCGTGATCGAGGATGACCTCCTGATAGAGTTCGCGCAGCGACGACATCAGCCGAAAATCTCCCTCACCTTGCCGAGCCCGCGCGCCAGCGCCTCGACCTCTTCGAGCGTGTTGTAGAGCCCGAAGGAGGCGCGCACCGTGCCCGCGATGCCGAAGCGATCCATCAGCGGCTGCGCGCAATGATGGCCGACGCGCACCGCGATGCCCTCATGGTCGAGGATGGTGCCGACATCGTGCGGGTGCACGCCCTCCAGCGTGAACGAGAGGATCGACGCCTTGGGCCGCGCCGTGCCGTAGATCCTGATGCCGGGCAAGGCGGCGAGCCGCTCGGTCGCGGCGTCGAGCAGCGCCGCCTCGTGGGCCGCGACCGCCTGCCGGTCGAGCCCGCTCACGAAATCGACCGCGGCACCGAGCGCGATCGCATCCGCGATCGGCGGCGTGCCGGCCTCGAAGCGCGCCGGCGGCGGGGCGAACTCGGTCTTCTCGAAGCTCACCGTCAGGATCATGTCGCCGCCGCCCTGATAGGGCGGCATGGCCTCGAGCAGCCGCTGCTTGCCGTAGAGCACGCCGATGCCGCTCGGGCCGTAGAGCTTGTGGCCGGAGAAGACATAGAAATCGCAGTCGAGCGCCTTGACGTCGACCGGCTCGTGCACGACGCCTTGCGCGCCGTCGATGAGCACGGCCGCGCCCGCCGCATGGGCGAGGCGGACGATCTCGGCGACCGGCGGCATGGTGCCGAGCGCGTTGGATATCTGGGTCACCGCGACCAACCTGGTGCGCGGGTTGAGCAGGCGCTCGTATTCCTCCATCAGGAAGACGCCGGTATCGTCGATCGGCACCACCCTGATCACGATGCCGAGCCGCTCGCGCAGCAGCTGCCAGGGCACGATGTTGGCGTGGTGCTCAAGCGCCGAGAGGATCACCTCGTCGCCCGGCTTCAGGAACCGCGCGCCATAGCTGGAGGCGACCAGGTTGATCGCCTCGGTCGTGCTTTTGGTGAAGACGATCTCGTTTGGCGAGCCCGCGCCGATGAAGCGCTGCACCTTGGCGCGCGCCGCCTCGTAGCCCTCGGTCGAAAGCTGGCTCAGCCGGTAGACGCCGCGATGGATGTTGGCATAGCTCGTCTCGTAGCACCGGCTGATCGCGTCGATGACGCAGCGCGGCTTCTGCGCGCTCGCCCCGCTGTCCAGGAACACCAGCGGCTTGCCGTGCACCGTGGTCGAGAGGATCGGGAACTCGGCGCGGATCGCCTCGACGTCGAAGCCGGGTACGTTGCGCCGCGCCGGGGTCGCGCTTGCCGTGTTCATGGCGCGTCCCCCGCGTGGGCGGCGAGCCAGCGCGCGATGCGCGCCGCGAAATAGCCGTGCACGGCCTCGTCCTCGATGGCTCCAATCGTCTCGGCGATGAAGCCCTCGATCAGCATGGCGCGCGCCGCCCGCTCGCCGATGCCACGCGAGCGCAGGTAGAACATCTGCGCCGGGTCGAGCGCGCCGGCCGAGGCGCCGTGGCTGCACTTCACGTCGTCCGCATAGATTTCGAGCTCGGGCTTGGCGTCGGCCTCGGCGCCCTTCGAGAGCATCAGGGTGCGGCTCAGCTGGTGCGCGTCGGTCTTCACCGCGCCCTCGTGCACGATCAGCGTGCCCTGGAACGCACCGCGCGCCTCGCCGTCGAGCACGCCCTTGTAGACCTCGCGGGTGGCGCCGCGCGGCACCAGGTGCTCGACCCGCGTGGTGTTGTCGCAATGCTGCTTGCCGTCGATCAGATAGCCGCCGTCGAGCCTGGCCTCGGCGTGCTCGCCCTCGAGCCTGACCACGATCTCGTTGCGCGCGAGCGCCGCGCCGAGCGAGAGCAACACGCTCTCATAGCGCCCGCCGCGCACGACCGAGACATCGGCGAGCGACAGGTGGTCGGCCTCGTGCGTCTCGTCCTGCAATTTACGGTGGCGCACCAGGGCGTCCGCGCCGATCTCGATTTCGGCCACCGGGTTCGACCAATAGGCGCCGGCCACGCCGAGATGGCTCTCGATCAGGCTGAGCCGGCTGCCCGCCCCGACCTGGATCGCGAGGCGCGGGTGATAGGCGATCGGCGAAGCCCCGGCCGCGCCGACGAAGACCAGGTGGACCGGCTCATCGAGCGCGACGCCGTCCGCCAGCCGGATCAGCGCGCCGTCCGTGAAGAACGCGGTGTTGTAGGCGGCGAGCGGATGCCGGCGCACCGCGGCCGAGCGCCCGATGGCGCCTTCGAGCGCACCGGCGTCGCGTGCCAGCGCATCCGCCAGGCTCTCGATCACGACGCCCGGCGGCAGGTCGCCGATCTCCGAAAGCGCCGCGTCGAAACGGCCGTTCACGAAGACGAGCCGGTGGGCGCTGCGGCCAAGCTCGGCACGCGCGAGCGCGGCGCGGCCGGCCTCGGGCGGCGTCTCGCCTACGGCCGCGAAGCGGCGCTCGGCGAGCGGACGGAGGTTGGTGTACTTCCATTCTTCGACGCGCGGGCTCGGCAGCCCCTCGGCGATCAGGGCGCGCGCCTCGGCGCGCAGGCGGGCGAGCCATTCGGGCTGCGCCGCAAGCGGCGCGGCCGCCTCGGCGGCATAGCCGAAGGCGATGTGCCGGGAGGGCTTGCGGATGGTGGCGGCCATGACGGCGCGTTCCTCAGGCCGCGGCTTCCGGCATCACGCCGGCATAGCCCTTGGCCTCGAGCTCGCGGGCGAGCTCGGGCCCGCCGGAGCGCACGATGCGGCCGCGCGAGAGGATGTGCACCACGTCAGGCGCCACATAGTCGAGCAGGCGCTGATAGTGCGTGATCACCAGCATGGCGCGGTCCGCGCGGCGCAGGCTGTTGATGCCGGAGGCGACGACGCGGAGCGCGTCGATGTCGAGCCCGGAATCCGTCTCGTCGAGCACCATGAGCCTGGGCTCGAGCAGCATCATCTGCAGCACCTCATTGCGCTTCTTCTCGCCGCCCGAGAAGCCGACGTTCAACGGCCGCTTGATCATCTCCTCGCTGATGCCGAGCGCCTCGCGCTTGGCCTTGATCAGCTTGAGGAACTCGAAGGCGTCATACTCCTTCTCGCCGCGCGCCTTGCGCACCGCGTTCACCGCGGTCTTGAGGAAGGTCGCGCTGGCGACGCCGGGCACCTCGACCGGGTATTGGAAGGCGAGGAAGACGCCGGCGCGCGCGCGCTCCTCGGGGCTGAGCGCGAGCAGGTCGCGGCCCTCGAACAGCACGCCGCCTTCCGTCACCTCATAGCCCTCGCGGCCGCTCAGCACATAGGAGAGCGTGCTCTTGCCCGAGCCGTTCGGCCCCATGATGGCGTGCACCTCGCCCGCCTCGATGGCGAGGTCGAGCCCGTTCAGGATTTCGCGGCCATCGACGGTCGCGTGCAGGTTCTTGATTTCGAGCATCTTCCTGATCCCTAGCCGACGCTGCCTTCGAGGCTGACGCCGACCAGCTTCTGCGCCTCGACCGCGAACTCCATGGGCAGCACCTGCAGCACCTCGCGGCAGAAGCCGTTGACGATGAGCGCGACCGCGTCTTCCGCGCCGATGCCGCGCTGGCGACAATAGAAGAGCTGGTCCTCGCTGATCTTCGAGGTGGTCGCCTCGTGCTCGACGCGGGCGCTCGGGTTGCGCGATTCGATGTAGGGCACGGTGTGCGCCGCGCAGTGCGACCCGATCAGCAGCGAATCGCACTGGGTGTGGTTGCGCGCGTTCTCGGCGCCCGGCTGCATGCGCACGAGGCCGCGATAGGTCGCGCTCGACCGGCCGGCCGAGATGCCCTTCGAGATGATCCGGCTCGAGGTGTTCTTGCCGATATGGATCATCTTGGTGCCGGTATCGGCCTGCTGGTGGTTGTTGGTGATGGCGATCGAGTAGAACTCGCCGACCGAGTTGTCGCCCTGCAGGATGCAGCTCGGATACTTCCAGGTGATCGCCGAGCCGGT
This sequence comes from Alphaproteobacteria bacterium, assembly GCA_050173345.1. Classification (GTDB taxonomy): domain Bacteria; phylum Pseudomonadota; class Alphaproteobacteria; order UBA828; family UBA828; genus SHWC01. The sequence continues at coordinate 219,744 of JBFXKW010000001.1, read as the reverse complement.
CTCGACCTGGGTCCAGGAGATCTTCGAGTTGCGGCCGCGGCAGGCGCCGCGCTTGGTGACGAAATTGTAGATGCCGCCCTTGCCCTCGGCATCGCCCGGGTACCAGTTCTGCACCGTCGAATACTTGATCTCGGCATCGTCGAGCGCGATCAGCTCGACCACGGCGGCATGGAGCTGGTTCTCGTCGCGCATCGGCGCGGTGCAGCCTTCGAGATAGCTCACATAAGAGCCCTCGCCGGCGATGATCAGCGTGCGCTCGAACTGGCCGGTCTTCGCGGCGTTGATGCGGAAATAGGTGGACAGCTCCATCGGGCAGCGCACGCCTTTGGGCACGTAGACGAACGAGCCGTCGGTGAACACCGCCGAGTTCAGCGTGGCGAAGAAGTTGTCGCCATAGGGCACCACGCTGCCGAGGTACTTGCGCACCAGCTCGGGGTGCTCACGCACCGCTTCCGAGATCGAGCAGAACACGATGCCGAGCGAGGCGAGCTTGTCCTTGAAGGTGGTGGCGACCGAGACGCTGTCGAACACGGCATCGACCGCGACGCCGGCGAGCGCGGCGCGCTCGGCGAGCGGGATGCCGAGCTTCTCATAGGTCTTCAACAGCTCGGGGTCGACCTCGTCGAGCGACTTCGGGGCGGACGACCGCTTCGGCGCCGCATAGTAGTAGGCATCCTGGTAATCGATCTTGGGATAGCGCAGCTTGGCCCAGCGCGGCTCCTCCTCGCCGAGCGAGAGCCACAGGCGAAACGCCTTGAGCCGCCATTCGAGCAGCCATTCCGGCTCGTTCTTCTTCGCCGAGATGAACCGGATGATCTCCTCGTTCAGGCCCTTCGGCGCGAACTCGGCGTCGATGTCGGTGACGAAGCCGTAGCGGTACTTCTCGTTGACCAGCGCATCGATCTGCGCTGCGTTGCGCTCGGCCGCCGTGGCCTCGGCGGGGTGTTCAGCCATTGGAATCTGCTCCCGCGCGCGGCTGCGCCTCGATTTCGCTGGGCGGCGGCACATAGGCCGTCGCCTCGATCATTTCGGCCAGGGTGACTTCTTCGAGGGCGATCCGAATCGCGTCGCTCACCTTCTGCCAGGGGTTGCGGACCGAGCAGAAGCTCTGCAGCCCGCATTGCCCGGTCGCGCCGTCCAGGCAATCGGCCAGCGCGATCGGCCCGTCGATCGCCTCGATCAGGTCGGCGACGGAGATCTCGGCCGGCGCGCGGCTCAGCGCATAGCCGCCCTTGGCGCCGCGCTGCGAGGTCAGAATTCCGTTCCTTACCAACTGCTTGAGCAGCTTGGTCGCGCTCGGCAGGGGGACGCCGGTGGCGTGCGCCACCGACGCCGCGGTATGCAGCTCGTCGGCGCGGCGGGCGATGTGGGTCATCGCCACCACGCCATAGTCGGCCATGCGGCTCACTCGGATCATCGGCGTCCTGATATATGGGACGAATGGGGTACTATTTACATATTCGATCCGGCGCGGATGTCAACCGCCTGCTTCGCGGCAAGCCGTTTCGGCGGCGGTATTTTTTGCCCGGCCGGTGTCCGGCAGGGCAGCGCCGCGAGCGGGGGAAATCGGCTCAGTGGGTGAAGGGCGCCTCGGTGAGCTTCCGGAGCTCCTCGATCGAGATGTCGGGCGCCTTTTCGAGCAGCCTGAGGCCGCCATTGTCGACCTCGAACACGCCGAGCTCGGTAATCACCAGGTTGACCACGCCCTGGCCGGTGAGCGGCAGGGAGCAGGATTTCACCAGCTTCGCCGAGCCGTCCTTGGCGTTGTGCTCCATCAGCACGATGACGCGCTTGACGCCGGCGACCAGGTCCATCGCGCCGCCCATGCCCTTGACCATCTTGCCCGGGATCATCCAGTTGGCGAGGTCGCCATTGGCCGCGACCTGAAGCGCGCCCAGGATCGACACGTCGATATGGCCGCCGCGGATCATGGCGAAGGATTCGGCGCTGTCGAAATAGATCGATTCCGGCAGCTCCGAGATGGTCTGCTTGCCGGCGTTGATCAGGTCGGGGTCGACCTCGTTCTCGGTCGGGAACGGGCCCATGCCGAGCATGCCGTTCTCGCTTTGCAGCGTGACGGTGAGCCCTTCGGGGATGAAGTTGGCCACCTCGGTCGGCATGCCGATGCCGAGATTGACGTAGAAGCCGTCCTTCAGCTCGGCCGCCGCGCGGCGGCACATCTGTTCACGCGTCCAGGACATGTCTGCCTCCTTCAACCGGCGCGCGGCTGGCGCGCGCCAATACGAACTCAACTGTCATGCCCCGACTTGATCGGGGCATCCATCTTGCCGCGGCACCATGGATGGCCAGGTCAAGCCGGGCCATGAAGAGAAAAGAAAACGCGGCCATCGCGCAGCGCGCGCGCTTCCGACATGGGTCCCCCGGTCAAGCCGGGGGACGACGATTGGTGTGAACGGCAACACCGCGCTTCTCCTACGGCCTCACCGTGCGCCGCTCGATGCGCTTCTCGTAGTGCGCGCCCTGGATGACGCGCTGCACGTAGATGCCGGGCGTGTGGATGAAGTTGGGGTCGAGCTTGCCGACATCGACCAGCGCCTCGACCTCGGCGACCGTGACCTTGCCGGCGGTCGCCATCGGCGGGTTGAAGTTCCTCGCCGTGCGCCGGTAGATCAGGTTGCCGTTGCGGTCGCCCTTCCACGCCTTGACGATCGACAGGTCGGCGACCAGCGCGGTCTCCATCACATAGGTCTCGCCGTTGAAGACCTTGGTCTCCTTGCCCTCGGCGACCACGGTGCCGACGCCGGTCTTGGTGTAGAAGGCCGGGATGCCGGCGCCGCCGGCGCGGCAGCGTTCGGCGAGCGTGCCCTGCGGGTTGAATTCGAGCTCCAGCTCGCCGTCCAGGAACTGCTTGGCGAAGGTCGCGTTCTCGCCGACATAGGAGGAGATCATCTTCCTGATCTGGCGGGTCTGCAGCAGGATGCCGAGGCCGAAATCATCGACGCCGCAATTGTTGCTGATCACGGTGAGGTCCTTCACGCCGGAATCGCGCAGCGCCAGGATCAGATTCTCGGGGATTCCGCACAGCCCGAAGCCGCCGGCCATGATCGTCATGCCGTCATGGAGCAGCCCGTCGAGCGCGGCGCGCGCATCCGCATAGACCTTCTTCGACATGTTCCGCTTCGTCTCTCGCTGTTCTCATTGGCAAGGCCGCGCTGCCGCCCGGCCCCGTTCAGGCGCCGCAGTATGCCCACGGCACTCGGCCTTGCCTAGCCGGCTGTTGGACTCGGCCGCGCGGCCCGGGAAACCGGTTTGTCCCCGCTGGCCCCGGTATTAGAGTGTCGCGCCGAAACAGGGGAGAGCATGATGGCCAAGATCACGTCCGTCGCCGCGCTGACCGCCAAGATCCCGCTCGACAAGGTGACCTCGTTCGCGCGGCGCACCGTGCATGAGCGATTCTACACGCTGGCCCGCGTCGAGACCGATGACGGCCAGCACGGCATCGGCTTCTGCTATGTCGGCAATGCGGGCGGCGAGATCGCCTCGAACGCGGTGCGCGAGCTGTTCGCGCCGATGCTGGCGGGCGAGGACCCGCACCGCACCGAGGGGCTGTGGGCCGAGATGTACCAGCAGGCGCTGCTCCAGGGCCGCGCCGGCTCGGTGATGCGGGCGATTTCGGCGATCGACACCGCGCTCTGGGACCGCAACGCCCGCGCCGCCGGCCTGCCGCTCGCGCGCTATCTCGGCGCCGCGGCGAAGGGCACGGTGCCGGCCTATGCGAGCGGCGGCTACTATCTCGACGGCAAGACGCCGGCAAGGCTCGGCGAGGAATGCGCCGGCTACGTGAAGCAGGGCTTCAAGGCGGTCAAGATCAAGGTGGGCCGGCTCAGCCTCGCCGAGGAGGAGGCGCGCATCAAGGCGGCGCGCGAGGCGATCGGTCCCGACATCCTGCTCATGCTCGACGCCAACAACGCGTGGAGCGACGTGCCGACCGCCCTCGCCTATTGCCGGCGCTACGAGCCCTACGATCCCTACTGGATCGAGGAGCCGTTCGGCCCCGACGAGATCGACAGCCATGCGCGGCTCGCCGCGCTCACCTCGATCACGGTCGCGACCGGCGAGATCGAGGTCGGCCGCTGGCGCTTCAAGGAGCTGCTCGACAAGCAGGCCTGCGAAATCCTGCAGACCGACGCGGCGGTGTGCGGCGGGGTCACCGAGTTCAGGCGGATCGCGGCGATCGCTTCGGGCTATGGCGTGACGCTCTGCCCGCACTGGTTCCACGACCTCCACGTCCACCTCGTCGCGGCCACGCCGAACGCGACCTTCGTCGAGTTCTTCCCCGACGACCAGGTGCTCAACTTCCGCCGGCTGGTGGACCGGCAGCTCGAACTCAGGAACGGCGACCTCGTGCTGCCGGACCGGCCGGGCCTCGGCTTCGATTTCGACCCGGCCGCCCTCAAGAAATACGGCCTCGGGGACTGGCGCTGAAGCGGCCGGGGCTCTCTTGTAGCCGCGCACGGCTTGCGGCAAGCTGTTGAGGAGGAGGCGCCCGAGACGAGCCGGGCGCAGACGAGGGGCAGAGGGTCGACGATGAAGACCGGCGGTCGAAGGGCCGTGCTGGCGGTGATTTTTGCCGCCGGCATGGCTGCCGCGGCGTGCACGCAGCAGCCGGAGTCCAGCGCATCGCTCTATGAGCGGCTGGGCGGGCTCGGCACGATTACGAACGTGGTCGACAAGTTCGTCGATGGGATGGCGGCGGACGAACGGCTCGCGCCGCGCTTCGCCGCGAGCAACCCGTCGCGCCTCAAGATCAGGATCATCCAGCAGCTCTGCGAGGCCTCGGGCGGCCCCTGCAAGTATCAGGGCCAGCCCATGACGATCGCCCACAAAGGCATGAACGTCACGAACGAAGAGTTCGGTGTCAGCCTCGAAGCCCTGGCGAAGGCACTCGACGAGGCAGGCGTGGCCGCGCCGGAAAAGAACGAGCTCCTCGCCCTCGTCGGCGTCATGGAGAACCAGATCGTCGGCAAGTAGAGGCCGGCGCGCACAGGACGGACATCCGCGCGACGCGGAGACCAAAGCAAAGCGACCAATCCTGCCTATCCAGGGAGAATCAGACGATGTGGCTCCGCATGCTTCGTGGGCTGCCGGCCGCGCTGACCGGCGCCTTCCTGCTCTCTGTCACCATGACAGCGGCGGCCGAGGAAACGCCGCTCGAACGCGGCACCTATCTGATGCGAGGCCCCGTCGCGTGCGGCAACTGCCATACGCCGCAGGGGCCGGACGGCCCGCTCCCCGGCATGGAGCTGGCGGGCGGCATGCCCATCGAGGAGCCGGGCCTGTTCGTCGCCATGGTGCCCAACATCACGCCTGATCCCGAGACGGGCATCGGCAACTGGACGGACGAGCAGATCATCACGGCGATCCGCGAGGGCAAGCGGCCGGACGGCACGATCATCGGGCCGCCCATGCCGATCGAGTTCTATCGCGACCTGTCGGACACCGACGTGAAGGCGATCGTGGCCTACTTGCGCAGCGTCAAGCCGGTCAGGAACGAGGTCGCAAAATCGACCTACAACATCCCGCTGCCGCCGGCCTACGGCCCGCCGGTCGAGAGCGTGCCCGACGTGCCGAAGACGGACAGGCTCGCCTATGGCGCCTACATCGCCGGGCCGCTCGCGCATTGCCTCGACTGCCACACGCCGCTCGGCCCCGACATGCGGCGCGACATGGCGAAGCTCGGTGCCGGCGGCTTCCCGATCCACGGGCCGTGGGGCGAATCGATCTCCGCCAACCTCACGCCCGACAAGGCGACCGGCCTCGGCGAGTGGACCGACGAGGAGATCAAGACCGCGATCACGAAGGGCATCCGCAAGGACGGCACCGCGCTCGCCCCGCCGATGGGCTATGCCTACTACGCGAACATCAGCGCGGAAGATCTCGATGCGCTGATCGCCTATCTGCGCTCGCTGAAGCCGGTGGAGAACGCCGTCAAATAGCGATCACGGCTCCAGCATCGCCCTGAGCACGCGCTCGGGCGTCAGCGGCAATTGGCGAACCGGCTTGCCGATGGCGTCGACGACGGCGTTGGCGATGGCGGCGGCCGCGCCGACCAGCGGCGGCTCGCCGATGCCGCGCGCGCCGAACGGGTGCGAGGCCTCCGGCTTCTCGATCAGGATGCTCTCGATCCTGAACGGCACTTCGAGCGCGCCCGGGATCTTGTAGTCCATGAAGGACGGGTTCGCGATGCGGCCGTCCTCATGGACCATCTCCTCGCACAGCGCATAGCCGAGCCCCTGCGCGAAGCCGCCCTGGATCTGGCCTTCGGTCGCGCCGGGGTTGATGGCGCGGCCGACATCGTGGGCGCATACCGCGCGCAGCACCTCGACCGCGCCGGTCGTCTCGTCGACCTCGACCTCGACGAGCTGCGCGCCGAAGGTATGGATGCCGATTGCCTCGAGCGAGAGCCAGCCGGTCATGCGGGTGTGCTCGGCGTCCATCGGATGGTGCGCCATCACCGCGCTCGATCCGGTGATCGGGCCGCCGACCGCCCAGATCGAGCGCGCCGCGACATCGGCGAAGCTCACCTCGGCATTGCGGCGCGAGCCGCCGCTCACCACCACGCGTCCGCCCGGCGCCAGCGCCACCTCGTCGCGGCCGACGCCGAGCATCGCCGCGGCATGCTCGACGATCTGCTCGCGCACCTTGGCCGCCGCCTCGCCGACCGCCTTGCCGACCATGAAGGTGACCCGGCTCGCATTGGTGCCCGAGTTGTAGGGCACGGAATCGGTATCGGGCGTCGCCATGCTGACCTGCTCGATCGGCAGTTCGAGCGCGGCCGCCGCCATCTGGCATAGCGCCGTATCCGAGCCCTGGCCGATATCGACCGCGCCGACCTGGAGCGCGATGCTGCCGTCGCCCTGCAGGCGGACGATCGCGCCCGTGGAGAGGAAGGCGGAGCTGTGCGCCATCGCGGCGATGCCGACGCCGCGGCGCTTGCCGGGCGGCGCGGGCGGGCGCGGCTTGTCCCAGTCCGAGCGCTCGCGCAAGGCGTCCAGCGCCTCGACGAAGGCGCTTTCCGTCACCTCCTGGCCGCCGAAGAACTTGGCGCCCTTTTGCAGCGCGTTCCGGCGGCGCAGCTCGATGCGGTCGATGCCGAGCTTGCGCGCCAGCTCGTCGATCTGGGATTCGCCGGCGAAGTGCATCTGCGGGCTGCCGAAGCCGCGAAACGCCCCGGCGCGCGACTTGTTGGTGTAGACCGCGTAGCCCTCGCAATGAACGTGCGGGATGTCGTAGGGGCCGCGCACGAAATAGAGGCCGAAATTCATCACCGCCGGGCTGTCGTCGGCATAGGCGCCGGCATCCAGCCACATCTCGCAGGCACGCGCCACCAGCCGGCCGTCACGCGTCGCGCCGGTCCTCAGCCGAATCCAGCCGGCATGGCGCGCCCGCATCGACGTCATATCTTCGATGCGCGAGAGCACGAGGCGGACCGGCGCACGCGCCTTCCTCGCAAGCAGCACCGCGATCGGCTGGATGGTCGCCTCGGACTTCGCGCCGAAGCCGCCGCCGACGCGCGGCGCGATGCAGCGGATCTTGGTCATCGGCAGGCCGAGGCACTCGTGCAGGTTCGCCTGCGTGCGGAAGATGCTCTGGGTCGACGACCAGACCGTGACCCTGCCCGACGGCTCGAAGGCGGCGAGCGCCGAGCACGGCTCCATATAGGCGTGGTATTGCGGCGGGAAGGCGTACGTCCCCTCGACGATGACGTCGGCCGCCGCGAAGCCCGCCTCGGGGTCGCCCTGCGTCGCGACCGCATGCGCCATCAGGTTGCCGCGGCCATGCGGCGCCTCGTAGATCTTGGCATAGCCCGCGAACTCCTCGTGCAGGACGGGCGCGCCGTCGGCAAGCGCCTCCTCCATCGTGAAGACGGCGGGCAGCTCCTCGTAGCGCACCTCGACGAGCTGGGCCGCGCGCCGCGCGGTCGCCTCGTCGATCGCGGCGACGGCGGCGACCGGCTCGCCGATATAGCGCACCCTGCCCTTCGCGATGGCGAGCTCGTCCTTCACGACGAGGCCCATATAACGATAGTCGATGTCGTCGCCGGTGACGATCGCGCGCACGCCGGGCACGGCGAGCGCCTGCGACAGGTCGTAGCCGAGGATGCGCGCGTGCGGATATGGGCTCTGCACGATCGCGCCATGCAGCATGCCGGGCAGCACCATGTCGCCGGTATAGAGCGAGCTGCCGTTCGCCTTCTCGGCGGCCTCCAGGCGCGGCAGGCTGAGCCCGACCGGCGCGCTCGGCGTGTTCATGCCCCTACCCCTTTCCGGGCAGCCAGCTCGATCGCCTCGATCACCTTCACATAGCCCGAACATCGGCACAGATTGCCGGCGATGGCGTGGCGGATGTCATCGACGGACGGCTGCGGCTTCTCGCGCAGCAGCGCGGTCGCCTGGATGATCATGCCGGGCATGCAGAAGCCGCACTGGATCGCTCCGGCCTCGATGAAGGCCTGCTGCACCGGGCCGAGCGCATCGCCCTTACCCAGGCCCTCGATGGTGGTGATCCGGTGGCCCGGCAGCACGGCGACGAGCACCAGACAGGCACAGGCCGGCCGGCCGTCGATCAGCACCGTGCAGGCGCCGCACACGCCCTGCGCGCAGCCGTTCTTGGTGCCGGTCAGGCCGAGATCGTCGCGCAGCACCTGCATCAGCGTCCGCGTCGGCGCGACCGAGAGCGCCCGCGCCTCGCCGTTGATGTCGAGCGATATCTCCAGCCCGCCGCTCACGCCGCCTCCTTGGCCTGCGCGGCACGGAGCGCGCGCCGGAGCAGCCTGGGAACGAGCAGCCGCCGATACGCGGCGCTGGCGCGCACATCGTCGATCGGGTCGCTGGCCTCGGTCAGCATGGCGCCGGCCGCCTCGACCGACGGTTCGTCGCCATTGCCTTCCAGCAGGCGCTCCTCGGCCTCGATCGAGCGCACCGGCACCGGGCCGACGCCGCCGAACGCGACCCGGACCCGGCTCAGCCTCGACCCCTCCAGCCAGAGCGCGAGCGCGACCGAGACAGTCGCGAAATCGCCCTCGACCCGGGCGAACTTCTCGTAGTGCACCCGCGCGCCGGGCGGCAACGGCGGCAGCACGATCGCCGTGACGATCTCGCCCGGCTGGAGCGCGGTGGTGAGGAAGCCCTCGAAGAACTGGTGCGTCGGAATTTCGCGGCGTCCGTTCGGCCCGGCAGCTTCGATGACGGCATCGAGCGCGACCAGGGCCGGTGGGTAGTCCGCGCTCGGGTCGGCATGAGCGACCGCGCCGCCGATCGTGCCCTGGTTGCGGATCGCCGCGTGGCCGATCCGCCCGGCCGCCGCGGCGACCAGGCGATGTGCGCCGGCGAACGCGCGGCTTTCCGCCAGCGCCGCGTGCGTCGTCATGGCGCCGATGCGCAACGCCCCGTCCGCGCCCGGCCCGATCCGGCGAAGCGCCTCGATCCGGTGCAGCGAGACCAGGGCGCTCGGGCTCATCAGGTCCGCGTTCAGCATGGCGACCAGGGTCTGCCCGCCGGCGAGCGGCCGCGCCTCGTCATCGGCCGCGAGCAGGCGAACCGCCTCGTCGATGCTTGCCGGGGCATGGAAGCGCGTGTCGGACATGGCGGGCGAGCTTGCTATGGCCGCCGGCTTCCCGCAAGCCGGTTGATCGGCGGGTCTCCGCTTGATGCAGGTCAATGAGGCAGGCGCGGCAGGCCGCCAGATTGTCGTCGGCAATGCCGGAACCGGAGGCGGCCATGGAAACGCTCAGCGCCGAGAAGGCGTGCTTCATCATCGTCAAGGCACGCGCCTACCATGCGGAGGTAGACACCGACGAGCTCGAAGCGGGCTCCAACGCGGCCGACGACGCGATGGTCGCGGTCCTGGAGGACAGCCCGGACAACCCGACGCTCGAGGAGCTGGTCAGCGCCGTGACCTCGCTCAACGACGAGGAGCGCGCCGAGCTGCTCGCGCTCTTCTGGCTCGGCCGCGGCGACTTCGAGAAGGCCGACTGGCGCTCGGGCCTCGACCAGGCGGGCGAGTTCAACGCCGAGGGCGCCGCGCGCTATCTCGCCTCGCATCCTACGGCGGCGGAGCATATCGAGGCCGGGCTTGAAGCGTTCGGCCAGTCCTGCGGGGAATTCGAAGTCAATCGGTTGTAGTCTCAGCCCCGCTGAAATTTCATGGAGGGCGCCGCATCATGGACGACAAGAAGGTAGCGCAGCTCGAAGCGCTGATCTCGGGCCTGCTCGTGGTGCAGCAGGTCACGCTGAACGCGCTGATCCGGCACAACGCGATCGGCTATCCGCAGCTTCGCGAGGCGCTCGTCGAGGCGCTCGAACAGGTCGAGAAGCCGGGCGTGGCCGCAAATCCGGCCGCGGTGATCCCGCTCAGGAAGGCGCTGCACTCGATCGACATCCTCTACGCCCCGCACGGCCGCGACGCGCCGACCGCCGCGCCCGACTGGTCACGCGCCATGCGCGACGCGCAATCGCTAACCTAAATTCGGCAACGCCTCACCCGCCAGTCCGCGCGTCGACCTCTTCGGCGAGGCGGCGCAAGGCCGCGCCGATCTCGACGGGATAGGCCGCGCCGCCCTCCAGGCCACGCAACGGCGCTGGCAGTGCGTCAAGCGAGGCGGCCGCCCGTTGTCGCACCTGGGCGAGGTTCGGCGACGGGTGCAGGCGGCGGCCGGCCGCCATCACCGGTTCGATCAGCTTCTGCCCTTCCCGCTCGTCCGTCTCCAGCGTGACGACATCGCCGAGCATGCGCCCGGCGCCGTCGAAGCGGCGATAGACCTGCTTGCGGCCGGGCCAGGTCGCCTTGCCGGCGGAACGCTTGCGGCGGGCCTGCCCGGCATATTCCTGGAGCTTGTAGGCGCAGTCGAGATAAGGCGCGTCGGCCGAGGTGGTGAGCCGCGTGCCGATGCCGAAGCCGTCGATCGGCGCGCGCGCCCCGATGATGTCTGCCAGCGCGTGCTCGTCGATGTTGCCGCTCACGAAGATGTGGACGTCGCCGAGGCCGCCCTCGTCGAGGATGCGGCGCACGGCGCGCGCCTCGGCGATCAGGTCGCCGCTGTCGATGCGCACGCCGCGCAGGGTCAGCCCCTCGGCCTTCAGCCGGCTCGCGAGGGCGACCACCTTCCGGGCGCCGGCCTGGGTGTCGTAGGTGTCGATCAGCAGCACGGCGCCGGCCGGATAGGCGCGCGCGAAGCGCATGAAGGCCTCCGCCTCGTCGTCATGGGCCTGGATGAAGGAGTGCGCCATGGTGCCGCTCGACGGTATGCCGAAGGCATGCTCGGCCTCGACCGTGGCAGAGGCCGCAAAGCCGGCGATGAAGGCCGCGCGCGCCGCGAGCAGCCCCGCTTCCGCGCCGTGCGCGCGCCGGAGCCCGAAATCGACGAGCTGCTTGCCGGGCGCTGCAAGCACCATGCGCGCCGCCTTGGAGGCGATCAGCGTCTGATAGTGCAAGAGGTTGATCAGCCGGGTCTCGACGAGCTGCGCCTCGGGCATGGGTGCAGCGACGCGCAGGATCGGCTCGTCCGCGAAGAACACGGTGCCTTCCGGCATCGCATGCACCGTGCCGGTGAAGCGCAGGCGCGCCAGATAGTCCAGGAACGATTTGTCGAAGCCGCCGCGCCGGTCGAGCCAATCGAGCTCCTCCTGGTCGAAGTGCAGCGATTCCAGATAATCCAGCACCTGCTCCAGACCGGCTGCCATGAGGAAAGAGCGGGTCTGCGGCAGCCGCCTGGAGAAGAACTCGAACACCGCCGTCTCCGTCATGCCCTCGCGGAGATAGGCCTGCATCATGGTGAGATGATAGAGGTCGGTCAGAAGGGCGCTCGGGCGGCGCTCCATGGCAAATCGGCTCCCTCGTGCACGCGCGTTCGCAAGGCGCCAGTGGACATGTCGGGGCGAGGCATGGCAAGAGGCGGCGGTGTGAAGGTCGCCCTCATGCTTCGACAGGCTCAGCATGAGGGCTGTGATTTTTTCGGCCTTATCCTGAGCTTGTCGAAGGATGGGGCCGAAAGGATCAATGAGCCAGTCGACGGATGACAGCGAAGAGGAGCGGCGACGGTGAGTCGGATTTTCGGGGCGATCAGGCAGAACGGCTATGTGGTGAAGGACATCGAGGCGGCGATGCGCCATTGGTCCGAGGTCATGGGCGTGGGCCCCTGGTTCTACAACGCGCACGTGCCGCTGCTGGACTTCACCTACAAGGGAACGCCGGCCGAGCCGGACGTCTCGGTCGCCTTCTCCAATTCGGGCATGCTGCAGATCGAGCTGATCCAGCAGCGGAACGACGCCCCCACCCTGTTCCTCGATTTCCTGAAGGCCGGCCATGAAGGCCTGCAGCATGTCGCGTACTGGACCGAGAACTACGAGGCGGACCGCGCGAAGGCGCTCGCGCTCGGCTACAAGGTCGGCCATGAAGGCTCGACTGGGAAATACGGCCCCTTCGTCTACTTCCAGACCGAGAGCCACCCCGGCACGATCGTCGAGCTCTCCGCCGTGGTCGGCATCAAGAAGCGGCTGTTCGCGCACATCGCGGAAGCCGCGGCGAACTGGGACGGCAAGGACCCGATCCGGCCGTTCCCGAAGGTGGATTGATCCGTTCTCCCTTCGTCATGCCCGGCTTGATTGACGGCCGCTCGATTGAGGGCACTTTGGTGTCACGTCCACTCAATCGTCATTGCCCGGCTTGACCGGGCAATCCATCGGGTAACGGACTCGTTGCAATCATGGATGCCCCGGTCAAGCCGGGGCATGACGAAGTGGAAACTGCTTAGGACTCAACCTATCCCGCCGGCGGTTTCGTCTTGCGGGCGAAATCGACCGTGCCCGGCCGCCCCGATAGAGCAAGCCGCGATGCCAGCCGCGCGCCTTCCGCGATCACCCTGCCGCGCCGCATGACGAAGAGGCGCGGCGGGCGGAGCCGGATCGCTTCGGCGGGCGATTCGGCCTGGAGCACCACGAGGTCAGCATGGCAGCCGACCGCGAGACCATAGCCCTCGAGGCCAAGGGCGCGGGCGGCATTCTCGGTCACCGCCGCGAAGCACAGCCGGAGCTGGTCATGCCCGGCCATCTGGCCGAGATGCGCGCCCATATGCGCGACGTCGAGCATGTCGGCGCCGTTGAGCGGCCCCCACGGGTCCATCGCCGAATCCTGCCCGAAGGCGACGTTGACGCCGGCCGCCATCAGCTCTGGCACGCGCGTCATGCCGCGCCGCTTCGGATAGGTGTCGTGCCGGCCCATGAGCAGCGCGTTGGCGGTCGGGTTGGCGACGGCGTGAACGCCGGCCTCCGCGATCAGGGGAATCAGCTTGCTGACATAGTAGTTGTCCATCGAGTGCATCGAGGTGAGATGCGAGCCGGTGACGCGGCCCTGCAGGCCGAGCCGCACCGTCTCGGCCGCCAGCGTCTCGATATGGCGCGAGTGCGGGTCGTCGGTCTCGTCGCAATGCATGTCGACGCGCAGGCCGCGCCTGGCGGCGATCTCGCACAGAAGGCGCACCGATTCCCCGCCCTTGGCCATGGTGCGCTCGAAATGCGGGATGCCGCCGACCACGTCGACGCCCATGTCGAGCGCGCGCTCCAGATTGGCGACGCCGACCGGCGAGCGCAGATAGCCGTCCTGCGGGAAGGCGACGAGCTGGAGGTCGATATAGTCCTTGACGCGGCGGCGCACCTCGACCAGCGCCTCGACGCCGACCAGCTTGGGGTCGGTGGTATCGACATGGCTGCGGATCGCGAGCAGGCCGCGCCCGACCGCCCAGTCGCAATATTCGAGCGCGCGCTCGACGTACCAGTCATGGCTCAGATGAGGCTTGAGCTCGGCCCAGAGCTGGATGCCCTCGAGCAGGGTGCCGCTGCGGTTGTAGCGCGGGAAGCCGACGGTGAGCGTCGCGTCCATGTGGAAATGGGCATCGACAAAGGGCGGCGAGACCAGGCAGCCGCCCGCGTCGATCTCGCGCCCGGCCGCCGCCTTCAGGGCCGGCTCGACCGCGACGATCCACCCGCCCTCGATGCCGATGTCGATGCCCTGCCGGCCGTCGGGCAGGTTCGCACGCCTTATGATGATGTCCATTCCTGGAGCCTCTGGTCTGCGGGCGCCAGTCTGACACCGGGCGCGGCTTGGATCGCGCGCATCCGCGCTTTCGTCGCAGCGGCCTTGCTCATCGTCTCGCCCCCGTCCGTCCCGCGCCGGCAACGTAGCATCGCGGAGCGGCGCTTTGTAGGATGCACAGCCCGCACGCCGCGAAAGGGACGCCGGACGAGGACCGATGAGCCGCGCCATCACGTCGTTCCCGAAAGAGGATGCCAGCAACGGATGGAGCCGCATCCTGCCGCCGCGCGAGCCCAGGCCGGCGCTCAAGGGCGACGTCATGGCCGATTGGCTGGTGATCGGCGCGGGTTTCGCCGGGCTTTCCGCGGCGCGGCGGCTTGCCGAGAACCGGCCCAACGATCGGATCGTGATCGTCGACGCCCATCAAGTCGGCGAAGGCGCGTCCGGGCGGAATTCCGGCTTCGCGATCGACCTGCCGCACAATATCGGCGGCGACTTCGCCGAGCTCGAAGGCTCGCAACGGCACTTGCGGCTGAGCCGTGCGGCGATCGCTTCGCTCGACGGGATCGTCAAGACGCACGGCATCGAGTGCGGCTGGAGCCGCCCCGGCAAGTATCACGCCGCATCTTCCCCCAAGGGCCACAAGCGCGTGCTCGAACCGCTCGCGAAAGAGCTCGACGCGCTGGGAGAGCCCTATCGCTGGCTCGATCGGAGCGCGCTCAGCCAGGAGCTCGGCACGGCCTATTTTCATTCGGCGCTGCATACGCCGGGCTGCGTGCTGGTCAATCCGGCGGCGCTGGTGCGCGGCCTCGCGGCCTCGCTGCCCGACAACGTGACGCTGCATGAGCGCACGCCGGTCAACTCGTTCGCCAACGGCCGGACGATCCGTGTCGAGACGCCGAGCGGCAGCGTGGAGGCGCCCGGCGCCGTCCTCGCCGTCAACGCATGGATCAAGCGCTTCGGCTACTATCGCCGGCACGTCATCACCATGGCGGCTTATGCCAGCCTGACACGGCCACTTACCGATGCCGAGCACGCCGCGCTCGGCGGCGTCCGGGATTGGGGCCTGACCCCGGCCAACGCTTTTGCCGGCGTAACCATGCGCTACACCAGGGAGCGGCGCATCCTGGTGCGTCAACGCTTTTGCAACGCGCCCCGCCTCGATCGGCCCACGGCGGAGTACGCGCCGGTGCGCGCCGACCACGAGCGGATCCTGCGCGAGCGCTTCCCGATGCTGCCAGGCGTCACGCTCGAGCACACCTGGCGCGGCTATCTGTGCTTCTCGCGCAATCAGGCCCCGGGCTTCGGCCGCCTCGCGCCCAACCTCTATGCCGCGGTGTGCCAGAACGGGGTCGGCATCACCAAGGGCACGATCGGCGGCCTGCTCGCCGCCGACCTCGCCACGGGCCGGGACAACCCGCTGATCGCCGACATGGCGAGCCTCGGCGCGCCGAGCGCGCTGCCGCCCCAGCCCTTCCTCGACCTCGGCGTCCAGCTCCGCTTCTGGGCGGAGCTCCTGCGCTGGCGCTCGGAACGATAGGGGGAGCCATGGCGACCAAGATGGAGCAGCGCGCGAGCCGCGTGGCGGTCGGCGACATCGTGCCGTCGTTCAGCCTGCCGTGTGCGGACGGCAAGCCGTTCGACATCGGCGGCGACGATGCCGGAGGGCGCTTTCGCCTGCTGCTGTTCCTCGGCCGCGGCGGCGAAGCGGGCAAGGCGCTGCAGGCGCTCGCCGAGCGCAGCGCCGCGTTGCACAAGCACGATGCGCTGCTGCTCGTCGTCGCCGACGGCGCCGTTCCGCCTGTCGCGATGCCGCAGGAGGCGAAGCTGCTGCGCGACCCCGGGCAGCGCATCGAGCGCGCCTTCCGGCCCGAGGACCATCCCGCCGACCGGCCGTTCCTCGTCGTGCTCTGCCCCAACCAGCACCTGTTCGCGCTCCACCGCGAGCTGATGGGCGAGCTTGGCGATGCGCTCGCCGCCATCGGTGCCGAGGCACGGCATTTCCGAAGCTGCGAGGGCGGCCGCCACCCGCCGATCCTGCAGGTGCCGCGCGCGCTCAGCCCGGACGATTGCCGGGCGCTGACCGAGCGTTTCAACAAGGAGGGCCTCGCCTATGTCGAGCCGGGGCACGGCGACAAGGGGCTCAGTCAAGACTACAAGATGCGCATCCTCGAATACGGCCGCCATGACCGCATCGACCACTGGGTGATGAACCCGGCGACCGTCGCGTTCATCAACTCGCGTCTGCAGCGGCGCGTGCTGCCCGAGGTGCGCAAGGCCTTCGGCTACGAGATCACCCGGCACGAGCCCTATCGCATCACGAAATACGAGGGCATCCGCGGCGGGGAGCTGCACGGCCACCGCGACAACAGCGAGCTGCGCGTGGCGCACCGGCGCTTCGCGCTCTCGATCAACCTCAACAGCGAGGCGTTCGAGGGCGGCGGCGTGCGCTTCCCGGAATATGGCGGGCAGATCTACAGGCCGCCGAGCGGCACCGCGCTGCTGTTCTCGTGCTCGCTCCTGCACGAGGCGATGCACGTCACCAAGGGCCAGCGCTACGTGCTGCTCGGCTTCATGGGCGGCGAGACTTGAGCGGAGGCGAGGCTACAGCGCCTCGGCCTTCTCGATCACCACGTCCTCGACCGGAACGTCGTCATAGCGGCCCACCCGCCCGGTCTTGACGTGCTCGATGGTCTCGACCACTTCCATGCCTTCCACGACCTTGCCGAACACGGCATAGCCCCAGCCTTCGGACGTCTTGCTGCGATGGTTGAGGAAGGCGTTGTCCTTGGTGTTGATGAAGAACTGCGCGGAAGCCGAGTGCGGGTCGGAGGTGCGTGCCATCGCGATCGTGCCGATATTGTTCTTGAGGCCGTTGTCCGCCTCGTTCGGGATCGACCCGTTGGTCGGCTTCTGCTTGAGGCCCGGCGCGAAGCCGCCGCCCTGGATCATGAAATCCGGGATTACCCGGTGGAAGACGGTGCCGTCATAGTGGCCGCCCCGCACATAGCCGAGGAAGTTCTCGACGGTCTTCGGTGCCTTCTCGGGATACAGCTCGACGACGATGGTGCCGTAGTTCGTGACGAGCTTGACGCGCGGCGCGTCCGCGGCCGACCCACGCTCGGTCGAAGCGGCGAACAGAATACCCGCGGCCAAAGCGACGACGAACGGACGAATCATTGCACCCTCCTGAACTGCACCGGCGCCGGTTGAGGCCCGGCACGCCACATCATGAAAGCCGGGGCGCCCTGACGCAACCGCTCAGTCCAAGCAACGATAGGCCGAGCGATCGCCGCCCGGCCTACCCTCGCGTGGTTGCCGGCTACTGGACCTTCTTGAGCCGGGCCGTGACGAAGCGGACCGTGCCGCCGTCCTGGTCGCTCCTGAAGAACAGGAACATCCCGTCTTCGGTCAGCGCGCGCTCATAGGTCTGCAGCCGGTAGGTACCGTCGTCAAGGATGGCCAGCACCCGGACGGTCAAGGACTTCCCCTGAATCGATGCCCAGGAGATACCCTCGGCTATCCCGGACGCCGCCCCCCGTTCCAGGTAGAGGCCGGGGCGTTCGGTCGGGTCGAAGCTGACGCGCGCGTTCCTGCGCCTCGGCTCGCTGTCGCGGAAGTCGCGGATCACTGTGGTCCACTCGACGAAGAAGCCAGCGCCGTCGGCACCGATCTCGACATCGACGGTGCGCTCGTCGAAGCCGAAGTAAACAGTGTTGGGATCCTGGGTGATGCCGGCGCCCTGGAAGCGCCCGTAGAAGGCCGCCGGCCCTTCATCCGCCGCGCTGGCGCCGGCCAGCGTGCCGAGCCCGAGCCCGGCGCAGGCAATCAGCACGAAGAGAGTGTTTCGAACCGTTCTTGCTATCGACATTGCGGTCTCCCTGGTCTGTCCGATCGGCAACTATAGCAATATTCGATCATTCGCTGCGACGTTCCTTGTTCTCCGTCAATGAGACAAGATCCGGCTCAGGAAGCGCCGGGTGCGCTCGCTCTCGGGCGCGGCGAAGAAGCGCTCGGGCGGCGCCGCCTCGACGATCTCGCCCTCGTCCATGAAGAGGATGCGGTCCGCCACCCGGCGGGCGAAGCCCATCTCGTGCGTGACGCAGAGCATGGTCATGCCGGTTTCCGCAAGCTCGACGATCACGTCGAGCACCTCCTTGATCATCTCGGGGTCAAGCGCGGAGGTCGGCTCGTCGAACAGCATGATCTTGGGGTTGAGGCAGAGCGCGCGGGCGATCGCGACGCGCTGCTGCTGGCCGCCCGAAAGCTGGCCGGGATACTTGCCGGCCTGCTCGGGGATGTGCACGCGCTCCAGATAGCGCATGGCCTCCGCCTCGGCCTCGCGCCTCGGCATGCGCTTGACCCAGATTGGCGCCAGCGTGCAGTTCTGCAGCACGGTGAGATGCGGGAACAGGTTGAACTGCTGGAACACCATGCCGACCTCGCGGCGCACCGCCTCGGTGTTCTTGACGCGGTCGTTGAGCTCGATGCCGTCGACGATGATGGTGCCCTCCTGATGCTCCTCCAGCCGGTTGATGCAGCGGATCAGGGTCGATTTGCCCGAGCCCGAGGGGCCGCAGATGACGATGCGCTCGCCCCTGCCGATCGTCAGGTCGATGTTGCGCAGCACATGGAATGTGCCGAACCACTTGTTGACGCCGCGCATCTCGACGATCGGCGGCCCGCTCATCGCGGCCCTCGCGGCGCCGCGGCGCCGCGGGCGCGCTCGACGTGCTGGCTGTAGCGCGACATGAAGGCGCAGAACACGAAGAAGATGGCGGCGACGAAGATGTAGCCCTCGGTCGCGAAGCTGCGCCAAGCCGGCTCGTTGGTCGCCGTGCGCGTGGCGCCCAGCAGGTCGTACAGGCCGATGACGATCACCAGCGAGGTGTCCTTGAAGGTCGCGATGAAGCTGTTGACCAGCGGCGGGATCACCATCTTGAGCGCCTGCGGCAGGACCACGAAGCGCATCTTGCGCCAATAGCCGAGGCCGAGCGAATCGGCCGCCTCGTATTGGCCGTTCGGCACC
Organism: Alphaproteobacteria bacterium; assembly: GCA_050173345.1. Lineage (GTDB taxonomy): Bacteria > Pseudomonadota > Alphaproteobacteria > UBA828 > UBA828 > SHWC01. The sequence goes on along the minus strand of JBFXKW010000001.1, from coordinate 200,666 downwards.
GCCTGCAGGCCGCCGCGCACGACCTCGGCGAGATAGGCGGCCGAGAACAGGATGATGCCGACCTGCGCCCGCAAGAGCTTGTTGACGGTGACGCCCTCGGGCAGGAACAGCGGGAACATGACCGAGGCCATGAACAGGATCGAGACCAGCGGCACGCCGCGGACCAGCTCGATATAGCCGACGCTGACCGCCCGGATCAGCGGCATGTCCGAACGCCGGCCGAGCGCCAGCAGGATGGCGAGCGGCAGCGAGCAGACCACGCCGACCACCGCGAGCATGATGGTGAGCGGCAGGCCGCCCCAGAGCTCGGTAGGCACCGCGGTCAGGCCGAGCACCCCGCCATGGAGCAGAAGGCCGAGCAGGCCGAGGAAGACGAGCCAGCCGACCGCGAGCGCCCGCGACCACAGGCGCCGCCAGGTCGATGCCGCGACCCCGACGATGAACAGGATGATCGCGAGCGCCGGACGCCACTGCTCGTCATAGGGGTAGGTGCCGAACAGGATGAAGCGGTGCTTCTCGGCGACCACCGCCCAGCACGCGCCCTCGCCGGAGACCGCGCGGCAATCGTCGCTCGTGCCGACCCAGACCGCATCGACCAGCGCCCAGCCGACCAGCGCCTTGACGACGATCACGATCAGGTAGAGCGCACCCAGCGTGAGGAGCGCGTTGTACCAGGTATTGAACAGGTTCCGCTGGACCCACGCCAAGGCACCGCGCTGCGCGGGCGGCGGCAAGGAACGGGGCTTCACGGCGTCTCCGCGCGTCGTCACCTCAGCGCTCCTTCAGCGCGATCCGCTTGTTGTACCAGTTCATGAAGGCGGAGATCGCCAGGCTGATCGTCAGGTAGACCGCCATGATCATGGCGATGCCCTCGATCGCCTGGCCGGTCTGGTTGATCGTGGTCTGGCCGATCGAGACGAGCTCCTGGTAGCCGATCGCGACCGCGAGCGAGGAGTTCTTGGTGAGGTTGAGGTACTGGTTGGTGAGCGGCGGCACGATGAGCCGCAGCGCCTGCGGCAGGATCACGAAGCGGAGCGCATGCCCGCGCTTCAGCCCGACGGCGAGCGACGCCTCGGTCTGCCCGCGCGGCACGGCAAGGATGCCGGCACGCACCACCTCGGCGATGAAGGCGGCGGTATAGACCGTGAGCCCGAAGACGAGCGCGAAGAACTCCGGCGAAAGCCTCGCGCCCCCGGCGAAGTTGAATCCCTTCAGTTCGGGCACCAGGAACGTCAGCGGCATGCCCGAGGCGAAGAAGAGGATCAACGCCGGGCCGAGGGCGAGCGCGACGCCAAGCCAGAACACCGGAAGCCGCATGCCGGTCCGCATCTGGCGGCGCCGCGAGACGATGCCGAGGCCGATCACCGCGGCGACGCCGAGCACGACCAGCGCCAGCATCCAGCCATGCACCGGCTCGAGATCGGGCAGCGGAAAGTCGATGCCGCGATTGGAGATGAACAGGCTGCCATTGAGCAGCGCGAGCGCCTGCTTGGGCCCCGGCAGCGCTAGGATCAGCGCGTACCAGAAGAAGAGCTGCAGGACCAGCGGCGTGTTGCGGATGGTCTCGACATAGCCGGAGGCCAGCCTCGCTACGAGCCAGTTCGACGACAGCCGCGCGACGCCGATGACCACGCCGAGGATCGTCGCCAGCACGATGCCGATCGCGGAGACCTGCAGTGTGTTGAGGATGCCGACGAGATAGGCCCGGCCATAGGTCGAGGCCGGCGAATATTCGATCGCGTGCTCGGCGATCGGAAAGCCCGCCTCGCGCGCCAGGAACGAGAAGCCGGTCGCGATGTTCCGGCTCGCCAGATTGTCGAGCACGTTGGAGACGAGGTAGTAGCCCGCGCCCAGGACCGCCGCGATGACCACGACCTGATAGAAGATCGCGCGCGCGGCCCGGCTGCCGAGGAACGCCAGCACGAAGGAGACCGGCCCCGTGCCGTCCCTCGCGTCGATCATGCGCGCCATCGGCTTGTCCCGCCGGCGTCGGCCGATCGAAGAGTCTGGGCCGCCGATATTCGGGCGGCCTCGTCGTCTCCCCGCATCTAGCGGAGCGGCATCGCGTAGATCAGGCCGCCTTCGGTCCACAACGCATTCAGGCCGCGCTCCAGCTTGAGCGGCGAGCCCTTGCCGACATTGCGCTCGAAGATCTCGCCATAGTTGCCGACCGCCTTGATGGCGCGGGCCGCCCATTCCTCGTCGAGGCCGAGCGCCTCGCCATTGCCCGCCGTGACGCCGAGCAGGCGCTTGATGTTCGGGTCTTCGCTTCCCTTCATCTCGTCGACATTGGCCTGCGTGATGCCGTATTCCTCGGCCTCGATCAGAGCGAACACGGTCCATTTCACGATGTCGAAGAACTCGTCGTCGCCGTGCCGCACGACCGGGCCGAGCGGCTCCTTAGAGATCACCTCGGGGAGGATCACGAAGTCGTCCGGGTTGCCGGCCTTGGCAGCGCGGATCGAGGCAAGGGCCGAGCCGTCAGCCGTAAAGGCGTCGCAGCGCCCGGCGAAGAACGCGGTCTCCGCCTCGGCCAGCTCGGAGAAGAGCAGCGGCTTCAGATCCATGCCGTGCCGGCGGAAATAGTCGGCCAGATTGAGCTCCGTGGTCGTGCCCTGCTGGACGCAGACGGTCGCGCCCGAGAGGTCTTTCGCGCTGGCCACGTCGGCGGCCTTGGCGACGAGGAAGCCTTGGCCGTCATAGAAGGTGGTCGGCGCGAAATTGAAGCCGAGCGCGGTGTCGCGCTGCAGGGTCCACGTCGTGTTGCGGACCAGGAGATCGATCTCGCCGGACTGGAGCGCGGGAAAGCGCTGCTGCGCGTTGAGCGGCGTGAACTTCGTCTTGGCTGGATCGCCCAGGATGACCGCCGCGACCGCCTTGCAGGTGTCGATGTCGAGGCCCTTCCAATTGCCCTGGTCATCCGGCCGCCCGAAGCCTTCGAGGCCGGTGTTCACGCCGCAGGCGAGCTCGCCGCGCGCCTTCACCGCATCGAGCGTGGCGCCGGCCTGCGCAGTGCCGAGAGCCATGACGCTGGCGTACAACGTTACGGCAGCGGCGATCATGAGCTTGTGCATGCGTCCCTCCCTCTTCCGATCCTGCGATCGAGAGCGTACTAGACCATGGTTCACCTGGATGACCAACCCCTGCCGCCTTCCCACACGGCGCTGGGCTCCGGTTACTCCCGGACGATGCGGGTCGTGCTCCGCGACACGACCATGACGCTGAAGATGAGGAAGGCGAGCCCGCCGCAGCCGAGGATGACGCCTGCCATCGGCAGCGCGGAATCATTGTGGGCGGCGCCGACCAGGCTCGCGGCGATGGCGGCCAGGCCGAATTGCAGCGTGCCGAGCAAGGCCGATGCCGCACCGGCGATCTGCGGGAACGGCGCCATGGCGAGCGCCGTCGCGTTCGGCATGACGACGCCCGTGCAACTGACATAGACGAACAGGGGCACGGCGATACCGTAGAGGCCGCCGAGGCCGGTTGCGCCGGCCACGACGAGAAACGCGCCGGCGAGCGCCTGCAGGCCGAGGCCGCAGAGCACCAGCGTTTCCGGCTGGTAGTGCCGGACCAGGCGCGCGTTGATCTGCGCCGTCAGGACCAGGCCGAGCGCATTGGCGCCGAACAGCCAGCCGAAATCCTCGGCCGCGACGTGATAGAGCTCGATCACCACGAACGGCGAGCCGGAGATATACGCGAACAGCCCGGAGATGCTGATGCCGCCGGCGAGCACGTTGCCGATGTAGCGCCGGTGGATCAGGAGCTGCCAATAGGTGCGCAGCACGACGCCGAGGCGGAGCGGCTGTACCATTTCCGGCCGCTGCGATTCGGGGAGGCGCACCGCGGCCGCGATGAAGCAGATGAAACCGAACACGGCAAGCGCCACGAAGATTTCGCGCCAGCCGAAGCCAAGCAGGATGTAGCCGCCGATCAGCGGCGCGAGCACCGGCGCGGCGCCGAACACCAGCATCAAGAGGGAGAACACCCTCGCCGCGTCGCGCGGCTCGAACAGGTCGCGCACCATGGCGCGCGCCACCACGACGCTGGCGCAGGCGCCGAGCCCCTGGATGAACCGCAACACGATCAGGCTCTCGATCGACGGCGCAAAGGCGCAGGCGATGGAGGCGCCGAGGAACAGCACCAACCCGAAATAGAGCGGCGGCTTCCGGCCGAAGCGATCGGCAAAGGGGCCGTAGAACGCCTGGCCGATCGCGAAGCCGATAAAGAATGCGGCGAGCGTGAGCTGAACCCGCGTGGCATCCACCTGGAAGGCGCTTTCGAGAGTGGGCAAGGCGGGCAGGTACATGTCGATCGCCATCGGAGCGAACGCCATGAGCATGCCCAGGATGACGATGATATCGATGCGTTTGCGCTGCACGGAGGCGAGGAACCTTTGAACCAGAGAAGCGGCCGAGCGACCGGCGACGCGGGCCTGTTGAGACGGGGGGAGGTAGGCTGGACAAATAGCAGAACCCGCGCGCGCTGCCCACTCGGCGACGCGCGGGCTCCTTTCGCGGGGCCGAGGCGACGCCGCGGCTTGATCGGCCCGCCATTTCGGACAAGAAATGGGATCCCGCGCCGCGCTTTCCAGCGCTAATCTATGGGGGCGTGCGCCGGACGCATGGCGCGTCCCCTCCCCCATCAGCCGAGAGCCAGTCAGACATGAGCAACCGGGCCAGCCCGCAATTCCCCGCGATCCGCCTGCCGCAATACGAGAAGGAACCGTTGCCGCCGGTCATGCTGGCGCGCCTCAAGCACGAGAGCGGGCCGGCCTTGAGCGACCCCGTGGCCGCGACCGTCGCCGCGCTGGAGAGGTCGAAGCGGCTCGTGACGCTCAAGCCGGGCGCCCGCGTCGCCGTCACCTGCGGCAGCCGCGGCATCCAGTCGAAGCCGCTGGTGGTCAAGACCACGGTCGCCTGGCTCAAGCAGAAGGGCTTCACGCCCTTCATCGTGCCCGCCATGGGCAGCCATGGTGGCGCGGTCGCCGAGGGCCAGGTCAAGCTGCTCGCCGAGCTCGGCTTCACGCCCGAGGCGATGGGCTGCCCGATCGAAGCGACGATGGAGGTGGTGCGGCTCGGCACCACCTCGCACGGGCTGCCGGTCTATTTCGACGCCAACGCAGCGAAGGCCGATGCGGTGATCGTGATCAACCGCGTCAAGGCGCACACTTCGTTCGATCGCGAGGTCGAGAGTGGGCTGACCAAGATGGTCGCGATCGGCCTCGGCAAGGCGCAGGGCGCGCGCTTCGTGCACCGGCTCGGCACGGTCGGCTATGCCGAGGTGATTCCCGAATGGGCGCGCATCGCGATCGCGAATTCGCCGATCGCCTATGGCATCGCGATCGTCGAGAACGCCGAGAAGAAGCCCGCCGCGATCGAGGGCGCCGAGCCCGATCAGTTCTACGCGACCGACGCGCGGCTGCTCGGCCTCGCCAAGAGCTTCATCCCGCGGCTTCCCTTCCAGCAGATCGACGTGTTGGTGATCGAGCGCATGGGCAAGAACATCTCGGGCGTCGGCATGGATCCGGCGGTCACTGGACGCTTCGACATACGCGGGCTCCCCAACCCGCCGAAGCCCGTCATCAACAAGCTCGTGCTGCTCGGCGTGACGCCCGAGGCGCACGGCAATGCCATCGGCATCGGCGCGGCCGACTACATCACCAAGGGCGTCGCCGACGACCTCGACCTCTACGCCATGTACATGAACGCCTGTACTTCGACCTTCACCGAGCGCGTGCGCATCCCGCCCGTGATGGCCGACGACAAGGCGGCGATCCAGACCGCGGTCGCCACGAGCTGGCGCACCGACGGCGAGAACGCGCGGCTCTGCATCGCGTACTCGACGCTGCATCTCGACCAGATCCTGGTCTCGCCGTCGCTCGCGGAGGACCTTGGCAAGCGGGGCGAGATCGTCTCCGATCCCTCTCCGCTCCGCTTCGACAATGACGGAAGGCTGGAGAGCCGCTGCCCGCACTAGGAGAGTTCGCCGCGCCAGGCCGAGCGCAGCAGCGCCTCGACATCGCCGGGCGACATCGGCCGCGGGTTGCAGGCGGCGGCCTGGTCGTTCAGGACGAGGGGCACGAGCGCGGCGAGCCCCTGCTCCGGCACGCCGAGCGCGGCCAACGTGTGGGGGATGCCGATCCGCGCCCGCAGGTCGAGCGTCCACTCGATGACCGCCTCGGGCGAGGCCGAGGGCAGGCCGAGATAGCGCGCCAGCGCCGTCAGGCGCTCGGCGATCGCCGGCCGGTTGAACGCCAGCACATAGGGCATGAAGACCGCGTTGGTCAGCCCATGATGGGTGTCGTAGAGCGAACCCACAGGGTGCGACAGCGCGTGGATCGCGCCGAGGCCCTTCTGGAACGCGGTCGCGCCCATGGTGGAGGCGATCATCATGCGGGCGCGCGCCTCGAGGTTCCACCCATCCGTCACAGCAACGGGCAGCCAATCCTTGATCAGCCGCATGCCTTCGAGCGCGATGCCCTCCGCCATCGGGTGGAAGCCCTGCGCGCAATAGGCTTCGAGATTGTGGGCAAGCGCGTCCATGCCGGTCGCGGCGGTGAGGTGCGGCGGCAGGCCGAGCGTGAGCGCCGGGTCGTCGATCACGAGGCCCGGCATCATGCGCGGGTGGAAGATCAGCTTCTTGGTCGGCCCAGCCTCGTCGGTGATGACCGAGACCCGGCCGACCTCCGCGCCGGTGCCGGAGGTGGTCGGCACCGCGACGACCGGCGCCATGCCCGAGACGTCGACCCGCGTCCACCAGTCCTCGCGGTCCTCGAAGTCCCAGATCGGCCGGCGCTGGCCGACCATCAGGGCCACGGCTTTCGCGACGTCGATCGCGCTGCCGCCGCCGAACGCGATCACTCCGTCGTGCCCGCCGGCACGATAGGCGGCGAGGCCGGCCTCGACATTGCTGCCGGTCGGGTTCGGCCTGACCTCGGCGAAGAGGCCGGTCGGCAGTCCGGCTCTTTCGTTGGCGGCAATCGCGTCCAGCACCATGGCGGTGCCAGCGAGGCCGGGATCGGTGACCAGGAGCGGTCGCGCCATGCCGAGCGCGCGGCAGCCATCCGCCAGCTCCGCGATGCGGCCCGCGCCGAAGCGGATCGGCGTCGGGTAGTTCCAATTGCCGCGCAGCGCCTCGCCGCTCATGGCTTACGCCTCGCCTTCTAGCTTGGCATACCCTTCTCGGCCTGGGCGGCGAGCCGCTCGAGCCAGAGCTGGTGGTTCTCGTGGAGGCCCTGGATGAAGAAGTCGCGCGCGAGCAGGCAGACGAAGCCGCGCTGCACCTCCTCCGTGATCAGCCGAGAGCCGGCGCCGGCGCGTTCGAACACCCAGGCGTGGATCACCTCGGAGCCCATCAGGAAGCCGCGCCAGGCGATGCGATAGGGCGGCACGAACTCCTCGACATAGGTATCGACATCGACGCCGAAGGTGCTCCAGGTGAAGTGCATGCCGAGCTGCAAATCCTTGCCGGCATAGGAGAGCAGCTTGACGTTGGCCGAGTTCGGATACCATTCGGGCCAGCGCGGCGCGCGCATCAGCCAGCCGAACACCGCCTCGACCGGGGCGCCGCAGTTGACCTCGTTATAGGCGTAGGTCGGCACCTTCACCCGGTTGGGGTCGAAGTCCGCGGCCCAGCGCACCTTGGTCTTTCCCGGATCGAAGCGGAGCTTGGTGCCCTTCGGGACTGCCTTGGCGCCGGGCTTGACCAGCACCACGCCTTTCTTGATCAGGGGCAGCGCCTTCAACACGGCGAGCGTGCTCTCGGCCGCGGCGTCCGGCACCTCGAGCACGGCGGCGGGCGCCCCGGCGTCGCAGTGCAGCTTGCCCTTGGCCTTCTTCACGAGCGCGTGGAACTTGGCGACGGTCTCGTGATCGTCGGCGAGCGTGACCGGAATCTTGTTGGCCTTGGCGGCGAGCGTCAGCGAGATGAGCGTGCTCATGGCGGTTCCCCCGTTCCCCCTCGTTCAGCCCCGATGCCGAGATCAATACAGCAGCGCACGACGCGCCGCCACGGCGATCATGCCGACGCGACGCTGCTCTCGGTGATCAACGCCTCCTGCGCGCGCAACGCCGCGACCGCCTCGTCATGGCTGACGGGCACGAAGCGCGTCGCTTCGCCCGGCCGGGTCTGCCCGACCGCCGACATGTCGATCGAGATCACCACGCCGATCCGGGCATAACCGCCGATGCTCGGCGCATCCACCCCGAGCACGATCGGCTCGACGCCCGACGGCACCTGGATCGTGCCGGCCGGTGCGCCCGGGTCGATCACGATGTTGGACGGATCCGCGCCGGCATCCTGGATCAGGTATTCGGGCCGCTCGCCGGGCTTGAAGCCGAGTTGCGGGCCGACATAGCGGAAGCCGGTACGGTCGGCCTTGGCGTTCAGGCGCCACTCGATGCCGAAGAAGGTCTCGACGCTCGCCTCGGTGAACAGGTGGTCCTCCGGCCCCTTGATCACGCGCACCCGGTGCGGCGGCTCGTAGCGCGGGATCAGGTCCGCGCGCAGCCTGCGGCCGACCAGCGCATCGGCAGTGTTCGTGGCCGGGCCGACCGGCAGGCGGTCGCCGGCCTTCAGCACCCGGCCCTCGAAGCCGCCGAATTGCCCCCTGACGTGAGTGGAACGGCTGCCGAGATAGAGCGGCACGTCGATGCCGCCATGCACCGCGAGATAGCCGCGCGCCCCGCGCCTCGGCGGCGCGAAGGAGAGCACCTGGCCGGTGCGCAGCGCGAGCGCCTGCCAGCCAGGCGCGGGCACGCCGTCGATCAGCGGCGTCATGTCCACGCCCGTGACCGCGACCACGCATGGGACAAGTGCGCGGAGCTTCGGCCCGATCAGCAGCATTTCGAGGCCGGCCGCGCCTGGGTCGTTGCGCAGGATCAGCGGCCCGCCGGTCGGGTTGCCGACCAGCAGGTTGGCGATGCGCAGCGCAAAGCCGTCCTGCGCGCCGGAGGGCGGGATGCCGAGCGCCTGGCCGTGCTGGCGGCCCATGTCCTGCACCGTGGTGGCAAGGCCGGGCTCGATGACCTCAAGCACGCTCCGCCTCCAGCGTCTTCAGCCAGGCGAGATAGCCCGGCACGTCGAAGGTCCCCTCCTCGATCTCGTAGTCGTAGCTGCCGGCCTCCACCTGCGCGCGGATCGCGTGGTACTCGTCGGGCGTGATCGCGACATAGCGGTGCCGGTCGCCGGCGCGGGCGAGCACCGGGCCGTCCCTGAACGCCGCGTTCTTCTGCGCCGGCTCGAAGATGTTGAGCGGCGTGCGGCCGAAGAGCTGCCCGCCGCCCGGGCAGCGGATCGGGTAGATGGTCGAGGTGTTGCCGCCGAAGTTGAGCAGCCGCGCATGGGTCCAGGTGCGCGGCGTGCGGTAGAGCGGCGCGCCGAACTTGAGGCGCGGGTCCATGGCGTAGGACATGAAGGCGCCCGGCACGAAGCCGACGCCGGTCACCCAATAGTCGCAGCCGGTGTGCCACGCGATCACCTCGTCCACGCTGATGCCGTTGAACTCGGCGATGTATTGCATGTTATCGGGCACGCCGAAGGCCGCCGCGCACTCCTTGGACCACGGATCGTCATACCAGGCCGGGATGACGACGCGCCGGCTCGGCAGCGTCGCGACCTCACCCATCGCGGACAGCACCTCGCGCACATGGCCGGTGAGCGCCGCGCGTGTCGTGACCAGCGAGTCATAGACGAGGCCGAGGCTCCTGACCTGCGGGTTGGTCTCGATCAGGCCCTTCGGCGGTTGCTCTTGAATCGCATGATCCAGCGCAAGGATGCGGAAGTTGAGCACGATGCTGCTCTCGTCGCCGAACTCGACGTTGAGCGCCGTGTCGCCGAGCGTGCGCATGATGGGCTCGTCGTAGATCATGCCTGAAACGCGCCTCGCTTTGCCTGCCGCGACGGAAAACGCCGGGCATACTGCAAGGCGCGCGCGGCCTTCACAAGCGGAAGACGTCGATCTCGCCGGCGCGGCCCTTGAGCCTGTAGCTGCCGGCCGCGACCGGCTTGAACGCCGAACCGAGCTGCCGCGCGGTGTCGCCCGAGACCAGGATCGTCACCTCGTCGGCCGCCGTGCCGACCTCCTTGCCGAGCTGCTCCAGGCGCTGGCCGACGTTCACCGTGTCGCCGATGATGGTGTAGTTGAGCCGGCCCGGCGCGCCGATATTGCCAACCGTCGCCGTGCCGGTATGGATGCCGATGCGCACATGCACCGCCGGCTCGCCGGCCGCGACGCGGCGCAGATTGTCCTCGCGGATCGCATCGCGGATGGCGAGCGCGGCGCGGCAGGCGCGCGCCGCGGCGTCGGGCTGGTGCTCGGGCGCGCCCCAGAACGCCATCACCGAATCGCCGATGAACTTGTCGACCGTGCCGTCCTCGGCCTCGACGCAGGCGGCGAGCAGCGAGAAATGATGGTTGACGAAGGTGGCGACCTCGGGCGCCGTCATGCCCTCGGAGACCGCCGAGAAGCCGGCGATGTCGGTGAACATGACGGTGATCTCGCGGGCGTCCGAGATCGATCCCGAGAGCGAGCCGCGCCGGACCAGCCGCTCGACGATCGAGCGCGGCACATAGAGCTCGAACCAGCGCAGCGCGCGCAGCATCGAATTGAAGGCGATCGACTGGTCGTTCAGCTCGCGGAACACGCTGCCCGCCAGCGGCCTGACCTTGGAGATTTCGAGGTCGCGAATCTGCGCCGCCGCGCCAGAGAAACGCACGATCGGCTTGGCGATGCGCTTGCCGACCATGACCGCGGCGAGCAGCGAGACCAGCAGCGCGGCCACACCGACGATGAGCGCCATCATCATGCGACGGACTTCGGCGCTGACATCGGCGGCCTCGAAATAGGCGCCGACCGTGAGCGGCAGCGGCCCGAAGCCTCCGACGCGCTGATAGAGGAAGACATATTCCTCGCCGCCGAGCTGCATGACATGGCCTTCGGTACCGCCGGGCAGGTCGAGGTCCAGATCGTAATGCCCCTCGGCCTGCCAGATGGCGGCGAGCACGCTATCGGCAAAACCTGAGAGCGCCGGCAGGGGGTGCTCGTTCGAGCCCTCGGCATAGCCGTCGACCAGACGCCCATGGGCGAGCACCAGATCGTTGCCGTAGAGGATGAAGCCGGTGCCCGCCGTCTCGCGTTCGCGCGCGGCGACGAAGCTCGACAACTGCTCGACCGAGATGACCGAGATGACGACGCCGAGGAACGTGCCGTCGCGCACCACCGGATAGAGGTAGTTGAGGAAGGTCATGCCGTAGCGGTCGCGCCAGACCGGCGGTCCCCAGCTCGGCGCCGGCTCGGGCCTCGACATGGCCTCGCGGATGACGGGATCGGCGGCATAGTCGACGACCTCGATGCCGACCCTGTCGTTCTCCGGATTGCGGCCGACCGTGAGGGCCTGCAATTGCGGGTCGATGAAGAGGACGGCCGCGATCTGAGGCGCCGCGGCGAGCGCGCCGGTCAGCAGCAGGGCGAGGCGGTCCTGATCGGCGGGATCGATCTCGCCGCGCGCGACACGCTCGCCGACGAAGCGCGCCTGCGCCGCCGCCGGCGCGAGATGCTGCTCGACCTGGGCGACATTGGCCGTGATGCCCTGGTGGGCGCTCCGGCTGAGCAGCGAGAAGGTGTTCTCCTTGGCGATCCAGATGCCGAGGCCGAGCACGCCGCCGACCGAGATCAGCACCAGGAGGCCGATCGCGGTCGCCAGCGTGACCGTGATCGAGACGCGGCCGTTCAGGCGGGAGGCCGTATCGGCGACGGAGGGCGCGATCGACGGATCGAGCGGCGGCGCCTCAGCCGGTGTGTCCCTTGTGGCCATGGCAGGCGCGCTCGTCCTCGCGGGGCCGATCCATCCGGGCGGATGGAATCGAGGTAGGGATTGCCGGCGAGCTTATCAATAAGCCGATCGGAAGGACACCGGACGATCCGCGAACGGCGAACGGCGATCGACGCAGCAATCCGCACCCTCCTTCGTCATGCCCCGCGCAGGCGGGGCATCCAGGGACGACGGCACTGCGGTTGCCGAGGATTCCTGGATTGCCGGGTCAAGCCCGGCAATGACGATTTGCGTGCGGGAGAATATCCGGTGCGACCTATCCGACTGCGGCGAAGTCAAGCCCGGCAATGACGGTAGAGCGAGTCATGGTAAGCTGTTCGCGGTTGCTCAGGGAAGGATGCGGTCATGGACATGGTGACAATGAACATCGTCGGCTCGGCGATGGTGGCGATCTGCCGCGAGATGGGCATCAACGTCCAGAAGACCGCCTATTCGACGCTGTTCAGCGAGGCGCTCGACTTCACCTGCGCGCTCGCCAGCCCCGAGGGTGAGATGCTGGCGGTCGCCGAGTATTGCCCGGCGCAGATCGGCGGCGTGCCGCTCCTGGTGCGCTCGATGGTGCGCGAGATCGGCCGCGACGAAATCGAGGACGGCGACGTCATCGTCCACAACGATCCCTATCGCGGCGGCCTGCACACGCCCGAGCACACCATGTTCCGCCCGGTCTTCGTCGAGGGCGAGCTGATGGGCTTCGCGGTCACGGTCGGCCACCTGGTCGAGGTCGGCGGCATGGTGCCGGGCGGCTTCCCGGGCGAGGCCTCCGAGATCTTCCACGAGGGGCTGCGCGTGCCGCCCGTGAAGATCATCAGGCGCGGCGAGGATGTCGCCGCGGTATGGAAGCTGCTGCTCGCCAATGTCCGCACGCCGCGCACCAACTATGGCGACCTTCGCGCCCTCATCTCGGGCGCCGAGCTCGGCGCGCGGCGCATGGCGGAGCTCGTCGCGCGCTATGGCCGCGACACCTTCAAGCGCACCGCTTCCGACCTGCTCGCCTATTCTGAGGCGCGCATGCGCGCCGAGATCGCCGCCTTCCCCGATGGCTGCTACCGCTTCGAGGACGCGGTCGAGGATGACGGCATCGAGGACCGCGCCTTCGCCATCAAGGTCGCCGTGCACGTGCAGGGCGACGAGGCAGTGATCGATTTCACCGGCTCCTCGCCGCAGGCCAAGGGGCCGATCAACGCGACCCTCGGCGTCGCCTGGTCGGCCTCCTACAACGCCATGCTGCACCTGACCGACGAATCGATCCCGCGCAATTCGGGCTGCTTCCGCCCGATCAAGGTGATCGCGCCGGCCGGCACGATCATGAACGTCGATTATCCGGGCTCCGAGGTCGGCGGCAATTCGGAGACCCATCCGATCATCGTCTGCGCCATCCTCGGCGCGATGGCGCAGACCGGCACCGGGCGCATCATGGCCTCCGAGGGCACGACGAGCGGCTGCTTCGTGTTCGGCGGGCGCGACCCGCGGCTCGGCACCGAGATCTGCGCCTTCGACCTCGCCTATCCCGGCTTCGGCGGCCGCCCGTTCGCCGACGGCAACGACGCCACCTCCTCGATCAACGCGAACTGCTGCAACACGCCGGTCGAGGTGTTCGAGACGCGCTATCCCTGGCTGGTCGAGGCGCTCGCGCTGCGCCAGGATTCGGGCGGCGCCGGCCGGTTCCGCGGCGGCCTCTCGCTCAGCAAGACCATCCGCTGCCTCGACGGCGTGACGGTCAGCCAGATGACCAACAAGCACAAGAAGGCGGCCTGGCCCTTGGAGGGCGGCCGGCCCGGCATGCTGGGGCAGACGCTCTACCGCGCGGCCGACACCGAACGCTGGCAGACCATCGTCGAGGCGTTCGGCAAGACCAGCCCGAGCAAATACTCGAACGTGCCGATCAAGCCCGGCGACCGCATGATCATCGCGGCCCCCGGCGGCGGCGGTTACGGCGACCCCAGGCAGCGCGACCCTGCGCTGGTCGCGGAGGACGTGCGCGAGGGGTATGTTTCGTCGCACGCGGCACGGGAGATCTACGGCGAAACGCTGTGACGGGGGACGGCAGGATGGCCATCGAGAAACGGAAATTCGGCCGCACCGGCCATATGAGCTCGGCGGTCATCTTCGGCGCCGCGGCGCTCGGCCGGGTCGACCAGGCGACGGCCGACCGCACCTTCGAGCTGCTCCTCGAATACGACATCAATCATATCGACACGGCGCGGAGCTATGGCGATTCCGAGCTTCGGATCGGCCCGTGGATGGACCGCCACCGCGACCGCTTCTTCCTGGCGACCAAGACCGCGGAGCGCGGCTATCAGGGCGCCCGCGACGAGATCCACCAGTCGCTCGAACGCCTGCGCACCGACCGGGTCGACCTGCTGCAGCTCCATTCCCTGACCCACCCGGACGAATGGGAGCGGGCGCTTTCGCCCGGTGGCGCGCTGGAGGCCGCGGTCGAGGCGCGCGAGCAGGGCCTCGTGCGCCATATCGGCGTGACTGGGCATGGCTGGGACGTCGCCGCCATGCACCGGCGGAGCCTGGAGCAGTTCGATTTCGATTCCGTGCTGATGCCGTGGAACTGGCTCGCCGCGCATCACGCGACCTATGGACCGGACTTCGAGGCGACGCTAAAGTTCTGCCAGGAACGCGACGTCGCCGTGCAGACCATCAAGGCGGTCGCGCGCGGCCCCTGGCCCGCGGGCGCCAAGCCCAACGCCACGACCTGGTATCAGCCGCTGGAAAACGAGACGGACATCTGTCGCGCCGTGCAATGGGTGCTCGCGCGGCCCGGCATCTTCCTGAACAGCGTCGGCGAAGTCAGCCTGCTGCCGTCCGTGCTGCGGGCCGCCTCGGCCCCGGCGGAACTGCCCGACGACGCCGCGATGACAGCGCTGAGCCAGAAGGCCGGCCTGGTTTCGATTTTCGGGCTGTGACACGGCGGCCCCGCCTTTTGAAGCGGGCGAAGCCGGCCTATCTCGTCAGGAAGTCTCTCAACGCTTCCGCACACGCCGCCCCGTGGCTGAACGCCACGCCGTGGCGGGCGCCCGCGATGACCTGGAGGCGGGCGTTCGGCATGGCGCGCTTGCGTTCGAGCGCGGATTCGACCGAGACGAAGGGGCTGTCGTCGGGCGCGATGATGAGGGTCGGCGTGGCGATTTCGGGCAGGCGGTCCGTCAGGTCCACCTGCACCAGCATGTCGACCAGGTCGACGCAGGCATGGGGCGCGGCGCTTCGCTGCACGTCGTGGAACCAGCGCCACATCGGCGCCGGGATCGCGCCCTCATGGAAGCGGAGCGGCATCAGGGTCTCGGACCAGCGGTCCATGCCGAGCGCGGTCACGTCGTCGCGGAGCTGCCTGGCGCGGCCGATCGAGCCGCCGCGGTGCGCCGCCGAGACCATGGTGAGGCTCTTGAGGCACGCGGGCTGATAGGCCGCGAGGTGGAGGCCGACCGTGCCGCCGGTCGATTCGCCGACGAAGTGCACCTTCTCGATGCCGGCCGCCGCCATCACGTCGCGCACGTCCTTGGCGATCGCCGCCATCGACCACGCCGCCCCCGGCGCCGGCACGAAGGAACGGCCGAAGCTGCGCAGGTCCATCCGCACGATCCGGTAGCGATCGACCAGCGCGGGCAGCCAGCCGGCCCAGATGCCAGAATCGATGGCGAGCCCGTGCAGGAACAGGATGGTCTCGCGCGGCGCGACCCAGGGCGGCGCGATGTCGATGACCTCGTACCAGAGCGCGCCCTCCGAGCGTTCGAGCATGGGCATGGTGCGATTCCCTTCTCTCTCAGATCGGCGCTCGACGTGGCAGCCCCATCATATCGTCATGCGCGGGCTTGACCCGCGCATCCAGGCTTCTGCGAAAGACTGGATTGCCGGGTCAAGCCCGGCAATGACGATTTGGAGCTTGGAAGGCAGGGCTCACCCCTTGAACCACGGCTCGAGCTCGACCGCGAAGGAGTTGAGGAAGCGGCCGACGCAGGCGTAGAAGCTGGCGGTCAGCACGAGCTCGACCTGGGCGCCCGCGCCGAACAGCGCCTGGAGCTCGGCCATGGCCTCAGCCGAGGCGCCGCCGTCCCGCGTCACCTCGTCGGCGATGCGGAGCGCCGCCTTCTCCTTCGCGTCGAACGCGCTGCTCGTCCGCCAGTCCTTCAGCGCATCGATCTGCGCCTGGGGCACGCCGGCCTTGAGCGCCATCGGCACGTGATGCGCCCATTCGTAGTTGACGCCCGAGACCTGCGAGCAGCGCAGGATGACCAGCTCGCGCAGGCTGCGCGGCGTCTTGGCGTCGAGCCTGATCTTCCACGCCATGTCGAGCCAGGCGCGCAGCATCGGCGGCGCATGGCCGAGCGTGCGGTAGACGTTCGGCACCTCGATGCCGCGCGCCCTGACCTCCGCGAACATGTCGGCGAGCGCGGGATCGTCGGGCTGCATCGGCACCAGCTTCAGGCGGCTCATGGCGGCTCTCCCTCATCGTCGTTCCTTTCCGCCGGGGCTCGACGGCGGCCGGCAAATCACTAGACTTTCGCGGCCCCGGTTGGAAGGGCCGTCGGCACGGCCCCGTGAACGAAGCGAGAAAGGCAGCCCCCATGGAAGTCGCGCTCTACGCGAACACGCACGGTTTCTCCTGGCGAGACGACGCCAGCATCTATCTCAGCCATGTCGACGTCGAGCAGATGCAGCCGGTGCGCGTCGCTCAGCTCGCCGAGGCTGCGGGCTTCCATTCCATGTGGTTCCCGGATCACGTCTCGATGCCGGGCGCCTCGACCAGCCATCACACCGCGAACATCACCGGCACCCGCGCCTACCAGCCGCGCCACAACATGATGGACGCCGCGGTCTGCATGGGCGCGGTCGCGGTCTCGACCACGCGGCTCAAGCTCGGCACGAGCTGCCTGATCGCGCCCTACCGGCATCCGCTCTCCGACGCGCGCCAGCTCGCCACCATCGACCAGCTCTCCAAGGGCCGGCTCATGCTCGGCGTCGCGGCCGGCTGGATGGCCGAGGAGTACGAGTCCGTCCAGATCCCCTATGGGGAGCGCAACCAGCGCACCATCGAGTGCATCGAAATCTACAAGCACTGCTGGACCGACGAGGTGGTCAGCTTCTCAGGGAAGCACTACCGCTTCGAGAATCTGTCGATGGATCCGAAACCCTACCAGAAGCCGCGGCCCAAGATCGTGTTCGGCGGCGCGACGCCGGCCGGCGTCAAGCGCGCCATCCGCCATTGCGACGGGCTCTACCCGCTCTGGCTCGACCCGCACGGCGACCCGGCGCGCTATAACGGACTGCAGGACGTCATCCGCGAGGAAGCGGAGAAGATCGGCAGGGACACGCGCCAGTTCCACATGCTGGCGGCGTCGGGCGCGCGCGTCACCGACGGCAACGATCCGTTCTCGAAGGCGCGCCCTCGCCGGCTCTGCACCGGCACGCCCGAGCAGGTGCTCGAAGACCTCAAGCGTTTCGCCGACAACGGCTATTCGATGGTGGTCTGCATGATGGCGGAGACCAGGGACGGCAAGCTCGCCGACCTCGAAAACCAGATCCGCCGCTTCGGCGAGGAGATCATCCCCGAAGCGAAGAAGCTCAAGCCGGCCGGAGAGTGGCTGCCGGTTACCTAAGCGCCCGGCGCGGCCTGCGACCACGGCGAGGCGACGTGGACCGCGCCGACCGCCCTCGCCTCCTCGGGCAGCCAGCCCGCCGCGTTGGGATTGGCGAACAGGGAAGGATAGGCGCCCTGCTGAACGGCAAGCGCCCCGAGCGGCGGCGGCAGCGCGGAGGCGAGCCCCGGCGGCAGCCGCTCGTCGATGGTCACGACGTCGGTGCCGCTCACGTCGAGGCGCGGCGTGTGGAATGCGTCGTTCAGCGTCATGCCGAAATCGGCGAGGAACGAGACGATCTGCATCACCGCCGGCATGATGCGCCGCCCGCCCGAGGCGCCGAGCGCGAAGCGCCGGCCATCGTCGAACGCCAGGATCGTCGGGCACATGTTGGAGAGCGGCCGCTTGGCCGGGCCGATCGAGTTCGGCCCGCCGGGCCGCGGGTCGAACCACATGATGCCGTTGTTCATCAGGATGCCGGTCTCCGGCAGCACCACGCGCGCGCCGAACGGCGAAAGCAGCGTCTGGGTCAGCGCGACCAGATTGCCGTGGCGGTCGGCGACGCCGATATGGCTCGTGCAGCTCGACGCCGCCGGCAGGGCCGTCTCGCCCATCTCGCTGAGCCGCTGCGCATAGGCGGCGTGAAGCGCCTTGGCGTAGGCGACATAGGCTTCGACGCTCGGCGCAGCAGTGGCGAACGCGCCAGCATCGAGCCGGCCGAGCGCGTCGTGCAGGGTCGGCCCGGCGGTCAGGCCGGACGGCGCATAGACGGTCGCATCGCGATAGCGCGCGGCGCTGGGCACCGCGAGGCGCGCCTCGTAGCCCGCGAGATCGCTTGCCGCGATGCGGCTGCCGCCCGCGGCGAGGTCCGCCACCAGGCGGCGCGCGATCTCGCCCTCGTAGAAGTCGCGCGGTCCGGCCTCGGCGAGCCGGCGCAGCGTCTTCGCGAGGTTGCCCAGCCCGATCGTCGGCGGCGGGCCGCTCCATTCGCCGGCCGGCGGCAGGCCGTCGGGGAGATAGAGGGAGGCGGCCGCCGGATAGCGCCTCATGTCCTTCGCCGTGGCGGCGATCGCGAGCGTCGCATACCAGTCCACGGTGAGGCCGCGCTCGGCGAGCGCGATCGCCGGTTGGAGCAGCTCGTCCCAGCGCCGGCTGCCGAAGCGTTCGAGCGCGAGCGCGAGGCCGGCGACCTGGCCGGGCACCGCGATCGCGTGGTAGCCGTGCACGTTGCGGTCGTCGAGCACGCCCGGCCAGGCGAAGAGATCGCCGGCGGTCGCGCCGGTCAACGGATAGTCGGCCGGGTCGAGCGCCTGCGGCGACACCATGCCGAACTCGACGACCTGAGGCGCGGGCGCATCGGCGAACCGCACCACCATGTAGCCGCCCCCGCCGAGGCCGCTCATCCAGGGCTCGACGGCGGCAAGCGCGAAGCTGGTCGCGAGCGCGGCATCGATCGCGTTGCCGCCCTCCGAAAGCACCTTTGCACCGATGGCAGATGCCAGATGATGCTGGCTCGAAACGATGCCGCCGACGGAAGCGACCGCCGGCTTGGCAAGGCGCCAAGTCTCGCGTGGCATCACTGCCCCATGGTTGCTGCGCGCGTCACACCCGCACGCCGGAAAGGAGGTGCCGAGTGTAGGGATGTTGCGGGTTCCTGAACAGCGCCCTGGTCTCGTTGATCTCGACGATGCGCCCCGCCTGCATCAGCGCCACCTTGTCGCAATAGTGCGCCGCGATGCCGAGATCGCTGGTGATGATGAGCTGCGCCGTGCCGCCGTCATGCGCGAGCGCCTGGATCAGGTCGAGCACCTGGCGCTGGATCGTCACGTCTAGGCCCGAGGTCGGCTCGTCGGCGACCAGCAGCCGCGGCTTGTACATCAGCGCCAGGGCAAGGCAGACGCGCTGCGCCATGCCGCCCGAGAGCTCGTGCGGATAGGCGCTCAGCCGGTGCTCGGGGTCGGTGATGCCGACCATGGTCAGGAGCTCGACCGAGCGGCTGCGGACCTCCCTCGCCGAGAGCCGCTCATGGGCCAGCATCGCGCTGCGCAGCATGGCGCCGACCGTGGTGAGCGGGCTGAGCTGCGACTTGGCATTGGGCAGGATCGCCGCGATCTGCTTCGAGCGCAGCGCCCTCATGGCCCGCTCGTCGAGCCCGAGCACGTCGGTCTCGCCGAAGCGGATCGCGCCGTCCGTGACCTGAAGCTGCGGCGGCAGGAGCTGCAGCACGGTCTTCACCAGCACGGTCTTGCCGGAGCCCGATTCGCCGACGATGCCGAGCCGCTCTCCCGATTGCAACGCGAACGAGACATCTTCGAGCAGGAACGGTGCACCCGGGGCATGCGGCCTGACGCCGACGCCCTCGACCGCCAGCACCGGGCCGGCGGCCGCCCCTGGCCGGACGATCGGCACCGGCAGCACGGGTGGCGCCCGCACCGTCTCGGCCTCGATCGCCACGCGGCGCCGATCGACACCGCGCACCGCGCGCGGCTCGAGCGCCTTGTTGAGCACCTCGCCGAAGATGCCGAACGAGAACACGATGAGGCCGAGCGCGAGGCCCGGGAACAGCGCCGGCCACCACTGCTCGATGATCAGGAACTTGGCGCCGGACGCGATCATGCTGCCGAGCTCGGGCGTCGGCGGCTTGACGCCGGCACCGACGAAGCTGAGCCCGGCGGTCAGCAGGATCGCGAAGCCAACCGTGACCGAGACCTGGATCACCACCGTCGGAAGCGCGTTGGGCAGGATGTGGCGGAAGCCGAGCCGCACCTCGGAATTGCCGACCGCACGCGCCGCTTCCGCGAACGGGCGCTGGATCAGCGAGAGCACCTCGGCGCGCACCAGCCGCACGAACACCGGCGTGTTCACGAAGGCGATCGCGATGATGATGTTGACGGTGCTGCCGCCGAACACGGCGACCAGGACCATCGCGAAGACGAACACCGGGAACGATTGGATCACCTCGAGGAGGCGCATGGAGACATCGGCAAAGGCGGTGGAGGCGGCGCCCTTGCGGCTCTCGTAGAGCGCGATCACGACGCCGAGCGGCGCGCCGATCAGCACCGAGAGGAAGGTCGCGATCACCGCGATAACGACGTCGGTGCGCGGTGCGGCCAAGACCCGCGAGAAGATGTCGATGCCGTTGTCGTCGGTGCCGAACCAGTGCTCGCCGCTCGGCGGCAGGAGACGCGAGAGCGGATCGACCGTGGTGGTCGGATAGGGCGTGATATAGGGGCCGAAGATGGTCAGGAAAATCACGCAGAAGAAGAAGGCGAGCACGGCGAGCTGCCATTTGGGCAGCGTGCGGACCGTCACCTTGAGGCGCAGCCACATGGCTATTGCGCGCCCCGGCTGCCGACCTTGACGCGCGGGTCCATGGCGAACTGGATGAGATCGACCGCGAGATAGACCAGCATGGTGAAGATCGCGGCGAACGAGACGAAACCCTGGATCGGCGCGTAGTCGGCGGTGATGATCGACTGCACGGCGTACTGCCCGAGGCCCGAGAAATTGAACACGGTCTCGACCAGCACGGCGCCGCCGAGCAGGAACATGACGATGACGCCGGTGATGACGATGGTCGGGCCCGCCGCGATCCGCGCGGCGCGCAGGAAGATGGTGCGGGGCGCGAGGCCGATCGCCTTGCCATAGGCCGTGTAGTCGGCATCGAGCGCCATCTCCATCTGACCGCGCAGCATCTTGAAGATCGGCGCGCCGTAGACGAAGGCGAGCGTGAACACCGGCATGACGAGATGCTTGACCGCCGACCAGAAGGTCTCGAAATCGCCTTCGATCAGCGTGTCGATCAGGATCGAGCCGGTGACGAAGGGCGGCGCGATGTCGAGGATGTCGAGCCGGCCTTCCGGCCCCGGCAGGATGCCGAGCTGGGTGAAGAAGACGAAGATCAGCACCAGGCCGAGCAGGAAGTCGGGCAGCGCGCCGGCCAGCATGCCGTAGCCGAAGGTGATGTTCCGGAAGAAGCGGACGACGCGGTTGCGGGTGCGGCTCGCGGTGATGATGGCGAGCGGAACCAGCACCAGGAACACGAGCAGGAGCGCAAGCACGATGAGCTCGAGCGTGACCGGTATGCGCTCGATCAGGTCATTCGCTACATGCGTGTTGTTGACCCAGGAGCTGCCGAAATCGCCGCGAAAGGCGTTCTGCAGCCAGATCGCGTATTGCTCGAGGATCGGCTTGTCGAGGTTCATCTGCTCGCGCAGCGCCTGGACCGCCTCCTCGGGCGCGAGCGGCCCCAGCGACAGCCGTGCCGGATCGCCCGGCAGCAGCCGTACCAGCACGAAGGTGATCAGCGAGATCAGGAAGATCTGCGGCACCAGGAACAGGAAACGGCGGCCGATGTAGATCGCCGAGCGCATCGTCATTCGCTCCTGAACGTGCTTCCGTTCATGATCGCGACGCCATGGCTCATCGAGGTGCCGCCGCTTCCACCTGGTTCCAACGCAGGCAGGCGGAGAAGTGATCGAGCTCGACCTCGCTGAGCGGCGGCACCGCGGCCCTGCAGGCATCCTCCCGAAGAGGGCAGCGGCCGTAGAGCGGGCATCCCGGCTTCGGGTTGATGGCGGTCGGAATCTCGCCCTCGATCACATAGGGATCGGGGCGCCGGTCAGGATCGGGGAACAGTACGGCCGAGAGCAGTGCGCGGCTGTAGGGATGGCGCTGCGACCGCATGATGATCTCGCTCGGCGCCGCCTCGACGATGTGGCCGAGATACATGATCGCGATGCGGTGGCTGAGCCTGGCGACCGAGGTCAGGTCGTGCGAGATGAAGAGGTAGGCGGTGCCCGTCTCACGCTGAATGGTCTCGAGCAGGTCGAGAATCTCGGCGCGCGCCGAGGGGTCGAGCGTGGAGGTCGGCTCGTCCAGCACCACGAACGCCGGCCGCGTCACCAGGGCGCGCGCGATGCCGACCCGCTGCTGCTCGCTCGCCGTCAGGTCGGCCGGATAGTAGTCGAAGAAGCGCTCATCCAGCTTGACCAGCCGCAGGATGTCGGCGACCCGTCCCCTTCTCTCCTCGCTGCCGGCGCCTTGCAAACGCAGCGGCTCGCCGACCGTCTGGGCGACCGTCAGCCGCGGGTTCAGCGAACCGAACGGATCCTGAAAGACGAGCTGCATGCGGGCGCGCAAGGCACGCAGCCGTTCCGCCTTGAGCCGGGTAATGTCCTCGCCATCGAGCAGGATCGAGCCCGCGGTGGGTTCTATCAGGCGCAGCACGCAACGGCCGACCGTGGTCTTGCCCGAGCCGCTCTCGCCGACCAAGCCGAGCGTCTCGCCGCGCTCCAGGCGAAACGACACATTGTTGACCGCGACCAGCTTGGCACGCGGTCCCACCGTGAAGACCTTGGTGAGATTCCGAACCTCCAGGAGCACGGTCACCCGCGACGCCTCCGCCCCGCTAGTTCCCTCGCTTCGCCACGATGCATCGGCGCCTTCCCTGCCACAGGATCATAAGACGGACCGCGTGGTCACGGGAAACTCCCCTCCTTTTCCACGCTGCGACACAAGCATTGTCGATCGGGCTTCGCTCGACGAAAATCAAAGCGGTGCTCAACCTTGATTGACGCACCGCAGCACGTTCCCTTGTTGAGCCGAACGCGGCTTGACTGTTAGCGTGAAAATACAGAAAGGGAAGGGCCCGATTGCGCTGCGTCGGCTTGCCGGCCAGCGGAAAGGGCAGGCTATGCCAGGAGGAGGGAGGCCGGCATGCGCAGCGTGGCGACGCGGCTGCTGGCGACGATGGCGGCCATCGCTTTCGTCGCCGCGGCGTCTTTTGGACGATCGGAGCCCGCAACGGCTGCGGAAGACGAAGACACCATCGTCATCGCCATTCCCGGCCTGCCCCAGGGCGTGGACCTCGACCGTCATATCGGACCGCAGACCTGGACCATGGGCGCGCAGCTCTACGCGCTCGGGCTCGAGTGGGAATTCGGCCCCTACCCCTACGGCACCGGCAAGTATTTCGACCCGGACAAGCTGCCGGGCTATGCCTACCCGATCGGCTACACCAACCAGCACACGGTCGGCGGCATCATGGAGAGTTGCGAGACCGCCGAGGACGGCAAGACCGTCACCATGCACATCCGCCCCGGCGTGATGTCGGCCTACGGCAACGAGTTCACGGCCGACGACGTGATCTGGCGCATCGAGCGCGAACGCAAGAACCCGGTCATCTATTTCCTGATCAACCGCCTGCTCAACCTGCACGAAGCGGATTGGAAGAAGATCGACAAATATACGGTACAGCTGACCAACGCGACGCCGATGCCGCTCGGCTGCCCCGGCCTGACCAACTATTACCAGTCATGGCACGATTCGAAGGCGGTCGAGGCGCACAAGACTGCCGATGACCCCAATGCCGACAACTGGATCGCGACCCATGGCGGCGGCTTCGGCGCCTATCAGGTCACCGAGTGGACGCCGGGCAAGCGCGTGGTCATGGAGGCGAACGAGAACTTCTGGCGCGGCCCGCCCAAGATCAAGAAGATCATCTATCTGGTGGTGCCCGAATCCGCCGGCCGCCTGGCGCTGCTGCAGAAGGGACGGGTCGACATGGCGGAGGACCTTTCGCCAGACGAGGTCATGGCGCTCGAAGGTTCGGACGTTGCCGAGGGCGTCGCCGTGCGCGGCAACCGCCAGATGTGGCTGACCCTCAACAACGAGATGAAGCCGTTCGACGACGTGCGCGTGCGCCAGGCGATCAACTACTCGATCCCGCGCGAGCAGATCGTGGACAATGTCTATCGCGGCATGGCGGTGCCCTGGAACGGTGTGATCTCCAGCGTCACCCCCGGCTACGAGAACTTGAAGCCGTATGGCTTCGATCTCGACAAGGCAAAGGCGCTGCTCGCGGAGGCCGGCTACGAGAACGGCTTCACCGCCGATCTCGCCTTCAGCGCCGGCGTGCCGGAAATGGAGAACCTCGCCCTCATCCTGCAGAGCACGCTCTCGAAGCTCGGCATCAACCTCAATCTCAAGAAGCTGCCGGTCGCCGCGCATTCCGATCTGGTGCAGACCAGGAAGGCACAGATGGCGCTCTGGATCGACAGCCCGATCCAGCCCGACGTCAACTATGTGGTGAACCTGGTTTACACCTCGGGCCCGCTGTCGCTGGTCAACTACTCCAACTTCAACGACCCCGAGGTCGACCGCATCATCGAGACGGGCGCCGGCATCCTCGACCCGCAGGAGCGGCTGGAGCACCACAAGGGCGTGCAGCAGCGCATTCAGGAGAAGGCCGCGTTCGGCTGGAGCGTCGAGCCCTATTTCCGCATCGGCGTCTCCAAGCGGCTCAAGAACTGGCGCTGGTACACGACGCAGTACTATCAGGTGCATGAGATGGAGATCATCAAATAGGTGCGGCAGCGCGAAGTACGTCGACACGACAGAGAGCCTCCGGACCGAGGCTCTCTCTTTCTTGCCAGGGCGAATACCACGCCACGGGAGACCGGCTGGCCGGGCCGGCGATGCCATGAGGGAGATGACACGCGATGAAGACCAGCGTTGACCGAATCCTGACCACCCATGTCGGCAGCCTGCCGCGGCCGAAGCCGCTCGCCGACCTGCTGATCGCGCGCGACCACGGCAGGCAGATCGACCAGAAGCAGTTCCGCAAGGAGGTCGAGGCCGCCACCGACTGGGTCGTCCGGAATCAGATCGAGAGCGGCATCGACGTCGGCAATGACGGCGAGGAAGCGCGGGTCGGCTTCCAGACCTATGTGACCAACCGCATGTCGGGCTGGGGCGGCGTCTCGCAGCGCAAGCTGCCGACCGACATGGTGAGGTTCCCGAAATACGCGGAGATGTTCACGCAGCGCATCTGGAGCACGGATCAGGAGCGCCCGCGCGTGTGGAACGCGCCGCAAGCGCAGACCAAGATCACCTACGAGCCCGACCTCAAGGACGTCAAGTTCGAGATGGCGATCTTCGCGGACTCGCTGAAGCGCAGCCCGAAGAAGTTCGCCGAGACCTTCGTCACCGCCGCCTCGCCCGGCATCGTCTCGACCACCATGTTGCGCGCCGAGAACAACCCGGACTATCCGACCGACCGCGAATACGTGCTCGACCTCGCCAGGCAGTTGAAGGGCGAGTACGAGTACGTCGTCGCTCAGGGTCATCTGCTGCAGATCGATTCGCCCGACCTCGCGATGGAGCGGCAGTTCATGTACCAGGACCGGCCGCTCAAGGATTTTCTCGAGCGCGTCGAGCTGCACATCGAGGCCATGAACATCGCGCTCGAAAACATCCCGGCCGAGAAGGTCCGGCTGCATGTCTGCTTCGGCAATTGGGACGGGCCGCATATCGACGATGTCGAGCTCGCGCCGCTGCTGCCGATCCTCTATCGAGCCAAGGTCGGGGCGTTCTCCATCCCCTGCGCCTGCCCGCGCCATCAGCACGAATGGCGCACGATCAAGAACAACCCGCCGCCGGCGCCGATGGTGCTGATCCCCGGGGTTATCGACGTGACCACCAACTATCTCGAACATCCCGAGGCGGTCGCCGACCGGATCTGCCAGTTCGTCGACGTGATGGGCGACCGGGAGCGCGTCGTCGCGGGCACCGATTGCGGTTTCAGCACCTTCGCCAACTACGTCATGGTGGCCGAGGACGTGGTGTGGACGAAGCTGCAGATGCTTAGCGAAGGCGCCAGGATCGCCACCAAGCGTCTCTATAGCTGAGCCGTCATGGACCTGGAGCTGCGCGGCAAGCGCGCCATCGTCACCGGCGGCACGCGCGGCATCGGGCGCGCGATCGCCGAACGGCTCGCCGATGAAGGCTGCCACGTCGCCGTCTGCGCGCGCGATGCGGCCCAGGTAAAGGCGACGGTGGCGGCGCTTGCGGATCGCGGCGTGACGGCGATCGGTGACGCCGTCGACGTGACCGCGGACGCGTCGTTCCGCGCCTGGATCGCCAAGGCCGTGGACGCGCTCGGCGGCCTCGACATCCTGGTGCCGAACGTCAGCGCGCTCGGTGGCGCGGTCGCGCCCGATGAGAAATCCTGGCGCCTCGGCTTCGAGGTGGACGTGCTGGCGACGGTGCGCACCGTCGAAGCCGCCCTGCCCTATCTCGAAAAGTCCGCCGCCGCCTCGATCGTCGCCATCGCGAGCACCGCCGCGGTCGAGAGCTTCGGCGGGGTGCGGCCGTACAACTCGGTCAAGGCCGCGCTCGTCAACTACATGGCGAACCTCGCGCATGCGCTCGCGCCCAAGCGGGTTCGCGTCAACAGCGTGTCGCCCGGCACGATCTATTTCGACGGCGGCGTGTGGGACCAGCGCCGCCAGCACGCGCCGGAGGTCTATAAGATGGCGCTGTCGCGCAATCCGATGGGGCGCATGGGGACGCCGGACGAGGTGGCCAAGGCGGTCGTCTTCCTGGCCAGCCCGGCGGCCAGCTTCATCACGGGCACGAACCTGATCGTCGATGGCGCGCTGACCCAGCGCGTGCAGTACTAGCCGTCCAAAAAATACATCCGTTTCTTGTATAATCTGTCCTGGCGCACTAACATCGCCGGCGGACTCGACGAGCGATCGTCGAGCGCGCCAGGCCGCAGCGGTCGGCCCGATCCCGCAACCTCGCCGAGCATACCGAGACGCCCGTGGTCGATCTGCGCTCGTTCCTGTTCCCGACCGAACCCTCGGTCCCGACCTCGCCCAAGGTGTCGGACGAGATCAAGACCACGACCTGCTACATGTGTGCCTGCCGCTGCGGCATCCGCGTGCATCTCGATGGCGGGCGGGTGCGCTACATCGAAGGCAACCCGGACCATCCGGTGAACCGGGGCGTGCTGTGCGCCAAGGGCGCCGCCGGCATCATGCAGCACCGCTCGCCCGCGCGGCTGCGCGCGCCGCTGCTCCGGGTCGGCGAGCGCGGCGAAGGCCGCTTCAAGGAGATCAGTTGGGACGAAGCGCTGGCGCTCGCGGTCGAATGGCTCGGCGAGGTGCGCCGGACCGACCCGCGGAAGCTCGCCTTCTTCACCGGGCGCGACCAGTCGCAGGCGCTGACCGGCTGGTGGGCCAAGCAGTACGGCACGCCCAACTATGCCGCGCATGGCGGCTTCTGCTCGGTCAACATGGCGGCGGCCGGGCTCTATACCATCGGCAGCTCGTTCTGGGAGTTCGGCGAGCCGGATTGGGAGCACACGCGCTATCTGATGCTGTTCGGCGTGTGCGAGGACCACGGCTCGAACCCGATCAAGATCGGCCTCGGCAGCCTCAAGTCGAAGCGCCAAGCCAAGATCGTCTCGGTCAATCCCGTCTGCACCGGCTATTCGGCGATCGCCGACGAATGGCTCGGCATCAGGCCTGGCACCGACGGGCTGTTCGTACTCGCGCTGGTGCATGAGCTGCTGCGCAACGACCGTATCGATGCCGACTACCTGGTGCGCTACACCAACGCCCCCTGGCTGGTGATCGACGATCCGGGCGGCGCGGAGGACGGCATGTTCGCGCGCGACGAGGCCGGCCATCCGCTCGCCTTCGACACCAGGCGCGGCGCGCTGGCGAACGCGCTGGAGCCGGAGATCGCGCCGGCGCTGGTCGGCGTGCGCGTGCTGCCGGACGGCCGCCGGGCGCGGCCTGCCTTCGAGCTGATGCTCGAACGCTATCTGGCCGACGAGTACGCACCGGAGACGGTCGCCCCGGCCGTCGGCATCGACGCCGGCACCATCCGGCGCATAGCGCGCGAGCTGGCCGAGACCGCGTTCGAACGGACCATCACCCTGCCGATCGCGTGGACCGATTGGGCCGGCCGGCGCCATGAGCAGGTCATCGGGCGGCCCGTCTCGTTCCATGCCATGCGGGGCATCTCGGCGCACGGCAACGGCTTCCAGACCTGCCGCGCTTTACATCTCCTCCAGGTGCTGCTCGGCTCGGTGGACGTGCCGGGCGGCTACGTCGCCAAGCCGTCCTGCCCGCGCGCCTCGCCGCCGGGCCGCCAGCCGGGCGGGCAGCACATCGCGCCGGGTGAGCCGCTGCACGACATGCCGCTCGGCTGGCCGACCGCGCCCGAGCACCTGCTGGTGGACGATGCAGGCCGGCCGACGCGCATCGACCGCGCCTATAGCTGGGAGCATCCGTTCGCCGCGCACGGCGCGCTTCACCTGGTGCTGCGCGACGCCTGGGCGGGCGACCCCTACCCGATCGACGTGCTGTTCCTCTACATGGCGAACATGGGCTGGAACAGCGCGATGGCTCTAGACGATACCCACCGCTACCTGACCGACAGGAACGACGACGGCACGTATCGCATCCCGCGCATCATCTATTCCGACGCCTATCATTCCGAGACGGTGGCCTATGCCGACCTCGTGCTGCCCGACACCACCTATCTCGAACGCTGGGACTGCATCTCGCTGCACGACCGCCCGATCAGCAGCGGCCACGGGCCGGCCGATGCGGTGCGCCGCCCGG
This sequence comes from Alphaproteobacteria bacterium, assembly GCA_050173345.1. Taxonomy (GTDB): domain Bacteria; phylum Pseudomonadota; class Alphaproteobacteria; order UBA828; family UBA828; genus SHWC01. The sequence continues at coordinate 171,833 of JBFXKW010000001.1, read as the reverse complement.
TCGTGCCGTGCGACCGCGACGTGCGGCCGTTCCAGGACGTGCTGCTCGACCTCGGCGCGCGGCTCGGCCTGCCCGGCATGGTCGACGACAAGGGCCTGCCGCTCTATGCGGGCGGCTATGTGGACTACATGGTGCGGCACGAGCGCAGCCCGGGCATCGGCATGCTGGCCGGCTGGCGCGGCGCGGCGGGCGACGAGCATGGCCGCGGCGCGCCGAACCCGCGCCAGCTCGAACGCTACATCGAGAACGGCTGCTTCTGGCATCACGATCTCGGGCCGGAGCGGCGCTATCTCAAGCACGCCAACAAGGCCTATCTCGAATATGCGGCGAGCATGGGCTGGATCGCGGAGGCGAAGCCGATCGTCTTCCAGCTCTATCTCGAACCGCTGCAACGCTTCAGGCTCGCCGCGCGCGGCCATGGCTCACACCTGCCGCCCGAACGCCTGCGGCCGCGCATCGAGCGCTATTTCGATCCCCTGCCGTTCTGGTATCCGCCGCTCGCCGAGGCACACGATGATGGCGCCCGCTTCCCGCTGCACGCCGTGACTCAGCGGCCGATGCACATGTATCACGCCTGGGGTTCGCAGAACGCCTGGCTGCGCCAGATCACGACGCGCAACTGGCTATACGTCCACCCCGACACCGCGTCGGCGCTCGGCCTGAAGGACGAGGACTGGGTGTGGATCAAATCCGCCCACGGCCGGGTCAAGGCCCAGATCAAGACCATGCGGGCGATGAACCGCGACACGGTGTGGACCTGGAACGCCATCGGCAAGCGCGCCGGCGCCTGGGGCCTCGACCCGGCCTCGCCAGAATCCCATCAAGGCTTCCTGCTCAACCACCTGATCCCGGATGTCTTCGATACCGGCGCGGACGGCGCCGCCGAGGCGAACGCCGACCCGATCACGGGCCAGGCCGCCTGGTACGATCTGCGCGTCGCCCTCGAGAAGTGCGCGGCCGAGGAATATGGCGAGACCGTGCCGCACCCGGAAGCGGTCGCGCCGCTGCCGCATCCGCCCGTGCCGGTCGCGGTGCAGCGCTATGGACGCAAGTTCAACCGGACACCGTCTCCAACAAAAGGACCGGCGCGGTTCAGCGAGTGGATCGGCCTCGGCCGTTCGCGCATCGAGTAGGGCCGGCGCCGCATGACCTCCCTGCCCCGCTCGCCCTCGGCGACCAAGCTCGGCCTCGTCATCGACCTCGATATCTGCGTCGGCTGCCATGCCTGCGCGGTGAGCTGCAAGGAATGGAACACCGGCGGCTACCCGGCGCCGCTCACCGACTGGGAGCCGCATGGGGCGGAGCCGCGCGGCGTCTGGCTCAACCGCGTCCACAGCTTCGAGGTGACCGGGGAGGACGGCAGCGCGCGCCTGGTGCACTTCCCGCGCAGCTGCCTGCATTGCGAGGAGGCGCCCTGCGTCACCGTCTGCCCGACCGGCGCATCCTACAAGCGCACGGAAGACGGCATCGTGCTGGTCAACCAGGATGCCTGCATCGGCTGCCAGCTTTGCGCCTGGGCCTGCCCCTATGGCGCGCGCGAATACGACGACGATGCCGGCGTGATGAAGAAATGCACGCTGTGCATCGACCGCATTTACAACGAGAACCTGCCGGAGGATCGGCGCGCCCCGGCCTGCGTGCTGGCCTGCCCGACCGGCGCGCGCAGCTTCGGCGACCTCGGCGATCCGAACTCCGGTGTCAGCCGGCTGGTCGCCGCGCGCGACGGTTACGCGCTTTTGCCCGAGCAAGGCTGCAAGCCGGTCAACCGCTATCTGCCGCCGCGTCCGAAGGCGGGCGACGGCGGTACCATCCCGGATGATTCTGAGGTGCCCGAAGAAACCGGGCTTGCAGGGTTCGTCGCGCGCTGGGCCGAGCGCCTCTTCGTGCGCTAGCGAGCGTCGTACGCCCCGTGCGCCCGACCGCCTCCATCATCGTCTTCACCACCACCTCGGGCGCCGGCTTCGGGCTGCTCGTCCTCTTGATCGCGGGCCATATGGGCGGCCTGATCGGCACCGACGCCGCGCTGCTCGGCGCCGGCTTCGGCATCGCCTATGTGCTGATCACCGCCGGGCTGATCGGCTCCACCTTCCATCTCGGCCACCCGGAGCGCATGCTGCTGGCGCTTACCCAATGGCGCAGCTCCTGGCTCAGCCGCGAGGCGCTGCTCGCGCTCGCGAGCTACCCTCTCGGCCTCGCCTATCTCGGCTGGATCTTCACGAAGGAGGGCAACGCCGGGGTCCATGCGCTCGGCGCGGCCGCGCTTCTCGTCGCGCTCGCGACCATCTATTGCACCGGCATGATCTACGCATCGCTGCGCGCGATCTTCGCCTGGCACACCATCCTGGTGCCGGCGAGCTACCTCGCCTTGGCCTTGATGACGGGCGCGCTTCTGCTCGTCTTCCTCGGCGTCGCCACGGACTCAGGGGCGCTCGGCGCGTTCTTCTGGCTTGCCGTCGGCCTGGCTCTCGTCGGCCTCGCCCTCAAGCTCGCCTATTGGCGGCGGCTCGACACGCAGGACGCCGGCCAGACCGCGGAAGCCGCGACCGGGCTCGGCCGCTTCGGCAAGGTGCGCCAATTCGAGGCGCCGAGCACCGGGCGCAGCTACATCATGCACGAGATGGGCTTCGCCATCGCGCGGCGGCATGCGCGCGCGCTGCGTCGGGCGACGCTCGCCTTCGGCTTCCTCGCCCCGCTCCTCTGCCTGATTCTGGGTGCGCTGCTGCCGAACAGCGTCTCGCTCGCTCTTGTCGTCGTGGCGGTGATCCTGATGGCGCTCGGCATTGCCATCGAGCGCTGGCTGTTCTTCGCCGAAGCGAAGCATGCGGCGACGCTCTATCACGGCGCGTCGCGCGTCTGACCCTCCTGTCGCTTACGGCCCCGATCCTCGCTGTCTCAAGGGTCGATCACCTCGGCACAAGCATCCGTGGGTGCCGCGGCAGGGTGGCCGACGAGCGGAACCATCTTCAAGCCCGCCGATGTGACGCGGCACGGCGCGGCCACCACGCCGCATCCGGCCAGCGCGGCGCATAGCAATATGGCGAATACGACCCTGATCCACATTGAGAGACCGAGAACAGCAATCGGCGTCGAACATTGAAGAAACGTCAGGCCGAGTGCGTTGTTCCCCGTATCCACAGCGTACGCCCGCACCGGCCGAGCCATGGATACGCGGCGGGAAGCCGTTCAGTCCGCGGCTTCCGGGTCGTTGCGGCGCGCGGCGCGATCGAGGATCGCCCCGCCGATCAGGTTGCGCTGCACCTGCGCGGTGCCGCCGCCGATCGCGAACATGCGCGCGTCGCGTGCCATCCGCTCGAGCGGCAGGTCGCAGGAATAGCCCGCCGCGCCGTGGATCTGCAGCGCGTCGTTGGTGACCTTGATCGCCATCTCGGCGGCGTGAACCTTGGCGATGGCGGCCTCGACCTTGTCGGGGAAGCCGTCGCGCGCGTTCAGCGCCGCCCGGTGGATCAGCAGACGCGCGGCTTCAAGCTGGATGTGCATATCCGCGAGCATCCATTGGATGCCTTGGAAATCGCCGATCGGCCGGCCGAACTGGCGCCGCTCGGTGGCGTAGCGCGCCGCCAGGTCGAACGCGCCCTGCGCCACGCCGAGCGCAACCGTGGCCGCGCCCAGCCGCTGCAGGTTGTAGGCGGCCATCAGCTTGCGGAAGCCGTCGCCCGGCCCGACCAGCAGGTTCGCCGCGGGCACCCGGCAATCGGCGAACACGACATCGCCCTCCGGCATGCCGCGTACGCCCATCATCACGCGGACCTTGGGCACGGAGAGTCCGGGCGTCGTGGCCTCCACCAGCAGCGCGCCGATGCCTTCGGCGCCGGGCCGGCCGTCGAAGCGCGCGAAGACCAGGTAGAGATCGGTCGCGCCCGCGCCGGTGATCCAGCGCTTCTCGCCGTTCAGGATGAAGTCGTCGCCGTCGCGCACCGCACTGGTGCTGAGCGAGGTGGCGGCCGAGCCGGCCTCGGGCTCTGTGATCGCGATGGCCGGCTTGTCGCCGGCAACGACCGGCGGCAGATAGCGCGCCTTCTGCGCCTCGTTGCCGTAGGCAACGATCGCCTTCTGCACCGCCGTGTTGGCATCGACGCAGATGCGCGCGACCGTGCCGCAGACCTTGGCGAGCTCCTCGACGACCAGGAGCGCGTCGATCAGCGGCCGGCCGCCGCCGCCATATTGGCGCGGCAGAGTCAGGCCCATGAAGCCCTCGGCGGCCATCCGGTGCACCAGCGCGAATGGGTACGCGTTGGTGCGGTCCATCTCGGCGACGCAGGGCGCCACCGCGTCAAGCGCGAACGCCCGCGCCCGGGCCTTCAGGCGCTCCTGGTCCTCACTCAGATAAAAGGCGCTCACGCTGCGCGCTCGTTGCGCTGTCGCGCGCGTTCGACCGCGGCGATCATGACGTCGGTCGAGACTACGGGGGCATAGCAGTCGTTGATCTGCGCGAGCGTCTGCTCGTGCAGGAGGTGGGTGGTGCCGCAGGCATCGCCGACCACGATCGGCATGAGCCCGATGTCGCGCGACACGCGCGTCGCCATCTCGACGCACCAATCCGTGTGATAGCCGGAGACCACCAGGGTGCGGGCGCCGAACTGGGCGAGCCAGCGCTCGACCGGCGTGCCGGTGAAGATCGACCAGGCCGGGTAGACCAGCGTGTAGTCGTCGGGCCGCAGGATCGCCTTGACGTCATCGACGAGGTCGCACTCCCAGGCCTTGCGCGCCGCATCGCCCTCGTAAGTGTCGTTCCAGGCGCGATATTGCACGGCGTCCATGGCCGATTTCGGCTCGCGCTCGCCGATGAAACGGTCGTAACGCAGCCAGAGGAAGAGCATGTCGAGCGACCGGCACGCCGCCGCCAGCCTGAGGATATTGTAGAGGCTGCCGCCTGGCTCGCGTGCACCCCGCCAGATGTTCTCATGGCGCAGGACGCCGTCCGGCGAGAGGATGCCGTTCTGCGCGTCCATGTTGACGAACGCCGCTCCTTTCAGGAGCAGGTCCGCGAGGTCGAGGCCTCGCCATTGCGGGTGCAATTCGGGAACCATCCCAAACCTCCTATCACGCGCCACCGACGGCGGCCAAACCCTGTGGCGTCGCGCCGCGTAAATCAAGTACGGTTCGCTCTGGATACGGACGAGGCGGGCCAGCACAGCCGCTTGGCGTCGAAGGAACCGTCCTCAACCCTGCCTCGTTGCCTTCACGGACAATGGGAGGTAGCCAGGATGCAAGCCGACCTCGACAAGCTGATGGCCGCAGCGCTCAGCGATCCCTCCCGGGTGTTCGATTCGCCCACGGACGTCGCCATCGACACGCGGCTGACGGCAGAGCAGAAGCTGTCGATCCTCGAACGCTGGGAGCTGGATGCGCGCGAGCTCTCCGTCGCCGAGGAAGAGAACATGACCGACGGCGAGAGGAACCGGCTCGGCGAGGTGCTGAGCGCCAAGCGGCTCGTCCTGGGCGCGGCCGGCACCGGAAAGAAATCTCCCCGCAAGAGATGATGCCGCAGCCGCTCAGCCGTCGGCGGCGGCGTTGCGGCGGTTGACGGTGTTCAGGTACTCGACGCAGGTATCCACGGATTCGACGTCGGCGAACTTCGCGTCGATGTCGAACAGGTTCCACTCCACGGCACCAGGCACCCGATCGCCGATGCACTCGCGGATCGCGATGGTGCGGAAGCCTTCCTGCAGCCCATCGCAGATCGTGGTGCGCACGCAGGCGGTCGCGGTGACGCCGGTGACGAGGATGGTGTCCACGCCGGCGGCGCGCAGATAGCCCGAGAGCGGCGTGCCGCTGAACGAGCTGGCGCGCTTCTTGAGCATGACGTATTCGCCCTCGACTGGCGCGATCCGGGAATCGATCGCCCACAGATGCTCGTCCTTGAGATCAACCGCCTCGACCGGGATCTTGCGGTGCCACAGGCCCATGTCGGTGTTGGGATTGTCGCGGTCGGTGATCTGGTAGGCGGTGGTGACGTGGACCACCACATGTCCGTTGTCGCGGCAGGCCTTCAGGAGCCGCTGCATGCCGGGGATGATCCGGTCGTCGATATCCTCGCAGGTGAACGGGTTGCCCGGCCGGGTCCAGGCGTTGGCGAGATCGACGCTGATCAGTGCCGGCTTCCGGCCGAAGCCGATACGGCGCTGGAAGCCGCGCTCGCGGTAGATGCGCGTGCTCTCGTCGAAGGCCTGCTGGAGCACCTCGCGTAGATTCTCGATCGCCATGTCCACCACCCCCTGCGTTGTGCACGCCATGCTAGCGCAATTGCCGGGAAGGCGGAACGCGGCGTGCTGGACTTCCGGGGAGGCGATGCCACAGACTGCCGCCTGGATCGCGCGGACGAGCGCGCCGGGACGAGCAAGAGGAGGCTCCCGCCATGGCCACGCAGGGACGGCTTACGCTGGATACCATCGGTCACACCATGCCGGCGGACGCGCCGGCCTATCAGCCGCCGCCCTATTACTACAAAAACGTGCAGGCGATCGGCGTCGCCTTCGAGACCGACGCGGACGCCGCGGCCGACGCGCTGCCCGCGCCGCTCACCCTGCGCGAGCCGGCGACCGCCGCGCTCTCGTTCTTCGACTATCCGTGGTCGACCTTCGGCCCCTACAAGGAAGCGATCCTCAGCCTGATGGTCGAGCACAAGGGCAAGCCGATGGTCTACATCCAGCAGATCATGGTCGATACCGAGCCGCCGATGCTGGCGGGCCGCGAGATCTGGGGTTATCCGAAGAAGCTCGCCTCGATCGAATACAAGCTCGAGCGCGACATGATCTACGGCTATCTGGAGCGGCCGAAGGACATCCGCCTGGCGAGCGCGGTGGTGCGCCCCGAGCGCCCGGCCGGCAAGGAGGTCAAGCCGATCTCGGTCGCGTGCAGCCTGCGAATTCTGCCGGCCGCCGACATGCAGACCAACCGCCCGCTATGCGCGGAGATCGTCGAGACCAATGTCGAGATCACCCTGCACGACGCCTGGGAAGGCACCGGCGACATCGCGTTCGCCGAGCGCTCTTCGCTCGACCCGTGGAACCGCTTCCCGGTCAAGCGGATCAAGGGCGCGACCCACATGGTCTACGACATGGTGCTGCCGGCAGGCCGGGTGATCGACCGGCTTTAAGCCCCGACGCCGGGCGAAGCCGCCATCGAGACGGCGGCCCGGAGCGCGATCCGATCAGGTTGACCCAACCTGACCGGATCCGGCGTCAGCGATTGCCGCGCGGCACCATCAATGGCGATACCACCGCTTTCGTTGCTGGTGCTGGCCCCAATAGTAGTTGCCGTGATGCTGCTTCTTCGGCGCGGCGTAGTAGTAGTGCGGCGCCGGCTTCACCACGGCGACGCTGGCGCGGTGAGGAGATTGATAGGGGCCGTACAGGCAGCCGCCAAGGCCGGCAGCGATCGATAGCAGCAGGAAGCCTCGCAACAAGGTTGTCCGTGTGATGCGCATGGGCCCAACGCTCCAGGGCTGGCGTCACGGGTCATCCGTCGAGGGCTCCATGCCCTCTCGGTACGCTCCGCGTTGAGCGGAACCAACCCGGTCATGCGTTGAACGCCATGAATTCTGGAATCCGTCGGCAATGCAGCAGCCGCGGCTTTCAGATCGGACTCTGAGATTCGCCTGTCGCGGTCAGGCCGCCGGTCGGATGGCGAGCACCTTGTCGAGGTCGGGCTCGTCGATCTGCTCGCGCGACAGGAAGCGCTCGGCATAGGCGCGCCACACGCCGCTGGTGAGGAACAGATCGACCAGGTCCGGGTCGAGATGGCCGTCCCGCTTCATGTTGCCGATGATGGCGATCGCCTCGCTGAGATGCTTGGCCTTCTTGTAGGGACGGTCGCCCGCGGTCAACGCCTCGAACACGTCGGCGATCGCCATCATGCGCGCCGGCACCGACATTTCGCACGCCTTGAGGCGCTTGGGATAGCCGGTGCCGTCCATCTTCTCGTGATGGCCGCCCGCCATCTCGGGCACGTTCCTGAGATGCTTCGGGAAGGGCAGGCTCTCGAGCATGACGATGGTCTGGATGATGTGGTCGTTGATCTTGAAGCGCTCCTCGTTGTTGAGCGTGCCGCGCGCGATCGACAGGTTGTATATCTCGCCCCGATTGTACTTGTGCTCCGGTATGGCCATGCGGATGCCCCAGGCATTGTCCGCAGCGAGCCGTTCGCCGTCTGCCCAATGGATGATATGTTCCGCCCGGTCGGCGAGCAGCGGCTCGAGCACCGGCAGAGGCGACGCCGGGGTGCGCTGCTTGCGCAGGCGTTCCTCCCACGAAATGCCGATGCGGTCGTCGAGCGTGCGCAGCCAGCGTCGCTCGCCGACGCGCCGGATGCGCGCGATGACCTCGGGCGAGGTGAACTCGCTGCCTTCGTTGCAGTGCGCGACCAGGGCGAACTCCTCGTCGAGCTCGGCCCAGCGGGCCTGCAACCGCCGCCGCTCGATTGCAGGGTCCGAGCCGTTCGCGATCGCCTTCCAATGCTCGATCTCGGCATCGCGCTTGAGCACCTCGAAGCGCATGCGCACCTCGTGGATGCGGTCGTAGACGGTTTCGAGCTTGGTCGCCTTGTCCACCACGAATTCGGGCGTGGTCACCTTGCCGCAATCGTGCAGCCAAGCAGCGAGGTCGAGCGCCTCCCACTGTTCGGGCGACAGGTTGAAGTCGCGGAACGGTCCGCTCTGGGTGCGGCAGGTCTCCTCGGCCAGCATCTTGGTCAGCACCGGCACGCGCAGGCAGTGCCCCCAGGTGTAGCGCGATTTCGCGTCGATCGCGTTCGCCTGGATCTTGACGACGGCATCGAAGAGATCCTTCTGCGCCTTGAAGAGCTGGCTGTTCTCGATGGCGACGCCGGCAATGCCCGACAGCGCGCGTATGAGGGCCAGGCGCTTGTCCGCCATGTCGAGTGCCTGCGGACCGCTGTCGGCAAGCAGCAGGACCCCGATCGGATCGTTGCGGCGATTGACCAGCGGCACGGCGAGGAGCGCCACCCGGGTCTCCTCCGCAACGCCCAGCAGCGGCCCGAGCCCCAGCCCCTCGATGCGCGCATCGCTCGTCGTGGCGACCAGGCTTTCCACCCCCCGATTGCGAAACGCGAATGCCGGCAAGCCTCCGTCGCCATTGCCGTCACGGGCGAGGCGCATCGCCGGCAGGTTCGAGACGATGGCCGAGTCCTCGACGCCGGCGGCGCTGATGGCGCTGACCGGCTCCAACTTCGTGTCATCGTCGTCGACCAGGTAGATCACCCCGGCCGTGGCATTGACGATGCCCGTCAGTTCGCTCAGGACGAGCTGAAGCAGCGGCCCGTAGTCGCGCTCAGCCTCCAGCGCACTGCCGATTTTGAGGAACTTGTGAATCGTCGTCTTCATCGACTGCATCGCCATCGCAAGGTCGTCGATCTCACGGATGAAGGACGCCACCCCGATGGGCTTGGCGAAGTCGAAAGCGCGGATTGCACGCGCTGCACCGGCGAGCGCACGCATTTTCCGACTGACGAGCACGGAGAGCCCGATCGCCAGCAAGGCGGCGCCCGCCACGGCCAGGCCGGCGATCAGGAAGCTGTCGCGACGCACGCGCTCCGCGGCGGCCAGGATTTCGCCGCGCGGCGCGGTGATCGCCAGCATGATCTTGGAACCGGCGGATTCGATCGGTATGACGCGACCGATCCAGTCCTCGTCGCCGATCGCATATTCGACCGGCACACTGGTCCGGCCGTTCCAGTCCAAGACGGCAAGCATCGTAAGCGCAGGCTGGTTCAGGTCGCTGAGGCCCGGAACCTTGATCTCGCCGCGCTTCGAGACGGGCCGGAGCGCGCCGGGCTCCTGGTAGGCGAGCACGACACCGTCACCGGTATAGAGCACCATCTGCGTGGAACGCGGCACCGGCTGGTTGGCCAAGGCGAATGACAAGCTTTCGAGCGTGAAGTCCGCACCGACGACCGCGCCGCCGCCCTTCGCGCGGCGCGCGATCGTCACCCCCATTTCTTCGGACAGGAAGTAGACATAGGGGGCGGTGCGGACGATGCCGTCTGCCTGCATGGCATCCATGAACCACGGCCGCTGACGCGGATCGTAGAAGTTGGTTGCGGAGTCCCGGCGTGCGATCTCCTGAAACTCATCATCCAGAAAAGCGTAAGTGGTGTTGGGTGCGACGTACATCCCGCGCTCGACGTTCTCCACCAGATAGCGCGCGCGCGGCGGGGCATTGACTTCCGAACGCATGATCGACGAACGGAGCGACCGCAGAATGAAGAACTCGCCGTCCCCGTATCCGACATAGAGCGCGGAAAGAAACGGGCTGTGATCGAGCGCGGCGCCCATGAAAGCGGCGCCTCCCAGCCGTTCATCGAGCGCGCCGGCACGAACGATCGGATGATCGGATTGAAGGTCCACCAGCATCTCGGCCGAATGGTTGATCTGCTCCATCTGGAGCGCGATCGACCTTGCCACGCTCTCGAACATCTCCTGGCCGGCGCTCAGCGAGGCGCGCTTCATCTGGTCGAAGCTGTACCAGCCGAGCACCCCCATCGCCGCAACGATGAGCGCCGTGAACAACGTGCTCAGATAGACGTGGAACGGATAGCGGCGCCGCTCTTCGGAATCCGATGGTTGGACCCAAGTCACCCGCCCGAGGCTCGATACCAGATTCGCCATGGTCCCGCTCTTCGCACGCCCATCCGGCGCCGCCACCAGGGCGATGCGCTGGCGTCCAAGGCGACCGCGTCCCATGCGACACCCTGCGCGCCGCTCCGCCCAGCCAACGGCCGCTTCCTGACAGACCTTCGAGCATACTGCTTGCCACCTATGTACCCAAGCTAAATTCTGTGACAATCATCAATCCATTCCACGAAATATCATAATGTTACTTGTGGTAACTTAAGGGCCCGTCGAAGGCTGCCTTGGCGAGCATTGGTTAACGACGCGGCGTCTCCGAATGCTCGGCGAATACTCAAGTCGCCGGCCCGGTCCCTTGAGGTCGATATTTCGGAATGTCGGGCGGCCATCTTGCCGTTGCCTGCGCCGTCCTCAACCAGCCTGGGGACCGCCCTCGGGTCGAAGGGCTCCGCCCCCGGCAAGCCTTGCGGTCGATGGCCTGAAAGGCGTGCCCAGCGCGCGATTGCCGGCGTCGTCGGGGCTAGGCACGGGCCTCGATCCCACCCGAAAACGCGATTGACACCCCGTAGGGTGTCGCGCATCGTGATAGACGATTTTGTAGGACAAACTGAACCGCCGCGGTGAGCCTGCCCTCGGGCCGGACGCCGGAGAAGCAGAGCGCCAAGCCCCCAGAGGAGAAGCACCGGGCTCGGCGGAACCTACAAGCGGCGGCAGGGTGGTCGTCTCGTCGCGGCCGCGGGCCCAGGAGAGAACCCGCTGGACACGGCGCAGCACGCCCCATTCCTGCGCATCGCTGGGAGCAACGTTTAAGAACTGCCGGAAGCTAGGGAGGAACCAAATGAAGTTTCCGATGGGCAAGGCCCTGATCGGCGTCGCGTGCGCCATGGGGCTTGCGGTTGGCAGCGCGACCGCAAAGGCTGCAGACGAGGACGTCTTCAGGTTCGGCGGGGTGTTCACCCTGTCGGGTCCGGCGTCGTTCCTCGGCTTGTTCGAGGAGGCCGCCGTTCGTCTTGCCGTCGAGCAATTCATGAAGGGCGACTGCATCGTCGAGGCGATCCCGGCGCAGCCCTGCGAGGGCGGCGGCCTGAAGATCGGCGACAAGAAAATCCCGATCGAATGGACCGCCTATGACGATGTCTCCGAGGACAAGAAATCGATCGACGCTGTGACGCGCCTGGTCGAGCAGGACAACGCCCGGGCGATCTGGGGCCCGCGCATGAATTCCGCCCTGCTTTCGGCCGCGTCCATTCTCGACCCGCAGAAGATCATCAGCATCTGCGCCATCTGCTCGAGCCCGGCGATGACGGTCGGCCGCCAGTATGGCCACGACATCACCGATACCGGCGTGATCGAGAAGCACGCGATCGCGGCGTTCGTCAGCGAGCCCGCCGAGAAGCTGCAGGAGCACGGCGTCGATCCGGCGATCTTCGAAGGCCGCAAGAAGGCGGCATTCATCGGCCGCAACGAGCTCTATACCGTGCACGGCTCCATCGGCTGGCAGGAAGGCCTTGAGAAAGGCGGCAGCAAATACGCCTACAAGCACGAGGATGCGGTGCTCTATCCGTTCGGCACCACCGACTTCGCGCCCTATGTCGCCAAGCTCGCGGAGCAGAGCCCCGACATCGTCATGATGGATTCGTACGTCGTGCCCGACATGCTTGCCATCATGAAGGAGATGAAGAAGCAGGGCCTCGACTTCGAGTCCGGCAAGGTGATCCTGCTCGGCAACGACGTGCTGATGCTCCAGTTCCTTGTCGACCTGGCGAAGAAGGAAGGCCTCAACATGTCGTCCGGCTATGTCTGGGGCTGGCAGGAGCACAACCCGGCGCAGGACCCGGACACCCTGGCCCGCGTCGAGAAGTATGTCGGGATCTACAACGCCAAGTACGGCGAGACCGAGGTCGGCTCGTCGAGCCCGTTCGACCGCGGCGCCTATGACGCGGCGATGTGGTTCCTGTATGGCGTCCAGGCGGCCGGCACGATCACGGACAACGACGCGATCGTGAAGGCGTGGCGCGGCCTCAAGCTCAACGGCCTGCGCGGGCCCGACCAGGAGTTCTTCACGCGGCCGGATACCGGCGAGAAGACCGGCCAGCTTTTCGCCACCGAGTACATCATCGGCGTGAAGGACGACAAGGTGTTCTACACGGGCATCAAGTACCGCGACGAGCTGTTCTACGGCCCATACGTGTACGGCGACAAGCTGCCGAAGTGAGCGCGAGACGGCCAGCGCCTGACTTCGGCTGAGCCTCGATAGAACGCGGCGGCGTCCTTCCTCGTGAAGCGGCGCCGCCGCGCCCTCCTCCGCTTCACGTCGCCATTGACCGCACCCGCGCGCGCCGCATGACCCGCCCGAGGGCCGAGAGAACCATCCGTTGACAGCGTTCGCTCAGCAGCTGATCTACGGCACGTCCTACGGCATGAACCTGGCCGTGGCCGCGGCCGGCCTCGCGCTCATCTTCGGCGTGTACCGGGTCATCAACCTGGCGCATGGCCAGCTCATCATGCTGGGCGGCTTCACCTGCTACGTCGTCGCGACCCAGCTCGGCACCCATTTCTTCGTCGGCTTTTTCGCCGCCATGCTGGCGATGGGCCTGCTCGGCATCGCGCTGGAAACCTCAGTCTTCCGTTTCCTGCAGACGCGGCCGCTGACCGACCAGCTATTGGCCTCGCTCGGCGTCTACATGATCCTCGGCACCGTCGCGCTGCGCATCTGGGGTGACTTCGAGGCCCGCCCCGTCGACATGCCGGGCGAGAACTGGGCACTGCATCTAGGCCAAGACATCCGGATCGACGGCGCACGCATCGTCACCATCGCCATCACGCTCGCGCTGTTCGCGGCGCTCTACTATGTCGTCTATCGCACTCATCTCGGCCGCACCATGCGCGCGACCGCGCAGGGCGAGGAAACGGCGGCGCTCATGGGCATCCGCAAGCGCCGCGTCGCGGCCATCGTCTTCTTCCTCGGCGGCGCGCTCGGCGGCGCCGCGGGCGCGATGCTCGGCGGCCTCTTCAACGTGCGTCCCGACATGGGCTTCCAGCCCCTGCTCATGGCGCTCATCATCATCGTCTTCGGCGGCATGGGGAGCCTGGGCGGCGCCATCATCGCCGGCCTGATCCTCGGCATCCTCTACAACCTGACGGTCTTCTACGTCGGCTCCAAGCTCGGCGACCTGGTGCCCTTCGCCGTGCTTCTCGTCATTTTGATGATCAGGCCGCAGGGCCTCTTCGGCCTCCCCGGCAGGCGGGCGTGATGGCGCAGGTCTTCGGCTCGAAGGCGCTGAGGGCGACGATCGGCTGGCTGGTCATCGCCGCCATCCTCGTCGTGCTCTGGCTCACCATCGACAACAACTACCATCTCCGGCTGCTGATCAGCGCCGGCACCGCCATGATCGCGGTCATCCCGTTCGGCCTCCTGATGGGGCATATGGGTTATCTCGCGATGGGCCAAGGCGGCTTCGTCGGGGTCGGCGCTTATGTGGTCGGCAATCTGACGGTGCAGCGCTTCGAGATCGATTTCTGGGCCGCGCTCCCCATCTCGGTCGTCATCACCGGCGCGCTCGCCTATGTCTTCTCCTTCCCGCTGTTCCGGCTGCGCGGCTACCACTTCTCGATCGGCACGCTCGCGCTCGGCCAGCTCCTCTATCTGATGTTCGATAGCTGGGAGTGGTTCACGGGCGGCCCGCACGGCACGAGCGGCATCCCGCGCCCCGCCATCGGCGAGTTCGCCTTTGCCACCAATTCGCGCTTCTACATCATCGTCGCCGTCTTCCTGTTCATCGCGGCGTTCTCGTCATGGTGGGTGGCGCGCGGCCATATCGGGCGCGCGCTCAACGCCATCCGCCAGGATGAGGATCTTGCCGCGGCGCGCGGCCTCGACGTGCTGCGCTACAAGCAGTTCATCTTCGTCTTCGCCGCGGTGTTCGCCGCGATCTCGGGCGCGCTCTACGCCTCGATGCAGATCTCGATCGACCCGAGCTCGTTCACGATCTGGAGCTCGTTCCAGCAGGTGATCTACGTGATCATCGGCGGCGCCGGAACCCTGCTCGGCCCGGTCATCGGCGTGATCTTCATCACCGTCCTGGATCAGGTGATCCAGGATTTCGGGAAATGGAACCAGATCATCCTGGGCGGCCTGATCGTGGTCACGGTGCTCTTCTTCCGCGGCGGCATCTGGGGCGGCATCCTGCTGCTGGTCAAGCTCGCGCTCGGCGCGCTCGGGCTGACACGCACCGCCAAGGCGGGCGCCGGCGAGTAGCGCGATGGAGCCGATCCTCGAAATCCGCGACCTGAGCAAGCGCTTCGGCGGCGTCGAGGCGGTGCGCTCGGTCAGCTTCGACGTGCCGCGCGGCGGCCTGGTCGGCCTGATCGGCCCGAACGGCGCCGGCAAGACCACCTTCGTCAACCTCGTCAGCAAGCACGAGAACCCGGACAGCGGGTCGGTCATGCTCGATAAGAAGCCGATCCACACCCTGCCCTCGTTCAGGGTGGCGCGCGCCGGCCTCGCGCGCACCTACCAGAAGAACCGGCTGTTCTTCGAGGAATCGGTCGGCGAGAACATCCTGACCGCGATGATCTGGGGCGGCACCGCAAAGGACGCCGGCGCGAGCTATCCGGGCCTCAACGGCGACGAGGACGAACGGACCCGCGAGCTGCTCGACTTCTTCGCGCTGACGCCCTACCGCGACGCGCTGCCGAGCAGCCTCAGCCACCTGCAGCGCCGCCGCGCCGAGGTCGCGCAGGCGCTCGCGCTCGCGCCGAAGCTGCTCATGCTCGATGAGCCGTTCGCCGGCTTCAGCCGCGACGAGGCGTTCGACCTGATCGAGCATCTCAGGGTCTGCCAGAAGGGCGGGCTCACCACCCTGATCATCGACCACAACATGGAAGTGATGATGGAGGTCTGCGAATACCTCTACGTCATGCATCACGGCGCCCTGCTGACCGCCGGCACCGCCGACGAGGTGCGGCTCAACAAGGACGTCGTGAACGTCTATCTCGGCGAGGAGCACTGAGCGTGCTCGACATCAAGAACCTCGTGCTTGCCTATGGCGTGAACCGCGTCGTCCGCGACGTGAGCTTCTCCGTGCAGAACGGCGAGGTGTTCGCCCTGCTCGGCCCCAACGGCGCGGGCAAGACGTCGATCCTGCGCGCGATCAGCGGCCTGGTTCCCGTGGTGTCGGGCGACATCCTGTTCGAGGGCAAGTCGCTGCTGAAGCGCCGGCCGCACGCCATCGTGCTCGACGGCATCGCCCATGTCCCCGAAGGGCGCCAGATATTTCCGGAGATGAGCGTGCACGACAATCTCCTGGTCGGCGCCACCGTCCATATCAACAACCGGAGCCGCGTGCGCGAGCTCGAGGCACGCTGCCTGGAGCTGTTCCCGATCATCCGCGAGCGCGCCCGACAGGCCGGCGGCACGCTGTCGGGCGGCGAGCAGCAGCAGCTCACCATCGCGCGCGGGCTGATGGCCGATCCCAAGCTCCTGATCGTG
Organism: Alphaproteobacteria bacterium; assembly: GCA_050173345.1. Lineage (GTDB taxonomy): Bacteria > Pseudomonadota > Alphaproteobacteria > UBA828 > UBA828 > SHWC01. The sequence goes on along the minus strand of JBFXKW010000001.1, from coordinate 155,736 downwards.
GACGAGCCGACGCTCGGCCTCGCGCCGGCGATCATCAACACGGTTGCCGAGTCGTTCCGCAAGCTACGCGACCTCGGCCTGACCATCGTGCTCGCGGAGCAGAACGCCGAGTTCGCCCTCAAGGTTGCGGACCACGGCGTCGTGCTCGCCAGCGGCGAGCTCAGCTTCTCCGGCTCGGTGAGCGCGCTGAAGGACCGCGAGACGCTGCGCCGCGCCTATATGGGCGCCTGACCAAGCCACAGCGCCGTCACAATCGCCGCCGACCATGCCGCGCGCGGGAGCATTGGCGCGGCCTGCCCCGTTGGCTATTGATATCTTGGCACTGGGCACGGCACGGCGGAGACGGACCATCTTTCATTCAGGCGCAGGCTTTCAAATGCCGGGGGCGGCGCGCGCGGTTCGTTTCCTGGCCGTCTTGCTGGCGGCGGCCTCGATCGTCGGAATACCGATCTGGCGCGCCGCCGCGGCGGAAGACGAGTTCGCCTATGAGGTCGAGTTCGCCGGAGCGGATGTGGACGACCTGGAATCGCTGCTCAGCGACGTTTCGAAGACCATCTCCCGCCAGGACACGCCGCCCGCGACGCGGCGCATCCTCGAAAGCCGCGTCAGGGAGGACGTGGCGGCGTTCGAGGCCGTGCTCCGCTCGGAAGGCTATTATCAGGGCACCGTCAAATCCGAGATCGGCGAGGGTGCGCCGCTCCTCGTCACCTTCACGGTCGAGCCGGGCGCGCCCTTCCTGATCTCGGAGATCACGATCGACGTCGAGCCCCCCGCTGACGACGCCGAGCCGCCGACGATCGACCAGAGCGTTCTCGGCCTCCAGCCCGGAGACCGCGCCCGTTCCGCGGACATCGTCAGCGCGACGGACCGCGCCGTCGCCGTGCTCGGCACCCAGGGCTTTCCCTTCGCGAAGCTGGCCGACCGCAAGGTCATGGTCGACCACGCGACCAAGGAGGTCTTCGTGACGCTCGGGATCGGTCCCGGACCGCCGGCGAGCTTCGGCGAGACCGCCATCGAAGGCTTGACCGGGCTCGATCCCGACTATGTGCGCAACCGGCTGGGCTGGGAGCAGGGCGAGCCCTACGATGTGTCCAAGGTCGACGCCACCCGGCGCACGCTGAGCCGCGCCGGCCTGTTCAGCTCGATCCGGATTTCTCACGCCGACACGGTCAACCCGGACGGCAGCCTGCCGATTACCATAGCCCTCGCGGAGGGGCCGCCGCGATCGTTCGGCGGCGGCATCAGCTACTCGACCGATCTCGGGCCAGGCGTCAAGGCGTTCTGGGAGCACCGCAACCTGTTCGGCGCGGCGGAGACGCTCTCCGTCACCGGGCGGTTCGCGCTCAGCGAACAGAGCCTGCTGACCAACTTCGTCAAGCCTGATTTCCCGACGCCGAGCGAACGCCTGCTGGTCGAGGGCGAGATCAAGCGGGAGGACCTCGACGCCTACGAGGCGACCACCGCCCGCATCATGCCCCGCATCGAGCATGCGCTCAGCGACCACGCCACGATCTCGGTCGGCGGCGGCTTCGAGCAATCGGAGATCACCGATATCGACGGGACCGAGCAGTACAGCCTGTTCTCGACGCCCGTCCTCTATGTCCACGATTCGAGCGACGACCCGCTCGAGCCCACCACGGGAGGGCGCACCGAGATCGGCTTCACGCCCTATGTCTCGGCGTTCGGCGACGAGCTCAACTTCTTCGTCACCCGCATCGGCGACAGCGTCCACTGGTCGCCGACCGGGGATGGCCGCATCGTGCTCGCCGCGCGCGGCGCGCTCGGCAGCATCTTTGGCGCCGAGGTCGGCGAGATCCCCGCGACCAAGCGGCTCTATGCCGGCGGCGGCGGCTCGGTGCGCGGCTATGCCTATCAGTCGGTCGGGCCGCTCGATGCCCGCAACGACCCGGCCGGCGGGCGCTCCCTGATCGAGTTCAACCTGGAGGCGCGTTTTCGGATCGGCGAATCCTTCGGCATCGTGCCCTTCGTCGATGCGGGCAATGTCTATGACAGCGTGTTTCCCGAGTTCGACGGCGACCTGCTGTGGGGCGCCGGGCTCGGCTTCCGCTACTACACGCCGATCGGCCCGGTCCGCCTCGACATCGCCTTCCCGCTCAACCGCCGCCACGGCGTGGACGACATCCTGCAGTTCTACGCCACCATCGGCCAGGCGTTCTGATCGTGCCGAAGGCGCTTCGCTGGTCTCTCATCGGCATCGGCGCGATTCCGGCGCTCGTCATCCTGGTGCTCGTCCTCGCCTGGGCCTACCTGCAGACCGGCTTCGGCCAGCGCCACGTCGCCGGCCTGCTCGGCGACATGATCAGCGACGAGCAGCAGCAATTCAGGATCGGCGCGATCGACCATTTCGGCCTGTGGCGCGTCGAGGCGTCGGCGCTGACGATGTCGGACCCGCAGGGCACGCTGGTCGAGGTCGACCGCGCGACGCTCGATTGGCAGTGGAGCGACATCCTCGACCTCTCGTTCTATCCGGAGCGGATCGCCGCCGGCACCGTGCGCGTGGCCCGGCTGCCGGAGTTCGCAGCCGACGACGAGAGCGAGAGCGAGCCGATCAGCCTGCCGCTGCTCCCGGCGCGGCACATCGCCGTCGAACGTGTCGAGCTCGCGCCCGCCATCATCGGCCAGGCCGTCATTGCCCGCATCGAGGGGCATGAGATCGAGACGAGCGAAGACGCCATCGACCTCGCCTTCGAGCTTCGGCGCCTCGACGGCAAGGCGGGCAGCGTCGTCGCAGAGGCCACCTACCGCCGGGCGGCGGAGACGCTCGCGTTGAATGTGGACCTGAGCGAGGAAGCCGATGGGCTCGTCGGCCGCATGCTGGAGCAGCCGGACCTGCCGGCCTATCACATCAGGCTCGCCGGCGAGGGCCCGCGCACCGGCTGGGTCGGCAAGCTCGGCGTCGTGCTCGACGGCGAGCCGGTCAGCGAGGCCGATGTGCGGCTCACGCTCGACGACGTGGTCACGCTCGCCCTCGACGGAACGGTTCGCCCCGCCCCGGTCTTCGGCGAGGACGTCAACGCGCTGCTTGGCGCTGCCGCGCCGGTCTCGTTCGACCTGGGCTGGGACCGCGCCGACCGCTTCGACATCCGGAGCGCGCACCTCCAGGGCGCCAGCGTCGCGCTGGATGCCGCCGGCCTGGTCGACCTGGCGGCCGAGACTCTGGCCGGCCGCTTCACGCTCGACGCCGCCGAACTCGCGGCGCTGCCCGGCCTGCAGGATTCCGGCCTCTCAGGCGCCGCGCTGATCACGCTCGACATCGACTCCCCGTTCGATCAGCCGGCCGGCGACCTTTCCCTCCGTCTCGCCTCGGGCCGGATGGGCGAGTACGGCGCCGAGACCGTCACGGCGCAGGGACGCATCGAATCGTTACTGCCGCTAGACGACCCGAAGCCCGAGATCAGGCTCTGGCTCGACGGCCGGCTCGAAGGCATCGCCGGGCTGCCCGAGACACTGCGGCCCGCGCTCGGCGACCAGGCGGACTGGTCCGTCGATGCGCGCTATCAGCTTGCCGATGACTCCGTCGTGTTCGACGCCTTCGGGGTGCGCGGCGCGCATGCCCGGCTCTCCGGCAGCGGCACGGTTCCCCCAGCGCCGGCCGAGGCGCAGGCAACGGTGCGCCTCGCGGTCGACGACCTCTCCACCCTGGCGGACCTGGTCGGCAGCCCGCTCGCCGGCCAGCTCGATGCCGATGCCGATATCGTCGCGAACCTCGATACCGGTGCGATCGGCGCCACGACCACTGCAACCACCAGGTCGCTCTCGCTCGGCGATGCGTCGCTCGACAGCGGGCTCGGCGCCACGCCCGATCTGTCGGGGCATGTCCAGATCGACCCCGAGGGCACGATCCACTTCACCGGCCTGCAACTGAACGGCCAGTTCGGCGCGCTGCACGGCGACGGCTTGTATGCCGGCGCAGAGGAGCGCGTGAAGGCCGCGCTTCGCCTCGACGTGCCGTCCCTCGCCGCGCTGTCCGGCCTGCTCGGCACGCCGGCCTCGGGCAGCGCCGTGATGGAGGCGAATGTCGAAGGCACGCTTGAGGCCCTGCAAGCGGCCGGCACGCTGAGCGCAAGCGACGTGAAGGCGGGAGACGCGGCGCTCGAGCGGCTGAGCGCCTCCTATGAGGTCGCCGACATTCTCGGCCTGCCGCACGGCAAGCTGGACGCGAAGCTCAGGGCCATCGGCATCGATGCCTCCATCGGCACCAACCTGGCGCTGAGGGAAGACGACAGGCTGGCGCTCTCGCAGCTTCGCGTCAGCGCGCCGAGCGCCCAGGCCACCGGCGACCTGCTGGTCGCGCTCGACACCATGCTCGCCGAGGGCGCGCTGAACGCCGAGTTCGGCGAGCTGAAAGGCTGGGCGCGTCTCGCGGGACTCGATCTCGGCGGCACGGCAACGCTCGCGGCGAAGCTCGGCGTCGAGGGCGGCAAGCAATCGCTGAACCTCGATCTCGACAGCCGGAATCTGGTCATGACGCTCGACGACGGGGCGAGCTACCGCGTCGGGGCATTGAGCGCGGACGCACGGCTCGCGGATGCGCTCGGCGATGCGCGCGGCGATGTCGCGCTTCGGCTCAGCGACGCCGCGGCGGAAAGCATGAGCCTCGCCTCGTTCGAATTCTCAGGCTCAGGCTCGCTCAGCGATTGGCAGGCAACCGCAACGGCAGCGGGCACCGTCGAGCGCCCGATCGAGATCGCGCTCGCCGCCACGGGCAGCGCGCAGGGCGATGCCTTCGCCCTCAGCCTCGACAAGCTCGACGGCCGCTACGGAGACCTGCCGGTGACGCTGATCGAGCCGGCCAGTATGCATGTGAGCGCAACCGCGGCGTCCGTCGATCGGCTGGCGCTCACCGTCGGCGAGGGCCACCTAACGCTCGGCGGCGGCTATGACGGCAAGCGGGTGGACGCCTCGGCCGAGGCGCGCGGCTTCCCGCTGGAGCTCATACGCGCCTTCGTGCCGGGCCTCGACTTTACCGGCAACGCCCAGATGGACGCCAGGGTCGTCGGCGTCCCGTCGGACCCGACCGCAACCGCGACGCTCGAGGTGAGCGACCTCAAGCCCATGATCCCCGACGCACCCACCGGCAAACTGACCATGCAGGGCGAGCTCGCGGCCGGCCGCCTCTCCGCCGGGCTCGATCTCGGCGGCCTCGCCGAGCAGCCGATCCACGCAAGCTTCGAGATGCCGATGCGGCTATCGCTGTCGCCCTTCGCCCTCGGCTTCGACGAGAACGACCACATCGAGGGCCGCGCCGACGGCAGCATCGACCTCGCGCTGGTCGCGCCGCTGCTGCCGCTCGACGAGGATACCGTCAGGGGCCAGATGCGCGTCGAGGGCACGCTCGGCGGCACGCTGGCGAACCCCGACATCCAGGGCCGGGCCGTGCTGACGGACGGCTACTACGAGAACTTCATGACCGCCGCCACGCTGCAGGACATCCGCATCGAGATCGCCGCGACCAGCGAGCAAATCCTGATCGAGCGGATCAGTGCGAACGGTCTCGGCGGCGGCACCGTTGATGGCGGCGGCTGGGTTCGGCTGGATGGAGGCGACGCGGCGCCGCTCGAGCTGAACGTCGCCTTCAACCGGCTCTGGGTCGCCCGCCTCGACGATGCGTCCGCGCAGGCGACCGGCAAGATCGGGCTTTCCGGCACGCTCTCCGAAATGGTGCTCGGCGGCAACATCCGGGTCGACCAGGCCGACATCCAGATTCCCGATCAGATCCAGGAGAGCGTCGTGACGATCGACGTCACCGAGGTCAACAAGCCGGGTGAAGCGCCGGCCGAGGCCGAACCGTCGGAATCTTCGTCGGATGCGGAGAGCGCAAGCGGGAGCGTCCCGATGGGCCTCGACCTGACCATAGACGTGCCGGGCCGCATGTTCGTGCGCGGGCGCGGCCTCGAATCCGAATGGGCCGGCAACCTCACGGTCGGCGGTACGACGGACGAGCCGGCCTTCTACGGCGCCCTCCACGTCGTGCGCGGGAACTTCGATCTCTTGGGCAAACGCTTCGATCTCGCCGAAGGCCGCATCACGATCCCCGAGGATGCGCCGCTCGACCCCGAGATCGACATGCTGGCGGAAGCAACCGCGACCGGCATCACAGCTCAGCTTCGGATGGAAGGCAGCATCAAGCGGCCCGAGCTCTCGCTCACCTCGCAGCCCGTGTTGCCGCAGGATGAGGTGCTGTCCCGCGTCCTGTTCGAGAAGGGTGTCGGCGAATTGACCGCGATCGAAGCGGTGCAGCTCGCCCAGGGCGCCGCCACCCTGGCGGGCCGCGGCGGCACCGGCGGCATCGTGGACAAGCTGCGCCGCACGGTCGGCTTCGATACGTTGAGCGTCGGTGCGGCCGGCGAGAGCGGTGCCAGCGTCTCGGCCGGCAAATACCTCACCGAAGACGTAATGCTGAAGGTCGAGCAGGGCACGCAGCCGGGCAGCAGCAAGGTCGGCGTCGAGATCGAGATCACGCCCAATATCAGCCTGGAGACGAGCACCAGCGGCACGGGCGGCAGCGAGGTCGGCGCCAACTGGAAGTGGGACTACTGAGCACTGCCGGCCGGGCGCTTGAAGTTGCCGCCAAATGTGCGCACATGTTCTAGTCTGCGATAAACCGATATCGGAGACCGAAATGGCACAGGCAACCCCTCGTCCAGACGAGCCCGGCGGCACCGGCGCGGCGACCACGCGGCGCGTGGTCGCGCTCGTGCGCGGGCGGCCCGCGAGCGACGGCGCGGGCGTACGGCTGACCCGCGTCATCGGCCAGCCCGCTCTGCCCGATCTCGACCCCTTCCTCATGCTCGACGAGTTCCGCTCCGACGACGCGGCGGACTATCTCGCCGGCTTCCCGGATCATCCCCATCGCGGTTTCGAGACGGTGACCTACATGCTCGCCGGGCGCATGCGGCACGGCGACAACCAAGGCAACACCGGCCTGCTCCGCGCCGGCAGCGCGCAATGGATGACCGCCGGGCGCGGCATCGTGCATTCGGAGATGCCGGAGCAGGAAGACGGCCTGATGTGGGGCTTCCAGCTCTGGGTCAACCTGCCGGCCAAGCTGAAGATGACGGCGCCGCGCTATCAGGACATCGAGCCCGAGGCGATCCCGACCGTAAGCCTGCCGGATGGCGTGGAAGCCCGCGTCGTCGCCGGGCGGCTCGGCACGGTCGAAGGGCCGGTGAACGGGGTGGTTACGGAGCCGCTCTATCTCGATGTCCGCATGCCGGAAGGCGCCGCGTTCAGCCAGGCGCTGCCAACCGCGCACAACGCCTTCCTCTATGTCTATGACGGCGCGGTGCGCGTCGGCGGCGAGACGGTGAGCCGCGGCACGCTCGCCGCGCTCGGCCTGGGTGATGTCGTGGAGGTCGCGACCGAGGGCGAGGCCGGGCGCTTCATCCTGGTCGCCGGCAAGCCGCTGCGCGAGCCGATCGCCAAGTACGGCCCCTTCGTGATGAACACGGAAGCCGAGATTCGCCAGGCCGTCGCGGACTACCAGGCCGGCCGGTTCTGAACCGTAGCCATGCGCGACCCGCGATGACATCGCTCGGACGTTACGACTACGTCATCGTGGGCGCCGGCACCGCCGGCTGCGTGCTGGCCAACCGGCTGAGCGAGGACGGCCGCACGCGCGTACTGCTGCTCGAGGCCGGCGGCAGGGACGACTATCTCTGGATTCACATCCCGATCGGCTACCTCTACTGCATGGGGAACCCGCGCACCGACTGGCGCTTCTCCACCGAGGCCGAGCCGGGGCTGAACGGCCGCGCGCTCAACTACCCGCGCGGCCGCGTGCTCGGCGGCTGCTCGTCGATCAACGGCATGATCTACATGCGCGGCCAGGCGCGCGACTATGACCATTGGCGCCAGCTCGGCAATGTCGGCTGGAGCTGGGACGACGTGCTGCCCTACTTCAAGAAGTCCGAGGACCAGGCCGCCGTGCCGGCGGACGAACTGCACGGCACGGGCGGCGAATGGCGGGTCGAGCATCAACGCCTGAGCTGGGAAATCCTCGACGCCTTCCGCGAGGCGGCGGCCCAGGCCGGCATCCCGAAGAGCGACGATTTCAACCGCGGCGACAATGAGGGCTGCGGCCGCTTCCACGTCAACCAACGGCGTGGGCGGCGGGTCAGCGCGGCCACCGCGTTTCTCAAGCCCGTGCTCAAGCGGCCGAACCTCCGCCTCGTGACGCACGCGCAGGTCAGGTCGATCCGCTTCGAAGGCAAGCGCGTGAGCGGGGTCGCGCTACGCGTGAACGGCGAGGATGCCGAGGCCGAAATCGCCGGCGAGCTGGTCCTCGCGGCAGGCGCGATCAACTCGCCGCACCTCTTGCAGCTATCCGGCATCGGCGCCGGTGCGGAGCTCGCCGCCCACGGCATCGGCGTCGTGCACGAGCTGCGCGGCGTCGGCGAGAACCTGCAGGATCATTTGCAGGTGCGCTGCGCCTACAAGGTGCGCGGCGTCCCGACGCTCAACGAGCGCGCCAACTCGCTTCTCGGCAAGCTCGGCATCGGGCTCGAATACGCGCTGTTCCGGAGCGGCCCGATGTCGATGGCGCCGTCTCAGCTCGGCGCCTTCGCGAAATCCGATCCCGCGCTCGAGACGCCGAACCTGCAATATCATGTGCAGCCGCTGACGCTCGACCGCTTTGGCGAGCCGCTGCACCCCTTCCCTGCCTTCACCGCGAGCGTCTGCAACCTGCGCCCGGAGAGCCGCGGGCATGTGCGGCTGAAGAGCGCCGACCCGTTCGCCGCCCCCGCGATCAGGCCCAACTACCTGTCGGCGCCGGCGGATCGCCTGGTCGCAGCGCAGGCCATCCGGCTGACCCGGCGCATCGTTGCCCAGCCCGCCTTGCAGAAATACGCCCCGGACGAGTTCAAGCCCGGCCCCGCCTATCGGAGCGACGAGGAGCTGGCGCGCGCGGCAGGCGACATCGCGACCACGATCTTCCACCCGGTCGGCACCTGCAAGATGGGGCACGACCCCATGTCGGTGGTCGACGACCGCCTCAGAGTCCACGGCATCGGGGGCTTGCGCGTGGTCGACGCCTCGGTCATGCCGACCATCACGAGCGGCAACACCAACGCGCCGGTGATCATGATCGCCGAGAAGGCGGCCGACATGATCCGCGCGGATGCCGGCTCGCTCCAACGGCAAAGCTAGCCACTATAAATCTACATGAGATCAATCCTGTGGGCGGCTTTGCTGACATGCTTCCTTGGCCTATCGGCCGGCGCTGCGCATGCGCTCGACTGCATTCCGAATGACGGCCGGCAAACCGTGCATTTCTATGGCGAAGCAGCCGGCAAGAACGCCTATCAATGGCCGGTCAACCCGTTCTGGACATTGCAACTGGTGCCGGCCGAGCATGGCTGGGACCTCGGCCTGATCGCGCGCGACGGCATTGACCTCTCGCAGGTTACCCCGCCGTTCCGGCTCGCGCCCAACCCGCGCCAGCTCTATGGCTGGCACTTCCGCAACCAGGACAACACCGGGCCGAACGACGGCAGCGTCAACGCGCCCCAGGCGCTGCGCCTCTTCGTCTTCTCGCCCGCACTCGAAGGCACCGGCGGCTTCAAGCCTTCCGCCGACACGCTGGATCAGGATGTGGTCAGCCAGGCAGAGGGCCGCGGCTGGCTGAAGGTGCTCGACTATGGCCTGGCCGACCTCGCGCCGGGCCAGCAGGCGCGCATGGTCTACCTCGCCTTCGAAGCGTGCCTGAGCTGGCCCAAGGCGGTCACCGAGGCGCTGGCCCAGGCGCTGATCTCGCCCGAGCTGGTCGAGCGCTTCGGCGCCTGCGGGCTCCCGCCGGACTACGCGCTTACGGCCTATCTGACGCCGGTCGAGCTCGGCGGCGATTTCGATGGGGACGGCACGCTCGACCTCGCGGCGCCCGTCACCCGCCGCGCCGACGGCAAGCGCGCGCTCGCGCTCTGCCGCGCAGGCACCTATCTGGACGTCATCGGCCTGGAGGGCGAGATGGGGCACCTGATGCCCGCCTATTTCGACCGCATGGACTGGTGGGGGCTCTACCCCAAGGGCGAGGTCCACCAGGGAGTCGCGGAGGGCGCACCGCCGGCGCTGACCGGCGATGCCATCCTGCTCGGCATGGAAGAGAAATCGAGCGTGCTGCTCTATTGGGATGGCGGGCGCTACGCGGCTTATTGGCAGGGCGATTGAGCTTGCCCCGCTCCGTTCTCGTCTGGCTCGCCTTCGCGCTCTGGATCGGCCTGTTCGGCGCGTCCTTCGCGGCCTTTCAGCTCACCGAGCCAGCCAATGACGGCTTCCTGCGCGGCCTCAACAAGGTCTACGCCTTCCTGATCTGGCAGTTCGGCGCCGCGCTCGTCGCCTTCGCCTGCTTCATCCTGATCCGTCGGTTTCGCAAGCGGGTGGGCCTCGCCACCCGCCTGGCCGGCTACGTTCCCCCGGCGATCTCGGGCGCGCTCTTCCTGATCGTCATCGGGTTCTATGTCTACGCCATCGTGGCGGCACGGCTTTAGCAGCTTCCGGCCCCCGTGCACCGGATGCTACAAACCTTCCGGCGTCGCATCGCCGTGATCGCGGCGCGGCTTCGTCCGACAGGAGGTCGTCCATGGCGATTCATAGACTTGCGGCGCGTTCCGTCTTGGCATTTACGGCGGTCCTGGCCGTGCCGGCTGCGCTGGCGCATGCCGGCGCGCTCTTCGAGCTCGAGACCACGAACCACTATGGCGGCTCGACCGAGACCGAGCGACATGTCTTCGCGGCCGAGGGCAAGAACATCAAGATGGACTCCGCGCAAGGAGCGGGCAGCAGCGACCCCGATCAGATCATCTATCGGGGCGACCGGCGCGAGATGCTCGTCATCGACAATGACGAACGCTCCTACATGGTCATGGACCAGGAGGCGATCGCCGCCATGCGCCGCATGATGGGTGGCGGCGGCGAAGGCGGGGGCGGCTCAGGCGGCATGGAGGCCATGATCCAGGAGGCCCTGAAGAACGTCCCCGAGGAGCAGCGCGCCGCCGTCGAGCAGATGATGCGGGAGCAGATGCAGGCCCAGATGCCGAGCGGCTCGGGAGCGCCGGAGGGCGTACAAAAGGTCGAGTACCGCGAAACCGACGAGCGCGAGGAGCAGGCGGGCTATCCCACCACAAAATACGAAGCCGTGCAGGGCGGCGAAGTGATCCGCGAGCTCTGGATCACCGATTGGGACAATGTGGATGGCGGCGACGAGGCGCGCGACGCGTTCCGTGCCATGGCCGAATTCTGGGGCGAGGCGTTCGGCGACCTGCCCGGAATGCAGGAAGAGAACCCGATCGAGATCTTCGAGAAGGCCGACGGCTTTCCGGTCCTGGTGCGGGAATTCTCGAACGGCCAGTTGGAGAGCGAGTCGGTGCTGAAGAGCGCGACCGAGCGCGATTTCGAGCCGGCCGATTTCGAGCCCCCGGCGGGTTATGCGCAGCAGCAGATGGGCATGTGAGACGCGCGTCCAGGTAGCCTCGCGCGCCTACTTTCATCGACAACAGCGCGTATCCTATAGCGAGGGGTGACCGTCGCGGTCACCCCTCTCTGTTTTCCGAAACCGGAGGCCCGTTGGGCGATCAGCGAGCCTGGCCGCCCTCACCTGGCATGACGCCGCCGCCCGTCGTCACGGTCGCCGCGGCCATCGCGGTGCCCATCGCGATGGACCGCAGCCTGCCGGACGTTCTTCGACGGCGACCCGGCATGATGCTGATGCTTCCCCTGCTTGACCGCGATGTGAGGGCGGTGCCAGTGCTGCTTGATCGCGGCACGCTGCCAATGCGCCTTGCGCTCGATGTGATGGCGCTTGTGAACGACGCGCTGGTGAACCTTGTGGCGATGCACCTGAACGTGCTTCGGCACCATCTTGTGGTGCGTGACCTGGTGCGACTGCCGCGTCTCCTTGTGGCGCCGGCCGTCGTTCCAGCCGGCGTCTACCGACGGCGAGAACGCGAAGATGAGCGAGGCGGCGAACGCCGCGACGCCCAGACGTGCGAGAAGTGCCTTGCCTCCTATCATCGTGGTGTCCGCTCCTTTGCCTGGCCGCGTCGCGGCCGGTTTCAACCCCGTGTCGCGGTGCGTCGGGTCGCGCATGGCGGCACCTGGCATCCGGCCATCGGCGCCAATGGCGAGCCTCACGTCGATCGACACCCGCACGACGTTGAACGGCGCCGCGCGTCTCGCCCGTCGCGATCACTCGCTTGCAAAGAACGGAGCTCTATTCCTTCAGGCGCACCTGGGCCGGCTGCTTGGCCGATGGCAGCATGACGCGCCACGCCGGTTCGTCGCTCGTCGCGGCAGGCTCGCCGTAAATGATGTCGAGCTTGGGTGCCGCCTTGGCCGGTGTCTCCTTGACGAGCGAGCCGACCTGCTCGAGACGCAAGAGATCGCTCGTGCCGACCAGCGTGTTCGCGGCACTTGCCGAGACGAGCGCCTGCTCGGCGTAGCGTTCGGCATCACCGGCCTGCCGCGCCTGCCCGGCGAGGTCGGCGTTCACCTTGAACTTCTGTCGCGACAGGAAATCGGCCGACAGTCCCGGCACGGCTTCCTGCTGCAGCCAGCTTGCACCCCTATCGGCACCCTGGCCGCGCTGCTCGACCGCACGGCGGGTTTCGAGAACCTGCTCGGTGGCTTGAAGCTTCACCGCGACCGGCGATGCCTCGCTCACCGGCGCGACCGTCCTGGCACGAGTCAGCAGCGCGTTCGTCCGTTCCAGGTCGTCGCTGTCCAGATAGGCCTGCGCCGCGTCGACATAGGCGGCCTGCGCCTCGGCCTTCCGATCCGTCTTCTCGTAAGTTTCGCCGAGCAGGGCGCGGATGCCGGGCATCGGCTCGTAGTAGCCGCTCTCCTGCTGGCGCCGCTCCGCCACGCGCACCGCGTTGGAGAGCTGGAAGGTCGCGTTCCGATAGCCCGAGCCCGCCCATTCCCCCTTCGCGGCATAGATCTGGCCGAGCACGACATGATGGCGCTGGATCGCCTCCAGATCGTTGGCCTGGTAGGCCATCGCCTTGCCGACGAACAACTGCTCGATGACCGCGGCCAGCTTGCGGCCGCCCGGGTCCAGATCAGGGAAGCGGAATTCGAGCCAGGCCAGCTCGGTGACGATATCGAGCGGCGTGAACGCGGCGTCATGCATCGCGCCGAACACGTATTCCTCGGAGGGCGGTGCGCACAGCGACGCCACGGTGAGGATCGCCTCGGCGCGCGCCGGCTCGCGCGCCACCACCGCGGCCTGGCCGACCGCCAGCGCCGCCCGTGCCAGAGCATCGCGGCGCTGCGGCGATTGCAGCCACCATGCGGGCCGGCCCAGGCACTCATCGCCGGAATAACTGGTCAGGCCATCTATCGGCTTGGGCCCACGACCGGGCGAGAGCACTTCGAGCGCGGCGAGAAAGCGTTGGAGCTGCTCGATCCCTTCATGCCTCACCCCGGCAAACTGCTGCGCCACCAGGGCCGACGAGACGATGCGCTGCGACGAGACGATCGAAACCCAGCGCAGCAGCGCGTGCTCGACACCTCTGCCTGCCGCGGCGCCTTCCTGAACCACGACCGCGCCATAGCCCGCGGCGGCGGCGTCCGGGTACGGTGTCTCCCAATCGCTCAGCCGCTTCATCAGCGTCCCGGCATCGATCGCGCCGCCGGCCTGGCGATAGACATCGATCGCCTTTCGACGCGGCGTCTCGTCCGCGGGATTCAGGGAGGCGGCTTCGAGATAGGCATCGAACGCCGCTTGCCAGCTTCGGCGGGCGGCATGGCCATCGCCCGCCGCCATGGCGACCACGGCCGCCTGGGTCGGATCCGCGCTGCGCAGGCGCTGCCCGAGCGCCTCCAGGCCGCGGGTATCGCCGAGCTCCTTGAGCACGAGGGAAAGGTTAGTGATGGTCTCGGCGTGCGTCGGCGCCTCTTCGAGCACGCGGCCATACATCATTACGCTGCGCTTGAGCAGCGCGTCCTGCTGCTCGGGTGCGACGCGCGACCAGCGCTCGTAGAGATAGCCGAGGTTGAAGTCGATCAGCAGGCGGCAGCCGCGCCCCTCGCCGCCCTCCGGACATTCGTCGAGCGCGGCGAGCAGGCGCCGGCTGGCCTCCGGCCAGCGGCCCTCCGCCATCTCCTGCTGCGCGGCAACCGATGCGGTTTGCGCCATGTCATAGCTCGCCGCCCCGGCGGGCAATGCAGCCGCGGCCATGAGCAGGCCCGCGAGCGCGGCAAGGCCGGCGATGCGGCGCGGCCGTCTCATGGGCCGCCTCCCGCGTCGGAGAAATCGACCTGGCTGGCCGGCACCGGCTGCGCCGGGCAGATCGGCTCATAGGCGACCACGAAGACGCGCTCGACTTTCACCTCGGCCGCATCGACATTGCTCAGCCGCTCGTCGGCTTCGGCGGGCGTTGCGATGATCGGCGCGCGGGGCCGCGACGGCGACGCGGTGCTGCCCGTATCCGGCAACACCACCTCCATCACGCGCGCGGGGATGCTCTCCCGCACCGGGCCGAGGTCCGCGACCGGCAGGACGGCCTGGACCTCCAGATGGGCCTTGCGCGTGATGCAGAGCGTGTTGCGGTCGCGGTCGATGAGCCAGATCGGCGGCTCGCCGCCGCGGAACTCGCCGGTCTCGGCGATCGAGACATAGCGGAGCAGGTCGTTGATCAGCCCGTCGCGGCTGATCTGCTCGACCCGCGCGCGAATCTCCTCGACCAGGGCCGCGCGGCTGCCGATCGCGTCGCGATAGTGCTCCTTGTCGCGGAAGATCAGGTAGCTCCCGGCATCGTCGGGCACCTCGGGGCCGCTCAGGCCGAAATGGAAACCGAACTCGGCAACCTCGGTGCCGTCGCCCTCGGCGCGCGCCAGGCTGACGGTGAGCACGTACTCGGCCTCGGCCTGGGCGTCGGTGCGAAATTGCAGGAATTGGAAGCGCCGGCTCAGCGCATCCGCGATGGCGCTCGCGGCGTCGGCGCGAAGCATGCCTAGCTCGTCGTCGCTGAATTCGTCGGTATAGTGCGAATCGTCGAGCGCAAAGACGAGCTGAACGACGCTCTTCTCGTCGGCATGCGCACGGCCCGGCACGAGCAACTCCAGCGCGACGATGAAGGCGAGGATGAGCGCGGCTGCCTTCATGGCGCGCACCCCATGGGAAGGTCAGCGCCGGCCGACGTCATGGCGATGTCCTGGAACGGCTCGCGGCCGACCGTAAGGGCGGCATCCACCTTGGGCTTGCCGGCGCGCGTCAGGACGACTGCATAGACCCGATCGCCAGGTTCCAGCATCGCATTGACCTCAACGGCTTCGGGCTTGAGCCAGGCGCGCAGCATCTCCGCCGTGGTTCCCGCATCGTGGCCGCCGCCGACCAGTTCCAGATTCCAGAGAGCGGCGAGGTTTGACGGAATCGCGCGCTTGCTGCCGACGACGAACGCCCTCGCGCTGTGGTCCCCGGCCGACGACGCGCCGAGCCGCTCGCAAGCATCGTCATCGGTCCGAAAGATCACAAAACGACCGCCGGATTTCAACGACACGATCGCGTCGACCGTCGGGCGGAACAGCAGGGTCGGCAGCGGCTCGAGGTCGTTGTCGACATCGATCGAAAGGCCGACGAGCGGAAACAGCGTGACCCGCTTCGGGATGTAGCCGTCGACGGCGAGCCTGAGGTCGCGGCCCAGCGGGTTGGTCTCCATGAAGATTCGCGTTGGCGCGCTCCCCACGGCCTTGCTCTCTGCGGCGTCCGGCTCATCGATCGGCGTCACCGTCACCTTGCCGGACGCCGCGCCTCGCGCGGGAAGGATGGTCACGCTGCTGTATGTCGCGGCCAGGATGCCGCCGAGGAAGAACAGCAGGACCAGCACCGGCGTCGAGAGCACGCGGCGGACGATCTCGCGAACCTTGCCCCGCGTGAAGGCGCGCACCTCCTCCTTCTCGGCGTCCTTGAGCGACCAGTCCAGCACCGCGGAAAGCACGGTCATGCTGCCGGCGAGGCCGAGCAGGCCGACCGGGTTCTCGATGCCGTGGCCGATATGGCGCTCCAGCCACAGGTTCGCGCCGACCGCGAGGACCGCGAGCAGAACGACTCTGAGCCAGATGGTTCGCCCCGCCATGTTTCGGCAGCCCTATTGCGGCATTTGCGCCATTATACACGGCGACTCCGTGCCTTGACCCTTCGATCCCGTCCGCCCGCCGGCGGCCTCCGGCCTGCCGCCTGTGTTCAATCCGTGATCTTCGAGGCTATCGGAAGCGACATCATGGAACATCAGCCGCAGCAAAAGCACCCGTCCCTGCTCGACCGGCTGCTCGGCCTGCTCGCGCGCCAGGACACCGCGTTCGGCTCCGATATCTATGTCAGCTACACGCACCAGTATGTCTGGCAGGCCAACCAGTTCGGCCATGCGCTGATCGGCCTGGCCGTGGTGCTGATCGCGAGCTGGTTCAGTTGCAGCCCGGAATGGGCGCTGCTCGGCGTGGTAGTGATCTACGGCCTGAAGGAGCTGATCGACTTCCTGATCGCCGTGCGCCTGGCGGAGGGCGTGTTTCCGGTGAACCGGCGCGAGGCGGCGCTCGACGGCGTGACCGATTTCGGCTTCGTCGCGCTCGGCGGCCTGATCGGCTATGCCATGGCGCCCGCCGCCTGCGTCGGCCGCCTCACAGGCTTCGACGCGGTGCCCGCCGGCAGCCTGGCCAGCATCGGCTCATGGCCCGCGCTCGGCGCCATCGTCGGCATCGTCGCGTTCTTCCTGATCGCCCGACGCCCCTATCTGAGGAAGAAGCGCAGCTTCGACAAATCCAACCTGCCGCACTTCGTCCGCCTGCCCACCTTCCCCGACAATTTCGCGGTCCCGCCGGGCACCCTGCCCGCGCTTGCCGAACGCATCCTCGCGCTCGCGACGGAAGCGGCGCAAACCAGCCAGATCGTCGTCACCGGCCCGGCGCGCTCCGGCCGCACCACGCTCGGCCTCGCCATCGGCGGCGAGGCGACGGCGGCGCTCAGGCGCGTGCGCTATCTCTCCGCGACGCGGCTCGCGGAGAAGGCGCAGGCCCCGTTCGAGCTCGAATCCGCGCCCGAGCAGCCTTATGCGGTCGGCGAGGCGACACTGGTCGTGGTCGATGAGATCGCCGGGCCCGTGCTGTCGGGCGATCCGGCCGCGGCGCTCGCTGAGATGGTGGAGGCGCGCTGGCACGGCGGCACGACCACCGTGTTCCAGCGCCCGCTTGCCCCGCGCCCGGCCGATCCCCTGGAAGAGCCGGCCATCCCGCCCGGCGCGCAGCCGCGTCCCACGCTCCCGGCCATCGTCTGGATCATCGATGACGAGGTTGCCGCGCCCGGTTTCCTCGCGGCGCTGCAGGCTCGCTTTCCCGACGCAGCCATCGAGCTGGTGACGCTCAGGGGCCCGCTCGCGCGGCTCATGCGGCCGGACACGTAGATCGCGCGGCTACGCTTTCGCGGCACGTGCGGTGGCGACGCGGCCGCGGCGCGCCAGGCTGAACAGCACCGCCGCGATCAGGGTGAGCGCACCGACCGCCGTGTAGTGATAGGAGGAGTCCGCGTTCAGGAACGACGACGCGCTGATGATCGACTGCACCATCATCGCGCCCAGCATGGTGCAGAGGAACGAGCCTCGGCCGCCCGCGATGGCGGCGCCGCCCAGCACGACCGCCGTGATGCTTTGCAGCGTGTAGTCGGCGCCCGTGGTCGCCGAGCCGATGCCGACCTGCCCGGCGAGGATCAGCCCCGCCATGCCGGTCAGCCCGCCCGCCGCGGTGAAGGCGATCAGGTAGCCGCGCCGCTGGCTGACGCCGAGCTTGTGGCTCGCTGCCGCGTCCGAGCCGATGGCGCGCTGCTGGCGGCCGAGCGGGCGGCGATAGAGCGTCCATTCGAGCGCGACGAGGAGGAGGACGGTCAGCACCAGGCTGGCCGGCAGCACGTCGAACAGGGGAAAGCTGAGGTTCTCCGACAGCGCGTCGCTGATCGTGCCGCTCGGTCGCGGCCGGAGCAGCAGCGAGATGCCCTGCAGGCCGATGAACGAGGCGAGCGTCACCACGATCGACGGCAAACGCAAGCCAGTCACGACGAGGCCCTGGATGAACCCGAAGACGAGCGATATGGCGAGGATCGCAAGCGAGCCGCCGATCAGCACCTCGGGCGTCGCGCCGCGCGGCAGGAAGAACGAGGCGAGCACGACGGCGAGCCCGGCCAGCGGCCCGACCGAGAGATCGATGGCGCCGACCAGCAGCACGCAAAGCTGGGCGAGCGAGATGAGCGCGAGGATGCTCAGCAGGTTCAGCATGCTCGCGATGCTGAACTCGGAGAGGAAGAAGGGGTTGATGGCGTTGGTGCCGATCACGATGAAGGCGGTCACCGCGGCGAGCACGACCGCGGGGAAATGATCGCTGGCGAGCAGGTCGCGCAGCCGGCCCTGCCTGTCGCGCCCGGCCGCCTGCTGGGCGCGCGAGACCGTGGCCGTCATGTTGGCTTCGGTGATGCCGGTGTCGGTGACCTCGCCGCCGGTCAGCTCCCGCACGATGCGACCGCGGGCGAAGATGAGCACGCGGTCGCATAGCCCTTCGAGCTCGACGCCGTCCGAGGAGGAGACCACGATCGCCATGCCCCGGTCGGCGAGATCGCGCAGCTGCTTGTAGATTTCGGTGCGCGCGCCGATGTCGACGCCCCGGGTCGGCTCGTCGACCATCAGCACCGCGGCATCGCCCGACATCTCGCGGCCGAACAGGACCTTCTGCTGGTTGCCGCCCGAAAGGTTGACGACCAGCACCTCGATCGACGCGGCGCGGACGTTCAGGCCGGCGGCGACCGCCCTGCCGATCTCCGCCTCCTTGGCGCGCTGGACCACGCCGCGCTTGAGGATGCGCGCCAGGTTGCCGAGCCCGATGTTCTCGCGGATCGGCAGGTTGAGGAACAGGCCCTCGGCATGACGGTCGTCAGGTACGAAGCCGATCCCGGCCGCGCGCGAGGCATGCGGGCTGTTGGCGGAAACCCGGCGGCCCTTGACCAGCACTTCGCCGCCGCGCCGCCGACCCACCCCGACTACGGCACGCAGGAACTCGCGCTGCCCCTGCCCTTCGATACCCGCGAGGCCGACGATCTCGCCCGCACGCGCGACGAGCGACGCCTCGTCGAAGCCGGGCCCGCTCAGGTTCCTGATTTCGAGCAGCGGCTCGCCGACCGCCGCGCTCTTGGGCGGAAAGATCTGGCCGAGCGGCCGGCCGGCGATCGCGGTGACGATCTCGGCCATGCTGATCTCGGCGGCGCGTCGTGTCGCGATCAGCTCGCCGTCGCGCAGCACCGAGATGCGATCGGCGAGCTCGGTCACCTCGTGCAGCCGGTGCGACACGTAGACGATGGTGACGCCCTGGTCGCGCAGCCGCTTGATCAGGTCGAACAGCTTGCGCACGTCGTTCTGCTGGAACGGCTCGGTCGGCTCGTCGAGGAACAGCACGCGCGGATTGGTGGCGAGTGCCCGCGCGATCTCGACGACGTGCTGCTGGGCGAGCGACAGGTCGGAGACCCGCCAGCCCACGTCCATCTGCAATGGCTCGGTCGCGACCATGGCGATCAGGCGGCGCGCCTCGGCCGGCCCGTCCGCGCCGCGCAGCGCCGGCGCAACGAGCTGCAGGTTTTCCAGCACGGTCAGGTGCGGCGCCAGGGCCGGATGCTGATAGGCAACCGAGAGGCCGCGTTCGCGCATTTCGCGCGGATCGGGCTCCGCGATCCGCGCGCCGTCGCGCACGATCTCGCCGGCATCGGCCATGAGCACGCCGGCCGCGATCGCGATCAGGGTGGACTTGCCCGCGCCGTTCTCGCCGACGATGGCATGCACCTCGCCGGGCGCGAACGCGACGCTGACCTCCTTCAGCGCGCGGACGCTGCCGAACGACTTCGAGATGCCGCGCAGTTCGAGCACGGGCGCGGCGTCCGGCGTCGCCTGGCGAGCTTGCGTATTCATGCTCGGCTCCCGCCTCTCATGCCGGCCGCATGCGGCGCATCAGCACCGGCAAGGCGACGCCGCTGATCACGATGATCGCCTGCACGATGTCCTGCATCGACCGCTCGAAGCCGACCGAGAGCACGAGCTGGCCAAGATAGGTGAGGAAGAAGGCGCCGATCACGGTCGCGAGCACGCTGCCGCGCCCGCCGCCGGCGATCGAATTGCCGCCGACCACCACGGCGGCAACGGTCGCCAGCATGTAGGGGTTGCCGGAGAACAGGCTCGGCACGTTGAGGTAGCCGGCGAGCATGACGCCGGCGAGCGCATAGCACAGCCCGGCGAACATGTAGGTGACCAGACGGTAGAGCTCGACCGGGATCGCGATGGCATAGGCGGCCGCTGGATTGACGCTGACCGCGATGAAACGCCGGCCGATGCCGGTGCGCGCGATCACGAAGGCGGCGACCGCCGTGATGCCGATCAGTACCCAGATCGTGTTGGGAACGCCGATCGAGCGGCTGAGCGCGAACTGGCCGAGCGGCGCCGGCGCGCTGCTCGGCGTGCCGCCGGACACGATCAGGGTCGCGCCGATCAGGAGCGCGTTGACGCCGATGGTGGTGACCAGCGCCGGCACGCGCAGCGCGCTGACCATGATGCCGTTGAGCAGGCCGGCGCCGAGGCCCATGGCAAGCGCGAGCCCGACGCAGCCCAGGGTCTCGCCGACGCCGGCGTCGCGCGCCGGCAGCGCGGTCACCAGCACCGCGGCGAACGACAACGCGCCCGCCGCGGAAAGATCGAGGCCGCGCTGTTGGATGACGACGTGCTGGCCGATCGAGGCCACCCCGAGCACCGCCATGAACGGCAGCATGGAGAGCAGGCCGCTCGCCGAGACGGAGCCTGGCGCCGCGAACGCCCCAATGACGAGGAGCGCCACGGTCGCCAGGACCGCCTTAGCCCAAAGCGGCAGGTCCGCCCCGAGTCTGCCGAGCCTCAGCCGCCGAGAATCCACGGGCGTTCGCGTATCGACTGGGTTGGTCATCGTCAGGACCGACTCTCTGCCGATCGGACCTCCCCTACTTTAGACCGATACGGCTCGCATCGGCGATCCCGCCAGCCTCACTTGAAGAGATCCTTCATCTGCTGCTCGGAAAGCTGCGTCGAGAGGATCGCGTCCGGCGGCAGCGACGGATCGCATTTCGGCTGCAGGTTCGGGTCCGTGCTGTCCTCGGCCAGGGGCAGCGCGACGATCGTGGGCTCGTCGTTTTCGATGCCCTGCACCGCCGCGACCGCCTTCCTGAGCGCGAGGCGCGACAGCCAGGTACGCGCCGAGACGCCGGCCAGCTTGAAGTTCGGGTTGGCGTCCTTCAGCTCGTACCAGGCGCAGGCAAGCTCGTTGGCGTCCTGCCCCGCCCATAGCGGGATCGGCCGGCCGGCGGCGACGAAGGCGCGCAGCGCGCCCATCGAACCCAGGCCATAATCGTGCAGCACCGCGTCGATCTTCGGATACTTCGCGAGCAGGCCGGCCATCACGCGCTGCGCCTCGGCCGGATCCCAGTTGGTATCGACGGGGCCTTCCAGCACCGTGATGCCAGGATGCTGCGCGAACACCTTCTTCCAGCCTTCGGCGATGCCTGCGGTGGTCGGGTTGCCGGGTGTGCCGCCGAGCACCACGACGTTGCCCTCGCCCTTGAGCTCGCGCACCGTCCACTCGGCGATCGCCTCGCCGACCGAAGAGACGCGCTCGGTCGCGATGAGCAGATAATCCTCCCCGCGCGCGCCGGGGAACTGCTCGCCGATCATGTAGGGCACCACCGCGATGCCGGCCTGGGTCGCCTGGCGCATCGCCTTCAGGATCGCCTCGCCGCCGTCCGGGTAGAGGATGATCACGTCGAACTGCTGGGCGATCAGGCCCTGGATGTCGGAGATCTGCTTCTGCGGGCTGCCCTGCCCGTCGGTGTAGCGGAACTCGACGATGTTCGGGCACTTCGAGGCCTCGTCCATCGCCTCCGCCAGCGTGATCTTGCGCCAGGAGTTGCTGCCGAAGCCGTCCGACAGCGCGACCTTGATCTCCTTGTCGCCGCAATAGGGCGTGATGTCCTTGAGTTCCTCGGCCTTGCCGAACTTCTCCGGGTGAAGATTGACGTCCGCGAACTTGCCGCTATCGGCCGCGCTCGGTTGGGCGAACAACCCGTACGAGCCGAGCACGGCCGCCGCCAGCCCGACGCACCAAGCCTTGCGATTCAGCATTGTCAGCTCCCTGTATAGCTGCACATGACGTTCACTGGAGCAGCGCCGTGCGCGACGACGATGAGGTCGTGCCGGGATGTCATGGGTTGGTGGCCCGCACGGCGGAAGGGTCGGCGGCTCCTCCCATGAGCCGTCCCTTCCGGCAGGTCACGATCGCGCCCGCGGCATCGCCCGGATCTTCGGGTGCTCCTCTTCCTCCCCTCGGATCGCGCCCGCCTTATCCGTTGAAATTATTAGTATTATTTGCCTCCGGCAGCGGTCGGTAAGTGTATGGGCGTTATTTGAGATTCGTCCATCAAAAAAATCCGGAGACTGAGGCGCGACCACGCTCTTCTTCGAGGCCCGAAGCTCATTTTCGAGGGGCGAAACCGTGCGCCGTACCATCGGGATAGATGGTTGAAATTTTGCACCGCAACAGAAGCGGGCCGCTCTGATAGGCTGCCGCCGACGCACCGCGATGGCACACACGCTGCTCGACCGCTGGCGAACGCTCGACACGAGCCCGAACCGGATCGCCGTCTGGACCGCGATCCGCGGCACGATTGCGGTCGGCGCGCCGCTCTTCCTGCTGCCGCTGCTCGGCATCGGCCCGGCCTCGCACTTCGTCGTCATGGGCGCGCTCGCGACCGGCATCGTCGATACCGGCGGCCCCTATGGCCGGCGCCTGCGCGCCATGCTGACCAACGCCATCGTCTCGCCGCTGACCATGCTGCTCGGCATGGCGTGCGCCGAGATCTGGTGGCTCGCCGCCCTGATGCTCGCCGGCGTCGCGGCGTTCGGCGGCATGATGCGCGCCTTCGGCCCGTCGGCCGCGCCGCTCGGCGTGCTGCCGGCGGTCGCCTTCCTGATCGGCACCAAGACGCCGCGCCTCATGCTCCTTGCCGCGCCGTCTGAGGCCGCGGGCGCCTATGCGGCCGGCGGGCTGTGGACGATCCTGGTC
Source organism: Alphaproteobacteria bacterium (assembly GCA_050173345.1). Lineage (GTDB taxonomy): Bacteria > Pseudomonadota > Alphaproteobacteria > UBA828 > UBA828 > SHWC01. Next base: position 132,615 of record JBFXKW010000001.1, on the reverse strand, counting down.
GCGGTGGTGATCTGGCGCGCCCGGCCCTACCGGCGCATCGAATCCGAGATCGCCAGCGTGTGGGAGGAACTCGCCGCGCTCATGGCCATGCTGCACGCGGCGATGACGGGCGAGGCCTCGCGGGCGCGGCTCGAGCGCGCGCTGGCCGAGCGGCAGCGGACGTTGCGCGACGCCACCGAGCGGGCGCGCATCCTGATCGACGAGGCGCAGGCCGAGATCGCCGGGCAGTCCGCGCCGATCGAGGCGATGATGGTGCTGCTGCGCGGCGCCTCGCGCATCTCGACGGTCGCCGGGGCGGTGGCGGACCGGATCTTGCAGCGCGTCGGCCGCGCCGCCCTGGAGCCGCTGGTCCCGCCCGTCGCCGCATTGGCGCAGGCGAGCCGTTCGGTCGCGGCGGTGCTGTCCCATGGCCGCGGGCGGATTTCCGTCGACGAGTTGCGCGAGGCCTTGCGCCGCTTGCAGGAAGAAGCCGGAAAGCCCCGCGGACTGCCGCCGTTCGGCGTGGCGCTTCGCCATATCGAGAACGCGGAGGACGCGGTCGAGACGCTGTTCGGCACGCGCCAGCGGTTTCGCGGCCTGCTGCCGCCGCTCGGCCCCCTGCCGTCGATGCGCGAAGGCTGGGCCGCGCTCGGCGCGCACCTCAACCCGCGCTCGCTGATCCTGCGCCACGCTTTGCGCGTCGCGGTCTGCACCGGCGTGGCGATGGCGGTGATGATGCGGCTCGACATCCCGCACGGCATCTGGCTGCCGCTGACCGCGCTCGTGGTCGCCCAGCCGGAGTTCGGCGGCACATGGCGGCGTTCGTTCGAGCGGATCCTCGGCACCATCGGCGGCGCCGTGCTCTCGGCGGTCCTGCTCTGGCTGCTGAGCGACACGGTGGGCCTCGACATCGCGATCGTCGTGCTCTCCTTCTGCTCGTTCCTGCTGCTGCGGCGGCGCTATGGCTTCGCGATGGTCTTCCTGACGCCGCTCATCATCCTGCTGCTCGGGCTCTCAGGCTCCGACCCGGGCGAGGACATCCTCCATCGCGTCATCGATACGGTGGCGGGCGGCGGGTTGGCGCTGCTCGCGGCCTACCTGCTATGGCCGCAATGGGAACGCGAGCGCCTGACCAAGCCGATGACGGACGCGCTGCGCGCCAACGCGACCTATCTCGCCCACACGCTCGCCATGCTGTCCGAAGGCAAGACCATGGATACGGTGGTGGTGCCGCGCCGCGTCGCCGAGATTGCCACCGGCAATGCCGAGGCCGCCTTGCAGCGCATGCTCTCCGAGCCGAAGGGCCGCCGCGACAGGCTCGGGCGCTGGCATGTCCTGGTCACGCATCTGAGGCGGCTCAACCGGCATACCTCCGCGCTCGCCGCGCATCTCGACGAGAGCGCCGCACGCAGCGCCCACGCGCCCGGCCTTTCCAAGGCCCTGACCGACGGACTCGAAGCCGCGGCGCGCCGCCTGGAGGGCAAGGCAGACGCCGCCTATGCGTCGCCCGAGGCGGAGATCGCGGCGGTGCGGCAAGAACTCACCGAAGCGGAAGCCGACGCCGCACCCGAGGCGGCGGATGCCCTGATCGGCCGCATCGTCACTGATGTCGGCGCGCTCTACGCGGCGAGCGCCAGCCGCTGAGTCTCAATGGCCGACGCGCACCGAGAGCGAGAGCGCGGGGAAGCGACGCAGCGCCAAGCTGATCCGCTCGGCCGCCGCGCGCAGCACCGGCAGGCAGCTTTCGATCATCTCAACGCGGTCGGTCTCCGGGCTACGCGCCGAGCAGTTGATCGCGGCAATCGCGTGCCCGGCCTGGTCGCGTACCGGCACGGCGAGCGCCATCACGCCGTAGAACAGCTCGTCGCAGACCAGCGCATAGTCGTCACCGCGCGCCGCCGCGACCGCCTGCTGCAACTCGGATGGCGCGATGATGGTCTTCTCGGTCAACCGCTCGAAGCGCGCCGTCGCCAGATACTCGCGGAGCGCAGGGTCGTCGAGCTCGCCGAGCAGCACCCGCCCCATCGAGGTGGCATAGGCCGGATAGTGGGTGCCGACATTCGCCTCCGCGCGGAAGCGCCGGCGCACGCCGGCGTGAGCGAGATAGACGATGTCCTCCTGATCGAGGATGGCGAGCGAGGAGCTGTGGCCGGTCACCGCCACCACCTCCTGCAAATCGGCCTGGCACAGGCCGTTGACGTCGATCGCGTCTAGATAGTGCGTGCCGAGCTCGAGCACCTTGGGCCGCAGCACGAACATGCGACCATGCTGCGCAAGATAACCGAGGCCGACCAGCGTGCGCAGATAGCGCCGCGCCGCCGCCGGCGGCAGGCGCGTCTTCGCCGCCACTTGAGACAATGTCATCGTCGGGGCTTCACGATCGAAGGCCCTGAGCACGTCGAGCCCGCGGATCAACCCGCTCACCGTCTCGTCGCGTCGCGCCGGCTTCGTGGCTTCTTCGATGTTGCGCGCTTCCAGCACCTACCCCTCCCGGCGTTTTTGTTGCGGCCTACCGCTTCCGTTTTTTGTTGCGGCCTACCGCTTCGCTGCTTGAGGCCGCCACGATCGCGGTTGACGATCGCGGCGAATGTTCACTAGCATATTTCGTGCTGCGAAGAAAACTTCGAAATGCGAATTCTCTGGGCAGACCCAGGCGCGAGCGGCGCGCGGGACCGCCCTGAACGATCACGGAGAGGGGACGATGACCAACCTGATCCAGGGCCACCATCATGTGACGCTGTGCGTCGCCGGCGCGCAGGAGGACTACGAGTTCCACACCAAGCTGCTCGGCCTGCGCAGCGTGAAGAAGACCGTGCTGTTCGACGGCACGACGCCGATCTACCACCTCTATTACGGCAACCGCCAAGGCGACCCGAGCACGCTGATCACCACCTTCCCGTTCAAGCACACCGGCGTCGAGGGCCGGCGCGGCTCGGGCCAGATCAAGACCATCCAGTGCAGCGTGCCGCCCGGTGCCACCGCGTACTGGCGCAAACGGCTGAAGGACCACGGCATCGAGAGCGAGCCGCTCACCCGCTACAACCAGAACCGGCTGCACTTCGCGCATCCGTGCGGCATCGAATATGAGCTGGTCGAGGCGACCGACGACCCGCGCGAGCCGATCACGACCGAGGAGATCGGCCCCAAGGCGGCGCTGCGCGGCGTCTACGGCATCGAGGTGTCGGTGCGCGACAAGGAGGCCATGCAGGAGTTCCTGGAACGCGGCTTCGGCTTCAAGAAGACCGGCGAGGAAGGCCCGCGCGTGCGCTACGAAGCCCAGATCTCAAAGCACGGCAACGTGGTCGAGCTGATCCACGAACCCGACCTGCCGCAGGGCACCTGGACGTTCGGCGCCGGCACCGTGCACCACTGCGCCTTCAAGGTGAACAATCACGACGAGCAGACCCAGGTGAAGGCCTATCTCGAAGGGCTCGGCTTTACCGATGTCTCGGATTCGAAGGACCGGAAATATTTCCATTCGGTCTATTTCCGCACGCCCGGCGGCGCCCTGTTCGAGGCCGCCTATTCGATCCCGGAATCCTTCGAGATCGACGAGACGATGGAAGACCTCGGCAAGGAGTTCCAACTTCCGCCCTGGCTCGAGGACCGCAAGGCGGAGCTGCTCTCGAAGCTCGAGAAGATCGACTTCTGAGCCTGCCGCCCACCGGCTACGTCCCCGCAGGGCCCCGCCATGGCGGGGCCCTGTCGTCTTTGCTCTGGATCAAAGCTCGCGCCCGCGCGCGATCTCTAGAGTGGCGGCGAAAGCAAGGGAGGGCGCCATGGCCAAGCCGGTCAGCATCAGCAAACGGAAAATGCTCAGCGAGCGGGTCGCCCGCTTCAAGGACCTTAAGCCCACGCACAAGGCCTTCCTCGACTGCGTAGTCGAAGGCCATGAGCGCGACATCTTCCAGATCATCGGGCCGGGCGTGAACGAGGACCCGGCGCACCGCCCGGCCATCCTGGACCATCCGGATTTCAGCCTCGGTCTGATCCGGGCCGAGTCCGGCCACGGTGCCTCGCTGCATATCCATGACACCGTGGAGGTCTTCATGCCGCTCGAGGGCCGCTGGACGCTCTACTGGCTGGACGAGGCGGGCGAGCGCCAGGAGGCCGTGCTCGACAAGCACGACGTGATCTCGATCCCGGTCGGTGTGTGGCGCGGCTTCCGCAACGACAGCGGCTACCCCGCTCACATGATTGCAATTAATGGCGGCAGCGACCCCGGCCGGGTCACCTGGCCGCCGGAGTTGATCGCAAAGGCGAAGAAAAAAGGGTATAAACTCGACGAGAAAGGCAATCTCCAGCAGGTCGCGCCGGCGGCCGATTGAGCTTGCCGCCAGACCGCTAAGCGTAAGGAGACCTGGCCATGGCGGATGACATCATCAGCGTCGAGGAGTTCGAGCGTACCCGCGTGGCGCGCTTCAAGAACCTGGAGGGCAGCAAGAAGCCCATGCTGGACGCCGTGATCCCCGGCTGCGAGCGCGAGATCTACCAGATCATCGGCCGCGGCGTCGGCGAGGACAAGGACCAGCACGTCGCGATCACCGACAACCGGGACTTCAACGTCGCCGTCGTGCGCTGCCAGCCCGGCAAGGGCACGCTGCATCACGACCACGAGACCAACGAAGTCTTCATGCCACTCAAGGGCAAGTGGAAGATCTTCTGGGGCACCGACGAGGAGAACCGCTACGTCATTCTCGACCCGTGGGACGTCGCCTCCTGCCCGCCGCACGTGATGCGCGGCTTCCGCAATGTCGGTGACGAGGAGGGCCTGCTCTTCGTGATCGTCGGCGGCACCGATCCCGGCAATGTCGAGTGGCGGCGGGACGTTCTGCAGGAGGCCGAGAAGCGCGGCCACAAGCGCAGCGCCGACGGCAGCATCGTCAAGATCGGCGCGGCGGCGGAGTAGGCAGGGCCATCCCGGTAGTGGGTCGGTTTGGCGGCTTCATCCTTCGACAGGCTCAGGATGAGGCCGAAAATCAAAGCCCTCATGCTGAGCTTGTCGAAGCATGAGAGCAAGCTCGCCCCCTGCCCCGCCCCTCACCGTTCGGCGACGAGCTCGAACACCCGTTCCGGCTTCGATCGTCCGCGCAATGCCAGCGGTTCGAGTTCCTTGAACTCGAAGGCCTGCTTGGCCGACGCCCAGGTCGCCTCGGACACCAGCAGGCCGCCACCCAGGCTCTTGCTGGACGATTCGAGCCGCGAGGCGAGGTTCACGGCATTGCCGATGACCGTGTAGCTGCGGGACTGCCGCGGCCCTATGCTGCCCGCCACCACGTCGCCGGTCGCGATGCCGGCGTAGATGTCGATGTCCTTCTGCGGCACGATCGGGCCGATCTCCTCGGCGACGCGGCGCCTCAGCTCCGCCACCAGGCGCCGCTGCTCCAGCGCCGCCCGGCACGCCAGCACCGCATGCGAATCGGCCTCGGAGAACGGCGGCCCCCAGAACGCCATGATGGCGTCGCCGATGTACTTGTCGGTCACGCCGCGATGACGCGCCACCGGCTCCGACATCACCGCGAGATAGAGATTGACGTATTGGATGAGCTGCTCGGCGGTCAGCTTCTCGGCGGTCCGGGTGAAGCCCTTGAGGTCGCAGAACAGGATGGTCATCTCCCGGCGCACCCCCTCGCTCTCCAGGTCGCCTTCCTGGATGATGCGTTCCACGATGCGCGGATCGAGATAGGCACCGAACAGGCTCTGAATCCGCTGGCGCGTGCGCCGCTCCGTGGCGTCGCTGAACACGACGATGACGCCGAGCCGCGCGCCGCTCCTCGTTTCGTCCGAGCGGAGATAGGTGGTGGATACCTCCAGGTGCCGCTCGCGGCCCTTGAGCGAAATGTCGACCGCCTGGCTATGCGTGGTTTCGGACTCGTAGATCGCCCGGATGATCAGCTCATTGAACGCGTCGAGGCCGGGCTCGGCCAGGAAGATCTCGGCATAGAGGCGGCCGATGACCTCCTCCGGCCTGAGCCCGAGAATCTGGCCCGCCGCCGGATTGAAGGTCGTGATGCAGCCTTCGAGGTCGAGGCTGATGACGCCATCGGCCATGTTGACGAGAATGTTCCGGTATATTGGAGTGTCCTTCGACTGCACCATATGAACCGTTTCCCGCCACGGACGCCTGTGATGAGCACGCCCACCGACGACCATGCGTCCCTGAATCGGCGGCGAGGATACGCCAGGGAGGTCCGCGCTGCCTACGACTAGGCAATCGGCGCGCCGGGCATGCAGGCCGCTCCTCGTCCTGCTCGTCGCCCTTCTCGCCATTGCCGGCGCAGCCGCCGCGACGGCCGAGGACGCCCCGGGCGTCGCGCCCCGCAGCATACGCTTCGGCCAATCCGCTGCGCTAGCCGGCCCGGCCTCCGCGCTCGGCACGGGGATGCGGCTCGGCATCCTCGCCGCCTTCGGCGAGGTGAACGCGGCAGGCGGCGTCCATGGCCGCCAGCTCGAGCTGCTCACCTATGACGACCGCTACGAGCCGGAGAGCGCCATCGCCAACACGCGGCGGCTGATCGACGAAGACAGCGTCTTCGCGCTGATCGGCTATGTCGGCACGCCGACCTCCATCGTCGCCGCGCCGATCGCGAACGAGGCCGGCGTGCCCTACATCGCGCCGTTTACCGGCGCGGCGTTCCTGCGCGACCCTGAGTTCTCCTATGTGGTGAACATCCGCGCGTCCTACGACCAGGAGGCCGAGCGGATCGTCGATTGGCTTACCGGCGAGCGCGGCGTCGAGCGCATCGCGATCCTCTACCAGGACGATTCGTTCGGGCGTGCCGGATTCGCGGGCGTCAGCGCCGCGCTCAAGAAGCGCGGCATGAGCCTCAACGGCGAGGGCGTCTATCCGCGCAATACCATTGCGGTGAAGCGCGCCCTCCTCGCCATCCGGGAGCGCGACCCGCAGGCGATCATCGTTGTCGGCACCTACGAGCCGAGCGCGGTGTTCGAGAAATGGGCCAAGAAACTCGGCATGGACCCCATCTTCGTGAACGTCTCCTTCGTCGGGACCGATGCGCTCGCCCGCGCGCTCGGCTCCGAAGGCATCGGCACCTATGTTTCGCAGGTGGTGCCCCACCCGCGCTATGGCGACCAGACGGTCCTGCTGCGCTATCGCAAGGCGCTCAGGGCGCTGAACCCCGGCGCCGAACCCGGTTTCGTCTCGCTCGAAGGCTATCTGGCCGGCCGCTTGGCCGCTTCCGTTCTCGATGCCGCCGGGCCGGAGCCGACCCGCCAGGGCTTCATCGAGACGCTGCACGCGCTCGGCCGCTTCGACCTCGGCGGTTTCGAACTCAACTTTCGCGATGGCGGCAACCAGGGCTCCGACGCCGTGTTCCTGACGATGATCGGCGACCGGAAGCAGATCGTGCCGGTCGAGTAGGCAACCTGACGATGCCCTTGACTGCGCCCCGGATCGCGCCCCGCCTCAGCCTCGCGACGCGCCTCTATATGGGCATCGCCGGCGCCGTGGCGTTCACCCTGATCGCCAGCATCGTCGCCTGGCTCTCGTTGATCCAGCTCGGCGAGAACCAGCGCAAGATCACCCGCGCCCAGATTCCCTCGATGACAGAATCACTACGCCTCGCGAAGCAGAGCGCGCTGATCGCGGCGACGGTGCCCGAGCTCCTGACGGTCGACACCAATACCGAACGCCAGACGGTGATGAGCGGGCTGCAATCCCAGGAGCGCGAGCTTCAAGACCTGGTCGAGGATCTCCACACCATCGTGCGGGAAGTGCTGGGCGCCGCCGAGGTCTTCGAGATAGAGCTCGAAGGCATCACGGAGATCAGCGCATCGCTATCCAGCGCATTGCAGGAACTCGACGGCGTGGTCGAAACGCAGCTCCACACGCGCGAGTCACTGCAGGGCCGCATCGACGACGCGGTTGTCGCCCATCGACAGCTGACCGAGCTGGTCGCGCCGATCCTGGACGACACGACCTTCTATCTCGTGACCGGATACCGCTCGCTGGACGACGCCGCGCCCGACGGCTGGACCAGCCGGATGAGCGAGCAGGCGCTGCTCGGCTATGGCGCCCTCGGCTCGCTCCTGGCCGAGGCGAACCTGCTTGCCGGCCTGCTGACCGAGGCGATCAGCGCGCCGACGGTCGTCCAGCTCCAGCCGGTGCGCGAGCGGCTGGAGGCATCCGCCCATCGCTTCTCGATGGCGCTCGGCTCGCTCTCGGCCCTGCCGTCGCTTCGGGAGATCAACTACGCCTATCTGCGCCTGCGCGGGCTCGGGCTCGATTCAGGCGGCGTCCTCGACCTGCGCCGCCGGTCCATCGAGCTGAGCATCGTGGCGCAAGGGCTCGTGCAGAGAAGCCGGGAGCTGGCGGGCGCGCTCACCGAGGAGGTCGAAGGCGTCGTTCGGCAGGCCCAGGCGAATGCCGCGGCCATGGTCGCGGCGACCGACCGGTCGATCGACATCAGCCGGACGCTGCTGCTCGTGCTCAACGGCGTCGCCATCGCCGGCGCGTTTCTCATCGGCTGGCTCTATGTCAAGCGCAGCTTCACCGACCCCGTGCTCCGGGTCACGAACGCCGCCGAGCAGTTCGAGCGGCAGCGCCTGGACCCTGCGGCCTTGGCGAAGACCGCCGGCCGGTCCGACGAGCTCGGCCATCTCGCGCGCGTCTTCCTGCGCATGGCGCAGGAGGTGCAGGCGCGCACCGACACGCTCGACCGGCTGGTGAACGAGCGCACCGAGGAGCTGAACCAGAAGAACCTCGCCCTGGAGAAAACGCTGCAGCGGCTCGAGGACGAGCTGACCATGGCGCAGCGCATGCAGCTTTCGATCCTGCCGCGGCGCTACCCGGATACCCCGGCCCTCTCGATGTTCGCGCACATGCAGGCGGCGCGCGAGGTCGGCGGCGACTTCTACGATTTCATCGAGATCGACAACCGCCATGTCGGCATCGTGATCGCCGACGTCTCCGACAAGGGGGTGCCTGCCGCCCTGCTCATGGCGGTCGCCTGCACCAAGATCAACAGCATCGCGCTGCGCCATCGGTCTCCCGGCCGGGTTCTCGAGGAGCTCAACCGGGATCTTTGCGAAGGCAACGACGCGGCGATGTTCGTGACGGTGTTCTACGGCGTGATCGACCAGCAGGAAGGCCGGCTGGTCTACGCCAATGGCGGGCACAACGCGCCGTTCCTCCTGCGCGGGGCGGAGCACGAGCGCGTCCTGCCCTCGACCGGCGGCGTCGCGCTCGGCTTGGCCCCGGACCTTGCCTATCAGGAGAACGCCATCCAGTTCGAGCCGGGCGACACGGTGTTTCTCTATACCGACGGCGTGACCGATGCGTTCGACGCCCATGGCCAGGCCTTCACGGAGCCGAAGCTCGGCCGCCTCCTCTACGAGTCGCGCGCGCTCGACGTGCGGGCGATCGGCGAGCGCGTCGTCGGCGAGGTCGAGACCCATACCGGCGCGGCACCTCGATCGGACGATATCACCTGCGTCGTGATCCGCTATTATGGCGGCGCGGCGGGCCGGCTCCCATCACGTGCCCCGGGTGAGGCGGTGGACGATCGGCGGGTGTTCAGCGTTCCCAACGATCTGGGTCGGATCGAGACGCTTGCCGCCGAGATCGAGGCGTTCGGCGAAGCGCAGGGCTTGGGCCCGAAGCTCGTGTTCAACATCAACCTGGTGCTGGACGAGCTCTTGAGCAACATCATCAACTACGGCTATGGCGACGATGGCCGGCCCCACGAGATCAAGGTGACCGTCGCGCGCGAGGGCGAAGAGATCAGAATAGAGGTCGAGGACGATGCGCGGCCCTTCAACCCGCTGACGGCCGATGCCCCCGACCTCACCGCGCCGCTTGAAGCGCGCCGCATCGGCGGGCTCGGCATCCACCTTGTGCAGAGCCAGATGGACCATGTCGAATACCAGAAGCTGCCGAACGGCAACCGGATGATCCTGAGGAAGCGCATCGACGATTGAGGCATCGGCCTCGGCGAGGAAAGCAAGGAGCTGCGACGATGGAGTTGGAGGAGGAATCACAGCGCGGCGCGACGATCGTGACCGTATCGGGGCGGATAGACAGCGCCAACGCGAAGCAGTTCGAGGAGGCGCTCATGTCCAGGCTGAGCGCGGTCGCCTCCTCGGTGCTGCTCGACCTCTCCCGCCTGCAATACATTTCGAGCGCGGGCCTGCGCGTCATCCTGCTCGCCGCCAAGCAGCAGCAGGCCAGCCAGCGCAGCTTCGCGTTGTGCTCGCTCACCCCGATGATCAAGGAGGTGTTCGAGGTGAGCGGCTTCAACCGGATCCTCGGCATCTACCCCAGCCGCGACGAAGCGCTCGCCGCCCTGTAGGGGGAAACGTCGATGTCTGACGAACGGCGGAGCCTTGCCGCCATCAGGCTCCTCGGCGGCGTCGAGGCACCCAGGCTGAGCGACATCGAGGCGCGCTGCACATGGCGGCGCTACGGCGCCGGCGAGCGGGTGTTCGAGCGCGGCACCGAGGGGCATGAGGTCTTCTTCGTGGTTGAGGGCGCAGTCGACGTGATCAGCCCCACCCCATCGGGTGCGGATTTCAACTTCGCGCGCATCGGCGCCGGCGAAATCCTCGGCCACATGTCGGCGATCGACGGCCTGCCGCGCGCCGCCAGCGCGGTCGCGGCGGAGGATTCGCTGCTCGCCGCGCTGCCCTGCGAACGCTTCATCGAGCTTCTGAAAGGGAACGGCGAGGTCGCCGTGCGCCTGCTGCGGTCACTCTCGCTGATCGTGCGGGAAACCAATGACCGCGTCGTCTCGGCGAGCAGCCGCGAGGGCATGGAGCGCGTCTACGCCGTGCTGATCGACCTTGCCGCGCCCGATCAGTCGTCGCCGGGCTTGGGGGTCATCGAGCCGTTCCCGCCGCTGCGCGACATCGCGCTGCGCGCCGGCGTCACCCGCGAGCTGGTCGCGAGCGCCCTGAACCGGCTCTACCCCGAAGGCGTGATCCGCCGGCGCGGCACGACCCTCTACATCACGGACGCGGACCGGCTGCGCCACGCGGCAGCCGGGACACCGTGATCGACAGCGGCCCTATTTCGTAGGAAGCCGCGCGACGATCTCCGCAAACCCTGCTCTGGCCGCTTCGATCGCCGCCTGCATCGAGCGCGTCAGGTCGGCCCTGTCCTCGACCCCGATCGCGAGCGCGAGCGCCTTATCGAGCTCGGCCCGCTCAGCGTCGCACAGAGGTTCATCCGCCACGGCGATCCGGCGATAGTTCTCGATCTGCCGGAGCTGGAAACGCGCCTGTCGCAGGGCGCGCACGGCCGGGGTGGACAAGCCGGCCGCCTCGAGACTTCGCGATGCCGCGAACAGGCGGGCCGCGCCGGTCAGGAGCATGATGTCGTCGAGTCCTCCGGACGCGTCGGCCGGATCGTCGATCAGCCGCTCCGCATCGCCGGCACCATCGAGCAATGCCTGCTGCCTCGCCAGGAGACGCCGCGCCAGCTCCTCCCTCACGGCACCCGTGCCGGCCAAGCGCCCGGCGATCTCATGCAAGGCCTCGGCTCGGCCCGCATCCCGCGCAACCAGCGGCCGCGCCGAGGCGAGCCCGAGCAGGAAAGGAACCAGCCGGTCGCCCATCGATCCATCTTGCAGCGCCTCGACGGACGCGATCACAGGTCTAGCGCGGCCATCTGCGTCGAGCCATGCAAGCCGCACCGCGAGGCTTTCACTCACCTGCTCGGCCGCCGCACGATCGTTCTCGAAGAGCAGCATCAATTCGCCGAGATCGAACGCTGTTGATTCACAGGCGCCGAGACGGCCGGCGGCGATCAGGGCGACTTCATTGGTGCGGTCTGTCGCCATGGCGACCATCATGGCGTCATACAGGTCGGCCATGGCGCGCCCGATCTCGACCGCCGTCATCGCATGCTGCATGGTCGCGATGCCGAGCTGCAGCCGCACCCGATCATGCAGCGCGGCGAGCCTCGCCATGCGTTCCGCCTCATCGGCATGACCGCTCAGGATCGACGAGACCTCCCGCATGAGGAGGCCGCGGCCCGGCGGCCGCAACCAGGTCTCCCGCTCGACGAGATGCTGCAGCAACCCTGGCCGCGCCTCGATCATCCGCAGCAGTGCCGGCGCGCGGGCCGCGGCCGAGACGACGGTATCGAGCGCCTTGGGGCTTGCCGCAAGCAGGGACATGGCCGCCGCCTCCCGGTCGAGCTCCGCGACGAACCGATCGAAAGCGGCGATGACATGATCCTTGGCGGCGTGCTTGCGCGCCGCCTCGACCACGCGCGGCACCAGAGAGGTCAATGCCTGTGCGCCGTGGCCATCAGCCGTACCATCACCCTCCTGCCCCACCCAGCGGCGCAGCACCGCGTATGTGGCGTTCGCGTCCGAGAAGCCGGCATCGGCGAGCAGCGCCGCCATCTCTGTATTCGGCGTCGCGCTCGAAAAATTCCAGACGCCAGCGTCCCCGCCATCCTCGGCGAACAGCGCCTGATAGTGGTGCGACACGCGATGCAGGTGATGGAACAGGGCCTCCCGAAGCGAGGCGTTGTCCTCGAAACCCATGAAGCCGGCGATGCGCGCCATCCCCTCCTCGTCGGCCGGCAGGGTCTGGGTCTGCTGGTCGTTCACCATCTGGAGCCGGTGTTCGAGCTGGCGCAGGAACTCATAGGCCTCGGTCAGCTCATCGGCCACCGCCTCGTCCACGTAGCCGGCTTCCGAAAGCGTGCTGAGCGCATCGAGCGTCTTCTGGCAGCGCAGATAGGGGTCGGTCGCGCCATAGATGAGCTGCTGGGTCTGCGCGTAGAACTCGATCTCGCGTATGCCGCCGCGCCCGAGCTTGACGTTGTGGCCGAGAAAGCCGATCTCGCCGCCGCCGCGATGCTCATTGATGCGCTGCTTGAGCCGCCTGATCTCGCCGAGCGCCCAGAAATCCATGCGCCCCGGCCAGACGAAGGACGCAAGCTCGGCGAGGAAGGCGCGGCCGAGCGCGATGTCGCCGGCGGCCGGGCGTGCCTTGATCATCGCGGCGCGCTCCCAGGTCTCACCGCGCTCGGCATAGTAGGCGCGCGCGGAACCGAACGAGACGGCGAGCGGCGTGGCGCCTGGGTCAGGCCGCAAGCGCCAATCGACGCGGAAGACATAGCCGTCGCCGATGCGGTCGTTGATCAGGCGGCCGAGCTTCTGGGTCAGCCCGATGAAGAACTGCTGCACGCTGCGCGAGCCCCGGTAGTCCACCCTCGCCGGCTCATAGAGCGCGATCAGGTCGATATCCGAGGAGTAGTTGAGCTCGCGCGCGCCGTACTTGCCCATCGCGAGGATGACGTAGCCGCAGCCATCCTCGGGGAAATGGCGGTCGGCGAGCGCGATCTCGCCCCGCCCGTGCGCCGCCAGCAGCAGATGGCGGATCGTCGCGGTGAGCGCCGCATCCGCGAGGTCGCTGAGCGCGTGGGTGACCCGCTCCAGCGGCCAATGATCGGTGAGATCGGCGAAGGCGATGGCGAGCGCCGCCTTGCGCCGCGCGACCCTGAGGCCGCGCGCCAGCCGCGCTTCATCGGTTTCGCGCGCGAGCACGTCCTTGATGTGCAGGACGGTCTCGGTGAACAGCGCATCCGGCCCGACTTCGATCAGCCGTCGGAAATAACCCAGATCGGCGAACGCCGCGCGGGCCAGGAACGGGCTGTGGCCGAGCACGGCGCGCAGCACGTCGATCTCGGCGCCGCCCTTCTCGAGCGCGGCGGGCCATCCGGCCAGCTCTGCCGCCTCCTCCTCGCGCAGCCGGGCCACGAGCTCGGCCACGGGATCGTCCGCCGCGACAGGCCCAGCCACGCGCGGCATCCCGAAGAACGGGGCGCGATAGAACATCAGCGTGGCATCGATCGGGCCATGGCCGGCGCGGCGCCCCCTCGGCTTCCCGAGGTCAGGATGGTTCAGGGCGGGCGCAGTATCGGAGCGCGGCCGGCGCTTGGCAATCGCCCAAGGCCCTATCGCGATGGCGGTCTCTGGGGGCCGGGCTTCAGATCGCCGGGGCGAAACTCGCCCGGCTCGTCGAGCTCGCCGGGCACATGGGCACCGGTCGGAAACCGAAGTTCACCCGGGAAATGTTCACTCAGGCCGCGATGCGGCCGGTCACCCTTGCCCCGGAGCGGCGAGCCGACGGTGGGCGTCCGCTCGAAGTTCGGTGAATCCGGCAGGGCGTTGCTCGGTACCTCGACACCGGGCCGCCGCGAATCGCCGCGCAGGTCCGTCGCGGTCGCGCCGCCGTGAAGAGGTACGGTGCCCGCCGCGAGCACGAGCAAGACAGAGACGAGTGCGAAGGGTCTCAAAAGCCGCATCCTCCAAGGCTCCATGCCTTGGATGTAGGGCGCCGCCCCTCAGCCGCCCAGATAGGTTTCCAGGATCTGCGGCTGCGACTGCAGGTCGACGCCGTCGCCCTGCCAGACGATGCGCCCGCTGTCGAGCAGGTGGATCTGCTGCGAGATGTCGAGCACGCGGCTGGCGTTTTCCTCGACCAGGAGGATCGTGCGGCCCTGGCTCTTCAGGCCAAGGATGATCTCGTAGATCTGGTCGATGACGATCGGCGCGAGGCCGAGCGAGGGCTCGTCCAGCATCAGCATGCGTCCGCCGGTGAGCAGGCCGCGGCCGATCGCGAGCATGCGCCGCTCGCCGCCCGACAGCGTGCGGGCGAGCTGCGTGCGCCGCTCCTTCAGGCGCGGCAGCAGCGCGTAGATCTCCTCGATGCGCCGGGAGAACTCGGCGCGCGCCGTGGGCAGGAACGCGCCGAGCCGGAGATTGTCGTAGACCGACATCTCGGGGAACAGCAGGTCGCCCTGCGGGATCAGCACGAGGCCCTTGGCGACCATCCGCTCGGCATCCATGCCTTCGACGCGCTCGCCGGCGAACGCGATGGTGCCCTTGCTCGGCCGGTGCAGCCCGGCGACGCAACGCAGCAGCGTCGACTTGCCGTGGCCGTTCGGCCCGATCAGGGTGATGAGCGTGCCCTCATGAACCTCGAGCGAGACGTCGCTCAGCACGGGCTGCCCGGAATAGCCGGCATGGAGGCCCTCGATCTTGAGCAGCGGCTCAGCCATGGCCGCCCCGCTCGGCCATGAGATGCTTCAGGCGGTTCGCCGTGCCCTCCCCCAGATAGACCTCGACGACGCGCTCGTTGCTCACGAGCGCTTCCGGATCGCCTTCGTAGATCTTCTCGCCGTGATGCATGATCACGACGCGCCGCGAGAGCTGCAGCAGGAAGCGCATGACGTGCTCGATCAGCATCACGGTCATGCCCTCCTCGATGAGCCCCGAGACGATCTCCATGACGAGGTCGATCTCGAACGGGTTGAGCCCGCCGACCGGCTCGTCGATGAGCAGCAGCTTGGGCGAAGTCGCGACCGCGCCCGCGAGCATGAGGAGCTTGCGGTCGAGCACGGGGATATCCCGCACGATCTGGTTCGCGCGCTCCGTGAGGCGGCAGAGCTCGAGCGCACGGTTCACGTTCTCGCGCATCTGGCGCGAGAAGCGGAGGCTCGGTATCAGTCCTTCGCCGCTGCCGAACGCCGCGCCGACCAGGACGTTCTCGCGGATCGACAGCGAATCGAAACCCGCGTTGAGCTGATAGGTGCGGGCGATGCCGCGATGACAGATCCGGTCCGGCGACAGCCGCGCGATATCCTCGCCGTCGAAGATGATCTCGCCGCCGGTCGCCGGGCTGATGCCCGAGATCACGTCGAGGAACGTGGTCTTGCCGGCGCCGTTCGGCCCGCCGATGCCGACGACGTCGCCCGGCCATACGTCCAGATCGAACTTGGAGACCGCCGCCAGCGCGCCGTAGTACTTGTCGACCTTACGGCACGCCAGCAGCGGCTCCGCGTTTTCTGCGGTCATCGCGCCGCTTCGGGTACTTGCGGTGTCCCTCGCCGCGGCCTCAGGACTTGAGCCAGGGCGGGGTCATCCACGGCGCCTCGGCGTAGAGCTCCGGCGCGACGTAGACCACCGACTTGGTCCAATCCTGGCACTGCATCATCAGCGTCGGCATGCCGAGCGAAGGATCGCCGGTCTCCGCCGGATAAGGCGCCGCCGCCTGGCCCCACATGAAGCGGATGGTGCCGACCACGCCGCGATAGATCGAGGCGCGCAGGAAGTCGCAGACCTTCTTGTTCTGATCGATGCCGTCATAAGGCGCACCCGAGCCGCCGGCGCGCGCCGCGGCGATCGCCCACAGATAGACCGAATCGTAAGTCTGGCCGGCAACCTCGGGTGTCGCGTCCTTGCCGTACTTCTCGAAGATCTTCTTGGCGAAGGCCTGGCCGATCTCGTCGTGCAGCGTGGCGATCGTGGTCGAACAGAACACGCCGTTGCCGGTCTCCTTGACGACGTCGAGGAACGAGCGGAGCTGGAGCGCGTACTGCACGTAGAGCAGCGATTCGGTCGGCGCTTCGGCGAAGCCGATGACGAGGCCGGTCTGGTCGGTAGGAAGGCCGTGGGTCGCCGCCACGAGCGCCGGTTTGACGTCGCGCACCCGCACCAGCGACGGCCCCCAGTCATTGACCGGCTGCGCCACCACCTCATCGATCGCCAGCTCCCAGTTGAACTGCTTGATGTAGTCGCGCACGCCGCCCGCGATCGTCGTCGCATAGTCGATGCTGCCCGAGAGCAGTGCAATCTTGTTGTTCGGCCGCTTCCACAGGCCGCGCTTCTCCAGGCTGTCGAGGAAGAACAGCAGGCCCGGGCCGTAATAGTACTCGGACGGGTCGTCCTGGAAGATGCACCAATAGCGGTCCGGGTTGTCCTTCACCGCGATCTGGTGGCCGTATTGCGTGTTGTCGTGGATGTACGGGATACCGGCATCCGCGATGGTGTCATACTCGGCGCGCACCGATGTCGAGTTGTAGCCGTTGATGATGGCGTGAACGCCGTGACGGTCGATCAGGCGGCGCGCGGAACTCGTCACGGTCTCCGCGGTGATGTCCTTGGTGTCTTCGAAGTAGAGCTCGATCGGGCGCCCGATGACGCCGCCGGCCGCGTTGATCTCCTCGACGGCGAGGTTGAGGCCATGCTCGAAGTTCTTGGCGTCGGCCGCGCCCCAGCCCGTATAGGGCAGCAGGCAACCGACCGGGATCGGCTCGCCGTCGGCCTTGGCGCCGTTGTTGAGCGCGACCAGCGTGTTGGCGCCGGCGACTCCCATCGCGCCGATCGCCACCGTGCCCGCGGTGCTCATGAAGCCGCGGCGTGTCGGCAACAGGCCGCCAGCCTCTTTCAGCTCCTGCTCGAATTTCTGCTTCTTGGTCAGCTTCTTTCTGAAGATCGGAATCATCGAACCTCCCTCCCGAATGTTACTGGCTGCACCGCTGCACGACATACGGCTTGCGCCCTCGCACGTCTCTCGCGAGAGAGCGGCCAGCCGCCATGAAACGCCTCGTGCTCAACTTGACCCCCGACTGACGGCCCCGCATTACTGGCGATGTACCGTCAATACCCATGGATTCAGTAACCCAAGTTCACCGCGCTGTCGAGGCTCGTGGACCTGATCACGCCATCACCCGGCAAATAGACATAGTGCCGTATCCTGTGATCACGCGCCGATAGCCCAAGAATTGGGCATCGAGTGCTGCATCGCCAGTATCGATGCGTAGACATTGTCCATGTAATCGCGCGAGCTTGGCTTCGGTCGCGACGACAATGACATTCTCGATACCGACGCGACGGATCACCGCGGCGCTCATCTGCTGATTGCCGCGCCCGAAGATGAAGCCCTGCCCGCCGATCGGCGAGACGACGATCGTCGCCGCTGCGCCGTCGCCGAGCAGGCTCAGGATCGCCTGCTCCGAGGCGTCCGCCGCCAACAGCCGGCCGTCGTGCACGATGTCGACGCCGAGCAAGGTCTTGCCGACGCCGAGCCGTTCGCCGACGGCGCGCATGGTGGTACCCGGCCCGAGCAGCACGAGCCGGCCGGGCGCGATCTGTTCCGCGACCGCCTCGGCGATGCCGCGGAGCACCGCGTCGTCGCGTTGGCCACCGCCGAGCTTGACGCCCTGCACCAGGTCAAGGGCGAACGGTACGCGGAGATAGCCGTAGAGCGCGGCCGAGACCCGCCCATCGCGATAGGCCTCCTCGTCGATGTCCATGACTTCGAGGTCGCGCAGCGGCACGTTGCCGGAGAGGCAGCGGTGCGCAAGCTCGCCGGCCGCGCGCGGGTTCGCCGCGAACACCGCCGAGTGCATCTTGACGCCGGAAGGGACGCCAAGCACCGCGACCTCGGTGCCGATCGCCGCCTGGACGTCGCGCGCCGTGCCGTCGCCGCCGGCGAAGAGGATGAGGCCGACGCCTGCGTCGCGCATCGCCCGTGCGACGCGCCTGGTATCCTCCGGCGTGGTCGCCTTGTCGCCCGGCGCCGTACCGACCGCGATGGGATGGAAGCCCGCCTGCTTCGCCTCGGCCTCGCCCATCAAGCCCGGCCCGGCCGTGACCTCGATGTCATGACTCTCTAATGAACCGGCAAGCGCTTCGAGCGCCGCGATCATCTTTGCCGGCGCCTGCGCCGTCGCGCCGAGCGCCAGCGCCTTCGCGACGATCCCCGGCGTATCCGTGCCCTTGAGCCCGACCCTGCCGCCGAGGCCGGCAATCGGGTTGACCAGCACGCCGAGCTTCACGGCCGACCCTCAGGGGCGCGCTCAGTAGCCCGCTTTGTGATGCGCCGCGCGCGGCCGCCGCGGGCCGGACCACGCGCCGCGCTTGCGCAGGTATGCGCGGTAGGTGAACGCCCAGGCATCGGGGTCGTGCGGGATCTCGTTGTCGATCGGCTCGATGGCCGCGTTGTGCGGCGCGCTCTTGACCAGCGCCGGGTCGCTGCGCGCCTCGGCCGCGATCGCCTTCAGGGCATCGACGAGCTGGTCGATCTCCGCGACGGTGAGCGATTCGCCCGGCTCCAGGGTGAACGGCTCCGGCACCAGCATCGGCACATGGCTGGTCATGTAATGCTGCACGCCGAAATCGATCAGCCGGTTCAACGCGTCGCCGCTGCCGATTCCGGTCTCGTCGGCGAGCGGCTTCCAGCTGTAGCGGACCTGCTCGAGCTTCGGATAGTTGTTGCTGGGCCACGGGATCGCGACGCCGGGGATCTCGCGAAGCCGCGTCAGCAGGTAGTTGTTGTTGAGGACCGCGGTCTCGGCGACTGCGCGCAGGCCTTCGGCGCCGAGGCTCATCACCCAGGCATAGGCCTTGACCACGGCGTGGACGTTGCCGATGAAGGCGCGGATCTTGTCGATGCCTTCCGCGCGGTCATGGTCGAGGCGGTAGCGCTTGCCATCGAAGCCGACGACCGGCCCAGGCAAGAAGCGGCGCAGCCCCTCCCTGACGCCGACGGCCGCGCAGCCGAGCCCGACGCCGCCATGCGGCGCGGAGAAGGTCTTGTGCAGGTTGAACTGGCAGAGATCGAAGCCGGCATCGCCCGCGCGCGCGATGCCGAGCAGCGGATTGCCGTTGGCCTGGTCGTAGGCGCACAGGCCGCCCGCCTCGTGCACCAGGTCGACGAACTGCTTGATGTGCGGGTTGTACTGGCCGGTATCCTCCGGGTTGGTCAGCATCAGCCCGGCGGTGCGCTCCGAGAGCGCGGCCTTGAGCGCATCGACCTCGGCGAAGCCCATCTCGCCCGGCATCAGCGTGATCACCTTGAAGCCGGCGACGGCAGGCGTCGCCGCATCCGCGGGGTGCGAGAACGCGGTGGTGATGATCTCGTTGCGCTTGCCGAGCTCGCCGCGCGCTTCGTGATAGGCGCGGATGATGCAGGCGTTGGTGTAGATGCCCTGCGCGCCGCTGCCCGGCTGGAAGCTGAACTCGTCCATGCCGGCGATCGCGCACATCATGCGGTTGAAGCGGTAGAGGATCTCGAGCAGCCCCTGGATCGTCTCCTCGTCCTGCAATGGATGCAGCTCGGCGAGCGCCGGCGCCCGCGCGACATGGTCGTGCACCTTCGGGCTGTATTTCATCGTGCAGGTGCCCATCATGTCGGTCGCCACGTCGAAGCCCAGACACATCTGGGCAAGCCGCGTGAAGTGACGCACGACCCGGTGCTGCGGCACCGCCGGCAGATCGGGCTTGGCCTTGCGGCGCAACGAGGCTGGCAACGCGCCGAGCACGTCGCCCGCTATTTTCGCGATATCCGGGTCGACCACCGGCAGCAGGATACCGCGCGCGCCGGGCTCGCTCAGCTCCACGATGAGCGGCTCGTTCCAGCGCGCCTCGCGGAAGCCGGGCTTTGCCGCGCTCATCGCACCGCCTCCCCGAGCGCCTCGACCAGATGGTCGATGTCGGCCTTGCCGTGAACCTCGGTGACGCAGACGAGCATGCGGCCGTCGAGCGACGGCCATGCCCGGCCGAGGTCGTAGCCGCCGACGATGCCGGCTTCGAGCAGAGACCGGTTGACGGCATCGACCGTTTTGCCGGTTGATCTCAGATCGACCATGAACTCCTTGAAGAACGCGGCGCCGAGCGGCGGCACGGCGACCCCATCAAGCGTGGCGAGGCACGTCGCGGCGTAGCGCGCGCGCTGCATGATCCCCTCGCCGAGCTCGACGATGCCCTCCGGGCCGAGCAGCGAGAGATAGACCGCGGCACCGATGCCCCAGAGCCATTGCGTCGTGCCGTAATAGTCGTTCGACTCGTGGCGCTTGTCATACGAGGTGCGCTCCTGGGTCGACCAGGCGAAGCCGAGGCCGCCGCCCTTCGAAGGCGAGGCGCTGATCAGCATGGTCGGGTACTGCTCGACGAACCGCTCCTCGTCGCGGCTCGCGATGAAGCCTGCCGCGCCGCCGCCGCCATACATGCGGATGCCGAGCGGTTGAAGGTCGCCGACCACCAGGTCCGCGCCATAGTCGGCCGGCGCCGCCAGCACGCCGAGGCTGAGCGGATCGACGCTCACCACGAGGAGCGCGCCGGCCTTCTTTGCCAACGCGGCGATCTCCGCCGCCTGCGTCTCGATCGCGCCGAGGAAGCCCGGATTCTCGAAGAAGACAGCGGCGACGCCATTGCCGAGTTTGGCCTCGAGGTCAGCGAGGTCGATCAGGCCGCTCGCCGCGTCCTGCGCCGCGGTCGAGAGCTTCGCCACCGGCTTGAGAAAGCCCCTGATCTGCGACAGCCGCTCCGGGTTCATCAGGGCGGGCACGAGGATTTCCGACCGGCCGGTGAGCCGGCAGGCGATGGCGAGCGCGCTGCACGCCGCTGCGCCGGCGTCATAGGTCGGCGGCGAGACCACCTCCATGCCGACCAGCTCGCCGAGCATACTCTGATACTCGAAGAGCGCCTGGTACCGGCCATGGTCCGAATAGGTGCCGCCGGCATAGGAGGTGAGGAACTCGCCGCGATTGACGATCTCGTCGCAGATCGCGGGCACGAAATGCTGCCAGCAGCCGGCGCCGCGGAAGTTCAAGAGCTCGCCGCAGTGCCGGTTCTTCGCGAGGATCGCCTCGAGGTGCCGGCGCAGATCGTGCTCGGCCGGCAGCGGCGGCGGCAGGTCGAGCGCGCCCTTGAGCCTGAGCTCGTCCGGGATGGCGGCATAGAGCTCGTCGATGCTCGATATGCCGATCGCCTGCATGAGGCGTTGCCGCGGCTCGGCTGCGGCGTTCGGCACATAGGGATGGTGAAAGCCTTCGCGTCGTCCTGCCACATCCTTCTCCCTGTGCCGCTTGCGTTTGCGCTCGTTACGTCGTCCAGCGTGTCAGGTGCGTCGCCAGGGCCGGCGAGACGCGGCCGACGCCCCGGAGCACGCGCTTCCACGCCCAATCGAGCCCGCCGGTGACGCCGTCCGGCATCAGCAGCATGAAGGCGAGCAGCAGCACGCCGAGGCCGACATTGCGCCATTGCGCAGCCTCCTTGAGCAGCTCGTCGCCCGCCATCAGGATGAGCGCGCCGACGATCGGCCCCCATGGCCGGCCGAGGCCGCCGATGATCAGCATCGAAATCAGGAACAGCAGCAGGTTGAAGCTCAGGAGCCCGGTGCCGACGGACTGGAAGTGCGCGGCGAAGAAGCCGCCCGCCACCGCGGTCAGGAAGGCGGAAAGCGCGAAGACCAGGAGCTGGTACTTGAACTGGCTGATGCCGCGCGAACGGGCGAGCTCCGGGTTGTCGCGCAGCGCCTTGAAGGCGAGGCCGATGCGGCTCTGGATGAGCACGAACGCAACGATCTGCGCGACGATGAGCAGCACCAGCATCGTGTAGTAGTCGCCCCACAGCCAGAAGCGGCCGCCGAACACGTCGCGCCAGCCGAAGCTGCCGAACTCGCCCAAGCCCTGCGCGCCGCCGGTGAACGAGACGCAGGTCTGCGGGTTGATCCTCCGGTTGAGATCGCTGCAGGTGGCGTCGGTCTGGATCAGGACGAACATCACCTGGGCGACCGCGAGCGTGAGCAGCGCGACGTAGATGCCGCGCAGGCGCAGGCAGCCGAGGCCGATCAGCAGGCTGAGGCCGACGCCGGCGATGCCGGCGACCGGGAACGCGTACCACAGATCCCAGCCGAGATAGCGCCCGAGCATCGCCGTCGTGTAGGCGCCGAACGCGAAGATTGCGACCTGCGCGAGCGAGAAGATGCCGGCCACGCCGAACACCAGGTTCCACTGGCTCACCACTGCGGCGTAGCAGAACAGCGTCACGCCGGTGCCGATCAGGTAGCGGGGCGGACCGAGCCATGGGAACGCCGCGGCGACCGCGATCAGCACCAGGCCGATCAGGAGGTCGCGCCGGCTCATTGGCGCGCCGTCACGGCCCGGCCGAAGATGCCGGCCGGCCGCCAGAGCAGGGCGAAGATCACGAACAGCAGGATGGCGGTGAAGCCGTATTGCGCGCCGAGCATCACGCTGACCGCGGACTCGATGATGCCGACGATCACGGCTGCATAAAGGGCGCCGACCACGTTGCCGAGGCCCGAGAGCACGATCACGATGAACGCCTTGAGCAGGGGCTCGCCGCCCATCAGCGGCGTGATGTCCTTGATCGAGCTCAGCATGACGCCGGACACGGTGGCGAGCGCGCTGGCCAGCGCCAGCACCAGCACGTAAACCCGGCGCACCGGCACGCCGACGAGGCGCGCGCCGTCACGGTTCTGCGCCACCGCGCGAACCGCCCGGCCCATATCGGTGCGCGTCAGGAACAGGCCGACCAGGACGATCAGCACCAGCGCCACGCCCCAGATCACCAGCCGCTGATAGCTGACCGGCACCTCGCCGACCATGAACGAATAAGCGCGCACCGAGAGCGGCTGGGCGAACGGCTCGCCGCCGAAGATGCGCAGCAGGCCGGTCTCCATCGCCATGCCGATGCCGAAGGTGGCGATGATGATGGCGACGTCGAAATTGCGTCGCCTCAGCATCCAATGCGCGGAGATGAAGTAGACCACGACGCCGACGACGGCGCCGCACACCATGGCGAAGGGCAACGCCAGCGCGAGCGGCAGGCCTAGCATCTGGGCCCAGATCAGCGCGAAATAGGCGCCCAGCGTCATGATGACGCCGTGGCTCATGTTCAGCATGTTGAACGAGCCCCAGACCAGGGCCAGCCCGACCGCCGCGAGGGCGTACATCGCGCCCAGCGTCAGCCCGCTGACGATGATCTGGATGAAGAAGCTCATCCCGCCGTCCCTGTATTCCCCCTCGCGACCGCGCCTGGTTCGGCTTCGTGGGCGTGATGCGGTTGCGACCCCTTTTGCTCAATAAACCGTGCGCCTGGCTTCTCGCAACGCTTAATTTCGACTTGTTTCCACGGCGTTGCATTTCGATCTCCGCTGAATTCGCCACAAGACCGAGCAC
Source organism: Alphaproteobacteria bacterium (assembly GCA_050173345.1). Lineage (GTDB taxonomy): Bacteria > Pseudomonadota > Alphaproteobacteria > UBA828 > UBA828 > SHWC01. The sequence continues at coordinate 108,893 of JBFXKW010000001.1, read as the reverse complement.
GCTGCACAGGTTTTCGGCGGCCATGCCGCGGTTGCGGGCAGTAGTTCCGGCAGGCCGTCCGCGCCGTCGCGGGTCGATTTCGCTCCTCGCAAAACGGCGCTCCGCGCGCCCGCGGCTATTGAGCCGCCTGCGCCGGTCCACTATACAGATCGTCAAGACGCCGCCACCGATGGCGCGTAAACGTCAAAGGGAGGATCCAGATGTCCGGCAAGAAGATTCTGATGCTGGTCGGCGAGTTCAGCGAAGAGTACGAGATCTTCGTCTATCAGCAGGCGATGGAAGCCGTGGGGCATACCGTGCACGTCGTGTGCCCCGACAAGAAATCCGGCGACATCATCAAGACCAGCCTGCACGACTTCGAGGGCGACCAGACCTACACCGAGAAGCTCGGCCACTTCTTCAAGCTCAACAAGACCTTCGGCGAGGTGCGCGAGGCCGACTACGACGCGGTCTACGTCGCTGGCGGGCGCGGCCCCGAATACATCCGCATCTACCCGCGGGTGATCGAAATCCTCAAGAACTTCCATGCCGCCGGCAAGCCGATCTTCAGCATCTGCCACGGCATCCAGGTGCTGACCACGGCCGAGATCATCGACGGCCGCCGGGTCGCGGCGCTCGAATATTGCGAGCCCGAGGTCCGCCTCGCGCGCGGCATCTATGTCGATGTCCCGCCGGAAGGCGCGCTGCGCGACGGCAACCTGGTCACCGCCAAGGGCTGGCCCGGCCTCGCCGCCTTCATCCGGGAGTGCTTGGCAGTGCTCGGCACCGAGATCAGCCACGGCAAGGTCATGATGGCCGAGCCGGGCACGGCGCGCAGCGCGGCCGAATAGCCGCGCGTCAGCGGGCCGCCCGCAGATTGAGGACGTTGGCGCCGATGACCAGCGCGGCGCCGCCGAGGACCCATGGGCTGAACGGCTCGGCATAGATCAGGAAGCCGAGCACCGCTATCAGCGGCAGGCGCAGATATTCGAGCGGCGCGACGAGCGAGGCGTCGGCGTGGACCAGCGCGCGCGCCATGCAATAGTGCGCACAGAGACTCGCCAGCCCGACCAGCACCGTCCAGAGCCACGCCACGCCGTGCGGCCAGGACCAGTCCCCGACCACCAGGCCGAGGCTCAGCACGAGCTGCACCGCCGACATGTAGAACAGGATGGCGAGCGGCGAGTCGGTGCGGGTCAGGTTCTTCATCATCAGATAGCCGATCGCATAGCCCAAGGCCGCGCCAAGCACGACGAGGCTCGCCGGCTGAACGGCCCCTAGACCTGGCCGCGTGATGACGAGCACGCCGGCGAAGCCGAGCAGGATGGCCGCCGCGCGCAGCATCGTGATCCGCTCGCGCAGGAACAGCGCGGCGAACAAGGCCAGCCAGAGCGGCGTGGTGAACTCGAGCGCGAAGACCTCGGAGAGCGGGATCAGGCCCACCCCGTAGAACCAGCCGAACTGCGCGCCGAAGTGAATCGTGCTCCGCATGACGTGCAGATGAAGGCGGCGTGTCCTTATGTGGTGCCAGCCATAGTAGGAGAGCGCCGCCACGATGACCGCGCCGCTGACGAGCGCGCGCCAGAACTGGATCTGGGCGGTGGTCAGCTCCGATGACAGCTCGCGGCCGGCCACGGCCAGGATGCAGAAGGCCGCCAGCGTGCCCATCATCCACGCGGCGGCTTTCATCGGCGATGATCGGGCCGCGCTGCTCATCGCACCGCACATACGTCTGTCATCATGATGTCACCGCGTTATGCGCGCGCCGCCCCGCATGGGTGCGCGCCGGTCCCCCGGGCATTTAAACGACTCTCCCGATTAACCTTAACAAACCCGTCACACGGCGGCTTTAACGCTTGCCCATCCTTCGAGAATCGGAACGGCTCGCCGGCTTGACCGCCAGGCGGGCGCCATAGGCGCGTTGAACCGACGGGCATGGGGAGAGGACCGACCATGAGCATCAGGCTTGAGGCGATCGGCACTTACGAAAACGGCATCTTCGGCGAGGACACCAGCGCTGCGGAGATCGTGGCGCACGACCCGAGCAACCCCAACCGGTTGTTCGTCTCGAACTCGGTCAACAACACGGTCGACGTCCTTGACATCTCAGACCCGACCAATCCAAGCCTGCTCTTCTCCATCGATCTCTCGGCGTTCGGCGGCAACGTGAACAGCGTCGCCGTGAAGAACGGCATTGTCGCGGCCGCCGTCCAGAGCGATACGAAAACCGACCCCGGCACGGTCGCCTTCTTCGACGTGGACGGCAACTACCTCAACGACGTCGCGGTTGGCGCGCTGCCCGACATGGTCACCTTCACCCCCGACGGCACCAAGGTCCTCGTCGCCAACGAGGGCGAGCCGGATGCGGTCAACCCCGAGGGCTCCGTCAGCATCATCGACCTCTCCGGTGGCGTCGCCGCCGCCACGGTAGAAACCGTCGGCTTCACGGCGTTCAACGGCAAGGAAGCCGCGCTGCGCAACATCGGCGTCCGGATCGCGGACGGCGTCAGCGCGGCGCAGGACTTCGAGCCCGAGTCCATCACCGTCACGCCGGACGGCAGCCGCGCCTACGTCACGCTGCAGGAGAACAACGCGGTCGCGGTCATCGATATCGCGAGCGCCACCGTGCTCGACATCAAGCCGCTCGGCCTCAAGGACTTCAGCCAGGGTCTGCCTGAGCTCACCACCTACGACTTCGACGGCCGGCCCGTCCTCGGCACCACCGCGCTTGGGGAAGAAATCCTGCTCGGCGGATTCTCCGGCCTCCACTTCGAGGGCACCGATCCGGTAACCGGCAACCTGAAATTCATCACGGTCGGCGACCGCGGGCCGAACGGCGATCCGGTCGCCGGCGAGCGGCCGTTCCTGCTGCCCGACTACCAGGCCCGCGTGGTCCGCTTCGAGCTGAACCAGGAGACCGGCGAGATCCAGGTCACCGAGCAGATTGCCCTGACCCGGGAGGACGGCACCACGCCGATCACGGGCCTTCCCAACATTCCGGGCTTCGACGAGGTCCCGGTCGAGCCGGTGGATGACGGCAGCGGCGGCGTGACCTTCGCCCCCCTGCCCTATGACCCGTTTGGCGCCGACATCGAGAGCATCACGCTCGACCCTGACGACGGCAGCTTTTGGATGGTCGATGAGTATCGCCCGGCCATCTACCACTTCGACTCGAATGGCACGCTGATCGACCGCTTCGTGCCCGAGGGTACCGCCGCGCTCGCCGACCCCGACCAGCCGGTCGGCACCTACGGCACCGAGACGCTGCCTGCGGAGTATTCCACGCGCGTCTCCAACCGCGGCTTCGAGGCCGGCGCGCTAGACGCCGAGAACGACGTCTTCTATGCCTTCATCCAGACTCCGCTCGCCAACCCCGACGCGGCGACGAGCAGCGCCTCGAACGTGATCCGCATCCTCGCGATCGACACCAACACCGGCGAGCCGGTCGGCGAGTACGTCTACCTGCTCGAGAAGCCGAGCTTCCGCGAGGCCGGCGGCGCCGGCCTGGGCGACAAGATCGGCGATGCGGTCTATCTCGGCGATGGCAGGATCGCGGTCGTCGAGCGCGATTCCTCGGTCGAGACGAGCGGCAAGAAATACATCTTCGAGGTCGATCTCAAGAGCGCGACCAACGTGCTCGGCACGGCGGCGCTGCCGCCCGGCGAGACGCTCGAGCAGCAGACCGCTGACAGCCTCGCCGCGCTCGGGATCTCGCCTGTATTCAAGCTCAAGGTCGCCAACCTGCCCTCGCTCGGCTATCTGCCGAACGACAAGACCGAGGGCCTCGCCGCGCTCGATGACGGCTCGCTCGCCGTCCTCAACGACAATGATTTCGGCGTCACCGGCAACGACACGGTGCAGCTCGGCATCATCTCGTTCACCGGCAGCAACACGCTCGATGCCAGCGACCAGGACGGCGGTATCAACTTGCAGCACTGGCCGGTCTTCGGTACCTACATGCCGGACGGCGCGGCGAGCTTCGTGGTCAACGGCAAGACCTACTTCATCACGGCGAACGAGGGCGACGATCGCGGCGAGGACGCGCGCATCGGCAGCGGCGCGATCGAAAACAACCTCGACCCCGATGCCTTCCCGGACACCTCGTTCACCGCCAATGACGCTGCGGGACGGCTGACCATCTCCGAGGTCGACGGCGACATCGATGGCGACGGCGACTATGACCTGCTGCAAATGTACGGCGCACGCTCGTTCTCGATCTGGGACGAGTTCGGCAACCTGGTCTATGACAGCGGCGACGAGTTCGAGCGCATCACGGCGGCGCGCCTCCCGCAGCAATTCAATGCCGACAATGTGAGCAACGACTTCGACAACCGCAGCGACAACAAGGGGCCTGAACCCGAAGGCGTCGCGGCCGGCGAGATCGATGGCCACATCTACGCCTTCGTCGGCCTCGAGCGCGTCGGCGGCGTCATGGTCTATGACGTGACCGACCCGGCGAACGCCGAGTTCGTTCAATACATCACCGCGCGCGATTTCAGCGAGACGCCCGGCCCGGGCACGGGCGGCGATCTCGCGCCCGAGGGCCTCGTCTTCATCGCGGCCGAGGACAGCCCGAACGGCTCCCCCCTGCTCGCGGTCGCCAACGAGGTCAGCGGCTCCACCACGATCTTCGAGATCGACCTGCTGGAGACGCCAGCCTACACGCTGCAGATCCTCCACGCCTCGGACCTGGAAGCCGGAGCTGATGCGATTGAGCGCGCGCCAAACTTCGCCGCGATCGTCGATTATCTCGAAGACACCTACGACGACTCGATCACGCTGATCGCTGGCGACACCTTCATCCCGAGCCCGTTCCTGTTCGCCGGCGGCGATCCCTCCCTCGCCCCGATGTACAACTCGGTCTACAACCAACTGTTCGGCCTGCCGGCCGACGTCAATGACGACGCAGTACCGGATGCCTATGCCGACCTGCGGGCCGACACGGCGCGCGCCGACGTCACACTAATGAACATCATCGGCGTCGACGCCGCCTCGCTCGGCAATCACGAGTTCGATCTAGGCACGACGGTCATCCGCAACGCCATCCAGCCGAACTACCAGGGCGCCGGGCTCGACAACGATCAATGGGCCGGCGCGCAGTTCCCCTATCTGGCCGCCAACCTCGACTTCTCCGCGGATACCGGATCATCGGGCCTCGCCGACCTGTTCACCTCGCAGATCCTGCCAAACACGGCGTTCGCTTCCGGGCCCGAGCAGTCGCTCGCCAGCCAGGTGCCGAAGAAGATCGCGCCCGCCACCATCATCGAGGAAGGCGGCGAATTGATCGGCGTGATCGGCGTCGATACGCCGCTGCTCGAGAGCATCTCCTCGCCAGGCAAGGTCCAGGTCATCGGCCCGGAGACGGATGACGACGCGGCGCTGACGATCCTGGCGCAGACCGTGATCCAACCGGTCATCGATCAGCTCGAAGCGATGGGCGTCAACAAGATCATCATCGCGAGCCAGCTCCAGCAGTTCGACAACGAGCAGTTCCTGGCGACCCAGTTGGACGGCGTGGACGTGATCATCGCGGGCGGCTCCGACACGCTCCTGGCCGACGACGAGGACGTCTCGCGGGGGCTCCGGCCCGGCGACACGCCGGATGGCGACTATCCGTTCGTGACCCAGGACTTGTCGGGCAATGACGTGCTCGTGGTCAGCCTGGACGGCCACTACAGCTATGTCGGGCGCCTCGTGGTCGACTTCGACGCAGATGGCCACATCATCGTCGAGAATCTCGATCCGGCCGTGAACGGCGCCTACGCGACCACGGACGAGATCGTCACATCGCTGTGGGGCAACTCGACCGACCCCTTCGCCGAAGGCACCAAGGGCGATCTGGCGCAGGAGGTCGTCGACGCGGTCGAAGACCTCATCCTCGTCAAGGACAGCAATATCGTCGGGCGCACCGACGTGTTCCTCGAAGGTCGGCGCAGCGAGGTGCGCACGGAAGAGACCAATCTCGGCGACCTCACCGCCGACGCCAACCTGGCGCTGGCGAAGCAGAGCGACCCAACGGTGCTGGTCTCGATCAAGAACGGCGGCGGCATCCGCGACGCAATCGGCACCGTGATACAGACCGGCCCCGGCGAGTTCGAAACCGCACCGCCCCAGGCCAACCCGCTGACGGGCAAGGAGACCGGTGAGATCTCGCAGCTCGACATCGAGAACTCTCTGCGCTTCAACAACGGTCTCAGCCTCGTCACCGTGACCGCCGCGCAGCTCCTCCAGGTGCTCGAGCATGCGGTGGCGGCCGTGGCGCCCGGCGCAACGCCCGGCCAGTTCGGTCAGGTTGGCGGCGTCGAGTTCTCCTACGATCCCACACGGTCCGCGGGCGATCGGGTGCTCTCGGCGGCGATCGTCGATGAGAACGGCAACCTTCTCGACATTATCGCCGCCAACGGCGCGGTGGCCGGTGACCCCGACCGCGCCATTCGCGTTGTCACGCTGACCTTCCTGCTGACTGGCGGCGACAGCTATCCGTTCAATCAATTCATCGCCGCGGACCCCGCCTTCGCCAATCGGGTCGATCTGCTGGAGGACCTGGACCCGGCGCTGCGCTCGGGAGCCGCCACCTTCGCCCCTGACGGGTCGGAGCAGGATGCGCTGGCCGAATACCTGCTCGCGAACTTCCCGGCGGATGATGACCCGACGACGCCGGCCTATTCACAGGCCGATACCGGGCCCGACCTCGATGAGCGCATCCAGAACCTGGCGTTCCGTCCCGATACCGTGCTCGGCGAAGGCGACCTGATCCAGGGTGATGGCGGCAACAACGTCATCAACGGCAAGATCGGCAGCAAGACGATCCTGGCCGGCGGCGGCGACGACAACGTCAATGCCGGCATCGGCGACGACCTTGTCCTGGGCGGGGACGGCAATGACCGGCTGAACGGCGGCATCGGCAATGACACCCTGAACGGTGATGCCGGCAATGACGTCCTCGATGGCGGCATCGGCAACGACACGCTGAACGGCGGCACCGGCAACGACACGCTCGACGGCGGTGTCGGTGACGACGTTCTCGATGGCGGCGCCGACAATGACATCCTCAGGGGCGGCGTCGGCAACGACAATCTCGACGGCGGCACCGGCAACGACAATCTCGATGGCGGCACCGGCGACGACGTTCTCAATGGTGGCGACGGCGATGATCGGCTCGTAGGCGCCACCGGCAACGACACCCTGGACGGCGGGATCGGCAACGACAGCCTCAACGGCGGCCTCGGCAACGATCTCCTGATCGGCGACGAGGGCGATGACCGGCTGATCGGCGATCTCGGCAACGACACCCTGGTCGGCGGCGAAGGCAACGACACGTTCACCGGCGGCCTGGGTGCCGATGTCATCGTCATCGGTCCCGACTCGGGCGCCGACATCGTCACCGACTTCAAGGCCAACCAGGATGTCATCGACCTCAGCGCCCTGTTCGACGACTTCGCGGCGATCCAGGGGCTGCTCTCGCAGAACGGCGCCAACACGGTGCTCGCGATCGATGCCGGCAATGGTGACGTGCTGACGCTCAACAACGTCAACCTGGCGACGTTGGACGCCAACGACTTCGTGTTCTGAATCTCGCCTTTCTACCCCCGGGTGCGGCGGTCCCCGCCGCATCCAATCCCCTCCCTTGCCGGCCCGGCCCAGTGCCCGGGCCGGCTTTTTCTTGACGTTGCGATGACAACGCGGGGGTCAGCCCGAACGCCACGATTCCGTCAAGCGCGTGTCACCCGCCGCCCGTAGAGCGGTAGTCGCACAGGTACGGCGATTCCGACCGCCTGGCTTACCAGCCAATGGGGAGCGCGAGCATGGCCGAGCCGATCATCAACGAGTTCGTCGCCGATCACACCGGCACGGACACCGAGGAATTCATCGAGATCTATGCGGACCCGAATACAGACCTGTCGGGCCTGATCCTCCTGCACATCGAAGGCGATACCACCGGCGCAGGCACGATCGACGGCGTCTATGCGCTCGGCACCACGGACGCCAACGGCTTCTTCGTCGTCTCGGACCCGAATCCGGCCCTGGAGAACGGCACGATCAGCCTGCTCCTGGTCTCGGGCTTCACCGGCGCGCAGTTCCAGGACCTCGATACCGACAATGACGGCATTCTCGATGCGACGCCCTGGACCTCGATCCTCGATTCGATCGCGGTGACCGACGGCGGCGTTGGCGATCGGACCTACGCCAATGTCGTGCTCGGCCCCAACTTCGACGGCCTGAGCACGTTCCACCCCGGCGGCGCCTCGCGGATTCCGAACGGAACCGACACCGATAGCGCTGCCGACTGGGTGCGCAACGATTTCGAGCTGGCAGGCATCTCGGGCTTCACCGGCACGCCGGTGGTGGGCGAAGCGCTCAACACGCCGGGCGCGGTGAACCAGGCCGTGACTGAAGCGCCGGTCGCGACGCCGGCGACCATCATGGAAATCCAGGGCGCCGGCCACACCTCGCCGCTCGTCGGCGAGCTGGTGATCACCGCCGGCATCGTCACCGCGGTCGACAGCAACGGCTTCTTCCTGCAGAACCCCATCGGCGACGGCCTGATCGCGACGTCGGACGCCATCTTCGTCTTCACCAGCTCGGTGCCGACCGTCGCGGTCGGCGACGAGGTCGAGGTCGAGGGAACGGTCGCCGAGTTCTTTCCCGGTGGCGCCGCGACCGGCAACCTCTCTACCACCGAGATCGTCAGCCCGAGCGTCACCGTGCTCTCGAGCGGCAACGACCTGCCGCCGCCCGTGATCATCGGCGCGGCCGGCCGCACGCCGCCGAACGCGGTCATCGAAGACGACAATTTCACCAGCTTCGACCCCGCGACGGACGGCATCGATTTCTACGAATCGCTCGAGGCGATGCGCGTCACCATCGACGATCCGGTGGCGGTCAGCCCGACCAACGGCTTCGGCGAGATCGTCACCCTGGCCGACAACGGCGTGGGCGCGACCGGCCGCAACGAGCGCGGCGGCATCACGATCGACCCGCTCGACTTCAACCCGGAGCGGATTCAGGTCCAATTCGATTCCGGCCTGCTGCCGGGCTTCAGCGTCAACGCCAATGTCGGCGACCAGCTCGGCGACGTGACCGGCGTCGTCACCTACGACTTCGGCAATTTCGAGGTCCGCCCGACCGAGACCTTCACGGTCACCCCCGGCAGCCTCGCGCGCGAAACGACGACCCTGGTCGGCAACGCCGATCAGCTGACGGTCGCGAGCTTCAACGTCCTCAACCTCGACCCCAACGACAACGACGATGAAGGCGACGAGGGCGATACCGACGTGGCGGACGGACGGTTCCAGGCGCTCGCCTCCGTCATCGTCAACAACATGGGCGCGCCCGACGTCATAGGCCTGCAGGAGGTCCAGGACAATTCAGGCGCCACCGATGACGGCGTGGTCGATGCCGACATCACGCTGCAGACGCTGATCGACGCGATCGTCGCGGCCGGCGGCCCGACCTATCAGTTCATCGACAATCCGCCGGAAGACAATACCAGCGGCGGTCAACCCGGCGCCAACATCCGCGTCGCCTTCCTCTACAACCCTGACCGCGTGACGCTCGATCCCGCTTCGGTCGCCACCATCGCCGATCCCGACCTCGCCGACGGCGACGCCTTCTTCGAGGCGCGCCCACCACTGATGGCGACCTTCGAGTTCAACGGCCACGACATCACCTTGATCAACAACCATTTCTCGTCGAAGGGCGGCTCGACCCCGCTGTTCGGCACCGTGCAGCCGTCGATCAACGGCAGCGTCGAGCAGCGCGAGGCGCAGGCCGCCGTGGTCAACGAGGTGGTCGATGATCTGATGGCCGGCGATCCGAGCGCCAAGGTCGTCCTGCTCGGCGATCTCAACGAGTTCACCTTCGAGACGCCGCTCCAGATCCTCAAGGGCGGCGACGACCCGGTGCTCACCAACCTCATCGAGCAGCTTCCGCCCGAGGAGCGCTATTCGTTCATCTTCGAGGGCAATTCGCAGGAGCTCGACCATGTGCTGATCAACGATGCGCTGATCGGGGGCGGCAATGACTCCCTGGTCGGCGGCGCCCAGCACGATATCGTCCACACCAACATCGAGTTCACCGACGGCGCGAGCGACCACGATCCGGTGGTCGCGCGCCTCCATCTGGCCGAGGCGCCGGCCGGCGACCTCCGCATCGCCACCTTCAACGCCTCGCTCAATCGCAGCGCCGAGGGCGAGCTGATCGCCGACCTCTCGACGCCGGATGATGCCCAGGCGCGCGCCGTCGCCGAGATCGTCCAGCGCGTCGACCCGGACATCCTGCTGCTCAACGAGTTCGATTTCGACGCCGGCGGCGTGGCGGCCGACCTGTTCCGGCAGAACTATCTGGAGGTCAGCCAGAACGGCTTGGTTTCCGTCGATTACCCCTATGTCTATCTCGCCCCGTCCAACACCGGCATCCCGAGCGGCTTCGACCTCGACAACAACGGCTCGGTCGGTGGCGGCAATGACGCCTTCGGCTTCGGGGAATTCCCCGGCCAGTTCGGCATGGTGCTGTTCTCGAAGTACGAGATTCTGGTCGACGAAGTCCGCACCTTCCAGAACTTCCTGTGGAAGGACATGCCGGGCGCGCTGCTGCCCGACGACCCGACCACAGCTCAGCCCAACGACTTCTACTCCGCGGAAGAGCTCGCCGTGCTGCGGCTCTCCTCCAAGAGCCATTGGGACGTGCCGGTGCTGGTGGATGGCGAGGTCGTGCACGTCCTGGTCGCGCACCCGACGCCGCCGGTGTTCGACGGGCCGGAGGACCGCAACGGCCTGCGCAACCATGACGAGATCCGCTTCTTCGCCGACTATGTGACGCCCGGCGCGGGCGGCTACATCTATGACGACAATGGCAATTTCGGCGGCCTCGAGCCCGGCGCGCGCTTCGTCATCCTCGGCGACTACAACGCCGACCTGTTCGATGGCGACAGCGTCGCCAGCGCGATCAACCAGCTCCTCGACAACCCGGCGATCGACGCTTCGGTCGTCCCGTCGAGCCCGGGCGCGGTCGCGCAGGCGGCGCTGCAAGGCGGCGCGAACGACAGCCATATCGGCAACCCCGCCTATGACACGGCCGACTTCGCGGACAGCGCGCCCGGCAATCTCCGGGCTGACTATGTGCTGCCGTCCGTCGGCGGCTTCGACCCCGTGGCCGGCGGCGTGTTCTGGCCCGAGAGCGACGACCCCCGCTTCCCGCTGGTCGGCGTGTTCGGCGATCCGGTGGCCGGCGGCTTCCCGAGCTCCGACCACCGGCTCGTCTACATGGACCTCGACCTCACGCCGACCCAAGGCGTCACCGCGGGCACGCCCGGGCCCGATGTCTTCAACCTCGGGCGCGACGACGATGTCGTATCGACCGGCGATGGCGCCGACACCGTCAACGCCGGGATCGGCAATGACATCGTCTATGGCGGCAACGGCAATGACCGGCTCAACGGCGGCATCGGCGACGACCTGCTCGACGGCGGCGCGGACAATGATGTCCTCGATGGCGGCATCGGCAACGATGTCTTGAACGGCGGCACCGGCAACGACACGCTCGACGGCGGGGTCGGCGACGACCGCCTCGGTGGCGGCGACGGCGATGATCGTCTCCTCGGCGGCGTCGGCGACGATACGCTGAACGGCGGCGACGGCAACGACAGCCTCGACGGCGGCGTCGGCAACGACGTTCTCGACGGCGGCGACGGCAACGATACCCTGCTCGGCGCCACCGGCGACGACACCCTGGACGGCGGGATCGGCAACGACCACCTCGACGGCAGTGTCGGCAACGATCTCCTGATCGGCGGCGAGGGTGACGATCGGCTCGTCGGCGGCACCGGCAGCGACACCCTGAGCGGCGGCGAAGGCAACGACACCCTGACCGGCGGGGTGGGCGGCGATGTCTTCGTCATCGGCCCGGACGCGGGTGCCGACATCGTCACCGACTTCAAGGTCAACCAGGACGTCATCGACCTCAGCGCCCTGTTCGACGACTTCGCGGCGATCCAGGGCCTGCTGTCGCAGAACGGCGCCAACACGGTGCTCGCGATCGACGCCGGCAGTGCTGACGTGCTGACGCTCAACAACGTCAACCTGGCGGCGCTCGACGCCAACGACTTCGTGTTCTGAATCTCGCCTTTATACCCCCGGGTGCGGCACTCCCGCCGCGCCCACCCCCTCCCTGCCGGCCCGGCCCAGCGCCTGGGCCGGCCTCTTTTTCTTGGCCGGCCGGCACAGGGCGACGGCCGGCCTTGGCGGCAGCCCGTCATGTAAACTAACATCACTTGGAAGCGCCCCGTCGGGAGAGCCGCGGCGGCAACACAACGAACAATCACCCGGGAGGCCTGAGGCATGAAACTCCATCGTCGGCAATTCCTCGCAGGCGCAGGCGCGGCGGCCGTTGCGCTGCCCGCGCTCAACGGGCTCCTCTTCTCGAGGAAGGCCGCCGCGGCGATCGGCGACACGCTGACCATCGCCTATCACGTCTCGCCGCCGTCATGGGACCCGACCATCGGCCCCTCCTCGGTCAATCCGGGGCTGCAATCGATCTACAAGAGCGTCTTCGACCAGTACATCGAGCAGGAGCCGAACCTCGCCTTCTCGCCGGGCATCCTGACCGCCTGGGGCTGGAACGACGACAAGACCAAGGCCTGGATGGAGGTGCGCGAGGGTGTCGTCTGGCATGACGGCACGCCGCTGACGCCGGCGGACGTGGTCTGGAACCTCGAGCGCGTCGCCAAGCCCGAAACCGGCAACGTCGTCCAGGCGGTCTGGGCCAGCGCCGCCAACTTCCAGATCGAGGGCAGCCGGATCACCGGCGACGTCGCGCAATACGTGCCCGACTACTTCAAGTGGATGGCGTTCCTGACCGGCTATCTGCTGCCGCCGAAATACTATCAGGAGGTCGGCGGCGCGGGCTTCGAGAAGGCGCCGATCGGCTCCGGCCCTTACAAGGTCGAGCAGTTCGAGGCCAACGGCTTCCTGCGCCTGAAGCGCAACGACGCCTATTGGGGCGGCGCGCCGGCCTTCGAGACCGTGATCTTCAAGTTCGTTCCCGACCCTTCGAGCCGCGTCGCCGAGATCGAGAGCGGCAGCGCCGACCTGACCTTGGAAATCCCGTTCGAGGAGTTCGACCGTCTGAAGGAGAAGGAAGGCCTGATCGGCGTCTCCCACCCGGTCTCGGACGTCGCCATGATCTTCTTCAACGACGTGCCGCCTCTCGACGACGCGAATGTGCGCAAGGCCATGGTCCACGCGGTCGATCGTCAGGCCATCGTGGATCGCCTGCTGCGCGGCTATGGCGTGCCGCTCGCCACGCTGGAGGCGCCCGAATACGACGCCTACGACCCCGACATCAAGGTGCCCTACGATCCCGACCTCGCCGTCGAGCTGCTCGCCAAGTTCGGGTATTCGCCCGACAAGCCGGTCAAGCTCACGATCCAGACGACGCGCGGCTTCCGCCCCAAGGACTACGAGATCATCCAGGCCGTGGTCGGCATGTGGCGCAAGGTCGGCATCGAGGCCGAGATCGAGGTCTACGAGATCGCCAAGCATTTCGAGCTGCGCGCGCAGGACCAGCTCGCCCCGGCCGCCTTCTATGTCTGGGGCAACGCCTCCGGCGATCCCAACAACTCGACCGGCTTCGCCATGTGGGGCCCCTCGCCCCATTCGGTGTGGGACACTGAAGACCTGGACACGCAGCTCGTCCAGGTGATGTGGGGCGAGAAGGACGACGCCAAGCGCGCGGCCGGCTGGAACAAGGTGCTGCGCTACATTGCCGACAACGCCTATGTGCTGCCGCTGTTGCAATACTATCAGCCGGTGGTCTATCGCGCCGAGCTCGAGTTCACGCCCTATGTCGCGAACTTCGTCCTGCCGCACAAGATGCGCGCGAAGGAGTGAGCGCGGCTGGCGCGGCGCGCTATAGCGTCGTCGAACGGGGCGGCGGTGACAACGCCCGCCGCCCCGCTGCCGTCTGCCCGCCGCCGGGCGTGCGCCCCATGATCCGGCGATGACCGGCGGCTACCTGGCGAAGCGGCTCCTGCTCGCGATCCCGACCCTGTTCGGCGTCGCGCTGATCGTCTTCATCCTGCTCCGCGTCGTGCCGGGCGACCCGATCGCCATGATGGTCGGCGTCACCGCGACGCCGGAGGAGATCGAGCGGCTGCGCGCGCTCTACGGCTTCGACCAGCCGCTGCTCGCCCAGTTCGGCAAATACCTCGGCAGCATCGTGCAGGGCGATTTCGGCGTGTCGATCACGCGCCGCCTCCCGGTCGCCGACCTCATCCTCGAGCGGCTGCCCGCCACCCTCGAGCTCAGCGTCGTCGCCATGGTTCTCGCGGTGGCGCTCGGCGTCGCGCTCGCGGTCGCCGCCACCTACTGGCGTGGTCGGCTGGCGGAGCGCGCGACCGACGGCTTCTCCGCCTTCGGCCTCGCGGTGCCGGACTTCCTGTGGGGGCTGATCTTCATCCTGGTCCTCGGCGTGTTCCTGCCGGTGCTGCCGATCTCCGGGCGGATCGACCCGCGCCTCGTCTTCGAGGCCTCGTCAGGCTTCTATCTCCTGGAAAGCTTCTTCAGCGGCGAGTTCGGCGCCTTCGCATCGGTTGCGGCGCATATCGTCCTGCCCGCCGTCTCGCTCGCGCTGCCGCTCGCCGCGATCATCGCCCGGGTGCTCAAATCCTCGCTCGGCGAGGCGATGCAGCAGGACTATGTGCAGCTCGCGCGGGTCAAGGGCTTCGGGCGCCTGCGCATCATCTGCCGCGACGCGCTGCGCAACGCGCTGGTGCCGACGGTCACGCTCACCGCGGTGCAGTTCTCCTTCCTGGTCGGCGGCACGGTGCTGGTCGAGCGCATCTTCGGCTATCCCGGCATCGGCAACATGGCGATCGAGGCGGTGGTCAACCGCGACCTGCCGCTGATCCAGGGCATCGTGCTCACCTTCGCCGTCATCTTCATGGCGCTCAACCTCCTGATCGACATGACCTACGTGCTGCTCAACCCGCGCGTCCGCCATGGCTGAGCCGGCGCAGCCGACACACCGCCTGGCGCGGCTTCGCCGTGGCGGCTCGGAAGGGCGCATCGCGTTCGGCGGCGCTGTGCTTCTCCTACTGCTCGTCGCAGCCTTCTTCGCGCCCTGGCTCGCGCCGCACGACCCGCTGGCGCAGGACCTGCTCGCCTCCTACCTGCCGCCCTTCTGGTCAAGCGACGCCGACCCGCTCTATCCGCTCGGCACCGACAGCCTGGGTCGCGACGTGCTGTCGCGCCTGCTCTACGGCGCACGCGTCGCGCTCATGGTCGCGGTGGCCGCCGCCTTCTTCGCCGGCCTGCTCGGCACGCTGCTCGGCCTGCTCGCCGGCTATTTCGGCGGCTGGGTCGACATGGTGGTCTCGCGCATCGTCGATATCTGGCTGTCCTTCCCGCCGGTGCTGCTCTCGATCGTGCTGGTCGCGGTGATCGGCAGCGGCCTGCATGCGGTGATCATCGCGATCGTGGTGATCGACTGGACCCGGTTCTGCCGTGTCGTGCGCGCCGAGGTGCTGGTGCAGCGCGAGCAGGACTATGTGGCCTCCGCCGTGACCATCGGGCTCGGCCGCTGGCGCACGTTGTTCGTCGAGGTGCTGCCCAACGTGGCGCCCTTGCTGATCGTGCTGTTCAGCCTGGAGATGGGCATCGCCATCATCGTCGAGGCGGTCTTGAGCTTCGTCGGCCTGAGCGCCTCCTCCGACATGCCGACCTGGGGCGGGCTGATCCAGGAGGGCCGGCTCTACGTCCACCAGTCCTGGTGGGTGATGGTCTTCCCGATGGCCTGCATCATCCTGGCGGTGCTCGGCCTGAACGCGCTCGGCGACGGCCTGCGCCAGCGCCTCGACCCGGTAATGCGGCGATGAGCGAGATCCTCCGCATCGAGAAGCTGCGCATCGTGCTCGGCGGCCAGCATGTGCTGCGCGATGCCTCGCTCGGCGTGCCCGCCGGCACGGTGCATGGCCTGGTCGGCGAGTCCGGCGCCGGCAAGACCATGATCGGCAAGGCGGTGCTCGGCATCCTGCCCTCGGCGGCGCGCATCACCGGCGGCAGCATCCGCTTCGAGACGCAGGACATCGCGCTTCTGGGCGAGCGCGCGCGCCGCTCCCTGCTCGGCCGCGCCATCGCCATGATCCCGCAGGATCCGATGAGTTCGCTCAACCCGACCTTCCGCATCGGCAGCCAGATCGCCGACGTGCTGCGCCTCCACCTCGGCATGAGCGCCAAGGCCGCCCGCGCCCGCGCGCTCGAGCTGCTGCATCAGGTCTACATCCGGGAGCCGGAGCGCGTGCTGCGCCAATACCCGCACGAGCTTTCGGGCGGCATGCGCCAGCGCGTGCTGATCGCGATCGCCTTCGCCTGCCGGCCGCGCCTGATCGTCGCCGACGAGCCGAGCACGGCGCTCGACGTCACCGTACAGCGCCAAGTGCTGCGCCTGATCAAGGAACTGCAGGCGCAGGAGAATACCGCGGTGCTGCTCATCACGCACGATCTCGGCGTGGTCGCCAAGATCTGCGACACCATGACGGTGCTGCACGGCGGCCGCGTGCTGGAGGACGGGCCGGTCGCCGCCTGCTTCGAGCGTCCCTCGCACCCCTATACCCGCGCCCTGATGGCGGTGACGCCGCGCTATGACAGGCCCGCCGACGAGCTTCGGCCGGTGCCCGACTCCCTCAGCCGCGAACTGATGGCCGAAGACGCAGCCTGGGACCGCGATCATGGCGCTGCTTGAGGTCAGCGGCCTGCACCTTTCCCTGCACGACCGGAGCGCCGGCCCCGCCAAGTCCCGGCGCGTCGACATCCTGAAGGGCATCGACCTCGTGCTGGAGGCCGGCCAGTCGCTCGGCGTGGTCGGCGAGTCCGGCTCGGGCAAGACCTCGCTCGGCCGTGCCATCCTCAGGCTCTACGCGCCGACCGCCGGCCGCGTCGCCTTCGAGGGGCAGGACATCGCCCGTCTCGACCGGGCCGGCTTGCGCGCGCTGCGCGCCGACATGCAGATGATCTTCCAGGACCCGATGTCCTCGCTCAACCCGCGCCGCAGCATCGGCGCGATCCTGGCGCAGCCGCTCGTCGTCCATCGCAAGGTGCCAGACCGCCGCAGCGCCGAGGCGCGCGTGTCCGAACTGCTGGCGCTGGTCGACCTGCCCGCCTCGTTCGCGACGCGCTACCCGCACGAGCTCTCCGGCGGGCAGCGGCAGCGCGTCGGCATCGCCCGCGCGCTCGCGCTGGAACCCAAGCTCGTGGTGGCCGACGAGATCGTCTCCGGCCTCGACGTCTCGACCCGGGCGCAGATCCTCTCGCTGCTTCGCGAGCTTCGCCGCCGCCTCGACCTCAGCCTGATCTTCATCAGCCACGACCTCTCGGTCGTGCGCGTGCTGTGCGACCGCGTTCTCGTGCTGCTCGACGGCGAGGTCGTCGAGGAAGGGCCGTGCGAGGCGGTCTTCCGCAATCCGCGGCACGACTATACGCGCCGCCTTCTGGAGGCGGTGCCGCTCCCCGTGGTCGACCCGCACTGGATCGAGGCCGCGGCGCTCGACCACTGACCGCGTCGGCCGGCGAGGCTCTTGCGTCTCCCGGCCTCGCGTAGTATCAATCAACTATAGCCTATGAACCCTCAATTCTGATACCTCAGAGATGATTACTGCCGCACAGCTCAAGGCCGCCCGGGCGCTGCTCTCGATCGACCAGCGCACCCTGGCGAGCCGCTGCGGCCTGTCGGTGCCGACCATCCGGCGCATGGAGGCGAGCGGCGGCGTGATCCGCGGCAACGTCGAATCGCTGATGAAGCTGGTCGGCGCGCTCGACGAGCTGGGCATCGAGCTGATCGGAGAAGGCGCCGTCAGCCAGGGCGGCGGGCGCGGCGTGCGCCTCAAGGGGCAAGCATGAGCACCATCGGCGAGCCCGCCTCCGCGCATCCTCCGTCAGCGCGCGCCGGGTCTCGCGAAGGTGGCCACCGGATAACAAGGTAAAATAACAACATGTCCGTG
Source organism: Alphaproteobacteria bacterium (assembly GCA_050173345.1). Taxonomy (GTDB): domain Bacteria; phylum Pseudomonadota; class Alphaproteobacteria; order UBA828; family UBA828; genus SHWC01. The sequence continues at coordinate 90,919 of JBFXKW010000001.1, read as the reverse complement.
GTCATCGCGCTCGTTTGCGTTGCGGCGTTGCTGGGTACGGCCGTGTTGGCCCTTGTCGCCGGGCGCGCCCCGATCGGGCGCTGGCTGGTCTACGGCTTGAGCCTCGGTGCGACCGCGCTGGCGCTCGCGGCGGGCTTGTCGCATCTGATCGCGAACGGCGGGGACGCGACCGTGGTGCTGCCGCTCGGGCTGCCCTGGCTCGGTGCGCAATTCCGCATCGACCCGCTCGCCGCCTTCTTCCTTTCGGTGATCAATCTCGGCGGTGCCGCGGCCAGCCTCTACGCGCTCGGCTATGGCCGTCACGAGCCAGCGCCGCTGCGCGTGCTGCCGTTCTTCCCGGCCTTCCTCGGCGGCATGAACCTGGTGCTGCTGGCGGACGACGCCTTCGCCTTCCTGATCTCCTGGGAGTTCATGTCGCTCTCGTCATGGGCGCTGGTCATCGCCCACCACCGCGACCGCTCCAACGTCCGCGCCGGCTACATCTATCTGATCATGGCGAGCTTCGGCACGCTTGCGCTGCTGCTTGCCTTCGGCCTGCTCGCCGGCGGTGATGTCGGCTACGGTTTCGCCGCGATCCGCGGGGCCGCGCATACGCCGACGATCACCGCGATCGTGCTTGTCCTCGTCCTGCTCGGCGCCGGCTCCAAGGCAGGCCTCGTGCCGCTGCACGTCTGGCTGCCGCTCGCGCACCCGGCGGCGCCGAGCCACGTCTCCGCCCTGATGAGCGGCGTGATGACCAAGGTCGCGGTCTACGGCTTCGTGCGCATCGTGTTCGACCTGATCGGCGAGCCCGACTGGTGGGAAGGGCTGGTCGTGCTGGTGCTCGGCGGCATCACGGCGGCGCTCGGCGTGCTCTACGCGCTCATGCAGCACGACCTCAAGCGCCTGCTCGCCTATCACACGGTCGAGAACATCGGGATCATCTTCATCGGCCTCGGCCTGTCGCTCGCCTTCGAGGCCAACGGCATGACCGCGGCGGCAGCGCTCGCGCTCGCCGCAGCGCTGTTCCACGTGCTCAACCATTCGCTGTTCAAGAGCCTGCTCTTCTTCGGCGCCGGCGCGGTGCTGACCGCGACCGGCGAGCGCGACATGGAGCGGCTCGGCGGCCTGATCCATCGCATGCCGGCGACCGCGCTGCTGTTCCTGATCGGCTGCGTGGCGATCTCGGCGCTGCCGCCGCTCAACGGCTTCGTCTCCGAATGGCTGACCTTCCAGGCCATCCTGCTCAGCCCCGACCTGCCGCAATGGGGCCTCAAGCTCTTGGTGCCCACTGTCGGCGCGCTGCTCGCGCTCTCGGCCGCGCTCGCTGCCGCCTGCTTCATCAAGGCGTTCGGCATCACCTTCCTCGGCCGCCCGCGCGCGCCCGAGGCGGCCAATGTGCGCGAGGTAGACCGTTTCTCGCTCGCCGCCATGGCGGCGTTCGCGCTGCTCTGCGTGGTGGCCGGCATCGTGCCGGGCGTCGTGCTCGACTGGATGGCGCCGGTGACCACCAGCCTGCTCGGCCAGCACCTGCCGGTGCAGCGCGCCGTGCCCTGGCTCTCGCTGGTGCCGATCGCGCCCGAGCGCAGCTCCTATAACGGCCTCCTCATCCTGCTCTTCATCGCCGCCTCGGCGGGCATCGTCACCTACGCCATCCACCGCCTCGGCAGCCGCGCGGTGCGCCGCGGCCCGGCCTGGGATTGCGGCTATCCCGAGCCCAGCACCGCGACGCAATATACCGCCGGCAGCTTCGCCCAGCCGATCCGCCGCGTGTTCGGCAGCGTCGTGTTCCGCGCGCGCGAGGAGATCGAGATGCCGCCGCCCGGCGACCTGCGGCCGGCACGGCTGACGGTCCACCTGCACGACGTCGTGTGGGAGACGCTCTACGCGCCGGTCGCGCACGCGGTCGGCTTCGCCGCGGAGCGCCTCAACCATCTGCAGTTCCTGACCATCCGCCGCTATATGGGGATGGTTTTCCTTACCCTGGTGATCCTGCTCGTGGTGCTCGCGCTATGGCACTGATCGGCGATCTCCTGGTTCAGGGCGCGCAGATGCTGCTGGTGCTTCTGCTCGCGCCGCTGCTGACCGGCTATGTGCGCACCATGAAGGCGCGCATGCTCGGGCGGCGCGGCCCCCCGCTCCTGCAGCCCTATCGCGATCTCTTTCGGCTCATGCGCAAGGAGGCTGTGCTGGCGGACAGCGCCTCCTGGCTGTTCCGCGTCGCGCCCTATGTGATCTTCGCCACCACCTGGGTCGCCGCGGCGCTGGTGCCGACCTTCGCCGGCGGCCTCGTGTTCAGCTGGTCGGCCGACCTGATCGCGATCGCCGGCCTGCTCGGCAGCGCGCGTTTCATGCTGGCGCTTGCCGGCATGGATGTCGGCACCAGCTTCGGCGGCATCGGTTCGAGCCGCGAGGCGCTGTTCGCGACGCTCGCCGAGCCTGCCATGCTGATGATCGTCTTCACGCTCGCCCTCATCGCCGGCTCGACGCAGCTCTCGACCATCGCGGGCTTCATGCTCTCTTCCGGCGTCGGCCTGCACGTCTCGCTCGGGCTCGCCCTGGTCGGGCTGATCATGGTCGCGATCGCCGAGAACGCGCGGGTGCCGATCGACAACCCGGCGACCCATCTCGAGCTCACCATGGTGCACGAGGCGATGGTGCTCGAATATTCCGGGCGCCACCTCGCAGTGGTCGAGCTCGCCGCTTCGCTCAAGCTGCTGCTCTATGCCTCGCTGATCGCCTGCGTCTTCGTGCCGTGGGGCATGGCGCCGGTCGGCAACGGCGTCCTTTCCTATCTGATCGGCGCGGGCGCCTATGTCGGCAAGCTTGCGGTCGGCGGCTTCCTGCTCGCGCTGCTCGAAACCTCGATCGCCAAGATGCGGGTGTTCCGCGTGCCCGAATATCTCGGCGCGGCGTTCATGCTCGGCCTGCTCGCCACGCTGCTCGTCTTCGTCTCACGGAGCCTCTAGATGGACGGCCTCGGTTTCGACATCGCGCACCTGTTCGCCGGCGGCCTCGTCCTGGTCAGCCTGCTGATGCTCTACCAGGACCGGCTGTACGCGCTGCTCAACGTGTTCGCGCTGCATGCGTTTGTCGTCGCGGTGTCGGTCGCCTGGCAGGCCCATGTCCAGTCCGCGCCGCATCTCTATGCGACCGCCGCGATCGCCCTGGTCTTCAAGGCGATCGTGATTCCGGTCGCGCTGCACCGGATCATCGAGCGCCTCGGTATCCAGCGCCAGGTCGAGGCCGTGGTCGGCGTCGGCCTCACCATGCTTGCGGGCATGGCGCTGATCGGCCTCGCGCTCGTCGTCATGCTGCGCATCACGCCGGAAGCCGACCCGCTCGCGCGGGAAGACCTCGCCTTCGCGCTCTCGGTCATCCTGCTCGGCCTCCTGATGATGGTGACGCGGCGCAACGCGGTGAGCCAGGTGGTCGGCTTCATGTCGATCGAGAACGGCCTGATCCTCGCCGCGACCGGCGCCAAGGGCATGCCGCTCGTGGTCGAGATCAGCGTCGCCTTCTCGATCCTGGTCGCCTTCATCGTGATCGGCATCTTCCTGTTCCGCATCCGCGAGCGCTTCGACACGGTCGATGTCCACGCGCTCGACCGCTTCCGGGGGGAGCGCCGGTGAACGGCTTCGAATTCAACGCGCTGCCTTTCGTCCTCTTCCTGCCCCTCGGCGCGGCGCTGCTGCTCGCCGCGCTGCCGTCCTATCGGCTGACCGCGCGATTGAACGCGCTCGCCGCGCTGCTCACGCTGCTCGCCGCGCTCTCGCTCGTCATCGCCGAGCGGCCCGAGCCCGGCCGCTACCTCCTGGTCGACGACCTCAACGTGGTGTTCATCGTGCTCACCACCTTCGTCGGCTTCACCACCAGCGTGTTCAGCGCCACCTACATCGCGCACGAGCTGGAGACCGGGCGGCTGACGCCGGCTCATGTCCGCTTCTATCACGCCATGTACCAGGTGCTGATGTTCGGCATGAACCTTGCGCTGCTCGCCAACAACATCGGGCTGATGTGGGTGGCGATCGAGCTTGCCACGCTCAGCACCGTGCTGATGGTCGGCATCTACCGCACGCACGAGGCGATCGAGGCGGCCTGGAAGTATTTCCTGTTGGGCAGCGTCGGCATCGCGCTTGCGCTGTTCGGCACCATCCTCGTCTACATGGCCGCGCAGCCGGTGATCGGCCAGGGCTTCGACGCCATGGTGTGGACGACGCTGATGGAACACGTCGCGGCGTTCGACCCCAACCTGCTCGATATCGCCTTCGTCTTTCTCATGCTCGGCTACGGCACCAAGGTCGGCCTCGTGCCGGTGCATGCCTGGCTGCCCGACGCCCATGCCGAGGGCCCGACGCCGATCTCGGCGGTGCTCTCGGGCCTGCTCCTCAACGTCGCGCTCTATGCGGTGCTGCGCTTCAAGATGCTGCTCGCGGCCAACCCGGGCGCCTTCGCGCCGGGGCCGGTCATGATGGCGATGGGCCTTGCCTCGGTGATCTTCGCGGCCTTCATGCTGTACCGCCGGCGCGACATCAAGCGCCTGTTCGCCTATTCCTCGATCGAGCATATGGGGCTCATCGTATTCGCCTTCGGCCTCGGCGGGCCGCTCGCCAATTTCGCCGGCCTCCTGCACATGACCATGCACAGCCTGACCAAGTCCGCGATCTTCTTCGCGGTCGGCCACATCGCGCAGGTCAAGGGCACCCAGAAGCTCGCCGAGATCCGCGGCCTCACCGCGACGCATCCGGTGCTCGGCTGGGGCCTCGTGCTCGGCGTCGTCGCGATCGCCGGCCTGCCGCCGCTCGGCATCTTCATGAGCGAGTTCCTGATGGTCAGCACCACCATGGGGCACGAGCCGGGCCTCGCGGTGGTGCTCGTGCTCGGCATCCTGCTCGCGCTCGGCGCGCTGATCCTGCGGCTCAAGGACGTCGCCTTCGGCGATCCGCTCGGCAGCACGCAGCCTTCCAAGGCCTCCTACGTGCCGATGTTCACCCATCTCGGGCTGGTGCTGGTCGCTGGCGTCTATCTGCCGCCGCCGGTGGTCGCCTGGTTCCAGCACGTCGCCGACCTACTCGGCTAGGATGGGCGCGCCATGACGATGCTGAGCGAACTGATCGAGGCAGGCCAAGCGGTCACGGTGCACCGGCCCTGGCCGCGCGCCGTCGTCGATGCCGAGACCTGGCGGCGCGCCGCCGCCGGCCTGGCTGCGGGCGAGTGGACCATGCTCGGCCTCTGGGGCGAGCCCGCTTCGGTCAATCTCTGTCTGCTCGACGAGGCGAGCGGCGAGATCGCCGTGCTCGGCCATCACTGCCCGGACGGCCGCTTCCCCTCGGTCGCGCGCTCGCACGCGCCGGCGATCCGCCTGGAGCGTGCGATCGACGACCTGTTCGGCCTGACGCCGGTCGATGCGCCCGACCCCCGGCCCTGGCTCGATCACGGCAAATGGGGCGTCGCGCAGCCGCTCGGCACCCCGATAGCGCCGACGGCCGCAGCACCCTACCCGTTCCTACCGGTCGAGGGCGAAGGCCTGCATCAGATCCCGGTCGGCCCGGTGCATGCCGGCATCATCGAGCCCGGCCATTTCCGCTTCACCTGCAATGGCGAGGCGGTGGTGCGGCTCGAGCAGCGGCTCGGCTATGTCCACAAGGGCATCGACGGCCTGATGACGGGGGCGGACCTGATGCGGGCAGCGCGGCTCGCCGGGCGCACCTCGGGCGACAGCACGGTCGCCTACGCCCTCGCCTTCGCCCGTGCCGCCGAGGCCGCATTGGGGATCGAGGCGCCGCCGCGCGCCGCCTGGCTGCGCGCGCTCATGGCGGAGCTGGAGCGCATCGCCAACCATCTCGGCGACATCGGCGCGATCTGCAACGACGCCTCCTTCATCCTCATGCAGGCGCAATGCGGGCTCCTGCGCGAGCGCGTGCTGCGCGCCGCCGATGCCTGCTTCGGCCATCGCCTGATGCGGGACCGCATCGTGCCGGGCGGCGTCGCGGCCGATCTCGACGCCGCCGGCGCGGACCGGCTGCGCGCGCTCGTCGCTGAGCTGCGCCGCCGCTTCGCGCCGCTCGTCACGCTCTACGACAACGCCGCCTCGCTGCAGGACCGCACCGTCGGCACCGGAGTCTTGAAGCCCGAGCTGGCGCGCCGCTTCGGCGCCGGCGGCTATGTCGGCCGCGCCTCGGGCCGCCATTTCGATTGCCGGAAGACGCCGGGCTACGCGCCCTATGACGCGCTGCGCTTCGAGGTGCCGCTGCGCACCGACGGCGACGTCAACGCGCGCGTCTGGATCCGCATCGAGGAGGTGCGGCAGAGCTTCGGCCTGGTCGAGCAGCTCCTCGCCGGGCTGCCTACCGGCGCGCTGCGCATCGAACTTCCGCTCCAAGGCCGCGGCGGCCCGTGCGAGGGGCTCGCGCTCGCCGAAACGTTCCGCGGCGACGTGCTCGCCTGGCTCAGGCTGGACGGCGATGGTAGGGTCGCGCGCTGCCATTTGCGCGACGCCTCCTGGTTCCAATGGCCGCTGCTCGAAGCCGCGATCGAGGGCAACATCGTCGCCGACTTCCCGCTCTGCAACAAATCCTTCAACTGCTCCTATTCGGGCCACGACCTCTGAGGCGAGACGGCCATGCGCAAGCTCATCCTCGAACGGCTGCTCAGCCCGCCTTTGACCGAGAAGGCGCCCGGCCCCGACGATGCCGCGCTCGCCGAGGTCGGCGCCGCGCTCGAACGCGCGACGCGCCGCCGGCTCGGCCGCAGCCTGTCGATCCGCGAGGTCGATGCCGGCTCGTGCAACGGCTGCGAGCTCGAAATCCACGCGCTCAACAACGTGTTCTACGACATCGAGCGCTTCGGCCTGCGCTTCGTCGCCTCGCCGCGCCATGCCGACGTGCTCTTGGTCACCGGCCCCGTGACTAAGAACATGCGCGAGGCGCTGGAGCGCACCTGGCGCGCGACGCCCGACCCGAAATGGGTCGTCGCGGTCGGCGACTGCGCGGCGAACGGCGGCCTGTTCGCCGGCAGCTATGCCTGCGTCGGCGGCGTCTCGGCCGTGGTGCCCGTCGACCTGCACATAAGCGGCTGCCCGCCGAGCCCGATCAAGCTGCTCGAAGGCCTGCTGGCGCTGCTCGAATCTCAAGCGAAACCGCGCGGCGCCGACACGACGACGAGCGGCTGATCGCACATCAGGAGGGTTCAGCCGCAAGCCCTCCGCTGCTAGATTGCCCCGCCATGAACAAACCCCAACCATCCAGCACCACCCGGCGTCCGCGTGTCGTCGTGGTGGGCGGCTCGCTCGGCGGGCTGCTCGCCGGCAACATGCTCCATCGCATCGGCTGCGACGTGACCGTGCACGAGCGGGTCGGCGTCGAGCTGTCGGAACGTGGCGCCGGCATCGCGACCCATCCCGAGCTTCACCGCGCGTTCGAGAGCCTCGGCATCCCTACCGACGCGAGCTTCGGCGTGCCGATCGAGGAGCGCCTCGTGCTCGGCCGTGACGGCACGGTGCTCGCGCGCTATCACATGGCGCAGCTCCAGGCGACCTGGGGCAGCCTCTATCGCAGCCTGAAGCGGGTGTTCCCCGTGCCGCGCTATCACGCCGGTTCGACCTTCGTGCGCGCCGAGCAAAGCGCGGCCGGCGTGCGCGCCATCTTCTCGGACGGCAGCACGATCGAGGCCGACCTGCTGATAGGCGCCGATGGCATCCGCTCCACAGTGCGCTCGCAGTTCTGGCCAGAGGCGGTGCCGCGCTATGCCGGCTATGTCGCCTGGCGCGGCACCGTGGAGGAAGCTCGCTTCTCGCCCGAAACGCACGCGGTGCTGTTCACGCGTTTCGTCGTCTGCCTGCCGCCGGGCGAGCACATGGTCGGCTATCCGGTTGCCGGCCAGGACGGCGACACGACACCCGGCAAGCGGCGCTTCAACTTCGTCTGGTATCGGGCGGCGAGCGAAACCAAGCTCAGGCGCATGATGACCGACGCGGCCGGCCGCTACTATGAAGGCGGCATCCCGCCCGACCGGATCGATCCCGCCGTCGTCGCGGAGATGAAGAGCGCGGCGGCCGGAAGCCTGGCGCCGCCCTATGCCGAGGTGATCCGGCTGGTGCGCGAGCCGTTCTTCCAGACCATCGTCGATCTCGAAATGCCGAGCATGGTGCAGGGCCGCGTCGCGCTGCTCGGCGACGGCGCGTTCGTCGCGCGCCCGCATCCCGGCATGGGCGTGATCAAGGCGGTCGGCGACGCGGTGACGCTCGCCGAGGCGATCCAGGCGAACCCCGGCCATCTCGACCGGGCGCTCGCGCTCTACGATGCCGAGCGGTGCGCCTATGGCCGCTATCTCGTCGAGCGCGCGCGCCGGCTCGGCACGCAGATCGACACCGGGCTGCGCACGCCCGAGCAGGAAGAGGCCGGCGCCTACTACAGACAGCCGGAGAACGTCATCCGCGCGATCTCGATGCCGCCCGCGTCGTCGCCTTTGGAGCGCTACACCGCTCCATAGCCCACGCGGCCGACCGGCCTGTGACAATTCGCGAGTCTCTGTGTTTGTCGCGCAATTGCGATAGCGATCCGCATTCTGCCGACGATATGATCCGTCACGGTATGGGAGTGGCGTCGCGCCCGCTCGCCGTGCCGTGTGGGCCTGCGCCGTTCCGAGACGGAGTGGTTGCGGCGGTTCTCGGAGTGGTCGAGGCAACGTCTCGCCCTGTTGCCGGAGGAGCTGCTCTATGCCCGTCAATCCCACCTACCCTGGCGTCTACGTCGAAGAGATCCCGAGCGGCGTGCGCACCATCCGCGGCGTCGCCACCTCGATCGCGGCCTTCATCGGAACCTTCCGCAAGGGGCTGCTGGACGAGGCGGTGCAGATCTTTAGCCTCGCCGATTTCGAGCGCGAATATGGCGGGCTCGAACGCAACAGCGAGACGACGTACGCGATCCAGCAGTTCTTCCTGAACGGCGGCACCGAGGCGTGGGTGGTCAGGATCGCCGACACGGTGACCGGCGCACCGCCCGCCATACCCGCGACCAACGCCAACTCGGCCGAAGTCATCCTGCGCGCCCAGCCCGCCGCCGGCGACATGATCGTGCGGGTGCGCGCCGGGCGTCGCATCCGCGGCGAGAGCGCGCAGAATCCCGGCACCTGGGGCAACTTCCTGCGCGTCGAGGTCGACTATGACAGCGCCGACCCGGCGCGGCTGTGGAACCTCACCATCAGCGAGGTGCGCATCGACGGCGACCGCACCACCGTCCTGCAGACCGAGACCTTCCGCAACCTGACCATGGAGCCGAACACCCCGAACAACGCGATCGAGGTGGTCAACCAGGGCTCGCGGCTGGTCCAGCTCGACCGCCAGGGCCTGGTCCCCGCCAACCTGCCGGTCACCGTGCCGTTCCCGGCGACCTTCCGCCCCGCGCCGAACGGCACGCTCAGCGGCGACCTGCCGACCCCGCCGGCGATCCCGGCGCAGGGCGCGGGCTTCAACGTCAATATCGGCACCGGCGTGGTCAACGGCGCGATCGACTATGGCACGGCGCCCGTGCCGACCACCTACCCGACCCTGCTGCCCTTCGTGCAGGCCGCCATCCGGGCCGCGGCAGGCAGCGCGACGATCCCGGACGGCCTGAAGCCGCTGCTTGCCGGCGCCACGGTCAGCCTGATCGGCGCCGGCACCGCCACCAACCCGCACCGCTTCCATGTGCAGCTCGGCCGCGCCGCCCGGCCGTTCGAGCCCAACCGGCAGATCGTCTTCACCGGTGCTGCGGTCGGCGGCGGCGCGAACGGCATTCGCCTGACTGCGGCGCAGGGCGCCGTGATCAACGACCAGCAGGCGGCGCTGAGCGGCGGCCGCGACGGCCCGGCGCCCGCGCCCGGAACCACCTTCTGGCCAGTGCCGCTCGCCTTCTTCCGCGGCTCGGCGGCCGCCAAGACCGGGCTCTACGCGCTCGAGGATGTCGACCTCTTCAACATCCTCAGCATCCCCGAGGCCACCACGCTGCCTGCCTCCGACATGCGCACGCTCTATACCGAGGCCGAGGCCTATGTGCAGGAGCGCCGGGCCATGCTGATCGTCGACATCCCGGAGCCGGTGCGTACCATCGACGGAATGCAGACCTGGCTCTCGGAGAACGAAGGGCTCAGGCATCCGAACGGCGCCGTCTACTTCCCGCGCACCAACATCGCGGACCAGCTCAACCGCGGCCGGCCGCGTTCGATCGCGGCGAGCGGCACGATCGCGGGGCTGTGGGCGCGCACCGACACCGACCGCGGCGTCTGGAAGGCGCCGGCCGGCACCGATGCGCGGCTCAGAAACGTCGAGAGCCTCGGCTACAAGATGACCGACCAGGAGAACGGCTCGCTCAACCCGCTTGGCGTCAACTGCCTGCGCAACTTCCCGGTCTACAGCAACATCTGCTGGGGCGCGCGCACGCTCGAAGGCGCCGACGTGCTCGCCTCCGACTGGAAGTACGTGCCGGTCAGGCGCACCACCCTCTTCATCGAGGAGAGCCTGTTCCGCGGCACCAAATGGGTGGTGTTCGAGCCCAATGACGAGCCGCTCTGGTCTCAAATCCGGCTCAACGTCGGCGCCTTCATGCAGGACCTGTTCCGCAAGGGCGCCTTCCAGGGCACCACGCCGAGGGACGCCTACTTCGTCAAATGCGATTCCGAGACGACGACCCAGCAGGACATCGACAACGGCATCGTGAACATCGAGGTCGGCTTCGCGCCGCTTAAGCCGGCCGAGTTCGTGATCCTGAAGATCCAGCAGATCGTCCGTCGCACCGAGGCGTAAGGAGGTCGAGACATGGCACAGTTCACCGTCAACCCGCGCCGCTTCGACCCCTATAAGAATTTCAAGTTCAGGGTGAAGTGGGACGGCCGCTATGTCGCCGGCATCAGCAAGGTGTCGGCGCTGCGCCGCACCACCGAGGTGGTGGAGCATCGCGAGGGCGGCGATCCGAGCACCAGCCGCAAGTCGCCCGGCCGCTCGACCTACGAGGCGGTCACGCTCGAGCGCGGCGTGACGCACGACATCGACTTCGAGCAATGGGCCAACAAGGTGTGGAACTTCGGTGCAGGCGGCGGCTCCGAGGTGTCGCTCGCCGACTTCCGCAAGGACGTGATCCTCGACGTGTTCAACGAGGCCGGGCAGAAGGTGCTGTCCTACCAGGTCTTCCGCTGCTGGGTGTCGGAGTTCCAGGCGCTGCCCGAGATGGACGCCAACGCCAACGCAGTGGCGATCCAGACCCTGAAGCTCGAGAACGAGGGCTGGATACGCGACCTTTCGGTCACCGAGCCGGCCGAGCCCAGCTTCAACGTGCCCGACTAAGCGGGGCGCGGCGCTGCCCGGCCCAGGGAGGCGGCGATGCGCGACGAGACGGTGGTTCGGCTGCGCCACGGCCTCGACACGAACGGCGGCCAAAGTTGCAATGCCGTCCTGCGCGGCGTGACCGGCGTCGAGGAGGCGCTGTTCGGCCGACTGATCGCGAGCCTGCTGCCCGCACGGGCGGTCACCGCCATCCTCGCTTCGACGGTCGAGCGGATCGGCGCCATCGTGCCGATTTCCGAAACGCATGTCCGCCTGCTCTGCATCGGCGATCGCAACCGCCTGATGCTCGCCCTCCACCGCGCGCTCTACGGCAACAACGTCGCACTCGTCGCGTCGTGCCTCGGGCCGAACTGCGGCCGGACCATGGACCTTGACATCGCCATCGACCAACTGCTCACCCTGCCGGACGCAGATGACGAGCCCTCGGCCAACACCTTACGGGCGGAGGTCGCGGGCCGCGCCATCGAGGTCGGCTTCAGGCTGCCGAACGGCGAGGATCAGGAGGCTGCTGCCACGCTGTCAGCCGACGATCTCGAAACCGCTGCCGATCTCATGCTGCGCCGGACGCTCGTCTCGCTCACCGCGCAGGACGGCAAGCCCGTCCTGATCGACGACGTGCTCGCAGACTTGCGCCAACCTCTCGCCGCCGCGTTCGCCACGCGCGACCCGGAGGCGGAGATCGTGCTTCGCCTCGAATGTCCGGACTGCGGCCACGTCACGCCGGCCGACCTCGACCCCTATGACCTGTTCAGGAGCCGCACGCAGCACGCTCCCGACATTCTGTTCGACATCGACCGCATCGCGCGCGCCTATCACTGGAGCGAGGCCGAGATCATGGCGCTGCCCGTGGCGCGGCGCCGGCGCTATCTCGCCATGATCGAAGCCGCCGGGGCGCCGGCATGACCGGCTTCTTCGAGAACCTCGCACGCCGCGCCGCCGGCCTCGCGCCGCCGCCCGGCATGACGGCCGCGCGCGTCCGGCCGCTCGCCCGCTTCGAACCCGCGAGCCTGGGCGGCGAAGCGCCACCGCTCGCGGTTTCGTCGGTCGAGGTCGAGAGCGGGCGACCACCGAACCAGGGTGAGCCGCAAGGCATCCGCCCTGGCGAAGAGGCGCCGGCATCGGCGCTTCGACAAGAACCCGCCCGGCGCGAACCTACCGTGCGCGTTGAGCGAGATATCGCACCTCGCCAGCCATCGGACATTCGATCGGAACTGCATCTCGAAACACCGCACGCCAAGGCCGTCGCGGCCGTGCCGCCGCCGGTGCAAACTCCTCTTCGTTCCGAAGGCCACCCCCACGAAGCCGCCGTGCATGAACCAGTCGGTACGCTCGATCGCGACAATCGAACGAGCGGAATGCCGCCGCGCTTCGTGGAGAGCGAAAGGACTCCGGCAACCCCGCGCGCCGTCATCGTCCCGCCCGCTGAGCGCGTGCAACCCAGCCCCGAGCTGCCGCCGCGTTCAACCGAGGCGTCAACCGAGCCCACGCCCGCCCGTGCAAGAACGACAGCGCGCATCGAAGCCGGCGAACCGTCAGTTCCTCCACGTCGCGAAGTGCCCGCGCGCCCCGATGAGCGTGCGCCGGCCGTCTCGGTGTCGATCGGCCGCATCGAGATCGAGGTCGCGCCGCCGCCGGCGCCGGCCGCGTCCCGGCCGCCGGTCGAGCGCACGCGCGGCTTCGCCGGCTATGCCCGCGCGCGCCGCGGCCAGCCACGCTAGACCGGCCGGGAACTCACCATGGCGAGCCATGCCGCCATCGCCGCCGTCACCCGCTCGCTCCGCACGCTGCTGCTCGACCGCATGGTGACCGGCGCGGCCGTCACCATCGCGCCGCCCGATGTCACGGTCGCCGACGTGGACGGCGCGCGGGTCAACCTCTACCTCTTCCAGGTGCTCGAGAACGCCGGGCTCAAGAACCAGGAGATCCCGGGCCACGGCCATCCGGCCGCCTATGGCCGCCCGCCGCTCTCGCTTAACCTGCGCTATCTGATGACGACCTACAGCGCGATCGAGACGCAGCCCGATGCCGAGATCAACGCGCAGATCATCCTCGGCGATGCGATGCGCGCGCTGCACGGCTTCGGCAACCGGGTCGACAACCTGACCATCACCAACCCGGTCGCCGGCACGGTCGGCGACCCGATCCTCGATCCGGTGCTGGAAGATGAGTTCGAGCGCATCAAGGTGGTGCTGCACCCGACCTCGCTCGACGACCTGACCAAGATATGGTCCGCGCTCTCCGAGGAGAATTTCCGCCGCTCGGTCGTCTATGAGGTGACCGTGGTGCAGATCGAGGACACCGAGCCGCAGGTGCGGCCTTTGCCGGTCGAGACGCGCCGCGTGCTCGCCATCGTGCGCCGCCGGCCGGTGATCCGCGCCGCCTATGTCACGCCGCCGCTGAACGGTCCGCTCGGCGAGTTTCGCGCCCGCATCGGCGACGAGATCACCATCGTCGCCGAGAACGTGCTTGCTGATCGCCTCTATGTCCGTCTCGGCGACCTGGAGCCGATCCGGGTCGCCCCGCCCGGCGACGGCTACATCCGCATCACCGTGCCCGACGATCAGTACCCGATCGACCTCGATCACCCCGCCGTGCGGCCGATCCCGCCGAGCCTGCGCCTGCAGCCGGGCCCGCTCGAAATCCGCGTCATCGCCGAGCACCCGGTCGAGGGCGTCGCGGGCGGGCTCGGCCCCGGCGTGCACATCGCCGAGCCGCGCCGCTACACCTCGAACATCGCGCTGATGCAGCTCGTGCCGCATGTCGCCGCCGTGAACCCGGTCTCCGGCACGGCGGCGGGCGTGCTCCAAGTCACCGGCACGCGCCTCTGGCACCCGCGGGCACGCCTCGCCGAGGTCATCATCGCCGACGCATCGGTCGCCATCGTCCCACCGGGGGCGGGCGATCCATGGGCCGCGCCGAGCGACACGGCGGTCGAGATTCCACTCGCGCCGGTCGGCGCCGCCCTGCCCACGCTCGCGCCGACGGACGATCCCTATCCCGTCGCGGTGCAGGTCGATGGCGCACGCAGCCGTGATTCCGGCATCACCTTCCGCCTGGTGCCATAGGGTCATGGACGTCGCCGCCAGCACACAGCCTCTGGACGAGCGCACCTGGCGCCAGCGCAACGAGGCGTGCGTCTCGCTCGGCCTCGCCTGGCTGCTGATCACGCTGGAGGATCATGTGCGCGCCCTGCGTGCCTCGCGCCCGCCGCGCGCCGGCGATGGCTCGCTCTCCGATGTCGAGGCCGACTGGCTGCTGCGTGAACCACCAGCGACGCCGCCCAGCGCGGCACGCGAGGCGGCGCGGCGCGCCTATGACGACGCGCGCGCAACGCTGCGCGAGGCCGGCCAGCCCGCGGCGATCGACGTGCTGTCGACGATCTTCTCGCTCGCGCCGTTCGACGAGGACGTGCTGCTGCTCGCCCTCGCGCCGCGCGTCGAGACCCGCTTCGCGGCGCTCTACGGCTACGCACACGATAGGTTGAGCGTGGCCTATGCGACCGAGCATCTGTGCCGCATGCTGCTCGCGCCTGGCGGCGAGGTGGCGCAGCTTGCCCACGACCGGCTCGGGCCCGACATGCCGCTCCGGCGTTTCGCGCTGATCACGCTCGGCGAACGCGAGCCCGGCATGCTGAGCGCGATCGACGTGGACGAGCGGATCGCCTGCTTCCTGCGCGGCAAGCGCTTCCTCGACCCGCGTGTCCGCCAATGGCTGAGCTTCCCGCCGCCGATGCCCTGCCCGGAGCGTCACGGCTATGCGGTGGCGCGGCTGCTCGCCCAGGCGAAACAGCAGCGCCGCGCCGCCGCGCTGATCCTCGGCCCCCGCGGCTCGGGCCGCCGCGCCGTGGCGCAACGCTTCGCCGAGGGCTTTGGTACCTCGATGGCGGAGCTCGAGCCGCGCCAATGGCCGGGCGAGCCGAGGGCCGCGCGCGACATGCTCGCCCTGCTGGCGCGCGAGGCGGCGCTCGGCGGCTTCGGCATCCTGCTCGACGCCGAGGCGGAAAGCGCCGGCCCGGATGCCGAGCTGCGCAAGCGCGCGCACGAGATCGCCGCCGAGCTCGCGCGCGGCTTCGACGGCATCGTCGCCATCGTCGCGCAGGACCGGCTGAACCTCCCTACCCCGCTTCCCGAGGTCCGCCTGCAAGCCTTGGAGGCGGCGGACCGCACGGCGCTCTGGGCCGATGCGCTCGGCGTGCGCGCCGGCCGCGCACAACCGGCGATCGAAGCAGTCGCCGAGCATTTCCAGCTCGGCCCGTCGGAGATCGCGCGCATCGCCGCGCAACTGCCCGAGGCGATCGGCGAGGCGCTCTGGCCGGCCTGCCGCGAGTTCGCCGCGCAGGGGCTCGGCGAGCTCGCCCAGCGCATCGAGCCGCGCTATGGCTGGGGCGACATCGTGCTACCCGAGACGGTGCGCGCCGACCTCGAAGCGATCGCCGTGCAGGTGCGCTTCCGCGCCGGCGTCTATGGCCGCTGGGGCTTCGCCGGCCGGCTGCATCGCGGCCGCGGCGTCTCGGCGCTGTTCGCCGGGCCGAGCGGCGTCGGCAAGACCATGGCGGCCGAGGTCGTCGCGCGCGAGCTCGGGCTCGACCTCTACCGCATCGACCTTTCCGGCATCGTCTCGAAATACATCGGCGAGACCGAGAAGAACCTGCGCCGCATCTTCGAGGCGGCCGAGGCGGCCGGCGCCGTGCTCTTCTTCGACGAGGCGGACGCGCTGTTCGGCAAGCGCAGCGAGGTCAAGGACAGCCATGACCGCTACGCCAACATCGAGGTCAGCTATCTGCTGCAACGCATGGAGAGCTATTCGGGCCTCGCCGTCCTCGCGACCAACCTGAAGAACAATCTCGACCACGCCTTCCTGCGGCGCTTGCGCTTCGTCATCGACTTCCCGTTCCCGGACGCCGCGCAGCGCCAGGCGATCTGGCGGCGCGCCTTCCCGCCCGAGACGCCGACCGAAGGGATCGACTGCGCGGCGCTCGCGCGGCTCGAGATCGCCGGCGGCAACATCGTGGTGATCGCCGTAAACGCCGCCTTCCTCGCCGCCGCCGAAGGCACGCCGGTCCGCCTGGAGCATGTCGCGCGCGCCGCGCGGGCCGAGTTCCGCAAGCTCGACCGGGAGTTCCGGCCGCCCTGGCTGGAGGGCCGCTGAGCATGGCGGAGCCCAAGCCCGGCAGCACCGCGATCGACGTCGGCAGCGTCCGCGTCAGCGGGCTCGCCACGCCGGCAAAGAGCGGCGAGATGAGGCGCGGCGTCGAGGCGGCGCTAGGCGAACAGCTTGCCGCAGCCTCAGCCACGGGCAGCGCGCAGCATGTCGCGATCGACCGGCTCAAGCTACGCCTGCCCCACACGGCGAACGCCAAGGACGTCGCGCAGGCGCTGAGCCGGGCCATCGCGCGGGGCTTGCGCGGCGGACGGCCATGACGCACATCGCGGTTCATGCGCGCGGTGCAGCGGCGCGGTCTGCATCGCAGACCGCACCGCCCTCCCGCGCCAGGCGCAGCCTGTCGCACGGCCCGGCCAACCAGGCGCTGCAAACCAAGCTGCGCGTCGGCCGCACCGACGATCCGGCCGAACGCGAGGCGGATCGCATCGCCGATCAGGTGGTGGGCGGCGAGAACGCGCCGCCGATCGGCTCGGCCCCTCCGCCGCCGCCCGCCATCAGGCCGAAATGCGCCGCCTGCGCCGAGGAAGACGACGAGACCATCCGCCGCCGCGCGGACGAGGCCGAGGAGGACGAGAAGCTTCGGATGAAGCAGGACGCGCCGTGCACCGCCTGCGCGGGCGAGGCGCAGGCCGGCGCGACCCAGGCGGCGAACGCCCTGTCGGGCACGGGCGCCTCCCTGTCGCCGGGCCTGCGCGCCTATTTCGAGCCTCGCTTCGGCCGCGACTTCTCCGGCGTACGGCTGCATGTCGATGGGCACGCGAGCGCCGCCGCCCAAGCCATCAACGCCCGCGCCTACACGCTCGGCCATGACATCGGCTTCGCGCCGGGGCAGTTCGCGCCCGAGACGGTGGAAGGGCGGCGGCTGCTCGCGCATGAGCTGGCGCATGTCGCCCAGCAGGGCGCCGCCGTGATCCGGCGCGACCCGGAAGACGAGGCGGAGACGGCCGAGGCAGCAGACGCTGCGCCGGTCGCCAGCGAGGAGCCCAGCTTCACGCCCGAGGAGCGCGCGGAGGAGATCCGCTGGTCGCAAGATTCGCCCGGCACCATCGGCGCGAGCACCGACCCGTTCCGCATCACCCTCGAAAACTTCGCGATCGACAGCGCCTCCCTCAAGGCCGAGCACGTCGCGGCGCTCGCCGAGGTGCGCTCGCTGCTCCGCCGTGCGCAGGCCGGGCATCTCAGGGTCGCCGTGGTCGGCCATACCGACCTCACCGGGACGGAGCGGCACAATCGCAGGCTCTCGCATCGCAGGGCATGGGCAGCGAAGGCACGGCTCGGCCGGGTACGCGGCATCCAGGTCGTGACCACCGGGCTCGGCGAGGCGCGCCCGGCCACCTCGAACGCGACCAGGGAGGGGCGCGCGGAGAACCGGCGCGTCGAAATCTTCTTCCTGCCCGGCCCCGAGCTGCGCCGGCCGGAGCCGACGCCCGAGCCGCCGACCGACGACCAGCCGCCCGACGTCGACCGCCCGCCGGACGAGACCGAGCCGCCCCGCCCCGAGGAGCCCGAGAGCACCGAGGACGGCCCGCCGCCGGCGGAGGACGA
Organism: Alphaproteobacteria bacterium; assembly: GCA_050173345.1. Taxonomy (GTDB): domain Bacteria; phylum Pseudomonadota; class Alphaproteobacteria; order UBA828; family UBA828; genus SHWC01. The sequence goes on along the minus strand of JBFXKW010000001.1, from coordinate 72,915 downwards.
CGACTGGTTCTGCCTGGAGCACCCGATCATCTGCGCGGCGATCGGCGGCGGCGCCGCGCTCTTCATCTTCTGCCTGACGAACCCGCAGTTTTGCCTGCCCGGCGGCGGGCCGCCGACGCTGCCGCCGCCGGACGGCGAGCCGCCCGAGCCGGAAGAGCCGCGCAAGCGCGCCTGCGTGGCCAGCACCAGCCTACCGAGCGGCACCATCAAGGCGAGGCGCGTCACGATGGGCCTCCGCCACCTGCTCCAGGCGCCGTTCTCGATGGGGCTCGTCTTCGAGAACGACCCCGAGCAGGGCTGCGACTGCAGTTGCGGCGAGTACCTGCAGGAGGTCAAGGGCGGCTTCGAGGAGGACACCGGCTCGGGCTGGACCGCGGCGCAGACGCCGCTGGCGGCGACCGGCAACCGCATCCACCCGACCAGGTTCCAGGAGGATGCCGACTATCCGCGCGCCTATGGCCACCGCTTCGACGACCCGCTGCGCGCGGTGCCGACCGACCCGGTGGACAACGACCAGTTTCTGCCCGACCAGGCGACCGGTTGCACCTACAGCGGCCGGGATTCGCCGGGCTTCAACGTGGTCGATCCGCCGCCCGGCAGCCGCTACCGCTTCCGCCTGTTCTTCAGAGGCGCCGCGGTCGATGGCTGCGCGGGCCGGATCCGGATCGACGACTGGCACGAGTGGACGGTCGAAGGCTTCATGACCATCCCGAGCCCGCCCGCGCCGCCGCCGACGCCGCCGACGCCGCCATCGCCGCCGCCGTCTTCTACGCCGCCGCCTTCAGGCCCGAGCACGACGCCGGCACCCTATACCGGTCCCTCGATCGGCCCGGCGCCCTCCGGGCCGGTCGTGCCGGCGCCGAGCAACCCCACCCTGCTCTGCCTGAGCGGTCAGATAAGCTGCGCGGCGGTCGACTATCTGCTCGATCATCTGCTCGGCGGCCTGGTGCTCGAAGACGCCGCGCGCGAGCATGCGATCAATCTCGAGCTCCGCGCGCTGCGCCATCATTGCACGCTCTTCCTCGGCCCGCCGCCGACGCCGTTCACCAGCGAGGTCGAAGGGCGGATGCGCCGCGAGCAGCAGCTTCGCCGGCACGCCGAGCGGCGGATCGAGAACTTCCTGACCTGGAGAACCCGTGTGGTGGATCACCCCTTGCCGCGCTGCCCCTGATCGGTGCCATGGACGATGAGCACGGTTCCAAACCCGGCAATGCGAAACCCACCGCGATGAGCGGCCGCTCGATCCGCGCGCGGCGCCGGCACACCGCCTTGCCGATGCCGACGCAAAGCGACGCGGCGGAACGAGCCCGGCGCGTCGCATGGCAAGGCGCTGCCAACCAGGCGCTGCAGGCCAAGCCGCGCATCGGCCGTTCGGACGATCCGACCGAACGCCAGGCGGACCGCATCGCGGACCGGGTCATCGACGGCGAGAGCGCGGCGAGCGTCGCGCCTGCCGCCGTGCCAACCATCAGCCCGAAACACGACGCCCCGACGAACACGGCACTGGCGGGCGGCGAGGCGCTCGCCGCACAGGCCGTCTCCGGGCAAGGCACGCCCCTGCCGCCGGCCTTGCGCGCCTATTTCGAGCCACGTTTCGGCCGCGATCTCTCCGGCGTCAGGCTGCATCTCGACGGCGCATCGAACGCCGCGGCCGACGCCATCAATGCCCGCGCCTACACGCTCGGCTCGGACATCGCGTTCGCGCGAGACGAATACGCGCCCTCGACGCGGGAGGGCCGCCGGCTGGTGGCCCATGAGCTTGCGCATGTGGCGCAGCAGGGCGATCCACCGGTGGTCCGGCGCGCCGTCAGGACGGACCCGCGAGCCTCGCTCGACAACTACTTCGCGGGCGCGGGCGTCACCGGCATCACCCGAAACGGCAATGTCTATACCCGCGCGAAGGGCGGCGAGGCGAGCAACGTGCAGTCGGTGCTGATCCCGATGCTGAGCTCGCCGCGCGTGTTCAACATCGCGGGCGAGGACACCATGAGCGCCGTGTCCAACCTGAAGGATCACGTCACCGCGCGGCTCGGCATCGTCGCCTTCGCGGCGCAGAAGAAATACACCTTCGCCTCGGTCACCGGCTTCAAGATGAATCCGCAGTACTACACCTGGGATACGGCGACGATGAGCTGGGCGATCAAGCCCGGCGCAAATCGCCAAGAGGCGTGGAACGACCTGAACGTCCACCCGGAGCTCTATGCCATCGGCTGCAAGGCGGCGCGCGACCTGACGCAGGCCGGCGGCAGCGGCGGCTCGCCGTTCATCGACATGCCGAGCAGCGACGAAGGCGACTGGGTGCCGGGCGACGCCGGCTACGTCAAGAACACCAATTTCCCGCAAGGCAAGGACATCGCCTATCTCGGCGAGAACATCATCTATACCGGCGAGGGGAAATTCTGGGGGCACCTGAGCGATCAGAACACCTACCGCACGCTCGATGAATGGAAGAAGAAGGTCGAATCCTGGGATGGCGGATCCAGCGTCGATACCGAACGCGAGCTGCCGACGAAAGGGCTGGCCTAGAAGGCGGGACACGATGGCGATGCTCGCCACGATAGGGCCGATGGCCCGGACCGCGCCGTGCCATGCTCGCGCGCCGTCGCCCGTGCGCCGCCCTCAAGGGCAGGCGCTCGGGCCGAGCCTGCGGGTCGTTCAGGCCAAGCCGCGCGTCGGCCGCCCCGACGATCCGCTCGAACGCGAGGCGGACCGCATCGCGGACCGGGTCATGGGCGACAAGGACGCAAGCGGGACGGAAGCCTCCGGCGCGCCGCCGACCCTCAGCCGCAAATGCGCCGAGTGTGCTGCGGAGGAAAAAGCCGACGAAATCCACATGAAGGCGTCGGACGGCGGCGCCATGCATACAAGCGGCACGCAAGCCGACGCAACGCAGGCGGTGAGCGCGCTGCAAGCATCGGGCGCGCCCCTGCCCACCTCCTTGCGTGCGTATTTCGAGCCGCGCTTCGGCCGCGACCTTTCCGGCGTGCGCATCCACACCGGCGCGACGGCAGCTTCGGCGGCCGAAGGCATCAACGCGCGCGCCTACACGCTGGGCTCGGACATCGCCTTTGCGGCCGGCGAATACGCGCCCGCGAGCCACGAGGGCCGGCGGCTGATCGCGCATGAGCTTGCCCATGTCGGGCAGCAGGCGGACCGCGAGCCTGCGATCCGCCGCACGGTGAGCCGCCGCTCGTCGCGCTGCCCAGCGAACGTTCACGGCGCGCCGGCCGATCCGCTCGCCGCGCTCGACGCCGCGGACCAGCGCGCCCAGACGATCGCGCTCGGCTCCAGTCTTTTGTTCGATCTCGAATCCATCAATTTCCGCGACCCGACCTTCGGCCCCGGCGATACGGCGCGCGCCTATGGCAGGCGCTTCGCCGGCCCGCTGGTGCTCGGCAACGGCCAGTTCCGCAACCGCTTCACCGGCGCTGCGAGCGCCGACATGAACGAGGTCATCGCGAGCGAGATGCGCTTCTTCTCGGCGCGCTTCAATCTGCTGCACCGGTTCTTCTCCGACCCGGTGCAGTACCGCTGCCCCGGCACGGCCGCCTTCACGCTCGGCGGCTGCCAGACGACGCCGTGCGGCACGAGCCTGGCGCAGAGCTGCCGGGAGGGAGCGCCGAGCACGATCGCGATCTGCCCGGCGTTCTGGACGAGCGCGCTCAATCAGTCGGCGGACCAGCGCGCCGCGGTGCTCCTGCACGAGGCCGTCCACATCGTGTTCAACGCGGCGGGGCACGGCCACGCCAATGCCAGCCAGCGCCTGCGCAACCCGAACTGCTACGAGGCGTTCGTCGCCGATGTCTATGGCTTCCCGGCCATTCTCGACGACTGCCCGCCGGTCGGCGGCCCGTGAGCGATCGAGGGTCCGACCCATGACCACGCGCTCATATGTGACGGGTCATCGGCGCAACGGCGGCGCCAAACAGCAGAACCGCGTGTATCGCGCAGCGCCGGCGCACGGGATAGTGGGAAGCAACCAAGTGCTTCAGGCCAAGCCGCGCATCGGCCGTTCCGACGATCCGCTCGAACGCGAGGCGGACCGTATCGCGGACCAGGTCGTCGGCGGCCATGACGCGGTGCCAGCCGTGTCGGTCGCGCCCACCGCCACGATCGGACGCATGTGCGCCGAATGTGCGGCCGAGGAGGAGGCCGACGAGATTCGCATGAAGGGGGTCGAGGGCAAGGCAGCAGGCACCGATGCGGCGCGGGCGGCGAGCGCGCTCTCGGGAACCGGCACGCCGCTGCCGCCGGGCCTGCGCGCCTATTTCGAGCCGCGCTTCGGCCGCGATTTCTCCGACGTGCGGCTGCATACGGACGGCGCATCGGGCACCGCCGCCGAAGCCATCAACGCACGCGCCTACACGCTCGGGCCGGACATCGCCTTCGCCTCCGGGCACTATGCGCCCGAGAGCCTGGAAGGCCGGCGGCTGCTGGCGCACGAGCTTGCCCATGTCGCGCAGCAGACATCGGACCGCGGCAGCATCGACGTCACGCCGCAAAGCACGCCGACGCTGCAGCGCCGGCTGCTGATGGACGGCGACCCGGACGACGTGGACGGGCTCATCGACATCATCGAGCCGCCGGCGGGCCTGATCCTGTTCCATGACGAGCAGACCGCCGAGGTCGACATCACCGGCGCGATCTCGGTCAGGCCGAGCTCGCCGTCGCTCGCGAGCCTCCTGGTGCGCGTCGTCAACAATCCGGATCAGAACGCGGAAATCCATGTCGGCCAGGCGCAGCCGCGCGTGCTGGTCGGCGCGTTCCCGCAGCCGACCGATCTCTCGCAGGGCCGGGTCCAGCGCGTCGATCTCGACGATGTCCGCGCGCTGGAGGCCGGCGCGCCCGGCAACGGGGTCGCGGCGGTCGCGCACGAGATCGAGGAGAATTTCCAGGCCCACGCGTTCACGCCGATACCGGGCGTCGACCGCTTCGATGCCGCTCACGAGCAGGCGATCCAGAGCGAGAGCGACGTCGCCGAGGAGCTGGTCGGCCCCGGCCGGCGCACCGCGCGGCGCAGTGTGCAGACCGATCCCGGCCCGCCCGAGCTTTTCACCCACGCGATCGACTATCAGACCTACTATCTGGTGATCGACGAGGCCGAGGACCCCACCACCGAAAACGCCGAGATTACGCGCGCGATCCAGGCGGTGCGCATCGAGGTCTCGCGCCGCACCATAGACCGCTTCGGCTTCAACTCGGTGGCGGTGCCGTTCACCGGGCGCGGCGAGCTGGGCGCGGCCGTGACCGATGTCCAGGCCAACGAGCTTTCGACCGTCACGATCGAGGGCCATGCCGATTCGGTCGGCAGCGACGAGGTCAACGTCGCGGTGTCGCAACGGCGCGCCGAGCAGACGCGCGAGGCGATGATCAACGCCGGCGTCGATGCCGGCCGCGACAAGGAGCGCTTCCACCTCGTCGGCCGCGGCGAGGCCGAGCCGGTCGCCGACAACGAGACGCCCGAGGGCCGCGCGCTCAACCGCCGCACCGTGATCACGGTCAGCCGCCCGCTCGTGGACATACCGGCCTTCCTATGAGGACCGCCGCCACACGCGCCATCGCGGCAAAGCCGGGCCCTGTGCCGAGCCGGGCAGCGCCGCACGCGCCCCGGTCCGCCTCGATCGGTCCCACCAATCAGGCCTTGCAGCGCAAGCCCGCGATCGGCGCCGCGACCGACCCGTTGGAACGCGAGGCAGATCGCATCGCCGAGCAGATCGTCCGCGGCGACGGCATCGCCGCCACCGCCCCGCCGGCCGCGCCGACGATCCAGCGGAAATGCGCGGCGTGCGCCGCGGAGGACGAGACGGTGCGACGCCAGGAGGAGGAGGACGACGACATCCGGTTGAAGCCGTCCGAAGGCTGCCCGTCATGCGGCGGCGACGCGCAGGCCGGCGCGGCGCAGGCGACGAGGGCGCTCTCGGCCGGCGGCACGCCCTTGGCGCCGGGCTTGCGCGCCTATTTCGAGCCGCGGCTCGGGCACGACCTCTCCGACGTTCGGCTGCATGTGGATGGCGCAACCGGCGCGTCGGCGCGACGCATCCATGCCCGCGCCTATACGCTCGGCAGCGACATCGGCTTTGCGCCTGGCGCCTACGCGCCGGAAAGCACGGCGGGGCGGCGCCTCATCGCCCATGAGCTTGGCCATGTCGTGCAGCAGCGCGCCGGCGCGCCGCCCGCGCTCCGCCGCGCCGGCGAGGAGGGCACCACCGAGTTCCGCGAGCGCGTGATCGCGCAGCCGAGCCAGGTCGGCTCGGTCTGGCGCGGCCGGGTGGAGCGCACCGAGGTGGTGCCGGCGACCGACACCGAGCCCGAGACCCAGGTGCACCAGGCCGTGGTCGGCGTCAGCTTCGATGAGAGCACCTGCACCGTCGGCGTGAAGAAGCGCGTCCGGTTTCAGCAGGCCAACACGTCGGGCACGCCCGGCATCTGCGATGATTCGCCGCCGCTGACGGAAGCCGTGGACTCGCTGCCGAACGACGAGTTCGAGCAGATCAAGAGCGACTATATCGAGGCGGTGAACGACGGCCTGAGCGGCTGGTACGCGGCCCGGCTCGAAGGCGCTGCCTGCGCCGCGCCGTGCATGGAGGGCGACCTCACGATCGACGCGGGACTGATCGATGATTCGGCCAACCCGGATCTCACGATCAACGTCGTCAACCGGGCAGGCCGCGGCGATGCGGGCACGATCTGCGCGCGCGAGGGACTCGATCGCGGCTTCGCCATTCACGAAGGCGGGCACCAAGTGCTCGGCACCGGCGACGAATATGCCGAGCCCGACCCCGCCGTCTGCCGGCGCGTGCCGGAATGGTGCCGCCGCGAGCGCATCCGCCGCACGGACTGGTCGCGGATGGGCAGCCACCGTTCCTATGGCCGCTTCGCCCTCTTCCACGAGCGGCATTTCCAGTTCGTGCCGGCGTTCCTGCGCGCGGTCTATCCGGATTGCACGGCGCGCCTCGTCGAGCTGTCGCGGCCGGTGCTTCCCGACTTCCGCGCAAACCTGTCGCTCGGCTTCGCCTCGCTCGGCGGGCAGCCGTCCTTCCTGGCCAGTGCTGGCGTCGGCTTGGGCATCCCGCTCGATCGCTTGCGCGAGGCCGAGCTCACCCTCGGCGTTCAAGGCACGGCGATGCTGGCGGGCCAACCGGACTATCGGCAGGCGTTCCTGATCGGCTTTCGCGCCGGCATCGAGCGGCGCGTCACGCCGTCAGCCGGCGGCTTCACCGGCGGCGCCTTCCTCGAGGCTGGCGCCGGTTATTTCAGTTCCAGCACCCCCGGCCGGCCCGGCAGCGATGAGTCGTGGGCACCCTACGTGCAGGGCGGGCTCGGTTTGGGCTACACCTTCGCGCCGGACTCGGTGCTGCAGCCCTATCTCGGCGCCGAGATCACCGCCGGCACGGCGTTCCCGACCACCGGCATCATCGGCGAGCCGGGCGCGACTGATGCGGGGGACGAGAACTGGCGCCGCTGGTTCGGCGTCGGCGCCGTCCTTGGCGGGCGGTTCTGAGGCTCGCCATGCACGAACCGACGCAAGCGCGGCTGGGGCAAAACTGTGGCGCTGGGCGCGCCGTATCGTGTGCCGCCGGGAGATGCGGTAGGCTGTTAACTAACCACAAAATGCGGCGGCGGACTGGGAGTTTGGGCGCATGACTTCCGACTTCCCGAGAAGCGCGAAGCCCTTGAAGGCCGGCATCGCCGCCTATCAGCTTCCTGAGCTTCTGCCGACCATCATCGTCTTTCAGTACAACCCGAACGAGGTGACCCGCGCGATCCAGCCGCGCAGCGGCGGCGGTGGCGGCGGGCGCGGCGACGCCAACCGGGTCAACGGCCCGCCCGAGGAGACCATCAGCTTCACCGCGGAGATCGATGCCGCCGACCAGTTGGAGCAGCCGGGCGACAACGCGCTCGCGGTCGCCAACGGGCTGCACCCGGTGATCGCGGCGCTCGAGAACCTGGTGCATCCCTCCTATCCGATGGTGATCGCCAACGAGGCGCTGTCGCTTGCGGGCAGTGCCTTCATCCTCGGCGAGCAGGCGCCGCTCGCGCTGCTGATCTGGGGGCCGCGGCGGGTGCTGCCGGTGCAGGTGCAGAGCCTCTCGATCAAGGAGGAGGCGTTCGACCAGAGCCTCAACCCGATCCGCGCCAGCGCCGACATGAGCCTCAAGGTGCTCACCTATCGCGATCTCGACATCACCAATCCCGGCTATTGGGTCTACCTCGCCTCGTTCACGCAGAAGGAGGTGATGGCGGGCCTCAACACGCTGGGCGAGAAGACAGGGATTCAAGGGCTTCTGCCGATTTAGACCGCGATCCGAGGGAGATGCCATGTGTTCTTCAGAGGCAGCCGCTACGAGCACATAGGCGACGCCGAGCTCACCACGAAGCAAGGCCGGCTCGTCCGCTACAAGAAGCGCCGTTTCATTCCGGAGCAGGGCGGCTCGCTGACCTATCTCGTCAAGGAGGGCGACCGGCCTGATCTCGCCGCCTATGCCGCGCTCGGCGATGCCGAGCAGTTCTGGCGCTTGTGCGACGTGAACCGGGTGCAGCGCCCGGCCGAGCTGACGCGAACGCCCGGCATGCGGCTGCGCGTCATGGGGCCGCAGGGAGGCTAGAACCGCATGGCCCTGCTGCCCGCCTATTTCGTCGTCCAGGTGGCGTTCGCGCCGCTGCCGCAGCCCTTCATGAGCGCGCTGCGCGAGATCGAGGTCGAGACCAGCGTCGGCCAGGCCTCGACCTTCCGACTGCATTTCGACCTCAGCCGGAACGCCTATGGCGACTACGACGTGCTGGCGTTCGACATCTTCCGGCCGCTGGTGCCGATCACCATTCGCGTCTCGGTCGGGCTCGGCATCCCGCACACCATCATCAACGGCTTCGTCAAGGACGCGAGCCTCGGCGCCAGCAACCAGCCGGGCGGCTCGACGCTCGAAGTGGTCGGCATGGATGCGCTCGGCACCATCATGGCGCACATCCAGCAGCCCTTCCCCTGGCCCAACTCGCCGGACAGCGTGGTCGCCGCCGGCATCTTCGGCAAGTACGGCATCGTGCCGACGGTGTTTCCGACGGCACCGACGCGCACCATGCTCGACACCACCACGACGCAGCGCGCGCACGACGCCGCCTATCTGTTCCAGCTCGCCGGGCGCAACAGCTACGAGCTCTACATCCAGCCCGACCCGATCGTCGGCATCGACTTCGGGCATTTCCACCCGCCGCTGACCCATGTCCCGTTCCAGGGCGTGCTGTCGATCGACTTCGGCACCCAGACCAACCTCAACTCGTTCAGCGTCTCGAACGACATGCTGCGGCCGACCTCGGTAATCGCGGTGTCGTCCGAACCCAGCACGCGCGTGCCGATCCCGGCGATCGCGCCGGTCTCGACCGACCCGCCGATGGGGCTCGAGCCCGCGCTCAACCGGATCATCCCGCCGCCGATCGAGCGGATGCTGGCGAACGACGCGGCCAACCCCGCCGAGATGCAGATGCAGGCGCTCGCACGCGCCACCGAGACGAGCCGCACGGTGCGGGCGAGCGGCGAGGTCGACAGCCTCAAATACAACCGGCCGCTGCTGTGCGGCCTGCCCGTGCTGGTGCGCGGCGCCGGCCGCCAATACAGCGGGCTCTACTACGTCACCAGCGTGTCGCATCGGATCAGCCGCGACGGCTACACCCAGGGCTTCAGCGCGTGGCGCAACGCCGTCGGGCTGACCGGCGCGGAAGTCTTCATCGATCCGCTGGCGGCGGTCGGCTAGGGAGAGGCAGCCATGGCAATGGTCGAGGAGCTGGTCAGCCAGGAGCGCGGCGAGCGCGAGAGGATCTACGGCAAGTATCGCGGCGTCGTGCTGAACAACATGGACCCGATGAATCTCGGCCGCCTGCAAGCATCGGTGGCCGAGGTGCTGGGCGAGGTGCCGACCGGCTGGGCGACGCCGTGCGTGCCCTATGCCGGCACCGGCTCGGGCTTCTTCTCGATCCCGCCGGTCGGCGCGGGCGTCTGGATCGAGTTCGAGGCGGGCGACGTGTCGCGGCCGATCTGGACCGGCGCCTATTGGGGCACGGCCGAGGCGCCCGCGGTGCCGCCCGCGCCGCCCGGCACGCCGACCATGCCGACCACCAAGGTGTGGCGCAGCGAGACCGGCCTCACCACCGCGATCGACGACATCATGCAGACCATCACGGTGTCGGACGCGCTCGGCCTCAACCAGGTGGTGATCAGCGTCGCGACCGGCACCGTGACGGTGAAAGGCTTGGCGCGCGTCGTGTCCGAAGCACCGCTGATCCAGGAGGGCAGCCAGATGGCCGCGCACCCAGCCGTGCTCGGCGATCAACTCATGATCTACCTCACGCAGCTCGTCACGATGTTCAACACGCATGTTCATCCGGGCGAGCTTGCGGGCGGCTTCCTGCCGGTGACGCCAGCGCCGCCGGTCGGCCCCATGCCGACGCCGCCGCCGAGCCTGCTGTCGCTCAAGGTGCTGCTGGAATAGGGAGAGCGGCATGGCCGACCCGATCAAGCCGGGAAACCTCAAGCTGCCTCCCCTGGAGGACTATGGCGATTTCGCCAATTCGATGGCGAAGGCGATCGAGGACGAGCTCAACAACCTGCTCATTCTCGACGGCCTGCCGGCGCTGCCGACCAGCCCGATCACGGACCGCGAGATCAGGGACCGGCGCCGGCTGTTCGTCGCGATCGCGCGCGGCGTCGTGCGCCATCTGCGCGACCATAACGATGCGATCGACGTGCTGCGGACCGACGGCACGACCGTGCATCCCACCATCCACACCGAGGGGCTGTGATGGCGAGCATGACGCCCCAGATGGACTTTCCGTTCGGCATCGACGCGCGCGGCCTCACCGCGACCACCGATGACGACGACCATATCCGCGACATGATCCGGCTCGTGCTGTTCACCACGCCGGGCGAGCGGGTGAACCGGCCGGACTTCGGCTGCGGCCTCAAGCAGCTCGTCTTCGCGCCCGCCTCCGAGACCATCGCCGCGGTCACCGAGCAGCTCGTCCATGGCTCACTGATCCGCTGGCTCGATCCGGTCATCGCGGTCGAGAAGGTCGAGGTGCGCGCCGAGGACGCCACCCTGGAGATCACGGTCGTTTACGCTCGGCGCGATACCGGCGAGCGCGCCGCCGCCACCTTCGAGCAACCCATACCGGCCTGAGGCTGAGCCATGGCGCTGTCGAGAAGCGGGGTGATCTGGTGCGGTGACGAGCGGCGCTCGGGCATCCTGCGCGACCCGGCGCATCCCCTGAACGGCATCGACTTCGTCGAGTTCCGCCGCGACCCGCTGGCCGTGCCGGAGCGGCGCTTCATCCTCGACGTGACCTTCCTCAAGCCGCCGCCGGCAGTCGCCACGCTGAGCTTCGCCGTGCAGGGCGGCGTTCGGATCGTCGACGTGCGCGTGCTCGATGCCGAGGACGACCTTACCGATCCGCTGCTGCTCCATGTCTTCGTCGACCGCGAGGGCGATTTCTCGACCTATGTGCTGAGCGTCGACGGCCCGGACATCGACGAGGAACGCTCGCAAGCCGCCTTCAGCTTCAAGGCGGGCTGCCCGACCCTGTTCGACTGCCGACCCAAGCTCGACTGCCCGCCGCCGAGCCTGCCCGAGCCTGCGCTCGACTATCTCGCCAAGGACTATCAGAGCTTCCGCCGCCTGCTGCTCGACCTGATCGCCGCGCGCAACCCGCGCTGGGAGGAGCGGCTGCCCGCCGATCTCGGCATCACGCTGGTCGAGCTGCTCGCCTATGTCGGCGACTATCTGAGCTACTACCAGGACGCCGGCCCGGCGACCGAGGGTTATCTCGACACCTGCCTGCATCGCATCTCGGCGGCCCGCCACGCGACGCTGATCGACTACCGCATGCACAACGGCCGCAACGCGGTGAGCTATGTGCATTTCCGCGCGACCGCCGGCACCGACGGCGTGGTGCCGGCCGGCGCCAAGCTGGTGACACGCATCGGCACGCCGCTGATCGGCGAGACCGCACCGCCCGGCCCGGTGATCGACGGCGCCGCGCAGTTCGACAGCGACCCCGCGCTCGCCGACGCCACCGTGTTCGAGACCACCGCGCTCGCCTCGGTCGACAGCGACCATAACGAGCTGCGTATCCACACCTGGGGCGATGCCGAATGCTGCCTCGCGCGCGGCACGCGTGAGGCCTATCTGTTCGGGCTCGCCGGCGGGGCCGGCAGCGAGACGGCGTTCGCGCCGCATCTCGCGGTCGGCGACTATCTCCTGCTCGAAGAGGTGCGCAGCCCCGTCACCGCCGCGCCGGCCGATGCCGACCCGAAGAAGCGCCAGGTCGTCCGGCTCGTCGAGGTCGAGAGCACAAACGACGAAGCCTTCACCGACGCGGTGCCGGGCGGCGTACTCACCCCGCGCCTCAACCCGGCGGTCGAGAACCCGCTGCCGCTGCAACGCGTCGTCTGGCGCGAGGCGGACGGGCTCGCCTTCACGCTCTGCCTCTCGGCCGAGACGCCGGAGGCCGGCCGCATCGACCCGGTCTCAGTCGCGCGCGGCAATGTGGCGCCGGCCGATCACGGCATCACGCTGCGCCAGGAGGTGCCGCCGCCGGAGATCGGCCCGGAGCGTTGGCCTCTGCCCCTGCTCACGCTGCCCAACGCGCCGGTCACGCATCAGGCCATGCCCGACGAGCCGGACTACACGGCGAGCGGCCAGCTCCTGTTCGGCCGGCACGAGCTGGAGCGCGATGCACGCGAGACCATGCCGGGCGTCGTGCTGGTCATGCATTTCCCCGGCGGCGAGGACGAGATCTGGGCGCCGATGCCGCATTTGCTCGACAGCGGCGCCTATGACCAGCATTTCGTCGCCGAGATCGACAATGACGGCCGCGCGATCCTGCGCTTCGGCGACGACCAGTATGGCCGCCGCCCGCTCGGTGCGATCGGCGCCACCGCGCGCTATCGCATCGGCAATGGCCGGGCCGGCAACATCGGCGCGGGCGCGCTCGTCCACGTGGTCGAGCCCGATCCCACAGAGCCGCTCGACCCGTCCAACCCCGGCGCTCCGCTCAACTTCGCGGACGTCGAGGCGGTCTACCAGCCGTTGCCCGCGCGCCTCGGCACCGACCCCGAGAGCATCGAGCAGGTCCGCCAGCTCGCGCCCGAGGCGTTCCGCGCCATCCAGTTCCGCGCCGTCACCGAGGCGGACTGGGAGGAGGTCGCGTTGCGCCATGAGGCGGTCGCCGCGGCCAAGGCCCAGTTCCGCTGGACCGGAAGCTGGCACACCGTGTTCGTTGCGATCCACCCGCGCGACGAGCGCCACCTGGTGCGCCTGGCCGGCGGCGGCGTCGCGCTCGAAGCCGCCTTCGCCGCCTCGATGAAGGCCTACCTCACGCGCTTCAAGCTCGCCGGCTACGACCTCAGGGTGAACGCCGCCGTCTACGTACCGCTCGAAATCGCGATCCGAATCTGCGTGGCGCGCTATCATTTCAGGGGTGACGTGCTGGAGGCGGTCTCGAAGCGGCTATCCAACCGGAGCTTCGCGGACGGCAGCCGCGGCTTCTTCCACCCGCTCGAATTCGTCTTCGGCCAGCCGGTCTATCTGTCCAGGCTCTACGCCGCGATCATGGAGATCGAGGGCGTCGATTCCGCCGAGGTGCTCGTCTTCAAGCGCTATTGGGAGGTCGCGGGCGACGAGCTTGAGCGCGGGCTGATCGAGGTCGGCCCGTTCGAGATCCCGCGCCTCGACAACGACCGCAACTTCCCCGAGAACGGCGTGCTCACCCTCACCGCGGTCGGAGGCCAGTAGCATGCTGTTGCCGCCCGACCCGCGCTTCTGCGCCTGCTGCCAGATGGTGGCACCACGCGCGCCACTCGGCGTCTGGAACCGGCCGGGCTTGAGCGAGATCGGCTATCGCATCGGCACCTTCGCGACCTTCCGCGAGGCGCTGCTCGATGCCATCGTCGATGAGCCGGCGCTCGCCGCGCTGACCACGCGCGAGAGCGACGACCACGCGATCACCCTGCTCGAACTGTTCGCCGCGGTCGGCGACGTGCTCACCTTCTACAACGAGCGCATCGCGAACGAGCTCTATCTGCGCACGTCGGACGAGCGGGATTCGATCCTTCGGCTGGTCCGCCTGATCAGCTATCGCCTGCGGCCCGGCATGGCCGCGACCGCCATGCTCGCCTACGCGCTCGATGCCGGCGCCGAGACGCGCATCCGCATCGGCCACAAGGTGATGAGCACGCCGGGCCAGGACGAGACGCCGCAGATCTTCGAGACGCTGGAGCAGATTGTCGCCGCGGCCGAGCTCAACGAGCGGCCGGTCTTCGCGCCGCCCGCACCGTTCAATGCCTTCAACCGGGGCGGCGCCGAAGCGCCGCTGATCGCGCGCCCCGAGACGCTGACCCGCGGCGACCCGCTCGTCTTCTACGGCCTGTCGCAGATCGAGGAGAAGACGGTCGCCGCGCTCGAACAGCGGGCGGACGGCGAACGGCTGCACTTCGCACCCGCGGTGCAGGGCACCGGGCTATGGCCCGAGGTCGCCTGGGCCGCGAAGGTGGTGAAGCGTGTCCGCTTCTTCGGCCACAACGCGCCGAGCAGCCACAATATCTATGACACCAATCCCGCGACGCCGCCGCAGCAGCGCTGGAAGACTCAAGCGATCGACCCGAGCCTCGATCCGTCGGACGCGTTCTATCCGCTCGATGCGCGCTATGAGGACGTGAAGGCCGGCGCCCAGTTCCTGATCGACGCCGGCACCGCGCCGGCGCCACGCCTGCGCAGCGCCGTCGCCACCGAGACCAAGGACGCGCCGATCACGCACGGCTCGATCTCGGACACGGTGACGCATGTCAGGCTGTACGAGACCATCCGGGGCCGGCCCGCCCTGGTAGTGCGCGGCACCAACCTGCACCTCCTGGCGCGCGGCGGCGCGGGCGGCGTGCTCAGCATGGGGCCGACCAGCTTCACGGAATGGGCGAGCTTCGGCGGCTTCGCCGCATCGAGCGATATCTCCGCCGTGGCGCCGAGCGCGACACGCGTCGATGCCTTCGTGCGCAACGCGACCGGCAACCTTGTCCACGCGATCTGGAGCGGCGGCGGCTGGGGCACCGGGTTCTCCGACAATCTCGGCGGCGTCTTGACCACGGCGCCGCGCGCGGTGGTGGCGACGGGCGGCGAGGTCGCGGTGTTCGCGCGCGGGCTGGATTTCGGCCTCTGGATGCGCGGCGTGCTGCCCGCGCCGGTCGCCTGGGCCTCGCGCGGCGGCGTGCTCACCTCCGATCCGGTGCCGGTGAGCTGGGGCGGCAGCCGCATCGACGTGTTCGTGCGCGGGCCGGATCGCGCGCTGTGGCGCCTCGCGCGGCAAGGCGGCGTGTGGGGCGCGTGGGAATCGCTCGGCGGCACGCTCTCGGGCGCGCCCGCCGCGGCATCGACCGCTACCAACCGACTCGATGTCGTGGCGCTCGACGACGACGGCGCGCTCAACCACCGGCGCTGGACCGGCACGGCCTGGACGCCCTGGCTCAAGCTCGGCGGCAAGGCGCTCGACGAGCCGGCGATCGTCGCGAGCGGGCCGAACCGGGTCGACATCTTCGTGCGCGGCGCAGATGAGCAGCTCTGGCAGATCGCGCGCACCGGCAACACATGGACGCCATGGCAGGCGATCGCCGGCACGCCGGCCTCGGCGCCGAGCGCCGTGATCGTATCGGGCGTGGCCGCGATCCTGATCCGCGACCGCGAAGGCGTGGCTGCCGCGCGGCTCTGGGACCTCGCCACCGGGTGGTCCGGCTGGGATCGGCTCGGGCGCGGCATCCGCGAGATCGGCGACCGCCGCATGGCGCGCCTCTACCAGCTCGACCCGCAGCCGATCAGCTTCCGCAACTACGACCACGCCAAGAACGCCGGCGGCGGCCGCGTCGTCGCGCGCTTTGCCGCAGGCCAGAGCGCGGAGGCGCTCGGCGGCCTCGGCCAGCTCAAGAAGGGCCGCAGGATCCTGCTCCAGGCCGGTGCGGCCAAGCATCTCGCGACCGTCACCGCGGCGACCCCTGCCGCGAGCGTGCCGGGCGACCTGCCCGACCATCTCGCGATCGACTTCCTGCCGCCGCTCGCGGCACCCGTCGCCGGCCTCGTGCTCAAGGGCAACATCGCGCAGGCGAGCCATGGCGAGACCCAGCCCGAGGAATCGCTCGGCCACGGCAACGCGGCGCAGGCCTTCCAGAAGGCGAAGCTCGGCCGCACGCCGCTCACCTACCTGCCGAGCAAGACCGACATTGCGGGTGCGCCCGCGCTCGAAATCCGGGTCAACGGCGAGCAATGGCAGGCGGTGCCGAGCCTCTACGGCCGCAAGCCGACCGAGCGGGTCTTCACCGCACGGCAGAACGATGCCGGCGAGACCGAGATCGCGTTTGGCGACGGCGTCACCGGCGCGCGCCTGCCGACTGGCGCCATGAACATCCTCGCGCGCTATCGGAAAGGCGTCGGCCGCGCCGGCAATCTGAAGACCGACCAGCTCTCGATCCTGCTCGAGCGCCCGGTGGGCCTGCGCGCCGTCACCAACCCGCTGCCGGCCGAAGGCGGCGTCGACCCGGAGACGCGCGATGACGCGCGCGCGGCCGCGCCGACCACGGTGCGCACCTTCGGCCGCGCCGTCTCGCTGCAGGACTTCGAGTGGATCGCGACGACCTCGGGCGTGGTGTCGCGCGCCTACGTCACCTGGGTCTGGCACGAGCTCGAACGCGCGGTCCACCTGACCGTCGCGGGGCCCGACGGCGCCAAGCTGTCATCGACCTCGATGGCCACCCTGAACGCCGCGCTCAGCACGGCGCGCGATCCCAACCGCCAGCTCTTCCTCGCCAACCTGGTGCGCGTGCCGATCGTGGTGCAGGCGCGGCTGCGGCGCGATCCCGCGTTCGAGGCGGACGCCGTGCTCGAAGCGGCGCGCGGGGCGCTGCTTGCCCTCTTCGACTTCAAGGCCATGCCGCTCGGCCAGGCGGTGCACGCGAGCTCCATCTATGCGGCGCTGCAAGGCGCGCGCGGCGTGGTCGCCGTCGATCTCGACGTGTTCCACCTGAAGGATTTCGGCGACCTGAGCGCGACCGAGCTCGCGGTGCGCGCCACCACGGCGGCGCCGTTGCAGGCGCATGTGCGCATCTTCCCGGCGCGCCCGACGCCCGACAACCCGGCGCTGATCGACCGCTACGCCAAGGCCGGCTTCGAGGGCGCGGAGCCGCCGCCGGTGCTCGCCGCCGAGCAGGCCTATATCGCGGAGCCGGCCACCGACATCAGCCTCAGCGTGGTGGAGGCACTCTGACATGGCCTACTCGACAGCGGACAAGGACAAGCTGTTTCAGCTCCTGCCGGTCCACATCCGCGAGCGCGACGAGGCTGAGGGCGGCCCGCTCAAGGCACTGCTGCACCTGATCGAGCAGCAGGCGGACGCCATCGACGGCGACATCCGCCAGCTCCAGCACGACGCCTTCATCGAGACCGCCGAGCCCTGGGTGATCCCCTATATCGGCGACCTGGTCGGCACCACGCCGCTGTTCGACGAGAGCCGGGTCGTCGACTACGGCACCGCCATGGCGCTGTTCGACGATCTCGAAGGGCCGGAGCTGCGCGCGCCGATCGCCATCCGCGGCCGTGCCGATGTCGCCAAGACGATCTACTACCGCCGGCGCAAGGGCACGCTGCCCATGCTCGAGGAGCTGGCGCGCGACGTCACCGGCTGGCCGGCGCACGCGGTCGAGTTCTTCGAGCTGCTCGGCTGGACCCAATGGGTGCGCAACCACCTGCGCCTGCATTCGCCGCGCACGCCCGACATCCGCTCCATCGAGCGCATGGACCGGCTCGACCGCGCCTTCGACGAGATCGCGCACACGGTCGACGTGCGGCCGATCTCGCAGCACGAGGGCTGGCACAACATCCGCAACATCGGCTTCTTCCTGTGGCGGCTCGGCAGCCATCGCATGGAGGCGGTGACCGCGCGGCGGCTCGGCGCGGCCGGCGACTATCGCTACCATTTCAGCCCGCTCGGCAATTCGGCGCCGCTGTTCAGCCGCACAAGGCGCGAGGGCGACGAGGCCGGGCTCGCCACCGAGCTTCACGTGCCGGCGCCGATCCGCCCGGCCCGCTTCTTCGAGGATTTGCGCGCCTATGCCGCGCTGCCTTTGCCGCGGCCCGGCTTCACCGCGTTCTACGGCCTGTTCAACGCCTTCCCCGGCTTCAACCTGGCGCCGGCGCCGAGCCTCATGGTGTTCGTCGACGGCAACCCGGTGCCGGCGGACGCCGTGCACTGCCGCAACCTCTCGACCTGGAGCCAGCCGGCCGACGACGACATCGCGATCGATGTCAACCTCGGCCGGCTCGCGCTCGGGCCCGACCTGGTGCCGGCGGACCTGGTCGAGGTCTACTACCATTACGGCTTCCCGGCCGAGCTCGGCGGCGGCCCCTACCGGCGGCGCGCCTGGCTGACCCGGCGCACGTTGGCCGACGACGTCTTCACCGTCGATGGCAGCGGCGATCCCGGCAGCTTCGCGACGATCGGCGCAGCGCTCGCCCAATGGGTGGCGAACGGCAGGCGCGCCTGCATCGTCCGCATCCGCGACAACCGCACCTACGAAGAAGCGATCTCGCTCAACGTGCAGGGCGCGAGCGGGCGCTTCCTGTCGATCGAGGCGGCGGACGGCGCGCGGCCGCATCTGAGGCTCAGCGCGCCGCTCGCGATCAGCGGCGACAATGAGGACTTCACGGTCACGCTCGGCGGGCTGCTGATCGAGGGCCGCGTCGTGATCGAGGGTTCGCTCGGGCACTTGCGCCTGATCCACGCGACGCTGGTGCCGGGCGTCTCGATCGCCGAGCCCGACCCCGATTTGCCGCCGCCCCCGCCGCCGGTGATCGAGCCCAGCATCGAGGCGGCGGCGGATGATGGCGGCACGCCGATCAACACCGAGCTTCGCGTCGAGCTTGCCTTCTCGATCTGCGGGCCGGTGCGCATGCCCGACCATGCCGAGGGCCTGTTCGCGCTCGACAGCATCATCGACGGCGTCGGCGAGGCGGCGATCGCGGGCGTCGGCGCGCCGGATGCGTTCGGGCCGCCGCTCCATCTCGAACGCGTGACCCTGCGCGGCGTGGTGCTCGCCCGCCAGATCGACCTCGCCTCCGAGGTCATCTTCGATGGCCTCGCGACCGTCGAGCGCCGGCAGGTCGGCTGCATACGCTTCAGCTATGTCGTGCCGGGCTCGACCATGCCGCGGCGCTATCGCTGCCAGCCCTATCTCGCCGAGCGGCAGGCGATCGAGGAAGAGGAAGCCCTCGGCGGCCCGCTGAGCGACGCGGCGAAGGATGCCATCCGCGAGCGCGTGCGTCGCCGCGTGCAGCCCGAATACACCTCCGAGGTCTACGGCCAGCCTTCCTATTTGCAGCTTTCGCTCGGCGGCCCCATCGAGATCGCAACGGGCGCCGAGGACGGCTCGGAGATGGGCGCCTATTGCCACCTGAAGCAGCCGCAGCGCGAGACCAACCTGCGCGTGCGGCTCGAAGAGTACCTGCCCTTCGGCCTGGAATACGCGGTGATCTACGTGACGTGAAAAAAGCGGCCGTCCGTGCGCTGGGCGCGGGCGGTCATGACGGGAGATCGGGATCATGAGCGGCGACTACACGAGGTTTGCGTTCGATCCGCTGAAGCGGTATTCGGGCGTGCTCATGCAGCAGGGGCGCGTTCAGCTCGATGCCGACTGGAACGAAGAGATCGACATCATCAAGCGACGCGTCCGCACGCTCTCGCTCGATGCCTTCGGGCCGGACGGCGTGCCGCTCGAAACCCTGCCCGACTCCTTCCTGCTCGGCCTGATCGCGGGGCCGCCGCCCGACCTCTCGATCGAGCCGGGCCGGCTCTATGTCGATGGCCTGCTCGCTGAATACTTCCCCGAGGAGACCTGGACCTATCTGGCGCAGCCCTTCCTGCCCGACCCGCCGGCGCTGCCGAACGGCGATGCGGTCGTCTATCTCGACGTGTGGGAGCGCGAGGTCACTTACATAGAAGACGCCGAGCTGCTCGACGTCGCGCTCGGCGGCGCCGACACCGCGACGCGCACCCAGACCGTGTGGCAGCTTCGCGTCGAGGCGCGCGAAGGCGCGGCCTGCGGCATGGAGGTCGGTGCGCCGCCTTCGGCCGGGCGGCTGTCGAGCGAGGCGATCGCGCCGCCGGCGCCCGACGATCCGTGCATCCTGCCGCCGGTCGCCGGCTATCGCGGCCTGGAGAACCGGCTCTACCGCGTCGAGATCCATGAAGGCGGCACGCTCGGCACGGCGCGCTTCAAATGGTCGCGCGACAACGGCTCGATCGTCTCGGCGGTGCGCGAGATGGCGGTCGGCGGCGGCGAGACCACCCTGACGGTGAACCGCATCGGCCGCGACCAGGTGCTGCGCTTCCGCATCGACGACTGGGTGACGGTGACCGACGACCATCGCGAGCTGATGGAAGAGCCGGGCGAGATGGCGCGCATCGTCGACATCGACGAGGCTAACCGGCAGATCGTGCTCGACCGCGCGCTGCCGACCGGCGGCGGCCGCCCGTTCGGCGCGACGGCCGCCGACCTGGAAGCGCGGCACACCCGCATCCAGCGCTGGGACCAGACCGCGGCGACCAACACGCTCGACGTGGACGGGCTGATCGCCACGGCCGGCGGGCCGATCGACCTCGAAGACGGCATCCGCATCAGCTTCGACATGGACCCGGTCGGCGGCTCGTTCCGCAACGGCGACTACTGGGTGTTCTGGGCGCGCACCGCGGACGCCTCGATCGAGGAGCTCGACGAGGCGCCGCCGCGCGGCATCATCCACCACTATCTACAGCTCGCCGCGCTCACCGGGCTCGGCGGCCCGAACCCCGGCCTGACCAATTGCCGCCCTCCGGAGGAAGAAGAAGGCGAATGCTGCTGCACCGTGGTGGTCGCGGTCGGCGAATCGATCCAGGCCGCGATCGATTCGCTGCCGCCCGAGGGCGGCTGCGTCTGCCTCAAGCCGGGCGTGCATCAGGTCACCAACACCATCACCATCGGCCGTGGCCACGTCCTCCTCAAGGGCGAGAGCCGCGGCGTCACCGTGCGGCGCACCAATGTCGGCAGCGTGCTCGCGATCGGCAACGCCGCCGGCGTCGCGGTAGAGGGCATCGAGGTCGAGACCATCGACTTCGAGGCGCTGGCCGCCGCCGAGGCCGATTCCGGCCTGATCGTGATCGCCGGGGCCCACGACGTCTCGATCAGGTATTGCGGCGTGACCGCGGTGCGCGGCAGCAACGCGATCGGCATCCAGATCGTGCGCTCCGATCTGGTCGAGGTGCGCCGCTGCGCGATCAGCGAGGTCGCCGTCGGGATCCAGACATTCGGGCTCTGCCTGCTGCCGCGCTTCGAGGCCAACCGCTTCACCTTCGACCGCTCGGAGAACACGGCGATCGGCATCGCCGGCATCGTCGCGCAAAGCGCGCCGTCCGCCCATCGGATCGAAGACAACACGATCGAAGGCTCGCTCTACGGCATCTCGCTCAACGATCAGCCATTCGGCGACACTCCTTCATCATCGTCGTACGGCTCACTCATCGTCGGCAATTTCATCGCCTGCGCCCCCCTGCCCGAAGGCGCCGCGGCTTCCAGCCGGCTCTACGCGATCGACTGCGCCGCCGACGACTGCCTGATCGCAGGCAACCGGATCGCCTATCCGAGCGATACCCATGTCGGCGTCCGCGTCACCGGCTCGGGCGTGACGGTCGCCGACAACAGCCTCGCCTTCCTCGGCAAGTCCCTGAACCTGCCGGGCGCCGCCGGCGTGCTGATCGGCCATGAGGGCGGCGCCGTGACGCGCCGCATCGCCGTGACCGGCAATCTGCTGAGCGGCCCGCAGCACGGCATCCTCGGCCAGGACGCCGCGGACCTCCTGATCAAGCAGAACATCATCGACAGCGATGGCCCGCCGCTCGGCTTCGGCGTCCTGCTCTCGGCGGTGCGCAACGCCACCGTCGAGAACAACCGCATCCGCCAGGCCGCAGGCGCCGCGATCACGAGCCTGAACGGCACCAATAACCGCGTGCTGGCGAACGACGTCGCGGACGGCAATTTCGGCATCGCGCTCAACCAGGAGATCGGGCTGGCGGTCGCGCAGAACCGCCTCGCCAACCTGGCCAATTTCGGCGCGGGCGCGATCGTCGTGATGGGACGCTGCGAGTTCGTCGAGAACCGCCTCACCAATTGCGGCCACAGCGCCGCGCTCGCCATCGGCATCGGCGCCTACGGCGTCATCGGCGAGCTGCACGTCGAGGCGAACGAGATCATGGACACCGGCATCCGCCCGGACGGCGCGTCGCAGGCGGCGCTCGCCTACGGCATCTTCGGCGACCTGATCCTCGAAGCGCGCATCGAGAGCAACCTGGTGACCTATTCGGATGCGCTGACCCGCGACCCCAACCGGGAGGACCGCGCGCTCATCATGCGCGGCTATCTCGAATCGACGACCAATTTCGGCCAGGTCCAGCTCGTGCTCGGTTTCGCCATCCAGATCGTCGACAACAAGTTCATCGGCACCGGCAGGAGCGCCCTGGTCCAGCTCGCCGAGGCGCAGCTGAACGACAACTTACGCGTCCGCTTCGAGCGCGTGCTCTTCCACAACAATTACTGCATGCACGTCTCGCCGTCGCCCGACGACAGGGTGGCGACGGTGGTGCTGGTCGGGCGCGCCGCGACCGTGATGGGCAACCAGATCAAGGGCACCGTGCCGGGCTTCTTCTCGGTTGATTTCACCAACATGCCGGGGCCGTTCATCGGCAACGTGATCCAGGGGCCGACGCTCAGGCACCCGGCCTTCCCCGCCCCGGTCGGCAATTTCAACATGCAGCTCTGAGCCATCAAGAGGGACCGACATGAGCATTGACGAGATTCTCAAGGAGCATGACGCGTGGCTGAAGAAGGCGGCGCAATCCTTCAAGCTGCAAGCCGTCAAGCTCGAGGACACGGCGCTGCTGAAAACGGCGACCGAGCGGCGCATCGCCGAGGTCGACCAGCGCATCGTGCGGCTCACCGAGACGCGCGACGCGGCGGTCAAGCGCTATGACGAGGCGATCGCCGCCGAGAAGAAGGAGCTCACCCGCCTCAAGGCAGAATTGAAGAAGCTGCCGACGACCGGCGGCACCCCAAACCGGAGCGGCAGGGCAAAACCGGAATGAGGCGGCCGCCTCAGAGCCCGCTGACGGCTTTCAGCGCCCAACTGCCGAGCGCGCAGAGGCCGACCACGCCCCAGGGCGGCAGCCGCCACACGCTCAACAGCAGGAGCGCGCCAAGCGCCAGCGCAACATCGGCCGGCGCATGCACCGCGCTGGTGAAGACCGGGTCGTAGAGCGCCGCCAATAGTAGCCCCACCACGGCGGCGTTGACGCCGAGCAGCGCGCGGCGCACGCGTGCATGGCGGCGCATCGTCTCCCAGAACGGCAGGGCGCCGACCACGAGCAGGAACGACGGCGCAAAGATCGCGACCACGCAAAGCAGCGCGCCCAGCCAGCCGTTGGGCGGCTGCGTCATGGCCGCGCCGAGATAAGCGGCGAAGGTGAAGAGCGGCCCCGGCACCGCCTGCGCCGCGCCATAGCCGGCGAGGAACACGTCGTTCGAAACCCAGCCCGGCGGCACCACCTCGGCCTGGAGCAGCGGCAGCACGACATGGCCGCCGCCGAAGACCAGCGCGCCGGCGCGGTAGAAGCCGTCGATCAATTGCAGCCAATGCACCGGATAGGCAGCAGCGAGCGCCGGCAGCCCGCCGAGCAGCACACCGAACAGCGCGAGCGCCGCGAGCGCGACGCCCTTGCCGAGCCGAATGCCGAGCGTGGTGGGCTGGCTCTCAGCTGCGGCGCGCAGGAAGGCGAGCCCGGCGAGGCCGCCCACGATCAGCACGCCGATCTGCGCCAATGGTGTCTGCGAGGCCAGCATGACGATCGCGGCCAAGATCGCGAGGGTCAGGCGCGGCGCATCGGGGCAGAGCGTGCGTGCCATGCCCCAGACCGCCTGCGCCACCACCGCGACCGCGGCGAGCTTGAGCCCGTGCAGGACGCCGGCGGGAATGCTCTCCTGGAACGCCGTCACGCCATAGCCGACCAGCGCAAGCGCGAGCGCCGAGGGCAGCGTGAAGCCGAGCCAGGCCGCGACCGCACCCGGCAGGCCGGCCTTGGCAAGCCCAATCCCGATGCCGACCTGGCTCGATGCCGGGCCGGGCAGGAACTGGCAGAGCGCCACGAGGTCGGCATAGCCCGCCTCGTCGAGCCAGCGGCGGCGCACCACGAAGGCCTCGCGGAAATAGCCGAGATGTGCGATCGGCCCGCCGAACGAGGTGAGCCCGAGCCGCAGGAAGGCGAGGAAGACGCTCATGACCGGCTGGCGCTCCGGCTCGGGCGCAGGCTGATGTCGCATGGTTGTGGCCGCGGGGTTGACAGTCATCGGCTACGATGCCTGTATCGAAGGACGGCAACGATAGATGCGATCCGAGGCAATGACCAAACGACGCGTGAGGCGTGCCGATGGCCGCCGGATCAGGCGGGCGGCACCGAACGGCGGCATGGCAGCGGCCCTGGCGCTGCTGCTCGCGGCGTGCTCGATGTCGGACGATGCCGGGAGCCAAGCGCCGCCATCGGGCAAGACCGCCGATGCGAGCTATCTCTGCCCGGATGGGACGGTGATCCATGCACGCTACTACGTCGAGGCGGATTCGGTCGATCTGAGGGTGGGCGATGAGGCGCTGTCGGTCCGCCTGCCGATCGCAATGTCCGCCTCCGGCGCACGCTACACTGACGGTGCCTACGAAATATGGGAGCATCAGGGCGAGGCGCGCGTGAGCCTGCCCGACGGCACGGTCCATGAGGCGTGCGCCAAGCAGCCATAGCAAGGACACGCTTGATTGGGGGCACTCGAAGGCCGAGATGCCACCGCACCGGTCGCGGCGGCAGGCCGATGGTGGCGTGTGAGAGGAGAAAGGGGAGAATTCCGACATGATTGCAAGAATGACGGCGGTGCTGGCCGCCATGGCGATCACGCCGACGATGCTGGGCCACGCCTTGGCCTCGGACAAGTGCAACAACAGTGACACCGTGCACAACTACGTGCATCCGGCCTGTGACAAGAGCAAGGTTGCCGATCCGGTTTGCGGCGGCATTGGCTACGGCAATGCGGGTGCCTACATCGTGAACAAGGTGGAGATCCTGGTGAAGGATACGCAGCCTTCCGGCGTCCCGCTGCACCCGGAGTGCACGACGGCGATCGACGTCAAGTACACCAACCACCTGACCGTCGGGCAATGCGACAAGTTTTCATTGCCGGCAAACTGCACCTACAAGCTGAAGATCAACATCGAAGACGGCACGAGCAAGGACAGAAGCCTGTTCCTGACGCCCGGTTGCGTGATCGCCACCAAGACCGACGGCACCACCACCAGCAACAAGTGGCATGTCAGCGAATCCTGGGCCAGCGACGACGCCAAGAAAGCCGTGTATCCGGATGGCGGCGCACCGAGCCATCCCGACGACGGGCATGGCCACAAGTGCGGCGAGGAAGGCGATATGTAAGGAAGGCGTCTTGGTGGCAAGAGCAGGCCGACCGGCTCAGCTCGCCCCGCTATCTCCTTCTTCGAAAGCCCGATACGTCATTTGTCCCCACTGCCGTCCCGCGGGGCGACACCCTCCAGGCGCTCAAAGCCGGTGAAGGGTGCGCTCTTGGGAACCAAGGTCGTCGGCCGGGCGATCGGTGGATCGAGATTCGGGTTCCACACATAGGGTGTCAGATAGACGACGACCTCCTTGTTCTGGTCGAACGAGCTCTGATCGGCGGCGAGCAGGTTCAAGAGCGGGATCCGGCGCAGCCAGGGCAGGCCCGAGTTCGTGGTATCGAGCCGCCGCAGATTGAGGCCGCCGACCACGATGGTCTGGCCGCTGCGCACGGTCATGGCGGTTTGCGCCGTGTTGCGGTCGACCTCGACCAGCGCTTCCCCCACGGTCGGGACGAACTGCGATTCCTCGACCTGAAGATCGAGCCGGATCTGTTCGTCCGCGGACACGACCGGCGTCACCTGCAGCGTGACGCCAGCCGAGACGGTGTCGGTGGAGGCGATGGCGGCGCCATCCTGGGTGGTGTCGATGCGAAAGGTCCGGTCGTTCACAATCTCGATGGTCGCCTGCTTGTTGCTACGGGTGGCGAGATAGGGGCGCGAGAGGATCTGCGCCTTGTCCTGGCTGACCAGAAGGTCGATCAGGGCGGTCAACTGCACCAGATTGTTGGCGCCCTCGAGAAAGCTGAAGCCGATATTGCCGCCCAGGCTGCCGGCGGAAAGGCTGATATCGCTGAAATTGCCCGACGCGCCGCCGGTGAGCGCCGAGCCGAGATCGACGACCGCCTGAACGTCTAGCTCCACCACCAGGACCTCGATCAGCACCTGCACGACCTCGCGGTCGGCGCGGTTGAGCACGGCAACAGCACTCCTCACGTCGCTGTCACGCCCAGCCAAGTAGACGGCGTTGAGATCGCCCAGCGCACCGAAATTGATCGACGCCGATGCTGAATCGTCATCGTCTTCATCCTCGTCATCGTCGCCGTCGTCATCGTCATTCCCGTCGTCGGCGCGGCCGCTGGCCGAATAGAGCCCCTCCAGCAGCGTCACGGCATCATCCACGCTGAGATATCTCAGAGTGACCTCTTGATAGACGACGCCGTTCGTCGCACCGCCAGTTGGTAAGGCGTCCGCCTTCGCGTCCAGCGTCGGAGGCACGGCGGCGGTCGGCGCTGTGATCTGCCCGCCATAACGGAACACGAGCACGCCATCCTGTGTATCGAGCGAGATGCCCTGCGGATTGACGAGCTGGTTCAGCGCGGCGACTAGCGGCAGACGGTCGAATCGCGCGGTCGCGCGGCCATGCAGGCGCACGCCCGAGAAGTTGTATGGCACCGAAGTCCGTTCGAGAATCCGTTCGACGATGCTGGCGACCGAGGCATCCTTCAGATCGACGCTTACAAAGAAGCCGCTTCCCGTCCCGTCGCGGGCGATCTCAAGCCGCCTGATCGCGGCCTCCTCGCGGCGCTGGCGCTGCTGTTCGGCGTCGGCGGAGCGCTCGCGATAGCCGTCGATGAGCGTCTTAAGCTCCGGGTCCTCGCCGAACCGTGGCTCGCTGACACAGCCGGCCGCGACCAGAAGAACGCCAGTCAACCCGACCGACAGCACACCGCCGCGAGCACGGCGATGTCCCCGACGCTGCCAGCCTCCCATGCCTCTCCCCCTCATGGCGTGCCGAAGGCTATCCGCCTGGGCCCGCTCCGTAAATCAAAAGTCTCCGAAGTCATTGAAGAACCGGAAGATGGCAAGGTCTCGCCTGAAAAGGCATTCGTCCCGCCGGCCGGGCCACGGGCCGTTGTCGCGGGCAGATGTGGAATCCGCCTGATTTCGAGGTGTACCACCTTCCGGGGCGACACAACTTCGCCAAAGTTGGCGGCAACGATCGGACATGGCTTTGCCGTAGCGGCCAAGCCATGTCCGACCGGTCCTCCATTGGCTTCGATGGCGCCATGATGCATCGCGTAACCCGCTCCTCATGGCGGCGCGGCTTCCTTCGGCCGTTCCGCATGCTGGGCGTTTGCCTCCTCCTCGGCAGCTTCGCGCTGGCCGGCGCGGACGCAAAGGCGCGCGAGGTAGAGGTGCCGATTTCGTTCGACCACGCGCTCGTCCAGTCGCTGCTCGTGGACCAGATCTTCACCGGGCCCGACCACTCCCTGGTGGCGCTGCGCGACGCCGCGGACTGCAACCATCTCGTGTTCACGGACCCGGAGGTGGGCGCGGCGGAGGATGGGCGGCTGCGCATCACGAGCGCGGCGACGGCGCGGGTCGGCACGCCGCTCGGCGACCAGTGCATGGTGGTGCTCGACTGGTCGGGCTTCGTCGAGACCTTCCACGAGGCGCGGCTCGATCCCAACGCGCCGCGCGTGCTGTTCCGCACCGTGGATTCGCGCCTGCTCGGCCCCGACCGCGAGCCCGCCTCGATCGCCGGCACGGTGTGGGACTGGGTCAAGGAGCACGTGCACCCCCGCCTCGACACGCTGACGCTCGACCTCGAGCCGCCCTTGCAAGACCTGCAGGAACTCCTGCCGCTGATGCTGTCGGTGGGAGACGCGGAGCGCACGGCGCGCATCGTCGATTCCATACGCCTCTCCGACGTGACGGTTAGCGCGGACACCATCACGATCGCCGCGGTGCTCGACGCACCGGATACGCCGGTTGCGACGCCCAGCGAGCCCGAAGCGCCGCTCACGGCGGAGGAGCTCGCGCGCTGGGCGCTCGCCTGGCAGCAATGGGACGCCTTCTTCACCTTCATCATCAAGCAGTCGGCGCAGGACACCGAGACGCGGGCGCTCCGCCTTGCGCTGCGCGACGTGCTGCTGGAAGGCCGCTACGACCTCGTCGACATCCTGACCGGCTCGCCGCTGAGCGCCGACGCGGTGCCGGCGCTCTTCACCAAGAGCTGGGAGCGCCTCGCGCCCGTGCTGCGCTCACTCAAGACCGAGTTGCCCGGCGAAACCGCGCTCCGCTATCTGAGCTTCATCGCGGCGGCGGATGCGCTGACGGCGCTCGAACGGCTCGGGCCCGAGATCGGCGTCGAGCTTTCGGCGGACGGCCTGCGCCGGCTGGCGCGGATCGTCGCCCCCAGCCTTCCGGTCGATCCCTTGGCGCGCGAGCCGGGCGTCGATGCCGAGTTGCGGAGCCTCATGGGCTTCGCCCCGCCCATTCCATTGCCGTCGCCGGCACCCGGCGGCGGCCTGTTCGACTGGCTGCTGCCTTCGGCGCAGGCGGCCGCCGAGCTGGACGCGGCGCTGGTCGAGAAACTCAACGGCATCGTCCCCAACCGAAGCAATGCGGCGGACTATCTGCCGCTCGCCAAGCAGCTGCTCGACCAGACCACCGACCTCGTCTTGGCCGACGGTAAGGTCGGGACGGACCATCACGAGCTGTTCCGCAGCCTGATGCTCGCCGCCGCCTGGCAGGAGAGCTGCTGGCGGCAGTTCGTGCGGACGGAGGACGGTGTCGAACCGCTCCGCTCCACGGTCGGCTCGGTCGGGATCATGCAGGTCAACCTGCATGTCTGGCGCGGCTTCTACGACACGCGCGGGCTCGAGACCGACATCGGCTACAACGCGAATGCCGGCGCGGAAATCCTCGCGCACTATCTGGTCGACTACGCGATCGCCAAGGGCGAGGACAAGGTCGACCTGCCGGACAGCCTCGCGCGGGCGACCTACGCCGCCTACAATGGCGGCCCGGGCCACCTGAAGCGCTACCGGAGCGAAAACGCCAAGCGGTCGCTGCGCGCGATCGACACGGCGTTCTATCGCAAGTTCCTCACGGTCGAGAACGGCGACAAGCTCGCCATCATCCAGTGCTACCAGTGAACGGCGCGAGATTGCCGAGGAACTGCTCGGCGCTGGCGCGCCAAGTGCGCTGGAGCGCGAAATCGCGGCAGGCCTCGCGCGGAATGTCGAGCGCGGCGCGCGCCGCCTTGGCGAGGTCCCAGTCGAGCGCGCCGACGCGCGCGCCGTCGATCACGTCGAGCGGTCCGGCCACCGGATAGGCCGCGACCGGCAGGCCCGAGGCGAGCGCTTCGAGCAGCACGTTGCCGAAGGTATCGGTGCGGCTCGGGAACACGAAGGCGTCGGCGCCCGCATAATAGCGCGCCAGCGCCTCGCCATAGTGGGCGCCGACGAAGCGCGCCTCGGGATGGCGTCGCCTCAATCCATCGAGCGCCGGCCCGTCGCCGACGACGTATTTGGTGCCGCCGAGCGGCAGCGCAAGGAAATCGCCGACGCTCTTCTCGACCGCGACACGCCCGACATAGAGCCAGATCGGCCGCTCACCTTCGAGCCGCACCTCACCCTGCGGGCGGAACAGCGCGGCGTCCACGCCGCGGCCCCAGCGCGCGAGATGCGCGAAGCCGCGCTGCTCCAACTCGCGCCGCACGCTCTCGCTGGCGACCATCGTGCGCACCGCCGGCGCGTGGAACCGCCGCATGAAGGCGTAGCTCCAGTCGACCGGCAGGCGGATGCGCGCGTGGACGTATTCGGGAAACTTGGTGTGGAACGCGGTGGTGAACGGCAGGCCGCGCGTCAAGGCATAGCGCCGCGCGGCCTGGCCGAGCGGCCCCTCGGTCGCGATATGGATCGCCTGCGGCGAGAACACCTTGATCAGCCGGGCGAGCTTGCGGCAGGGCGCGAGCGCGAGGCGGATTTCAGGATAGGTCGGGCACGGCATACTGATGAACTGCTGCGGCGTAACGAAGCGCGGCTCATGGCCCATCGCCTCGAGTTCCTTCGTCACGGCCTGCAACGAACGCACCACGCCGTTGACCTGTGGCAGCCAGGCATCGGTGACGATCAGGATACGCATCGGCCGGCGCTTCAGGACGCGAGCGCCACCTGCAGCGGCGGGCGGGCGCGCTCCTCGGCCCAGCGCACGATCTCCATGCTGCCGTCGAAATGCTCGACGAGCGCGGTGCAGCTCTCCACCCAGTCGCCGTCATTGCAATAGACGATGCCGTCGATCTCGCGCAACGCCGCATGGTGGATGTGGCCGCAGATCACCCCGTCGACGTCGCGCCGGCGCGCTTCCTCGACCAGCGCGCACTCGAAATCGCCGATGAAGGCTACCGCGTTCTTGACCTTGAGCTTGAGATAGGCCGAGAGCGACCAATAGGGCCGGCCGAACGCCCGGCGCGCCAGGTTGACCCAGCGGTTGAGGCCGAGGCAGAAGCGATAGGCATAATCGCCGAGCAGCGCCAGCCAGCGCGCATGGTTGATCACGTAATCGAAGCCGTCGCCGTGCAGCACGAGATAGCGCCGGCCGTCCGCCGCCTCGTGGATCGCGTCGGACGCGATGCGGATGGCGCCGAGTTCGAGATTGCCGAAGCTGCGCGCGAACTCGTCATGATTGCCGGGGATATAGATTACTTGCGTACCGTTCTGCGCCAGCTTGAGCACGTGCTGCAGCACGGCGTTGTGGCTGGCGTCCCAGTACCAGTTCTTCTTCAGGCACCAGCCGTCGATGATGTCGCCGACCAGGTAGAGCTCGCGGCACTGGTGGAACGCCAGGAAGTCAAGCAAAAGGTCGGCCCGGCACCCCTTGGTGCCGAGATGGACGTCTGAGATGAAGACAGTCCGGCAGCGCCGGACCCATTGCTGAGTACTGGGCTGCATGAGGACCATCCACTTGCGATTGTTGTCTGATTCGCATTCGAGCCGAAGCTCGAGCCGTTCTGGCTGCGCGGACTATAGGAATTTCCCCAGGTTTTTCCCCTGAAGTTTTGATGACGTCGAAAACGATTTGTCATCTTCATGAAGAAGCCTTAATACTCGGCGCTCTTTCAAAGCGGCGCGGCGGGGGAGACGCCATGACGGAGCCAATGAGGCTCGCAGAACGCATCGATGCCGGGGCCACGCCGCGACGCATCCTGATCATCCGCAACCCGACCGCCGGACGCCCCGCGGCGCGCGCCCGCTTTCAGCGCGTGCTCGAACGGCTCAGCGAGCAGGGCTGCCGCATCACCGAACGCATCACCGAAGCGCGCGGCGACGCCGAGCGCTTCGCCCGCGAGGCCGACCGCGCCGAGCATGACGTGATCGCGGTCGCCGGCGGCGACGGCACACTGAACGAGGTGGTCAACGGGCTCGGGCCGGAGGCGCCGCCGCTCGCCGTCATCCCGCTCGGCACGGTCAACCTGTTCGCGCGCGAGATCGGCCTGGCGCGCGAGACCGATGCCATCGTCGAGACGATCCTGAACGGCGCGCCGCACACGATCCGGCTCGGCGCGGTCAACGGAAGGCGCTTCCTGATGGTCGCCGGCATCGGCTTCGACGCGCATGTCGTGCGCGGCGTTGGCCCGCGCATCAAGCGCGCGCTCGGCGTCGTCGCCTATGCGCTGCGCTTCCTC
Source organism: Alphaproteobacteria bacterium (assembly GCA_050173345.1). GTDB lineage: Bacteria > Pseudomonadota > Alphaproteobacteria > UBA828 > UBA828 > SHWC01. The sequence continues at coordinate 40,953 of JBFXKW010000001.1, read as the reverse complement.
CTCGAGCTGTTCCGCTTCCGCTTTCCGCGCTACGCGGTGGAGGCGGACGGCGTGCGCTTCTCGGTGGCCTCGGCGGTCATCTCGAAGGGCCGCTACTATGCCGGCCCGTTCGTGCTCGCGCCGCGCGCCGGCCTCGCCAAGCCCGCGTTCGATCTCTGCCTGTTCCGGGCCGGCGGCGTGGTGGCAGCGCTCTCCTACGCGCTCGCGCTCGGCCTCGGCCGGCTGGCGCGGCATCCTTCAGTTTCCCAGCTCGACGCCAAGGAGGTGCGCATCGACGGCCCGGCGGGCGAGCCGATCCAGCTCGACGGCGATACCCCGCCCGGGCTCACTCTGCCCGCCCGGGTGACGCTCGCGGTCCAGCCGCTCGAGGTGCTGATGCCCGCCTAGCCGGGCAGCCGCTCGGCAAGCAGGTGCCAGTGATAGGTGTCGGGGCCTTCATGGCAGCGATCGACGAGCGACCACAGCTCGAAGCCGACCATGAAGTCGACGACGCCGCGCGCGTCGCAATAGTGATGCGGATGGTCGCGCTCCTCCACCCCGTCGATCACGAAGGTATCGCGCGCGATCTCGCGGCCCTGGCCGTAGCGGGCGTGCCGCTTGGACAGGAAGGTGCCGAGATAGAGCCCACGCGGCCGCAGCACGCGGCGGATTTCGCTTAGCGCGGCTTCGATCACTGGCGGCTCGCCGTAATAGATCACGTTCCAGGCGATCACGGCGTCGAAGCTGGCGTCTTCATAGGGCAGCGCGGTCATCTGCCCGAACGAGAGGTCGAGCGTGACGCCCTCGCGCGACGCCCAGTCACGCGCATAGTCGAGGCCGGAGGAAGCGGCGTCCATCGCCGACACCGCGAAGCCCTCGCCGGCCACGTAGACCGCGTGCCGGCCGACGCCGCAGCCGAGATCGAGCACGCTTCGCCCGCCACGCGCGCGCAGCTCGGCAGCGAGCGCACGCGCCTCGGGCTCCGGCTCGAGCCAGCGTGCGCGGCCCTCCGCCGTGCGCCAGCGCGCGTCCCACGCCGCCCAGGCGGTCGCGCCGCGTTCTTCCGAACTCGTGTCCATCATGGCCATGCCCTCATCCGATCACCCGCGCCCGCAAATAGGCGCTCGCACGCTCTACCAAGAGGACCAGGACGAACACGAAGAGGATGATGGTAGCGGCCTGGTCGTACTCGAACATGTCCATCGCGACCTTGAGCTCGATGCCGATCCCGCCGGCGCCGACCAGGCCGAGCACGACCGAAGAGCGCGTCGCCTTCTCCAGGCTGAACAGCCCGGTGTTGATGAAGGACGGCAGGGCGCCGGGAATCACCGCGCCCATCAAGACTCCGCTGCGCGACGCGCCGATCGCGCGCAGCGCCTCCTGCGGCCCCTTCTCCTGCTCCTCCATCGCCTCGGCGAAGAAGCGGCCGCAGAAGCCCATGGTATCGACCGCAAGTGCGAGCGTGCCGGCGAACGGCCCGAGCCCGACCGCGACCACGAAGAACAGCGCCCAGATCAGGTCGGGCACGGTGCGGAACAGCGCGATCAGGCCGCGTGCGCCGTAATAGAGCGTCGGGTGCGGCGTGAGGCCGCGCGTCGCGAGCCAGGCCAGCGGCAGGCTGAAGGCGACGCCGATCACGGTGCCGACCAGCGCCATCTGGAAGGTCTCCAGCACCGCCTTGCCGACCTGCGCCAGGCGCGCCGTGCTGGGCGGGAACATCTCGCCGAGCATGCGCGCCATGTTGGGCAGGCCTTCGAAGAAGCTGATGACCGAGACGTCGGCACCGTCGAGCGCGGCGATGAAGAACGCGACGACGCCGACGATCAGCGCGAAGCCGAGCGCGTTCGGCCGGCGCAGCCGGGCCGGCGGGTCGAGCGGCCGGCGGCGCGGCGCGGGGCCGCCGTCAGAGGCTTCACTCATAGAGGGCGCTCAATGCCGATTCGCTCTGGCGGCCGGACAGGCCCTCGAGCGCGATGCGCCCGCCGCGCAGGCCGATCACCCGGTCGGAATAGCGGATCGCCTGCCCGACATTGTGCGAGGTGAAGAGCACGCTGACGCCCTGGCGGCGCATCAGGTCGGCAAACAGGCACATCACCTCCTCGCCCGCCTTGGGGTCGAGGCTCGCGACCGGCTCGTCGGCGAGCACGAGGCGCGGCCGCTGCATCAGGGCGCGCGCGATCGCGACGCGCTGCGACTGGCCGCCCGAGAGCTGGTCGGCCCGCCGCGCGGCGAGGTCGGCGAGGCCGACGAGATCCAGGCAATGCATGGCCTCCTGGCGCAGCGCCTGCGGCGCGAAGAGCTGGTGCCAGCTCATCGGGCCGGCCACCCTGCCCTGCGCTCCGTGCACCACGTTGCTCAGCACCGAGAGGCGCGGCACCAGATTGTGCTTCTGGAACACGAAGCCGGCCTGCGCCCGCAGCCGCCGGAGCGCCCGGCCGTTGAGCGCGCGCAGATTCTCGCCGAAGAGTTGGGTATCGCCGCCATCGGGCTCGATGAGCCGCACGCAGCAGCGCAGCAGCGTGGATTTGCCGGTGCCGTTCGAGCCGATCAGCGCCACCGTCTCGTGGTTCGCGAGATCGAGGCTGACATCGGCGAGCACCGGCGTCCGCCCGTCGAAGCTCTTGCGCAAGCTTCGGATCGAGAGCAGCGGTGAGCCGGGGACGAGCCGATGGACCGGCGCGCCCATCGGCTCGTGCTGTTCGACCGGCGCGAGGCGGTCAGTCGCCAACGAACTCAGCATATTGCGGATAGCCGATCGTTGCGTACATGGAGCGGACATAGTCGTAGTCCTTGTCCTCGATGCCCGCGAGGAACTTCATGCCCTTGTACTTCTGATTGTCCTCGCCGGTGAGGATTGCCGCGACCAGCGCGTCGGACGCATCGACGAAGGCCTTGCGCACCGTCTCGACGGTCTCGGCACTGACATGGCTGCCGGCGAGCAGCATGTCGTTCGGCAGGTCGGGGCTGCGCGCGATGACGCGGAACGCGCCAGGCGGCAGGTCGGCCTCCTTGTCGCGCAGCTCGAGGAACTTGCCGTAGTTGATGCCGATCGCGGCGACGTCGCCGCGCTTCAGCCCCTCCCACGCCACCTTGCGATCGACGTGCAGGGCTTCGATATCGACGCGCGGGTCGATGCCGAGGTCGGCGAGTGCCTGCATCGGCGCCAGATGGTTGGAGGTCGAGCCGACGTCGCCGAACGCCACCTTCTGGCCCTTGAGGTCCTTGACGCGCATGTAGGGGCTGTCGGCGAGCACGATGATGCCGGCGAAATAATCCGGCCGCGAGAAGCCGACGATCGGCGCGGCGTCCGAACGCTTCTTGAAGACGACGTATTCCGCCGGCCCGGTCAGCACGAAGTCGATCTTCTTGGCGCTCAGCGCCTCGACCGCGGCGGTGCGGTTGCTGACCGGGTAGAAGGTGATGTCGAAGCCGGTCTCTTTCTGGAGCACGTCCTTGAACGCGCCGAACTCGCGCTGCACCTGCTCCAGCCCTTCGAGGTCGGTGACCGCGAGCTTGATCTCCGCCGCCTGGGTGATCGAGGTGAACGCCGCCGCAACGACGAACGCGGCGGCGAGGAGCATTCGCTTGAAGCCCTTCATGGGTGCCACTCCCTGGGTTTGGCGTTGGCCCTGGCTGGCACGCTAGCGATTCGTTAAGAAGGAACATCGGCATTGGCATGAAGCTTCGATGTCCAGAAAAAGTCGGAATCATGACGATTGGGCGACCATTCGAAGATTGGTCGGGCCGGCGCCGACATATCGGCGTCACGATGCCGGCGTAGCCTTGCGGCGTTGAGTCGAACGCAAGGGAATCAATTACTTGACCACCGCACTCCAAGGCGGCCGCGTGCTGCTGCCCGACGGCTCGATCGAGCAGACCGATCTGGTCGTGAGCCCCGAGGGAATCGAGCGCATCGGCGAGCCGGCGGGCCGCGCCGCGACGCTGCGCGCCGACGGTTTCCTGATTTTGCCCGGCCTGATCGACCTGCACGGCGATGCCTTCGAGCGGCAGCTCATGCCGCGGCCGCGGGTCAGCTTCGACCCGCGCATCGCGCTGCGCGACACCGACCGCCAGCTCGTCGCGAACGGCATCACCACGGCCTTCCACGCCCTCACCTATTCCTGGGAGCCGGGCCTGCGGGGCCGCGAGGCGGCACTCGCCTTCCTCGATACGCTCGACTCGCTGCAAGGCGAGCTTGCCTGCGATACGCGCCTGCACCTGCGGCAGGAGACCTTCAATCTCGACGCGGTCGACGAGATAGAAGGCTGGATCGGGGCCGGCCGGGTCCAGCTCCTCGCCTTCAACGACCATGTCGAGCACATCCGGAAGGAGACCGACAGTCCCGAGAAGCTGGCGCGCTACGCCGATCGCAGCGGGCTTGCGACCCCGGCGTTCCTCGCACTGCTGGCGCGCGTCTCGGCACGGGCGGACGAAGTGCCGGAGGCCGTCGCGCGCCTCGCCGCCGCAGCGCGCCGGGCCGGCGTGACGATGGCCTCGCACGACGACGAGACGCCGGAGATACGCGCCCACTATCACGCGCTCGGCGCCATGCTCTGCGAGTTCCCGCTCGATGCGAGAACCGCGGAGGCTGCGCAGGCGCTGGGCAGCCCGGTGATCATGGGCGCGCCCAACATCGTGCGCGGCGGCAGCCATGCCGATCGTTTTTCAGCACACGAGGCGTTCCGGCGCGGGCTCTGCTCGGTGCTCACCTCGGATTACTACTACCCCGCCATGCACCATGCCGCGTTCCGCCTGGTGCGCGACGGCGACGCGACGCTCGGCGCGGCGTGGCGCGCGGTCTCCACCGACGCGGCCAAGGCCGCGGGCCTGAGTGACCGCGGCGAGATCGCGACCGGCCGGCGCGCCGACCTCGTGCTGGTCAACGACGAGAGGGCCGAGCGGCCCGTCATCGCGGCGACCATGGCGGGCGGGCGGATCGTTCACCTCGCCGACGCCCGCCTCCTGAGCGCGGCCGCCGCCTCGCCGGTCTACGCCTGACGCGCTCGTCCCATGCCGCGCGGCACGCTGCTCCTCGTCGTCGGGCCGTCAGGCAGCGGCAAGGACACGCTGATCAACGGCGCGAGGGTAGCGCTCGCGCCGCATGGTCGCTTCGCCTTCCCGCGCCGCGAGATCACGCGGCCGGCAGACCTCGGCAACGAGGCCCACATCGCCATCAGCGAGGCGGACTTCGCGGCCCGGTGCGAGGCCGGCCTCTACGCGCTTCATTGGCGCGCGCACGGGCTCTGCTACGGCATCCCGCGCGGCATGGAGACGGCGCTCGACGAGGGGCGCCATGTCGTCGTCAACGTCTCGCGCACGATCATCGACGAGGCGCGCGCGCGCTACTACGGGCTTCGGGTCATTCAGGTCGGCGTGCCGGAGGCCGTGCTCCGCCTGCGCCTGAGCCAGCGGGCGCGCGACGACGAGGCGGAGGTGGCACGCCGGCTGGCGCGCGCCGACGCCTATGCGCCGAGCGGCCCGGACGTCGTGAGGTTCGAGAACGACGCGCCGGTCGAGACGGCGGTCTCGCGGTTCGTCGCGCTGCTCGATTCGCTTGCCCCGGTCAGCGCATAGCGCCGCACGACGCGGAAGGGCCGCCCCGCTGCTTCCTGCCGGCACAGCGCGAGTTGATCGATCCGAACCGGTGCGTCGGCGAAGCGCGACGCCAACGGCGCCAACACCTGCTCGATGCGTGTTCTCGTTGCGGCGTCGAGCGGGTCAGTGAGCGTCATGTGGAAGCGGAACTCCTCCATCACATAGGGATAGCCCCAGCGCGCCAGCATCGCCTCCTGCCGCGCCGACAGCCCGGCGGCACGGCGCCGGTCAAGCTCAGCCGCGTCCGGCGGCCGGCGGAACCCGTCAAGCGCGGCGACGCAATCGGCGGCCAGCGCATCGAGCGCCGCGCAAGGCGCCGCCGGCACCAGGGCAAGGAACTGGCCGGGCGCGCGCAGGACGAGCGGCGGCGCCTCGAACGCGGCCCAGCGCGCGGCGAGCCCCTTCAGCGCGTCCGAGAGATCGGTTTCGCTCGTCCCTGGCCACAGCGCGAAGGGTGGCTTCAGGGTCGCGTGCCAGCCATAGAGCCGCGGCGCCTCGGTAAACGCGCGCAGCTCGGCGGCATCAAGGCCGTTCAAGGCGGGCGGCGCGACCGCCTCACCGCTATCGACGCTACGGCCGAGCCAGGCATCGCCAAACCGGCCGAGCGGCGTGTCGGGCGGCGGCACGAAATAGACCGCGTAGCGCACGACCATGGGCGTCAGCGCCGCGCGGCGGCTTCGAGATAGGCGCGGAAATGCGCGAGGCCCGGCGTCTCCGCGGCGGGATCCTTGGCGCCCTCGTCCCAGCGGCGCAGCGCGAGCGCCGCTTCGGCATGCGGGTTCGCCGCAAAAGCGGCCACCTCTTCCGTATCGAGCGGCCCGCCCTGCAAGGTCAGGCTGAGCTGCGAGGCCGGCGACAGCCGGGCCGCGTAGCCGTCATCGGTCGCGACCAGATAGCGCTTGGCATCGACATGCAGCCGGACGCACTCGGTCACCTCGGGCGGGAACAGCGGCGCGATCGCCTGCGCGCCGACGACCTCGTGCTTGAGGTCCTCTCCGCGCGAAGCGGCGGCCTCGGTGTCGTCCTCGAGCAGATGCGCGATGTCGTGCAGGAAGGCCGCCGCGACCAGCGCCGGCACCGCGCCCGAGAGCTCCGCCATGTGGGCGCACTGAAGCGCGTGCGCCGCCTGGGTCACCGCCTCACCGCCATAGAGCCGCGCACCCCGCGTCTCGTAGAGCGCGACGATCTCGTCGATGCTCGAAGGATCGCGCATGTCACGCCACCCTCTGCGCGCCGCACCATGTCTCGCGCGGCACCACGCGATCCTCGTGCAGCCGGACGCGCACGAAATCCGCGCGCAGGCCCGGCGCGAGCCTGCCGCGATCGTCGAGCCCGGCCATGCGGGCGGGCGTCGCGGTCACGGTCGCGATGGCGGCGTCGAGGCCGAGCCCGCAAGCCGTTTGCAGCAGGAAGGCGCCGTGCAAGAGGCTGACCGGCACATAGTCCGACGACAGCATGTCGAGCAGGCCGGCCTCGGCGAGGCTCGCCGTCGCGATGTTGCCCGAATGCGAGCCGCCGCGCACCAGGTTGGGCGCGCCCATGATGGTGCCGAGGCCGCTCCGCCGCGCCGCACCCGCCGCCTCCAGCGTGGTCGGAAACTCGGCGATGGCGCAGCCGAGCGCCGCCGCCTCGTCGATATGCGCGACCGTGGCGTCGTCATGGCTCGCGAGCGGCGTGCCGCGCGCGCGATGATAGGCTGCTATCTCGAGCCGGCTCGGCAGCGCGTGCCGCGCCTGGCCTTCGCGCGAGCGTTCGATCAAGGCGTCGATTTCCGCATCGCTCAAACGATGCTTGCCGCGATAGTAAGCGCGGAACTTTTCCTCGTCGACGAACTGGCGCTGCCCCGGCGTGTGGTCCATCAGCGAGACCAGGCGGATGAACGGATCGTCGCGCAGCGTCTCCCAAAGCGCGCGCAGGCCGGGGTCGCTGACCTCGCAGCGCAGGTGAATGAAATGGTCCGCACGCAGCTCCTGTTCGGCCGTCGCCTGGTGAATCGCCTGGATCGCCTCGCCGAGGATCGACGAGCGCTCGCCGCCATCGATCGCGGTGCCGACCGTCACCGCGTCGAACACGGTGGTGATGCCGGCGGCGGCCAGTTGGGCGTCGTGCGAGATAAGCGCGGCCAGGCTCGGCCAGCGCACGCCGGGACGCGGCGTCAGGTGCCGCTCGAGATTGTCAGTATGCAGCTCGACGAGGCCGGCGATCACGGTGTCGCCTTCGAGGTCATGCGCCGCCGGCAGATGCGAACGCCCGTCCTCGACAGCGGCGATTCGCGCATCGCGAACCACCAGCGTGCCGTAGACGACGCGGTCTTCGAGCACCAGCCGCGCGTTGGTGAAGACCTGCTCGGCGCTCATGCCTCTACCCGGTTCGCGGCGAGGCGAAGCTCGCGCGTCGCGAGATTGTGCCGCAGCGCTTCGTCGTGAAGGATGCCGACGATCGCGATGCCGCGCGTCAGCGCCTCGCGGATCAGGCCGGCCACGATGTCCCGGTTGGCGTAGTCGAGCGAGGCGGTCGGCTCGTCGAGCAGCAGGACGCGATAGTCCGCGATGAAGGCGCGCGCCAGGTTGACCCGCTGCTGCTCGCCGCCCGAGAAGGTCGCCGGCGGCAGGCTCCAGAGCTTCGCCGGGATGCCGAGCCGTTCGAGCAGCGCGCCGGCGCGGCGCCTGGCATCGGGCGCGGCGACGCCCTGGCGCGCCAGCGGCTCGGCCACCAGGTCGAGCGTCGCGACGCGCGGGATCACGCGCAGGAACTGGCTGACATAGCCGAGCGTGGCGCGCCGCAGCGCCAGGATGGTCTGCGGCCGCGCGCCGGTGACCGCCACCATGTCCATGCCGTGGCGCACCTTGATGATGCCGGCCTGCGGCAGGTAGTTGCCGTAGATGCAGCGGAGCAGGGTCGATTTGCCGCTGCCCGATGGCCCGTTCAGCATCAGGCATTCGCCGGCGTCGAGCGAGAAGCTGACGTCATCGAGCACCGGCAGCTTCACGCCGTCCCGCAGATGCAGGGTGAAGGCCTTCGAGAGTCCTTCGACCGAGAGCGCGAGCGGATCGCGACGGGCCATGGCTCACACTGGCAGGATCGAGGAGACGAGAAGCTGGGTGTAGGCGTGCTGCGGGTCGTCGAGCACCTGATCGGTCAGCCCGGTCTCGACCACCCTGCCCTCGCGCATTACGATCAGGCGATGCGAGAGCAGCCTGAGTACGCCGAGATCGTGGCTGACCACGATGCAGCTCAGCCCAAGCTCCTCGACCAGCCTGCGCAGGAGGTCGAGCAGGCGCGCCTGGACCGAGACGTCGAGCCCGCCGGTCGGCTCGTCCATGAAGACGAGCCGCGGCTTCGACACCAGGTTGCGCGCGATCTGCAAGCGCTGCTGCATGCCGCCCGAGAAGGTCGCCGGCATGTCGTCGATGCGGCCGATGTCGATCTCGACATGGTCGAGCCAGGCGGTCGCCTCGGCGCGGATGTTGCCGTAGTGGCGCGCGCCGTTGACCATCAGCCGCTCGCCGACATTGGCGCCCGCGCTGACCGCCATGCGCAGGCCGTCGCGCGGGCTCTGATGCACGAAGCCCCAATCGGTGCGCGCGAGCATGCGCAGGCGCGCCTCGGGCAGCGCATAGACGTCGAGCGCGCCGTCATGGGCGCTGCGATAGACGACGCGCCCCTGCTGCGGCGGCAGCCGGCCCGACAGCACGTTGAGCAACGTGGTCTTGCCCGAGCCGGATTCGCCGACGACGCCGAGCACCTCGCCCGGAAAGAGCGCGAGCGAAACGTCGAGGCAGCCGACCTGTCGGCCGTAATAGCGGCTGAGCCCCTCGGCGCTCAGCAGCGCCTCGCCCTCGCCCGTACTTGTGCTCATGCCGAGCCCCTCGCCGCCTCGGCCATGGCGCGGCGCTCCTCGCAATAGTCGGAATCGGAGCACACCCAGAGCCTGCCGCCGCGGTCGTCGGTCACCACCTCGTCGAGGAAGCTGTCGGTCGCGCCGCACAGGGCACAAGGCTGGCCCGGATGATCGATCGTGAACGGGTGATCGTCGAAATCGAGGCTTTTGACCCCGGTATAAGGTGGCACCGCGTAGATGCGCTTCTCGCGCCCGGCGCCGAAGAGCTGGATGGCGGGCGAACGGTCGAGCTTCGGGTTGTCGAACTTCGGGATCGGGCTCGGCCGCATCAGATAGCGCCCATTGATCCGCACCGGGTAGTCGTAGCCGGTGGCGATGCGGCCGAACTGCGCGATGTTCTCGTAGAGGCTGACATGCATCACGCCGTAGTCGGAGAGCGCGTGCATCCTGCGCGTCTCGCGCTCGCGCGGCTCGAGCCAGCGCAGCGGTTCCGGGATCGGCACCTGGTAGACCAGGATCTGGCCCGCCTCGAGCGGCGTCTCGGGCACGCGGTGCCGGGTCTGGATGATGGTCGCCTTGCGCGTGCGTGTGGTCGTGCGCACGCCGGCGACGCGGCCGAAGAAGCGCCGGATCGAGACCGCGTTGGTGGTGTCGTCGGAGCCCTGGTCGATCACCTTGAGCACGTCGTTCGGGCCGATCACGCTCGCGGTCACCTGGATGCCGCCGGTGCCCCAGCCATAGGGCAGCGGCATCTCGCGGCTGCCGAACGGCACCTGGTAGCCGGGGATCGCAACCGCCTTCAGGATCGCGCGGCGGATCATGCGCTTGGTCTGCTCGTCGAGGAACCCGAAGTTGTATGCGGCCTCGGCATGACCGGGCGGTGACGCGGCCATGGCGGGTTTCTGACGCGCGCTCATTCCGCCGCCTCCGTGGCGCGGCCCGCCGCCCCGTCCCGTTCGGCCGCTGCGTCCTGCCAGGCCGCGCGCAGCGCCCGGAGCACCAGGAGCTCGGACTGGAAGTCGACATAGTGCGGCAGCTTGAGATGCTGCACGAAGCCCGACGCCTCCACATTGTCAGCATGGGCGAGCACGAACTCCTCGTCCTGCGCCGGCGCGCTCACCGCCTCGCCCAGCTCCTCGGCGCGCAACGCGCGATCGACCAACGCCATCGCCATCGCCTTGCGCTCGCCGTGGCCGAAGGCGAGGCCGTAGCCGCGGGTGAATTGCGGCGGCGCGGCCTCGGAGCCGGCAAACTGGTTGACCATCTGACATTCGGTCAGCTCGATCACGCCGATCTCGACCGCGAAGCCGAGCTCGGGCGGCACGAACTCGACCGCGACCGTGCCGTGGCGGATCTCGCCGGCGAACGGATGGTTGCGGCCATAGCCGCGCTGGGTCGAGTAGCCGAGCGCGAGCAGGAAGCCCTCGTCGCCACGCGCGAGCGCCTGCAGGCGCATCGGCCGCCCGGCCGGGAACTCCAGCGGCTCCTGGGTGAGATCGGGCACCGGCGTACCAAGCGTCGCGGGCGGGTTCGGTTCGATCAGGCCCTCGTCGCCGAGCGTGTCGGTGACGCGCGGCATGTCGGGATCGAGCGGCTGGTCGGCCTTCGGCGCCGGCGGCGGGTCACTACCAGCAGCAAGAGAAAAATCGAGCAGCCGGTGCGTGTAGTCGAAGCTGGGGCCGAGCACCTGGCCGCCCGGAATATCCTTGAACGCCGCCGAGATACGCCGGCGCACCGCCATCCGCGCGCTCGCGACCGGCTCGCTGTCGCCGAACCTCGGTAAGGTCGTGCGATAGGCGCGCAGCAGGAAGATCGCCTCGATCAGATCGCCGCGCGCCTGCTTGACCGCGAGCGCGGCAAGCTCGCGATCGTAGAGCGAGCCCTCGGCCATCACCCGGTCGACGGCGAGGCCGAGTTGCCCGGCGATCTGTTCGAGCGTGAGGGCGGGAAGGCGCGGATCGCCGCGCCGCGCCTCGTCCAATAGCGCGAGCGAGGCGTCGATCGCCTTCTCGCCGCCCTTGACCGCGACGTACATCTAGGCCTCCGCGCGCGTGGTGCGCGGCAGGCCGCAGATCGCGCGGCCAGCCACCAGGATGAAATCGACGCCGCTCGGGAACAGCGCGTGGTTGTCGCGCGTCATGTCCCAGAACGCAGCCGGCAACCCGCGCGGTGCGATCCGCGCGCGCTCTTCGATACCGGGGCCGCTCAAGGCGACCGGCGTACCGCCGTCCAGCGCCTTCAGTTGTAGTATCAGGGTGGCGGAGAGCTCGGGCCGCTCCGCGCTACCGGCCGGGAAGCGCTCCATCGCCTGCGGCAGCGCGTCGACCAGGACAAAGCGCGCCTCCTCCGGCGCCTCGGCCAAGGGGCAGCCGCAATGGAAGGCGAAGAAGCGCGCCGCCTCGTCCCGCCCCGACGCGAGCTCGATCCAGACCGGCGTTTCGTGGTCGAGCAGCGTGAGCAGGATCGCCGCGGACGCCGGATGCACCCCCGGCGGCGGATCGAGCGTCGCCGCGATCTCCTGGACGCGGCCCGGGCGCGCCATCGCCTCCAGCACCAGCCGGAAGGTCGCCTGCGCGTCCCTCACCGGATCGCCGAAGCCGGCACGCAGCGATGCGGCTTCCGCAGCGCCCGACATGCTCATTCGCCCCGCGCCAGCGTGTAGAACTCGACGCGGCTCGCCGCTGCCTTGCGCGATGCCGCGTCGTCGAGCCGGCGCTGCAAGAGCGCGAGCGGCTCGACGATGCCGTCCGCGACGCTCTGCTCCGCGAGCGCGTTCTGCCCGAGCCCGTCGATCACAGCGACGAGCTCCGCATGCTCGGCGTTGCGCCCGGCGACATAGCCGACGCCGACCGCGCCATCGACGACCTGCACGACGCAGCGCGTCACCGTCATCTCGCCGAGATTGAACGGCGCGCCGTCGCCGCCGATCCGGCCGCGCACCATCACCATGCCGGTCTCGGGCGGCTTGAGCCGGCGCCATTCGGGCTTCTTCGGGAAATTGTCCCAAAGCGTCCTGAGATCGCCGTAGCGCGCCTTCGACAGCGTGGAGAGCCAGCGGGTCCGCCGCGCGACGTGGGGCGACTGGGTCTGGGCCATGGATCACTGCCAAAATTGATCTAGACATCTAGATGACTAGACGTTATCTTATCGGCGTTCAGCGCGAAAGCAATGGCCGATCCATGACGTTTCCATGACAAACCTAGACGCAGACGGCGCGCTCGACCGCGGCGCAGGGATCACGCTCTGGCGCCAGATCGAGGCGCGGCTCGCCCAGGAGATCGCCGATGGCGGCTTCGAGCCGGGCGCGCAGCTGCCGACGGAGCGAACGCTCGCCGACCGCTTCGAGGTCAACCGGCATACCATCCGCCAGGCGCTCGCCGCGCTCAGCGAGCGCGGCCTGATCCGCATCGAGCAGGGCCGCGGCATGTTCGTGCAGGAGAACGTGCTCGACTACGTACTCGGCGCGCGGACGCGCTTCTCGGAGATCCTGGTCACGCAGAACCGCCGCCCCGGCGGGCAATTGCTGCGCGCGAGCGACGAGCGGCAAGACCTGCAGATCGCGCGCGAATTGAAGCTTCCGCCGTCGAGCCCGCTGATCGAGCTCGAAATCCTCGGCGAGGCGGACGGAAGGCCGATCAGCGTCTCGGGGCATTATTTTCCGAAGGCGCGCTTCGACGGGCTGATCGAGGCCTATCGGCGCACCGGCTCGATCACCCGCGCGCTGCAGGGCTTCGGCGTGCAGGACTATACCCGCGCGCTGACCCGTATCACCGCCCGCCTGCCGGGCGCCGAGGAGGCGCGCCTATTGCGCCAGCCGCGCTCGCGGCCGCTGATCGTCTCGGAGGTGCTCAACGTGGACGGCGCGGGCAAGCCGATCGAGTTCGGCGTCGCGCGCTTCGCCGCCGAGCGCGTCCGTATGGTGGTGAAAGGATAGCGTTCCGCCTTAAATGAGGAACCGGCGAAGCTGCGACGAGACGAGGTCGATCAGCGTCACCACGATGATGATGATGATCATGACCGCCGCGGTCGCGTCGAACGAGAAACCGCGGATCGATTCCCAGAGGATGACGCCGATGCCGCCCGCCCCCACCATGCCGACCACGGTGGCGGAGCGGACGTTCGATTCGAAACGATAGAGCGTGAAGGAAATCCACAGCGGCATGACCTGCGGGATCACGCCATAGACGATCTCCTCGATCACGTTGGCGCCGGTGGCGCGGATGCCCTCGACCGGGCGCGGGTCGATTGCTTCGACGGCCTCCGAGAACAGCTTGGCGAGGATGCCCGTCGTGTGCACGAAGAGCGCCAGCACGCCAGCGAACGGCCCGAGCCCGACCGCGACCACGAACAGCATGGCGAAGACCATCTCGTTGATGGCCCGCGCCGCGTCCATCAGCCGGCGCATCGGCTGGCGCAGCCAGACCGGCGCGATGTTGGCCGAGCACATCAGCCCGAGCGGGATGGCGAACACGACGGCGAGCGCGGTGCCCCAGACCGCGATCTGCACCGTGATCACCATCTCCTCCAGATAGAATTCCCAATCGTGGAAATCGGGCGGGAAGAAGCCGGCCGCGAACTCGACCATGTTGCCGGCATCGAGGATCAGGTCGAGCGGGCGCATCTCCGCGCCGTCCCACGACCAGATCAGGAGCGCGAGCAGCACGCCGATGAGGATGGTCTTGAGGAACGAGCGGCGGTGCCGGGCCTCGCCCTCGAGCAGCAGCCGGCGCAGCGCGACGGCGCCGAACCGGCCCTCGGAATCGGGGGCGGCGCGCGCGTCGCGCGGCCGCCCCGTCATACGCTCGGTCACTGGGCCTTCTGGAGCTTCTCGGCCTGCTCCTGCAGGCTGGCGAGCTGGGCGTCGATCTCGGCCAGCTTCGCCGTCTTCTCGTCCGCGGAGAGCTTGCCGTCACCCTCGATCTTGGCGCGGTCCTTGGCGAGCTCGAGCTGCCTGATCGGCAGCAGCTGGTTGTTGTCGGACGGCCGGAACGGCGCCCAGTCGAGGCCCGCGAGCACCTCCTTGGCGTGCTCCACGTCATCGCCCGAGACGCCATAGTTCAAGAAGAAGCCCCTGATCTTCGCCTTGGTCTCGTCGTCGAGGTCCTTGCGCCAGACGATCGGGTCGGAGGGAATCAAGGGCGATCTCCAGATCTCCTTGATCTGCGCGTAATGCTCGGGCGCCTTGTTCTCGATGATGCGAAGGTTCTCGGTGTTGTTGGTCGCGATATCGACCTGCTTGCTGGCCACGGCGAGCGCGTTCGATTCGTGGTTGGCGTTGAGCACGCGCTTGAACACCTTCTTGGGGTCGACGCCGTTCTGGGCGAACAGGTAGTAGCTGGGCACGAGGAAGCCCGAGGTCGAGTTCGGGTCGCCATTGCCGAAGGTGACCTCGCTGGCGTTCGCCAGCACGTCGTCGAAGTTGTTATAGGGGCTGTCCTTGTGGGCGATCAGCACCGACCAGTAGCCGGGGTTGCCCTCGACGTCCACGGTCTGGACGAAGACCTCGCCCTCGGCGCGGTCGACCGCCTCCATCGCCGATTTGTTGCCGAACCAGGCGACCTGGACCTTGTTGAAGCGCATCGCCTCGATCACGCCGGCATAGTCGGGCGCGAAGAAGGCGTTGACCTTGATGCCGGTCTGCTTTTCGAGATCGGCTAGGAACGGGTCCCATTTGGGCCGCAGGTTCTGGCTCGACTCCGTCGAGATGATGCCGAAATTGATCTCTTTGAGTGGTTCCGCCATTGCCGGCGCGGCCATGAGGCCGAGGGCAATGGCTGCCGCCATGAGGATTCGCCTGAACATTCCTTGCTCCCGATGCTGAGGTTTGACGCTGGGGATGCCGCGACTACCCATCCGCCCCGACGGCCTTGAGCCTGAGGCCGACGGCATGGTTGGGGATTCCCTCCTCGAGCGAGTCGAGGCCGCCGAGGTCTTCCATCTCGGTGCCGTAGAGCTCGCGCAGGAAGCCGCGCGTCACGGCGGCGCTCGGCCCGTCGAAGGCGATGCGCCCGTGCTTGAGGGCGACGACCCGCGCGCAATAGCGCAACGCGAAATCGACCTGATGCAGGCAGACCACCACGGTCTTACGGTCCTCGCGGTTGATCGCGGCCAAGATGCGCATGACGCGGTGCGCCGATTCAGGATCGAGCGAGGCGATCGGCTCGTCGGCCAGGATGATCTCGGCCCGCTGCACCAGGGTGCGGGCGATCGCGGCGCGCTGCTGCTCGCCACCCGACAGCGTCGAGGCGCGCTGATAGGCGCAGCGCGCGATGCCGACGCGCTCGAGCGCCTGCATGGCGAGCATGCGGTCTTCCTTGAGGAAACGCCCGGTCAGGCTGCGCCAGGAGGAGGTCCGCGCGAGCGCGCCGGTCAGCACGTTGGTAATCACCGGCAGGCGGCCGACCAGGTTGAACTGCTGGAAGACGAAGCCGACCTGGGCACGGATCGCGCGCGCGTCGCGCGACAGCCGGCCATCGGCCTGCATGCGCCGGCCGAGCACGTCGACGCAGCACGGGCCGTCGTTCCGGTTGCCGACCGCGAGGCCGGCGATGTGGCGCATGAGCGTGGACTTGCCCGAGCCCGACGCGCCGATCAGCGCGACCATCTCGCCGGGCGCGATCTCGAGGTCCACGCCGTCCAGCGCGGCGGCCGTGTTCCTGCCGAAGCGCTTCTTCAGTTGCGTGATCGCAACGGCAGGCTGCATCCCGGCGACTCCCTCACCGTGCTGTCGGCGGGGAGTCGTACCGGGCCAATGTGTCAGCGGGTTTGCAGATTTATGTCGCTTCTCGCCGGCTGCCGGGAATCGGGCGATGAAACCTGATTGTCACAAACCGGCGTGGGTGCGAAGCCGCCTCGGCTATTTGCGGAACAGGCCGTGGCGCACCAGCGTCATGTAGCCGCGCACCGCGGCCTCCAGCATCGGCTTACGGTTGCGCCGGGCATAGCGCTGGCCGAGATAGCCGCGCGCCGCGAGCAGGATGATCGCGACGACCTCAAGCGTCTCGTCGTCGAGCCGTCGCGTCTCGCCGCGCGACCGGCTGCGGTCGAGCGCGCGGCAATAGCCGCGGATGAAGTTCTCCATATGGCTCTGGTAGGCGCGCGGCGCGAAGATCTCCGCCTCGTTCAGGATGCGCAGGAACTCGGGGTGCTCGTCGAGATAGGCGAACCAGGCGCGCAGGCGCTTCTCCTCGCGCGCGGCGCCGCGCGGCTCGGGGCCGACGCGCGCGTTGATCCGCTCCAGGAGGTCGCCGCCGAGCGCCGGCAGCAACTGGTCGAACAAGTGCTGGCGTGTCTCGAAGTAGTTGTAGAAGGTGCCCTGCGCCACCTTGGCCTGGTTCGTGATGCGCGAGATGGAGGCGCCGGCATAGCCGTGCTTGCCGACCACCTTGCCCGCCGCGATGAAGAGCGCGCGCCGCGTCTCCTCGGTCTTCTCCGCGCGGGTCGGCCGGCGTTTCGGCCGGGCGACGGCACGCCGTTTCGGCGCCATTCCGGTGCTGGCTTGGCTCATGGCAGCTCCGCTTCGTTGCCCCCAGGCTGGATTCTCGAGGCCGGCAGGACCAGAGAATCGCCTTCTTCTTTCAATCGAGTAGAGCGTGATTCGCCGGCCAAATCGATGCGATTCGGCGGGCCTAGGCAGACCAGAAGGGAGGCTTGCGGCGCAATCGCCATCGCCTCAACTGTCAGACTATGGAGCGATACTTAATTTCCACAGGACAACCCGGCACAATCAGCCACGCTATATCAAGCGTTCACGACTCTTTTCGCTTCTAGAAACAACCACTCTACGGTCGACCGCCAGTCTTGCCAGCACCAACCATATGAGGCTGGATGATAAACAAAACCGGATACCGTCTTTCCGCCGTCTTCCCTTGTGTATATCACTCCGTTCGTATCGGAACCCTCTCTAATTCCCGGCTGTTTCAGATCGGTAATGCCCCACTTCCACTCTTGGCCGGGCAACCAATCCTCCCACATCGTCTTTCCTAGCACTAACATGACATCTGGCTGCAAGAGGGCTAGCAACTCTGGAAAGGCTTCGTACCCGGTCTTCCAATCACCTTCTGTCGGGCGGCACTTTCTACAAGACATGGGTACCTGGACGAAGTTTGAGAAAGCAATGTATCGCCAGATATCTGCACCTTGCCCAACTGAAGGGAAGCAACTGGAAAGTAGCCTCTCGCACGCTCGCCAAGTTGGTTTCGTTTCTTTTCCGTCTATATGATTTGAAATATACTCCTTAGTTATGTTTCGGTCACAGCTATCGCTGTAATGGCTTTCACCAAGCAACAATAACTTGAATCCACTTATGAAGCCTTTCCTATAATAGATTCCTTCGTATGGGTCGAAGCGCAAGTGACTTGTCATTCTGTCATCCATCGAGTCAAAATGAATACGGGAGCACATCCTAGACACTCACTCTAACTTCCCGTAGATCGGATTGGAATAAGCTCCTACAACGCGAGCGCACATCTAGCCCGAAACGCGGCCGAGCTCGATGATGGTGTCGAAGGCGCTACCGGCCGGCAGCGTGCCATAGGTCGCGCCCCGCTCGTCCGCGAGCCGCGAGGCGCAGAACGCGTCCGCTGCGGGTGGAGGGCCGTGGCGGACCAGGAGGGCGGCTTGCAGCGTGACCGCCATCGCCTCGACGAGCCGGCGCGCGTCCGATTCCCGCGCTGCGCCTTCCCGCAGGCCGGCCGCGAGCCGCTCGATCGCGCGGTCCAGCCGCCGGTCGCCGCCGCGCGCGGCTCCCAGCTCCGCGAACAGCGCCTCGACGGCCGCAGGCTCCCGTTTCAAGGTGCGCAGCACGTCGAGGCAGATGACGTTGCCCGAGCCCTCCCAGATGCCGTTGAGCGGCGCCTGGCGATACAGCCTCGGCATCCCCGATTCCTCGATATAGCCCGCGCCGCCCAGGCACTCCATCGCCTCGCAGACATGACCAGGGACGCGCTTGTTGAGCCAGTATTTCGCGACCGCGACCATGAGCCGCGACAATGGGGCGGCGGCCGGGTCCGCCGCCGCCTCGTCGAAGCTGCGGGCGACCCGCGTGGCCAGCATGGTGGCCGCCGCCCATTCCAGGACCAGGTCCGCCAGCACGTTGCACATCAGCGGCTGGTCCGCCAGCAAGCGCTGGAAGGCGACGCGGTGCGAGGCGTGATGCACCGCCTGCACCACCGCCTGCCGCATCAGCCCGGCGGCGGCGAGCGCGGTGTCGAGCCGGGTGTGGTGGACCATTTCGATGATCGTACGCACGCCCTGCCCCGCCTCGCCGACCAGCCGCGCCCAGGTGCCTCGATATTCGATCTCCGAGGAGGCGTTCGAGCGATCGCCGAGCTTGTCCTTGAGGCGTTGGATGAAGAACGGGTTGCGCGTGCCGTCGGGCCGCCAGCGCGGCACCAGGAAGCACGTCAGCCCGGCCTCGGTCTGCGCCAGGGTGAGGAACGCATCCGACATGGGCGCCGAGCAGAACCATTTGTGGCCGGTCAGCGCGTACTCGTCCGCGGCGCCGAGCGGCACGGCGCGCGTCGCGTTGGCGCGCACGTCGGAGCCGCCCTGCTTCTCCGTCATCGCCATGCCGATGGTGACGCCGGCCTTTTCCGCCGCCGGGACGAAGCGCGGGTCGTAGGCCGCGGCGAGGATGCGCGGCTGCCACTCGGCGGCGACCTCCGGCTGCTTGCGCAGCGCCGGCAGCGACGCATAGGTCATGGTGATCGGGCAGCAGACGCCGGGCTCGGCTTGGACCAGTAGGTATTCGAGCGCCATGTGCGCGACATGCCCGCCAAGCCGCGCCTCGCGCCACGCGATCGAATGGACCTCGTGCGACTTTGCCAGCGCCATCAGCTCGTGATAGGCGGGATGGTAGACCACCTCGTCGATGCGCCGGCCGTAGCGGTCGAAGGCGCGGAGCTCGGGCGGATGGCGGTTGGCGGCGTCGGCCAGTTCCGCCACGCGCTCGCTGCCGAGCGCGGCGCCGAAGGCGCGGACCTTGTCCTCGGCCCAGGCCGCGCCCTCGCGCGCGAGCGCGGCGCGCAGCACCGGGTCGCTGTCGAACAGGTTGTAGTCCACGAGCGGCGGCGGCTGGTTCGTCACCTCGTGGCTGTCGAAGACGGAGAGAGGCTGCCTTGGCGGCATGGTTCGCCTGCCGGTATCGCGGGACGGATGCGGCGCCGATGATAGAGCCATGGGCATGCAGCCTCCAGTGTCGCGCCGAAGCGATAAGCGATCCGAACCGACGGCCGCATTTTCACCGCATTGGGCTTTCACGATCGCCTCCATGCGCGCGCTGCCATTCATCGCCCTCCTGCTATGGGCGCCCGCCGTCGCCGCCCAGCAGCCATCGCCCGAGGCCGACGCGGACGCCTTCCAGTCGTTCATCGAGGAGGCGCGCCCGGTCTGCGAAGCGAAGCCGGCCAAGGCCTGCGTCGATACCGGCTACCGCTTCGCGGCGTCATCCCCGGGCCAGGGCCTGACGCTCGCGGACGTGCACAATCTGAGGCGCAGCCTCGGCGCCTGGTACGAGCGGCACGGCCCCCAATTGCGGCCGCGCGAGCAGGGCTCGGTCGAGCTCGGCATGCTGCTCGCCGACGGGATGGGGATGGAACGCCTGCACGCCGCGTTCGACGGCGACCGCGATGGCATGGTCACTCAGGAAGAGCTGCTGGCCGACGTCAAGCTCGACAGCCGCCCGCTCGGCGAGGTGCTGAAGGATCCGGCCGCCACCGACCGCGCCGGCCTGGCGCGCCGCCTCGGCCTGCCGCCCGTCCTGCTGGAAGGCTTGTTCAGATAGTCCGGCCGAGGCTCGTCGAAGCCCGCCGCGTCAGGCCATTCATAATTAACATTTATATAGTGTTCTTATAATAATTGCACATTGCATTTTGCCATCTTCTGAGATAGAAGCATGCCAAGATGCAATTGTGATCGCCCGCGCGCCTGGAGCGGGATCGTTTGGAACGGCATTGCGCCGCGATCCATCGCAGACGCGAAGCCCGACCGCTCCAAGAAGCTAGAGAGCATGTCGGCGATCCTGCTCGTGTGGAGGCCGCATGATGGCGACCACGGCCGTCTCGTTGGTGGCGAAATCGGAGAGCGAGCCGAGGCCGAGCGCGCCGCGGCGCCTGCCGCCGCTGAACACGCTGCGCTTCTTCCTCGCCACCGCGCGCCATCTCAGCTTCGCCGAGGCCGGCGCCGAGCTCTTCGTCACCACGGCCGCGGTCACCGCCCAGATCAGGAAGCTCGAGGCGCATCTCGGCGTGCCGTTGTTCGAGCGGACCGGGCGCGGCCTCGCGCTGACCGCCGCCGGGCAGAGCATCCTCGGCGGCGTGAGCGAGGCCTTCGACGGGATCAGCGCGACGCTCGCGCGGCTCGGGCAGGCCACCGACGAGGGCGTGCTCACCCTGTCGGTCGCGCCGTCCTTCGCCGCCAAATGGCTGACACCCCGGCTCGAAAGCTTCATCGAGCGCCACCCCGACATCGACGTGCGTGTGCTGGCGAGCGAGCAGGTCGTCGATTTCGGCGTCGATAGCGTCGATGCCGCCATCCGCTACGGGCCGGGCCGCTACCACGCGCTGATCGCCGAGCAGGTCTTGAGCGAGAGCGTCATGCCGGTGTGCAGCCCCGCGCTCCTCGAGAAGCTCGGCGGCAACGGCCCCAGTCAGCTCTTCGCGCAGGCGACGCTGCTGCACGACGAGAGCGAGGAACGCGACCGCAGCTGCCCCGATTGGCGCATGTGGCTGAAGACCGCCGGCATCCGGGACGTCGACTGGCGCCGCGGGCCGCGCTTCAACCTGTCGAGCCTCGTCATCGACGCCGCTCTCGCCGGGCGCGGCATCGCGCTCGCCAAGACACGCCTGATCACGGACGATCTCGACGCCGGACGCCTGGTCGCGATCTCGGACGAGTCGCGCCCGCTGGAGTTCGCCTACTACCTGGTCTATCCGTCCGACCGGCGAAAGCTCAGGAAACTGCGCGCGTTCAGGGAGTGGCTGCTGGCCGAGAGCCGACGCGGCCAAGCCCGCGCCATCGCGCCAATTCAGCGAAGGCAAGCCGAATAGCCGTCGCGTCGGACGACGCCTCGCCTGACCTTTGTCTTCTGTCTTCCGTTCTTCCTGTTGCGGCGTGACCGAGCGGAGACCGTTGCGCGGTTCTTCGCAACGGTCTCCGTCGTCACGCGGCGGCGTGCCTGCCAACGGGAGGAGCGCCAGGGGGCGACACCGGCCGCGAACGCCGCCCTGCTGGTTTTGGGCGACGCTGCCGGACGGGGAGCGATGAACTTCCAAGGGGTGCCGAAGTTCACGTCCCGACGACCGGCAGAGGGTGCCGCGGCCTTCGTCACGCCTGCGGGCGTGACCAGGCCGCGACGTAGCTACATCAGCGAGGAGGCCGCCATCTGGATTTCCCAGTCCTCCGCCTTCACGAGCTTTTCCTCCTTCTCGCGGGGTGCGAACGCGACGACCGCCGCGGTCGCGACCATGCCGAGGACGAAACCGATGAAGCCGATGACGAACGCATCCATGGCTCTCTTCCTCCGTGCTGGTTTCCAGATCCCGAAATCTCAGCCGGCCCGCGCCGCATAGCGCCGGTCCTGCGGCGGCGCCTGGCGGCGCCGTTGCGCGTCGCGCCGGCCGACGATCTCGCACGCCGCCTCGATGACCTTGCCGAGCGTCTTGAACTTGCGTGCCTCGAGCGCGGCGAAGCGCCGGTCGGCCGCGACGAAGGCGTAGCCGCCGCGCTCGCTGAGCGCGACGCCTGCGGCGGTCTCGCCGACCTCGATGATGTAGCCCGGATAGGGCGTACTCTCTCTGCTCATCACACACCTCTTCGGTGCGCGGCCCTGCACCTCGGCAGGCCGCGCGGTTCGGCTTCGGGTTCGGTGGAAGGCCGGATGCCGCACGGCGGTCCGGGCGGCATCCGCCCTCAACGGTCGCATCTCAACGACAGTCGGGCGCGACGGACCGCCTACACCGCCCGCCGAACCACCGATGGGCCGATCGGGTGCACGAGAAAGTCGAAGACGAGATCATGGTTCAGTCCCTCCATGGCAGCGGGAAACCACGAATCCGTTTTCGTGGCGCTTTAGCGTTGGTGACGCGGTGCAAGCTGCTTCCCATCAAATTCCGCGGGCCTGCCTGGCCAACTCCCTCCACCTCTCTCGACTCGGGTATTTGCAGGATACCCCCGCTGGTGCGTATTGCAAGGATATTTACGACAAGAAAATGTTATGATATGAAAACAACATATAAAATTAGTATAAAAACGAGCTCGAAAGCGCGGCGCCGGGCTGCTGGAGCAGCAACCCTTCCTGCCCGCTGTTGTTTTTCGCTCACCTGAGATCGCAGCAGCCAAGCAGAAGCCATAGAAATCAAGGGCTTCTGCCTGGCACGGTTCATGCCCGCTGAGTGCCAACCGCCTGCGGGCGGCAATGCGCCCGCAAGACCGGACAGGCCGAGATGGACAAGCCGCGAAGGGGTGACATGCCGAACCAGGCCAAGCCGCGCAGAGGCGTGGCGGCCGACGCCGACCGCGCGAGGTCGGCACTGGTCATCGATCGCGCGCGCCGCGAGTCGACGCGGACGAGCCCCCGCTCGTGCAACGCGAAGCAGGATGCCGAGCGGCACGTCGCCGATCTCACCGAGAAAAAGAGTATCGGAAAATTCATCGATGCCGCGGACCTGACGACCATTGCTGCCGCAAGGGACGCGCTGCCCCTCACTGCCACCGCGACCCTGGGCGAGCGCTGCCGCGCCCGGAAACAATTTTCCCCTCGCACCGCGGCAACGTTCGGTTGCCGTGGCTGGGCCGCGTCCGGCCGGATCGAGCCGGTTGTGATGCGATTCTCGCGCGGACCGCGTTCGCCTATAGTCGCGCCAAGGGGCGACCGATGCGGTCAGCCCCGGATGACGTCATGGGGGGATGGCCATGCGTTACGGGGTCACCGACCGGGTGCTGCGGCTCGCGCTCGCCATGCAGGGCTCGCGCACCGGCCTGAGCCTGGGCGATATCGAGCGGGACTTCAGCGTCGGCCGGCGCACCGCGCAGCGCATGCGCGACGCCGTGCAGCGCCTCTACCCGCAGACCGAGCAGCTCTTTGATGACGAGCGCCGGCCGCGCTGGCGCATCCCGGTGCCTGGCGCGGTCACCCCCGGCAGAGTGGAGGCCGACGAGCTCGCCGACCTCGACGCCGCGATCCAGCTCCTCAAGCGCGACAACCAGGGCCGTCGCGCCGCCTCGCTCGAAGGGCTGATGCACAAGATCATGGCGAGCCTGCAAACCAACATCGCGCGGCGCATCGAGCCCGACCTCGAGGCGCTGCTCGAGGCCGAGGGGCTTGCCATGCGCCCCGGGCCGAGGCCGGTGATCAAGCCCGAGGTGATCGACACCATCAGGCTCGCCATCAAGCAAAGCCGCGAGCTCTATCTGCACTATCGCAACCTGCGCTCGAAGCGCGCCAGCGGGCGGCGGCTCGAGCCCTATGGCTTCCTGTTCGGCAACCGGCACTATCTGGTCGGCATGTCGCCGAACCTGCATCCGGGCGAGGCGCGGCTGTTCGAGCTCTCGCGCATCCGCGGCGTCAAGATCGGCGAGCGGCCCTTCACACGCGACCCGGCGTTCTCGCTGCATGATTTCGCCAAGCAGTCCTTCGGCGTGTATCGCGAGCCGCCGCACGACGTGGTGTGGCGCTTCAAGCCGGAGGCGGCCGAGGCGGCGGCGGAGTATCGGTTCCACCCTGACCAGGTGATGGAGCAGGCCGATGACGGCGCGCTGATCGTGCGCTTCCGCGCCGGCGGGCTGCTCGAGATGTGCTGGCACCTCTATACCTGGGGCGACGGCGTCGAGGTGCTCGCGCCCAAGGAGCTCAAGGCGACGATGAAGCAGGCCCACCGGCACCGGAACTTCAGGTTGGCCGAGCAGCCCTAACCCGCCGGCCTCGCGCGGCCTTCACGACGGCCGAACGAGGCGCCCGATTCTGACACCCCCACATGGTTGAGTGCGCCGAGGCGCAAGGCGAAGCCATCGCCGCGCGCCGTACAACAAAAGCCAAGAGGGGGAGACCATGATCAGCATCAGGCCCATCGCCGCCGCATCGGCCGCCATGCTCGGCGGGCTGGCGCTCAGCGCCTGCGCCACCGTGATGGAGGGCTCGTCGCAGAGCATCGCGATCGCCACCACGCCGAGCGGCGCGACCTGCCATGTCGAGCGCGAGAGCGAGCAGCTCGGCGCGGTGGCGGGGACGCCCGGCAGCCTGCACATCGAGAAGAGCAAGAACGACATCACGGTGACCTGCGCGAAGCCGGGCTTCGAGACCGCGCGGGTCTCCTACTCGCCCGAGTTCGTCGGCACCACCTTCGGCAACATCCTGCTCGGCGGCGGCATCGGCGCCATCATCGACGCCTCGACCGGCGCCAACTACGTCTACCCGACCGAGGTCTCGCTCACGCTGGCGCCCGAGGAGCCGGCCACGAGCAGCAGCGAGCCTTGACGAGGGGCAGTATCGGCGTTGGCATGGCGCTGATGAGGGCCAATAGGACGGCGAAATTCCGTCATTCCATGAAATCGGACAGCACCATGACTGTCGATCCACACATTTTGTCGTGAGCTTGCGATCGGAATAGGAAGGATTTACTGTCGTTCATGGCAAGCAACCCCAGAAGACGCCGCAACAGAGAATATGGGAGGAGGACCGATGGGAGCGCTGACCTTAGAGCGCCTGCGAAGCGCGGTCGAAACCGACGCCGCGATCCGGAGAATTCGTAGGCTTCAGCCCGCGGGTGGACCGGGCGACAAAATCTTCCCGCCAACCTATCCAGGAGAGGGGCGGAACCAACCGCCTCGGCATGTCTTCGAGCGCCGGCGGATCAATGGGGAAAACGTGCTGTGCGTGCTGATCGACAGCGTGCAGAGCCAGGCGAACCGCCTGGAAGAGGCGTTGGGGCTGGCGCGAGAGGCAGGGATGCTCGCATTTCCGGTCATCGCG
The DNA here is from genome assembly GCA_050173345.1 of Alphaproteobacteria bacterium. Classification (GTDB taxonomy): domain Bacteria; phylum Pseudomonadota; class Alphaproteobacteria; order UBA828; family UBA828; genus SHWC01. The sequence continues at coordinate 15,571 of JBFXKW010000001.1, read as the reverse complement.
GTGGATTTCAGCGAAACCGAGGTGCGTGATATCGGCAAGATCACCACGCTCGACGCGCCGCACCGCGTGTTCGATGCAATCGTTCGCGATTCCGAGTTCCAGGGTACGCGCTTCAAGGACACCGAAGCCGGCAAGCGGCTGATCGAGGCAAAGGCGCAGCATGCCCGCGCCGTCTATGAGCTCTCGCCGAGCGCACTGGTATTCGGCGCCTGGAACTCGACCGGCGAGGGCGGCGGTCTCGGCGCCAAGTTCCCGCGTTGCATCGTCTCGGAGATCATCGGCATCGGCGTGGCGACGGAAACAGATGCGAGCACAGGAGAAGTCGAAAAGCCTTCCGGGCAACGGACCGGGAGCCGGATCGATCCGCTCGGCATTCGTAGCGCGGTGCGCGTCTATCGGCTGCCGGATGGCGACTGGGCCATGGCGTCCGAGGACAAGAAGGCGAAAGAAGTTCGGCCATCGGAAATCAATCACTCGAACATCGCGCCGAGCGTAACGCCGCTCGGGGTCAGCGTAGACCATGCGTTGCATAGCGTTGTCCTGTCGCTCGCTGCGTTGCGGCGCCTCCGCTTCATTGGCAATTCGGGCACGGCTTCGGCGGGAGACGGTGCGGCTCAAACCACCCTCGCTGCTTTAGGTCTCGCTGCAGTGGCGGCGCAGGATCGGAACGGCTACTTCCTGAGATCGCGCTGCGACCTCGTGCCCGAGGCGGATTCGCCCACCGCCTTCGAGATCGTCCGATCCAATGGCCAAACGGAGCCGGTTGACATCGATTTCGAGGCGGCGTGCCAGCTGGCCAAGGAGGCTGCACAGGCGGCCAGCCAGGCCGGCGTCGTCTGGAACGAGCAAGACCTAGTCCTGACTCCTCAAGCCAAGCTCGTCGAACTTGTCAAGCAGAGCCGGGAGAAAGCGCTTCAAGGCGAGGCGGAAACCGGCGAGGCAACGTGACGCCATGCTCGCGCTGGAAATCGAGTTGCTCACTGGCGTCTATCGCGCCGGCTTGCCCGATGGCAGCGGCGCGGAGTGGCCGCCTCATCCCGAGCGGGTCTTTTCGGCCCTGGTTCAGGCCTGGGGCGATGGCGGATGTGATCCGGGCGAACGTGAGGCGCTGGAATGGCTCGAAAACCTCGGTGCACCCCAGATCGAGGCAGATCCTTCGGACCAGTGCGATGAGCGCACGACACCCACGGTGTTCGTGCCCCCCAACGACCCTCGCGGCAACGAACTTGCCGTCTTGCCCGAGCGCCGACGGCGGCAAGCACGCACCTTCCGCGCCATCATCCCGACGCACCCGACGGTGAGGTTCGCTTGGTCGGACGCGGCACCAAGCAATGACCAGCGCACCGCACTCGCCTCGCTTGCGCGCCGCGTCGCCAGCTTGGGCCACTCTTCGTCCTTTGCCCGCGTGTGCTTCGTCGGCGATATAAGCGCCGAGCAGGAACGACGCTGGCAGCCAGCGCAGGATGGCGCCTCCCCGTTGCGCGTTCCCCACAGGGGGCGCCTTAAGCAGCTCGAAGAATGGCTCGCCAATGGCGAGTGGCCTCGCACAGGGATGGCTGCGCGTTACCGTACACCGCAGCAGCCGGAGATGTCGGAGCCTGTACAAAGCGTTTTCGGTGATGCGCCGGACTGGTTCGTGTTCGAGGACGATGGCGGCATGCGCCCCGATATTCTGGGCTTTGCCCATGTGGCCAAGCGTGTGCGTGCGGCGCTAATGGAACTTGGCCCACAACCGCCACATGAGATCGTCTCGGGCCATAAGTCGGATGGCGCGCCAACGAGCGCGCCGCATCTGTCGATCGTTCCGCTGATGAATGTCGGCTGGCGGCGTTCGACGGGCGATCTACTGGGTTTCGCCATCGTTCTTCCTCGCGGCGTTGCTGCATCGGATCGGCGTCCTGTGCTGCAGGCACTCGCTGAATTCGCCGGCATCGCAAGGAACGAGAATACCCGCGTCACCCTACATCTGACGAAGGACGTGGCTTGGACGCTGACGCGCTCCGCTTCTCCGTCGCGCGCCTCGCTGCAACCGGGGCGCTGGTGCCGCCCGGCCAGGATTTGGGCGAGCGCCACGCCCCTTCTCCTCGATCGCTTTCCTGATCATGGCGACGTGCTCAAGGAGGCGCGGCTGATCGCTGCGGCCTGCCGAAACATCGGCCTTCCCGAGCCCGTCGAGATCGAAATTCACAAGCACTCGGCGCTGGAAGGCGCGCCTTCTGCTTATCCGGCACGGGGCAACCGGCGTCGACCGGACTGGAGCTTCCCACAAGGTTCGAAGTTCTCCCATCGACCGCGTCGTCACGTGATGCTCCGCTTCGCCGATCGAGTGGCGGGGCCCGTCATCATCGGCGCCGGCCGTTTTCACGGGTTCGGCCTGTGCCTGCCTTTGGGCGTGGGGCTGCGCCGATGACCGACACGCTCGGGGTAGACGACTTCGCCGCATTCTTCGAAGAATTGCATGGCTATGAGCCATTTCCATGGCAGCGCCAGCTGGCCCAGCAAGTGTGCATGAGCGGCTGGCCCTTCGCGCTCGACCTGCCGACTGGAACCGGCAAGACCGCGGCGATCGACATCGCTGTGTTTCACTTGGCACTCGAAGCAGATCGCGGCCCTGAGCGATGTGCACCGGTGCGCGTCCTGTTCGTGGTGGACCGCCGGCTCGTCGTCGATAGCGCCTATGACCGGGCCCGCGACATCGCCAATAAATTGGATTCGGCTCAAGACGGCATCCTCAAATGTGTGGCAGACCGTCTTCGATGCCTTGCCGAAGAAGGCAAGCCTCCGTTGGCGGTCGCGCGGCTGCGTGGCGGCGTACCCAAGGAACCCGATTGGGTCCGCACGCCTGCCCAGCCGACCGTTGTCGTCTCGACCGTCGACCAGGTGGGGTCGCGTGTTCTGTTTCGCGGCTATGGGGTGTCCGACACGATGCGGCCGGTTCACGCCGGCCTGCTCGGCGCGGACGCGCTGCTTCTGCTCGACGAAGCGCACCTCTCGCAGCCCTTCGAACAGACGATCCGGGCCTCGCGGATGTTCCAGCAGCAGCCCTCCTGGAGCGAAAATGCGGCCCCCTCACCGTTTCGAGCCGTCACGCTTTCTGCCACGCTTTCCACCCAGCACACCGACACTGAGGCACCGTTTAGGCTGTCCGACGAGGACCGAACCAACAAGACGCTTGGCAAGCGTTTGAATGCCGCCAAGCCGGCTGAGTTGATCGAGGTCAAGGCCAAATCCACCGACGACGCTTTCGAAGAAGCATTTGCAGAAAGGGCCTGGGCGCTGTCCCGTACCGGAGGCGGCACCGCCACCGTCGTCGCCGTGGTGGTAAACCGCGTGCGACGGGCGCGGCACGTCTTCGAGGCGTTGATCGAGAAGGGTGCCCGGCCGCTGCCGGAGAAAGCGAGCGCGGATACCTCGGCCGGCGAAGAGCTGCAACAAGAAGCGATCGCCGACATCGCGCTTCTGATTGGGCGTGTACGTGAACTCGACCGGGCGGAGACCTTACATGGCCTGCTGCCGCGCATGATGGCCAAGCGGGAAACGAAGCCATCGGATCGTCCACTCTTTGTCGTGGCGACCCAGTCGATCGAGGCTGGTGCCGATCTCGACTTCGATGCGCTCGTCACTGAGATCGCGCCGCTTGACTGCATGCGTCAGCGCTTCGGCCGGCTGAACAGAATGGGGCGCGAAGATATCGAGGCGAGGGCTGCCGTCATCGCAGCCTCGGACCAGATCTCGAAGAATGCCTCCGATCCGCTCTATGGCGATGCGGCCCGGGAGACGTGGCACCTGCTTGTCGAAAAGGGCATCACGGAAGGTAAGGGAAAGACGGCGAGGCGCGTCATCGAATTCGGTATCACAGCCGCTTTGGCCTGGGTGCCGACGGGAGAGGCCCTGAAGCCATACCTCGCGCCTTGCCAGGAAGCACCGGTCCTGCTGCCGCGTGACATCGAGTTTTGGAGCCGGACATCGCCTATCCCAGCGGTTGACCCTGAGATTTCGCTCTATCTGCACGGCCCCGGTGCCGGCCCCCCCGACGTCGGGATCGTGTGGCGTACAGACCTCGGCGAAGAAGATAGAGAGGCCGTTTGGTTCGATCGTGTGCGCGTGTGCCCACCCTCGTCTCTGGAAGCAATCTCGGTACCGATAGACGAAGCTCGGAAGTGGCTTCGAAAGGGAACGGCTCGGCTCGGTGATATCCCGGATGTCGAGGCCGGCGCCGCCGAAAACGATGTCCGAGATCGGGCTCCCACAAAGCGCCAAGCATTTCGCTGGCGCGGCGAGGAGAGCGACGAAACGAAGCTGATAGAAAAGGTCGATGATCTGAGGCCGGGCGATCTTGTCGTCGTACCCTCAACCTATGGTGGCTGCGATCGATGGGGCTGGGCGCCTGGCTCGGAAGCTCCCGTTCGCGACCGTGGACGCGAAGCCAACCGCGAGCACCGCGGCCGCGACATCGTGCGCCTGACGCGGGCTTCGCCCGAGCTCGGCTTTCGTGCGGAAAACGAGCGTGAGCGCATCGACGAGCTAAAGGAGCTGAGCAACACTGAGATCCTCGCCGAGTTCGAGCCTGATATCGATCGTCCCTCTACATTTCGGATAACTAGTAGGCCATCGTTGACCCGCTCGAACGATGGTCGGCCGCTCGCCATTGAGGTTCGGGTGACGAAACAGACTGATCGCAACGAGGGGGGTGGCGAAGCCGTAACCGAGGATGATGATAGTTTCCGCGCAATCGGGCACGCGGTGACGCTCGCGGCGCATTCCGGTGGCGTCGAAGGCTTTGCTCGCCGTTTCGCAGAACAAGCCGGGCTTCCAGGCGTACTCGTCGAGGACGTCGCGTTAGCCGGTTTCCTGCACGATGCCGGCAAGGCACATCCGGACTTCAAGTGCTTCCTGTATGGCGGCGACGAACTCGCCAGCATTGCTGGGCCCGATCTTGCCAAGAGCGCCAGGTTGCCGAGCAGCCGTGGCGCCTGGGCCCAATCGCTACGGCGCTCCGGCCTATGCCAAGGGGCACGGCACGAAGTAGCCTCGCTCGGCTTCGCAGAGGCTCACCCACGGCTCAAGGATGCGCATGACCCTGAACTGGTGCTCTGGTTGGTCGGCACACATCACGGGCACGGTCGGCCATTTTTTCCCGCCGTCGAGTGGCCGCGCGAGGGCGAGCGCTTCGAGACTGACCTCGGCGACGGTGTGGTCACCGCGCTACCGGCACGCCCGCTCGCCGCGCTGACCGCGTCCTGGATTGATCTGTTCTCGAGGCTGCAGCGGCGCTACGGTCCATGGGGGCTGGCCCGGCTCGAGGCAACACTCAGACTAGCCGACCACCGACAGTCAGAGGCGGAGCGCAAAGGGCTCGTCATAGAGACCAAGCGTGCCGAATTGGAGACGGTACGTTGACCTCGCCGCTCGATCCGCCGCCCACGGCTACTTTGCTCGACCTGCCCGGCCTCGAGCCTGACAATCTGCTGGCGTTCCTCGCCCTCCTCGGTCTGCTGCGCGCACTCGAGACTGCGCGGCCGGCTTGGCGGCCGCGTACCTCCTGGCGCGGGCCGCCCTGGGTTGCGCGGCTGCATCTCGCTGAAACGACGGATGAAGAGTCGGTAGCCAGCGCCGCAGCAGAGGGCATCGCATCACTCGCGGCGCAATTCGACGTGGCTGGTAATCGAAACGTCAGCCAGTTCGATCCATCGAGCTACCGTACCCATATGTTGAAGGTTCGAAGCAACGAAACCAACGCTGCACTGTGCGCTGCGCTCATGGCGGAGTGGCCAAGGACGAAATCTGGCGGCCTACAGGCTGCTCCGCTCGTCATGATGTTTGGCCAAGGGCACCAGAACTTCTTAGAGCGCCTGGTCGATGTCCCACGTGGCGAACTTCCGCGACGCTTCGAAAGGCTCAAATCTCCACCGAACATGGGAGATCCCGCCAAGATCGCGGAGGCGCTGTTTACATCCTGGCAGCGTGACGACGATGCGGATGCGTTCCGCTGGGATCCCGAGGAGGATCAGCGCTACGCCCTACGTTTCGATGACCCCAGCGGTGGTGGCGCGGCACTTACCGTTCACGGAGCAAACCGCCTTGCCGCTATTGGCTTCCTTTCCTTTGCAACAACACCACGTAAGCGGCGACAGAAGGTCGTGGGCGCCATGCGCGACGAACGCGACTGGTTCTTCCTGTGGCCGATTTGGCTCACACCGCTCTCACGTACGGCGATCGAAGCGTTTCTGGCTCATCCAAATATCGCGGAAACCACCCTTGACGAGCTGCACAAGCTCGGTGTGGTCGAACTCTTCCGTGCGCAACGTATCCAGAACGGCAAGTTCATGAACGTGACACGCGCTCGGCCTGTCAGTAACAAGCTCAGGTAGCGAGCCTGATACGAGATTCTCTACTGGCTTACTCCGTCTTGAGCAGCTGCGGACCGTTTGCTTGGATGAGGCGGTTTCAGCGGCGCTGATCTCCATACTATCTAAGATAAAAGCGCCGCCGACACCGATTTGTCGAAGCAATCGACATCATTTATCTCTATTGATATATTTTATCTTCTCTTTTATCCTCCTCATTTCTGTTCGTCGATAAATAGGACCGCTATTCCTCCCTCGGTCCACGAATTCTTAATCGCTTTCGTGTCATTCCGGTCGGAAAGTCGAGGTGCCCATGTCCTCCGAGCGCCCGGATCGCCAGCTTTCGCTCGAGCTTCCGGCGCCGCCGGCGACGGCCGAGACGCCGCTGGTGCCGGCGCGCATGGTGAACGAGTGGGTCTACTGCCCGCGGCTCGCCTGGCTCGAATGGGTGGACAGCCAATGGGCCGATTCCGGCGACACCGCGCAGGGCCGTCGCGTCCACACCCGGGTCGATGCAGGCGGCCCGGCGCTGGCCGATGCGGGCACCGTCGCCGAGGGCGCCGAGCTCAAGACCCGTGCCGTCACGCTTTCCTCTGAACGCCTTGGCCTGATTGCCAAGATCGACCTGGTCGAGGCGGAGGACGGCCTGGTCACGCCGGTCGACTACAAGAAGGGCAAGCGCCCGCACGTGGCCGAGGGCGCCTACGAGCCCGAGCGCGTGCAGGTCTGTGCCCAGGCGCTGGTGCTCGAGGACAATGGCTACCGGGTCGATGAAGGCGCACTCTGGTTCGCCGAGAGCCGCGAGCGCGTGCGCGTCGTGCTCGACGACGCGCTGCGCGACCGGGCCCTGCGTGCGATCCATGAGCTCAGGCTTGCCGCCGCCTCGGCCAAGCCGCCGCCGCCGCTCGAGAACAGCCCGAAATGTCCGCGCTGCTCGCTCGCCGGCATCTGCCTGCCCGACGAGGTGAACTTCCTGCGCGGGCGCGGCGTGCCCCGTCCGCTCGCGCCGGCCGACGACCCCGCCTTGCCGCTCTACGTGCAGTCGCCCGGCGCGCGGCTACGCAAGCAGGGCGAAACCATCCTCATCGAGGCCGAGGAGGGCCGCTCGGAGGCGCGCCTGATCGACGTTTCCGAGCTCGTCGTGCTCGGGCCGGTCTCGGTCTCGACGCCACTCCTGCATGAGCTGATGTCGCGCGAGGTGCCGGTCGCCTGGCATTCGTCCGGCGGCTGGTTCCTCGGCCACACGACCGGCGCGGGCGCCAAGAATGTCTCGGTGCGCATCGCGCAATACCGGACGGCGTTCGATGACGTCCGCACGCTCGCGCTTTCCCGCGGCCTGGTCGCCGCCAAGATCCGCAACGCCCGCACCATGCTCCGGCGCAACTGGAAGGACGAAGCGGCCCTCGGCCAACGCGAGGCCGCGCTCATCGAACTGAAGCGCCTTGCCGAGCGCGCCGAGTTCGCGCGCGATCCGGCGGAGCTCCTCGGCCTCGAGGGCGAGGCGGCCGCGGTCTATTTCCGGCACTTCGAGCGCCTGCTCTCGCCGCCGCGCGCGGCGGAGCAAGGCGCCCTGCCCGCCTTCCGCTTCGACAAGCGCAACCGGCGCCCGCCGGAAGACCCGGTGAACGCGCTGCTCTCGCTCGGCTATGCCCTGCTCGCCCGCACCTGGCACGTCGCGCTCGCGGCCGCCGGCTTCGATCCTTATCTCGGCTTCTATCATCGGCCGCGCCACGGCCGGCCCGCGCTCGCGCTCGACATGATGGAGCCCTACCGGCCGCTGCTCGCCGATTCCAGCGTGGTCAACGCCATCAACAACGGCGAGGTGAAGGCCGATGACTTCGTCTATTCCGGCCCGGCCTGTGCGCTGAAGCCGCCAGGCCGCAAGGCCTTCATTGCCGGCTATGAGCGCCGTCTCGACCAGGAGACCACGCACCCGATCTTCGGCTATCGCCTGACCATGCGCCGGCTGCTCGCCGTGCAGGCGCGCCTGCTCGCTCGCCATCTCCTCGGCGAGCTCGACTCATACCCGCACTACCTGCCGCGTTGATGAGATGGCGGCCGAGCGGCTCTATATCGTCACCTACGACATCGGCGACCCGAAGCGCTGGCGGCGCGTCTTCCGCCTGATGAAGGGCTATGGCCAATGGCTGCAGCTCTCGGTCTTCCAGTGCCGGCTGACCGCGCGCCGGCGCGCCGACCTGGCGGCCGCGCTCGAGCGGCTGATCAAGCGCGAGGAGGACCATGTGCTGATCATCGACATGGGGGATGCCGACCGCATCGACCCCCAGGTCGAAAGCCTAGGACGGCGCTATGAAACCGTGCGGCGCGAGGCTATTATTATTTGACGCTGCCGCCGCGCGAGCGCTGCGACACTCCGCAGCGCCCGGCCAGCGCTCGCAAGCGGGGTAAGCTGTTGATGTTCGGTGCGCTCTTTGACATCGTGAAGAGTCAAGAGGGCGTGACGGGAGGCCCGCTGAGAACAGCCCGTTGCAACCTCTCGCAAGCCCGGCCGATTCGGCAGGCGCCCCCGACATTTGGAGGGCGGCCATCTTCCGCGGCATCACTGCCGCGGCCTCATTGAAGCCTGGACGCCCTGACGCAACCGACGGAGTGACGACGAATCTTCCGCGGCATCACTGCCGCGGCCTCATTGAAGCCCCGCGCGCACGGTGATGGTCTACAGCGACGAGAAGGATCTTCCGCGGCATCACTGCCGCGGCCTCATTGAAGCATCTCTCGCCGCTGTCGATTATTCACGCTACCCTCCATCTTCCGCGGCATCACTGCCGCGGCCTCATTGAAGCTTCACTCGCTCCGTGTCGTCCCACCACTGCTTGACCATCTTCCGCGGCATCACTGCCGCGGCCTCATTGAAGCTCACTTCTAGCTTCAATCCACCGCCCACAATCCATTATCTTCCGCGGCATCACTGCCGCGGCCTCATTGAAGCTGCGTCGCCATCGGCCGCCCCTTGCGCCTGGGTGCCCATCTTCCGCGGCATCACTGCCGCGGCCTCATTGAAGCGGGCGTCAGGGTCTCGACGTTGACGTTCGCCAGTTATATCTTCCGCGGCATCACTGCCGCGGCCTCATTGAAGCCCAAGGCCGACCCGCTCGTGATTGGTCATCATCCCGATCTTCCGCGGCATCACTGCCGCGGCCTCATTGAAGCATCGTCATGTCCGCGTCGGGCGTCGGCGCGACCTTGATCTTCCGCGGCATCACTGCCGCGGCCTCATTGAAGCTGGGCCCGGAGCATGTCGTCGATCTCGCAGGCTGTCCGGATCTTCCGCGGCATCACTGCCGCGGCCTCATTGAAGCTGCCGCGACGGTCATCTCCGCGTTCGCCGCCGGCACTATCTTCCGCGGCATCACTGCCGCGGCCTCATTGAAGCACGATCGCAACCGCGCCGCCCGATTCGACGAACAGCGACATCTTCCGCGGCATCACTGCCGCGGCCTCATTGAAGCGGATGCAGGTAGAGGCTCAGCGACACATGGAAGCCCGATCTTCCGCGGCATCACTGCCGCGGCCTCATTGAAGCGTTGGTGAGCCGGCCCCTGGCTTCGAGGATGGCTTGGATCTTCCGCGGCATCACTGCCGCGGCCTCATTGAAGCACGTAGACGGGCGCCGGCGAGCCCGAGGCGTAGACCATCTTCCGCGGCATCACTGCCGCGGCCTCATTGAAGCGTCAGCTCCACGATCTTCCGCCCGCGCGCCGTCGTGATCTTCCGCGGCATCACTGCCGCGGCCTCATTGAAGCTACTCGTTTCTGCTGGCCTTCATAGAGCTTCGCCGCATCTTCCGCGGCATCACTGCCGCGGCCTCATTGAAGCTCGGGGTCGAGCGTTCTAGCCTCGGATCGTCGATCGAATCTTCCGCGGCATCACTGCCGCGGCCTCATTGAAGCCGAATGCCGAGCGCCTACCAGGAAGTGCCGAGCATGATCTTCCGCGGCATCACTGCCGCGGCCTCATTGAAGCCCCTGGAACGGGGTTCCTATCAACATGCACAATGGAATCTTCCGCGGCATCACTGCCGCGGCCTCATTGAAGCGGTCTAGCTAAAGATGAAGTGTATACAGCTACTATGATCTTCCGCGGCATCACTGCCGCGGCCTCATTGAAGCTGTGTGCTGGGAGTCCATCCTGTTTTTCTCATAGTTATCTTCCGCGGCATCACTGCCGCGGCCTCATTGAAGCGGCTGGAATCCTCCCGAGCCGTCCTCCGCCTGGACCGTATCTTCCGCGGCATCACTGCCGCGGCCTCATTGAAGCCGCCCCAAACAGCGCCCCGCTACACCACATCGCTCGATCTTCCGCGGCATCACTGCCGCGGCCTCATTGAAGCCCGACTTGGGCCGGGATGTCAGGGGATGGAGGAAGATCTTCCGCGGCATCACTGCCGCGGCCTCATTGAAGCATCACCTCCTTCTTCGGCATCTTCTTCGAAGTCGCGAGATCTTCCGCGGCATCACTGCCGCGGCCTCATTGAAGCCGATAGAGCGATGTCCTCACCTGCGCCGCCTTGTCTCATCTTCCGCGGCATCACTGCCGCGGCCTCATTGAAGCGGTTGTCGTAGCGGCACCACGTCGGGATGCTGGGTTATCTTCCGCGGCATCACTGCCGCGGCCTCATTGAAGCTGTATTAGATGTTTATGGTGAATAATGAAAAATTTATCTTCCGCGGCATCACTGCCGCGGCCTCATTGAAGCGGCCGTTCGCCGTCTATGGCATCGACCAAGTCGCCGATCATATCTTCCGCGGCATCACTGCCGCGGCCTCATTGAAGCACGGCGAACCGGATGGTCTGGTCGAAGTCGTACAGGTCATCTTCCGCGGCATCACTGCCGCGGCCTCATTGAAGCATCGCCCATGCCCGCACCGACATCCCCGCCCTCATCGATCTTCCGCGGCATCACTGCCGCGGCCTCATTGAAGCAGATGAGGGAGGGGTCAGGGCGTCCACGGGTTCGGGGATCTTCCGCGGCATCACTGCCGCGGCCTCATTGAAGCAAAACAGGCTAGGGCACGCAGTCAAAAGTGAACTTCATCTTCCGCGGCATCACTGCCGCGGCCTCATTGAAGCGGCGCGTTTCGGGCGGCGGGTTGCGGTCGATGGACGCTATCTTCCGCGGCATCACTGCCGCGGCCTCATTGAAGCCGCGGCGGCAAGGGTGCGTTCATCCGCGATGCCGGCGGCATCTTCCGCGGCATCACTGCCGCGGCCTCATTGAAGCCTGGTGACCGGCTGGCGGCTCGGCGGAGACGAGACGATCTTCCGCGGCATCACTGCCGCGGCCTCATTGAAGCGCTGGCAGCCGCGCTCCGGTGGCCACGGCACGGCGGAATCTTCCGCGGCATCACTGCCGCGGCCTCATTGAAGCCCCCACAATCCAAGATCGTCCAAAGGGGCCAGAACAGACATCTTCCGCGGCATCACTGCCGCGGCCTCATTGAAGCCCGGACATGTCGGACGTGATTGACATGTTCGTTCAGATCTTCCGCGGCATCACTGCCGCGGCCTCATTGAAGCGATGTCACTGTTACGGGCTCCGTGAGCGGCTCGGTTGATCTTCCGCGGCATCACTGCCGCGGCCTCATTGAAGCTTTGGTTCTAGCTCTGCGTTCTCATGCAGCCCGCCCTATCTTCCGCGGCATCACTGCCGCGGCCTCATTGAAGCGTCCAATTCACGCCTGGCCGAACGCTGCTCGGCCGTCATCTTCCGCGGCATCACTGCCGCGGCCTCATTGAAGCCAGGGCAAGAGCGTGGAGGCCATCCGATTGCGGCCTATCTTCCGCGGCATCACTGCCGCGGCCTCATTGAAGCCAATGAGTTAATAGAGTCGACAACTCCGATCGTGTTATCTTCCGCGGCATCACTGCCGCGGCCTCATTGAAGCAACTGATTGATGTTCGCGGCCACCGCGCCGATCCGGATCTTCCGCGGCATCACTGCCGCGGCCTCATTGAAGCTTCCTTATTCTGAGCATATATACAAACAAGCTCCATAATCTTCCGCGGCATCACTGCCGCGGCCTCATTGAAGCACATCGCCACGCACGCCGACCGTGATTTGCGCGGCGCATCTTCCGCGGCATCACTGCCGCGGCCTCATTGAAGCTATGGGGCGTCATGTCGTGGCCGCTGGGGGAAGGTCCATCTTCCGCGGCATCACTGCCGCGGCCTCATTGAAGCGAGCGAGGCCGTGGAGATCGAGATACCGAGCGGCGGATCTTCCGCGGCATCACTGCCGCGGCCTCATTGAAGCTTGATGCGGGCCGGGCTGTATCGCGAGCGGGTGCGGATCTTCCGCGGCATCACTGCCGCGGCCTCATTGAAGCGTATCTCCTTAATCAGTGGGTTGTGGGATCAAGGCAATCTTCCGCGGCATCACTGCCGCGGCCTCATTGAAGCATGGTCCACTGGGCACGCGCTGCCATCTTCAACACGATCTTCCGCGGCATCACTGCCGCGGCCTCATTGAAGCTACGCCCGCTCAGCGGGTCGGAGCTCCCAAGTTGCATCTTCCGCGGCATCACTGCCGCGGCCTCATTGAAGCGTGTCGACACCGGCGGCGACGTAGAGATCGTCAATCTTGATCTTCCGCGGCATCACTGCCGCGGCCTCATTGAAGCCTGCGGGTCATCTGCTCTGGTCTCCTCTGCCCCGTCTATCTTCCGCGGCATCACTGCCGCGGCCTCATTGAAGCGTAGGCCTTTTTCGCTTCGTCCTTCCGGCGCTCGAAGCATCTTCCGCGGCATCACTGCCGCGGCCTCATTGAAGCTTTCGGAGCTAGTGACTTGTTATGGCGCCTCAATGGAATCTTCCGCGGCATCACTGCCGCGGCCTCATTGAAGCGTGTTCAGCCCACCTTCACAAACAACTTTAAATGATTATCTTCCGCGGCATCACTGCCGCGGCCTCATTGAAGCTGTCATTTTCATATTCAAGCCATAGCACGACGGCGTATCTTCCGCGGCATCACTGCCGCGGCCTCATTGAAGCAGCTCGGTGCCGACCTGGAAATAGTCGCCGGCCTTGATCTTCCGCGGCATCACTGCCGCGGCCTCATTGAAGCCGCGCCACCGACGACGTGACGCTCGGCGGTAAGGCCGATCTTCCGCGGCATCACTGCCGCGGCCTCATTGAAGCGTATACTTGAGCTATCTGTTTAGAACCAATACCAACATCTTCCGCGGCATCACTGCCGCGGCCTCATTGAAGCGGCGCGGTGACGAGCGAGAGCGACCAGGCCATCAGGAGCATCTTCCGCGGCATCACTGCCGCGGCCTCATTGAAGCAGCAGGACAAAGAATGACAACTAGATTGTCAAGTTAATCTTCCGCGGCATCACTGCCGCGGCCTCATTGAAGCGCGGCAAGTGGGATATATCTCTCAAGCGTCGGCAGCATCTTCCGCGGCATCACTGCCGCGGCCTCATTGAAGCGGGCTAGTAACGGTTTCAGGACTGGCGATAGCTAGTATCTTCCGCGGCATCACTGCCGCGGCCTCATTGAAGCGCCTTTTCGGCTTGAACAAACTCGCGATAACCACGGCCGATCTTCCGCGGCATCACTGCCGCGGCCTCATTGAAGCGGTCAAGCCCAAATTCCTGACGGCGCCAGAGACAGCATCTTCCGCGGCATCACTGCCGCGGCCTCATTGAAGCCAGCACCGTATTGCCGCTGCGCCCGACCACGCAGGATCTTCCGCGGCATCACTGCCGCGGCCTCATTGAAGCGATGCGGCTGGTGCCCAGACCGTCAATCAAGCGACACATCTTCCGCGGCATCACTGCCGCGGCCTCATTGAAGCAATTTTCAGCATTGTCGTCCTCCTCGTCCCAGATACATCTTCCGCGGCATCACTGCCGCGGCCTCATTGAAGCACTTCCTCGGTCAGCTCGGCGAGAGCAACGTCGAAATATCTTCCGCGGCATCACTGCCGCGGCCTCATTGAAGCTTCTGGCCCCGATCCGTCTCTCCACGAGCCGCGCTCTAATCTTCCGCGGCATCACTGCCGCGGCCTCATTGAAGCGACGAGCGCGACCTGATGGACGCCCTGGTGGTGCGGATCTTCCGCGGCATCACTGCCGCGGCCTCATTGAAGCCCGTCGCCGTCCGTGTCGACATTGCCGAGCGCCATGTATCTTCCGCGGCATCACTGCCGCGGCCTCATTGAAGCTACCGGACCATCCGCGAGCGCCTGATGGCGATCAACTCATCTTCCGCGGCATCACTGCCGCGGCCTCATTGAAGCGTCGCGATCCCGCGACCTGCCACGGCCCCGGTCGTCGTATCTTCCGCGGCATCACTGCCGCGGCCTCATTGAAGCCAGCGTGCCGATGTCGCCGTAGCGGCATAGATCAGATCTTCCGCGGCATCACTGCCGCGGCCTCATTGAAGCATATTCGACCGTTCCGTGCATGCCCGTGCCTTGATCATCTTCCGCGGCATCACTGCCGCGGCCTCATTGAAGCGGATTCGGCGGTGTTGGTGTTCAGGCCGGTGTCGGATCTTCCGCGGCATCACTGCCGCGGCCTCATTGAAGCGTGCCGTCCGGGTTGTTGTCGGAGAGTTGCCTTGCGGGATCTTCCGCGGCATCACTGCCGCGGCCTCATTGAAGCTGTGACTTGCGGCACGGTCTGCGCTCCGGTTGCCGCATCTTCCGCGGCATCACTGCCGCGGCCTCATTGAAGCGTCTGGTCGAGCCAGCGACGCCAGGCGCTCGACGGTATCTTCCGCGGCATCACTGCCGCGGCCTCATTGAAGCCAGTCGATGCAAATCCAGTTGCCTGAGCCGAGCGAGAATCTTCCGCGGCATCACTGCCGCGGCCTCATTGAAGCAACCCCTCCCTGGCCGGCCCCGATTGGGCGCGCGGTATCTTCCGCGGCATCACTGCCGCGGCCTCATTGAAGCCAGCCAGGCGATCTGCTCGCGCAGCTCGGCGCGCGGCGATCTTCCGCGGCATCACTGCCGCGGCCTCATTGAAGCATCGGGCCGTCGATCTTGGCCTTCCACACCGGCCCGATCTTCCGCGGCATCACTGCCGCGGCCTCATTGAAGCTCGTTGTCGAACTGGACGGACGCGAATGTTAGACGACAGTTGGTTTGGCGCGGGTGGTGAGGGGGTTGGAACCGGGTTTTAGTGAGTATTTCCGGTTATTTGTGGGTTCTCCCACCGAATCGCGGCGCGCCAATTGACCCCCCCGAAAATC